>NZ_JADLZT010000004.1 GCF_015453285.1 Lysobacter niastensis
CAACCGCATGATCGGAGTGTGGCAGCGGGGGCGGCGGGCCACCGGAGCTGGCCGAGAACGTGGTGCTTCCTCCGCAGGCCGTGAGGCTCAGCGCCAGGGCCAGCAATGCGCTACGGACGAACGGCTCAGCCTTCATCGCACGCTCCAGGTCGACCGCGCCGGAGCGGCGGTCCGGCGCGCAGTCTAGGCGGGCGGGAGTTTGCTCGCCGTATACGCCATGGTCGCCGCGTCCTGGGGCTGCTCGGGAGGGCATGCCTTGGCTACAGTGGCGCGCAATGGATGACGTGTCCGGGGGAGGGCGCGAACGATGCGGAAGTGGAAAGGATGGCTGCTCATCGCGCTGGCGTGGGCGGCGGGGCCGGTGTGGGCGCAGGCCCAGGGCGCGGATGCACAGGGGGTCGATCTGGCGCCGTACCTGAGAAAGGACGGATACGAGCGGATCAAGATCTCGCCGGACGGCAAGCACTACGCGGCGACGGTGCCGCTCGAAGACCGTACCGTGCTGATCATCATGCGTCGCGCCGACAAGAAGGTCATCACCAAGGCGACCGGCGTCAAGGACTCGATGGTCGCCGACTTCTGGTGGGCCAACGACGAGCGCGTGGTGATCGCGATGGCGCAGCAGCTGGGCAGCCGCGACGACACGCCTTACCGCACCGGCGAACTGTATGGCCTGGGCATCGGCGGCGAACGGGCCAAGGTCCTGGTCGGCTACGAGGATGATCCCGGACTGGTGGACACCTACGGCAATGTCGGCAACCGCGACTACGCGGATTTCATCGGGCGCATGCCGGGCGATCCGCGCAGCGTCCTGATCGCCGTATCGGATTTCAGCGCCAATCCGCAGACCCGGGTGGAAAAGCTGGATGTGTATACCGGGCGTCGCACGGTGGTGACGATCGCGCCGGTGCGCCGCGCCGACTTCGTCGCCGATGGGAAGGGCGAAGTGCGCCTGGCCGAAGGCGCCGGAGACGACAACTACTTCAAGCTCTACTACCGCGAGAATGACGACGCCGACTGGACGCTGGTCAACGACCAGAAGGCCAGCGGCCACTACGAGTCGCCGCTGGGATTCTCCGCTGACGGCGTGACCGCGTACCTGCAGGTCAGCCATCAGCAGGGGCCCGACTCGATCGTCGCCTGGAACACCCGTTCCGGCGAGCGCAAGGAAATGCTGCGCGATCCCGACGTCGACCCGTACTCTCTCCTGCGTGACCGCGACGGGACACTCGTGGGCGCGCATTACATGAGCGCGGGTGTTCGCAGCCGCTTCTTCGACGAGAACAGCGAGATCGCCCTCACCTATCGCCGCCTGGAAAGGGCATTTTCGGGTTCGGCGGTGTCGATCACCTCGTTCGCGGGCGATGGGATCGCGATGCTGCAGATCTGGAACGACCGGATGCAGGGCGATTACTACCTGTACGACATGAAGACGCGCAACGCCAACGGCGTCTTCGCGCAGCAGGAATGGTTCAACCCCGAGGTCATGCCGCTCACCCGCGAAGTGACGCTGCAGGCGCGTGACGGCACGTCGCTGCGCGGCTACCTGACGCTGCCGCGCAAGGCCCCGCAGCAGCCTCTGCCGATGGTGGTGATGCCGCATGGCGGACCGTTCGGCATCTTCGACAGATGGCAGTTCGACACCGACACCCAGTTGCTCGCCGAGGCGGGCTATACGGTGCTGCGCATCAACTACCGCGGTTCTGGCAACTACGGCAGGACGTTCCGCGTCGCCGGTGCGGGTGAGTGGGGTGGCACGATGCAGGACGACCTCACCGATGCCACGCGCTGGGCGGTCGCCGAACGCATCGCCGACGGCGAGCGCATCTGCATCTACGGCGGCAGCTACGGCGGCTATGCCGCGCTGATGGGCGTGGCGAAGGAGCCGGGCCTGTATCGCTGCGCCGTGGGCTATGTCGGCGTGTACGACCTGGAGGCGATGCATCGCGACAACAGCCGTAAAGCGCGTTGGGTGCGCAACTGGTCTGACGAATGGGTGGGGCAACGCGACGGCCTGGACGCACGCTCGCCGACGACGATGGCGAACCGGATCAAGGCGCCGGTCTTCCTCGCGGCCGGCGGACAGGACCAGCGCGCCCCGATCGAGCACAGCAAGAAGATGGAGCGCGCGCTGCGCGATGCGGGCGTGCCGGTGGAGACGCTGTATTACTCCAGCGAAGGCCACGGCTTCTACACCGAGCCGCATCGTCGCGAGTTCTACACGAAGCTGCTGGACTTCCTGGCGCGCAACATCGGTGGTGCGCGGGCGAAGGCAGGCGCTGAAGTGCAGGGCACGCAGTAGGCCGGTGCGTCACATTTGTGCGCCGCGCGGCAAACGGGCAAGCTCGGCGCACCATTCAATCCCGGGGAGGGGAGCATGAGGGTCGTCATTGCAGGCGTCATCGGTGGGATCGTGATGTTCATCTGGGGCGCGGTGGCGCACATGGCGCTGCCGATCGGCGAGATGGGTGTGAAGGTGCCCACGCAGCAGCAGGCGGTGCTCGACGCGATCGGCCCGACGACCGCGGGCGAAGGCGTCTACATGTATCCGAGCGTCGGGCCGGAAACGATGAAGGACGCGGCGGCGATGCAGAAGTTCGCCGGGGAAACGCGCGGCAAGCCGTACGCGTTCGTGGTCTACCAGCCGGGCGGCAACCCGATCATGCAGAGCATGGTCCCCAACCTGGTCAAGCAACTGGTGACCTGCATCCTTGCGGCGCTGGTAGCCGCGTGGGTGCTGTCGCTGGGTGCCTGGGGCTTCGCGCGGCGGGTGATGGTGGCCGGCGCGATGGCGTTGTTCGGGTGGATCTCGCTGGGTGTGCCGTACTGGAACTGGTTCATGTTCCCGAGCAGCTTCACGATCGGCTCGCTGCTGGAGCAGGTGATCGGTTGGCTGATCGCAGGTGCGGCGATGGCCTGGTGGCTGGGCCGCCGCGAGCGCGCCCGGTAACGTGCCTCCAAAGGAAGAAAATGAAGGGCGGCCTTGGTCGCCCTTCTTCTTTATGCAGCGTCCAGAAGCAGGGACGGAAACCCGCGGGAGATCGTCCACCTGTCGTGGGCGCCGCTGGTCGAAGCCTGACGCCGTGTTGCACGCGCCCTTGAGCGGGCGCGTCGGCTGCGCGAGCATCCTCGCATGCATGCGCTTACCTTCTCACGCTTCGGCGGTCCCGATGTCCTGGAATGGACCTCGCTGCCCGACCCGCAACCCGCGCCGGGCGTTGCCGTCGTGCGCACGCGCGCGATCGGGTTGAACTTCGCCGATGTCTACCGCCGCCAGGGGCGCTATCACCTGGCCGGCTCGCCGCCGTGGATCGCCGGCTACGAGGGCGCCGGCGAGATCGCGGCGCTGCATCCAGACGATGCAGGCGGGCCATTCCGTGTCGGCCAGCGCGTCGCGTTCGCCGACAGCGCCTTCGCCAACGCCGAACAGGTGGCGGTTCCGCTGGACCGGTTGATCGCGCTGCCGGACGACATTGCTTTCGACACCGCGGCGGCGCTGCTGCTGCAAGGCCTGACCGCGCAGTTCCTGCTGGAAGACAGCCACGCGGTACAGGCCGGCGAGACGCTGCTGGTGCATGCCGCCGGTGGCGGCGTCGGCCTGCTGCTGGTGCAGCTGGCGGCCACCCGCGGGGCGCGGGTGATCGCGCTGGCGTCGAGCGACGACAAGCGCCGTGCCGCACTGACGGCGGGCGCCGAAGCGGCGATCGATTCCGGCGAAGGCTGGCCGGATCGCGTGCGCGCGCTGGCGCCGGACGGCGTCGATGTCGTCTACGACTCGATTGGACGCACGCTGCACGACAGCCTGGCGCTCGCCCGCATCGGCGGCACCGTCGTGTTCTACGGCATGGCGGCAGGCGATCCGGATCCGGTCGATCCGCGCGTGCTGATGGACCGCTCACTGACGCTGACCGGCGGCGACCTGTGGAACGTGCTGACCAGCCCGCAGGCTCGCCACGACCGGGCGGCGCGGTTGTTCGAGGCGGTCCGCGATGGCCGCCTGAGCGTGGCCATCGCCGCGAGCTTCCCGTTGCGCGATGGCGCACAGGCGCATGCGCTGCTGGAAAGCCGGACCACCAGCGGCAAGGTGCTGCTGATTCCCTGAACCTGCTGGCGGCCCCCGCATTCAGCGGGGCGCGCCTGAACGAACGCCCCTCCGGCCCGCGGGATTGGTTGTTGCGAGGGACTTGTGGAGTTATATGATCGGCATCATATAACTCGCCAGCCGCCATGCGATACGACGCCAGCCACAAGCAACAGACCCGCCAGCGCGTGCTCCGCGCCGCGGCCAGGGCCATCCGCAGCGACGGCGCGCAGCGCGTCGCCGTGGCCGGCGTCATGCGCGAGGCTGGGCTCACCCACGGCGGCTTCTACGCCCATTTCGAGTCCAAGGACGCGCTGGTCGTCGCCGCGATCGGACAGATGTTCGACGACGCCCTGGCGCAATGGCAGCGCGTGAACGAAGGGCGCGGCGATGCGGAGCGTCTGGCCGGCTACATCGACCTGTACCTGTCGGCGAAACACCGTGATCACCCCGGGCATGGCTGTCCCATGGCTGCGCTCGCCAGCGAACTGCCGCGTCTGGATGCCGATGCCCGCAGGGCGTTCGCCGAAGGCTCGCGCCGACTGCAGCAGGCCTTGTCGCAAACGCTGGCACGCCTCGGCCATGACGACGCGCCGGCTCTCGCCGCTTCGGTGCTGGCCGAACTCGTGGGTGCAATCGCACTGGCGCGCTGCGAGCCGGATCGCAAGCGTTCGAATGCGCTGCTGGCGTCGTCACGCCACGCGCTGTACCGCCGGCTCTCCCTGACCTCCGCGGAGAAACACGAATGAACCAGAACGATCCGAAAGTGGCCGATCCCATCGGCCTGCAAACCAGCCTGATCGAGCAGGTGGGTTCCGGCATGGACGGACTGAGCCAGTTGCGCGCACTGATCGCCTCGGGCCGCAAGCCGGGCATCCTGCGCTCGCTGGACTTCGAACTGAGCGAGGTCGAGCCTGGGCGCGCTGTGTTCACCGGCACGCCCGGCGAGCACGCCTACAACCCGATCGGCGTCGTGCACGGAGGTTACGCGTCGACGCTGCTGGATTCGGCCTGCGCCTGCGCCGCGCATTCGCAGCTGACGGCGGAGCAGGCCTACACCACGCTCGAACTGAAGGTCGCGTTCCACAAGGCCATCCGCCACGACACCGGCCCGTTGCGCGCCGAAGGCAAGGTGTTGTCGATGGGCCGCCGCGCCGCCTTCGCCGAAGCGCGTCTCGTCGACGCGCAGGGCGTGCTGTACGCCTCGGCCACCTCCACGCTGCTGGTGTTCGAACGGCCCGCGTAAGCGCGCCCACCAGCCCGATTCCCCCGCGCAAGGGATGCGCATCACTCCCCCACTGATTGCCATGACCGAACACGATCCCGTTGTCATCGTCTCCGCGGTGCGTACGCCGCTGGGCCGTTTCCTGGGCGACCTGTCGCCGCTGCCCGCGCACGCGCTCGGCGCGCACGCCATCCGCGCCGCACTGCAGCGCGCCAATCTGCCGCCCGAGCGCGTCGACGAAGTGCTGATGGGCTGCGTGCTTCCAGCCGGCCAGGGCCAGGCTCCGGCGCGGCAGGCGATGCGCGCCGCCGGTTTGCCCGATGCGGTCGGCGCGACCACCGTAAACAAGGTCTGCGGATCGGGCATGAAGGCGACGATGCTGGCGCACGATCTGCTGCGCGCCGGATCGGCCGACATGATCGTCGCCGGTGGCATGGAGTCGATGTCGAACGCGCCCTATCTGCTGGCGAAAGCCCGAAGCGGTTACCGCGTCGGCCACGACCGCATCCTCGACCACATGATGCTCGACGGTCTCGAAGACGCCTACGAGCCCGGCCGCCCGATGGGCGATTTCGGCGAGGCCGCGGCGCAGCACTACGGCTTCACGCGCGCCGACCAGGACGCCTACGCGGCCGAGACGCTGACGCGGGCGCGCGAGGCGATCGAGATCGGTGCCTTCGCCGACGAAATCGTGCCGGTCGCCGTGCCGGGCAAGGGCGGCGAGCGCATCGTCGATACCGACGAGCATCCGCTGAAGGTGTCGCCGGAAAAGATCCCGCAGCTCAAACCGGCATTCCGTGCCGACGGCACCATCACCGCCGCCAGTGCGTCCGCCAACGCCGACGGCGCTGCCGCGCTGCTGCTGACGCGGCGCTCGGTCGCGCAGCGCGAAGGCCTGCCGATCCTCGCCGAGATCCGCGGCCATGCCACGCACAGCCAGGCGCCTGCCTGGTACACCACCGCGCCAATCCCGGCGATCGGGAAGCTGCTCGACAAGGTCGGCTGGACGGCCGGCGATGTCGACCTGTTCGAGATCAACGAGGCGTTCGCGGTCGTGGCGATGGCCGCCGCCAAGGACCTGGGCATCGCACGTGACCGGTTGAACGTGAACGGCGGCGCATGTGCGCTCGGACATCCTATCGGCGCCACTGGCGCCCGCCTGATCGTGACCCTGCTGCACGCGCTGCAGCGTCGCGGACTCAAGCGCGGCGTGGCGGCGCTGTGCATCGGCGGCGGCGAGGCGACGGCCATCGCCATCGAACGTGCCGAATGAACTCCTCCTTCCCCAACGTCAAACTGAAGGTGCATTGATGGATATCAAGAATTCCGTGGTGCTGGTCACCGGCGCCAACCGCGGCCTCGGCCTCGCGCTGGTCGAAGCCTTGAAGCAGGCCGGCGCCGCGAAGATCTACGCCGCCGCGCGCGATCCGTCGTCGGTGAAGAGCGAAGGCGTCACGCCGGTTGCACTCGACGTCACCAGTACCGACAGCATCGCCGCCGCAGCGAAGGCATGCCCCGACGTCACGATGGTGATCAACAACGCCGGCATCTCGCGCAGCGGCGTGCTGCTGTCGCCCGACGGCCTGGACGCGCTTGCCGCCGAGATGCAGACCAACTTCTACGGCCCGCTGCTGGTGAGCCGTGCGTTCGCGCCGGTGCTGGCGAAGAACGGCGGCGGCGCGCTGGTCAATGTGCTGTCGGTGCTGAGCTGGCTCAGCCTGCCGGGAACTGCCACTTACAGCGTGTCGAAAGCCGCGGCGTGGGCGCTGACCAATGGCCTGCGCAACGAGCTGCGCGAGCAGGGCACGCAGGTGGTGGCCGTGCATGTCGGCTTGATGGAGACCGACATGACCGCCGGCATCGAGGCGCCGAAGACGTCGCCGAAGGATGTGGCCGAGACCATCCTGCGCACCGTGCAGGCCGGCGGGCTGGAGGTGCTGGCCGACGACACCAGCCGAGCGGTCAAGGCAAGCCTGTCCTCGCCCGACAAGGCGGTCTACCTGGCGCCGCCGATGGCGGCGGGCTGAGCATTCAGCGCGGGCAATAACGGTCGCGCCGCTCCGGCGGCGCGCGCAACACTTGTCCGATGTAGTAATCGAGCAGGCGCCGTGCCTGCTCGTGCTGCGATGCAGGCACCCGTGTGCCGGCATCGGCAAGCCAGCCGTCGATGCACGTGTTCGCCGCGGCGCTTCCTGCGGCGCATGTCAGCAGATGGTTGAAAGCAGTGCGGTACTGCACGAACGAGGCGCGGTCCATCGGCTCACCGTGGCCGGGCACCAGCGTTGCGAAGCCGATTCCATCCAATGTCGCCAGCGCATCGCGCCAACCGGACGGGCAGGCGGTGTCGAGGAGCGGTACTGGCAGCGTCACCAGGTCGCCGGCCAGCAACACGCGCGTGGCCGGATCGAACAGCCAGACATCGCCTTCGGTCGCGGCGTTCGCACTCAGGCCGATCTTCACGCGGCGTCCGGCGAGGTCCTGGTCCGTGGACGCGTCGATCATCCGGTTGGGAATCAGCGAAACGCGCTCCTCCACGATTGCCATGTCGCCGCGCACGTCCGACAACTGCGGTTCGCGGATGACGCCCTTGTCGATCAGGTCCTGTGCCTGCTTGTGGTTGTCGGCGAGGAAACCGGTCAGCGCACCCTCGACGGCACGGCTGCCGAGCACGACGGCATCGGGATAGGCTTCGCGCAGCATGCGGTTGCCGCTGCTGTGGTCCAGGTGCCAATGGCTGTTGATGATCGCCGTAACCGGCAAGCCGCTGGTACGTGCGTGATCGAGCAGGCGCTGGGTGTGCTCGCGATGGCGCCCGGTATCGAACACGACGAGTCCGTCGCGCCCGTGGATCACGATGCTGTTGCCGTCGGGCTGGCGGCCCGGTTCGAAGCGGCCCGGGAACAGCACGATGCCCGGCGCGATCAGTTCGCCGCCTTCCGCGCGGACCTGTTCGGCCGACGGTGCGGACGATGTCGCACAGGCAGACAGGCACACGGCAACGAGGGACGTCAGCAGCAGGCGCATGGTCGGCATCCGGCGGTGCAATGCCGACCGACGTTACCGTGCGCGTGCTGGGGAAGTAGTGCCTTTCGTCATTGCGCCATCCGGCCGGCCCGCACGGGCCGGCGGACGGTTAGGGTCAGTAGTCGATCGCCACCGACATCATGCGCAGTCCCAGGTTGTACGTGCCTTCGCGGCCGATTTCCAGGTACCACCAGTCGCCGTCCGGGCTGAAGCCATTTCCGGGCGGGATCACCGCCGACTGCTCGAGCACCATCGTCGGATCGCCCGAGGCCACCACGGTATTGCTGGCGACCGCACCGTAGGTCTCGAAACCACTGCCGTGGTGCATCGTCACCGGCGTGATGTGGAAGGTGATGTCGCCTATCTCGTCGCTGGTGAGCTGGTAGAACAGCGTGACGGTCACGTCGCCGCCGTCGTAGTCGAGTGGGCGGCGCAGGGTCAGCGTCATCGCGCCGTTGTTGTTGGCCCAGTTGACGCCCCGCGGGTGCAGGCTGAAGCCGCCGTTGCC
Organism: Lysobacter niastensis; assembly: GCF_015453285.1. Taxonomy (GTDB): domain Bacteria; phylum Pseudomonadota; class Gammaproteobacteria; order Xanthomonadales; family Xanthomonadaceae; genus Lysobacter_J; species Lysobacter_J niastensis. The sequence continues at coordinate 8,839 of NZ_JADLZT010000004.1, forward strand.
GAACGACAGCGCGTGTGCCGGATACATGAGCCGGTGCGGCTGGTGCTTGCAGCCCGGTGCGCCGATGACGCAGGCGCCGGCATGCGGCGGTGGTGCCGCCACCACGGCGCTGCAGGCCAGGGAGGCGATCAATGCTAGCGCCAGTCCGGCAGCTTTTCGTTGTCCTTGGGTGAATCGTCCGATGTTCATGCGTAAATCCTCGCCGAACACGCAGCGGCGCCGGGGTCGCGGTGCGGTCGTGTGGGGATGCGCATGCCGATGCCGCGCGTTGCGGCGTTCCCGGATGGCGATGCGACACACAGGAGTACGCCAAACTGTCGCGGCTACGGACAGCACCGGAAATCTGTGTTCAGGCATGTCAACGCGCATGCGCATGGCAAGACACGCCAGGTGTTGGCGCTATTCGCCGTGAGCGCAGCGAAGGTGAGTGGAAGGGTGAGCGCCCCTTACCTGATGCGGCATCGAAGGCGTTACCAGAAAGAAGGGTTAGTAACGCTTCCCTCTGCCATCCTTCGACTCCAGCACTCGCGCACTTACGTTCAGGACGAACGGGGTTGCAGATGGATGGGCGCACAAAAAAACAGCCCCGCATGCGCGGGGCTGTTCGGAAGCGATTCGATCCTGCGGATCAGTGGTGCAGCAGGATGTCGGCGATGATGCCGGTGGCGACCGCGATCAGGACGTAACGGCCGTCGTCGCTGCGCACCCAGCGGTGGCCCGGGGGCGGCGGAGCAAGGTGGTAATGGCGGTAGTCGTCGACGTAGATGCGCTTTTCGACATACACCACGCCACGGCGGTATTCCTGCTTGTGCCAGCCCTTGTGCTTGCCGGGCGGGTGGCCGTCATGGTCGTCATAGTGGTGGTCGTCGTCGCGATCGTGCTTGGGGCCCTTGGCGAAGGCCATCGGCGACAGGAACACGAAGCCGATCAGTACGGCGGAGAGCAGGCGTTTCATGGATCCCCCAGGGTTTTCGGTTTGGCGCTGCGATCCTATGACGCCTCGGGCGCTTGGCCAGATCCTCTTCGAGGAATGTTGACGCACGTCGCTGTTCTGAGATGAACGCCTTCATCCGGCCTTTAGGAAAGCCGCCGGAAAGGCCGGGGCGGCGGGGGCCCAGACCGCGCCGCCCCGGCAGTCTCCCTGACGAGGAGGCGGCCAGTCTTGGCGAAGCCTGTCGCAGGAGGCGAGACGCGGCGCGGCGCCGGGCATGCCCTACACTCGCGGCAACATTACCGGGGGGAGTGGGATGAAGCGTCGTGCCTTTGCGGCCCTGACGGGCCTGTCCGTTGGATTGTTGTCCGCTATCGCCAGCCAGGCGCAGGCGCCCGCCGCGGCACCGCAGGCCATCGTGCTCAAGGCCGCCCACCTGTTCGACGGACGCAGTGGACGCCTGGAGTCGCCAGGCCTGCTGGTGGTGCAGGGTGGTCGCATCGCCGCTGTCGGCAATGCGGCTGCCGTGCCGGCCGGTGCGCGCGTGCTCGACCTCGGAGATGCCACGCTGCTGCCGGGCTTCATCGACGCGCACACCCACATCGCTTCCAACCATGACGACAACTGGGCGCAGGGCTTCTACGAGAACATGCTGCGCTTCCCGGTCGAGCAGTCGTTCCATGCCGCGCGCAACGCCAAGGTGACGCTGGAGGCAGGTTTCACCACCGTGCGCGAGGTCGGCGCGCCCGACTTCGTCGACGTCGCCCTGCGCAACGCGATCAACGCCGGGCTGGCGGAAGGTCCACGCATGCTCGTCGCCGGGCATGCACTCGGTTCCACGGGAGGTCACTGCGACAGCTCGCCGTTCCCGCCGGATCGCGTGAAGCCGGCCGGCACGCTGGAAGGCGTTTGCAACAGTCCCGACGAATGCAAGCTCGCGGTGCGCGAGCAGATGAAGTTCGGCGCCGACGTCATCAAGATCTGCGCCTCCGGCGGCGTGCTGTCGGAAGCCGACCCGGTCGACGTGCCGCAGCTGACGCCTTCGGAGCTGTCCGCGATCATCACCGAGGCCCACACCTGGGGCCGCAAGGTCGCCGCACACAGCCATGGCGACCTCGCCGCCAAGCAGGCGGTCGAAGCAGGCGTGGACTCGATCGAGCACGGCAGCTTCCTCACCACGCCGACGCTGCAGCTGATGAAGAAGAAAGGCACCTACCTGGTGCCGACGCGCATGACGCAGGTGTGGGTGGTCGACAAGGCCGACACCTATCCGCCGAAGATCGCCGACAAGGCGCGCGCGGCCGGCGCGGCGCACACGAAGATGTTCAAGGAGGCGCTGCGCATCGGCGTGCCGATCGCGCTGGGCACCGACGCGGCGGTCTATCCGCACGGCCTCAATGCGCAGGAGTTCGGCGACATGGTCGACCTGGGCATGTCGCCGGCCGCGGCGCTGATGACCAGCAGCCAGGGCTCGGCGAAGCTGCTGGGCGTCGACGGCGAGACCGGTACGCTGGAGTCCGGCAAGTACGCCGACGTCGTCGCGGTGCCGGGCAACGTGCTGGAAGACATCCGCGCCACCCAGCGTCCGCTGCTGGTGATGAAGCAGGGGGCCATCGTGCGGGGCGGTACGCCGTAAACAACGGGCCTTTGCTTGAACGTCATCCCGGCGACAGCCGGGATGACGGAAGCCCTACGCTCCCACGCGCCTGCGCACCTCGCCGATGTCGCGCACCGGGCGCACCTCGATCGAACCGGTGCGCGTCCATGGGAACTCCTGCGCGATACGCACGGCTTCTTCCATGCTGTCGGCTTCGATCAGGTTGAAGCCGGCGAACACTTCCTTGGCCTCGGCGAACGGACCGTCGGTGATCGAGACGCGACCCTCGCGCGTGCGTACCGAGCGCGCCGTCGACGGCAGCTCCAGTTGCTGGAAGTCGAGCAGCCGTCCGCTGGCCTTCATCTCGTCGGCCTTCTGCAGGCAGCCGCGCATCATCGTTTCGAACTCGCCTTCCGGAAGCGCTTCGAGCAGTGCGGGGTCGGTGTACACCGTCAACAGGAATTTCATCGGCATCTCGCTGCGAAGGGGATGACGCCATTGTGCGGGCAAGCCGGCGCGGTGTCGCCACGCCACGCATGGAGCCAATGCCGATTCGCCCATCGGCGGGATGATGCTTCCCCGATGCGATGGCTTATCGGCAACGCAGGCCACGCCTAATCTGGCGCCTCCCCCGGAACGCGGCCACGCCCATGCTCACGCCCCGCCAAGCGCAGCTCGCATTCACTCCGCTGGTCGTCATCGCGATGTCGGCGATCATCAGCTTCGCGATGACCTTCCTGCACCATGGCCTGGTTCCCGGCCTGCTGCAGGCCTGGCTGCGGAACTGGCCAGTGGCCTTCGCCGTGGCGCTGCCGGCGGCCTGGCTGATACTGCCGGGCGTGCGCGCGTTGCTGGCGCGGCTGACCCGCGTGGCACCGCGTGGCCGTGGCCTCGGCGAGCTTGGCTGACGAACGAGTGAGGCATGGACAGACATCGGCTCCGTTACGATGTGACCCATTCATCGCTGCGAAGTGAGCCCCGCATGGCGCAGGCCGACACGCCCGTCATTGATATACGCAATCTCACCAAGACCTACGCGTCCGGATTCCAGGCGCTGAAAGGCGTCGACCTGCAGATCCGGCGCGGCGAGATCTTCGCGCTGCTCGGCCCCAACGGCGCCGGCAAGACCACGCTGATCAGCATCGTCTGCGGCATCGTCAACGCGAGCAGCGGCACCGTGCATGCCGATGGCCACGACATCGTGCGCGACTACCGCGCCGCGCGAAGCCTGATCGGGCTGGTGCCGCAGGAGCTGTCCACCGACGCCTTCGAAAGCGTGCTGGCGACGGTGAAGTTCAGCCGCGGCCTGTTCGGCAAGGCGCCCGATCCCGCCTATCTGGAGCGGGTGCTGCGCGAGCTGTCGCTGTGGGACAAGAAGGACAGCAAGATCATGACGCTGTCCGGCGGCATGAAGCGGCGCGTGCTGATCGCCAAGGCGCTGGCGCACGAGCCGCAGATCCTGTTCCTCGACGAACCCACCGCCGGCGTCGACGTCGAGTTGCGCCACGACATGTGGCAGATGGTGCGGCGGCTGCGCGAGAACGGCACGACCATCATCCTGACCACGCACTACATCGAGGAGGCCGAGGAGATGGCCGACCGGATCGGCGTGATCAACCAGGGCGAACTGATCCTGGTGGAAGACAAGGCGACGCTGATGCGCAAGCTCGGCAAGAAGCAGCTGACCCTGCACCTGCAGGCGCCGCTGGAGCGCATTCCGGAGGAGCTTGCAGGGTATTCGCTGGAGCTGGCCGAGGACGGCCATTCCCTGGTTTACACCTTCGACGTGCAGGCTCAGGAAACCGGCATCGCGCCGCTGCTGCGGCGGCTGCAGCAGCACGGCATCGACTTCAAGGACCTGCACTCCAGCGAGAGCTCTCTGGAGGAGATCTTCGTCAACCTGGTGCGGCACGGCCGGCAGGAGGCGAGGGCATGAACATCCACGGCATCCGCGCGATCTACCGCTTCGAGATGGCGCGCACCTTCCGCACGCTGATGGAGAGCATCGTCTCGCCGGTGTTGTCGACGTCGCTGTACTTCATCGTGTTCGGCGCAGCCATCGGCGCGCGCATGGGCGATGTCGACGGCGTCGGCTACGGCGCCTTCATCATTCCCGGCCTGATCATGCTGTCGCTGCTGAGCGAGAGCATCTCCAACGCCTCGTTCGGCATCTACCTGCCGAAGTGGTCGGGCACGATCTATGAACTTCTTTCGGCGCCGGTGTCGCCGATGGAGATCGTGATCGGCTATGTCGGCGCGGCGGCGACCAAGTCATTGATGCTCGGCACGCTGATCCTGGTCACGGCGCGCTTCTTCGTCGACTACGAGGTCGCGCATCCGTTCTGGATGGTCTGCTTCCTGCTGCTGACGGCGGTCACCTTCAGCCTGTTCGGCTTCATCATCGGGCTGTGGGCCGACAGCTTCCAGCGCCTGCAGCTGATCCCGCTGATGGTGATCACGCCGCTGACCTTCCTTGGCGGCGCGTTCTATTCGATCGGCATGCTGCCGCCGCTGTGGCAGAAGATCGCGCTGTTCAACCCGGTCGTGTACCTGATCAGCGGGTTCCGCTGGAGCTTCTACGGCATCGCCGATGTCAACGTCGCCGTCAGCGCGGCGGCGATCCTGGGTTTCCTCGGCCTGTGCCTGCTCGCGGTGTGGTGGATCTTCCGCACCGGCTGGCGGCTCAAGGCCTAGCGGGCCGGCTTACGACTCCGGCTTCAGCTCGCGCCACACCCAGCGGTCGATCATCGCCTTCTCGTAACGCAGCGGATCGCTGCTGAAGATCGGGTTGGCGGTCATCAGGAAGCCGGGGTCGCTGAGCTTGCGCTCGCCTTCGGCGATGACGGTGCCGTCGGCGGTCGTGCGCCGGATGTTCAGCGTCATCCGCGGCGGGTAGACGTCGCGGATGAAGCGCGTGTCGTTGAACTGCACGCCGCGCCACGGCTCGTAGCTGCCGGCGCGGCGGATGTCGGTGATGTCGACCTGCAGGCGCTCACCGGCGGGCAGCTTCTGTTCGACGCTCTCGCGCAGGTACTCGGCGAGTTCCTCGACCCAGTTGCCGCGGCGGGCTTCCCAGGAGTTGGCGCTGTAGCGGAGCTCGGTGAAGTTCGCCGGGTCTTCCCAGCTCACGCTCACCGGTCCCTGGTCGGGCAGGCTGCGCGGCGCGTCGGCGTCGGTGACGTTGCGGATGCGGGCGGATGCGCTGCCGGCCGCGGTAGCCAGGATCAGTGCGGCTGCAATGAGGGCGGGGCGCAGGTTCATGGCGGGCTCCCGATGACGGGCCTGGTCGGCCCATGCGCTGATTTTCCGCCCGCGGGGGCGGTGCCGCCAAGCGCGGCGCCGCTTTCGTACAGCCGCGGTTTCGCCGGCGCGATCAGTTGCGGAACCAGGCCTCGACGACGCCCTTGACCTTGGTGGTCATCGGGTTGCCGCGGCGGTCCAGCGACTTGCCGACCGGCAGGCGCACCCAGCCTTCGCTGATGCAGTACTCCTCGACGTTGGTCCGCTCCACACCGTTGAAGCGGATGCCGATGCCGCGTTCGAGAACGGCCTCGTCGTAGAACGGGCTGCGCGGGTCGTTGGAAAGGCGGTCGGGCGGGGCGTCGGTCATGGTCGGGCGAATCGCTGTTGGCGGAACCGACAAAGGATAAGTGCAGGCGGCGGGTTTGGCACCGCCTGCGCCCGCCCCGCGGGATTACTTGATCACGTAGCCGCTCAGGCGCCAGGTGCCGTCTTCGTCGAGGCGGAACGAGACCAGCTCGTGCCCGACCTTGTTGCCGGCGTATAGGGTGTCGAACTCGACATTGGCGTAGGCGCCGGCCGGCAATTCCTTGGTGCCCTGGGTGAAATGCCGGTTGACCGACGTCCAGCGGCGGCCTGCGACGGCGCCGCGCGGCTTGCGCTGGGCGTCGATGCCGTCGACGAACTTCTTGCGGTCGACGCTCTTCTTGGCCACGGCCGAGGCGCCGTCCCAGACCTCGCCGGTCTTGCCGGAGTCGACCAGCTGGGCGATCTGCAGCGCCCCGTTGACCAGGGTGTTGGGGTCCATGTCGCGCGCGGCGGCGGCCGGGCGCTCGGCCTGCTGGGCCGGCTTGGAGGGCTGTTGCGCGAAGGCGGGCAGGACGGCCAGGGTGGCCAGCAGGGCGGCGAGGGCAGATGAGGCGTGCTTCGTGTTCATGTTCCGGGTCCCGGGCGGAGGGCAACCCGGCATCGTACCGCCGGCGGCTCGCCACGAAGGGCCGCTAGTCGTGTTCGCCGCGTCCCTGCTGCTTGGCCACCCGTATCACCGCGCGGACCTGCTCACGGTCGTGATGGCGGGAAATGGGGGTCGCCCCCAGCTCGATCGCCCGCTCGCGCAGCTCGGCAGGCACGTCGTAGTGGGCGCCACTGGTCTTGTTCTGGAAAGCGCGGCGCGGGATGTCGAGCCGCTCCGCCATGGCGTGCAGCTCCTCCAGCGTGTCGGCCATCAGGTGGGCCCAGCGCCGGCCGCGCCACAGATGGACCGCATCATCTACATAGACCGTCATGGCTGCCTCCTGGCGGCTCTGTCTGAATGGGGGGCTTGGCGGCCATGCTGAATGAAAAATGGGCGCTACGTTGCCTTTTTCATCAATACGGTCTACCGTTCGCGAGCTGAGTTAGCCAAGGGTCACCGTGGTTCGTGACCCGATGTAGATCTAGTTTCACTTCATCGTTGCACCTCGTTTCTCCTTGCAACCAGCGACACGGCCGCATCCGCGGCCATTCATCCATGTTCCAAGGAGCAAACGTTATGTCGACCCGTGAAACCGGTACCGTCAAGTGGTTCAACGACGCCAAGGGCTTCGGCTTCATCAGCCGTGAGAATGGCGAGGACGTGTTCGTCCACTTCCGCTCGATCCAGGGCTCGGGCTTCAAGAGCCTGCAGGAAGGCCAGAAGGTGACCTTCACCGTCGTGCAGGGCCAGAAGGGCCTGCAGGCCGACGCCGTCCAGACGGTCTAAGCCTTTTCGCCGCGCTTGCGCGGTGAACCGAAAAAGCCCGGCTTCGGCCGGGCTTTTTTGTTTTCCGGGGCCATGGCGAAGCGGTCAATGCCGGCGGCCCGTCGGTGCTGCACAGGCGAAGCCGCTTACCAGGTGTCCTCGAGCATGCGCGGACGGCACGCCAGCCAGCCGCCGATGAGCAGCACCACCAGGCACAGGCCGAGGAATGCGAACGGCCACTGCCAGCCACGGCTGAGGTCGTGCAGCCAGCCGACCAGTACCGGACCGGCGCAGCTCAGGCTGTAGCCCAGTCCCTGCATGAAGCCCGACAACCTTGCCGAACCGACGGGCGTGCGCGTGCGCAGGTTGATCAGCGTCAGCGACAGCGGGAACGAGCTCGGGCCGAGTCCCAGCAGTGCGACCCACAACATCGGGGCCGCCATCGGTGCCAGCAGCAGGCCGGCGAACGCGGCGATGTAGGCGGCGACGCAGGCGAGCACGATCGGATACGGATTGGCGATGCGTACCGCCACGGAGGGCAGCACCAGCGCGCTGATCAGGCCCAGCGTCGAGAACAGCGCGACCATGCTGCCGCCCAGTGCCGGGCTGCCGCCGGCCTCGACCAGCAGCTTCGGCAGCCACGTGAACATCGAGTACGTGATCAGCGAGGTCATGCCGAACATCAACGCCAGGCCCCACGCCACCGGCGATCGCGACACGCGGCCGGGGCAGACGGGTTCGGCGAGCTCCGGCGCCTCGTCGCCGCGGCTCACGGCGCGGTCGTGCGCGCGCGCCAATGCATGCGCCTGGCGCGAATGACCGAACTGCTCCATCCACAGTACCGCGATCCACGGCAACGTCGCCGCGGCGGCGACCAGCGACCACGCACCCAGTGAAACGCGCCAGCCGGCGCTCTGCGCGAGCGGCACCGCGAGCAGCGCCGGCAGGATCGTGCCGAGCTGCAGCACCGTGATGTAGAGCGTGCTCACCGTGCCGACGCGATCGGCGAAATAGCGCTTCACCAGCGGCGGCAGCACGACATTGCCGATGCCCATGCCCGATAGCGCGACGGCGGATGTCAGCAGCAGCATCCAGGTGTCGCCGACGAACGCGCGCGCGAGCAGACCCGCGGTGGCGAGCAGCATCGCCAGCAGTGCGGTTCGCTCCAGGCCGAAGCGGTGCGCGATGCCGGGCGTCGCGACACCGAATACGGCAAAGGCCGCAGTCGGCACCATGCCGAGCACGCCGGTCATCGTCGAGCCGAAGCCGAGCGTCTGTCCGAGACTGTCCAGCAGCGGCGTCAGCGAGGTCACCGCCGTGCGCAGGTTGAACGCGGACAGCACGATGCCGATCAGCACCAGGGCGCGGTCGCGCCATAGCGATGCGGTCAGGGGAGCAGTAGTTGCGCGGGCGGCGTCCATGTCGATCGTATGGGGGCGGGGGAGAAGCATCGCGACTTCGCGAGATGCGAAGTGTGCGCCCGCAATCACGATGTCACCAGCCGCGATACGGGAACACAGGGTTTCAACGCGATCCGGCCTCCGGTGCCATCGCATCTGAACCCGTGATTCACGTTGGTGGAAAGCGCGTGCAATCCGCGTCAAGGACGCATCAAAGCGCACGGTTTCCAGCCTGCATCGTTCACTGCGGGTTGGTCGAGGGCGCACAACACTCGAATCTCCCGCAAACGCTGGAGACCGCAACGATGAAGATGCCCCGTTCCCTGTCGCTCGCCTGTGCCGTCGCGATCGCATTCGGCTCCGCCGGTGTCGCGATGGCGCAGGAAGCGCTGACCGAAGCACAGGTGCGTGCCAGGCTGACCGAGATGGGCTACACCAAGGTCAACGACGTGAAGTTCACCGACGGCGTCTGGAAGGCCGATGCGCGAAGCGCTGAAGGCAACCATGTCGACGTGCGCCTGGATGCTAAAACCGGCGAGATCTACCCGGACGAGCAGGTGGCCAACCTCGGCGAAGCCGACGTGCGCGCGCAGCTTGCCGCGGCGGGATACACGAATGTGCACGACGTCGATTATGCGGGTGGCATCTGGAATGCCGAGGCCGACGACCCCAGCGGCCGCGATGTCGAAGTGAAGCTCGACCCGAAGACCGGCAAGGTCATCGGCAAGGAAAAGGACTGACGCTGCGCCTCCCCCTGCGTGCAGGGGGAGGTTTCGAGGCACGCGACGGCTCGCGCATCGCGAGCCAATGCCCCGGGGCCAAAGTCGGCAAAGAGACGCCAGCGTATGTCAACCGAAAAGGGGGGGGCAGGCGTTCGGGGTGCGGTTGGTTGGCTGGCGGGGCGCGCGCGGGCTCCTTACTATCGGCCGGCACTCCTGACCAGGTTTTCCCGACATGAAGCTACCGGCTGTAACGCTGCTCGCGCTGTCCCTGTCCGCCGTCCTGCATCCCGCGCTCGCCGCCAAGGCGCCGGTGTTCGATCCGCAGCGGATTTCGAATGATGTGAAGGTGCTCGCTTCCGACGAGTTCGAAGGCCGTGGTCCGGCCACCGAAGGCGAGACCAAGACCGTCGACTACGTCGTCGCGCAGATGAAGGCAGCCGGCCTGCAGCCGGGCGGCGACATGACCGACGGCAAGCGCGCGTGGACCCAGGCCGTGCCGCTGGCACGCGCCGAGATCAAGGGTGCGCCGCAGGTGTCGGTGAAGGTTGGCAGCAAGGCACAGGCGCTGACGCAGGGCGAGCAGATCGCCGTGCGCGCCGCGCAGGACGGTTCGACCTCGATCGACATCAGCAATGCGCCGATCGTCTTCGCCGGTTACGGCGTCAAGGCGCCGGAGCGCAACTGGGACGACTTCAAGGGCATGGACGTCAAGGGCAAGGTCGTCGTCGTGCTGATCAACGATCCGGACTTCGAGACCGGCCAGGGCGACTTCGGCGGCAAGGCCATGACCTACTACGGCCGCTGGACCTACAAGTACGAAGAGGCCGCGCGCCAGGGCGCGCTGGGCCTGCTGATCGTGCACGAGACCGCACCGGCCTCCTACGGCTGGGCGACGGTGAAGAACTCCAACACCAACACCATGTTCGACGTGGTGCGCGACCAGCCGTCGTCGGTGCATCCGAAGATGGAAGGCTGGATCCAGCACGACTTTGCCGTCGATCTGTTCAAGAGCGCCGGCCTCGACTTCGATGCGCTGAAGAAGCAGGCGCAGACGCGCGACTTCAAGCCGGTCGAACTGAAGGGCGCGACGCTGAGCGCCAGGTACGACGTCGACCGCCAGATCATCACCTCGCACAACATCGTCGGCCGCATCGATGGCAGCAAGCGTCCCGACGAGACCGTCATCTACAGCGCGCACTGGGACCACCTCGGCGTGGGCCAGCCCGACGCCAAGGGCGATCGCATCTACAACGGTGCCGTCGACAACGCCACCGGCACCGCCGCGCTGATCGAGCTCGGCCGCGCCTACGCCAAGGCGCCCAAGCCGCAGCGTTCGGTCGTGTTCCTCGCGGTGACGGCCGAAGAGAAGGGTCTGCTGGGTTCGGAGTACTACGCCTCCAAGCCGCTGTACCCGCTGGCCAAGACCGTGGCCGACATCAACATGGACGCGCTCGATCCGCACGGCCCGGCGCGCAACTTCACCACCTCCGGCAGCGCCAAGCAGGAACTGCTCGACCAGCTGATCGACACCGCCAAGCAGTGGAATCTGGCGTACGTGACCGATCCGAAGCCGGAAGCCGGCCACTTCTTCCGCTCCGATCACTTCCCGTTCGCCAAGCGCGGCGTGCCGGCGATCTCGTTCGGCTCCGGCAACGACCTGGTCGACGGCGGCCTCGAAGCCGGCAAGAAGATGGAGGAGGAGTACGTCGCCGACCGTTACCACCAGCCGGCCGACCAGTGGGAAGCGGGCTGGGCCTTCACCGGCATGGCGCGCGACCTGCAGCTGCTCTACAAGGTTGGCCGCGATCTCGCCGACTCCAATCGCTGGCCGAACTGGGACGCATCGTCCGAGTTCCGCGGTGCGCGCGACCAGAGCGCCGACCAGCGCAAGTAATCCGTCGCGGTCATCGGTACGCACGAACGGGCGAGGCTTCGGCCTCGCCCGTTTCGTTTTCTGGCGATCAGCCGAGCTTGCGCGCGGCGACGTACGACAGCAGGTTGCCCAGGCCGGTCACGCCGAGCAGCACGCCGATCACGCCGGGCGTGACGTGATCCCAGCCGAAGGCTTCGATCAGCACGAAGCCCAGTGCCATCGCCAGCAGCAGGATGCCCCAGCGCAGTGAAGAGTGGCGGCGCTGCTGCGCTTCGGCCTGCACCATCGACCTGATCAGGTCCTCGGAGCCGTTGCTGGCGATGATCTTGGCGCGAGTGCGGGCGTCGACCACGACCTTGATGGCGTAGACGACGCAGATGAACAGGGTGATCGGAATGAAGACTTCGTGGTTCATGGCCGGGTCTCGGTTGTGCGTGACAGGGGCTTCGAGGCAGTAGATACGGCCATGCGGCGGCCGGTTGCAGGCTCGTGGCCGGTCCTTCGCTACCGTTCGTCGGCCAATGCAACGGCGGGCGCCCTGGCCGTATCCCAAAGGTCATTGCCTTGATGGGATGCATCCCGATGCTCCGCACCTTCCTGCTCGCCTGCGCCTGCCTGCTGGTCCCGGGGATGGCGTCCGGAGCGGACCCGGCCACTCTGGGGAAAGTCGAGGCCCAGGTAAACCTGCGTCCCGGCGCGACGATGCCGCCGGAATGGCCGGCGCAGATCGCTGCTGCCGACCGCGCGCTGTTCGATGACGCAGTGCGACGCCGACAGGCTGGCCACGATGGTCAGCGACGACCTCGAGTTCTTCCACGACAAGGATGGGCTGAGCGCGACCTCCGGTGCACAATTCGTCGCCGCCGTGCGCGGCATGTGCGAGCGGCAGGCCAAGGGCATCGATTTCCGCGCCCGCCGCGAACTGGTGCCGGGCACGATGGAGGTCTATCCGCTCGCGCACTACGGAGCGATCGAGATCGGCGTGCATCGCTTCCATGCGATCGCGGAAGGCAAGCCGGACCGGCTGACGGAAACCGCCCGGTTCACTCATGTATGGAAACAGGAGCAAGGCCAATGGAAGCTCGCCCGCGTGCTCAGTTACGACCATCGCCTGGCGCAGTGACGGAATGATGCCGTCAGTCGTGCGCATGAGCGTGATGCGATGACCGTCAACGAAGCCACCTACCAGGACGATCGCAGGCTGGTCGAAGCCGTCCTGGCGAATGCGCCGGGCGCGTTCGAGCGTCTCGTGCGCGATTACCAGGGCCTGTGCTGGCACATCATCCAGCGCATGGTGCGCCAGCCCGAGGACACCCGCGAGCTGTGCCAGGAGGCGTTCCTGCGGGTGCATCAGTGCCTGCATCAGTACCGCGGCGAGAGCGCGCTGAAGTCGTGGATCGGCCAGGTCGCTTACTCCGTCGCCAAGCGCCACCTGGAAAAGCGCCGCATCGCGATCGCCGAGCCTGTCGGCGACGACGAGGACGGGCTGTCGCTGCTCGACCAGGTCAGCGACGGCTTCGACCTGGAAACGGCCTGCGCCGATGCCGAGGTCGCCGCCGGCCTGCACGAGGAAATCGAAGCATTGCCGCCATTGCAACGGACGCTGTTGACGCTGTATCACCTGGATGAGGTCCCCATCGTCGAGATCGCCCGCATCACCGGTCTCGCCGAAGGTACGATCAAGAGCCATCTGTTCCGGACCCGTGCGCGCCTTCGCGAGCGCCTGCAGGACCGGATGGGAGCCTTCGCATGAACACGACGCCCAACGATCACGACCGCTTCGAACGCGAAGCGAAGGAATGGCTGGCGCAGGAGCGCGCCCGCGACGAGGAGCGGCGCGGCCTGCCCATGGATGCCGACGATCGCGCGGTGGCGGAGTACCGCCTGATCGCGCGCGCGCTGCGTACGCCGGCGATGGAGCCGCTGCCGATGGACCTGGCCGCGCAGATCGTCCACCACGTCAAAGCCGCGCAGACGATGGGGGAGCGTGTCGAGCGCTGGCTGCTGAACATCCTCGGGTTCGTGCTGGCGGCCGCGGCCGCTGCCGCGGTGGTGATGTACGGGTCGAGCTGGCTGCCGGCCTTCACCGGGCTGCTGCCGGATCTCCCCGGCCAGGCCTGGGGCTGGGCTGCGCTGCTGGTGGGCTGCCTGGCGCTGTCCGGGTTGGGGCAGGGGATGGCGAGACTGTGGCGGGCCGGAGGCCTGCATCACGCCTGAAACGCCAGCAACCGCGGTCCCGACGCCCCATTCGGCCGTTACGACCGTTACCGTTACGACGTTACCGTTACTTACGGGCTTCGCCGTTGGTTCCCCTAGTCCGTATCCTGACCGGGCTTCGAGGACCCTTCCATGACCCGTTCACTCCTTGCGGCCGCGCTGGCGGCTGCCGTCTGCACCATTCTGGCCGGCTGCCAGCGCTCCAGCGACGACACCGCACCCGTGGCTGCCGCACCGGCAGCGCCGGCGGCGCCGGCCGAACCCGCGCAGGCGGCTGCGTCGGCCACGGAAGCGGTCAAGGCGCCAACCGACCTGGAACAGTTGGCCGAACGCCTGGTGACGCAGAGCGCCGGCGTCAAGGAAGGCGAGGTCGTGCTGATCTACGGGCGCCAGCACGACGCCGAGCTGCTGGAAGACATCGCCGTCAACGTGCGCAAGGTCGGCGCCTTCCCGTGGGTCGGCTACAGCAGCGACCGCATGTCGCGCCGCATGTTTTTCGACGTGCCGGAGAAGTACGACACGCAGACCAGCGCCTTGGCGATGAAGATGGCCGGGATCGCCGACGTGGTGATCAGCCTCGGCAACATGACCACCGAGAACCTGTTCGAAGGCGCCGACCCCAAGCGCATGGCCGCGCGCGCCAAGGCCGACGAGGCGGTCAGCCAGGCCTTCCTGAAGAACAACGTGCGCACCGTCGAGATCGGTAACGAGATGTACCCGACCTCGTGGCGCGCGCAGCGTTTCGGCATGAGCCAGGACGAGCTCGCCAAGGTCTTCTGGAACGGCGTCAACATCGACTACAGCCAGTTGCAGACGCGTGGCGAGCAGATCAAGTCGGCGATCGCCGCCGGCAACGAGCTGCACGTGACCAACGCCAATGGCACCGACCTGAAACTGCGCGTGCAGGGACGGCGCGTGCTGGTCAGCGACGGCATCATTTCCGAGGCCGACCGCAAGGCCGGCGGTCCCGCGCTGGCGGCGTTCCTGCCGGCCGGCGAGGTCTACACCACGCCGGTGCCGGGCAGCGCGGAAGGCAAGGTCGTGCACACGCGCAGCTACTTCCGCGGCAAGCAGATCGACAACCTCACGCTGACCATCAGCGGCGGCAAGGTCACGGCGATCAGCGGCGGCGGTGCCGGCTACGAGGACTTCAAGGCCGACTACGACGCCGTCGCCGACGACCGCAAGAACCAGGTCAGCTTCATCGACTTCGGCATCAACCCGAACGTGAAACTGCCGACGTCGAGCCCGATCGGCGCATGGATGCCGGCAGGCAGCGTCGCCGTCGGATTCGGCGGCAACTCCTGGGCCGGCGGCGAGAACACGCTGTCGTACGGCCATGCCGTGTTCCTGCCCGGAAGCACCGTCACGCTCGACGGCAAGCCGATCGTCGAGAAGGGCGAGCTGAAGCTCTGAGGCGGCGCTTACAGAAAGCACCCTCATCCTGGCCCTCTCCCGCATGCGGGAGAGGGAGAAGCCAGAAGCCTCGATCTGGCGCGCAAGCAAAGAAAGCCCCTCTCCCGCACGCGGGAGAGGGATTGGGGTGAGGGCTTCTTCTCCCGGCCCGCCGGCATAGCCGTCGGGCGTTCGTCGGCGCATGCGCCCGTGGCGCATCAGCGCGCCTCCTTGCCGGCCTTCGGGCATAGCCCGAAGGCGTTCGTCGGGTCGCGCGCCAGTGGCGCGCAAGCGACCCTCCTCACCCCTTGATGCACACCACCTGGCGCAGCGTGTGCACGATCTCGACCAGATCCGTCTGCGCCGCCATCACCGCGTCGATGTCCTTGTAGGCGGCCGGCGACTCGTCGATCACGCCTGCGTCCTTGCGGCACTCGACGTGCGCGGTGGCTTCACGATGCTGCTTCAGCGTGATTTCCGCGCGCGCCCGCGTACGGCTCATCACGCGGCCGGCGCCGTGGCTGCAGCTGTGGAAGCTATCCGCGTTGCCCTTGCCGCGCACGATGTAGCTGCGCGCACCCATGCTGCCCGGAATGATGCCGAGCTCGCCTTCGCGCGCGCTGACCGCGCCCTTGCGCGTCACCAGCAGTGAATCGCCAAAATGGTCCTCGCGCTGGACATAGTTGTGGTGGCAGTTCACCGCCTGCTTGTCGGTCTGGAACTTCGGCAGGCGATGGCGCATCTCGTGCAGCACCCGCGACATCATCGCGTCGCGGTTGGCACGCGCGTAGTCCTGCGCCCACGACACCGCCTCGACGTAGTCGTCGAACAGCGCCTCGCCCTCGAGGAAGAACGCCAGGTCCTTGTCGGGCAGGTGGAAGCCGAGCACACGCTTCTCCAGCTGGCGACGTGCCAGCTCGATGAAGTAGGTGCCGATCAGGTTGCCGGTGCCGCGCGAACCCGAGTGCAGCATCACCCAAACGTGGTCGGCTTCGTCGAGGCAGATCTCGATGAAGTGGTTGCCGCCGCCGAGCGTTCCGATCTGCTTGTCGACCTTGTCCGGACGGATCTTCGGGTGGCGCGAGCGGATCGCCGCCAGGCGCGCCATCAGCTCCGACTGCGCCAGCCGCGTCTCGATACTGTCGGGAATGCGGCGATGCTCGCCGCCCGGACCGTTGCCGACCGGGATGCTGCGCTCGATGGAGTTGCGCAGCAGCGCCAGGTCGTCGGGCAGGTCGTCGGCGCGCAATGTCGTGCGCACCGCAGCCATGCCGCAGCCGATGTCGACGCCGACCGCCGCGGGGATGATCGCGCCCTTCGTGGGCACGACCGAGCCGACGGTCGCGCCGATGCCCAGGTGCACGTCGGGCATCACGGCGACCCACGGCCCGACGAAGGGCAGCGCGGTAATGTTGCGCAGCTGCTGCCGCGCCTGGTCCTCCACCGGAACGCCGTGCACCCAGCCCTTGATCGGCGTGCGTGCACCCTCGGCATGGAGGAACTCGAATTGCGTGTGTTGCATGTTCATGGGAATCCTTCCTTGAATGAAGACTCCGCGTGGCGATTCCGTCCGCCACGCGAAGTTTACTGCTTGAGGCTGACCAGCTGCTTCATGACGCCATCCAGGCCGCCGAACACGGTCAGCTTGTCGATCTTCTCGGTGACCTTCTCAAGAGCTTCCAGCTCCTTCAGTCGCATCAGCACCGGGCTCTCCTCGATCAGGCGTGCCGTGTTCAGCAGCGAACGCGTGGCGTTCGCCTCCTCACGACGACGGATCACGTTGGCCTGGGCCGCCTTTTCCGCCTGCACGACGCTGTTGAGGATCTCCTTCATCTCGCCCGGCAGGATCACGTCCTTGACACCGACACCGAGCACCTCGATGCCCAGTTCGACGACGCGACCGCGCACGTAACCGAAGATGTCGGCGTCGAGCGAAGCCTTGTCGCCGAGCAGCTCGTCCAGCGACTTGGCGGCAATCGCCTTGCGCAGGCCGAACTGCAGCTCGCGGTACACGTAGTCGCCGTACTTGGCGACCTTCGTACGTGCGGCCACCGGATCGGTGACGCGGATGCTGGCGGCGAGGTTGACGCGCAGGCTCACCTTGTCGCGGGTCAACAGCTCCTGGCCCGAGACTTCCAGCGACTGCACGCGCAGCTCGATCATCTCCACGCTCACGTTCTTCTGGAAGTTCCAGAAGGCGTACGCGCCAGCGCCGAGCGTGCGCACGAGCTTGCCGTCGACGAACAGCAGGCCGGCGGTCTCCTCCGGCACGATCAGCGACACCGCCAGACGCTCGAGCATGCCGAGCTGGCGCAGACGCTTCACGACGCCGGCCTCGATCTCCAGCCCCTGGGCCAGCGACACGGCCTGCACTTCGACGGCCACGACGCCCTTCCAGTACAGCTTGCGCGAACCCGGAGCGAGCACATCTTCGAGCTTGCCGTTCCTCATCAGCAGGCCCGCCTCGTTGGTGCCGAGGTTGGCCAGCACGAAGGTGTCGCCCAGCTTTTCGCCGAGCACGGCGATCAGCGTGTCGGAATCGCGGCAGGCGTACTCCGGCTTGCTGATGTCGTGCACGACAACTTCGACGCGGCGCAGCGGGTCGAACCAGCGGTACACGCCCGCGGCCAGCACGCCTGCGAATTGACGGTTGCGATACACCAGGCCGCGCTCGCCGTCACCGATCACGACCCTCTTGGTCCAGAACACGGGTGTTCTCCTTGTTGGCTCTGGTGGTCCGATCCACTGAATCAAAGGCGCGCGAGGGATCGGTCATCGCGTGCTGCAAAGAAAAAGATGGAAACGCCCCTGACGCCGATGCCGCGAAGCCCGCGCGCTGTCTGCGCGGAGATTCCGGCGGGCAACGCGGCAGGCGATGGATTGCCAGTGCCGCGCATGCAACCGGTTCCGCGCGCATTCGGGACGCGGGCCCGGCGACATCGCCGCTGCGGGATGGCGTTGCACGATGCGATGGACTGCATCGCCTGGCGCCACGCCGCACAGGGCGTTTCCTGTTTGGGGCTTTCGCCCCGGATCAACGACGTAACAGGTCGTTTTGGAGCGGGAATCGAACCCGCGACACTCGGTGTTTAACCGATGCTCTACCCGACTAAGCTATCCAGTGGTGGACGAACCGGAATCGAACCGGCGGCCAACGGCTCGCGCCGCTGCTCTGCCTCTGAGCTACCGTCCGCTCTCGAAACACCGTCTCGCGATCCACGGCATGCACCACGGCAATGCCGCGCGCACCAGGCGGGTGAGGCTTCAGGCCACGAACCCGCACCGCGATGGATCGTCCGTCGATGTTTCGCATTGGCGTCATATGACGCCAATTCGTGCGCGATCGCATCCGTCCGCTGCCCGTGCCGAAGCATCCAGGCACGGCGCTGTGAGCGCCTTCGCAGCATTCCCCGCCTCGGAGCCAGCACGCTCCGGATGCTTCGGGAGTACGCGATGCAATCGCGATAAAACAGTTTGATTTCCTTGGCAAACGCCAAAAGCAAAACGCCCCCGGGTTGTGGACCCGAGGGCGTTCGCTTGGCCTCGGGAGATCGGGGTGACCGATCTCCCTTGATGGCGGAGATCAGTCGTGGTGGATGGCTTCGTCGCGCTTCGCATGCAGCGACGGCGCGAGCGTGCCTGGGCCGTAGCCCGCAGGCTGCAGCGCGTGACGCTTGGCGATGTCGAAGGCGAAGTTCATGGTTGAAGCCGATCTCGAATAACGCTCGCAGGAGCGAAGGGCGCGCAAGTTACGCCGATGCAAATGCGATTGCAACCACCGTTCATCGGGGAGCGAGCGGCAATGTGCAAGTGACGGTGCGAATCGCACGCTCGCGAGGAGCGTCTAGCAAACGCACGCCGGCACGCGATCGTGCGATTGCTCGGCTCGGCGAACGGGTGCACGCTGCGTGACGCTGGCCGGTCGCTCCTGGTGTGGCCGTTCTCGCTGTCGGCAGCAGTGGGGACTGCTGCCTGGAACACCCAAGGGGAGGGACACGATGATCCGGATATCCGTGTGCGTGATCGCGCTGGCGCTGGCTGCCTGCAGCGGAGGTACGAAGCTGATCAAGGATGCGCCAGCGCCACCCGCCGACAAGCAGGTTGCGTCGGGTAGCAATGCGGCTCTTTCGGCGACCCTGGATTGGGTGATCGTGCGAAATGGCTACGGCGCGTGGGCGCGCAATGCGGATTGGGACGAATACCTGATCCGCGTGCACAACACGTCCGCAATGCCAATGCGCATCCCCCGGACGTCGGTGACCGATTCCTCGGGGCACGCCTCGACGCCCCTCGCCGAGCGGAAGGCCCTGGTCAAGCAGACCCGGAAGACCGTGAAGCGTTATCGCGATGATGGGATCAAGGTGAAAGCGGGCAGTGGCGGTGGAACTTTGATCGCCGCGGGCGCGGGCACCACGGCGCTGGGCGTTGGCATGGTGTACGCGGAGGCGGCTTCGCAGGTCATGTCGACGGCGGCGACGACGAGTACCGGCGTCGGTGCGGCGACCGGTGCGCTGTTGATCGGCGGTCCGGTGCTGGTGGGCTATGGCATCGTTCGCGTGGTGCGCAATGCGAAGGTCGACAACCGCATCGGGCAGCGCCATACGGAGTTTCCGTTAACGCTCGCTGCAGGCGAAGGGGGGCAGCTCGACGTGTTCTTCCCGATCTCGCCGGCGCCCAGCCAGTTGGACATCACCTACGAGGATGAAGCCGGCACTCACACCCTGATGCTTGATACGCGGCAGGTCCTGGCCGGATTGCACTTGCCGGAGAGTGTTCCACCGGTCGCCACTGCGGCGGCGGTGTCGCAGCCTGCCGCAGCGGCCGGCGGTGCCGTTCCCGATTAGCGGATCAACGGTTCGAGCTTGGGCCACACATGGTCGCGCAGCTTCGGCTGCACGCTCGCGACCGGATGCAGGTTGTCGGCCTGGAACGCGTTGCGGTCGGTCGCGATCGGTTCGAGCAGGAACGGCAGCAGCGCCACGGCATGCTGTTTGGCCAGTGTGGTGTAGTTGTCGGCGAAGCCCTGCGTATAGTCGCGGCCCATGTTCGGCGGCATGCGCATGCCGATCAGCAGCACCTTGGCGCCGCTTCCCTTGGCGCTGCGGATCATGCGGTCGAGGTTGGTGCGCGTCTGCGACAGCGGCAGCCCGCGCAGGCCGTCGTTGGCGCCGAGTTCGATGACCACGACCTCGGGCTTGTTGCGCTTGATCTCGCCGTCGATGCGCGCGACGCCGCCTGCCGTCGTCTCGCCGCTGATGCTGGCATTGACCACGCGCCAGCCGGGCCGCGTCTTCGCGATGCGATCGGCGGTCAACGCCACCCAGCCCTGCGAGGCAGCAAGTCCGTAGCCGGCGGCGAGCGAGTCGCCCATCACCAGCACGGTGCGTGCGGCGGCCGGAGCTGCAGTGGCGCGGGCTGCGGTCTGTGCGGAAGCTGGCGACATCGCCAGGGCGAGCAGTACCGGCGCCAGCAGCGCGAGGACCCAACCGATGGCCCATTGAATGCGCGGCCGCGCTGCCGCATATCCATGTCCTGCGGGTCCGTTCAAGGCGAGGTTCCCGATGAGCAGGCGCTTCATTCCTTTCTCCCAATGACCAACGACACCAGCATGGGGACGATCATGGCCGATTCCATCGCGCCTGTGGACACTACTGCCGCACTCCAGGCGGCCGGACTCGGCAAGCGCGTGATGCTGCCCTCCGGCGAACTGATCATCCTGGAAGGGGTGGGCTTCTCGATTGCCGCGGGCGACTCGGTCGCGATAGTCGGTGCATCCGGTTCAGGCAAGAGCACGCTGCTGTCGCTGCTGGCCGGACTCGATACGCCCAGCGAAGGCAACGTGCTGCTCGATGGCCAGGCGCTGTCGACGCTGGATGAAGACGGCCGCGCGCGTGTACGCGGCGAGAAGGTCGGCTTCGTGTTCCAGAACTTCCAGCTGCTGCCGTCGCTGACCGCGCTGGAGAACGTCATGCTGCCGCTGGAATTGCGCGGCGACCGCGATGCCGAGACCCCTGCGCGCTCGATCCTCGAGAAGGTCGGCCTCGGTCAGCGCCTGGGCCATTACCCGCGCCAGCTGTCGGGCGGCGAGCAGCAGCGCGTCGCGCTGGCGCGCGCGTTCGTCACCCGGCCGTCGCTGCTGTTTGCCGACGAGCCCACAGGCAATCTCGATACCCACACTGGGCAGGCGATCATCGAGCTGCTGTTTGAACTCAATGCGGATGCCGGTACGACGCTGGTGTTGGTGACCCACGACGAACACCTGGCCTCGCGCTGCCACCGCCTGTTGCGGCTGGACGGCGGCCAGCTGGTGGCCTCATGAGTTCCTCGCTGATGCAGACGCCGCGGCTGGCGTGGCGCCAGCTGCGCCGCGACCTCGCGGCGGGCGACGTGCGCATCCTGATCGCGGCGCTGGTGCTGGCGGTGCTGGCGGTGACAGCGGTCGGCTTCGTCACCGATCGCGCGGAACGCGCGCTGGCGATCGAGGCCAACCGCCTGCTCGGCGGCGATGCCGTGGTCCGGTCCGACGAGCCCATCAGCGGCGCGATCCGCCGCGCAGCAGAAGTCCCGGGCCTGCAGCGCACCGAGACGATGGAACTGCAGACGATGATCCGCGTCGGCGAACGCCTGCAGCTGGGCGACCTGCGCGCGCTGGGCGCTGGCTTTCCTTTGCGCGGTGCGTTCCGCATCGTCGGACCCGATGGCGTGGAACGCGACGCCGGCGGCGTTCCCGCGCGCGGCACGCTGTGGATGAGCCGGGCCGGCGCCGACACGCTCGGGGCGCGGCTGGGCGACGAGATCGCGATCGGCGATGCGCGCCTGCGCCTGGCTGCACTCGTCGTGCAGGAGCCCGATGCGGCGCTCGATTACTTCAACGTCGCACCGAAGGTCTTCCTCGGCCTGTCCGATATCGCATCGACCGGGCTGGTGCAGGAAGGCAGTCGCATCCGCTACCGGCTGGTCGTGGCGGGCTCCGCAACCGCGGTCGACAAGTTCAACGCCACCACGCGCGCCGTGCTCGGCCGCGGCCAGCGCCTGGAGACGATTGCCGACGCTCGCCCGGAGATCCGTTCCGCGCTCGACCGCGCTGGACGTTTTCTCGGTCTTGCCGCGCTGGTCTCGGTGGTGCTTGCCGCCGTTGCCGTCGCGATGGCGGCGCGACGCCACAGTGCCCGGCATCTGTCCGGTACCGCGGTGATGCGCTGCCTCGGCGCGACGCAGGCCACGCTGGTCGGCATCCAGGTCGGCGAGCTGCTGATGCTGGGGCTGTTCGCCAGCACCGTCGGCGTCGCGCTGGCGTTCGGATTGCAGTGGCTGGTCGGCGGCTGGCTTGCGCAGGCGCTGAAGCTGTCGATTCCGCCGGCAGGCTGGTTGCCCGCATTGCAGGGTTACGGCGTCGGCCTGGTCGTGTTGATGGCCTTCGGTGCGCCGCCGGTGCTGGCGCTGCGTCGCGTGCCCGCGCTGCGCGTGCTGCGTCGCGACCTCGATCCGGCCGAGCCCAGCGCATGGCTGGTGGCTATCGCTGGCCTGGGAGGATTGGCAGCGCTGCTGTGGTGGAAGGCGGGTTCGGCGGCGCTCGGATTGGCGATGCTGGTCGGCATTGCCGCGACGCTGGCGGTGCTGGCACTGCTGGCCTGGCTGATGATCGTCGCCGTGCGCCGGCTGCGTTCGCGCCTTCGCGGCAGCCTGCGCTACGGCCTGGCCAATGTCAGCCGGCGTGCGGGCGCCAGCATCGCGCAGGTGTCGGCACTGGGCCTCGGATTGATGGCGCTCCTGCTGCTGACCTTCGTCCGCACCGACCTGCTCGACCGCTGGCAGATGGCGCTCTCGGACGATGCGCCGAACCGCTTCATCATCAACGTGCAGGACGACCAGGTTGGTGCCGTGCGCGACTTCATCGCGCAGCAGGGGGTCGCACCGCCGACGCTGTATCCAATGATCCGCGGCCGCCTCACCAGCCATAACGGCAAGGCGGTGACCGGCGCCGACTATGCCGGGCAGGGCGAGCGTGCGCAGCGCCTGGCCGAGCGCGAGTTCAATCTTTCCGTCGCCGACGAACTGCGCGACGACAACCGCGTCACCGCGGGAACGTTCTGGGGCAAGACGCGTCCGGTGAAACCGGAAGCCTCGGTGGAGGAGGATTTCGCGGAGCGGCTGGGCTGGAAGCTCGGCGACCGCATCGCCTTCGACATCGCCGGCCAACGCTTCGAGGCGACCATCACCAGCTTGCGCAGCGTCGACTGGGAAAGCTTCCGCCCCAACTTCTTCGTCATCGCCTCACCCGGTTCGCTGGAAGGATTCCCGGCCAGCCACATCACCGCGGTCAGCGTGCCTCCGCAGCGCACGCGCTTCACCGCGGACCTGGTCGAGCGTTTCCCGAACCTCTCGGTGATCGACGTCGAAGCGGTGCTCAAGCAGGTACGCAGCACCGCCGACCAGGTCTCGACCGTGGTCGAGGTGGTGTTCTACTTCTCGCTGGCCGCAGGACTGCTGGTGCTGATGGCCGCGGTCAGCGCGAGCCAGGACGAGCGACTGCTCGAAGGCGGCGTGATGCGCGCGATTGGCGGCAGCCGCCGGCAGTTGCGGCTGGCGCAGGCGTCCGAGTTTGCTGCGATCGGACTGTTGGCCGGACTCACGGCGGCGATCGCCGCGTCGGTGCTGGCCGGAGTGATCGCTGAACAGGTATTCGACCTGCCTTGGCAGGCGGATTGGCGCCTGGCGGCATTCGGCGCTCTCGCCGGCGTGATCGCGGCGCTGCTCGCCGGGCTGTTCGCGACGCGCCGCGTGCTGGACGCGCCGCCGTCGGTGACGTTGCGGGAATTGCAGGGCTGACTTTGCCCGCGACCTCACCCCTCTCCCGCCGGGAGAGGGGTGAGGGTTCGGCGAGCCTCGGAGAGCGACGGCTCTAGTGGAACACCGCCTGCGCCTGCGCGTTGAAACGGCGCGAGTAGTCGCGTTCGCGTGCCACGCGTTCGACCTCGGCGTCGGCGAGGTCGGGCGCGCCGTAGACGGCGTAGGCGATCTCGCCATCGCGCATTCCGATCTGGTGGAGGCGGTAGCGGGGCCGGCCGCCTCCCGTGTTCTCGGGGTAGTGCATCGGGGGATCGCGGGTGTCGAGATCCAGTTCGCTGTTGTCGACCTGGCCGCCGACGAAGAGGGCACGCATCGCGGTTCTCCTCTTGATGGAGTATTCACATCCTCGCTCCGGCGATGTTGTGCCCGCATGAAGCCGGGCGTTGTGGCGGCTTCAGCCGTGTCGACGAACTGTCGACGCGTACAATCCGCGGCATGACTCCGGCCCTTTCCCGCGATGCGTGCTGACGACGGCGACGTCGCCCTGCAGACCCTGCTGCTGCCATTTGCCGACGGCTCGCTGACCTGGCCGGGCGAGGGCGGTGCGTTATTCCTGCGCGCACGCGACGGCTGGCCGCTGCACCAGCGCCGCTGGCCCGGGCTGGTGTGTGAGCAGACCTTCAAACCCGAAGCCGAGGCACTGGAGCGATCCGGCCTGCCTCTGGCCAGCAGCGATGACAGCACGCGCTACCCGCTGGTGCTGGTGCTGCCGCCGCGCCAGCGCGAGGAGGCGCGTGCCTTGTTCGCGCGAGCCGTCGCCCGTTGCGCGCCCGGTGGCCGCGTCGTGGCGTGCCTGGGCAACAACGAAGGCGCGAAATCGGGCGAGGCCGACCTGGCGCGCATCGCCGGGCCGGTCTCGAGCAACTCCAAGCACAAGTGCCGCGTGTTCTGGACCGCACCGCTGCAGGGCCCTGCCGATGGCGCACTGATGCAGGAGTGGCTGTTGGCCGACGAGCCGCGGCCGATCCTCGATGGACGCTTCGTCAGCCGTCCCGGCGTATTCGCCTGGGATCGCATCGACGCGGCGTCGCGCCTGCTCGCCGAGCACCTGCCGACCGATCTCGCGGGGCGCGCGGCCGATCTCGGCGCCGGTTACGGCTATCTCGCTTCCGAGCTGCTGGCGCGCTGTCCCCGGATCAGTGCGCTGGACCTGTTCGAGGCCGAATCGCGCGCGCTGGATCTTGCACGCACCAACCTTGCCGCATTCGCCGATCGGGTCGCGCTGGATTTCCATTGGCACGACGTCACGCGCGGCCTGGACCAGCGCTTCGATGTGATCGTCAGCAATCCGCCATTCCATGCGCAGGGCCGCGCCGACCGGCCCGACATCGGCCGCCGTTTCATCGCGGTCGCGGCGCAGGCGTTGAATCCGGGTGGCAGGTTGTGGCTGGTGGCGAACCGGCACCTGCCGTACGAATCCGAACTCGGCGCGCACTTCGGCCAGGTCCGCACCGTGGCTGAGCGCGACGGTTTCAAGGCGATCGAAGCGGTGCGCGCCACGGCATCGCCCCCATTGAAACAGGCCGCACGATGAAGCTGCTCAAACTGATCGCCAACCTCGGCTACGGCAGTCGCAAGGACGTCGCCGCGATGTTCCGCGAGGGCCGCATCACCGACGCCGAAGGCGAAGTGCTGTACGCCGACGACAAGGTCGGACACGAAGCTGTGCGCGTCGATGGCGAGCCGCTCGATCCACCGGCCGGCATGGTGCTGATGCTGCACAAGCCGACCGGTTACACCTGCTCCACCAAGGATCCAGGCCGCATCGTCTACGACCTGCTGCCGCCGCGTTTCCGCCTGCGCTCGCCGTTGCTCTCCACTGTCGGCCGCCTCGACCGCGACACCAGCGGCCTGCTGATGCTGACCGACGACGGCGCGCTGCTGCATCGCATCGTCTCGCCGAAGGCGAAGCTCTCCAAGGTGTACGAGGCGACGCTGGCGGGCGACCTGCGCGGCGACGAGGGCGAGGTTTTTGCCAGCGGCACGTTGATGCTGGAGTCGGAAACCACGCCGCTGGCGCCGGCGCACATGGAAACGGTCGATGCGCGCCACGCGCGGCTGACGCTGACCGAAGGCCGCTATCACCAGGTGCGTCGCATGTTCGCCGCGGTCGGCAACCACGTGGAAGCGCTGCATCGCAGCCGCATCGGCGGATTGGCGCTGGACGGCCTGCCGCCGGGCGAGTGGCGCCTGCTCGGCGCCGATGACATCGCCCGTCTCTTCGGTGAGCCGGGATGAACCGGCTGGAGCCCATCGGTTTCAGGCCGGCAGCCGTGATGTTCGACATGGACGGCCTGATGATCGAGAGCGAGCGAGCGCTGCTGCAATGCTGGCGCGTAGCATCGGCCGAGCTTGAATTGCACCTTGACGACGCGTTGTGGATGTCGATGATCGGCCTGCACGACAAGGCCTGCCACGACCTGCTGCGCGTCCGCCTGGACGAGGCGCAGATCGAGGCGCTGCTGTCGCGCTGCCATGCGCTCTACGACGAACAGGTGCTTGCAGGCTTGCCGGTCAAGGCGGGCGTGCTCGACCTGCTGTCCCTGCTCGATGCCCGCGGCATCCCGCGCGCGGTGGCGACGTCCACGCGACGACCACGCGCCCTGCAGAAGCTCGAGCTGTGTGGATTGCTGCCGCATTTCCACGCGGTGCTGACCGGCAGCGACGTCGCCCATCCCAAACCCGCACCGGACATCTACCTGCTGGCGGCGCGCGAACTTGGCGTGGATCCCGTGCGCTGCGTGGTGCTGGAGGACTCCGCGCCCGGCGTGCGCGCTGCGCTCGCGGCGGGGATGACGCCGATCCAGGTGCCCGACCTGGCCATGCCCACCGACAGCGTGCGTGCATTGGGCCACCGCATCGTCGAATCGCTGGCGCAGGCGCGGCTGCTGATCGAGCCGGCGTTGGCGTAGATCTCCTTCCCCCGCTTGCGGGGGAAGGTTGGGATGGGGGCGTAAGGCGCGCAGCGCCGAGCGTTCGCCTGCCCTCACCCCAACCCTCTCCCGCAAGCGGGAGAGGGGGCTGTCTGCGTGGGGCTCAGGGCTCCAGCAGCTTGCGCCAACCCTCGATGCCCAGCTTCTCCAGCGTCTCGATGTTGCGCTCGACGATCACGTCGGGGTCCGGGAACGCATCCACTGCGCGCTCCACGCTGGCCTCGCGCAGCAGGTGCAGCGTCGGGTAGGGCGAGCGGTTGGTGCAGTTGCTGGCGTCGTCGGTTTCGGTGCCGGCGAACTGGTAGTCGGGATGGAAGCTGGCGACCTGGATCTCGCCTTCCAGTCCGAGCGCCTCGACCGCGGCATCGGCCTGGTCGAGAAAATCGTTGTAGTCGAGGAAGTCGGTCAGCACGTGCGGATGCACCAGCAGCGTGGTGTCGATTTCCTCGGGATCGGTCTGCGCCAGCCTGACCAGCTCGAACCCGAGCTCTTCCAGCAACGCGTCCGGCGTGGTCGCCTCGCTCAGCACGAAGCGTACCTGTTGCTTGACATACACCGCCTTGGCGAACGGGCACAAGTTCAGCCCGATCACCGCGCGCTCAAGCCAGCGGCGGGTCGCGGCTATCGGGTCTTCGCCCGTCATGCCGTTAGTGCTCGACGTGGACACGGTGGCGTCGCTCAATCGCGGAAGTTGTCGTACTGCAGCGGACGCTCGAACTCGGCCGCGCGCAGCAGCGCGATGGCGGCCTGCAGGTCGTCGCGCTTCTTGCCGATCACGCGCAGCTTGTCGCCGTTGATCTGGGTGTCGACCTTGAGCTTCGCGTCCTTGATCGCGGACTGGATCTTCTTGGCCAGCTCACGCTCGATGCCCTGCTTGACGGTGACCTTCTGGCGCGCGCCCGCGAGGTTGGTCTCGACGTCGACGAACTCCAGGCAACGCACGTCGATGCTGCGGGCGATCAGGCGCGCACGCAGGATGTCGGTCATCTGCTTGAGCTGGAAGTCGCTCGGTGCGGACTGGGTGATGACCTGTTCGTCCAGCACGAACTTGGCGTCCACGCCCTTGAAGTCGAAGCGCGTGCCGAGCTCGCGGTTGGCCTGGTCGACGGCGTTGGTCAGTTCGTGGCTGTCGACTTCGGAAATGACGTCGAAGGAAGGCATGGCGGGCTCCGCGTGGGGCTTGCGACGGGGCGCAAAGGGTAGCGCAGCGCGCCCTCCCTTGCAGCCGCGCGGGCCGGTTTGGCACAACCGCCGTGGTGCGTCGCGGCTAGACTCGGCGTTCCCACGTCGCCTCCACCACATCGCCACCATGCTGACCACGCCTGCCTACGCCGCCGCCGATGCCGCCTCGCCGCTGGCCCCGTTCACGCTGCAGCGGCGCGAGCCCGGTCCGCGCGAGGTGCTGATCGACATCCTCTACTGCGGTGTGTGCCACTCCGACATCCACCAGGCGCGTGACGAGTGGGGCGGCGCGATCTTCCCGATGGTGCCCGGCCACGAGATCGTCGGCCGCGTGACCCAGGTGGGGGCGCAGGTCGGCGCATGGAAGGTGGGGGACACGGTCGGCGTCGGCTGCTTCATCGACTCCTGCCGCCAGTGCCCGTCGTGCCACGCCGGCGAGGAGCAGTACTGCGATTTCGGCATGAGCGCCACCTACAACAGCTACGAACGCGACGCCGAAGGGCGCATCGACAAGAGCCGGCCGACCTACGGCGGCTACTCGACGCGCATCACCGTCGATGAGGCGTATGTCGTGCGCATTCCCGACTCGATCCCGCTGGATCGCGCCGCGCCGCTGCTGTGCGCAGGCATCACCACCTATTCGCCACTGAAGCATTTCGGCGTGAAGGCCGGCGATCGCGTCGCCGTGGTCGGGCTCGGTGGCCTGGGCCACATGGCGGTGAAGCTCGCCGTGGCGATGGGCGCGCACGTGACCGTGCTCAGCACGTCGGAGTCCAAGCGTGGCGACGCGCTGGCGCTCGGTGCCCAGGATTTCGCCGCTACTCGCGACGGGCAGGTGTTCAAGACGCACGCGATGCGGTTCGACTACATCATCGACACCGCCTCGGCCGACCACGACTACAACGCTTACCTCGGCCTGCTCAAGGTCGACGGGACGATGGTGCTGCTCGGAATTCCCGAGGTGCCCGCACCGGTCGCCGCCGGCGTGCTGATCCGCAAGCGCCGGCGCCTGGCCGGATCGATGATCGGCGGCATCCGCGAGACCCAGGAGATGCTCGACTTCTGCGCCGCCCACGGCGTCGCGTCCGACATCGAGCTGATCGGCATCGACCGCATCAACGAGGCCTACGAGCGCATGCTCAAGGGCGACGTGCGCTACCGGTTCGTGATCGACATCGCCAGCCTGCGCGGCGCGCGCTGAGTTTCACGCGCGCATCACGCTGCAATCGTGGCAACGGCGGCGCACTTCAGTGGCGCCGGTCACATCGCGCTGCTTGCCGTTCGTCGGCGTTTTCGATGAACAAAACGCGCTTCCCGTGATGCCAGTCACGGCATCACCGTGGCCGCGACAACAACACCTTAATGAAGCGGCCGCACTCGCTTGTTGTGCGGCGCGACCGATGCGCAGCATGCGTGCGCCGATACCGCGGCGACCACCCGCATGAGACGCGCCATGAACCTCAAGCCACGCACCTTCCTTCTTGCCGCGGCGATCTCCGCCGCGTTGTTCACCATGGCGCCGGGCTTTGCCCAGGACGCCGACCCGGATGCTCCGGTCATCGCCGAAGCCACCGTCCCCAAGGCCCGACTGGTCGACCGCTACACCGAACTGGCCGGCGGCCCCGACGCTTCGGCCGACCTGGTCGGCGACCTGCGCACCGGCGGCGACTTCGTCATCGTCGAAGAAGTGACCACCACCACGACCAATCCCGACGGCACCACCACCACGGTGACGACGCCGGTCGAGCACGCCATCGTCAACGCGAACGGGCCGATGGGCTGGGGCGAGGTCAACATCACGCTGTCGCTGGCGCAGGCGATGGTCGACTCCGGTGCCGCGCCGGACCTGCAGTCGGCATTGGCCGGTGCCACGATCACCAATGCGGATGGCACCGTCACCACGATGCCTGGCGTCTTGCAACTGCGCGCCGACGGCGGCGGCTGGGGCCAGATCGCCAAGCAGCTCGGCTTCAACCTGGGCTCGCTGATCAGCGCGTCCAACCACAGCGACAAGGCCGTGGCCGGCACGGCCCGCGCCGACAAGGCCAAGGCCGAGCGCGTGCAGGGCAAATCCGGAAACGACAAGCCGGCCAAGCCGGAGCGCGTGGCCAAGGCGGAGCGCCCGGACAAGCCCGAGAAGGTCGATCGCCCGCAGCGCCCCGAACGCCCGGAGCGGCCGCAGAAGCCGGAACGTCCGGACAAGCCGGAGCGCGTCGGCCGCATCTGATTCTCGCCGGGGAAATCCGGCAACACCCTGCAACAACTCCCTCTTGATGGGCGCCAGCGGGTTCGGCGCCCATCGTCTTGTCCGCTTCGAGGAATCGAATGAAGCAATTGGCAATCCTGTGCGCCGGCCTGCTTGCCGCGGGCGCGGCGCAGGCCGGCGACGGTTTCAGTCTGGGCATCGGCGCCGACTACAGCAGCGGCGACTATGGCAGCGACGTCACCACCGAGATCTTCTCCGTGCCGGTCAACGGCAAGTACGTGAGCGGCAACTGGACCTTCAAGGGCAGCCTGCCGTGGCTGGACGTGACGGGCGATCCCAACGTGCTGCCCGGCCTGGGCCGGGTCGACAACAACAACCCGAACGGCCGCGGCCGCGGCAACGGAAATGGCAACGGAAACGGCAACGCGCCGCCGCCGACTCCTGAGCCGGTCACCGAAGACGGCAGCGCCTCCGGCATCGGCGACCTGCGCCTGTCGGCCGCCTACGCCTTCGACACGGGCGGTCCGCTCGGCGTGGACCTGACCGGCAACGTCAAGATCGCGACCGCCGACGAGGACAAGAGCCTCGGCACCGGCGCCAACGACTACGGCGTCGCGCTCGACCTGTACCGCGACTTCGACGGCACCATGCTGTTCGGTGGCGTCAGCTACACGATGCTGGGCGATTCGGACTTCATCGACGTCGACGCCGTCGGCGGTGCGAATGCCGGCGTCAGCCAGCGCATCGGCAGTGGCAACCTGGGCGTGATGTACGACTACCGCCAGGCCGCGTCGGACGACTCCGACGATCGCAGCGAAGTCATCGGCTTCTACGGTTTCGGCGCGGGGGCGAACGGGCGGATGCAGCTCTATGGCAGTGCCGGCCTGTCCGACGGCAGTCCGGAATGGGGCGCAGGCCTCTCCTACATGCACGCGTTCTGAAGTAACCGCGGCTCAAACACGGCGGCGCGGGGGCGCGCCGCCATGCGCCTATTGCCGTGACACGCGGCAACAGGCAGCGTGTGCGCCTGATATCGGCATACGGGCGGCACAGGTGGACAGGGAGCATCGGGAGCATCCAGGAGCGGCAGGCGCGGCGGCAGGGGCCGGTGCGCGTCACCGCCAAGGCCGGGCGATGCTGACCATGCTCGCCGCGGTTGCCCTGTTCGCGCTGATGGATGCGGGCCTCAAGCAGCTGTCGGCGCATTACTCGCCGTTCCAGGTGGCGTCGCTGCGCGGTGCGGCGTCGCTGCCCCTCGTTCTGGTCTGGGCGCTGGCCACCGCAGGCGTCGCGCCGCTGATCCGGGTGCGCTGGTCGCTGCACCTGCTGCGCGGCGTGCTCGGCGTGGCGATGATGGCGGCGTTCGTCTATGCCGTCGCGCGGTTGCCGCTGTCGACCACGTATTCGATCTTCTTCGTCGCGCCGCTGCTGATCACGGCCATGTCGGTGCCGTTCCTCGGCGAGAAAGTCGGGCCGCGCCGCTGGATCGCGATCGCGATCGGACTGGTCGGCGTGCTGGTGCTGTTGCGCCCCACCGGCGAGGGCCTGATCAGCATATCGGCGGTAATGGTGTTGCTGGCGGCGGTGATGTACGCCATCAGCGCGATCACCGTGCGCATCCTCGCGCGCACCGACAGCACGCAGTCGATGATGGTGTGGCTGATGGCGATGATCGCGGGCGGCGCCGGCGTACTCGCGCTGCCGGACTGGACGCCGATCCGCGACAGCGACTGGTGGCTGATCGCCGGCGTCGGAATCGCCGGCGCGCTGGGCCAGTACGCCATTACCGAAGCGTTCCGGCTCGGCGAGGCGTCGCTGATCGCGCCGCTGGAGTACACCGCGCTGGTGTGGGGCGTCCTGCTCGACCTCACGCTGTGGGGCGTGTTGCCCGATGCGATCACCTGGGTAGGCGCGGCGATCATCGTCGCCAGCGGCCTCTACCTGCTGCGGCGCGAACGCGTGCACGTCGAGGCCGAGCATCCCTGACCCGAAAAGCGAACGGGCCCGACGGGCCCGTTCGCGTATCGCTCGCTATCGGAACAGCTGCGTCAGAAGCGCGCACCGAGGCCGACACCGAGCACGACCGGGTTGAGCTCGGCCTTGCCCGCGTTGACGCCATCGAGGGCGACGTTCGGCTGGCCGGTGGTGTCCTGCATGTAGCGCACGTCGGCGCGCGCGAACCAGGTCGGGTTGATGTTGACGTCGACGCCTGCCGTGGCCATCGCGCCCTTGGCGGTTTCCACGCCGATGCGCTGGCCGGCCAGTGCGCCGGACGGCTCGGCCTTCTCGCCATCGGTGTTGGCTTCGTAGTAGCCCAGGCCCACGAACGGGCGCACGAGACTGTCGGCCTGGCGGAAATGGTACTGGCCACTCAGCGCATAGGGCTGCGTGTCGACGCTGGCGACCTTGCCGTTGGCCGTGTTGACGCGATGCCCGAACTTGTCGGCCGCGCCCCACGCCTCGACGGCGATGTTGTCGGTTACGTACCAGCTTGCGCTCAGCGTCGCCGCGCCGTCGCCATCGACCTGCGTGCGCGTGCCGGCGATCGACGGGTTGCTGGTGGGCTCGGACAGCGCATAGCCGCCGACGACGGCGAAGCGTTTGCCGCTTGCAGTTCCGGTGTTGCCCGTGTCCTGGGCGAAGGCGGCCGGGGCAACGGCCAGGGTGGCCAACAGGGCCAAGGTCATTCGACTGAAGCGCATCATGGAGAGGTTCTCCTCATTATTGGATCGACGCCTCGGGGGAGGCGCCGACACCGTAGCGACGCGCGGATGAACGTTGATTGCCCTGCGGGCGCATCAGCGCGGAACTTTCGTTGCAGGTGTGGCAACCCGCGCGCATGCGATTTGCACGGCATCGATGAACCGGCCTTGACCCCGCACGCCGCGCACATGCTCCAAGTCATGCGGACAGCCGCGCGCGGGCGCGGCAAGATAGAGGCCTGTCCGGTATCCGGAGTCGACGATGCGCCGCCTGTTTGTGCTGCCCATGCTGTCCGTCCTGTCCCTGGCCTGCAGCGGCGCCTTCGCCGCCGACGTGAAGGTGTCGTGCAGCATGGACAGCGACTACGATCTTTCGCTCAATGAACGCAGCGTGATCCTCACCCGCGACAGCGGCGTGCCCAAGGCGATCGTGATGCGGCAGGGCCGGCTCTTCATCGACGACCGCTGGGTCACGCTGGGCGCGGCCGACACGCAGCGCATCGCCGACTTCGAGAGGGGCACGCGTGCGGCGATGCCGGAGGCGCAGGCGATCGGTCGCGACGCCGCCGACATCGCCTTCACCGTGCTCGGCGAGGTGGCAGCCGGTTTCGCCAGCGATCCGAAACAGGCGCAGGCGAAGATCGCCAGGGCGCGCGCGCAGATCGACGCGCGCCTGGCGCATTCGGTCACTCCGACCCGCTTCGACGGCAGCGACCTCGGCGAGGGCATCGGCGCGGCGGTGTCGGAAGTGATCCCGAGCATGATCGGCGACATCGTCGGCGGCGCGATCAGTGCGGCCTTCAGTGGCGATTCCTCGCGCCTGAAGCGCCTGGAGAACCTCGACGCCCAGATCGACGAGCGGGTCGAGCCTCGCGCCCGGGCGCTCGAGCAGCGGGCACAGGCGCTGTGCAGCCGCATGGCCGACCTCGACCGGATCGACGATGCCATCGAATACCGCCTTCCCGACGGGCGGCCGCTGGACCTGCTTCGGGCCCGCCCACCCGAGGAGGACAAAAAAGAGGACAAAGCCGAGCAGGTCGCACGCGAGGAGCGTCGCGAAGAGTAAGGGCCAGGCCATGCAAGGCGGGTGCCGACCCCGGGATACCGTGACGTATGCCGGCCCGGTTGGCGCTGGTCGCCCGCAACCGCCACAATAGGGTTTTCGCTCTAGTTGCGGAGCCCCCACACAATGGCTGAGCTGAAGGAAGCACGCGTTCCCGACATCGGGGACTACGATGGCGTGCCGGTGATCGAACTGCTGGTCGCGGTTGGCGACACGGTCAAGCAGGACCAGGGTCTGGTTACGCTGGAATCGGACAAGGCCACGATGGAAGTGCCGGCGCCTTTCGCCGGCATCATCCGCGAGATCAAGGTCAAGATCGGCGACGAGCTGGCCGAAGGCAGCATCGTCGCGATGATCGAACCGGCCGAGGCCGGCCAGCCGGAAGCCGCGAAGCCTGCACCCGCACCGGCCAAGGCCGCCGAACCGCCGCGCGCCGAGCCGGTCGCCGCTGCGCCCGTCCGGGCCGCAGAAACGGCGACCCGCGTCGAGCCGGTGGTCGTGCCGCAGCAGGCGGATCGCATCGCGCAGGCCTCGATCGATGCCCGTCCGGGCACCGACCCCGAAGCCATGCCGCCGCGCACGCCGCCGGTCGCGTTCAACGCCGACGAGCTGATGCCCGACAAGGTGCCTTACGCCAGCCCCGCGGTGCGCCTGTTCGCGCGCGAGCTCGGCGTGGACCTGCTGCAGGTGGCCGGCACCGAGCGTGGCGGCCGCATCAGCAAGGAAGACGTGCAGAAGTTCGTGAAGGGCGTGCTCTCCGGCGGAGTGGTCCAGGGCGGCGCTGCCGCGCCCGTGGCCGGTGGAGGCGGTCTCAATCTGCTGCCGTGGCCGAAGGTCGACTTCACCAAGTTCGGCGAGATCGAGACCAAGGCGCTGTCGCGCATCCAGAAGCTGTCCGGCGCCAACCTCGCGCGCAACTGGGCGATGATCCCGCACGTCACGCAGCACGACGATGCCGACATCACGGACCTGGAAGCGCTGCGCGTCGCTCTCAACAAGGAAAACGAGAAGAGCGGCATCAAGCTGACCATGCTCGCCTTCCTGATGAAGGCCTCGGTCGCCGCGCTGCAGAAGTACCCGAACTTCAACGCCTCGCTCGATGCCAGTGGCGAGAACCTGGTGCTGAAGAAGTACTTCCACATCGGCTTCGCCGCCGACACGCCGAACGGCCTGGTCGTGCCGGTTGTGCGCGACGTCGACAAGAAGGGCGTGATGCAGATCGCCCAGGAAACCTCCGACCTGGCCAAGAAGGCGCGCGACGGCAAGCTCGGTCCCGCCGACATGAGTGGCGGCTGCTTCTCGATCAGCTCGCTGGGTGGCATCGGCGGCACCAAGTTCACGCCGATCGTCAACGCGCCGGAAGTGGCCATCCTCGGCGTGTCGAAGTCGGCGATGCAGCCGGTGTGGGACGGCAAGCAGTTCGTGCCGCGCCTGATCCTGCCGCTGTCGCTCAGCTACGACCATCGCGTCATCGATGGCGCCGCGGCCGCGCGCTTCACCGCCACCCTGGGCCAGTTGCTGGCCGACATGAGGCGCGTGCTGCTGTGAGCCGGCGCATCGGGTGCCTCCTCGCCGCCATGCTGGCCGCGCAGGCCCTGGTGGTCATGCCGGCGCATGCCGACGACGAGGTCTGCCGCATCGACCTCGGCCGCGGCTGGCCGCCGGCCACCGAGAACCACGGCTCGGCTGCCGAAACGCTGTTCGCCGGAGGTCTGACGCCGACGCTCTCGCTGACCCGCCTGCCGGCACGCAGCGCGGAAAGCGGTCTGCAGCTGATCGCCGGCGAAGGCGAGGGCGACTGGACGCTGCGCTATGTCGAGGCCGACGAGCGCATCCAGGTGTGGACCGGTGGGCGCCGCGAATTGCGCGTGCAGCAGCAACCGGACGTCGCCTCGGTACCGATGCCGGCCGCGCTCGCACGACGCGTCGTGACCGACTGGCAGCGCGTGCTGGATGGGCAGGTGCCGAAGGATCGTGCCGCGGAATTCCATGACGGCGAGGTGCTGCTGTTCGTCGTCGACGGCGTGCGCGTGAGCGGACTGCAACCCGCCTGCGGCCCCATCGTGCAGATGATGGAGCAGGCCACCCTGATGATCGAAGCGACCGACGACGGCGACGAAAAGCGCATCAAGCGCTGGCGCAAGCTCGAGGAGTCGCTGGACCAACTGGAACAATCGCTCGCCGGCGCCACCGGCTGAAGCGCAGGAGATACATGCATGGCGACGATTGAAGTCAAGGTGCCGGACATCGGCGATTTCGACGGCATTCCGGTGATCGAACTGCTGGTCGCGGTCGGCGACACGGTGCGCAAGGACCAGGGCCTGGTCACGCTGGAATCCGACAAGGCGACGATGGAAGTGCCGTCGTCCGCCGACGGCGTCGTCAAGGCGCTGAAGGTCAAGGTCGGCGACAAGGTAAGCGAAGGTTCGGTCATCGCACTCGTCGAGAGCGCTGCCGCCGCCGAAGCGCCGTCCAAGGCCGCGCCGGCTCCGGCTGCGCCTGCGGAACCGAAGCCGCCGGTCGCGCCGTCGCCCGCGGCACCGGCCGTGGCGGCACCCAAGCCCGCCCTCGGCACCGGCCGCAAGGCCGACATTGAATGCCGCATCGTCGTGGTCGGCTCGGGCCCTGGCGGTTACACCGCTGCGTTCCGCGCCGCCGATCTCGGTCTCGATACCGTGCTCGTCGAGCGCTACGCCACGCTCGGCGGCGTCTGCCTCAACGTCGGCTGCATTCCGTCAAAGGCGCTGCTGCATGCCGCCGCGCTGATCGACGAGGCCTCGCACTCGG
The DNA here is from genome assembly GCF_015453285.1 of Lysobacter niastensis. Taxonomy (GTDB): domain Bacteria; phylum Pseudomonadota; class Gammaproteobacteria; order Xanthomonadales; family Xanthomonadaceae; genus Lysobacter_J; species Lysobacter_J niastensis. The sequence goes on from NZ_JADLZT010000004.1 coordinate 45,657, forward strand.
CCGACATCGGCATCGAGTTCGGCAAGCCCAAGCTCGACCTCGGCAAGCTGCGCGACTTCAAGCAGAACAAGGTCGTCGGCCAGTTCACCAAGGGGCTGGCCGGCATGGCCAAGCAGCGCAAGGTGCGCAGCGTGCAGGGCGTGGCGAAGTTCGTCTCGGCGAACGAGCTGGAGATTGCAGGCGACGACGGCAAGACGGAGTTGCTGCGCTTCGAGCAGTGCATCATCGCCGCCGGTTCGCAGGCAGTGAAGCTGCCGAACTTCCCGTGGGACGACCCGCGCGTGATGGATTCCACCGACGCGCTGGAACTGGCCGACATCCCGACCAAGCTGCTCGTCGTTGGCGGCGGCATCATCGGCTTGGAGATGGCGACCGTCTACCGCGCGCTGGGCAGCGAAGTGACCGTCGTCGAGTTCATGGACCAGCTGATGCCGGGCACCGACAAGGACATGGTCAGGCCGCTGGCGGATCGCCTGAAGAAGCAGGGCGTCGCCGTGCACCTCAAGACCAAGGCCGCGCAGGTCGAGGCGTCGAAGAACGGCATCACCGTGTCGTTCGAAGGCGCCGACGCCGGTCAGGAGCCGGGTCTGAAGTCGGGCGCGTTCGATCGCGTGCTGGTGGCCGTGGGCCGCTCGCCCAACGGCGGCAAGCTCGATGCGGACAAGGCCGGCGTGCAGGTCACCGAACGCGGTTTCATCCCGGTCGACCGCCAGATGCGCACCAACGTTCCGCACATCTTCGCGATCGGTGACCTTGTCGGTCAGCCGATGCTCGCACACAAGGCCACGCACGAAGGCAAGCTTGCCGCCGAAGTGGCGGCTGGCGAAAAGCGCGAATGGGTGGCGCGGGTGATCCCGTCGGTGGCCTACACCGATCCGGAAATCGCGTGGGTCGGCGTCACCGAGAATGAAGCCAAGGCCAAGGGTTTGAACGTCGGTGTCGGCAAGTTCCCGTGGGCGGCGTCGGCGCGCGCGGTGGGCATCGGCCGCGGCGAGGGCGTGACCAAGCTGATCTTCGACGAGAAAACGCATCGCATCATCGGCGGTGCCATTACCGGCGTGCATGCGGGCGACCTCATCTCCGAGATCGCGCTGGCGATCGAAATGGGTGCGGAGGCGGGCGACATCGGCCACACGATCCACCCGCATCCGACGCTCAGCGAAACCGTCGCGATGGCGGCAGAGGTGTACGAGGGCACGATCACCGACCTCTACATCCCGAAGAAGAAAGCCTGATCGCATCGCGCGATGCGGAAAGCAGGAAGCCCCGGCCTGGTCCGGGGCTCTTTTTTATGGGCCCGGATAGGCGAAGCCCCGGTGGGGAACCGGGGCTTCGGGGGACCCGCCGCCTGGACTTTGACGAGGAGTGAGTAGCGGCGGGTATTCGAGAAGGTCAGACCGGCCGGATTGCGAAAGGTTCCGCGGCGGCGTTCTACAGGGGGATGCTAACGCCGGAAGCGCCCGGGGGGTTGGACAGGAGTGCTTTTTTCCGGAGTTCGAAGCGGCGCCAGACCTTCTCGTGAAAATAGAACACGACGGTGTTGCAGGCCGGCTCCACCAGGGCGAGCGCGCCGCCGACCAGAACGCTGCCGGTCATCAGGTAGCCGACGGTGAAAGCCACGGTGAAATGCGCGGCGGCGAAGCTGAGGGTCTTGGCCATGGGGGCGCCCCGGAGAGGTGGAAAATGAGAGTTGATCTCATTTTCCCGGCCTGGCCGGGAAAATCTAATCGAATGTTCCGGTGGCGCCGATAGCCGGAAGCTATTGATAAACCGGGGCCGGGAAGAAAGGGGGCGCCAGCCCGCCGTGACCCCCGGCGGTTGCCCCGCGCAGGCCCGCCGTCTATACTTTTGCGGCTCAACCGGGCGCTTTTGCGCCTGCCTCCAGACCGACGAGTCCCGCGTGCACGATCCATTGTCCGCAGGTCGCCGGCTGGCGTCGCGCGCGACTGCCTGGCAGGCCGGCGCGGCAGCGCTGGTCGCGCTGGCCTTCCTCCCCTTCGGGGCGCCTCTGGCGCTGGCGGCGGCGGTCGGCGGTGGTGCGATCGTCGCAGGCAGCGCAGCGGCGGCCCTGATGGCCCTCGGTGGCGGTATCCAGCCCGCCGGCATGGCTGTCGGGCGGCTCGTCGCCGGGGTGATGTTGAAGTGGGTGGTGGTGCTTGCAGTTTTAACGCTCGGCCTGGCCGGGTTCAAGCTGCCGCCGCTGCCAATGCTGATGGGAGTGCTCGCGGCGACGCTGGCGTTCGTATTGGCCAACCTTTTGAAACGATAGGTGTCTTTCGTGAGTGAACAGACCGGTTCGGGCGGCCTGAACGAATACATCCAGCACCACCTCCAGCAGAACTCTATCGAGCTGTTCGGTGGTGCGTTCCACATCGACACCTGGGCGGTGTCGCTGGTGCTGGGCCTGATTTTCATCGCCTGGTTCGGCTTCTTCGCCCGCAAGGCGACGTCCGGCGTGCCCTCCAAGGGCCAGGCGTTCGTCGAGCTCATCCTTGAGTTCATCGATGGCCAGGTGAAGGACAGCTTCCACGGCGACCGTCGTTCCATCACGCCGCTCGCGCTGACCATCTTCATGTGGGTCGTGCTGATGAACTGCATGGACCTGCTGCCGCTGGATGCGCCGTACACGGCCATCAAGCTCGCTGCCGGCGCCGATGCCGCGCATCACACGTATTTCCGCTGGGTTCCGACCGCGGACCTGAACACCACGTTGGCCATGTCGACCACGGTGTTCTTCCTGATCCTGTACCACTCCATCAAGGCCAAGGGCGGCTTCGGATTCGGCAAGGAGCTGCTGACCGCGCCGTTCCATGCGCACGGCACCGGCACCAAGATCGCCCTGGCTCCGGCCAACCTCGGCCTCAACGTCATCGAATACCTGGTCAAGCCGGTCAGCCTCGCGATGCGACTGTTCGGCAACATGTACGGCGGCGAGCTCGTCTTCATGCTGATTGCCGGCCTGCTCGGCGGCGGCCTGCTGATGTTCGTGCCGGGCGTGCTCTTCAACGCCGCGTGGGCACTGTTCCACATCCTGATCGTGCTGCTGCAGGCCTTCATCTTCATGATCCTCACCGTCGTCTACATCGCCGGCGCGTACGAGAGTCATTGATCCGCGTTCGAGAAATACCGCTTCACCTTTCGCTTCACCCTTCAAACCAAACCAAACGTTTCAGTAGGAGAAAACCATGGAATTCATCGCCAGTGTGCAGGGCCTGACCGCGATCGCGATCGGCATGATGGTCGGCCTCGGCGCGATCGGTGCGTGCCTCGGCATCGCGCTGATGGGCTCGAAGTTCCTTGAGTCGGCTGCCCGTCAGCCGGAGCTGGTGCCGATGCTGCAGGGCCGTATGTTCCTGCTGGCCGGCCTGATCGACGCCGCGTTCATCATCGCGCTGGCCGTCGGCCTGCTGTTCGCCTTCGGCAACCCGCTGCTGGGCGAAGTGAAGAACGCAGCTGCTGCCGTCGCCGGCGCCGCGCACTAATAGTTGCAACCACTGAGCCGTCCGGTCCTCCGGGCGGCTCTCCCGGGCGTCACCGCCCGCAGCGTCCTATCGGAGCTGTCATGAATCTCAACATGACCTTCTTCGGCCAGATGATCACGTTCGCGATCCTCATCTGGTTCACGATGAAGTTCATTTGGCCGCCCCTGAACAAGGCGATCGAAGAACGTCAACACAAGATTGCCGAGGGTCTGGCCGCTGCAGAGCAGAGCCAGAAGAACCTCGCCCAGGCGCAGCAGAGCGTCGATGCCGAACTGCGTTCGGCTCGCACCAAGGCCAACGAGATCATCGAGCAGGCGCATCAGCGCGCCAACCAGATCATCGACCAGGCCAAGAACGACGCCGTCGCCGAAGCCACGCGCCAGAAGGCGCTGGCCGAAGCAGAGATCGCCGCGTCCGCCAACCGTGCCCGCGAGGATCTGCGCAAGCAGGTGTCGTCGCTGGCCGTCAGCGGCGCCGAGAAACTGCTGAAGCGCGAAATCGATGCCAACGCCCACAAGGCGCTGCTCGACGAACTGGCTGCTGAGATCTGAGCGAACTAGCGATGACCCAGGCATTGACCCTCGCCCGTCCGTACGCCCGCGCCGCCTTCGCCCTGTCGCGCGAAGGCGGTCGTACCGCCGCGTGGTCGCAGGCGCTCGCCTTCGCCGCACGCGTTGCTGCCGAACCGCAGGCGCAAGCGCTGCTCGGCCATCCGTTGCTGAGCCCGGCCGACGCCGTTGGCCTGCTCGCGATGGATGGCGTCGACGAGGCGTTCACCCGCTTCCTCGGCCTGCTGGCCGACAACCGCCGCCTCGCGCTGCTGCCGGAAATCGCCGGTCTGTTCGAGGAGTTGCGCGCCGAAGCCGAGCGCGTGGTCAAGGCGAAGATCACCGCCGCCAGCGAACTGCCGGCGTCCGAGCTCGACGCGATCAAGGCCGCGCTTAAGAAGCGCTTCGGCCGCGAGGTCGAGATCGAGACTTCGGTCGATGCCTCGCTGATCGGCGGCGCAGTGATCGACGCGGGCGAAGTGGTCATCGACGGCTCGCTCAAGGGCAAGCTCGCGCGCCTGCAGACCTCGCTCGCGCAATAACGAATTCATCTAGGAACGACCCATGGCAACCACCCAGCTCAACCCGTCCGAAATCAGTGAACTGATCAAGACCCGCATCGAGAAGGTCAAGTTGACCGCCGAAGCGCGCAACGAAGGCACCGTGACCTCGGTGTCCGACGGCATCGTGCGCATCTACGGCCTGGCCGACGTGATGCAGGGCGAAATGATCGAGCTGCCCAACGCGACCTTCGCGCTGGCGCTGAACCTGGAGCGCGACTCGGTCGGCGCCGTGGTCCTGGGTGACTACGAGCACCTGCGCGAGGGCGATGTCGCCAAGACCACCGGCCGCATCCTTGAAGTGCCGGTCGGCAAGGAACTGCTCGGCCGCGTCGTGAACGCGCTGGGCGAGCCGATCGACGGCAAGGGCCCGCTGGGCGCTTCGCTGACCGCGCCGGTGGAGCGCGTCGCTCCGGGCGTGATCTGGCGCAAGTCGGTCGACCAGCCGGTGCAGACCGGTTACAAGACCGTCGACGCGATGATCCCGATCGGCCGTGGCCAGCGCGAGCTGATCATCGGTGACCGCCAGACCGGCAAGACCGCGCTGGCCATCGACGCCATCATCAACCAGAAGGGCACCGGCATTAAGTGCGTGTACGTGGCGATCGGCCAGAAGGCCTCGTCCGTCGCCAACGTCGTGCGCAAGCTGGAAGAGAACGGCGCTCTGGCCCACACGATCGTCGTGGCCGCCACGGCGTCCGAGTCGGCCGCGATGCAGTACATCTCGGCGTACTCGGGCTGCACCATGGGCGAGTTCTTCCTCGATCGCGGCGAAGACGCGCTGATCGTGTACGACGACCTGTCCAAGCAGGCCGTGGCCTACCGCCAGATCTCGCTGCTGCTGAAGCGCCCGCCGGGCCGCGAAGCCTACCCGGGCGACGTGTTCTACCTGCACAGCCGCCTGCTCGAGCGCGCCGCCCGCGTGTCCGAGGAGTACGTCGAGAAGTTCACCAACGGCTCCGTCACCGGCAAGACCGGTTCGCTGACCGCGCTGCCGATCATCGAGACCCAGGCCGGCGACGTGTCCGCGTTCGTTCCGACCAACGTGATCTCGATCACCGACGGCCAGATCTTCCTGGAAACCGATCTGTTCAACGCCGGCATCCGCCCGGCCGTGAACGCCGGTATCTCGGTGTCGCGCGTCGGTGGCGCTGCCCAGACCAAGATCATCAAGAAGCTGTCGGGCGGCATCCGCATCTCGCTCGCCCAGTACCGTGAGCTGGCTGCGTTCGCGCAGTTCGCCTCGGACCTCGACGAAGCCACCCGCAAGCAGCTCGAGCGCGGCCAGCGCGTCACCGAGCTGATGAAGCAGAAGCAGTACGCGCCGATGTCGATCGCGCTGCAGGCGCTGTCGATCTACGCCGTCAACGAGGGTTACCTCGACGACGTGCCGGTCAGCAAGATCCTGGCGTTCGAAGAGGGCCTGCACGCCCACTTCGTCAACACCCAGGGCGAGCTGGTCAAGACGATCAACAGCACCGGCAACTGGAACGACGACATCGAAGGTGCCTTCAAGAAGGGCATCGCCGAGTTCAAGCAGACCGGCTCCTGGTAATCCACGCGCAGGTCGAACCGGCAATCATCCGCGCGGGCTCCGGCCCGCGTCGTTGAGTCCAAGCAGAAGAGAGCAGCATGGCAGGCGGACGCGAAATCAAAACCAAGATCAAGAGCGTGCAGAACACCCGCAAGGTGACGCGCGCGCTCGAGATGGTCTCGGCCTCCAAGATCCGCAAGGCGCAGGACCGGATGAAGGTCTCGCGCCCGTACGCGCGGGTGATGAAGCAGGTGATCGGCCACCTGGCCCAGGCCAACTCCGATTACCAGCATCCGTACCTGGTCGAGCGCAAGGACGTGAAGCGCGTCGGCTACATCATCGTGTCGTCCGACCGCGGCCTCGCCGGCGGCCTCAACAACAACCTGTTCCGCAAGCTGCTCGGCGAGTTCCGCAAGTGGCAGGAGCAGGGCGTCGAGATCGACGTCGTCACCATCGGCCAGAAGGCGTCGGTGTTCTTCCGCCGCATCAAGGTCAACATGGTCGGTTCGGTCACCCACCTGGGCGACCAGCCGAAGCTGGAGCAGCTGGTCGGCGTCATCAAGGTGATGCTGGATGGTTACAGCGCCGGCAACGTCGATCGCGTCTTCGTCTGCTACAACGACTTCGTCAACACGATGACCCAGCGCGCGGCGTTCGATCAGCTGCTGCCGCTGCCGCCGTCGGACACGCCGGTCGCCAAGCACGACTGGGATTACATCTACGAGCCCGACGCGGCGAGCGTGCTCGAGCACGTGCTGACGCGCTATGTCGAGTCGCTGGTGTACCAGGCGGTCCTGGAGAACGTGGCTTCCGAGCACGCCGCGCGCATGGTCGCGATGAAGTCCGCTTCGGATAACGCGACCAAGCTGATCGGCACCCTGAACCTGGTCTACAACAAGGCCCGCCAGGCAGCGATCACGCAGGAAATCTCCGAGATCGTCGGCGGCGCCGCCGCGGTCTGACATCCCATTCCCGCGGCGCGGATGACACCGCAGCCGCAAAAGCAGATTCAAGTTAGAGGAAACCACCATGAGTCAGGGCAAGATCGTTCAGATCATCGGCGCCGTCGTCGACGTCGAGTTCCCGCGCGAGTCCGTGCCGAAGGTGTACGACGCGCTGAAGGTCGAGAACACCGCGATCACGCTGGAAGTGCAGCAGCAGCTCGGTGACGGCGTCGTGCGCACGATCGCCCTCGGCTCGACCGACGGTCTGAAGCGCAACCTGATCGCCAACAACACCGGCCGCGCCATCGCGGTGCCGGTGGGCGCCGGCACGCTCGGCCGCATCATGGACGTGCTCGGCAACGCGATCGACGAAGCCGGCCCGGTTGCCGCTTCCGACCATTGGGAAATCCACCGTTCCGCGCCGACCTACGAGGAGCAGTCCTCGACCAACGACCTGCTCGAGACCGGCATCAAGGTCATCGACCTGATGTGCCCGTTCGCGAAGGGCGGCAAGGTCGGCCTGTTCGGCGGCGCCGGCGTCGGCAAGACCGTCAACATGATGGAACTCATCAACAACATCGCCAAGGCGCACTCGGGTCTGTCCGTGTTCGCCGGCGTGGGCGAGCGTACCCGCGAGGGCAACGACTTCTACCACGAGATGAAGGACTCCAACGTCCTCGACAAGGTGGCGATGGTGTACGGCCAGATGAACGAGCCGCCGGGCAACCGCCTGCGCGTCGCGCTGACCGGCCTGACCATGGCTGAGTACTTCCGAGACGAGAAGGACGCATCCGGCAAGGGCAAGGACGTGCTGCTGTTCGTCGACAACATCTACCGCTACACGCTGGCCGGTACCGAAGTGTCGGCGCTGTTGGGCCGCATGCCGTCGGCGGTGGGTTACCAGCCGACGCTGGCCGAGGAAATGGGCGTCCTGCAGGAGCGCATCACCTCGACCAAGACCGGTTCGATCACCTCGATCCAGGCCGTGTACGTGCCCGCGGACGACCTGACCGACCCGTCGCCGGCGACCACCTTCGCCCACCTCGACGCCACCGTCGTGCTGAGCCGTAACATCGCCTCGCTGGGTATCTACCCGGCCGTGGACCCGCTCGACTCCACCTCGCGCCAGCTCGATCCGAACGTGATCGGCCTGGAGCACTACGAGGTCGCCCGCAAGGTCCAGGCGACCCTGCAGAAGTACAAGGAGCTGAAGGACATCATCGCGATCCTCGGCATGGACGAGCTGTCGGAAGAAGACAAGCAGGCCGTGTCGCGCGCCCGCAAGATCGAGCGCTTCTTCTCGCAGCCGTTCCACGTGGCGGAAGTCTTCACCGGTTCGCCGGGCAAGTACGTCCCGCTGAAGGACACCATCCGCGGCTTCAAGGGCATCGTCGAAGGCGAGTACGACCACCTGCCGGAGCAGGCGTTCTACATGGTCGGCGGCATCGAAGAGGCGGTCGAGAAGGCCAAGAAGATCACCGGTTGATCCGGCTGACTTCCTGACCGACCGACCAGAGGAACCACGATGGCATCCACGATTCGTTGCGACATCGTCAGCGCCGAGCAGGAGATCTTCCACGGCGACGCCGAGCTGGTGGTCGCCACCGGCGAGATCGGCGAGCTCGGCATTGCGCCGAAGCACGCGCCGCTGATCACCCGTCTGAAGCCGGGCAAGGTCGTGGTGACCCTGCCGGGCGGCGAGCAGCTGGACTTCGCGATCTCCGGCGGCATCCTCGAGGTGCAGCCGACGGTCGTGACCGTGCTGGCCGACACCGCGGTGCGCGCGCAGGACATCGACGAGGCCGCGGTGCTGGCCGCCAAGGCCGAAGCCGAGCGCATCCTGTCGCAGAAGGACCCGAAGATGAGCATGGAAGAGGCCCAGGCCCAGCTGGCGATGAGCGTCGCCCAGCTCAGCGCGCTGGAGCGTCTGCGCAAGACGCTGAAGCACTGATCCTGCTCAACATGCTGTACCGAAAACGCCGGCCTCGCGCCGGCGTTTTCTTTGCGCGAAAGGCGGCGTCTCCGGGGGGCGAACCTAGCGCCGGTAGATCCAGTGCCGCGACAGGACGAAGCCGACCGCGCTCAGTGCCAGGTCGATGACCGGCTTGGCCAGCCAGGTCCAGCGCAGGCCGAGCACCTGCTCGACGTGGGCCACTGCCCACGTGCCGAAAAACGTGGTGCCCACCCACATCACCGCGAACCGCGCGAACTGTCGCCGGCCGAGCGCGTTGTCGTCGCCCGTGAACGTGAAGCGGCCGTTGAGCCAGAAGCCGAGCGCGGCGCCGCTGATGCGGCCCAGCACGTTGGCCGGCTCGACCGGCATCCCGGCGGCACTGAGCACCACGAACATCAGCCAGTCCAGCAGGAACTGCAGGACGCCTACGGCGAAGTAACGGCTGCCCTGGTGGAGGAGTCTGCGCATCGCGAGATTCTAAACAAGGCGCCTCCGGGCAGGTGCGGCAGTCCACTGCCGGGTTGATAAGATTCCGCAATGGCGCCGGACAGGCGCGATCGACACGATCAGGAAACAGCGGATGAGCCAGTTGCACGTGGTCATCCTCGCCGCCGGCGAGGGCAAGCGCATGAAGTCGAGCACCGCCAAGGTGCTGCAGAAGATTGCCGGGAAGCCGATGCTGGCGCACGTCATCGACACCGCACGTGCGCTGCAGCCCGCGGGCATCCATGTGGTCTACGGCCACGGCGGCGAGCAGGTGCGCGACGCGTTCGCCGAGCAGACGGACCTGCACTGGGCGGAACAGAGCGAGCGCCTCGGCACCGGCCATGCCGTCCAGCAGGCGATGCCGAACGTGCCGCAGGACGCGCGCGTGCTGGTGCTGTACGGCGACGTGCCGCTGATCACGGCCGAGACGCTGAAGCACCTCCTCGCCGCGACCGGCCGCATCGCGGTGCTGGTCACGGACCTGCCCGATCCGACCGGGTACGGCCGCATCCTGCGCGATCCCGAGGGTCGCGTCGGCCGCATCGTCGAACACAAGGATGCCGACGAGGAACAGCGCCTGATCCACACGGTCAACACCGGCATCCTCGCCGCTGACGCTGAGCCGCTGCGGCGCTGGCTGCGCCAGCTCGACAACGGCAACGCACAGGGCGAGTACTACCTGACCGACGTGTTCGCTTCCGCCGCGCACGAGTTCAGCGCCGCCGAAATGGTCCACGTGCAGGACCCGCTGGAAGTGGAAGGCGCGAACGACCCCTGGCAGCTGGCGCAACTGGAGCGGGCGTTCCAGCGCCGTGCCGCACGTGCGCTGTGCATGGCGGGTGCCCGGATCGCCGATCCGTCGCGCTTCGACCAGCGAGGCGAGGTCACCGTCGGCCGCGATGTCGAGATCGACGTGGGTGTCGTGTTCGAAGGCAAGGTCGAACTGGCGGATGGCGTGCGCATCGGCCCGTTCTGCCGGATCAGGGACACCCGACTGGGGCCGGGAACCGACGTGCGCGCGCATTGCGACCTGGACGGCGTCGTCGTCGAAGGTGCCGCGCTGATCGGACCTTACGCACGCCTGCGTCCGGGCACGGTGCTGGCCGACGGCGCGCATATCGGCAACTTCGTCGAAACCAAGAACACGCGAGTGGGCGTGTCGAGCAAGGCCAACCACCTGACGTATCTCGGCGACGCCGTGATCGGCGCCGGCGTCAACGTCGGCGCGGGCACCATCACCTGCAACTACGACGGCGTGAACAAGTCGACCACGACGATAGAGGATGGCGCCTTCATCGGCTCCAACTCGTCACTCGTGGCTCCGGTCACCATCGGCAAGGGCGCGACGATCGGCGCCGGTTCGGTCATCACCAAGGATGCGCCGGTAGAGCAACTGACCGTCGCGCGCGGACGGCAGGTCAGCATCGAGGGCTGGCAACGGCCGGAGAAGAAGCCGAAGTAAGGTCGCCTACCGCTGCTTGCTCGTCATTCCGCTTTCGTGGGATGACGAGTGAGCAGGTATGACGCTGAGTGGTGCGGAAGCCGAGTAGCGAGTGCTGGCAGTGCGGGTACTCAACGCCTCACGCCGGCAGCACCAGCGACACACACAGCCCGCCGCCTTCGCGATTCGCGAGCGAAATGCGGCCCCCATGTGCCTCCGCGATCTCCCGCGCCAACGCCAGGCCCAGGCCGCTGCCGGTGCGCTTGGTCGAATAGAACGGCACCAGCGCGTTGGCCAGCACCGTATCGGACATGCCGGGTCCGCGATCGTTCACATCGACGCGCACCAGCTGTCCGATCTGGCGCACCGACAGGGTCACCTGCTCCGGTGCGGAGCCGGACTCATGCGCGTTCTTCAACACGTTGATCAGCGCCTGCTCGATCTGCGCCGGGTCGAAACGCGCCGGTGCCGACGGCGGATCGAATTCCTGCCGGAACGCGTAGTGCTGCTGCAGCCGTGTCAGGAACCTGTCCCAGTCGACCGTTTCCGGTTCCGGCACCGGTAGCTTGGCGACGCTGGAATAGCCGCGCAGGAAGCCGTGCAGGTGGCGCGCGCGCTCCTCGATCGTGTCGAAGATGCGGCCGAGCTTGCCATGGTCCTCGCGCCGCAACAGCTCGGCTCCGGAGTGCGCCAGCGACGTGATCGGCGCCAGCGAGTTGTTGAGTTCGTGGCTGATCACCCGGATCACCTTCTTCCAGGTCGCCACTTCCTGCCGGTTGAGTTCCGCGGTCAGCCGCTTGAACAGGAACAGCGTGTGCACGCGGCCGTTGAGGTGGAACTCGCGGCGGGCGAGGTGGTAGGTCTCTTCCAGTCCCGCGTACTCGAACGTGAACAACCGGTCGCGGCCTTCGCCGAGCGCCTCGCGCAGCGGTGCAGGAGTGCGCTCCATGAGCTGGGCGAAGCGCAGCCCTTCCACCTTGCGGCCATCATTGAACAACTGCCGTGCGGCGAGGTTGCCGTAGACGATCGCGCCACGCGGCTCAGTCAACAACAGCGAGGTTGGCGTGTTCTGCACGACGGTATCGAGCAGGAGCTCACGCTGGAACAGCGATTGCCGTTCCTCGCGCAGCACGCTGCCGAGTTCGTTGTGCGCGTCGACCAGGTCGTCGAGTTCGTCGTTCGAACGGCGCGCGAGGCTGAAACTGAAATCGCCGTCGCGGAAGCTCGCGACCGACCCCGACAGCGCGCGGAAGAGGCTCAGTTGCGGGGCCAGGTAGCGGCTGGCGAGCGTTGGCGCGAGCACCGCGCACAACGCAAGCGCCACGCATGCACCGAGCATCAGGCTGTCCAGCCACCACGCCAGCAGGCACGCGGCGCCGACGGCGACCAGCATCGACGCGAACAACAGCAAGGCGAGCTTGCCGGCCAGCGAGAAACGGTGCTTCGACGCTTTCATGGCCGTCAGCGTGGAATACCGAGCTTGTCCAGGCGGCGGTACAACGCCTGGCGACTGAGTCCGAGGTCCGCAGCCGCCTGGCTCAGCACGCCCCCGGCGCGGCGCATGGCCGCTTCGATCGTCTCGCGATCGAGCTCGTCGTCGCCGTTGTGGCGGTGCGAAGCGGCCGCGGTTGCCGGCAGGCCCAACTCTTCCGGCTCGATGCGGCTGCCCTGGCCCAGCAGCAATGCGCGCTGGATGGCGTTCTTCATCTCGCGAACGTTGCCCGGCCAGGCATGACGCTGCAGCGCCACGCGCGACGCATCGCCGAGCGCGCGCTGGCCCTGCAGGAAATGTTCGGCCAGCGGCAGGATGTCGCCGCGACGTTCCGCCAGCGGCGGCACGCGCAGCTCGATGACGTTGAGGCGGTAATACAGGTCCTCGCGGAACAGGCCGTCGCGGATCATCGCCGGCAGGTCGGCATTGGTCGCGGCGATCACACGCACCTTCACCTGGCGCTCGCGGTTGGAACCCAGCCGCTGGAAGCGGCCGGTTTCCAGCACACGTAGCAGCTTCATCTGCCCGGCCGGCGGCAGGTTGCCGATTTCGTCCAGCAGCAGCGTGCCGCCGTCGGCAGCCTCGAACTTGCCTTCGCGCGACTTGTTCGCGCCGGTGTAAGCGCCGGCTTCGGCGCCGAACAGTTCGGCCTCGACCAGCTCCGAAGGCAGCGCGCCGCAGTTGAGCGTCACGTACGGTCCTTCGCGCACCGATGAGTTGGCCTGGATGATCTCGGCGATGCGCTCCTTGCCGGAACCGTTCGGGCCGCTGATCAGCACCGGCACATCGGCGCGCGCGACATGGCAGGCCAGGCTGACGAGGCGCTCGCTGGCCGGGTCGGCGAAGACGAGGCCGCGCAGGTCGTAATCGCGTTCCAGTTGCTGGCGCCGGCGGCGCTCGTCGGTGCGACGCTCGGCCAGGGCGCGGTTGGCTTCGCCGAGTTCGAGCAGGTTGGTGACCGTCGTCATCAGCTTGCGGTCGTCCCACGGCTTGCCGAGGTAGTCGGCCGCACCGGCCTTGACCAATGCGACGGCCGACTCGAGCCGCGTCCACGCGGTCAGCAGGATGATCGGGAGATCCGGGAAGCGGTCGCGGATCGTGCGGAACAGGGCGATGCCTTCCTCGCCGGACGTGGTGTCGGCGGTGAAGTTCATGTCCTGGATGACGAGGTCGATTGTCTCGCTCTCCAGCAGGCGTAGTCCGTCTTCTGGCGACTCCGCGCTCAGCACGCGCAGGTCGGCGAGCGAGAACAGCACGTCCAGTGCGACGTGCACGGCCTGATTGTCGTCGATCACGAGGATGGTGCGCATCGGCCTAGCCTAACAGTCGCCCTGTCGAGGACCCCAAAAAAATACCGCCCGGCCACCGCAATGCGGCAACCGGGCGGGAGAGAGACCACTACACCGTGCGGGTGGCGACGGCCGGCGACACGCGGGTGGCTCGAGTTGCCGGGCCGAACACCGCCAGCTGCCCCAGCAGCAGCACGGTCAGCGCGCCCAGCGGCGCGTAGTACCACGCCAGGCGCGGCAGTTCGTAGTGCTTCATCAGCCACAGGTTGAAGCCGTATGTCAGCAGCAGGCCGACCGCGATGCCGATGCCCACCACGATCAGGTTCTCGATCATGAAGTAGCGGCGGATGTCGAAGCGGCGGGCGCCCAACGCGCGGCGCGTGCCGATCTGCTTGACTCGGCGCGTGACCCAGAAGCTGACCATGCCGACGATGCCCAGGCCGGTGACGGCCAGCAGCGAGAAGATCACCGTCGTCAGCACCACCGTCATCGCGCGGTCCTGGCGATAGCTGTTGCCGCGAACTTCCTCGACCGAGCGCAGACCGCGCACGATGCGGCCGGTGTTGACCTCGCCCAGCTTGCGTTCGGCCTCCTTCATCACCTCGTCGCGACGGCCGGGCTGGGTGCGGATCAGATAGCGCGAGCTGTTGGCGGAAAACTCGCCGTGGTCGTACTGCGGCACCAGCATCGCCTGTTCGACCTTGTCCCAGCCGACCCACGGTGCCTGCAGGCGTTCGATCACGCCGACCACCGTCACCGGACCGTTACGTCCGGGCAGGCTGCTGTACAGCGTCTTGCCGACCGCCCCACCTGGGAAAAGCTTGTCCGCGAGCGCCTGGGTGATGATCACCGAGTGCAGCGATCCCTTGTCGTCCTTGGTGCGCGCACTGACGTCATCGACGGTGAAGTTGCGTCCGGCGACGACCTTGACGCCGAGCGTGTTCACGCCGTGCTCGTCGACCATGTAGATCGCCGAGCCTTCGCGGATGCGCTTGTCCTGCGGCACGCTCTCCGGCTGGTCGGACAGGCCCTCGCTCCAGCCGCCCTGCGACAGCGGAACCGAGTTGATCGTGGTCGCGTCGACCACGCCCGGAATCGAACGCAGCGCTTCCAGATCCTGGCGCAGCGTGCCGGGCAGGTCGAACGCCGGGGCGAAACCCTGGCTGGTCACGGTGAAGAGATTGGCCTCGTCCATGCCGCTCGGACGATTCACCTTCTCGATGCGCTGCAGGATGATGAAGACGCTGTTGCAGACGATCGCCAGGGTGATGGCCACCTGCAGCACGATCAGCAGCAGGCCGGTCTTGTTGCGCATCAGCGCATTGAATATGGGTCGGAATTCCATGACAGGCTCCTGTTATTGCGTCTTCAACTGCGTGGCCGGCTGCACCTGGCAGGCGCGCCAGGTCGGATACAGGCCCGCGACCAGGCTGGCCACCAGCGCG
Organism: Lysobacter niastensis; assembly: GCF_015453285.1. Classification (GTDB taxonomy): domain Bacteria; phylum Pseudomonadota; class Gammaproteobacteria; order Xanthomonadales; family Xanthomonadaceae; genus Lysobacter_J; species Lysobacter_J niastensis. Next base: position 60,832 of record NZ_JADLZT010000004.1, read on the forward strand.
ATCAGCAGCGACAGTGCGACCATCGTCCAGTCGAGCTGTGCCAGCTTCTCGATCGAGGTGCCGGCGTAAAGCTTGCGCAGGGCGAGCAGGCCGATGCCGGTGAAGGCCAGGCCGATCACGCCGCCGGCGACGCCGACCAGACCGGATTCGATCAGGTACTGCGCGAACAGCGCCGGCTTGCTCGCACCCACAGCGCGGCGCAGGCCGATCTCGGGCGCCTTGCCCATGAACTTCGCCAGCAGCAGGCCGACCGTGTTGATCAGGCAGACCGCGAAGAACGCGAACGCCAGCCACACCTGCGTGCGTGCATCTCGGCTGACCACGCGCTGCGCCTGCAACCACTCGGACACGTTGCGCAGCTTGTTGTTGACCGGACGCGGGAAGCGGCCGCTCTTCTTCTGCTCGGACACGTAGTTGTTGAGGAAGCTCAGGTAGCGCTGCGCGTCGGCTTCATCCTTGACCTGTACCCATAGGTCCACCCAGATGCAGTCCGAGCCCAGCAGGCCCTGGTAACCCGGATCGGACCGGTCCTCGTAGCAGCTGTTGTTGGACGTGCTGGTCATCTCCTTCTCGATGCCGATGTTCATCGGCACGAACACCTGGTGCGGGTCGTTGAACGCGCCGCCGGACAGGTGGTAGACCAGCGGCGAGGGGTGCCACTTGTCGAGCACGCCGACCACGGTGTAATCCTCGCCGTCGAGGCGCAGCTTGCGGCCGACGCTGTTCTCGCCACCGAAGATCTTCTCGTTGGTTTCCTGGTTGATCACCACCACGCGTGCCGAGTTGCGGTCCTCCGCGTCACCCCAGCCGCCGCCATACTTGAACGGCGGTTCGAAGATCGGGAAGAAGCCATTCGTCGTGAACAGCGCCTCGACCTGGTACGGCTTGATCTCGCGCTGCGGCGGTTCGAGCGCCAGCACGTTTGGGAAGAAGCCGGCCTCGTGCTCGGCCTTGTGCGCGGCGACCAGGTTGCGCACGTCCTGGTAGCTCATCAGGTCCGGCGGTTCAGCCGGGTTCTCGTCGTCCCAGGGCTCGTTGGCGTCCCAGTTGTCGAGCTGGACGCGACGCACGATGTCGTCCTTATGCGACAGCGGGTTGGCCGCCATCATGTGCAGCACCGTCATCGACGTCATCGACATGCCGATGCCCAGTGCGATCGCGGCGACCATCAGCGCGGTGAGGATGCGGTTCCGCTTCAGCGATATGACTGCCAGCCTCAGGTAATAGGCGAACATGGCAGTGTCCTCAGTTGGCCGTCACGGCGGCGGAGGCCGGCATGGTGTCGCTGCCCAAGCGCGGCGCATCGTCGAGGTCGGTCACCTGGCCGTCGATGATGTGCACGTTGCGCTGCGCGCGCGCGGCAAGTTCCGGGTCGTGGGTCACCATCACGATGGTGGTGCCTTGGGCGTGGATCTCCTCCAGCAGTTCCATCACGCCGCGTGCCATCAGCGAATCGAGGTTGCCAGTCGGCTCGTCGGCGAGCAGCAGGCGCGGCGAACCCGCCAGTGCGCGCGCGATCGCAACGCGCTGCTGCTGGCCGCCGGACAGCTCCGACGGGTAGTGCTTCATGCGCGACATCAGGCCGACGCGGCCCAGCGCGTGCTCGATGCGCTGCTTGCGCTCGGCCGCGGAGAAGCCGCGGTAGCGCAGCGGCACGTCGACGTTGTCGAACAGGTTGAGGTCCGGGATCAGGTTGAAGCCCTGGAAGATGAAGCCGATCTTCTCGTTGCGCAGGCGCGAGCGGGCGTTGTCGTTCAGGCCCTTCACCGATACGCCGTCGAGCAGGTAGTCGCCGTCGCTGAAATCCTCCAGCAGGCCGGCGATGTTGAGGAACGTGGTCTTGCCGGAGCCGGACGGTCCGGTGACGGCGACGAACTCGCCTTCGCGCACGTGGATGTCGAACCCGCGCAGGGCGTGGGTCTCGATCATGTGGGTGCGGTAGACCTTGCTCAGGTGGCTCATCTTCAGCATGGCGGTGCTCCTGGTGTTCTTGTTGTCAGTCGTTGATCAGCACCTGGTCGGCGCTGTTGAAGGAGGTGATGTCGGAGATGACGACCTGCTCGCCGGGTTCCAGCCCGGAGAGGATCTCGACATCGGAGAGGCTGCTGGCACCGACCGTGATCGGGCGCTTCGTCGCGGTGTCGCCATCGACGACGTAGGCGATGCGGCCGCCACCGGTGTCGAGGAACGGGCCGCGCTGCACCATCAGCACATTCGGCTTCTCTTCGATCAGCACGCGCGTGCTGACGCGCTGGTTCTGGCGCAGGCCGGCCGGGCGGCGGGCCCCGGATTGCGTGTCGTCGAAGCGCACACGCGCCATGACCTGGCCGTTGATCACTTCCGGCGAGACCGCGCGCAGCTTGCCGGCGTACTTCTGCGAACCGAAGCTGATCTCGGCGGCCATGCCCAGGCGCATGTCGTCGGCGTAGCTCTCCGGCACCGGAAGCTCGACTTCCAGTTCGCGCAGGTCCACGACGACTAGCAGCGGCGAGTTCGCCGCGACCACGGTGCGATCGGTGATGGCCACCGTGCCGACGACGCCGTCGACGGGCGAGCGGATGTTCAGTTCATCGACCTGGCGCTGCAGCTCGGCGACGATCGCGCGCTGGCGCTGTGCCAGCAGGTGCTTGTTGCGCGTATCCAGGCCCGCGCCGCGGTCCTGCAGGCCGTATTCGCCCTTCGCGTGCGACAGGCCGATGTCGGCCTTCTTCAGCGAGTCCTGGGCGCGTGCGACCTCGATCTGCGACACCGCGCCGCCGTCGAAGCCGCGCTGCTGGCGTTCCAGGTCGCGTATGGCGGCAGTGCGGTCGATCTCGGCCTGGTCCAGCAGCTTGCGCGCGGTCGAGCGCGTCAGCTGGGCGTCGAGTGCGGCGCGGCTCGCTTCGGCCTCGAGGCTGGCGAGCGTTGACTGTTCCTGCACCAGCCGGCTGCGCAGTTCGGGGCTGTCGATCTCGGCCAGCGGCTGGCCCTGCTTGATCTCGTCGCCCGCCTGCACCTTCAGCTTCACGGTGCCGCCGGCCGGCGCATACAGGGTCGGGCTGACGGCGGCGACCATCCGTCCCTGAACGAGCACGTCGCGCACCAGCGTGCCGCGACGGACCTCGGCGACGCGGACGCGTTCGGCACTGACCGACTGGCCGGCACTCAGCCAGCGCCCGAGCGTGGGAACGGAAAGCGCCAGCAGCAGCACCGCGGCGATGCCTCCGCCGATCATCAACTGCTTGCGGCGCGGGCTGGCCGGGGGCGGGGCGAGGACTCGGTCCTGTCCTGAGGTGTCGCGGATCATTCGCTCGGAGGAAGTTTGGAAACTTCCCTTAACGATGCACAACGCATGCCAAGCGTTTAAACGTTGTAATTCAACAGCTTGGGTGTCCGCGTGAGTGTCCGCGGTGTCCGCTGCGGACACTGGCGTGTCCGCCGCATGGCGACCGTTCCGTAGCTCCCGGTAAACTACTTGTTCCCCTGTAGGAGTCCTGCCGCATGTGCGGAATCGTTGGCGCGATCGCCGGTCGCGATGTGGTACCGGTTCTGATCGAAGGCCTCAAGCGCCTCGAATACCGCGGTTATGACTCTGCCGGCATCGCCGTGCTCGACGGCCAGGACGTGCGCCGTGTGCGGCGCACCGGCCGCGTCTCGGAAATGGAGGCCGCGGCACAGGCCGAAGGCATCAGCGCCGTCATCGGCATCGGCCACACGCGCTGGGCCACGCACGGCGGCGTCACCGAGGCCAACGCGCACCCGCACATCAGCTACGGCGAACTGGCGGTGGTACACAACGGCATCATCGAGAACCACGACGAGCAGCGCGAACGCCTGAAGGCGGCCGGCTACACGTTCGAGTCGCAGACCGACACCGAGGTCATCGCCCACCTGATCCACCACTACCAGTCGCAGGGAGCGGACCTGCTGATGGCAGTGCAACAGGCGGTGCGCGAACTGATCGGCGCGTACGCGATTGCGGTCGTCAGCAAGCGCGAGCCCGGCCGCCTGATCGCCGCGCGCGTCGGCTGCCCGCTGCTGGTCGGCCTGGGCGAGGGCGAGAACTTCATCGCCAGCGACGTCTCGGCAATCATCCAGGCCACGCGCAAGGTGATCTTCCTCGAAGAGGGCGACACTGCCGAGGTCACCCGCGAGCAGGTGCGCGTGTTCGACGCACACAACGGCCTGGTTCAGCGCGACATCCACGTCTCGGACGTGTCGCTGGCATCGCTGGAGCTGGGCCCGTACCGCCACTTCATGCAGAAGGAGATCCACGAGCAGCCGCGTGCGATCGCCGACACCATCGAAGCGGTGATGGGCGCCAACGCGTTCGTGCCGGAACTGTTCGGTGCCAGCGCCGGCGAAGTCCTGCGCGAGGTCGAAGGCGTGCAGATCATCGCCTGCGGCACCAGTTACTACGCCGGCCTGACCGCGCGCTACTGGATCGAAGCCATCTCCGGCCTGCCGTGCTCGGTCGAGATCGCCAGCGAATACCGCTACCGCAAGGTCGTCGCCAATCCGAAGCAGTTGGTGGTCACGATTTCGCAGTCGGGCGAAACGCTCGACACGATGGAGGCGTTGAAGTACGCCAAGTCGCTGGGCCACGACAAGACGCTGTCGATCTGCAACGTGCCCGAGAGCGCGATCCCCCGCGCCAGCCGCCTGGTCTATTACACCCGCGCCGGCGCCGAGATCGGCGTCGCCTCGACCAAGGCCTTCACCACGCAGCTGGTCGCGCTGTTCACGCTGGCCGTGACGCTGGCCAAGCTGCAGGGCCGCCTGTCGCCCGAGCACGAGGCTGAGCATCTCGATGCGCTGCGCCGCCTGCCGGGCAGCGTGCAGCACGCGCTCAACCTGGAACCGCAGATCATCGGCTGGGCCGAGCGTTTCGCGCCGAAGCAGCACGCGCTGTTCCTCGGCCGAGGCGTGCATTACCCGATCGCGCTGGAAGGCGCGCTCAAGCTCAAGGAAATCTCCTACATCCACGCCGAGGCCTATCCGGCTGGCGAGCTCAAGCACGGTCCGTTGGCGCTGGTCGACTCGGCCATGCCGGTGGTGGTGATCGCACCGAACGACAGCCTGCTGGAGAAGGTGAAGTCCAACATGCAGGAAGTGCGTGCCCGTGGCGGCGAGTTGTTCGTGTTCGCCGACGACGACAGCCAGTTCGGCTCGTCCGATGGCGTGCACGTGATCCGCGCCCCGCGCCACGTCGGCGTGCTGTCGCCGGTGGTGCACGCGATCCCGGTGCAACTGCTCGCCTACCACGCCGCACTGGCCCGCGGCACCGACGTCGACAAGCCGCGCAACCTCGCGAAGTCGGTGACGGTGGAGTAATCGCACGATCGCAAGCAAAAGCCCGGCCTGGTGCCGGGCTTTTTTATGCCGCGTGGAAACAGAGTTTCATCTCGTGGAACAGATCTGTTCTGCTCGCGCGCCAACATTCGGCGCCAACCTTCAAGGTTTCCTTTGAGCGGTCGCGAGGCGTGCGAGTGCCCTGGCGCGCGGGTCGCCGTTGAGGGCCGAACCCATCCGGTTGACGACATAGGCCACGCCGCGCGCGGAAGCCGGATCGGCGAAGCCGAAGCTTCCTCCCCAGCCGCTGTGTCCGAAGGCGTTGGGATGGTCGCCATACAGACCGCCACGGTTGAGCGCGACGCCTCTCGCCCATTGCCGCTCGCCGAGCATCTCGTCGCGAGGCTCCCCGCGGGCCAGAACCAGTCCGGCGATGGCGGGTCCGGACAACAGCCGTACGCCATCGAGCTGGCCGCCGTTGGCCAGCGCGCCGTACATGCGGGCCAGTCCCTCGGCGCTCGCGTGCAGGTTGACGGCCGGCAATTGCGCGGTGCGCCACCCGGCGAGATTGGCGGTGTTGGCGTCGGGGCGCGGGTTGATGGTGGGCCCGGCGGCAATGCCGTTCGGCTTGACCGGATGCAGGTCCGCCTGTGGAGGCACGATGTCCGCGATGTCGTCCTCGCGGCCGGGCGGTACACCCAGCCACAGGTCGCTGCCCAAGGGCTGCGCGATGTGGAGGCTGATGTATTCGCGGGGCATCAACCCGGTGACCCGGCGGATCAGTTCGCCCGTGAGCCAGCCATACGTCATGCCGTGATAGGAGGCCGTGGAGCCAGGCGGCCACAGCGGCGCCTGCTTCGCCAGCCGGGTGGTGATGCGCTCCCAGTCGTAGAGGTCGTCGGTCGTGGTCGGCTCGACGAAGCCGTTGAGCCCGGCGCGATGCGACATCACCTGGTCCAGCGTGATGTCGGCCTTGCCGTTCTGCGCGAACTCCGGCCACCACGTCGCCACGGGCGCGTCGTAGTCCAGCGCACCGGCATCCACGAGCTGCGCGATGGCCACGGCCATGACGCCTTTGCTGGCGGACCAGATATGGGTCAGCGTCCTCCCGGTCCACGGATGCAGCTGCGAAGGATCCTGGTAACCGCCATACAGGTCGACCACTTTTTCGCCGGCTTCGAAGACGACCAGGCCGGCGCCCAGCTCGCGGAACTCGTCACTGCGCTCGAAGTGCGCCGCGAACTGGTCCCGCAGGGCCTCGAATCCCGGCCGCAGCAAGCGCTCGACGATCATCGGCCGGCGGCTGTGTCGGGCCCGTCGGACAGGAACAGTTCCTGATGCTTCTGCAGCTCGAAACGGGTGCGGCGGATGTGCTCGTGCAGCAGTTGCGCCGCGCCTTCGGCATCCCGGCGCCGCAGCGCGTCGATCATCAGCTTGTGCTCGGCGTGGATGATCCAGTTGCCCTCGTTGCCGAGCAGCTTGGTGAACGCACGACGGTAATGCTGCGTGGAGTTCCAGAAGCGCTCGACCATGCTCCCCAGTTGCTGCATGCCGGCGGCCCGGTAACTGGCCAGGTGGAACTCGCGGTCCAGGCGCAGGAAGGTGTCCGTGTCCTCGGTCTGCGTCATCTCGATGACCAGTGCTTCCAGGAAGTCGATTTCGGCGTCGGTGATGTTGGCGACGGCCTCGCTGAGTGCCAGCGGCTCCAGACGTTCGCGGATCTTGTAGATCTCCAGGCATTCGTGGAGATCCAGCTTGGCCACCCACGCGCCGCGGTTCGGCTCCATCACCACCAGGCCGTCGTTTTCCAGGCGGCTGAGCGCCTCGCGGATGGGAATGCGGCTGGCGCCGAAGCGGGCCGCCAGCGCGTCCTGCGAGATCTTGCTGCCGGGGGCGAGTTCGCCGCTGAGGATGAGCTCGCGGATGGCTTCGGTGACCCGGGTGCCGATCAGCTCGGCGGAGGGACGGGCCTTGCCGGCTGCCTTGGTATCGACGGAGTCCCCGTTGGTCGCGGTCGGGTTCACGGGTGGGCGCTCCCTGCGGATTGTATGCAATCTAATGTGCCGTCCTTCAGTCGGCCGGGCAAGCCGGGTGCCAGAGCTTGACCGGGGCGTCCCGTTCATAGCCCTTGCCATCGGGGAAGCTGACCAGTTCGAACTGCATGCCCCATGGGGCCAGGAAGTAGACCCAGGTCTGTCCGGCGCTGGGGCCGCTGTCGCGGACGGTCGGTTCGCCCAGCACCCGCACGCCGTTCTCGCGCAGGTACTGCAGGGCGGCATCGAAGTCGTCCACGTAGAAGGCCAGGTGGTGTCCGCCCACATCGCAGTTGCGTGGCGGGGCGGGGGACTGGCCGTCCACCTGGTACTCGAACACCTCGAAGTTCGGCCCGTGGCCGCAACGGAAGAAGCGCAGCTCCTTGATCACGGCGCGGGACGGCACGTTCAGATGCTCCTGCATCCAATCGCCCCGCTGGTCCTGGATCGGGCCGATTGAATACACCCGCTCGCAGCCGAGCACGTCCACCAGGAAGCGCGTGGCGGCCTCCAGGTCCGGCACGGTGAACCCTACATGCTCCACCCCGCGCAGGCCGGGCAGGCGGTTCGGTGGCGGTGTCTTGCCCTTGGGCTGCATGCGTTTCCCCCTTGTCTGTATACAGTACAAGATAAATCTCGCCTGTAAACCCTTGTTTTTGCCCGTATGCACTCGGTCTATTGGATCGAATGTATACAATTGGTTGACCGGCTGTGCAAAACATGAAACATTCCAGCCATCGGTTCCGATGCCGGACCGGCTGCCCGGGGGGGCGGCGACACCCGTGATGGATATCGCTGACAACATTGAGGGGAACAGTTCGATGGGCAATGCGCACAAGCTCCGTGCACCGCTTCTGTATACGATTTCGTGCCGGAGGCTGGTCCTGCCGGGGGCGGTAGCGCTGGCGCTGGCGGCCCTGGCCACCGGCGCGCAGGCGCAGGACGTCACCGCGGCGGCCACGACCACCGAGGCCGCCGAAGCTACGGACGCCGCCGCCAAGGAGGCCAAGAACCTCGACGCGGTGGTGGTTACCGGCTCGCACATCCGCGGCACCGCCAAGGAGGCGGCCCTGCCCGTGGACGTGATCACCGCCGAGGACCTGCGCCGTCGCGGTTCCCCGACGATGCTGGAACTGATCAAGTCGCTGCCCGTCACCGGCTCGGTGCTGGGCGAGTCCAACCAGACCAACACCAATCTCGGCGCCCAGGCCCGCAGCGGCGCCGGCACCATCAACCTGCGAGGCCTGGGCCCGCAGCGCACCCTGGTGCTGTTGAACGGCAAGCGCTTCCAGTACGGACAAGTGGATACAAACCTGCTTCCGCAGGCCGCCATCAACCGGGTGGAAATCCTCAAGGACGGCGCCGCGGCCACCTACGGCTCGGACGCCATCGCCGGCGTCGCGAACTTCTTCACCCGCACCGACCTGCTGGGCTTCGACGCCGCCCTCAACCATCGTTTCGTGGACGGTTCCGATGGCGACAGCGACCTTTCGCTCGCCTACGGCTGGCAGGGCGAGAACAGCAACCTGCTGATCTCCGCCGGCGCGCAGGAACGCTCCGAACTATCGGTGATGGATCGCGACTGGTCCTACCTCCCGCGCACCGTCAACCCGACCAGCTACTCGGCCTACTCCAATCCCGGCGCTTACTTCCCGCTGTTCGGCGTGGCCACGGTGGACGCCAACTGCGCGGCGCTCGGCGGCGAGGTGGTCAACACCGGCAACATCCCGACCTGCCAGTTCCCGTTCGCGCCCAACCTCAACCTGATCGAGAAGGAAAAGCGCCACCAGATCTACGGCGAGTTCAATGCGTACTTCTCGGAAGACACCAGCTTCCACGGCGAGATGATGTACGCGGTCAACGACACGCCGGAGCTGCGCACCTCGCCGGGCTTCCCGCCGTTCAACGGCCCGACCGGTCCGTTCACCCAGTTCACCACGCCGATCACCAACCCGGGCGCCGTGACCGCGCTGCAGCAGGCCGGCTACAACCTGGCCCAGATCCCCTTCATGTCGCCCATCTTCCTGACCTACTGGCGTCCGATCGCCATGGGCGGCAACCCGCTGGCCGGCGGCATGGGCGGCACGGCGACCGAGCGCAAATACAAACTGTTTCGCACCTCAGCCGGCCTGGAAGGCAGCTTCACCGACGACGTGCAATGGCAGGCCTCGGTCACCTACGTGCGCGATAAGGCATGGGCCAACACGCCGGACATCCTGACCTCCAGGCTGCAGCGGGCGCTCAACGGCTTCGGCGGCCCCAACTGCTCCGGCACGGTCGCGGGCGCGAACGGCTGCCAGTACTTCAATCCGTTCTCGAATGCGATTGCCTACAACCCGGCGCTGGGACTGACCAATCCGGGATTCGTACAGGCGAACGCCAACAGCCTCGACGTGATCAACTGGATGTTCGGCACCGTCGCGATCAAGTCGGAGTCCGAATACTGGGTCGGCGATGCGGCTGTCACCGGCAAGACCGGCTGGGATCTCTCCGGCGGCAGCGTCGACTTCGCCGTGGGCGCGCAGGTGCGTCGCCTGGACTTCGAAAGCAATCCGCTAAACGATGCATCCAACTACCTGATCCAGCCGTGCCCGACGCCGGGACAGACCAACTGCGCCTTCCCGACCGGTGCCTTCATCTTCCAGGGCACCACGGTGCCAGCACGCCTCAGCGAGGACGTGGAGGCGCTGTACGGAGAATTGAACCTGCCCTTCACCGACAAGTTGAACATGCAGGCGGCTCTCCGCTATGAGGACTACGGCGGCCAGACCGGCTCGACCACCAATCCCAAGCTGGCCGCCAACTGGCAGGCCACGGACTGGATGAGCCTGCGCGGCTCGGTCGGCACGACGTTCCGTGGTCCGACTCCGGCCAACCGCGCGCCGGGCGGCTCCACCGTGGTCGCCTTCATCGGCCCGGCCGGCGGCTTCCGCGCGGTCGACAACTTCGGCAACCCCGCGGTCGGTCCGGAGGAGGCGTTCTCCTATAACGTCGGTGCGATGTTCCACGCCGGCAACTTCAACGCCAGCATCGATTACTGGAACTACGAGCTGGAAGACCAGATCGTTTCCGTCCCGGCGGCCACGATCGCCGGGTCGATGGTGCTTCCCACCGGCTTCGTCGACTGCTCCAGCGCACTGCGCGATCTGGTTACGTTCGACAACAGCAACACCTGCACCCAGGGCACGACCCGCGGCGCCAACATCGCCCGCATCCGCTCCGACACGACCAACGGCCCGACGGTGAACACGTCCGGCATCGACGTCGTGATGGACTACGTGTTCGACGACGTGATGGGCGGCAACCTGCGGCTCAATGCCAACACGAGCTTCATCCTGGAATACGACCAGGAAGCGTTCTACTACCGCGACGTGCTGGTCTCGAATGCGTACGACGCCAGGGGCTATCTGAACTACGAGCGCCTGCCGGGCACCGTGTCCAAGTGGCGCGGCAACCTGGCGGCCGAGTACGCCAAGGGTGCGCACGTCCTGCGCGCGGCGGTGAACTACATCGACGGTGTCGTCGATGACCGCGGCCGGGTGGCGGTGCAGACGGGCGGCTCGGTGGCCTGTTCGCTGGCCAATGCCGGCGTGGTGCCGGGTTGCCAGCTGAGCACGGCGGACGTGGATATCGATTCGTTCACGACCTTCGACCTGAACTATCTGTACACGTACTCGGAGAACCTGTCCTTCCATGCTGGCGTGTGGAACGTGTTCGATACCGATCCGCCGCAGACGCGTACGTCGCTGAGCTACGACCCGGCCATCTCAAGCCCCTACGGTCGCAGCTTCACGATCGGCGTGCGGGCGCAGTTCTGATCGCGCTCCCGCATCCGATCGAGGAGCATCCGTCATGTTGAACGCATCGAACCCTTCAGCAGATACCGGCATCACGCCAGCGCGTCGCACGACGATGCTGGCCGTGTTGATGATGATCTACACCGTCAACTTCGTGGATCGCACCATCCTTGCCACGCTGGGCCAGGCGATCAAGCTGGATTTGCTGATCACCGACGCCCAGTTGGGCCTGCTGCAGGGTCTGGCGTTCGCGGCCTTCTACACCACGCTGGGCATTCCGCTGGCGCGGCTGTCGGAGCGCGTCAACCGGGTGTCGCTGATCGCGATCTGCCTGGCGGTGTGGTCGGGCATGACCGCGCTGTGCGGCGCTGCACAGAACTTCGTGCAGCTGTTCCTGTGCCGCATCGGCGTGGGTATCGGCGAAGCCGGTTGTTCGCCGCCTGCGCACTCGCTGATCAGCGACATGTACGCGCCGCGCAAGCGCGCCACCGCACTGGCGATCTACTCCTTCGGCATCCCGTTGGGCACGATGGTCGGTGCGGTGTCGGGCGGCTGGCTGGTGGAGCACTTCAACTGGCGCGTGGCCCTGGTCGTGGTGGGCTTGCCGGGTATCGCGCTCGCGCTTGTCTTCCGGTTGCTCGCACGTGAGCCGGTGCGCGGCGCGATGGACGCCGCCGCCACCACCGTGGCGACGGAAGCGCCTCCGTCGATCCGCGAAACGATCGCGCATCTGTTCGGCAATCGGGCGTTCCTGCACATCACCATCGGCGCCACGCTGGTCGGCTTCGTCGGTTACGGCACGGGCACCTTCGCCTACGCCTATTTCATCCGCATGTTCCACATGGGCTATGCCGAACTCGGGCTCGTGTACGGCCTGGTCGGCGGACTGTCGGCGGGACTGGGCACGCTGCTTGGCGGCTGGATGAGCGACTGGGCCGGTAAGCGCCGCCGCAGCTGGTACGCACTGCTGCCGGCCATCGGCCTGCTGATCGCTGCGCCGACCTACATCGTCGCCTTCACCCGCGGCGAGTGGATCACGGCCATGTGGTGGATGCTGCTGCCGGGCCTGTTCCACTACGCCTACATCGGTCCGACGCTTGGCGTGATGCACAACCTCGCCTTGCCGCGGATGCGGGCCACCGCGACGGCGCTGTTCTTCGTGGTCGTCAACCTGGTGGGACTGGGCATCGGCCCTTACGCCACCGGCGCGTTGATCGACTACGCCGCGAACCGACGCTTCTCCGCATCCGGCCTGGGCGACTTCGCCACGCAGTGCCCGGGCGGCGTGGCCGCACCCGGCGCCGCCGACTCGCTGCAAAGCGCGTGCACCGGCGCCATGGCGCAGGGCACCCAGGACGGCATCGTGATCATGCTGCTGGTCTTCCTGTGGGCTGCGCTCCACTACCTGATCGCCGCACGCCACATGGGCTGGCTGAAGCGCGAGGCCGTGGCCTCGCCCGCGCCTGCCAGGCAACCGGGCTGAAAACAGCCGCGACGCGCCGACCTGGCGCCGACCCCGATTCTCCGGAACTGACGAAATGACCGAGCACTCGACACTGGCTCCGGCCGCCGCATGGCTGGAATTGCGCAGCACCGACCAGGACTGGTCGCAGGCCGACCCGGCCCTGCTGGGCAATCTGCTGAGCCACATGCACCTGATCCGCGGCTTCGAGGAGTGCGTGCTGGAACTCGCCGCGGAAGGACTGGTGCATGGCCCGGCGCATTCCAGCATCGGCCAGGAGGGCGGTGCGGCCGGCTCCATCGTCGGCCTGACCAGCGCCGACCAGGTCAACGGTTCGCACCGCGGACATCACCAGTTCCTGTCCAAGGCGCTGGGTCACCTGGCGCCACAGGGCATCGGTCCGGGCGAAGCGTTGTCGCCGCAGATCCAGCAGCTGCTGCAGCGCACGCTGGCCGAGATTCTGGGCCTGGCCCAGGGCTTCTGCGGCGGACGCGGCGGCTCGATGCACCTGCAGTGGACCGAGGCCGGCGCGCTCGGCACCAATGCCATCGTCGGCGGCGGCGTGCCGCTCGCGGCGGGCGCGGCCTGGGCGCACCGGCATGCCGGCACCGACGCGGTGGTGTTCACCTATTTCGGCGACGGCGCGGTCAACATCGGTTCGGTCCTGGAAACGATGAACCTGGCCGCGGCCTGGAAGTTGCCGCTGTGCTTCTTCATCGAGAACAACGGCTACGCGGTTTCGACCAAGGTGGAAGAAGTGACCGCCGAGCCGCGCCTGTCCGCCCGCGGCAGCGCCTTCGCGATCCCGAGCTGGAAAGTCGATGGCATGGATCCGCTGGCGGTGCACCTGGCGACGCAGGAGGCGCTGGCCCACATGCGCGCCGGCCACGGGCCGACGATCATCGAAGCCGACGTCTACCGCTTCTTCCACCAGAACGGCCCGTTCCCGGGCAGCGCATTCGGCTACCGCGACAAGAGCGAAGAGCAGCAGTGGCGTGCGCGTGATCCGCTGGATCTGCTGGCAGCGAAGATGATCGCCCGCGGGCTGATCGACGAAGCCGGCGTGGCCGCATTGCGTGAGCGGGTGAAGAACGCCATGCGCGACGCGTGTGCGGCCCTGCTGGAGGCCGACCCGGACGGCAAGTCCGGCAAGCGCCGCATCCGCCCCGAACTCTGGCCCAGCCCCGACTTCCGGGACGTGGCCCTGCGCAGCGATCTGCGCGAGCTGGACGGCGCGCGCACCGAGGAACTTGAGCGCTATGCCGGCAAGCTCGAGCAGCGCCGCTTCGTGGACGTGGTGGCCGACGTGATGGGCCGGCGCATGGAGACCGATCCCGGCGTTGTCGTCATGGGCGAGGACGTGCACCGGCTCAAGGGCGGCACCAACGGTGCGACGCGCGGCCTGCGCGATCGCTTCCCCGATCGCGTGCTCGGCACGCCGATCAGCGAGAACGCGTTTGCGGGACTCGGCGGCGGCCTCGCGATGGACGGACGCTACCGGCCGGTGATCGAGTTCATGTACCCCGACTTCATGTGGGTGGCCGCCGATCAGGTGTTCAACCAGATCGCCAAGGCCCGCCACATGTTCGGCGGCGGCTTCGAAATGCCGCTGGTGCTGCGCACCAAGGTCGCGATGGGAACGGGCTACGGCTCGCAGCATTCGATGGACCCGGCCGGCATCTTCGCCACCAGCCCGGGTTGGCGCATCGTCGCGCCGTCGACGGCGTTCGACTACGTCGGCCTGATGAACGCCGCGCTGGCGTGCAAGGACCCGGTGCTGGTGATCGAACACGTGGATCTCTACGGCACCCAGGGTCCGGCGCCGGTCGAGGATTTCGATTACCAGATCGCCTTGGGCAAGGCGGCCGTGCGCCGCAGCGGTTCCGAAGCGACGGTGCTGACTTATCTGTCGATGGTGGCGCACGCGCTTGAAGCCGTGGAGCAGACCGGGATCGACGCCGAGGTGATCGACCTGCGTTGGCTCGATCGGGCGAGCCTGGACTGGGACGCGATCGAGGCCAGCATCCGCAAGACCAACAACGTGCTGATCGTCGAGCAGGGCGTGCGCGGTACGTCTTACGGCGGTTGGCTGGCCGACGAGATCCAGCGCCGCTGCTTCGACTGGCTGGACCAGCCGGTGCAGCGCGTAACCGGCGCCGAAGCCTCGCCCAGCATCTCCAAGGTGCTGGAGCGTGCGGCCACGGCGCGCACCGAGGAAGTGGTGGCCAGCCTGCAGTCGCTGGTGCGCGACAAGGGCGCGCGGCGATGAACGCATCGATCGACGAAGGAACTGCCTGACATGGCGACTCTGTTGCGCATGCCCGAAGTGGCGGCGAATGCGACCCACGCGGTGCTCGCCGGCTGGAACAAGCAGGTCGGCGACGCCGTGGAGGTGGGCGAGGTGCTGGCCGACATCGAATCGGAGAAGGCGGTGGTCGAACTCGCTGCCGACGAGGCCGGAACGATCGGCCATCTGTTCGTGGCCGCCGGGCAGGAAGTCGAGGTCGGTGCTCCGATCGCGGTGTTGCTGGCGTCGGGCGAGACCGCGGCGGACGTCTCGGCCCTGTTGGCCGCATCCGCAAGTGCGATCGCACCCGAGCCCGTCCAGGACGCGGCAGCGATGGTGGAGCGTCCTGCAGCAACGCCGACTGCACCGGCCGGTCGTCTGTTCGCCAGCCCGTTGGCCAGGCGCTTGGCGCGCGAGCGCGGAATCGACCTGGCTACCTGCGTGGGCAGCGGGCCGAATGGCCGGATCGTCAAACGCGATGTTGAAGCCGCACGTCCGGCCGCCGCACCGGCAGCGCCCGCTGTTGTGGCGGTCGCCGCTGCCGCCGCGTACCGGGAGATCCCGCACAGCGCGATGCGGCGGACGATCGCCAAGCGCCTGACGGAGAGCAAGTCCAGCATTCCGCACTTCTACCTGACGGTCGATTGCCGCATGGATGCATTGCTGGCGCTGCGGGCCGGAATGAATGCAGCATCCGCGGCCGGCGCGACGCGAAAGATCTCGGTGAACGACTTCATCGTGCGCGCCGCGGCGCTGGCCCTGCTCGAAGTGCCCGAGGCGAACGTCGGCTGGACCGAGTCGGCGATGCGCCAGTACGCCAGCGCGGACATCGCGGTGGCGGTGTCCACCGACAACGGACTGATCACGCCGATCGTGCGCAATGCCGAAGCGAAATCGCTGCGGACGATCAGCACCGAGATTGCAGATCTGGCTGCGCGTGCCCGCGCCGGGCAACTGCAACCGGACGAATACCAGGGCGGCTCGTTCAGCATCAGCAACCTTGGCATGCATGGCGTCGACGAGTTCAGCGCCATCATCAATCCACCACAGGCCGCCATCCTCGCCGTGGGCGCGACCCGGCAGATGCCGGTGGTCGAGAACGGCGCGCTGGTCGTGGGCGAGGTGATGCGCTGCACGCTCTCGGTCGATCACCGCGCCATCGACGGCGCGCTGGCCGCGCACTGGCTGGCTGCGTTCAGGCGCGCGATCGAGTCGCCGCTGGCGCTGGTGGGTTGAACCGATGACCGATAGCGGGACGGATTTCGACGTGCTGATCGTCGGTGGCGGCCCCGGCGGCTACGTGGCCGCGATCCGCGCCGCGCAGCTCGGGTTGCGCACCGCGCTGGTCGAGAAGGACAAGCTGGGCGGCATCTGCCTCAACTGGGGCTGCATTCCGACCAAGGCGCTGCTGCGCTCGGCGGACGTGCTGCGCACGGTGAAGCACGCGGCGCAGTTCGGCGTGCGGGTGGCGGCGCCCCAGGCCGACGTGCCGGCGATGGTCGAGCGCTCGCGCGCCGTGGCCATGCAGCTCAACAAGGGCGTCGCGCAGCTGATGAAGAAGAACGGCGTGAGCGTGATCGCCGGGCATGCACGGCTGACCGGCAAGGGTCGCGTGCAGATTGAGTCGAACGATGCTTCGGCGACCAACGTGAGCGCCAATCACATCATCCTTGCGACGGGCGCGCGGGCACGCGAGCTTCCGGTGTTCCCGGCCGATGGCGGCGAGAGCGTGTGGACCTACCGCGAGGCGTTGGTGCCGCCGCGGCTTCCGTCGAGCATGCTCATCGTCGGTGCGGGTGCCATCGGCATCGAGTTCGCCTGCTTCTACCGCGCCGTGGGCGTGGAGGTCGCGGTCGTGGAGATGGCCGAGCGCATCCTTCCAATGGAGGACGAAGAAGTCTCGGCCCATGTGGCCGCCTCCCTGCAGCGCGACGGCATCAGATTGCATGCGGGCGCGACCATCCGCTCCGCCGTTCGGCGCGACGAACGCTGGCACGTCGAACTGCAGGACCAGACGATCCAGGCCGAGGTCGTGCTGGTCGCGGCCGGCATCGTCGGCAACGTCGAGGATCTGGGCCTGGAGAATACGGCGGTACGGGTCGAGAAGACCCACATCGTCACCGACGCCCACTGCCAGACCGCCGAACCCGGCGTTTACGCCATCGGCGACGTGGCCGGTGCGCCCTGGTTGGCGCACAAGGCCAGCCACGAGGGCCTGCTCTGCGTCGAACACATCGCCGGACTCGCGACCCATGCGCTGGATCCGCTGAAGATTCCTGCCTGCACCTACGGCCACCCGCAGGTGGCCAGCGTCGGCCTGACCGAAGCCAGGGCGAGGGCAGCGGGCCACCGCATCAAGGTCGGCAAGTTTCCCTTCGCGGCCAATGGCAAGGCCATCGCCATGGGCGCCACCGGCGGCTTCGCCAAGGTGGTGTTCGACGAAGTCAGCGGCGAACTGCTCGGCGCGCACATGGTTGGCGAGGAAGTGACCGAGATGATCCAGGGCTTCGTCATCGCTCAGACGCTGGAAACCACCGAAGCGGAACTGATGGCCGCGGTGCTGCCGCATCCGACGATGTCCGAGGCCATGCACGAAGCCGTGCTGGGCGCCTGGGGACGCACCTTGCATCTGTAACCGGTGGGAGTCGCGAGGACAGTCGATCGTCGTTGCCGATTCCCGGACATCCGCTGCAACTGGAGGATAAAGGCATGAGAAATCGTTGCTTCTTCAAGATGTTTGCGGCACTCGCCTTCATGCTGTCCAGTGCTTCGGTCAGCGCGCAGGCCGCGCTGACCGAGGACACCGGCTTCGGTACGAATCCCGGCAACCTGCGCATGTTCTATTACGTTCCGTCCGGCCTGCCGGCGGATGCGCCGCTGGTGGTGGTCGCCCCCGGCTGCGGGCAGACGGCGCAGGAAATGGCCGACGCCACGGGCTGGACCACGCTGGCCTGGCGCGACAAGTTCGCCCTGGTGTTCCCGCAGACGTCGACCGCCAACGAACCGACCGGCGGATGCTTCCGCACGTGGATGCCCGAGCATCAGGCGCGCGATGCCGGCGAGCCGCTGTCGGTCCGGCAGATGATCGAACGCATGCGCGCGCTGTACCCGCTGTCCACCACGCGCACCTACATCACCGGCATGTCGTCGGGCGGACACCTGACCAACGTGATGCTGGCGACCTACCCGGATGTCTTCGCCGCGGGCGCGCCGCAGTCCAGTTTCCCGTACAAGTGCGCGATGGCGTTCAGTGAATTGTCGATCTGCGCCCAGGCCGGTCGGAACTACACCGCGCTGCAGTGGGGCAACCTCGCGCGCAGCGGCTATCCGGGCTACAGCGGGCCGCGTCCACAAGTGCAGATCTGGCATGGCAGCCTCGACCCGTTGATCTACCTGCCCAACCAGTACCAGCAGGTCATGCAGTGGACGAATGTCCACGGCATCGATGCCGTGGTCGACTGGAGCGACTACCTGCTCTTCCATGTGCGCAATTCCTACAAGACGATCGCCGGCACTACCAAGGTGCAGACCATCACCGTGCAGAACATGGGGCATTACATCGCGGTCGATCCCGGCCTGGGTCCGCAGCAATGCGGCGCCATCAGCGCTTATTCGGCAGACTTCAACATCTGTTCCGCCTACTGGATCGGCCGCTTCTTCGATGTCGTGGACTGAAATGCTCGTTGCTTCTGGAGGATTGAAGGCATGAAACTCCGCTCCGTGTTCATGGCGCTGGCCTGCGCGGCCTTCAGCGCTTCCGCCTGTGCACAGGCCACGCTGACCGAGGACACCGGCTTCGGCACGAATCCCGGCCAACTGCGCATGTTCCACTACGTCCCCGCCGACCTGCCGGCGGGCGCACCGCTGGTGGTCGTCGCCCACGGCTGCATGCAGACGGCGCAGGGCATCGCCGACACCTCGGGCTGGACCACGCTGGCCGATCGCCACAAGGTCGCCCTGGTCTTCCCGCAGACGTCGAAGGAGAACGAGCCGTTCGCCGGCTGCTTCCGCACGTGGCTGCCCGAGCACCAGGCACGCGAAGCCGGCGAACCGCTGTCGGTCAGGCAGATGGTCGAGCGCATGCGCAAGCGGTTCAAGGTGTCCGCTTCGCGGACCTACATCACCGGCATGTCGTCGGGCGGGCACCTGACCAACGTGATGCTGGCGACCTATCCGGATGTCTTCGCCGCGGGCGCGCCGCAATCCAGCTTCCCCTACAAGTGTGCGATGGCCTTCGATCAACTCGCGCCGTGCGCCAAGGGCGAGCGTGACTACACCGCGCGGCAGTGGGGCGACCTGGCGCGCAGCGGTCATCCGGGCTACCGCGGACCGTGGCCGAAGGTGCAGATCTGGCACGGCAGCGCCGACCCGGTCATCCAGTTCCCCGGCCAGCGCCAGCAGGTCCTGCAGTGGACCGACGTCCATGGCATCGACGCGGTGGCCGACAAGGACGACGAGCTTCTCGGTCGTGCACGCAGCTCCTACGACGCGACGTCCGGTGGAACGGTGGTGCAGACCATCACGGTGCAGGGCATGGGCCACGCCGTCGCCATCGATCCGGGCACCGGTGCGCAGCAGTGCGGTACCACCGGTCCCTATGCAGCCGATGTCGATATCTGCGCGGCTTACTGGATCGGCCGCTTCTTCGGCGTTGTGGAGTAACGATGCAAACCCATCCACTGGACGCCCTGGCCGACCCTGGCCTGTTGAAGCGCAATGCCCTGGTGGGCGGCGCGTGGATCGACGGAGCCGATGAAGGCTTTGCCGTGAACGATCCCGCCACAGGCGCGCGCCTGGCCGTGGTGCCCAACCTCGGACCCGCCGATGCCGAGGCCGCCATCCAGGCGGCCAACGCGGCGTGGCCCGCGTGGCGGGTGATGCCCGCCAGGGAGCGCGCAGCCATCCTGCTGCGCTGGCACCGGCTGCTGCTCCAGCATGCCGACGACCTGGCCCGCATCCTGACCGCCGAGCAGGGCAAGCCCCTGGCCGAGGCGCGCGGCGAGGTGCTCTACGGTGCAAGCTTCATCGAATGGTTCGCCGAGGAAGGCAGGCGGATCTACGGCGAAACCATCCCGACGACCGACGCCGACAAGCGCTACCTGGCGATCAAGCAGCCGGTTGGCGTCTGTGCCGCGATCACGCCCTGGAACTTCCCGATCGCGATGATCACCCGCAAGGTCGCGCCGGCGTTGGCGGCGGGCTGCACCGTGGTGATCAAGCCGGCGGAGGCAACGCCGCTGTCCGCCCTGGCCGTGACCGAACTCGCGGAGCGCGCCGGTGTGCCGGCCGGCGTACTCAACGTGCTCACCGCCGATGCGGAGCATTCGATCGCCATCGGCAAGGTCCTGTGCGAAAGCCCGGTGGTGCGACACCTGTCCTTCACCGGCTCGACCGAAGTCGGGCGCATCCTGATGCGCCAGTGCGCACCGACGATCAAGAAGCTGTCGCTCGAGCTGGGCGGCAATGCTCCCTTCATCGTTTTCGACGACGCCGACCTGGACGCGGCCGTCGAAGGAGCCATGGCCAGCAAGTACCGCAATGCGGGCCAGACCTGCGTGTGTGCGAACCGCCTCTATGCGCAGGCCGGGATCTACGAGGCCTTCGTGGAAAAGCTGGCGGCCCGGGTCGCGGCCATCCAACTGGGAAATGGATTGGAAGTCGGCGTCGACCAGGGTCCCTTGATCGATGATGCGGCGGTGGCCAAGGTCGAGTTGCATGTGGCCGACGCGCTGGCGAAGGGCGCGCGGTTGATGGCCGGCGGCAGGCGTGCCGAAGGGCTGGGCCCACGCTTCTTCGAACCCACGGTGCTGGCGGATGCGAATCCGTCGATGCTCTGCTCGCGCGAAGAATCCTTCGGCCCCATTGCGCCGGTGTTCCGCTTCGATACGGAGCAGGAAGCAATCGCGCTCGCCAACGGCACCGAGTTCGGCCTTGCCAGCTACTTCTACAGCCGCGACATCGGCCGCATCTTCCGTGTCGGCGAGGCGCTGGAATGCGGCATGGTGGGCGTCAATACCGGGCTGATATCGACGGCCGAAGTGCCCTTCGGCGGCGTCAAGCAATCCGGCCTGGGGCGGGAAGGCGCGCGCCAGGGCATCGAGGACTACGTCGAGGTCAAGTACCTCTGCCTGGGCGGCATCCTGGACTAGCGCCCCGCCGCAACTGGCACGTGTCGCCTCATCGCACCTGGAAGAAATGTGGCTCTGAAGATCGTGTCTTCGGCGTCGTGACGCCATCGCCTAACCGGTGCCTCTCCGGACGCGAAGCCGTTGAAGCTGAAAGCTCCAGGCGCCGGCCGGAATGCTCAAGTTCCGAAGCTGGGAGCTACTCACGCCGGGCTCCCGATCCCCGTCGATGGTGAAAAAAGCATCACGCATGAGGGAACTTGCCGCGTACGCCGGGCGTGGGAGCCTCGTCACCGGAGCAGAAAGTCACATCGGCGGAGCAGCGAGCTCCGCCTCCGGGGCTGGCGATCCTCGTCGCCGGAGAAAACAGCATCAGCGTTGCAGCAAAACGTGTCTCGCGGACGCCGGGTGCGGATGCGGCGGCGCGCTCATGTGCCGAAATTAATCATCGAAGGGCCGTTTCAGCATCCTTCGGCGCGTCCGTCTTTCAATAATTAATTCAACGTCGCTGCGTATTTTTTCTGAGCATCGCGTCGCATCTTCGTGCGCCGGCGCATTTGTAGTCTGCGCACCCGGACGACGCGGCAGCACTCCAGTCCGACGGCTTGGGAGCCAGCGCTTTCCCGGCCGTCGTGATGCCCGGGCCACTTTCCTTTTCTGTGCACGGACAGTGCAGCGAACGTTCGTGGGCGACCGGCACGACGTTCCAGTGCAGCGGCGCGTTTTCGCTGGCGCTGCCGGGTCGCGCGTGCATGTTCGCCTCGGACAACACCACGGCGGCAAGAGGCACCGCTTGTCCGCTCCGCGTACGCGGGCGGCGCAACACGTGTTCAACAACAGACATCCACTTAGAGAGGGGGCTCTTCAAGTGCTAAACACCAAGCAACTGGCACTGATACTGGTGCTGGTCGGAACCGTACTGCTCTCCGCCTGTGGCGGGGGGAAGGGCAAGTCGGGCAAGCCCGGCGCATCGAACATCACCATCCAGATCAGCCCGTCGTCCGCCTCGGTCGCGACGGGTGGCGTTCAACAGTTCACCGCGACGGTGTCCGGCACGACGAACGCCGCGGTGACCTGGTCCGCCGCCGGCGCCGGCACGATCTCGACGACCGGTCTCTTCATGGCGGGCAGCAACCCAGGCAGTGCGACCGTGACGGCGACCAGCGTCGCCAGTCCCACCCGCTCCGCCTCGGTTGCCGTCACCGTCCTCCAGGCCGATACCGTTGCGCCGGCCATCACGTCGCGGGTGCCTGATGCGAACGCAGGCTCCGTCGACCCGATGCAGCCGATCACCGTCACCTTCAGCGAACCTGTCGTCGGCACGGGGATGGTGTTGAGTCTGAGCAACGGCAGCCAGGCGGTGCCGTTCACCCAGGTCATCCAGGGCAGCGTGCTGACCCTGGTGCCGACACCGGCCTCGCAACTGACCGGTGCGATGACGCTGTCCATCGCCGGTGCCCGCGATGCCGCCGGTAACGTCATGGCCACCACGACGTGGTCGTGGACGCTGCGCCCGCCTTCCGGCGACGACCTCGCGAACAACGGCTTCACCGGTCAGGACTTCCCGGGCCTGCGCGAATCGCTGACGCTCGCCAACTGCGACCCGACCCACCCGGACAACGCCAACTTCGCCGCCAACGTCATCAACGTCGGTCCGAACCAGCCGGTCACCAGCCTGAACCAGGTGGCGTGGGAGACGCTGCCGCCGCACACGATGGTGCGCATCCACCCTAAGGCGGACCCGTACAACGAGCGCATCTTCATCGTCAGCAGCGACATCAAGGTCTGCGGCATCAAGGATGCCAACGGCGCACGGCCGAAGCTGCTCGGATTGAATGCCCGGGTGCGCAACAGCAGCGCCCTGCAGAGCCAGATCGGCACACCGTCGCAGGAGTATTCGACGGTCAACCGCGGCATCGTCGCGATCGCCCGGGACAGCGGCATCCGGAACATCGCCGTCGAGGGCCTGAACCTGGCCGGCACCATGTCGCCGCCGTACTCCGGTGCGAACCACAGCGCCAGCTACATCGGCATGGACAACCTGTCCCACCCCTATAACAGCCACACCGGCTGCGTGTACGTATCCCGCGCGCAGAACGTCACCATCCGCGACAACGAAATGTCGTTCTGCCCGGTGGGCGTCTACGTGATCAGTCGCGGCCTGGACTACGGCGGTGACCACTACCTGACCCGCAACTTCCTGCTGGAAGCCAACTACTTCCACGACAACGGCCTGGTCGACGACTACAACGTGCACCAGGCGTACATCCAGGGCGTCAACTTCGTCGTCCAGTACAACTACTTCGGCGACCCCATCCGCTACGACATCGACAACAACGGCACCATCGACAACGACGAGGCGTCCAACGGCAACGACCTGAAGATGCGGACCGTCGGCGAACTGGTCCGCTACAACTACTTCGAGAACGGCGCCCATTCGATCGACCTGATCGACATCGAAGACTTCCGCCCGTCGGTGTTCCCGTGGTTCTTCCAGCGCCTGGCGGACCAGAGTCCGGGCGCGGTGACACCGGCGCTGCGCACCCAGATGGAGCGCGACTGGCTCAAGTACGACCACGGCAGCTACATGTACGGAAACATCTTCCGCCGGAACCACAACGTGCACGTCCAGACCATGGGCGCATCGATGGTGCACTTCGGCTCGGACAACAGCCCGATCGACGGCCGTCGCGGCAAGCTCTGGTTCTACTTCAACTCCATCCTCACCAGCCTCAACAAGAACAGCAGCGCCGGCGCGGCCACGTTGTTCAGTTGCTGCCTCGACAACGCCGACTCCTACGACTTTTACACCGGCAGCCTGGTGCTGGACGCCAACCACGTCGATTTCCACATGATCGCCAACGGCAAGGATTACGGCGTGATCCGGCGCAGGACGCCGACCGAGTTCTGGGGCCGTTATGTCGCCGTCAACAATGCCGTGCAGGTCATGAGCACCGGCAACGGCCTCACCAACGCGCAGCCGTTCCACTGGAACACCTACAAGGGCGAGCAGATCGAGTTGCGCCGCAATTACGTCACCAGCAACTGGAACCAGCCGCTGTGGAACGGCTACCCGACACCGGGCTATGGCGACAACGAGGTCGAGATCGACGACTTCACGTATCCCGGCGCCAACGACGTCCATCACGTAACCGGCGTGGCCAACCTGATGACCGGAGGACTGGCGCTCAGTCCGAACACCACCGCGCCACTCGCGGGCAGCCCGGTCTGCAATCAGGCCGTCGCGTGGACAGACGACATCCCGAACGCCGTCCGTCCGAGCTACCAGATCCGGTTGCAGGACAACGGCAATGGCGGATGGACGCCCGGTGTCCTGCTGGTCAGCGGCCGCAACGGGCACACCACGCTGGGGGCCAGCCAATGCAACTGATCCCCGTCCTGCGTCATGTGCTGTGGGTCGTTGCAGTGGGCAGCCTCGTCGCCTGCGGCGGCGGGGGCAAGAAAGGCGGCGGACAACCCGCGGCCGACACCGCGGCACCGCGCATCGTCAGCAGCGTGCCTGCCGACAACGCGGTCAACGTCGATCCGGCCACCGGCATCACCGTCAACTTCAACGAGCCGATCGTCATCCGCAGCGCGTCGGTCGTGTTGCGCGTGAACAATGCGCCGGTCGCGGCCACGGTCGGCAGCAACGGCAGCACGCTCAGCGTGCAGGCCGCCAACGCCGGGCTGTTCGGCGATGCGACGCTGTCCATCGCGGGTATCGCCGACGGCGCCGGTAACGTCATGGCGGACAGCCAGCTGAGATGGCGCTATCGCAGTCCCGCGGAAACCACGCCGCCCGCTGTCGTCCGGCTCGCGCCGGAGGCCCAGGCCGCGGGCGTGCCGTTGTCGGCGCAGATCTCGGTGCAGTTCAACGAGCCGGTCGCGATCCAGTCCGTCACGGTGGACCTGCGCGTGGGAACCACGGTCGTGCCCGCCACCGTCGCGCTGGCCGGCAACGACACCGTGCAGATCACGCCAAGCAATGCAGTACCGGCGGGCGTGGCGACGCTGTCCGTCGGCGGTGTCCGCGACCTTGCCGGCAATGCCGCGGCCAATGTCGCCTGGTCCTGGACATACTCCAGCGGCACTACGCAGGGCGGTCCGCTGCGTTCCGACAAGGTGGCCGGAGCTGGCATCGGTGGCAACGGCTACATCGACTATGGATGCACCAACGACGCGCAACGGCCTTCGGGCTGGAGCAGCGTGTTCGTTCGCGCCGGCTCCGCTGGCACCGGCACCCGGGCGAATCCTGTCGGGACGATCACCCAGGGCATCGCGGCGGCCGGCAGCAGCCCCGTCGTCCTCTGCGTTGCCACCGGCGCCTATGTCGAGAACGTCGACCTCGGCATGCAGCGCCGGCGCATCCTCGTGGGCGGCTTGAACGGCGCCTTCAGCGCACGCGATGCGATTGCCTTCCCCACGGCTGTGCGCCCGGCCGACGCCGGCCAGCACGTCCTTCGCGCCGAAGCACCGGTCGATCTGGTGATCGACGGATTCGTAGTGACCGGAAGCAATGACCGCGGCATCGCCGTGACTGCCTGGGATGCGAACGAGCGCGTCGCGCTGCGCAACAACCACGTCCACCACAACGGCTGCACAACGCCGGCCACGCGCACGGATTGCGGCGGCGTCGATGTCGGCGGCGGGCGCACGGTGGCGGTGGAGATCGCCAACAACGTCATCGAGGACAACGGCGGCGGCCACCACGGCGGTGGCGTCAACATCGGCGGCGGGACCACGAACCTGGGCGCGCTGCTGCAGACCACCAGCGCCAACGACGGGTTCGGCGACGTCGTATCGATGACGGGCCTCGTCGCCAACGTGCACCACAACATCATCCGCAGCAACCGTCTGTACGAGCCATCGCTTCCGCATGGCGCGGGGCTGTCGATCGGGATGCATGGCGATGTCCACCACAACGAGTTCTTCGGCAACGACACGCTGTCGGATGGCGATCATTACGGCGTCGGCGGCGGCCTGATCGGACAGCACGACCGCGGCGGAAGCGCATCGGTGGCATTGCTGGTCGTGCGCAACAACTGGTTCGAGGCCAACCGAGCCGGCAGGGCAGGGTCGGCGATCTTCCTCGACCAGTTCAACGTGGGCTATGTCTACAACAACGTGGTCGCCAGGAACTTCGGAACCGGCGCGATCCTGGTCGACGGCAACTGCGGCGACACCTGTGCGGGCCCGAACGGAAACCACGGCCGCAACTTCGTCACGATCCTCAACAACACGGTCGTGGACAACGAAGGCGCCGGCCTGGCCGTCCAGGACAGCACCGCGCATCTGTACTTCAACGTCTTCTGGCGGAATCGCGACAACGCGGTGGATGGAGATATCGCCTCGCTCAACGGTTCTCCGGGTGCCGACAACCGGGTGCGCGGCGCCTACAACATCATCGATGTCCGCGCCGCCGACTTCCCGCTGCTCAACGATTCGGCCAGCGGCGAGGGAGTGGCGAACCTGCTGCGCTCACTGCAGAACCAGGATTATCGACTGGGAGCCGAAAGCAGCTCTCTGCATCCGTATCAGATGCACCAGTCGTTTGTTCCCGCCATCACGCTGCCCATGGCTTTGCAGCCTCCCGCGGATGATTTCGACGGGACGCCACGGCCGGACAGTGCAGGGCTCTATCTGTACGGAGCCTACAACCGGTAGGGGCCATCGCAGGCGACCAGGCCACCCGGCGCACAATGCGCCGGGTGTGCCCGCAGCGCGAAGGCCCGTCGCCGGTGGTGCGTGCGATCCCGGTGTAGCTGCTTGGCGTGATTCGGCGTCAGGAAGGCTCCGGCTGTCACCCCGTCAAGTGCGCGCGGGCGCTTGCGGCGCACTCACGAATATCCGGCGACCCGCGCAGATGGCCCCCTCTCGGTCCGCAGGCTGTAGCGTTTGAGCCGCATCCCCGTGCACACCTCGCGCAAGCCGCGGCGGCAAGCCACGCGTCCGTTATCGGGGTTTCCTCGCCGTCATACGTCTTATCAGGGTCCTGGCGCCGTCATTCGCGACGATTATCCGCAAGCAGTGTCGCTCAGGCTGCGAGCCAAGTCCGTGCGGCGTTAGGCTTTCTCCCGTTTGACGGCCTCGGGCGCTACCGACACACTCCGGCCAACACCCCGGGTTGGGGTCTATTAGTAGTTAGGCACCATTCCAATCAATGACGCGTCCGATAAGCCCCTTAGAAGCATCGATCGTGGAGCGTGCCCTTGAGGTCGCTCCGACGGGCAACGCTACGCCAATGTTGGCGGAATCTATTAGGGTGCTGCAGGTCACAGCGGGCTGCACGTGCGGTTGTGCCACTGTCTGGTTCGGCCCTTACGGGGACGCTTCCACGGGCAAGATAGTTGCTGACGCCCGCGCCACCGCTGACGGCCAAGACATTGATGTAATCGTTTGGGCCAGCCAAGGAGCAATTGTCGGTCTAGAGCTAGTTGGGACAGGGGCGGTTCCATTGCCTGCCGCAGACTCCATTCGGCAGCATGGTGCCTAACAATTCATTCAAGCCGAAGCCGCTTCGCGGCTCGGCTTAATTCAGGCGTTAGCTGCCATGAAAGCTTGGCGTAGATCTACCGCAGCGCTGATCGCTCTCGCCGTTGCAGGCGCTCTAGCCGTTGCCGTCCTTCCAGATTGGCGCTGGCACCTCAGCCCGGAGAAGATTGAATCGCGGCTGCTAGAGGCGACTCCGATCGGCTCCTCGGAGGATCAGGTCTTGGCTCACTTGCAGGCCCAAGGCCTCAAGCCGGCTCCGCTGTGGCGAGGCGCAGTTGCGCCCAATACCGCTTATCCACCAAGCACCGTTGCTGGCGGCAGCTTTACCCATACCGTCGTTGGCGAGTATTCGCTTATCTTCACCACAAGTGTTGAGGCCTTCTACATCTTTGGCGTAGATCAACGTTTGGTCGAGATTGCTGTCAGAAAGACCACGGATGCCCTGTGACCTCACTGGCAGCTAACAATTCATTCAAGGGGAAGCCGCTTCGCGGCTCCCCTTAATTCAAACGTTAGGCGCCGCCTTCATGACGACCACGATGAACAACTACTTCCTTGGCATATGCATGCTTCTGGCGCTTTCGTCACCTGCTAAAGCCGCAGACGATCAAGAGGAGGCGATTGCCAACCTCAATCGCTCCAATTTGTTCCTGGCCGAAAACCGCGGCAACGAGGGCGTTACCGAAACCTCGACTGGGCTGCAATACAGAGTGATTGCGCACGGTTCTGGGTGCCGACCCGCCCCCGATTCCACCGTCCGGCTTCACTATCAAATGTCGCTCATTGGCAGCAATGCTGTCGTGGATGACAGCCGCAATGCGGGCGAAGAGCCCGCATCTTTTGACCTCAAGCAGATGATTCCCGCCTGGGAGCAGGCAATACCCTTGATGCGCGAGGGCGATACTTGGGAACTATACGTCCCACCGTCGCTCGGGTACGGAGCGGCGGGTTCCCCCCCCTTACATTCCGCCGAACACTGTGATGGTCTTCCGAATCGACTTGGTGGATGCAATGCAGTGTGCGGCGCCTAACAATTCATTCAAGCCGAAGCCGCTTCGCGGCTCGGCTTAATTCAGGCGTTAGGCCACTCGCATGCGATACGGTCTTCTGAATGCACATGCTTTGGCCCTCCTGGCTCTTTCCGGCCAAGTGAGTGCGTCGGAGTGTGTCCTTCCAGTTCCCGATGGCGGGGAGAACGAACCTTCTCCAGCCTCACTCATCGGCACGATCCTTAGCGTGGCGCCGGATCATGTCGTAGTCGGTGGCGCCGGCGGCACCGCCAAGCCACAGCGTGTCGCTGTTACTTCGGCTACCGAGCTTTTCACCGTCTATGGTGGCGGCTTCGAGATCACGGAGCTTCGTCCTGGGCAGCACACCCTGATCTGGTTCAAGGGTTGCACCCCGCCCAAACAGGGCAATCCGGTTGCCGCTGTTCTTCAGGTCTGCTCGCTCGCACCTGAGCCATGCCCCCGGTAGAGTGGCCTAACAATTCATTCAAGGGGAAGCCGCTTCGCGGCTCCCCTTAATTCAGGCGTTAGGCCCCGATGGAAAAGATGACGCACGCCGAGTACGTCGAAAGTCTTCGGCGCGAGGCCGGGCAGATTGCTGCTGCGGTTTCCTCGGGGAGAATGAGCGTTCTGGACGGCTGTTGGGCGTTAGGGCCGTTGCTTGCCCAGGCCGAGCTAGATCCAGGCGATCCGGACGCAGGTGCCATTGGTTCGGTCTGCTCGGAGCTAGACGGCCTACCACTTGGTGAGTTTCGCGCCCATTGGGCACCTGAGGCTTTAGCTCGCCTTGCGCCTCAGCTAGAGTCCGTCACGGAGTGGGCCACGCCACTTGCCATGCCAGCCATCCAGTCGGTGGCTCGGCGGTTCGGGGCCTAACAATTCATTCAAGCCGAAGCCGCTTCGCGGCTCGGCTTAATTCAGGCGTTAGGCGCCGTAAGAGCTGGCTGTAGCAACTCCTCGCAAGCGGTTGCGTCTCGACTTCGGTGGTCGCCGCTCTTCGGCCAGGTGCCGGTCGCTTCATTAGCTTCGGTGGGTGCGTGGCGCGGCGCTCACGCATCCCAACGTTGCGTCAGTCACTTCGGGCAGTTCGCAACTTCGGACGGTGCGCGCCGGCACTGTCTTCGGACACATTGGAAAAGCACGGGCTCCGGCGGGTTGGCTACGGAACGTTCGTCGGGCGCTCCCGGCCGTCTGGTCTTTGGCTGTGGGGTAGGGCTTGCCGGCGCCGAGCTGTCCTGGGTTACCCTCGCGCCTAACAATTCATTCAAGGGGAAGCCGCTTCGCGGCTCCCCTTAATTCAGGCGTTAGGTGGCAATGGAAGTTTCCTGCGATCTAAAAGGCGTGGACTTTGAGTGGTTCGCCGTTGATCGCAACGGTCGGCTTGCCTTGTTCGTGACTGCCGGTGATGGTTTCGTTCCTGCGTCTGTGGCTGCCGCAGCAGATGCCATTTCCACACTCTCATCAACAATCAGCACCCCGCACGTGGGCACCGGCCATGTATGGGAGGACTACGGGAACGTGGGGTTATACGTCTATGACTGGGCCATGCCGGTCGGACCCTACGGGCTCATCCAAAGCCCGCTGCAGGCGTTATCCCCTGGTTTTCGCCAAGCTATCCTTGGCCTTCCCGCACTCCCAAAGTTTGACGTGGAGTTTGGCGTGACAGAGCTTGTCGGCATGGTGGACTGCGTTGCCGCCTAACAATTCATTCAAGGGGAAGCCGCTTCGCGGCTCCCCTTAATTCAGGCGTTAGGCGCCAGACCAAGAATGCTTGCTATCTGCACCGACGACCGCGAGGCTGAGATCAGCGGCTCCGCCGACGATCTCCGTCGTGTTCGGGTCGCGATTATCGGGCTCCTGAGCTCCCCTGGAGACTCTGTGTCATGCGCGGCGGCGCTGCGTAACCCAGCCCCGTATTCCCGGTCGCTGTCCGAGCTCATCATCCAACGCGCGTCGGGCCCTACCTTGGTAACTGCCAGTCAATCCGGACTTGTGGTCGCGGGTTCGGACGAGTCTCTGGCTAGGTTTTCAGCTTGGTTCAACCTACCGCCAGGCGCACAGCCGGGTCACCACTCGCACTTTGAGCCGTTGCCCGGCGACCCATTCCATTCGCCTGAGTCCATTCCTTTGGTAGTCGCCGTCAGTCATGCTGGCGCCTAACAATTCATTCAAGGGGAAGCCGCTTCGCGGCTCCCCTTAGTTCAGGCGTTAGGTGCCGCACTAGAGTGATTGCTGCATGAGCGATGAGAGCGCAAGCGAAGAGCGGCCAATTCCAGTTGCGTGGCGGCAGACGTTCCGGGAGATCGTGGCCGCCTTTGTCGCTGCGGACTACCGTCTAGTGACAGGAGTTCCAGGAGTTGAGCCGGTCTCAACTGAGACGGCCACTCAGATCCACACCTACATCAGCGACTATGGCGCCACGCTGGTAGCACTGCCTGAGGAGGCTTGGGAGTCTTCCGTTTGTATCTGGATGGGCAGTCACTGGGACACTCTCATTGACCTGTGGGCCCAAGAGGAGGGCCGGAGCGATCTGGTGCTCCAGGCTCGGGTAACTGATATCCCCAGCTTCTCGGTTAAGGTTCATCTGGTCTATGTGCCGTAGCTGGGCGGCACCTAACAATTCATTCAAGCCGATGCCGCTTCGCGGCACGGCTTAATTCAGGCGTTAGACATGCACGGAAAGCTGCTTGCACTCCTAACACTGGTTCTTGGTGTCGCCACGCTGGCTTCTTGCGCCGCAGTTCCGCGTAACACCTTGCCCGAGCCTATCGAGTTACCCACAAGGGTAGAGCCACCCTTCCAGGCAACTGAGTACGCAGCGCTTCCCGGCGGCACCAAGATGATTGTCCGCTGGAGCACGCCGGAGCTTCTCGCTCAGCTCAAGCAACAATTTCCAACTCTTGCTGCTGGCCGCGCTTCCCTGACGCTGGTTCAAGAGCAACTGATCCTTTCGGGCGGGGTTCCCTACAGGCGGGTCTGGTTCTCTTACGGGGACGAGGCAACAAGTACCTTGCATGGCCCATGCAACCAAAATGTATACATTTGGCTATCGTCCTCCGGTGAGGCTGCGGAGACTTATGTAGAGCCGTTGACGTGCCCCATCTAGGGTGCATGTCTAACAATTCATTCAAGGGGAAGCCGCTTCGCGGCTCCCCTTAATTCAGGCGTTAGGCACCATTGGATGGCAATCGTGGAATTGAACGGCATCGAGTACGAGTTCATACGGGGCAGCGACATTCAGCGAGACGGAATGTACTTGGAGGTATCCATCGCTGGTACCGACCCACTCCAACAACTCGCCGAGGTCTTCTTCTCGGATGTAACCAAGACCTTCTCAGTATCGTGTTTTGAGCTCGATGTTCCCCTTGAGGTAATTGAGGAGTTGATTCAACGTGCGCGCCGTGATCTTCCACCTCTTCCATAACTACTGCACTGTGGCTTGCATGGTGCCTAACAATTCATTCAAGCCGAACCCGCTTCGCGGGACGGCTTAATTCAAGCGTTAGAGCGCATGAGAACCATCCTGACTCTCACAGCAATGCTCTTGATCGCCCCCTTGGTTTCCGCAAGTGCGTGCGATATCTCTTGCAAGATCGAGAAGGCGCTGAAAGGAGATGGGGCTGCTGCATTTGAAGTGGCGCAAGAGTCTCGAGTCACTCAGACGCCAGAAATTGTTGCCCACTGGCTTCAGATTTCGGCTGAAAATGGGAATGCTGCGGGTCAATGGGAGTATGGCCTGTCATTGGTGGAGAACAGCAAGTCACGATACGACTGCATTCGTACCATCTACTGGTTCCGTCAAGCCGGCCAGAACGGGAACGCTGCAGCAGCAACTGCCTTAGGCAAGGTCGAGTATTTCCTAGAAACGCACCCCGAGCCCATCATGGAGGGTTGCCGTGATGCGCTCTAACAGCTCATTCAAGCCGAAGCCGCTTCGCGGCTCGGCTTAACTCAGGCGTTAGAGGGCACTAATGCGGTTCATCGGCCTACTCGTGATCGCTGCGCTTCTCGGCGCTTGCGCTTCTGCCGATCACACGGTTCATGTCCTTGGAACTCCCTCATGGGCCCAGAACCCTGTCGCACCGGAAGCGATGAATCAACGCATAGAAGATGCGGCGGCTGAGTATGCGCCACACGCACCTGTGCCAAGACTTGCGCTATTCGACATTGCCTTCCCATCGTCAGAATCGGAGTTGAAAAGTACCGGCGGTAATGGAGTGTTGTTGCTAACTGCGCTATCTCAGGACAAAAGCGAGCTCCCTCCGAAGCGTCTTTATGTGACCTGGCGAGGCGAAGAACATACCCTTGAGCAGATCCACTCCGCCATCGATCTGCCCGCGCAAAGTCCCAGTGTCACGGAAGTGCTCGGTCCCAATCGCTGGGATGGTCTTTACCTGTTTCCTGTCCGCCTGATGGAAGATGGTGCTGTACTAACCCTTGATTTCGCGGCTAATCGAACCGGCTTTGTCTTCGGCCAGTTCTCTTCTGCCCAGCGTGAGGCGCTAGGGTACGATCCGAGCGCTGCCGCGGCCTCAGCAAGCGACATATCAGCCCGCGATGCCATCATGGACTTGGTGGCGCGCGAGTACCCGGGGTTCGTCAGGCGTGCCCCCTAACAATTCATTCAAGCCGAAGC
The DNA here is from genome assembly GCF_015453285.1 of Lysobacter niastensis. Classification (GTDB taxonomy): domain Bacteria; phylum Pseudomonadota; class Gammaproteobacteria; order Xanthomonadales; family Xanthomonadaceae; genus Lysobacter_J; species Lysobacter_J niastensis. The sequence goes on from NZ_JADLZT010000004.1 coordinate 93,945, forward strand.
CGCTTCGCGGCTCGGCTTAGTTCAGGCGTTAGGCGTGCTCCGATGCGTCATCGAACCGGCAGTAAGAAAGCCCCGAATAGGTTGCTCTCTCGCATGGTGGCGATCCTGGTTGCCCTTGCCAGCTTGGGCTGCCTCTACGTGATTGTTTCCGGCCTGCTGGACGGGAGGATTACGGCCTTGAGCCGTCGCCTAGGTCCGATTAGCCTTTCCAGCGATCCGTTCTGGTTTCTCGTAATGCTTCTGGGCTGGTCTTGTCTCGGCATCTGTCTCTTTCGCTTAGCGTTGCGCGCTTGGCGTGAGGGGCAGCACGCCTAACAATTCATTCAAGTGGAAGCCGCTTCGCGGCTCCCTTTCATTCAGGCGTTAGATGGTGAGGTAACGAATGTCACGCCTCATTCCCCTCGTGTGCTGCCTGCTGTTGTCGCCCTTTGCCAATGCTTGTGAAGTGGAGATCCGTAATAACACGGACGTTGACCTCTTCATTCCCACTGGAGAAGACACAGCAGTTTCGGTTGGACCGGGTCAAACCGGGAGCTTCGTGGTCAAGAGGCCGCTTTGGGTGAATTTCGGTGCCATAGCGCACGAGTACGAGGTCGGACCTGTACAGAATGCTCTTTGCCCAGCAGGCGCGACTGCTCCGGTGCGGGTAGAGGCTCAGCCGGACGGAACCATCCGGCTAGATGCGCCTGGAGTGCAGCCGGAGGGGTTCCCACTGCGGCCAGTTGGCATCGTCGACCTCACTGGCTCACCATCTAACAATTCATTCAAGGGGAAGCCGCTTCACGGCTCCCCTTAATTCAGGCGTTAGGCGCTCTCCATGGCGATTCGGCTCAGGAACCTAGAGATCTTCGCCGGCCTGCTATTCCTCGCGGGCGCAGGCATCCTGTTCTCCAACTCGCGCCTTTGCTTATTCAATCGCGCCTCTTGCGGCATGGTTGAACCACTGCTGGCGCTACCACTGACCTGGCTCGGCATCTGTGTACTAGTTGCAGGCATTGCCCGGGGGTGTAACAAAGGGGTTGTGGCGCTGGCCTACGTTTCGGTCGCCGTTAGCGTTCTGCTGGTTGTGTCTCAATGGGCGCTGGCTCACGGCAGCGTCTAACAATTCATTCAAGGGGGAAGCCGCTTCGAGGCTCTCCTTAGTTCAGGCGTTAGGCGCCACAGGCATGCTCAACGAACTCTGGAGCTGGTTCCAATACAACTTCTGGCTCAGCGTGGCCTGCCTGGTTGCTGGCGCTATTGCGATCTCTCCGTTCCTAGCAAGTCGGTCTTTCCGCAAGCGGTTCTTCCGTTCCAACTACGACATAGAGCACATCGGATTCATCGTCCTCGTCGTTGCGCTCCTTGTGATTGGTCTATACGACCGGTTCGGCGCTGGCAGTGGCGCCTAACAATTCATTTAAGGGGAAGCCGCTTCGAGGATCCCCCTAATTCAGGCGTTAGGCCCCATGTGTCACTTCGTCACCGCCGTTCTTCCTGACACCTCCCCGCATGCGGCGCTTGATGCGATTGCGCGCAAGTACGGTAGACAGCTCCGCCCACTAGCTAGTCCGAGCATGGAGCGACAACTTGGGCGTGACCAAAGGTACTTTCTGACCACGCCGGGCCATTGCGACTGCGGAACCGTCTTGGGGTCTCATTACCAACGGGCCCGTCAAGCCAAGGACTGGGCGGCTGACGAGCAGCGCCTTCTAAAGAAGGGTTGGAGCAAGGCCAAGGTTGCTCGGGCTTTAGCTCAGAAGCAGGAAAGTTCCGCGAGATCAGATGTGGCAGTGTTGGAGGCAAGTGCTGCGGACCTGGCATCTTGGACAAAGCTCATTGCGGAGATTCTGGGTTCGGGCACGCGCGAGTTCGGCTTGCTGCTACATTCATATAGAGGGCCTCTGGACGAGGACATCAAACTCAAAGGTACCGAGCAGATAGCCACCGGCGACGACACCGGTGAGATACTCCGGAAAATGCGAGAGGATGTGCTCTATGTGTTCCTGGCGCGGGCCTAACAATTCATTCAAGCCGACGCCGCTTCGCGGCGCGGCTTGTTTCAGGCGTTAGGCGCTATGGACAATCCGCCGTTAGCCGTCGCACTTGATCTACTGACACTTGCCACTATTGCTCTGATTGCATGGCATTTGGGCCAGGTACGCTGGTTTTTCCGTATTCCCTTGAGCACGCTCATCGGCTGGCCAATCTTCGCTGGTGCTGTTGCGCTGCATTGGAGCATCCTGGCGGCCAGCGCCCAAACGCCCCAAGAAGCGGAGTGGGTCGCAGCACACGACACAGGCCCGCTCGCCGTCTCGGTAGTTCTCGGGTGGGCTTATGCGCTGGTGGTGGTGCTCGTGACCGAAACCGTGAGGGGAGTTGTGTTGGTCGTGAGGCGCGTGGCCGTATCCCGGCAAAGCGTCTAACAGTTCATTCAAGGGGAAGCCGCTTAGCGGCTCTCCCACTAATTCAGGCGTTAGGCGGCTATGGATCTACCCCAACCCGTAAGGGCAGACTTAGCGGAAGTTTTGCCGCTCCTGGCCCACGCGGGATTGGAGCTATTTGACTGCCAGTATTCTCCGGACGTCTTTGGCAATTACACCGTTCGCTTCGGCGGCCTCACGGATCTACTAGAGATCAGGCGAGACCGAGGGCAGTATCTGCTCGGCGGTTCTCGAGAGCGACTGGAGGGCCTGGGCTACTGGCGGGCGTTGGAGAGCGCGCAGGAGTTGGCACGGGCGTGCAGGCTTACCTTGCCACCGCGCTTCGCGGCTCGGCCTGATTCAGGCGTTAGGCCGCTACGCGCATCGCGGTGGCCGTCAGATCTAGTGGAGTCGGCACTATGGCCAAGTACCTGATTTCCTTCCCCAGTGCCGCGATGGTCGTGCCTGACGAGGAGTGGGAGGAGGTAGTTCGTGACTCTCATGCCGTGATTGAAGAGGCGAAGGCCGCAGGCGTCTACATCTTCGGCGGCGGAATCGACGAAGGCGTGCCCCCCATGCTCGTTTCGGCTACAGGTGCGGTTGCCCTAGGCGGCTATCCTTGGGCAACCGCTCTCAACGGGGGCTTCACCGTGTTAGAGCTGCCCTCTCGGGACGAGGCTATCGTGTGGGCCGCGCGCATCGCTAAGGCCTGCCGTTGTGACCAGGAGTTGCGAGTCTTCGGGTACGACCCGCAGTCTTGAGAGACGTGCAGGCATGGTGCAGAAGGTGCGGTCTAACAATTCATTCAAGCCGACGCCGCTTCGCGGCGCTTTATTCAGGCGTTAGGCCTGCAGGAAACAGAACTATGCGCCCTTTGATCTACATCCAGGTCTATCGAGGCCACTTCATTGCCAAGCACCTCGGCAACGGAAAGACGATCCGTAGGGAGTGCGCTGGACTAGATCATCCGCGCACACTCATGGGCGACTTCCAGAAGGTTCAGGATAGCTTTGCGGCTGTGCTGAAGGAACTCTTGCCTCCGGTCAATCTGCTCAAGCCTAAGGGCCTCGTGCATCTGGTGCCTGCCTACGAAGGCGGCTACACCAACGTTGAAACAAGAGCTTTCAAGGAGGCCGGGGAGATGGCCGGCGTCAACTTTGCTTTTCTCTCAACTCAGGATCGGCCGCACACAGACTCCGAAGTGCTAGAGGTGCTGCGTTGAATCGCTGCAGGCCAAGCGACTCATTCAATCCGAAGCCGCTTCGCGGCTCCCCTGGCGTTAGGGCGCAGCTTGTTTCTTAAGACCATCTACTTCGTTGTCTGCACAATCGGCATCGTCTACGGAGCACGCGGCATCTACATGTGCCGCATCAGAGTGATCTTATGGACCATGCGGGAGCCAGGTGATCGAGGATATGACGACGATGCGGTTACCGTTACTGGGCTGCCGGCGATCGCCCTTGGTGCCGCGACAATCGTCCTATGCTTGTACATGTTCAAGGAACATGTGCTGTGAGCACTACGGGGCTGCACTCTATCAATTCATTCAAGCCGAAGCCGCTTCGCGGCTCGGCTTGATGCAGGCGTTAGCCACATGCGAAAGCGCGCATTCTCTTTGATTCCTGTCGCCGCACTCTTTCTGTCGCTTGCGACGAGTGCGGCCGATCCGCTCCACTTCGAAGGGCGGTTTGAATTCCGCACTGACGCCGAGAGCTTGGATGTCGTCGGGCGGCAGGTGTGCTTCTTCCCAGATCAAAATACCGCGCGGATCGCTCCCCGAGGCGCTGACGACAGGAGAATGGTCTGGTTCTGCTTCAAGAACACCGATGCAGCATTCGCCGCGCTAAAGATTCCTCGCGCGACAAAGGATGGCTGTGGCTTTCAGGGGGCTGCAGCAGTTGAGGTGGTGGGGTATGTTGCTGACCGGCAGGAGGGAGACGGTAATGACACTGCCGAATTGGTCAGGGCATCGAAGGTCTCCGACCTTGCGCCTATCGCGTGCAACGCCGGACATGGCTAACAATTCAATCAAGCCGAAGCCGCTTCGCGGCTCGGCTTAATTCAGGCATTAGGTGCCAGGGAAAATGCGCCGCAAGATTCGCAAAGGGACCGCCATATCAGCTTTTCTTGCGGCACTGCTCGCAGCTTGCTCCGACCGTCCTATTACGGCTCACGCCACAGAGCCGGTAAGCGTCTTTGCCTCGCAGTCGGACGCGGCGAACGAGCGCTCTTTCAATCAAGACCATCAAGCCCCGTTGGCCAAGCTGGAGCGCGGCGCCGCTGTAACCGTACTATCGGATGAATATGGCAAGGACTACTGGGCTTGCCGTGTCCGCACTGAAGGTTCAGTAGAGGGGTGGGTGCTCTGCACGTCGCTCGATTACCCCGAGCGCAGGGCTGGCACCTAACAATTCATTCAACCCGAAGCCGCTTCGCGGTTCCCCTTAACTCAGGCATTAGGCCGCTTGCTTAGGTGTTCCCGCAATGGAACTTCGTGTGGCCGAGCAGTCCGACATTCACGCTCTTGGCGAGCTCATTGAAACCTCCGGCCGCGCTCTGAGTATCGGGCACTACTCGGCGGAGCAGGCTGACGCCATCACTCGCCACGTTTTCGGCGTCGACACCCAACTGATTGATGATCACACCTACTTCGTTATTGAGCACGACAGCCGCATCGTTGCCTGTGGCGGGTGGAGCAAACGGCGTACGCTCTTCGGTGGGGATCAAGCCAAGACCGGATCGGATCCGTTGCTTGACCCGGCCAAGGATCCAGCCCGCATTCGCGCGTTCTTTGTCCACCCGTCGATGGCGCGGCGTGGCTTGGGGCGTCAGCTCATGGCCGCATGCATAGACGCGTCAAGACAGGCTGGCTTTGGCGCGCTCGAGCTGGTTTCTACTCTGCCAGGCGAGCCGCTCTATCTGGCATCTGGATTTGTCGTCCTGGAGCGTTTTGACCTGGATCTGCCTGGGGACATCCATGTTCCTGTCTCTCGCATGAGAATGACGATATAGGCCGCAGGTTGTGGCAGTGTGTATCCGCGGCCTGACGATTCCTTCAGGACGAAGCCGCTTCGCGGCCCCCCTTGGTTCACGCGCCACGACACGCATCACGGAGAGTCAGACGTGAAAACGATGACGCAAACAGAGATCCCAACGTTCCTGGTTGAGCTCGAGGATGCCTTCAATAGGGCAATGATCTCCAATGACATAGGGCAGATTTCGCGTTGCGTCACGGACGACTGGATTCTGGTAACGCCCGAGGCAGGCCCAGTTTCTCGCTCGCGCATCCTCGGCGTTATCGGTTCTGGCCTTCTGAGCCATGCCACGATGACAAAAGTTCCAACTCATGCATGGGTAGCTGGAGACATTGCCTGGGTGACTGGACGCGGACAAAACACCGGCACCTTCAACGGGCAGCCTATCGAAGCCGATGAGTACATAACCGACATCTACCGCAGGGTAGATGGAGAGTGGCGCTGCATGCTGACGCACCTCACGCCCGTACATGAAGGACAGCAGGGTGGTGCCTGACAATTCATTCAAGCCGAAGCCGCTTCGCGGCTCGGCTGCTCACGGCTCCGCTGCGTTCTGAACTCTTCGGCGTGCTGCTAACCACGGAACGAAAAAGGCTCCCAATCGGGAGCCTTTTTCGTTTGACCACAAGGAATGTGCGCGGCTGCAACTAGGCTTCGGTGGTCGATGCGCGGCGCTTCAAAACCTTTACTGACGAAGATTCCACCTGCTCAGCCTTCTGCTGCGCCGCCGCCTCGGTCTCATGCAGGTGCATCAGCGATTCCATCAGTTGTTCGTCGGCGCTGGAACACACGCCGAGCAGCACGACCTCTTCGCAGCCGTCGGCGGCGATGTAGGCGTGGCCCATGTTGGAGTCGATGTACACCGCCTGGCCGGCTTCCAGGACGATCGGGTCGTAGAACTCGGTGTGCACTTCGGCGCGGCCTTCGAGCACGTGGATGTATTCCTCGCCCGAGTGGTGCACCAGTTCGCCGAACTCCTCGATGCTCTTGGCGCGCACCCGAGTGACCACCGGGATCATCCGCTTACGCCGGAGTTCCGGGCACAGGTAGTAGTAGTCGTAATTGGGCGTGGTGACCCGCACCGCATCCTCGATCCGCCCGATGCTTCGGCGCGCGGTGACGGGCTGTTCGGGCGTGCCGGCATCCTCGGCGAACAGCTCCGACATGCGGATGTTCAGGCGCTGGCTGATCTGCAGCAGCTTGTCGTAGGTCAGGGTGAGGCGGTCGTGCTCGACCTTGGACAAGGTCGACAGCGGGATGCCACAGCGCTGGCTCATCTCCTTGAGCGTCCAGTCGTTGCGGGCGCGCAGCGCGCGCAGGAGGCTGCCAATGGTGGGGTGCTGCGATGTCATGCCTGGATGCTCCTGCAGGGGCCGGGGGTGGGGTGGCCCGGCTTCCGGACGGCCTTGCTGGGCCGCCAGGGGCAATTCTAGGTCTAAACGACCGGACTGGGTTGACAATTCTCTAATCAGGATCATTATTTCGATCAAGGTCAGAAATGTCAGGCCGTAGTGCCCAATGGGCACGTGTGTCCACCTGCTTGGGGAGAAGCACGTTGAAGAAGCATTCGATCCGCCGTCGCCCGATCTTTTCGGCGCTGATGGCGCTGGCGTTGGCGCTGCCGGCCGCGGCCGCGGAGCCGGTCGGCCAGGGGCCCGCGCCCAACCAGGTTCCTGCCGCTAACGCGGCTGGCGCCGTCGTGCCGGAGTCGCCCGAGGCTCTCGCGTCGGTCGCGCCGACCGACCGCCTGACCGCCCCCGACCTGGAGGCCTGGCTGGACGGCTTCATGCCGTACGCGCTGGAGCAGACCGACGTTGCCGGCTCGGTCGTCGTCGTGGTGAAGGACGGCAAGGTGCTGCTGCAGAAGGGCTACGGCTACGCCGACCTGGCCAAGCGCACGCCGGTCGACCCGTCCCGCACGCTGTTCCGTCCGGGCTCGGTGTCCAAGCTGTTCACCTGGACGGCCGTGATGCAGCTGGTCGAGCAGGGCAAGTTGAACCTCGACGAGGACGTCAACAAGTACATCGACTTCACGATTCCGGCCTACGACGGCAAGCCGGTCACGCTCCGCAACATCATGACCCACACCGCGGGCATGGAAGAGGTGATCCGCGGCCTCATCGCGAACGATGAGAAGGAAATCGCGCCGCTCGACGCGACCCTCAAGCACTGGGTCCCCAAGCGCGTCTACGAGCCGGGCTCCACGCCCGCGTACTCCAACTACGCCACGGCGGTCGCGGGCTACATCGTCGAGCGCATCTCGGGCCAGCCGTTCGACCAGTACATCGCGCAGCACATCTTCGCGCCGCTGGGCATGCAGCACTCCTCCTTCAGCCAGCCGATCCAGAAGAACCTGCTGGCGATGACGTCGAAGGGCTACAAGACGGCGTCGGATGGCAAGGAACAGCCGTACGAGTACATCAACCTCGCGCCCGCGGGCAGCCTGGCGTCGACCGGCGCCGACATGGGCAACTTCATGATCGCGCACCTGCAGGATGGCGCGTTCGGTGACCAGCGCATCCTGCGCGACGAAACCGCGCGCCAGATGCACGGGACCGGGCAGGCCTCGGTCGGTCCGCTCAACAAGATGATGCTCGGTTTCTACGAGACGACCGCGAACGGCCATCGTGCGATCGCGCACGGCGGCGACACGCAGTGGTTCCACAGCGACCTGCAGCTGTTCCTCGACGACAACATCGGCATCTACGTCTCGACCAACAGCAGCGGCAAGGAGGGCAGTGCCCGCCTGATCCGCGACGGCCTGGTCACCGGCTTCGTGAACCGCTACCTGCCGGGCCCACCGAACGAGGCGAAGGGCGTAGACGCCGCCACCGCGAAGCAGCACGCCCAGCTGCTCGCCGGCAGCTACAACAGCAGCCGCCGCGCCGATTCGAACTTCATGAACCTCGTGTACACGCTCGGCCAGACCAAGGTCACCGCGAACGAGGACGGCACCGTCAGCGTGCCGATGCTCGCCGGTTACAGCGGCGCGCCGAAGCGGTGGCGCGAGATCGCACCGTTCGTGTGGCAGGACACCAACAGCGGTGACCGCCTCGCCGCCGACGTCGTCAACGGCCACGTGACCCGCTTCAGCGCGGAGCCGATCGCCTCGATCATGGTGTTCCAGCGCGCCGCATGGTGGCAGACCCCGGCCGTGTTCATGACGCTGCTGTTCGGCAGTCTCGCCGCGCTGCTGCTGACCGTGCTCGCCTGGCCGGTGTCTGCGCTGGTGCGCCGCCACTACGGCGTGCGCTATCCGCTGGCGGGCCAGGATGCGCGCGCGCACCGCTGGAGCCGCATCGCCTCGCTGGCCGTGCTCGTGTCGATGGGCGGCATGATCGCGATGATCTTCACGATGATGTCGGACCTGGCGATGATGTCGCCGAGCAAGGACGGCATGGTCGTCGCCGTGCGCGCGCTGACGACGATCATCCTGCCGATCGGCGCCGCCATCGCGCTGTGGAACGCATGGACCGTGCTGCGCAGCAAGCGTTCGTGGTGGGCCAAGCTGTGGGGCATCGTCCTCGCCGCAGCGTCCCTGTCGCTGCTGTTCATCGGCATCGCCTGCCACCTGGTCGGCTTCTCCGCGAACTACTGACCGTCATCCCCGCGCGGCGGCGTGACCGCCGCGCGTTTCCCGGGAAGAAACCCCTGTGATCAAAGTCGACCGCGTCGAGCTTGCGCTGCGGAATGAGCTGCTGCGCCTGTCCGCCCCCTTCCGCATCTCCGGCCACGTCTTCGAGGCGTCGCCCGTCACGATCGTCACCCTGCGCAAGGATGGCTGCGTCGGCCGCGGCGAAGCCTCCGGCGTGTACTACCTGCACGACGAGCCGGCCGACATGCTGCGCACGCTGGAGTCCATGCGCGATCGCCTCGAATCGGGCATCACGCGCGAGGAGCTGCGCAAGCTGCTGCCTCCCGGCGGCGCGCGCAACGCGGTCGACTGCGCGCTGTGGGAACTCGAAGCCAGGCTCGCCGGCGTTCCCGCCTGGCAACTGGCGGGCATGGAGCGGCCGAGGCCGCTGCTGACCACGTTCACCGTGGGCGCCGACGAACCCGCGGTGATGGCGGAACGCGCGCTGGCCTACACCCACGCGCGTGCGATCAAGCTCAAGTTGACCGGTGAGGTCGACCTCGACATCGAACGCGTGCGCGCGGTGCGCAAGGCCCGTCCGCAGATGTGGATCGGCGTCGACGCCAATCAGGGCTACGAGGCCGCCACGCTGTCGCGGTTACTGCCGGTGCTCGTCGACGAAGGCGTGTCGCTGCTCGAGCAGCCGGTGCGGCGCGGCCACGAGGCCGAGCTGGACGGTATCGATCGCGTCGTGCCGATTGCCGCCGACGAAAGCATCCTGCACCTGGGCGAACTCGAAGCCCTGGGCCGGCATTTCGATGTCGTCAACATCAAGCTGGACAAGTGCGGCGGCCTCACCGAAGGCCTGCTGATGGCCCGGCGTGCGCGGGAAATGGGCCTCAAGGTCATGGTCGGCAACATGGTCGGCACCAGCCTCGCCATGGCGCCCGCATTCCTGCTCGGCCAGTACTGCGATGTGGTGGACCTGGACGGCCCGGTGTTCCTCGTGCAGGACCGCGTGCCTGGAGTCGTCTACGCCGACGGCCACGTCGATTGCCCCGCGACGGTCTGGGGCACGCCGGACGCGGTGGTGTGAACGTGCTCGCCGCGCCGCGCGCCAGCGTCCGTTCGCACTGGTTCAACCAGCCGCCGGGCCTGGCGATCCTGTTCCTCACGCAGATGTGGGAGATCTTCTCCTACTACGGGATGCGCACGCTGCTCGTCTACTACATGACGAAGCAGTTGCTGTTCGGCCAGCAGCATGCGTCGCTGGTCTACGGCGTTTACGTGGCGACGTTCTACTTCACGCCGATCGTCGGCGGCGTCATCTCCGACCGCTGGCTGGGCCGCAAGCGCGCGGTCATCATCGGTGCTGCGATCATGTCCGTCGGGCACTTCCTGATGGCGTCGGAATCGCTGCTCTATTTCGCACTCGCGGCGATCGCGCTGGGCAACGGCCTGTTCCTGCCCAGCCTGCCGAGCCAGATCGACGACCTGTACGCGAAGGACGATCCGCGCCGCGGCTCGGCATACAACTTCTATTACGTGGGCATCAACGTCGGTGGCCTGCTGGCGCCGCTGGTGTGCGGCACGCTCGGCGAGTTGTACGGCTGGCATTGGGGCTTTGGCGCGGCGGGCATCGGCATGTTGCTGGGGCTCCTGATCTACACACTCGGGGCGCGCTGGTTGCCGCCGGAGCGGCCGAAGCCGCGCGACGTGGCGCCGGCGGCACGCATGCCGCGCGATGCGATGCGCAAGCGCGTCCTCGCGCTGCTCGCCATCGGGCTGTGCGTGATGGTGTTCCGCGGTGCGTACGAACAGTCGGGCAACACGATCGCATTGTGGGCCGACGTCGGCCTGGATCGCGCGGCCGGGGCCTTCACGATTCCGATGACGTGGTTCCAGGCGCTCAATCCGCTGCTGGTGATCTTCCTCACGCCACTGCTCGTCATGCGGTGGACGAAGCAGGCAAGCAGCGGCCGCGAACCGTCGCCGGCGAAGAAGATGGCGATGGGCGCGTTCGTGGTCGCGTCCGCGTTCGCGATGCTCGCGTGCGTCGATGCGAGCGCGGGCGGGCATGCGCATTGGACCTGGCTCGCCGGGTTCTTCCTCCTTTTCACCGTCGGCGAGCTGTTCATCCTGCCGATCGGCCTCGGCTTGTTCGCGCGTCTTGCCCCGGCGGGGCATGCCGCGACCACGATCGCCGCCTGGTACTTCGCCTCGTTCGGCGGAAACCTGCTGGCCGGCGCGCTTGGCACCTTGTGGAGCGCGATGGGACACGCGGCCTTCTTCGGCGTGATGGCGCTGGTGGCAGCGACCGCAGGTTGCCTGCTGCGCCTGCTCGACGGTGCGGTCGTCCGCGTCGAGGCGGCCAATGGATCGGGCGTGCCGGCTGGGCCGGCGGCTGCCCGGAGCGCTTGATTGACAATTTTCCGATCCGGATGTTTATATCCTGATCAGGACATTCGAGGGTGCGGCATGGCTTTTGGGATCCCTGGGGAGGGACGGCGCCACTGGCTCAAGGCACAGGACGGCTCGGCGTTCGCCGCGTCGGTTCCCGGTGTCTGGGCGGGGGCCATCGAATCCCGGAGCCATGCCGCACTCCGAACCTGTTCGCAGCGGGCGCGCGATCTCGTCGAGAGGCATCCGCGCTCCGACTGTGAACTGACCGCGGCGCTGACTCGTCGCGGCTATTCCGACACCGACATCGGGCTCGTACCGGGAGGCAACTCCCGGCGCCTGCGCGGTGATGTTCTTGGCTGACACACGCCGATCCGACGGCGAACCTTTTGGGGAGATGGGCATGCACAAGCACCACACGCGCGAACGGGCACCGATGCGCCGTTCGTTGACCACCGCGATCTCGCTGACCCTGGCGCTGTGCATGGCCGGACCGGCGCTTGCGCAGCAGGCCCCGGCCGAGTCGTCGGGAGCCGCGGCGGCTGCGGATCCCGTGACGCTCGACAACGTCGTGGTCACCGCCAACAAGCGCGCGGAGAACATCCGCGAGGTCGCCACCGCAGTCAGCGTGCTGGACTCGCAGCAGCTTGAGAACTTCAGTTCGACGCAGATGTCCGACTACGCCAGCTACGTGCCGGGCCTGCAGCTGCAGTCTTCCGGCACGCCCGGCCAGACGCAGGTCTCGATGCGCGGCATCGCGGCGCTGTCGCCGGGATCGACCGTCGGCACCTACCTGGACGAAACTCCGGTCGGCTCCAACAACCTGTACCAGCAGGCGACGCTGTACACCCTGGACCTGCTGCCCTTCGACGTGGAGCGCATCGAAGTGCTGCGTGGCCCGCAGGGCACGCTGTACGGCGCCGGCTCGATGGGCGGCCTGATCAAGTACACGATGGTCAAGCCCGACGCCGGGAAGACCGAGTTCCGGGTGGGCGCGGGCATTTCGCAGAGCAAGGGCGCCGACGATACGGGCCTGAACTACCGCTTCGGCATGAACGTGCCGCTCATCGACGACAGCCTCGCGCTGCGTGCGAGCTATGCGCGCAACGACATCGCCGGCTCCATCGACAACCTGGTCGACGGCAGCAAGGACATCAACGACGGCGACCAGACCATCGGCCGCGTCGCGCTGCGCTGGCAGGGGGACGGCTCGAGCGTGCAGCTGTCCGCCATGCGCCAGGAGATCGACAGCGACAACAACGCCGCCATCGCTCTGGATCCGGTGACGCTCAAGGCGAACAACGGCCTGGGCAACTTCGTGTTCGTCGACGAGCCGTTCAAGAAGGACCTGGATTACTACTCGCTGACGGTGGACTGGGACTTTGGTTTCGCCGACTTCGTCTCCGCGACCAGTTACTCAGACACGAGCACGCTGTTCACCCAGGACCTGACGCTGCTGTACGGCGGGCTGCTCGCAGACTTCGGGCTGCCGGGCAAGTCATTCCTGCGGCAGACGCTGGACATGGACCAGTTCACCCAGGAGTTCCGCCTGCAGTCCAAGTCGGGCAACAGCTTCGAGTGGCTGGTCGGCGCTTTCTACGACAAGGAGGACGGCGACAACCACCAGTTCATTCCGCTGACCCAGATGGACGGCTCGCCGCTGCCGCCGCCTTTCGGCAACCTGTTCGGCGTGCTGGGCCAGGTGTCCATCCCGAGCACGTACGAGGAAACCGCGGTCTTCGGCAACGCGTCGTACAAGTTCAATGACTGGTTCAAGCTCGGCGCCGGCGTGCGCTTCTCGCGCAACGACCAGGACTTCGTGCAGGAATCGAGCGGCCCGCTGATCCGCACCGGCACGTTCCCGAACTCGTCCAGCGAAGACGTCTTCACCTGGAGCGTCACGCCGCAGTTCCAGATCAACCCGGACATGATGGTCTACGCGAAGGCCGGCACCGGCTACCAGCCGGGCGGTCCCAACGTCGTCGCACCGGGCCTGCCGCCGGCGGTCGACTCCTCGATGCTTACCAGCTACGAACTCGGCATGAAGACCTCCTTCGCCGAAAACCGCGTGCTGCTCGACGTCGCCGCCTACCAGATCGACTGGGAAGACATCCAGGTGGCGTCGCAGGTCAATGGCGTCAGCGGCCTGGTCAACGGTGGTGAAGCCACCAGCCGCGGCATCGAGGCATCGCTGCAGTGGCGTCCCCTCGACGGCCTGACCCTGGGCCTCAACGGTGCCTACAACGACGCCGAGATCGACGAGGACTTCCCGACCATCACCGTGACCCAGCCGGTCCCGGGCCTGGGCACGCTCCGCGCCGACGTCAACACCGGCCTGAAGGGCGACCGCATGCCCTACGTGCCGGACCTGACCTGGTCGCTCACGGCCGATTACTACATGCCGCTCTCCGGCGGCTGGGGCGCGAACTTCGGTGGCGGCTGGCGCTGGGTCGACGACCGCACCAACGCCACGACCAACCGCGAGGTCATCAGCATCATCGATCCGCCGCTCGGCGAGGTGCAGCGCACGGTCACCGAACCGCTGGTGATCGACAGCTACGGTGCGCTCGACCTGTACGCCTCGTTCTCCAACGAACACTGGAGCGTGCGCGCGTACATGAAGAACGTCACCGACGAGCGTGGCTATTCGTCGATGAACGACATCACCGACCAGGTCGGCGACGGCGGCACGCACCACATCCGCGCCGTGCCGATTCAGCCGCGCATGTTCGGCGTCGAAGTCGACTACCGCTTCTAACCGCAAGCCACGGACGGGCGGCCTCCGGGCCGCCCGTGCAACACGGGCCGCCACCCACTTTCCGGTGAATTACCCTGATGTCAGAAGTCCTGCTGCCGCAACCCTATCTGCTGTTTCTCGGCGACACGACGGAGCCCGGCTATGCAAAGACCGCGTTCGGCCTGCGCGACTGGGCCGGCGAGCGCTGCATAGGCGAATACGCCTGCCAGGGCGCAACGGTATCCACCGGACTTCCATTCCTCACGCCGGAGCAGGCGTACGCGGCAGGCGCGAGGTCGATGGTGATCGGTGTGGCCAACTCGGGTGGGTACATCCCGTTCACCTGGCACGCGGCGCTGCTGCGGGCGATGGAGGCCGGACTGGACATCATCAGCGGCATGCATGCCAGGCTGCGCGACTTCGACGTGCTGCGCGAGGCTGCAGATCAATTGGGACGCAAGCTGATCGATGTGCGGCAGCCGCCGGCCGGCATCCCGATCGCGTCCGGCGCACCGCGCAAGGGCAAGCGGCTGCTGACGCTCGGCACCGATTGCGCCTTGGGCAAGAAATACACGGCGCTGGCACTGGCCCGCGCATTCTCGAACCGTGGCATCGACGCGACGTTCCGCGCCACCGGGCAGACCGGCATCCTGATTGCAGGCGGTGGCATACCGATGGATGCCGTGGTCGCCGATTTCGCCGCGGGTGCGGCCGAGATGCTGTCACCGGAGGCGGATGCCAACCACTGGGACGTGATCGAAGGGCAGGGCTCGCTGTTCCATCCGGCCTACGCCGGTGTGTCGCTCGCGTTGCTGCACGGCAGCCAGCCGGACGTGATCGTGGTCTGCCACGAGCCCGGCCGCAAACACGTGCTGGGTCATCCCGGCTACGAGGTGCCCGGCATCGCCGAGACCATCGACCTCGCGCTGCGCCTCGGATCGCGCACGCGGCCGAGCATCCGCTGCGCCGGCGTCAGCCTCAACACCGCCAAGCTCGATGAGGAATCGGCGCGGCGCCTGATCGCGTGGGAAAGCGAGCGGCTGGGGCTTCCGGTCGCCGATCCGATGCGCGGCGGTGCTTCGTTCGACCGGCTGGTCGAGTCGTGCCTCGCATGAGCGGGACACCCTCATCGAGCTGGTTCCAGCGCCTGCTGCTGCCGGGACTGGCGTTCAAGGCCGCGGTGATCGGCGGCGGTTACGCCACCGGCCGTGAACTGGCGGAGTACTTCATTCCCAGCGGTCCGCAGGGCGGCGTGCTGGCGATCCTGGTCGCGATGGTCTGCTGGAGCGCACTGTGCGCGCTGACCTTCGTGCTGGCGCACGCGACGCGCAGCTACGACTACCGCAGCTTCTTCAACACGCTTCTCGGGCCATTCGGCTTCGTGTTCGAGATTGCCTACCTGGTGTTCATGGTGCTGATCCTTGCCGTGTTCGGCGCAGCTGCAGGTGCGATCGGCGAAGCGATGTTCGGCTGGCCCAAGCTCGTCGGCACGCTGCTGCTGGTCTCCGGCATCGGCTTGTTCACTGCCTTCGGCAACCATTCGGTCGAACGCCTGTTCAAGTGGGTGTCGTTCTTCCTGTACGGCATCTATGCGCTGTTCGTGGTGTTCGTGCTGACGAAGTTCGGCAGCCAGGCCATGCAGAACTTCTCGGCGCCGGCCCCCATTGGCGGCTGGCTGCCGGGCGGACTGACCTACGCCGGTTACAACATCGTCGGCGCGGTGATGATCCTGCCGCTGGTCCGCCACTTCCAATCGCGGCGCGACGCGGTCGTCGCCGGCGTGCTGGCCGGACCGCTGGCGATGCTGCCGGGGCTGTTGTTCTTCGTCTGCATGATCGCGTGGTACCCGCAGATCGGAAGCGAGGCACTGCCGTCGGATTACATCCTGCGCCAGCTGAACATGCCGGTGTTCCACCTGCTGTTCCAGGCCATGATCTTCAGCGCGCTGCTCGAAAGCGGTGCGGCAGCGGTGCACGCCGCCAACGAACGCATCGCCGCGAGCTGGCGCGTGCAGCGCGGAAACGAGTTGCCTGTCGTGGGCCGCTTCGCGATCGCCTCTGCGCTGCTCGTGGGTTCGATCTTCATTGCCGACCACTTCGGCCTGGTGGCGCTGATCGCGAGTGGCTACCGCGGGCTGGCGTGGTTGTTCCTGGCGGTCTATGTACTGCCGCTGCTGACGATCGGCGTGTGGTGGCTGTCGCGGAACTCGCCGCGCGTGCCGCTCGCCCGGCAACCCCATTCCTTGCAAGGAGAATGAACATGGCCGGACATGGCTTTCCGCTGCGCTTGTCGCTGCTGGGATCGATGCTGTCGGGAGCGGCGCTGTTGTCGGGTGCCGCATTCGCGGCGCCCCCTGCGGACCTGGATGCGCGCGTCGATGCGGCGATGAAGGCACACGGCGTGCCGGGCCTGGCGATCGCGATCGTCGAGGACGGCAAGCCCGTGCTCGCCAAGGGCTATGGCGTGCGTCGCCTCGGTGCGCCCGAGCGCGTGGACGCCGACACCATCTTCCCGACGGGATCCACCGGAAAGGCGATCACGGCTGCCGCGCTCGCCGTGCTTGTCGACGACGGCAAGCTGGCCTGGGACGACAAGGTCATCGACCACATTCCCTGGTTCCGGATGTACGACCCGTGGGTGACCAACGAAATGACGGTGCGCGACCTGCTCGTGCACCGCAGCGGACTGGGCCTGGGCGCGGGCGACCTGATGTTCGTCCCGACCTCCTCGCGCAGCCGCGCCGATACCGTGCGCGCGCTGCGCCATATCAAGCCGGCCACCAGCTTCCGCAGCGGTTATGCCTACGACAATCTGCTGTACGCGGTCGCCGGGCAGCTGATCGAAGAGGTCAGCGGAAAAACGTGGGAAGTCTTCGTTCGCGAGCGCGTGCTCAAGCCCGCCGGAATGGATAGTTCCGTCACCGAGCAGGCCGCGCGCTTCGCCAATCCCAATCGCGCCTGGCCGCATGCCCGGACGTCCGGCGCCGTGCGCGGCATGGGCGAGCAGGCCGTGCTGGACGAACGCAAGACGCTCGGCGACAACGGCGCGCCCGCCGGCGGCCTGTCGTCCAGCGCAAACGACCTGGCGCACTGGCTGGAGGTGCAGCTCGGCAAGGGCACGTGGGCAGGTGCGGACGGCAAGCCGGTGCGTGTGTTCAGCGAGGCCCAGTCGAAGCAGATGTGGACGCCCGCGGTGCTCACGCCCACGCCCACGTGGCCGGGCAAGCTCGCCGAGGCGGCGCCCAAGTTCTCGGCCTACGCGCTCGGCTGGAACGTGCGCGACTACCGCGGCGAGAAGATGCTGGATCACGGCGGCGCCATCTTCGGCGTGCAGGCGTATGTCGCGATGATTCCCGAGCGAAACTTCGGCATCGCGCTGCTCATGAATGCGGAAGACGTGCAGGTCATGCGCGGTGTGGCGCTCGAGATCATCGATCACGAGC
Organism: Lysobacter niastensis; assembly: GCF_015453285.1. GTDB lineage: Bacteria > Pseudomonadota > Gammaproteobacteria > Xanthomonadales > Xanthomonadaceae > Lysobacter_J > Lysobacter_J niastensis. The sequence continues at coordinate 111,535 of NZ_JADLZT010000004.1, forward strand.
TCGGCCGGCCGAAGTCGGACTGGGTTGCGGCATTCGACGAGTTCATCGATGCGCGCATCGATGGCGGGCTCAAGGCCCTCGACGCGAGCGCGAAGACACGCGTGGCGTCGTCCGGCAAGGCATCGCTGCCGATCCCGCAATACGCCGGACGTTACAGCGATCCGTGGTACGGCCCGATGGACATCAAGCAGGACAGGGGCGGGCTGCGGGTCGACTTCACCCGGACGCCCGGCATGACCGGCCGTCTGGAGCATTCGCAGCACGACACGTTCCGCACGGTGTGGGACGACCCGACGATCGAACCGGCGTACCTCACCTTCGCGCTCGGCGCCGAGGGCAAAGTCGATCGCATCACGCTCAAGGCCGTCTCGCCCATCGCGGATTTCAGTTACGACTACCAGGACCTGCTTTTCACGCCAGTGAAGCAGTGAACGAGGGTGCGTGAGCGAAGGAGGGGAACAGCCGTCGGCGGTTGCCGTAAGCCGACGCGGCTCCGCTCCGGTCGAGGGTTACCATGGTCCATGACCGAGGGCGCCTTACAGGAGCACGCCGATGTCGACATGGCCCGCGCTTCAGTCGCAACTGCAGGCATTGCGCGATGACGTCCCAGGACTGCTGCGGGAGAGTCCCGACTCCGCCGACTTCTTTGGCAAGTTCGCGAGCAGGGCGGGCCTCATCCTTGAGCGCGCACCATCGGACCTGACCGAATCGGTCCGGGCCGAGCTGGGGGCGATCGTGCGAGACCTGAACCTCGCCGATGATGGTGAGGATTAGTCCCCGCAATGGCGTGACCTATGCGGCCCCGGGCGCATGCCCGTTTCCGCGCTCCCATGGCGCTTTCCTAAAGGCCGGTTAAAGGACGCCATCGAAGAACGGCGACGGCCGTCAACTTTTCTTGATTGCGAGCGAGACAAACGTCGGCGGCGTCATAGGATCGCAGCGCCAAACCGAAAACCCTGGGGAATCCATGAAACGCCTGTTGTCCGCCGCATTGATGTGCCTCGTTTGCCTGGCGCCGATGGCGGTCACCGCCAAGAACAAGCACCACGACCGCCATCACCACCACGATCACGATTACGACCGCCATCACGATCACCATCGCTATTACGATGATGACTATGACGACCGCAGGTACAGGGACTACCACCGGCACGATTACCGTCGTGGCGTGGTCTACGTCGAAGAGCGCGTCTATGTCGACGATTACCGCCGCTACGACCTGGCTCCGCCGCCCCATGGACACCGCTGGGTGCGCAGCCCGGACGGCAGGTACGTCCTGATCGCCGTCGCCTCCGGCATCATCGCCGACATCCTGCTGCACCACTGAGCCGCGGATAGGCCAGGGCAAACCCTGGCATGGCCGGCGCCGCAAGGGCGCCGGCCATGGAGCCCGTCATTGCACCGGCTCGACCTTCGGCGGCGACCACGTGCCATCGAGGATTGCGGCATCCGGCCAGTACGTACGCATGTACAGCGAGAACGGCTTGCCTTTCGGTGATGGCAGCCAGTTGGTGCGTTGCGACGGGTCGGCCGGGGCGTCGGCCTGCACGTAGATGGTCGTCGTGCCGTCCGCGTTCGCCACCAGGTCCTTGTTCTTGGTGCCGAGCGAATAGCGATCGATCGTGTTCGGCACGAAGAAGTGCTGCGCGTCGTACAGCGTCAGGGACCAGAAGCCCTTCACGGGTGGCCCTCCCTTCGCGAAGGTCACCGTGTAGCGCTTGCCGCCGTCGAGGCGTGCGCCGTTCGCATCCAGGTCCTGGTAGAAATACGTGGCTTCGTTGGGCTTGTTGACGAAGATGTTGGACTTGGCCACCGCCGTGCGCGTGAAGTAGTCGGTGCCGAACTTCGCGCCGTTGCGTACGGTGCTCCAGTTCGCGGCGACTGGAATGCCGAAGTTGCGGAACTCGAGCAATGGGGCGATGAGTTCCTTCTCGGTGCGCACGGCTTCATCGGTTATCGCAGCCTTGATCGTCGGGTCGCGCTTCGCTGCCTCCACGAGAGACAACGCCTTCGCGTATTGGGCCTCCTCACCCGGCAGTGGCGTCGTGTCCGCGAGCGCTGCGGGCAATTCGTCCCAGAACTTCTTCGGGTCGACCTTGGGAGCCTCGCTTCCGTCGGGCTGCGGGGGAGGGGCCGGGAAATCGGGCGTCTTGCTCCAATCCCGCGTCTTCATCTTCCCATCGAACTTCGACAGCGGATACATGTCGATCTGGCTGATCAACGGCTGCACTGCCTTGCGATCCTCGGCAGTCGCATCGAGGAAGACACGCGGAATGACGTAGCCGCTGTTGGTGCTGCTGCGGAAGACGCGTGTGATGCCCTTGGGGGTTTCGCCCTTCCATCCCGGGCCGGCCAGCAGGTAGAAACCCGGCGTAGTGCCGTACATCTTGCCGAGGTCGACGAAGCTGTCGGTGCGCGTATCGACGACCTGGTAGACCCAGAAGCGGTCGCCGAAATCGGGCACCTGGATGACGACCGGTTCGACATCCAGTCCCAGTGGTCCACCGCCATACACGACATCCTGGTTGGGGCATGCCACCTCGCGCTGGCTCGGCGCGACGTAGTCGGTGAGCATGCTCAGGCTGTTGAGCGGGGACGCGGGCAGCACGCCGCCGAGCCTGCCGGGCCCGGGCAGGGACTGGAAATTGATGCGCCGGTTGTAGACGTTGACCAGCGTCCACGCCCAGAAATACACATCCCTCGCGGCGGCGCGTGCATAGGCTTCGGTGATCCGCGTGCCTGCGACGGGACCCGGAACCTGGGGCGCCGCAGTGACGGGCGCCGGCGCCGGTTGATTGGCAGCCGGCACCGATGCATCGGGCTGGACCGGTGCTTGTGAGGGTGTCGTACGCGTGCATGCGCCCGCCAGGAGCAGGACGATCACGCTTGAAAGCACGTCGCGAACAAGGCGCTTGGGCATGGGGATTCCTTCGCCAACTGCTTGTGTGGAGCCGCGAGCGTACGCTCGGCTCAGTGCTCCGAACTCTCACCGCGACGGAGTGAAAGTCCGGTAAAAGGCCGGCCTCCATGCATGCGAACAAGCCTGTAACGCAGCCCGTCGTTTGATTGTCAGCAGCAACCCACCGTCGTCAGATGGACTTCCACAGCTTGAGCGCCTGGTCCCGGATCACGTCGGGGCGCTCTTCCGGCCAGAACAACTTGTAGCCGTCCAGGCGCTCGACGTGCTGGAGGTTGCCGACATGATCGATCAGGTACTTCAGCCCATCGAGACTGAAGATGTCGTCGGCGGTACCCCAGACGATGCTGACCGGAGTCTTGCTGGCCTTGAGCGCGGGGGCGATGCCTTCCAGCGAGTTGTTGGCCAGGGACAGGGCGAACCGGTTTGTCCGCTGACGCAGCACTTCGGTTTCCACCAGTGGCGTGAAGTACATCGCGACGGCATCGTTGGTGGGATTGGACAGGTCGCGGTAGCACATGCCGCCGAAGCCGTCGGGAGTGCGCGCAAGGTTCGGATCCTTCCACCAGGGCAACAGCCACTCCTGCGCGAACCTGTCCTGGCCGGCCAGCTCGATCACGGGCGCCATGGCCTTGGGCGGGCATTCGATCTCGGTATCGCAGTTGGTCAGCAGCACGCTGCGGACCCGCTCCGGGTGGTGCACGTAAAGCAGCTGCGCCACCGCACCGCCACTGTCGTTGCCGACGAGATCCACCTGGTCGATGCCCAGCTTGTCGAGGAAGGCCACGAGCATGGCGACCTGATTCGCGGGCTCCATGCTGACGCCTTCACCGACCCGGGTGTAGCCCAAACCCAGGAAGTCCGGCGCCAGGCAACGACGGTGCGGTGCCAGTCCCTGGATCGCATCGCGCCACTGGAAGGAGTTGAGAGGAAAGCCGTGCAGGAACAGCGCCGCTGGACCGCGGCCGACGTCGACGTAGGCGATGTCGCCCAACGGTGTGGCCAGATACTTGCGTGCCTGGGCGAAGGCGGCGGCCGAGGCAACCGACACGGCGCCAGCGGTGGCCTTGTCAGTGGCGGCGGCAAAGGCGCTGCCGGCCAGCAGGGCGGCTCCGCCCGCGACGCTCATGCTCAGGAAAGTACGGCGGTTCATGGGCTGCTCCGATCATTCGATGAGCCCATTGTTTCCCCGGCCGCCTGCCTTGCGAATGACCTCGCGCGTCATGACATGATTACCTCGGACGTAATGGATGCGAGTTCACTGGAGAGTGACCAATGAATCAGCTCAGGCCCGCGGAGACACCGTCTGCCGGCGACGTCGGTACATTGCTGCGTGAGTGGCGCGATGCCCAGCGCCTGAGCCAGATCGCGCTCGCGGTCGATGCGGACATCTCACCCCGCCATCTCAGCTTCATCGAGACCGGCAAGTCGCAGGCCAGTCGCGAAGTCGTCGATCGCCTGGCCGCTGCGCTGAACATGCCGTTGCGCGATCACAACCTGCTGCTCAAGGCGGCGGGGTACGCGCCTGCGTACCGCGAGTCGCGGATCGACGGGCCCGAACTGGCGCAGGTCAAGCGCGCGATCGACTGCATCCTGGCGCAGCAGGAGCCTTACCCGGCCTTTGTCATGAACCGGCACTGGGACATCCTGTGGGCGAACGAAGCCGCCGCCCGCGTCAATGCTGACGTGATGCAGGGACGTTCGCCGAAGCACGCCAACATGATCCGGCAGTTCTTCGATCCCGACGGACTGCGCCCCGCCGTGGAGAACTGGAACGAGATCGCGCAGGACCTGCTGCGTCACCTGCAGGTGCTGGTGGCGTCCAATCCGGCGGATGAGGTGGCCAGGCAGCTGCTGGCAGAAGTTCTCCAGTATCCCGGCGTGCCCGCGGCATGGCGACGAAGGGTCGCCAATGCCGCACCGGCTTCGATGATGACCACGGTGCTGCGTGGCCGCGCGGGGACGTTCCGGTTCTTCTCCACCATCACGACCTTCGGAACCCCGTGGGACGTGACGGTCGACGATCTGCATATCGAGTCGTGCTTTCCGGTTGACCAGGAAACGGAGACTCTTTGCCGGAGCCTGGCTTCGGAAAGCCAGCGCTGAAAACCCGGTCTATCGCACGAAGCAGGATGCTGAGCGGATCCGACGGGTGGCGCGACGAGCGCAGCCACGCCAGCGCTCGCCTTCGTCCCGCGACTTGATCGACGTCTCGACGAAAGTCTGCACGCCGTCGCAACAACACTGTCGCCGGGTCGGCGTGTCGCTTGTTGCGATTCTTCGATTGCAACCGAACGGAACGAAGCATCACTTCGCGCATAACCGAGTTGCCGATCACCTTTCGGCTCGCGTGCGCAGACCGCACTTCGCATCGATGAGCAGCAGTGCATCACAGTTCTCTTGAGAGATTGCGTTGGCTTCTGACAAGAATCAGCACTTTCCGACCCACTGCGTAACAAGTTCTGCAATGGGCATCTCACTGCTCGCGAGTTGAGCCCTGTTCTAATCGCGCCGCTTTCACCGGCAGGACAAAGGGGCAAGGCAATCGAACGATTGCCGCGCAACGTCGCCGGTCAATGGGGACAACGAATCCACCGTAGCGGACCACCGCATGACGCCTGCTTTGCGCGGCTGCATCGGTGATGCGCGTTCGTGGCCAGGGAACAGTGAGGCGGATGGCATGAAGAAGATCTTCTTGTGGACGGTGGTCCCGTTTCTGCTGGCCTCTGCCTGCATGCAGGCGTGGGCGAGCGACGGCTATCGCGAACAGATGAAGGGTTTGGACGAGCAGGTGCAGGAGGTCAAATCCGACGCGCTGTCCATTGCCGCGGAACTCAGCCAGCTCGAAGAAAAGCTGCTGTACCCGTCCGATACGCAGTTCGCGGTCTTCGTGCAGCTCACCAAGGGCGACACGTTGCGCCTGGACTCGGTGGACGTGAAGGTCGACGGCCAGCCCACGGCGCACTACATCTACAGCTTCAAGGAGCTCGAAGCCCTGCAGAAGGGCGGCGTGCAGCGCCTCTACACCGGCAACGTCGCCAGCGGGCAGCACCAGCTCGAAGTCACGGTGAGCGGCAAGCTCGCCAACGGTTCGGAGTACACCCGCACCGAAACGGCCACGTTCGCCAAGGAGATCAAGCCCAAGCTGGTCGGCCTGATCGTGTCCGGCGAATCCGTCAGCGTCGCGGACTGGTAACGGCGATGCGGCGTGTGTCCTCCATCGTGCTGGGATTCGCACTGGTCGCGCTGCCGGGGGTTCGCCCCTGCGTGGCGGCCGATGCGGCGACGGCCGCCGGTGCGCAGGATCCCTTCTTCGGCGAAGCGCTGTTCAACGCCTATCAGGGGCATTGGTTCGAGGCGTTGCAGCGGCTCGATTCCGAACTCGCACAGCACTACCGCGTCGACGAGCAGGCGCTGGACTCGCTGTATCCGCTGATCGGCCACGCCGAGTTCTCGGTGGGCGACTTCGAGCTGAACTACCGCATGCACCATCGCGCCGGCCGTGCGATCAAGGCGGTGCTGGAAGCAGATGTCCCAGACCTCGTGCGCAACGAGGCCGCGTTTCGTCTGGCGCGCATCCATTTCCAGAAAGGCCAGCCGCAGGACGCGATGCACGCGCTGGAGCGGATCCGCGGGGACGTTCCCGAGGAGATCCGCGACGAGATCGAGTTCCTGCGCGCCAACGCGTACCTGGCCATGGGCCAGCCTGCCGAAGCGGCGGCCGTGCTGAAGAAGCTGCTGGGCGCGGAAGGGCTGCAGGGCTTCGCCGGCTACAACTACGGCATCGCGCTGCTGCAGGACGGAAAAACCGCAGAAGGCCAGCAACAGCTGGCGAAGGCGGGCGAGCCGGCTCGCAGCGATTCGACGCCGGTGATCGGCATACGCGACAAGACCAACATGGTGCTCGGCCGGCTGATGCTCGAGGCCAACGACTACGGAGACGCGCAGCGCTACTTCGACCGGGTCAGCCTCGATGGGCCGTACTCGAACCAGGCGCTGCTCAGTGCCGGCTGGGCCGACGCCATGGCCGGGAACTACGAGCGGGCGCTGGTGCCCTGGAACATGCTGGCCGCGCGCGACTCCACCGACAGTGCGGTGCAGGAAGCGAAGCTGGCGTTGCCGCATGCCTACGGCAAGTTGAACTTGCATGGCCGTGCCGCGGTCCTGTACGACGATGCGCTGAACTCCTTCGGCACCGAACTGGCGCGGCTGGATGCCTCGACGCGCAGCGTGCGCGATGGCCATTTCCTCAAGGCGCTGGTGCGCGAGGAGATCCATCAGGACCAGTTGTGGGTGGTGAAGCTCCGCGAACTGCCGGACGCCCCCGAAACGTTCTACCTGACCAAGCTGATGGCCTCGCACGACTTCCAGACGGCCTTGCAGAACTACCTGGATCTCGAGGATCTGCGCCGCAAGATGGAGTCCTGGCAGGCGGGCTTCGATGCCTACGACGACCTGATCGGCAAGCGCAAGAGCTATTACGAGCCGCTGCTGCCCGGGATCGACTCGAAGTTCCGTGAACTGGATGCGCAGTACAAGTTGCGCCGCGAGCAACGCAACCTCCTCGCCAGGCGCCTCAACGACCAGCTGACCGCGCCGCGGCCAGAGCTCTTGGCGACGTCCGACGAGCGCATGCTGCTGGATCGAATCAACGCAACGGCTGCGGCTGTCGCGCGCCTTCCGCAGGCGACGGCCGGCGAGCACGCCGAGCGGATCGCACGCCTTCGCGGCGTGATTGACTGGGACTTGCGCACTGAATATGCGGATCGCCTGACCGTGGCCCATGAGCATCTGGAGGAGCTGGATGCGGAGCTGGTCACGCTGCACGGCCGCTACCAGGCCTTCGTGCGTGCGCGCCAGGCCAGCGTGCACAGCTACACGGGTTACGACGACGGCATCCGCGACCTGCGCAATCGCGTGCGCGACGCGCTGGAGCGCGTGGGTCAGCTGCAGAAGCAGCAGGGCTCCCTGATTGAAGAGGTCGCCATCGCCGAGCTCACCACGCGCAGCGAACGCCTGAAGGCCTATCAGACGCAGGCACGCTACGCCGTTGCGGACAGCTATGACCGCGCCAGCCAGGCGCAGGGCGCAGCCGTGCCGGCGGAAGCGCCGGCCGGGGAGGGCAAATGAAGCTGCGTCTTCGCCATGGCGTGGTGGCAGTGCAACTCGCGCTGCTGACCGCCTGCGCCCACACTGAACGTGCCAACACCTTGGCCTCGCTGCGCAAAGTGCGACCCGACACCGCCGATGTTCGCGTCGACAACGGTCTGCAAAAGGCAGTGGACGGCTACCGCCAGTTCCTGCAGGAAACCCCGGCGAGCGAGCTCACGCCGGAAGCGATGCGTCGCCTCGCCGACCTGCAGCTGGAAAAGGAGTACGGCGTCCGCGGCACGACTGCGATCGTCGTGGACCGCGCGCCTGCGGCGCCGGCAGTGGCGCCGTCGACGCCTGCGGCCGCTTCGAAGCCGGTGCAGCTGGCCGCGCCCGAAGCGGTCGGCAGGGTCTCCGCCGCCGCGAAATCCACGAACAAGACCGCAGCAGCGGGCGCACCTGCCGATATCGAACGGCAGATCGAGCAGCGCGCAACGGAAGGGCAGGCCATCGCCACCGCTGCCACCGACAGTGTCGCATCGGCCGAGTCGGGCCCGCTGGAATCGATCCAGTTGTACGACAAGCTGCTGGCCGAGTTTCCGAACTACGCCTACCGCGACCAGGTGCTTTACCAGAAGGCACGTGCCTTCGACGAGCTTGGCCGGCCCGATGACGCGATGGCGGTGATGGAGCAGCTTGTCACCGGCAACCCGGATTCCAAGCTCGTTGACGAAGTGCAGTTCCGCCGCGGCGAGAGCTTCTTCGCACAGCGCAAGTATCGCGACGCCGAGAGCGCCTACCAGAGTGTCGTGGCCAAGGGCGGCTCGTCCGAGTTCTTCGAGCCCGCGCTCTTCAAGCTGGGCTGGTCGTTCTACAAGCAGGGTGCATTCGAAGAAGCGCTGCACCGCTACTTCGCGCTGGTCGACCACAAGGTGTCGAAGGGCTACGTCCTCGGCGCGAAGCACACGGCCGCCGAGGACCGCCGCGTCGAGGACACCTTCCAGGTCATCGCGCTGTCCTTCTCCAACCTCGGCGGTCCTGAAGTCATCGGCGGGTACTTTGCCGAGTTCGGCCATCGCCCCTACGAAGACCACGCCTACCGCTATCTCGGCGAGTTCTACCTGTCCAAGCAGCGATACCAGGACGCCGCCACGGTCTTCAACGACTTCGTCGGGCTCTACCCGTTCCATGCCGCGTCGCCGGACTTCAGCCTGCGCGTAATCGGCATCTACGAGACGGGCGGCTTCCCGCAGCTGGTGGTGGAGGCCAAGCGCGAGTTCGCGACCCGCTATGCGCTGAAAGCCGAGTACTGGCAGCACCAGGCCATCGGTGAGCGGCCGGAAGTGGTGGCGGCGCTCAAGTCCAACCTCATGGACCTGGCGAACTACTACCACGCGCGCTACCAGGACAAGGCGCTCGCCAAGGACAAACAGCAGAGTTTCGCCGAGGCCACGCGCTGGTACGGCGATTTCCTCGATTCGTTCCACGACGACCCGACGGCACCGGGCGCGAACTACCAGTTCGCGGACCTGCTGCGCGAGGACGGCGACTTCAGGCTGGCGGCGGCGCAGTACGAGCGCACGGCCTACGCTTATCCGGCCCATGAGAAGGCCGCGGCAGCTGGCTATGCAGCGATCTTCGCGCACCGTGAGAACCTCAAGGTGGTGGCCGCCTCGCAGGAGCAGGAAGCCCGACGCGCCACCGTGGACAGCTCGTTGCGGTTCGCCGATACCTTCCCGCAGCACGAGCAGGCACCGACCGTGCTCGTCGCCGCAGCCCAGGATCTGTACGACCTGAAGGATTACGCCGCTGCGCGCAACGCGGGACGCAAACTGCTGGAGAAATTCCCGTCGGCGACGCGGGAGCTGCAGCGCACGGCATGGACGGTGGTCGCGCACTCGTCGTTCGAGCTGGCGGAGTTCCCGGTGGCCGAGCAGGCCTACGTGCAGGTGCTGGCGGCGACGCCCGCAGGCGACGCGTCCAGGGCCGAACTGGTCGAGAACCTCGCCGCGTCGATCTACAAGCAGGGCGAAGCCGCCAATGCGGCCGGCGACTACCGCACTGCGGCGAACCACTTCCTGCGTATCAAGGAAGCAGCGCCGACCTCGAAGATCCGTGCCGGCGCCCAGTACGACGCGGGCGTGGCACTGATGAAGCTGCAGGACTGGAAAGCAGCCGCCCGGGTGCTGGACGAGTTCCGCCGCGACAACCCGACCCATGAGCTGGTCAAGGACGCGACCAGGCAGATCGCCAATGCGTTCCAGCAGGCCGGCGATCTCGGCAGCGCGGCAGGCGAGTACGAGCGTGTCGCCAACGAGGCCACCTACCCGGCGCTACGCGCGGAGGCACTGCTGCTGGCAGGCAAGCTGCATGAGGACGCGAAGGATGCGGATCGCGCGCTGGCCGTGTACACCCGATACGTCAACGAGTTCCCCAAGCCACTCGCGGATGCGCTGGAAGCGCATCAGCGGATGGCGGAGATCCACAAGGCGCGTGGCAACGATGCGCGCTACCGCGCCGAACTGGAGAGCGTGGTGCAGGCCGACGCCAGGGCCGGCACCGAACGCACCAGCCGCACGCGCACGCTGGCCGGACGTGCCGCGCTGGTGCTGACCGAGCCGCTGTACAACCGCTTCGCCTCGATCGAGCTCAAGCAGCCGTTCGAGAAGAGCATGGCCGCGAAGCAGAAGGCGATGTCGGAGGCCATCAAGGGCTTCAACGCGCTGGTGCCCTACGAGGTGGCCGATGTCACCGCCGCGGCCACTTTCTACATGGCCGAGGTGTACTCCAGCCTCAGCAAATCGCTCAACGAGTCCGAGCGGCCGGCTGGCCTCAACGGCACCGACCTGCAGGACTACAACGACCAGCTCGACGAAATGGCGTTCCCCTTCGAGGAGAAGGCCATCGGCCTGCACGAGAAGAATATCGAGCTGATGGAAGCCGGCGTTCACGGCCCCTGGATCGAGAAGAGCCTGGAACGGCTGGCCACGCTGATGCCGGCCCGGTATGCGCGCCCCGTGGCGAGCAGCGGCTTCATCGGCCAGGCGGATCGATACGAGTACGTCCAGCCGGCGGCGAAGGCTGCCGCAGCCATGCCTGCCGGCGCCGCGCCTGCCGAGGCGGGAAGCGCCGTCGAAAGCGCCGCGCCTGCCGCCACCGACCAGCAAGGAGACGCCGATGTCAGCGAGCAATAACCCCCAGTATCGACGCGCCTTGCGTCATGCGGCGCGCCTCGGCGCGATTTTGCTGGTCTATGTCGCCGCCACGGCCGTGGCTGCACGCAAGGAACCTCCGGGCGTGCAGGCGACCGGCACCGGCTTCACCATCGTGGAGCCGGCAAAGATCGATGGCGCGACGCGCTCGGACTATGCGCGTGCAGCGAATCTGCTCGCCCAGGAGCGCTACGCCGACGGCATCGCCCTGTTGCAGGCCATCACGGCGAAGCAGCCCACGCTGACTGCCGCTCACGTCGACCTGGGCATCGCTTACGCCAAGACCAACGAGCTCGACAAGGCCGAAGCAAGCCTGAGGCGCGCGCTGGAACTGCAGCCACGGCATCCGATCGCCTGGAACGAGCTGGGCCTGGTGCAACGCCAGCTGGGCAAGTTGAGCGATGCGCGCGCCTCCTACGAGAAGTCGCTGGCCGCCGCGCCGGGCTTCCACTTCGCACGACTCAACCTCGCGGTGCTGTGCGACATCTACCTCGCCGATGCCGCCTGTGCGCTCGACAACTACGTCATCTACCAGCAGGCCGTTCCTGACGACAAGCAGGTGGCCGGTTGGATCGCCAGTGCCCGCGCCCGGGCCGGGAACGGAGTGAAGTGATGCTGCGCGCAACCGTCTGCATGTGCCTGTCGCTGGTAGCGGCCGCGGCGTTCGCCGCCGAGCCCGCACCGCAAAAAGACAAGAGCGAAGCCCAGGCCACCGCGCCGGGCGCAACCAAGAAGGCCGGGCCGGCCGCCGACATGGTGTTGTCCGGCTTGTCCATCGTCGGCAACGACGAGTCGCCCAAGGAACTGGTCATCGTGCCCTGGAAGAGCTCGCAGTTGGCCGATGCGCCGGGCATCTCACGCCTGCTCGACGACAGCACGCAGCCGGTCGACAAGGACGTCTTCATGCGTGAGCTCGCGTTCTACGGACTCCAGACTGCCGACCCGGACGGCAACTGAGGCGCTTCCAACAGCTTCATCCGCGGACTCTTTCAGCCAAATCAGTGAGGGCAATGCCATGGGTTTTCTTCATTCAATAGCGGAGTTCTTCAAGGCCGGCGGCGCCATGATGTTTCCGATCCTGCTGGTCGGCCTGGTCGGCCTTGCGATCGCGATCGAGCGCTGGGTGACCATCGCCCGGGCGCAGGCCCACACCAAGGCCATGTGGGCAAAGGTCGAGCCGTCGCTGAGCGAAGGCGACTTCGACAAGGCGCGCAAGATCGTCGGCGACGACAACAATCCGCTCGGACGACTCCTGGGCGCGGGCCTGGCGATGCAGGGTGCGGTGCGTCGCCGCGACGATGTCGAGAAGGCGATGCAGGAGGGCATCATGGAAGTCGTGCCGCGCCTCGAGAAGCGCACGCACTACCTGGGCACCTTCGCGAACCTGGCGACCCTGGTCGGCCTGCTCGGCACCGTGTCCGGCCTCATCGGCGCGTTCAGCGCGGTGGCGACGGCCAACCCGGCGGAGAAGGCCAACTTGCTGTCGGCCAGCATCTCCGAGGCGATGAACTGTACGGCGTTCGGCCTCGGCACCGCGGTGCCGCTGCTGTTCATGCACGCGTTCCTGACGTCGCGCACGCAGCACCTGGTCGAAAGCCTGGAAATGGCTGCGATCAAGTACCTCAACGTCCTGTCGCTGCGTACGAGCCGCATGGCGCAGGGTGCCGTGCAGAACATCCGGGCCGCCTGAGTCAGGGCACAGGAGATACGCCATGGCCCTGATGCCACGTCGCAAGCCGCCGGCCAAACCGGTCGAGCTGATGCTCGTACCGATGATCGACATCTTCAGCGTGATGATCACGTTCCTGCTGATGACGGCAGTGTTCTCGCGCATCTCGATCATCCAGCTCGACCTGCCCAGCGCGGCCGCCGGTGAGGCCGTCGAGCCGACCTTCCGCCTCGAAGTGATGGTGCGCAAGGAAGGCCTGGAGCTGACCAACGGGCGCGACTCGATTGCCGTGTTGCCCGTGGAGAACGGGGCCTATCCGCTCAAGCAACTGACGCAGCTGGCCGCCTACCTCAAGGGCCAGCACGTCGAGGTCGACACGGCCTCGGTGCTGATGGCTCCTGACGTGCAGTACGACCACCTGGTGCAGGTGATGGATGCCATCCGCAGCACGGACCTGCCGACGGCCGAAAGCAACGGCTTCACCGGTACCCCCGATGCGCATGGCCGCATCTCGATGTTCCCGAAGATCGCCGTGGGAGACGCACCATGAGGATGTCACTGAACCCGTTCCGCGGCGCGCGCAAGAAGCACGAGGATGCGGAGCTCAACCTGATCCCGATGATCGACATCATGTCGGTGATGGTGGCGTTCCTGCTGATCTACTCGACCGAAGTCGAGGTGGTGCAGAACGCCAAGAACGTGCAGATCCCGATTTCCACGGCCGAGGCCAAGCCTGCGGAGACCGTGGTGGTGACGATCACCAAGGACATGCTGCTGGTGCAGGGCGATGTGATCGCGACGATGGACCAGATCCGCGATCCGAATACGGCGTTGATCGAGCCATTGCGCGAATACCTGTCGCGTCCGTTGACCGCCAGGAGCGGCGCTGCGCAGCAGGCCGCGCTCGCCCATCGCGAGATCACCGTGCTGGCCGACCGCGGATTGCCCTACGAGGTGATCCGCAAGGTCATGACGACGTGCACGGCGGCCGCCTACGACAAGTTGTCACTCGCCGTGCTCGAGCAGGGCTGAGGCAGAACACGTGACTGATAACAACGCCATGGAACCCGAAACCACCCCGGCCGCCCATGACCAGGCGGCGCTCGACGAGCGGACCGCGCAGGCACGCGCGCGGCTCGACGAGCTTGCGCGCGATCTCGCGGCCGTCGATGAAGAGCTCGAAGCCCTCGCCGGGGAACGCGTACGCCACCGGTTGCTCGAGCAGGCGTGCCACACGCTGGAGGAGTTGAACCGGGCGGGCGGCTCGGGCCTGTTCTGGAATGGTCTTGCAGAGAAGGACGATGGGGCCGGACACCTCGCGCGTGCGCGCGGCCGCATCGAATCCATGCACGCACGCGTCGAAGCCATCGAGACGCGCCGCAGCGACCTGATCGGAAGAATCGGCGAGCAGAACGAGGAACTGTTCCTGCTCGAGGACGAGGCCTTCGAGCACCAGGAGGCACTGGAGCGCCAGCGCAACGAATGGATCGTCGATCGCGAGCTCGAAGCGGGCCGCGTCCGCCCGCACCTCATGTTGTGGATGCGCGGCGAAGAAGACCGGCGCTCGCGCAAGGCGCTGGCCATCGCGCTGTGCGTCTGGCTGGTCATCGCGATCGTGTTCCCGTTCATCAGGATTCCGGAGCGGCCGGCGCTCGTGTCCGAGACATTGCCGGAGCGCGTGGTCACCGTGATCCCGGAGGCGAAGAAGCTGGAAAAGGCACCGCCGCCGCCGCCGGAACTCACGCGGCCGGTGGAAAAGAAGGTCGAACGCAAGCCGACGCCGGCCCGGCCCACCGCCAAGGTCGAGCCGCGGCCCGTGCCGACGCCGCAACCGGCGAGCAAGCCGCAGGGCGTGCTGGCGTTCAAGGACGCCCTTGCAGCCGTGGATGACCTGCCCGCCGTGGCCGAGCTCGGCAAGTCAGCCAGGCTCAGTACCGATACGGGCGCGTCGCGTCCGGAACGCGCCATGCTGGCCAGCAACGCGCCGGGAAGCAGCAGTGGCATCAACCTCGCCCCGCAGAGTCGCGGCTTCGGCAATGGCCCCGGTGAGCGCGGCGCGCTCAAGGGTGTTGCACTCACCAAGGCGACCAGCGGAATCGATGCGATCGCCGCCAAGGACTCGGCTTCCAGCGGAAGTGCGCGTCGCGGCGGACGTTCCGATGAAGAGATCCAGATCGTCTTCGATCGCCACAAGTCCGCGCTGTACCGCCTCTATCAGCGCGAGTTGCGCAATGACGCGACGTTGCAGGGCAAGGTCATCCTGCGCCTGACCATCGAGCCGGACGGCAGCGTGTCGATGGTGCAGGTGAAGTCCTCGGAGATGGATGCGCCTGGCCTGACGTCGGACATCGTGGCGCGCGTGAAGGGCTTCAACTTCGGCGCGAAGGACGTACCGGCGGTGACGATCGTGTATCCGATGAACTTCCTGCCGGCTGGCTGACGTCCGGCAGCGGCGCAGTACAGCGCTTCAAGGCAACACGCTCAACGCAGCAAGAAACAAAACGACAAAGGCAAAACCACCGAAAGGTGGCGACGCAAAGTCACCGGCCTGTCGGGCGCATCGCGCCCCATGGTAGCGGGACCGCCGGAATCAACGCCCCGCGTGAGCGGGGCGTCTCCTCGGTCCATGCGTGGCTTTCGTCGTACCACGAATGGAGTGAGGTGTATGGGTCTGGGCTTCGCACGCAAAACCGGGGCAGGAAAGAGCTGGATACGCATCCAGCTGTGCGCCTTCCTGGTGCTGTTCGGCATGGCGTTCGGCGCCTATGCCGAGGACTGCGTTGCGGACTTCGGCGGCGTGGTCGATGGCAACGTCGTCAACCCCGCGCCCAGCCAGCTGACCATCGATGGCAACTGCATCATCAGGAACTTCCAGCAGCCGAATCCGCTCGACACCAACATCAGTTTCTTCACCCAGCCCGGCCAGACGGACCAGCGATGGCTGGTGGTGTTCGACAACGTCGACTTCACCCAAGGCAACATCGCGTGCGATGCCACCCACGAACACAGGATCTGGTTCGTCAACGGATCGCTGCACCGGGTCAGGCCGAACTGCCAGAACTTCCTGGTGCCGGTCGAGTCGATCAACAAGCGCGGTCCAAGCTATGCCGCCGTGGGAGTGCCGTTCACCTACAGGCTGATGATTCCGGTCCTGATCGATCCGTCCACCGGCACCGTCGTGCTCGATGGCGCATCGCAGAATGACCTGCACGGGATCACGCTGTACGACAACCTCGGCGCCAACCCGGCGACGGTGTACGTCAACGGGCTCGATGACAACGATCCGAGCACGCCGCCGGTACAACTGCCCGTCGAGATTCCCGGCACGGGCGTCGACCTCAGCCTGGTAGGAACCCCCAGCGTCCGCTGGTGCGTCGACCTATCCTGCAACACGTTGGGCGCGGCGGTTAACCCGAACATCGTCGCCAGCCCGAACGGGCTGATCAAGTTCGAGTTCGATCCCAACTTCATCCTCCCCCAAGGCGGAAAGATCGCGATCGACGTCACGGTCGTCCTCGACGACAACTCGTCGTCGAACACGCTGGGCAAGTCCTTCGTCAACACGGCGATCTGGCAGTTCGGGCGCCTGATCAAGGGCACCTTCTACAACCCGCTGCCAGGCGAGAACGGCATTTCCAATCCAACCGTGATCGCGGGCCCGAACCTGGTCGTCAACAAGACTGGCACGGCGGTGCTCGGTGGGCCGACGCTGAACCTCGGCGAGTGGGGCGATTTCAAGGTCGACGCGGTGAACACCGGGCAGTTCGACGCGTGGAACGTCACGCTGCTGGACCGCCTGCCGGACGGTCCCAACGGCGGCATGTGCGACATGACGCCGCAGGTGACGAGCGTCCAGCTCGGCGGCACCGCATTGACTCAGGGCGTGCATTACACGCTGTCCTACACGGGCGCGCCCACCTGCGAGCTGAGCCTCACGCTGCTCGACGCCGCGGGTCCGGTGGCGCCGGGCCAGCACCTGGTGCTCGACTACCGCACCAAGCTCGATGCCGACACCCAGAACGGCACGGCAATGACCAACGTCGCCGGCGCGACGCGCTGGTTCAACGACGACAGCGGCAACCCCGCGCGCGTCGAAGTGACACGGGTACTCACCGACGGCACAGTCGGTACGGACGACCATGAGGACGCGCATTCGCTCGCGGTGCTGCTGTCGGGCTACTTCTACGAGAAGACCGTCCGCAACGTCACCAGCGGCGATAACCCGGCGATCACCGCCGCGCCCGGTGACGTGCTGCATTACACGCTGCGGCTGCAGGCGACGGACGCCGCTTTTGCCGACGTCATGTTCCGCGACCAGCTGCCACCGGACTTCGTGCCCGGCTCGCTGGTGTTCACTTCGCTTCCGGGCGGTGCGGTCAACAACAGCAATCCGGCCACCGGCCTGATCGACATCCGCGGTCTCGACGTGCCGGTGGGCGGCGAGGTGCGCGTCGAGTTCAACGTGACGCTGCTTTCGACGCTGACGAACGGTCACATGGTCATCAACCAGGCGCAGCTGCTCGGCAGCGCCGAGGAGTTCCTCGCGGACAGCGACGACCCGAACGTCAACGGCCAGGCCGATCCCGACCCCACGGTGGACGACGAGGACCCCACCCGCGTACGCATCGGCGCACCGCCCAGCCCGCCCACCAAGGCGCTGATCTCGCCGGCGACGGGCGAGGCAACGATCGGCGAGGAACTGGTCTATCGCATCGCCGTACCCGGTCAGCCGCGCAGCTCGCCGATGCATGACGTGCAGGTCACGGACGTGCTGAACGCGAACCTCGAGTACGTAAGCGCCACGGTGACCGTCGGCGGCGTCGTCAACGGACCGGGCGTCGTGAACTCGAGCACCGCCTCGCAGCTGGATGTCGCGATCGACCAGGTACCGACCGGCCAGCAGGCATTTGTCGACGTACGCGTTCGCGTTCGCAACGTGCTCGGCGCCCAGCAGGGTGTCGACGTGGGCAACACGGCGTCCTTCACTTACTCGGAAACCGACGGTGGCGCCCGGGAACCGGCGCTCACGACGAACCAGGTGTTCTTCAACATCGTCGAGCCGACGGTGACGATCGCGAAGGTGGCGGACCGCGCCACCGCAGCGGCCAACGACATCATCCGTTACACCGTCACGCTCAACGCAGCCAGCGGCACTGACGCCTCCGGCGTGTTCGATGTGTCGGTGACCGACACGCTCGGCGCGGGCCTGCAATACGCCGGCAATCCGGTCGTCACCGGTGCCGGCAACACGATCGGCGTGCCGGTCGTCACGGGCGATGGCAGCGCCGGCGCACCGCAGACGCTGGTGTGGAGTCTCGCGGACGGCAACGCCGACATCGACATCGCCGAAGGCGCATCGATCCAGGTGTCCTACGACGTGCGCGTACTCGGCTCGGTGCTGGCCGACCAGGACCTGACCAACACCGCGGTTGCACGCTGGACCGGCATCGACGGCGCCAATGCCGCAGAGCGCACCGGCGCAGACGGCCTCGGGCAACTCAACGACTACGTGACCGCTCCGGTCTCGACCACGGTGACCACGCCCGGCGCACGCCCGTCGAAGCAACTGGCCTCCCCCACGACGGGCACTGCGACGATCGGCCAGGACGTGACCTACACGATCATGGTGCCCAGCGCGCCGAGCAGCATCGCGCTCTTCGACGTGGCGGTGATCGACGCGCTCGACGCCAATCTCGAACTGGTGGGCGTGACGGTGACCGGTGTCGCCGGTGCCACGACCGGAACCAGTACGGCCTCGCAGATGAATGTGTCGATCCCCCAGATTCCCGCGGGACAGCAGGCGACCATCGAGCTGCGAGCGCGCGTGCGCAACGTCCTGTCCGCCCAGCAGGGCGTGCAGGTCAGCAACACGGTGTCTTACGCCTACGCGACCAGCCCGGGCGGCACGACCGTGACGCCACTGGTCAGTCCCCCGGCGATGTTCACGATCGTCGAGCCGAATGTTGCCGTGGCCAAGACCGGCGACAGGACCGGCGTCCGCGGCGGCGACGTCGTGCGATACACCGTGACCCTCACCGCGGCCGCTGATGCAACCGCTTCCGATGCGTTCGAGCTGCGGCTGGTCGATAGGCTTGCATCCGGCCTCGAATACGTTGGCAACCCGACGGTGACCGGAACCGGCAACAGCATCGCCGCGCCGCTGGTCACCGGTGACGGCAGTGCAGGGAATCCGTACGTGCTGACCTGGGGTGCCGCCGCCGGCAACGCCACCATCAACGTGGCGAAGGGCGCTTCGGTGCAGGTCAGTTACGACGTGCGCGTCAGGAATGGCGTCCCGGCGTTGACGACGCTCGCCAACAGCGTCTACGCCGACTGGACCAGCCTCGCCGGCAGCAGCGCCTTCGAGCGCAACGGCGCCGGCTGTCCGGCGGTGACGGCTCCGAACGATTACTGCGCGGGTCCCGCGAGCCACGCGGTGCTCACCGATCCGCCCAGGCTCAACTTCTCCAAGACCGTGGTCAGCGCGACGCCCGCGCATCCGGGCGACGTGGTGCGTTACCGCCTGCAGCTGACCAGCCTCAGCGACGTCAGCGCCGCCGGGATCTCGCTGGTCGACGAACTCGATGCGCTGAACGATCCGGCGAAGTTCGTCCCGGGCACGCTGGCGATCGTCAGCGCACTGCCTGCCGGCGCGGTCAACAACAGCAATGCCAGCGGCGGTGCGAAGGGCACCGGCCGCATCGACATCGGCAACCTCACGATCGGCGCCGCAGGTTCCGGCTCCGAGACCGTGGTGGTCGAGTACACCGTGCAGCTGGTGCCGGTGATCGCCAACGGCACCGTGGTCCTGAACCAGGCTCGTGCGCAGTTCGGCAGCACGCTGCTGGCGCTCAGCGACGACCCGACCGTCAACGGCCAGGCCAACCCGGACGTCTCCGGCGATGAGGATCCGACGCGGCTGCCGATCGAGTCGGCCCCAAAACTGGTGGTCGAGAAGGTGTCGACGTACCTGGGCGCGGACCCGAACGTGCTGATGGCCGGCGACACGCTGCGCTACACGATCACGGTGCGCAACATCGGCAACGACCACGCGCACGGCGTGACGCTGCGCGACCTGGTGCCAGCCAACACCACCTACGTGGCCGGCAGCACCACGCTCAATGGCGCGCCCGTGGCCGATGGCACCAACGGCTCGCCGCTGATCAACGGCATCTCGATCAAGTCGCCGGCCGAGCCGACCGCGGGCGTGGTGCGCGCGGACATCCCGGCCGACGCCGCGGCCAACGTCGCCACGATCACCTTCAACGTTACTGTCGGCACGAACGTGGCGGACGGCACCGTCATCGCCAACCAGGGCTTCGTGACGGGCAACAGCGAAGTGCCGTCCGACGATCCGCGCACGCCGGTCGTCAACGACCCGACCCGCGACGTGGTGGGCAATGCGCCGTTGCTGTATGCCGAGAAGGCGGTGGTGCTGCGCATCGACGGCGGCTCGCCGGGCGTGGTCGATCCGCTCGACACGCTGCGCTACACGATCCTCATCCACAACACAGGCAAGGCGCCCGCCACGCAGGTGGTACTGCGCGACAACGTGCCCCAGCACACGAGCTGGGTCGCCAACTCGCTCACCTTGAACGGCCAGCCCGTCGGCCAGCCCGATGGCGGCGTTTCGCCGCTGATCGCCGGTATCGACGTCGGCACCCTCAATCCCGGCCAGGTGGCCGTGGTGCAGTTCGAGGTGCAGGTCAATGCCGGCACCGCCGGCGGCACGCTGATCTCGAACCAGGCAACGGCGACGAGCGCCGGACTGCCGCCGCTGCTGACCGATGGCGACGGCAATCCTTCCACCGGCCCGGAACCGACCGTGGTGGTCGTCGGCGCGGCACAGATGCTGACCATCAACAAGCAGGTCGCGGCGGTGGGCGGTGGCGCCGCGCTCCCGGGCGCCGAACTCGAGTACGTGGTCATCGTGCGCAACATCTCGACGGTGCCAGCCACGCTCGTGCGGATCGTGGACGACCTTGCGGCGTCCGCATCTGGCCAGCTGGCCTACGTCAACGGCTCGGCCACGTTGAATGGCAGCAGCGCCGGCATCACCGTGACGGGCGCGACGATCGTCGCCGACTACTCCGCCAGTCACGGCGACCTCGCACCGGGCGCATCGGCAACGCTGCGCTTCCGCGCCACGCTTGCCTCGGGCCTCGCGTCCGGAACGCGCGTGACCAACACCGGCGTGGTGAGCTGGAACGATCCGGCGAACACCGCGAGCGCCAGCGTCGCCTTTGATGTCGGCGGCATGATCGGTGTCGGCGTGCTCAGCGGCCGCGCCTGGCATGACGCCAACTTCAACCATGCGGCAGATGCGGGCGAGCGCGTGCTCGCAGGCTGGAGCGTCCAGCTGTATCGCAACGGCCAGCTGGAGCGCACCACCACCACGGACGCCAATGGCGATTGGCAGATCGCGGGCGTGGCACCGAACAGCGCCTCGTCCGACGCGCTGGAGATGCGCTTCACCGCGCCCGGTGCGACCGCAAGCACGGCCAAGCTCGGCTATGCGCACTCGGTCTTCGGCAACGACCTGCAGCGCATCCATGCCATCGCCGTGCAGCCGGGCAGCAACCTGCTGAACCTGAACCTGCCGATCGAGCCGAACGGCCTGATCTACGAGGCGATGAACCGCACGGTCATCACCGGTGCGCGTCTGCGTCTGCTCGATGCGGGCGGTGTTGCGGCTCTGCCTGCGAGCTGCTTCGCCGATCCGGCGCAGCAGGGCCAGGTCACGCAGCAGGGCGGTTACTACCGCTTCGATCTCAACTTCGCCGACGCGGCGTGTCCGTCCGGCGGCAGCTATGTGATCGAGGTGGTTCCGCCGTCGGCGGACTATCTGGCCGGAGCGTCGGGCCTGATTCCGCCGGCCACGAACACGAACACCGCGGCGTTCTCCGTGCCTGGCTGCCCGGCCAGTGCAAGCGATGCCGTGCCGGGCACGACCGAGCGCTGCGAGGTGCAGGTGTCGGAGCTTGCACCGCCGACCTCGGTGCCGGCGCGCTCGACCGGCACCACGTACTACCTGCACCTGCGCGTCGACGACACGTCCATGCCCGGCAGCAGCCAGGTTTTCAACAACCACATCCCGCTCGACCTCGATCTCGGCGAAGCGCTGGCCATCAGCAAGACCACGCCGATGAAGAACGTCGTGCGCGGCCAGCTGGTGCCCTACACGATCACGGTGCGCAACCTCTCGGGCTTGCCGCTGCGCGATGTGCGTGCCGTCGACTCCTACCCGGCGGGCTTCCGCTACGTGCCGGGTTCGGCGCGCATCGACAACGTGGCCGCGGAGCCAGAGCAGAACGGCCGCCAGCTCACTTGGAACGGCCTCGAGTTCGGCACCACCGACCAGCACGTGATCACGCTGCTGCTCGCCGTCGGTGCAGGCGTGGGCGAGGGCGAGTTCGTGAACCGCGCACGCGTCTGGAACGGGCTCTCCGATCGCCCGCTGTCTGGCGAAGCCACTGCCACCGTGCGCGTGGTGCCGGATCCGACCTTCGACTGCACCGACATCATCGGCAAGGTGTTCGATGACGCCAACCGCAACGGCCACCAGGACCAGGGCGAAGGCGGCATCGGCGGCGTGCGCCTGGTGAGTGCGCGTGGTCTCGCGGCGACGACCGACGCGAACGGCCGCTACCACCTGACGTGCGCCGTGGTGCCGAACGAAGACCGCGGCAGCAACTTCGTGCTGAAGCTGGACGACCGGACGCTGCCCAGCGGCTACCGTCCGTCCACCAAGCAGACGGTGATCGCGCGCGCCACGCGCGGCAAGGCGCTGAGCATCAACTTCGGTGCTTCGGTGTTCCGCGTGGTCAGCCTCGATCTCAGCGACGAGGTGTTCGAGCGTGGCGGCACCGGGCTGCGCCGCCACTGGCAGCCGCGCATGCAGACGCTGCTCGATGAACTGGTGAAGGAGCCGGCGGTACTGCGCCTGTCCTACCTGGCGGACCTCGAGGATCCGCAGCTGGTCGAAGCGCGCCTGGAAGCGATCAAGCAGCAGGTCACGCAGGCCTGGCCGTCGGCCGGCGCCAGCTATCCGCTCACCGTGGAGCAACAAACCTTCTGGCGACGCGGCGCGCCAGTGCAACGCCCTGCGGGCAACGAGGGGGCGAGCAAGTGAAGACCAGGCCGAAGAAAACCATGTCGACGAAAAGCATTCGACTGCCGCTGCTGGCCCTGGGCCTGATGACCGCGACGGCGCTGGCACAGACGGCCAGCGAGCCGGTCGCGAATGTCCAGGGTACGAACGACCTCGCCACCAAGGACGTGCCGATGGGCGCGTCCGTCGAGCGCCACCTGCCCGGTGACCAGGAGTTCCATCCGCTCGCGCGCGATCCGAGCGTGCTGCAGAACGTGGGTGGCGACCGCGTGGAGAAGCAGCAGGTCGACGGGCAGGTAATGGAGACCGTCAAGCTGAGCGGCATCATCGCGCCGCTGCATTTCGATTCGGGTGCGATCAGGATCCGAGACGAGGACATCGAGAAGATCCGGCGCGCGATGGAGTCGGTGCGCGGCAAGGCCAACGTGCGCCTGCACCTGATCGGCCATGCCGACAACCAGCGCCTGTCGCCCGAACTGACCGCGCGCTATGGCGACAACCAGGGCCTGTCGCGCGAACGTGCCGGCGAAGTGGCGGAACTGCTGCAGCGGGCGCTGACACTGCCGCCGGAGGCGATCGCCTACGAGGGCATGGGCGATACCCGGCCGGTGGCGACGAATGCGACCGATGCAGGCCGCGGACGTAACCGTCGCGTGGAAGTGGAAGTCTGGTACGACGAACCCCGTGCCGCCACGACCGAGAAGGATGTACTGGTCAAGGAAGAGCTTCGGCAGATCAAGGTCTGCCGCGTGCAGGAGCTCTGCCTGATGCAGTTCAAGGAAGGCAATGCCCGCCGCACCCGGGTGAACAACCTGGTGTCCGCACTGCACTACGGCGAGGAAGGCGTGGAGGTCACGCCGGCGTTCGTCGAGCAGGTGCGCAAGGCGTTCGCCAACCTGGAAGGCAAGCAGAACGTGACCGCCCGATTCGTCGGCTACGCCGATGACATGGCCTTGTCGGATCGCAACGCGCGCATCTACGGTGATGCGGTCGCTTTGTCGAAGGCGCGCGCGCATCGCGCTGCCCTCGCGGTACAGGAGGCACTGCGCTTGCCTGCCGCTGCCGTGCAGAGCGACGGCCGCGGCGCCACGACGTTCCTCGCACCTAACGACACGGCGCAGGGGCGCGCGCTCAACCGCCGCATCGAAGTGCAGTTCTGGTACGACGACCGGCTGCAGGAACTGCCCGAAGGGCCGCAGATGTGCCCGGCCGACGAGGGCAAGGAGATCGTCACCCGCATCCACCAGCCGTCGGGAGGCCCGATTCCGATGCTGATGCTCGAGAAGGGCGAGGCCATCGTCCCCGATGGCTTCACCGACCGCCTGCGCAGTGCACTGGACGAAGTCAAGGATCGCGACAACGCGCGTCTGCGCTTCATCGGCTACACCGGCAACGAGCGCCTCGACCGCCGCACCACCGCCGTGTACGAGGACGACATCGGACTGTCCGCGGCGCGTGCCGGCCGCGCGATGGCATCCATCCGCAGCCAGATGCAGCTCGCTTCGGAGCAGGTCGAGCACGAGGGCCGCGGTTTCGTGCAGTCCGCCGACCTGCCGAACGAGGGCTTCACTCAGGGCACGGATTCCTACATCGAAGTGCAGGTGGTGTACGACGAGGCCGTGGTGCGCGACGACCTGGAGGGCGTGGACATCACGCGGCTCACCCGCGAGCTGGCGCCGGCCAACGCTTTCGGCCTCAACTCCATGCACATCTCGGTGGACGGCCAGCCCCTCGATGATCCGGGCCGCAGCTCCGCCGACGTGCAGCGATGCACCGACGTGGCACTGGACCAGGCCGGTATCCGCTTCCAGTTCGACGGTTTGACCGCCGAGCCGCGCCTGTCGGTGTCGGCCTCGCCGCAGGTGGCGGTGGCAGGCGAGCCGGTGCGCTTCCGGATGTACTCGAACTACACCGGCTTCATCCAGCGCGCCGAGGTGCGCATCCACGAGAAGGATCAGTCCACGCAGGCCACTCCGCTGGCCATCGTGGCGCTGGACGCCAACGGCGAGGGCGAGGGCGAGTGGCAGCCTGGCATCGGCGACATTCCGGCCGCCGGCCGCGAACTGAAGTACGTGCTGCGCGCCTACGACGAACAGGGCCGGTTCGACGAGACCAACCTGCGTCCGTTGTGGCTGGTCAACGCCAACGGCGATGGCAGCGCCGCGGAAATTCCGGCGACTGCACCTGACCAGGGCGCACCGCCGCTGGCCGGCTATGGCGAGAGCAGCATCGCGCGCCGCAACATCCGCATCGGTGCCAATACCGTCGCGGTGCGTGGCGGCGGCATTCCGGACGGACACACCGTGTGGGTGGCGGGCCGGCCGGTGCCAGTCGACGCCAACGGCGACTTCATCTCCGAGGAGATCCTTCCCGACGGCCTGCACACCGTGGAGGTGGCGGTGCTCGACGCGGAGGGCAACGGCCAGCTTTACCTGCGCGACCTGGAACTCCGTCAGCGTGACCGCTTCTTCGTCGGCATCGCCGACGTGACCGCGGTCGACGATCGCACCACCGGCCCGGCCGACATGCTGGAAGGCGAGAACACGGCCTTCGAACGCAGCTCGTCGTTCTATGGCCGCCTGGCGTTCTTCGGCACCGAGAAGTTCGGCAATGGCTGGCGACTGACCGCCAGTGCCGACACGCGCGAGGGTCCGGTGGAGGACATCTTCGGCAACCTTCTCGACAAGGCCCCGGACGCGCTGTTCCGCCGCATCGACCCCGACTACCACTATCCGACCTTCGGCGATGACGGCATCGTCGAGGAGATGGCGCCGACGCTGGGCAAGTTCTACGTGCGTGCCGAGCGTGGCGACGACTACGCGATGTGGGGCAACTTCCTCACCGACTATGCGGACAACGAACTGGCCCAGGTCGACCGCGGGCTTTACGGTGCCAACGCGGAGTGGAAGGCCGATGCGACCACGGCGTTCGGCGAACGCCGCGCCAGCGTCGGTGCCTTCGCCGCCGAGCCCGGCACGATCGCGGGCCGCGACGAGTTCCGTGGCACCGGTGGTTCGCTGTTCTACCTGCGCAACCAGGACATTCTCAGCGGCTCCGAGCGCCTGCGCATCGAAATGCGCGACAAGGACTCGCAACTGGTCACCGGTACCGTGGACCTGCGCCCGGGCCTGGATTACGACGTCGACTACCTGCAGGGCCGCATCCTGCTTTCCGAGCCGCTGTCGTCCACCGGCAGCGACAACATGCTGGTGCGCAGCGGCGGACTCTCCGGAGACGAGGCCTGGCTGGTCGCGCGCTACGAGTACGCGCCGGGATTCGATGAGATCGACACGCTGACGTCCGGCGGCCAGGCCCATGTCTGGATCAACGACCATGTCGGCCTCGGTCTTACCGGCAGCCACAGCAGCGGTGATGTCGAGGACAACAGCATGCTCGGCGCGGACCTCACGCTCCGCAAGAGCGCCGACACCTGGCTGAAGCTGCAGAGCGGCCGCACCAAGGGTCTCGCGTCGCATTCGCTGTTCTCGAACGACGGCGGTTTCGAGTTCACCGGTACCGACCCGACGGGATTCAACGACGCGGAGGCCAGCGGCTATCGCGCCGACCTCAGCGCGGGCATCGGCGACCTCCTCAAGAACGGCAAGGGCCGCGTCACCCTGTATACGCAGGCACAGGATGCCGGTTACTCGGCGCCTGGCCTGGCGACGCTGACCGACCGCACGTACTACGGCGGCACGCTGGACCTGCCGATCGGCGACAAGTTCAGCGTCATCGGCAAGGCGGACCATCGGGAGCAGAGTGCAGGCCTCACGCTCGAAGCGGCGGAGGTGAACGTCAAGTACCAGATGAACGATCGCTGGAACGTGGCTACCGGCGTGCGCAGCGACAAGCGCGACGACCAGCGCGCGGTGGTGCCGCTGACCCAGGAGCAGGGCGAGCGCACGGATGCGGTCGTGCACGTCGGTTACGACTCCACGAAGAAATGGAATGCGTGGGGCTTCGCCCAGCAGACCCTGTCGAAGAACGGCGATCGCCAGGACAACGGCAGGCTCGGCGCAGGTGCGGCGATGCGCATCGGCGAGAAGCTGCGCGTGGAGGCGGAGGCCTCGGCCGGCGACCTCGGCCCGGGCGGACGGCTGGGAACCAGCTACCTGGTATCGGACAAGACGAGCCTCTACCTGAACTACGCACTGGAGAACGAACGCGGCGACATCCTCGACGGCACCAACCTGAGCGGCACGCGCGGCAGCCTGGTCGGTGGCGTGAAGCGTCGCCTGTCGGACAGCAGCAGCGTCTATGCCGAAGAGCGCTACCAGGACGTCAATGAGGCCAGAGGCCTGACTCATGCCGCGGGCATGTCGCTGAACCTTGGCGACCGCTGGACGCTGGGCGCGAATGCCGAACTGGGCACCTTGCAGGACAGCGAGACCGCTGCCGAGACCGAACGTCGCGCGGGCGGCGTGCGCGTAGCCTACACCTTCGGTCCGACGCGGATCTCGAGCGGCATCGAATACCGTGCCGATGACGCCGAGCGTCCCGACGCCACGCTCGTGGAACGCACGACCTGGCTGTTCCGCAACAACTTCAAATACCAGATGTCGGACGACTGGCGTCTGGTCGGCAAGCTCGACCACTCGCTGAGCGAGAGTTCGCAGGGCCAGTTCTACGACGGTGAGTTCACCGAGGGCGTGGTGGGCTTCGGCTACCGCCCGGTCCTCGACAATCGCCTGAACGCACTGGCCAAGTACACCTACTTCTACAACGTGCCCACCACCGACCAGGTGACGCTCACCGGTACGGCGGCGCAGTTCATCCAGAAGAGCCATATCGCCTCGCTGGATGCCACCTACGAACTGACCCCGTCGTGGTCGGTGGGTGGCAAGTACGCATACCGCCTGGGTTCGGTGAGCCTGGATCGCGAGACGCCCGAGTTCTTCGACAACCGCGCGCAGCTGGTGATCCTTCGTACCGACCTGCGCCTGTTTGAGAAATGGGAAGGGCTGCTGGAGGCTCGCAGGCTGCACCTGCCGGATCTGGATGAGTCCCGCAGCGGCATGCTGCTCGGCGTGTACCGCTACTTCGGCGACAACGTGAAGGCCGGCGTGGGCTACAACTTCACCGATTTCTCGGAGAACCTGACCGACCTGAGCTACCGCCATCGCGGCGTGTTCGTGAACGTCGTCGGCGCGATGTAGCGCCGACGAGCCGGGGCGTCGAGTGAAGACCACGGTTCCGTTTCACGCCTGCACTTGGGCGCCTGACGGGTGGGGCCGATCGCTATCGCGCCGGATTGCCTGCAGGAGGCAACCCGGAATCTGCTCGCATCGGAAGCAGAACGCGATGGTCAGTCGGCGGGCTTCGCCTGTTTGACCCATCGCCTGGTCGCCGTCAGCCAGATGAGTGTGAACGATCTTGCCAAGCGTTCCCACGCGGACGGCTCCTGGGCCTTGGGCGGGAACTCCACGACATCTTCGAACAACGACGCTTCGCGCTTCTTCATGTCCACACCCCGGTGGGTGGCCCCCCCCCGCACTTTGAACAACGCCGAACGCCCCGGACAGCGGCAACGGCGCTGGAGGGCTGCCACCCCGGTCGAACCTGGGCGCACTGCCGCTTTGGCCGGAGGGGTTCGCCGGTGATAACTGGGGAAATACGAGGCGTCTTTCGCGCCGAACTTCAGTGAACCTCGCGCTTCTGCACGTCCTGCTTCGTGGCCAGGCTGAAGCGTGGCTCGGGCGGCGCATCCTCGAGCATGCGCTCGACCAGATGCGCCCCTACCGCTGGTCCGTGCTTGAAGCCGTGGCCGGAGCCTCCGCCGGCGATCCAGACGTTGTCGAACGCCGGATGGCGGTCGATGACGAAGTCGCCATTCCATGTGTTCTCGTATTGGCAGACCTCGGCAGCGACCAGCGGTGCCGCAGCCAACGCGGGAAAGCGCCGGGCCAGGAACTCGCGAGCGTGCTCAATCCGGGCCGGGCTGGGCAGACGCTCGAGCGTGTCGGGATCGACGGCTTCGCCGTGCGCATCGTGGGCGAGCTTGAAGCCACGACCGTCGACATCGGGAATTCCGTAGTAGTCGAACTTGAAATCGAGCCAGGTCGGCAGCGTGGGCGAGGAGAAGCGGCGGTCGCCCGGAGCGGTACCGAAATAGAGCACTTCCTGGCGCGTGGGAAAGATGCGCCCGCCGAGCACGTCTGGCAGAACGCGGCCCAGCCACGGACCGCATGCAAACACGAAGCGGTCGGCGCGGATCGCTTCGCCCGCATGGGTCCTGATTTCCGCAAGATGCGTGTCGCCGAGCGGAGCATCGACCGCGGCGATGCAAAGCTCGGCCCCGGCTCGCAGGTTGTCCTCCACGACGGCCTGCACGGCGCGACGCGCGAACAGTGCGCCGCTATCTGGCTCGAAGATGGCCGAGTAGTACGGCGGAACCACGATCTGCGGATAGCGCTGCGCGAGTTCGTAGTGATCGAGCACCTGGT
Organism: Lysobacter niastensis; assembly: GCF_015453285.1. GTDB lineage: Bacteria > Pseudomonadota > Gammaproteobacteria > Xanthomonadales > Xanthomonadaceae > Lysobacter_J > Lysobacter_J niastensis. Next base: position 140,978 of record NZ_JADLZT010000004.1, read on the forward strand.
GCCGGATGCCGTTCCTGGCCAGCACTTCGACCGATTTCGCGGCTGACACGTCTTCGGCGGTGGCCAGCCACAGCACACCGGTTTCCCGGAACAGCCCGGGCTCCGCGATCCGTGCGAAAAAGTCCTTCCAGCCGAGCAACGACTGCTGCGACATACGGGTATAGATCTCGTCCGGCCCGTAAGCCATGCGGATCACCCGCGTTTCTCCACCGGAACTGGCGCGTGCGCTCGCCGGCCCATACTGGTCGACCATCAGCACCCGCTGACCGGCACGCAACAGATGCCAGGCGGTCCATGCGCCGAACACGCCAGCGCCAACCACCACGGCGTCGTAGGTTTTGCTCATGGAGCTGACGCCTCCCGGCAGGAACGGCTGAGGTCACGATAGCAGCGAAACCGCAAACTCTCAGGGGCACCTGCATGTGGTGAGCCGCGTGCCTCCGGAGTCGGAAGGAGGCAGAAGCTGTTCACTGGCGGCTTTCGACCCACAGTGGACATCCATCCGGCGCCTGACCCGGTGAGTCCGGATATACGTCGGCTTGTTAGCCGGACTCGGGTTCCGTAGCCTCACGTCAAATCAACGGATCAGACCCCATTCGGCGGGTGTTGCGCCGGATGCAATTCGCGGCTCCCCTTAATTCAGGCGTTAGGCCGCAGAGGGAAGAATGTTCAAGTTCATCTATTTTGCGATGTGCGTCATCGGCATTCTGTACGGCGCCAACGCGATCTATACCCGAAGTATTCGCGTAACCTTTCGTCCAGCCATCGAGCCTGGGCGCCCGTTTACCGTCACGGGAACTCCGGCTGTTGTGCTTGGCGCAGCGGCAATTGCCATGTCCTTGTATGCAATCAAGGAGCATGTGCTGTGAGTAGCTGGCTGCGGCCAAACAATTCATTCAAGCCGAACCCGCTTCGCGGCTCGGCTTAACTTCATGCGTTAGGCTGCAGGAACTTGAGCATGCTCAAACTGATCTTGAACATCTGCCTGTCAATGTTCTTCGTGACGGGGATGACCTGCGTCTATCTCCAAGCCAAGCGCCGCGGACATTTGGCAGCGCTCCGGTATCTCACCGGCTTTACCTTGGCATCGTTGCCGCTTTGCCTTGGGTTCGCCTGGCTTACACGGGATCGGGTAAATTTCAAATTCTGGATTGTAGTGGGGATGGCTTACTGGGCCTTCGGGCATTGGCTTTCCAGGCGGGGGGCAAAGCATGCGTTCCGAGCCGACTAACCTTCAGCCTAACAATTCATTCAAGCCGAAGCCGCTTAGCGGCTCCCCTTAGTTCAGGCGCTAGGGCCTCATGGCACTTTCATTCATAGCCAACCTTTTCGGCCGCCGCCTTCGTGTTGGCGATCGTGTGCGGCTAGAAGGTGGCTACGACATGGAGCCAAGATGGCTCAACGGGCAGAGCGCCTACTTCGGCCTGTGCGTTGATTTCATTCCAGGCGATGCCGGCCGACCCGCCGCTGTAGTCCAACTGGAAAAGGCGATAACGTTTGACGGGGCGCAAGGCAATTTTCTGGTTCTGCGTCTTCGGTACGTAGGTGCTCGCTGGGCCAAGCGAGAGGTGGTGCATCTGGAGCTTTTCTCTTCTCCGCCCAACTCGCTGCAAGATCCCTCAACTCGCGGCCTGTGGATCGAATCGCATGCCAGCTACCGGGTAGAGGGACCAAACAACTCATTCAAGCCGAAGCCGCTTCGCGGCTCCCCTTAAGTCAGGCGCTATGCGGCATCCCATCTCCCTCGCAATCCTGTTGCTGGTTTCCTCAGCTTGCGCCGGATGCATCAGCGTGGAACGAGCTGCTTACCTTTCCCAGCCGCAAAAGATTGAGGAATTGCAGCAGCTCGGCTGGCAGTTCGAGTCGCCTGTGCCGGCGGCGCAAACTGAGCCTGGACCAGCCTATGCGACGCACCGACCTTGGGTAAGGTTCAAGAGCCGTATCAAGCCAGGCGATGAGCTGCGCGCCTTTACCAACAAATCTGCTCAGGGTTACGCCGTCTTTCGGGACGGAGTTCTAGTAGACCTGTACCCAACAGTCATCTTCTAGACGCGTAACCATGCATTCAAGAGAATCCGCTTCGCGGCTCGGCTTGATTCAGGCGTTATCCCCCCTTTGAAAGGAATCAGACATGACTCGACTTCTGCTGATGGCACTTCTCGCAGTGTCTTCAAGCGCCAGCGCTATCGTGATCCGGCATGACCTTGATGATTCAAAGTATCGGGTTCCGACATCGGAGTTTCCTGCTCTGGTCGATATGCCTGGTGAGGGGCACGGCGTACTGATCGCGCCCCAATGGGTGGTTACAGCTGCCCATGCGGTCACATGGCAAACTGAGATCGAGGAAGTGCTTATCAACGGGGTCCCCCGGGATGTGGAGCGCCTCGTAGTACATCCTGGATACAGGAAGCCACCGCAAGAGCTGATCAACCAGGCGCTAGCCACTGGGGACGCGACTCTGATAAGGGTTTTGCTCGCCTCGTCGGACGACATTGCGCTTCTCAAGCTGTCGCAGCCCGTAACCGACGTTTCTCCTGCGGCACTCTACAAAGGCGATGACGAGCTAAGTCAGATTGCAAAGATCATAGGAAAGGGCGCCACAGGTACCGGAGCTACTGGGTACGGAAACCATGACTCCCACCGCACCGAGCTTCGTCGCGCCTTCAACAAGATCACCAGCGCTCATGACCGCTGGTTCTGCTATGTGTTCGACAATGCGCCATCGGCATTACCCCTTGAGGGAATGACCGGTAACGGAGACAGCGGCGGCGCTGCACTCATTCAAGTCAACGGCCAATGGTTGCTGGCCGGTCTTCCTTCCTGGACGGTCGCCCAAGGTGATGTCAGGACGTTGCGCCAGGGGCTGTATGGTCAGACTAGCTGCAACGTCCGGATCAGCCACTACATGGGCTGGATCGAAAGCAACATGTCCTCGCAAGCGCAAGCCGGGGGCTGACAGTTCGTTCAAGCCGAAGCCGCTTCGCGGCTCGGCATAATCTGGGCGTCAGGCCCGTTTCGGAGATGGCTATGGGCTGGCTTATCACCAAGTACCTGCTCACCGCTGCCGTGGTGGTGATCGTTTCGGAGGCGGCGAAGCGCAGCGACAAGCTGGGAGGATTCATCGCGGCCCTTCCGTTGGTCACGTTCCTGGCACTCATCTGGCTCTACGTCGAAAAGCAGCCTCAAGCCAAAATATCCAACCATGCCTGGTACACGTTCTGGTACGTACTGCCTACGTTGCCCATGTTCCTGGCATTCCCGGTGCTGCTGCCCCGCCTCGGGTTCTGGCTGACCATGCTGGCCAGCATCGGAATCACGGTCCTGTGCTTTGGTTTGTTTGCGCTTGTGGTCCGTCAGTTCGGCATCCAACTGCTGCCGTGAACCGGCCTGATAACTCATTCATTGGGAAGCCGCTTCACGGGTCGGCTCAATTCAGGCGTTAGACGCGAGGGAGCATGCCCCAGAGTCCCGAACTACTGCGACGATTGCTGCGTGCCAAAGATCGGATGGATGGAGCGTCCCATGAGGACTGGCCCATCCGCCGACTGGCGCAGGTGAGCGCGGTTTCGGAGGCGCACTTCGCGCGCTCGTTCAAGGACGCGTTCGGCGCCCCTCCGCACCGCTACCTGCTTACTCGCCGTATCGAGCGGGCCGTTGCGCTGCTCCGCGACACCGATCTTTCCATTACGGAGGTCGCGTTCCAGACCGGCTGGAAGAGCCTTGGCACCTTTGGCCGCGTCTTTCACGACATCACTGGCGAGAGTCCCGGGAATCTCCGGGCACGCGAGCGATCCGCGCCGCACGGGCGAGAGCATGTGCCGGAGTGCATGGTGCGCGCCGCCCACCGTCCGGACCTCAAGATCGCAGTTTCGGAGAAGCGACGGGCGAAGGCAGTTGAGAAGATCTAGCCTCAACCAACGGAGGCTATATGACTCAAGGTGTGGATGTGGTGGGTCTGTACGTTCGGGACCAGGACGAAGCGCTTGCGTTCTACGTCGAGAAGCTGGGTTTTCGTGTCCACACGGACGTTCGCAATGGCAACTATCGCTGGCTGACAGTCCAGCACCCGGAGCAACCCTCATTCCAGCTCGGCTTGTTCAAGCCGGGGCCGCCGGTACATGACGCGGCGACCGCACAGGCCCTGAATGAGGTCGTCGCCAAGGGTGCCATGCCACCGCTGGTGCTGGTGGTGGACAACTGCCGTGCCGCCCACGAACGGCTGAGCGCACGTGGTGTGGAGTTCACGCAGGAGCCCGTGGATCGCTACGGTGCGGTGGATGCAGGCTTTCGCGATCCGTCTGGAAATGGATGGAAGATGATCGAAGCGCGCACAAAGCCGCGGGGGGCGCAATGAGCGTGAGCTTTTGGACTCGGGAGAGTCATCGCTGGGTGTCCATCGTTTTCACGCTGGCCGTAGTCGCCAACTTCGTTTTCAGGGCGGTGGCGTCGGGCGAACCTCCGGCGTGGCTGACTTACTCGCCGCTACCGCCGCTCTTCCTGCAGTTGCTCACCGGTCTTTACCTGTTTGCGCTGCCGTACACCGCCAAGCGGCGGAGCCGGCCTCCTACCTGACAAGTCAATGCAGCGGTCGCCTACGGGCGCCGCTGATTTCGCGAACGTTGGCGAGTGTCCGCTTCTGGCCGGAAGCGGAAGCTCGAACTCTGGTGGCATGGACGGGCAGGTGAGGGGGCGGTGACCCTCCCGGCCGCGGGTCTTTGCGCCCCGCCGATCCGATACCTGCACTGGATGTGACGGATTAGTGACTGCCGCCACAAAGAGTCGAAGCCGGCTGTGCCTAAGCTGATGGCGTGGGGTTGTGGCCTGAGTGGCGACACGTCCCACGGAAGGCGGTCAAGGACGAACCTACACACGCGAAGGTTTGTTTAGGGGGCGACATGCTGAGCTTTGCTGCGGGAACCGGATTGGCAGGCCCTCGGCCTGGTGCAGTCACGAGTTCGGTCGGAGCGCTTTCGGATCTGGAAACGAGAGTGTCGCGCGGGGCGATGCGCCTGCATGACCTCGATCTCTCCCCGATCGAACGCGCCGCGCTATACACGCTTTTGAAGCGTCGACCGGTTTTCAAATGGGAGAGGGAAGCCTTGACCGACGGAACCGCGCGCAGCCTGGAAGAGAAGGGTCTGATTGCTCGCGACGGCGAGCATTGGCAGGTCACCGAGAAGGTGCTCGCCAGTTGACGCCCCTCTTCGCCAGGTAGGGCGTCACTCCCTAGACTCAGGGTGTGAACTGCCAGTGCCTCGAGCTCATTCGCCAAGCCCGATCTGCTTCATGAACTCACCGTTATCCCAGAACAGAAACTCCTCGAACATGATGCCGTCCTTGTTCCAATGGCCGATGGTTGCCATCGGAATCCGGTAAGCCTTGCCGGTGGGCTGGATGGTTTTGCCGTCAGGGAGAACCATCGGTTTGGTGAAGGTGCCCTCAAGCCAACCCGTTACCGCAGTCCATTCGGCGTCCTGGGTTCCGAACCGGACCGGGTGTTCCTGGATCCGGTTGTCGGGGGCGAACGTCCACATGTACTTGAGGTCCTCGATGTGCTTTTCGATGCCCTTCGTCGTGTGGCCGTCCGGCCAATGCACGATCACGTCCTTGGTGTGCGACTTATGCAAGTCCTGCCATTGCTGATTCGTGTAAACGCGGAAGTCGAGGTCGTCGAAGTTCGCCAGATTCTTCGCTAGTTCGGGCGGCATGCCACTGACTTTGGGTGCTGGTTGGCCAGTCTTGGTGCTGGGCCACTTGCTGGAGACGGGCGGCGATTCTTGCGCACTGGCGGCGAGCGCTGTGATGGCGACCGCCAGCAGAACCGGCACACGTTCGCGCTTCATGTTCATTCTCCCTGTGGAGAGTGGGGCGTCAGGATTGGCGCGAACCCGTTAAAGCCGCGTTAGCGCATCCGCGCCTCCGTCGCGCATGGGGGGCGCCACTGGCCGATGGCCGTACCGGTGCCCGCTTCGAGCGGCCCTGCGTCCCCCGGCCATCGTCACAATCCCGGTTCCGTCGGCCCATTCCGCGATTCGTCGCATGACGGTTGCGCGCCGGCGCCGGGCGATCGCAGCCTGACCTCTGCCGGATGTCCGGCATCGTCCTGCGAGTCACTCGTGAAAACCCTCATCGCCCTGCTGGCCTGGTGCCTGCTGCTGGTGCTGTGCTGGCCGCTAGCGCTGCTGGCATTGGTCCTGTGGCCGCTGGTGTGGCTGGTTTCCCTGCCTTTGCGGCTGGTCGGCATCACGTTCTCCGCGATGTTCGCTTTGCTGCATGCGCTGCTGACGCTGCCGGCCCGTCTTCTGGGCTGGCGTCCACAGCCGGTGCCCGCGTAGGCCCCGGGCCCGATGTGCGCAAATCGCAGGCAGGACACCACCCAAGATCGACCGAATACAGGGATACGTAAGCATGAAGACGTTGATGTCAGTGATGGCTGCCACCCTGGTGGCCATGGCCATGTCGGGTGCAGCCGCGGCGGGAAGCAGTGACGATCAACCTGCCATGCAGCCGGCCGGTTCCTTGCGGGACACCGTCGCTGCACTCGATGCCGCGGTGTTCGACGCGTTCAACCTCTGCAGCACCCCCGCGCAACTGGACCGGCATGCCGGTTACTTCGCATCGGACGTCGAGTTCTATCACGACACCGGCGGCGTCACCTGGTCGCGGACGAAAATGCTCCAGAACACCGCGAAGCATGTGTGCGGAAAGTTCCGCCGCGAGCTCGTTCCGGGAACCTTGAAGGTGTTCCCGATCAAGGACTACGGCGCCGTGGCGCAGGGGGCACATCGCTTCTGCCAATTCAACAGTGGCAAGTGCGAAGGAATGGCCGATTTCGTCATCGTCTGGCACAACCAGAACGGACGCTGGAAGATCACCCGCGTCCTGAGCTACGGGCATCGTCCAAACGACTAGCCTGCACGTAGTGCGCAAGGCGCAATGGCGGTTGCGCGCCACCACCACCAGCCCAACGGTCGCATGACCGGGTCATCGCGCGAGTCGATCGCTTCGAAGTGACTGCTTCCGACCCAAAGCGGACTTGCGCCGATTCGCGAATGCCCACAGATCGGACTGAACAGGTGGTGTCGGGGGCCGGCTACGGTCCGGACCCAAGACCACTCAACCTCGCCAGCCTTCCCGGGCCTTCGCCCCGCCTCACTCGGACCATCGGGAGGGGGCCGCTCGTGGCCTCGAGCGGCGGCGGCCCATTCAGGCCGCTGGCTGCGTTCTAGTTCTTAATCCCCCAAGTAGCATCGGGATGACCGACACCCACCGTGGCGCCTGCTTCGGGAGCGGGGGCGCGTTGCCCGAATGAGCCATCGCCACGGCCATGTTGACCATCCGCCAGCTGCGCAAACGCAAAGTCGCACAATGGGTGCTCGGCTACACGGCGGTCGCGTGGGCCCTGTTGCAGGGCGTCGGCCTGTTGTCCGACACCTACGGCTGGTCACCCACCGTAATGCGCGTTGGCGTGGCGCTTTCGGTGCTCGGGTTCTTGCTCACGCTGGTCATCGCATGGTTCCAGGGCGAGCGCGGGCAACAGAAGGTCACGCGCCTGGAGGTCGCATTGATCGCGATCGTCGTGGTCGTGGGCGGCGCATGGTTGTGGCAGACGATGCGCTCGACGTCCGAGTCGGCGGTCGCCTCCGGGACGGCGGTGGACACCGACATCCCGACGATCGAAAAGGACCCCTCGATCGCGGTGCTGCCGCTGGAGAACATGAGCACCGACAAGGAACAGCAGTACTTCTCCGACGGTATTTCCGAGGAGCTGCTCAACGTGTTGAATAAAGTGCCGGAGTTGCGCGTGATCGCGCGAACGTCGAGCTTCGCGTTCAAGGGCCAGGACCTCGCCGTGCCGGAGATTGCGCGCCGCCTCCACGTGGCGTCGATCCTGCAGGGCAGCGTGCGCAAGTCGGGCAATCGCGTCCGAATCTCGGTGCAACTGGTACGCGCCACCGACGGCGCGCAGCTATGGGTGGAGACCTACGACCGCAACCTCGACGACATCTTCAAGGTGCAGGACGAGATCGCCGCGTCCGTGGTGGACCAACTGAAGATCAAGCTTCTGAAGGGGCCCACTGTCACGCCCGTGGATCCCAGGGTTTACGCACTGGTGCTGCAGGCGCAGGCCCTGCTCGACCAGCAGAGCAAGGAGGGACGCGCGCAGGCGCTGCTCGTGTTCAAGCAGGCACTGTCCATCGCACCGAACGAAGCGCGCGCGTGGGCGGGCCTTGGACGCGTTTATGTCAATCAGTCCATCTACAGCGAGCTGCCGCCGGCGGAAGCGGCGAAGCTGGCGCGCGAGGCGCTGAACAAGGCGCTGCGCATCGATCCGAAAAACGTCATCGCCATCACCGGCCTGGCTCGCCTGGCCGCGGACTTCGACTTCGACGCGCAGGCGGCTGCCGATTTCAACCGGCGCGCATTGCAGATCGAACCGAACAACCTCGTCGCCATCAATACCCTCGGCATCCTGCTCAGCAACGTGGGTCGCTTCGACGAGGCCCTGCCGCTGTACGACTATCGCGTCGCGCACGATCCCGCGAATCCGACGGCCTACAACAATCGCGGCATCACCCGTTACTACGCGCGGCAATGGGATGCGGCAATCGAGGACTTCCGCTCCGCGCTGCGCCTCAGCCCCGCCTTTGTTGGCGCGCACACCGGCATCGCATCGTCGCTGCTGTTGGGCAAGCGGGACGCGCGGAGCGCATTGCGTGAAATCGAAGCGGAGCCGGACGAAGCTTCGAAACTCCAACTGCGGGCACTCGCCTTCCATGCGCTCGGTCGCGCGCGCGAATCCGAGGCGGCAACGCAGGAGCTGATCCGCGCCTATGGCAAAGAGCAACCGGCGCTGGTCGGGCTGGTGTACAGCTATCGCGGCGATCGCGACGCCGCATTCATGTGGCTGGAAGAAGCCGCAAGCATCCGCGACCCCGCCGTTACGTCGGTGGCCTTCGACGTTCTGAGCGACCCGCTGCGCGACGATCCGCGCTGGCTGCCCTTCCTGCGCAAGATCGGATACGCCCCGGAGCAGCTCGCGGCCATCCGGATCGAGGTGCCGAAGCCGGAGACCTGACGCAGCGGGTCAGCCTCACCCGGCTGGGGGATTCGCAACGGCGAGATTTCAGCGTTTTCTCTCGGGACTGCGTGCCGACCCCATCCGGCGCTGCGGAGGGCAACATGCAGATCAAAAGTTCGCATTTGCTGCTCGGCCTGGCCTTGGCCCTGGCCCTGACCACGACAGCAGCCCTCGCCACCCTTGGCGTTCGGTTCCTGCGCGCCCCCAGCGCCCAGCTCGGCTCGCCCAAGGTCATCGTGAGCTGGATCGAAGTCGGCCTCGGCAACCCCGACGGCACCGTCGACTACGTCGCGAGCGCAACGGCCGCAGCCCGCTACCAGTGCGTCAACCGCGGCAACAATTGCCCGGCCGCCTCGAACAAGGAAGACGTGCTGGCCAATGTCTCCGTGGGCGGCACCTTCGGTATCGACAAGAACGGAAGGATCTCCGACTTCCTGGTCATCCTTCCACCGCCGGGCACCCTACGTTGCCCGGGCAACCAGCGCGTGGGCGTGGTCTCCGTCGACTTCACCGACATCAGGTTGACGGATGTGACCAACGGCATTTCGTCGGCGACCAACCCGTCGGCACTGTCGTACGATGGACCCGAGTGCCCGTGACACGGCAATGCGTTACGCAAAGAAGCCCGCACTTGTTGCGGGCTTCTTGTTTCCGCAGCTCCGTGTGATTCGCCCGCACGGGCGAATCCCCCAGAATGTCTGCTTATGGCCGATAGCGGTCACTGGCAGAAGCCCCGCGAAGCCGGCTCTAAAGGAAGCACGTTCTAGAGAATGACCATCCGCGAGCTTTCCGCGCGACGCGAAGTCCGGGCCGGCGCTCTTGACCAGACATCCGCGATGCGCCGGACGGCCTCGATCAACTCCTCTTCCGGCCGTACGTAGGGGATGCGCAGCCACTGATCGTTTCCGCCTTCGACACTGAACATCGGGCCGGGTGGGACGTGGACGCCAACGGTCTCCAGGTTCGCCGCCAGTTGCGTAGCGCTGCCACCCGGCAACTGCAGCCACAGTGTCATTCCGCCTTCGGGCAGGCGGAAACGCCAGTCCGGCAGTCGTTCGCCGATAGCGTGGGCCAGGACATTGCGGCGTTGGCGAAGTTGCGCGCGACGCATCGCGATGACATCGCTGTCGTCCAGCAGTTCGGTGACCACCAACTGGTCGAAAACCGCCGTGCCCAGGTCGAGCTGCAATCGGGCCTTGATGAGCCGATCGATCAGGTCGTGCGGTGCGCGGATCCATCCGACGCGCAATCCGCTCCACAGCAACTTCGACACGCTGCCGATCGTGATGGCGCCTGGTGCGTGTGCGGCGAAGGGGAGGGGCATGCCGACGTCCGTCAGTGCGATGGCCTGCAGCGATTCGTCGACGACCGGGGTCGTGCGCGTGGCATGCAGCGCGGCGGCGTAGCGTGCGCGCTGGTCATCGCGCATCAGGAAGCCGGTGGGATTCTGGAAGTCGGGGATCAGGTAGGCCAGGTGCGGCCGCGTCTGCCGCAGCGTGGCCTCGATGCCGTCCAGGTCCCAGCCTTCCTCGCCCAGCGCATCGCCCATCGGCGACGCGACCAGGCGCGCGCCGCCCAGGCGCAGTGCTTCGATGACGTTGGGGTATACCGGCGATTCGATCATCACCCGGTCGCCGGGTCGCGACAGTGCGCGTGCGACGACGGCCGTGCCCGCCAGCGCGCCGGAGGTGACCATGATCTGTTCGGGGTCGGTCGGCAATCCACGCCGCGCGTACATCTGCGCGATCAGGGCGCGCAGGGTCGGCAGGCCGGTGGGACGGTGGCCGTCGCTCCCCAGGTAGCTGGGAAGCCTTTCGAGAGCGCGTTCGTAAGCCGAGGCGATGCCCGGAATGGCGGCCGTAGCGGCGCAGTTAAGGTCGATGGCGCCTTCGGGCGCGTGCCCGCTGGCGAGCGAGCGCAGCGAGTGTTCGTGCGCGCGCCGATGCTCCTCAGGAACGGCGGCAAACGTGCCCGCACCCTGGCGCGCGGTCGCAAAACCCGCGGCGACCAGGTCCGCATAGGCGCGGGTCACCGTATTGCGCGAGACGGCGAGCGCCTGCGACACCGCCCGTTCGCTGGGCAAGCGAGTGCCGAGGGGAATACGGCCGTCTCCGATCAGTTCCTGCAGGGCTTGGCGGAGCCCACGGTAGGCCGGCTTGCGCGGGAACTGGACGATCAAAGTGGCCAAGTGTTCTGGCGTCAGGGATCGGTTCATGAGGCCACTATGGCCCAATTGGATCTACGTGGAAGTGCCAATCGTCCAGATACTGGCGCCCATGAACCCCAATACCTCCCCCCTTGGACTGGCCAATCTCGGCCCCCTCGACCAACTCCGGGCCGGCCGCCTGCCCGAACGTGTCGTGCGTCTGCTGGCTGGCCTGTGGCTCTACGGCGTGTCCAACGCGCTGTTGATGGAAAGCGCGCTCGGCGGCTCGCCGTGGGTTGTGTTCCACCAAGGCGCGACGCTGCATCTTCCGCTGTCACTCGGCGTGGTCATGGTCCTGGTCGCCGTGGCGGTGTTGCTGCTCTGGATCCCACTGCGGCAGATGCCCGGGCTCGGCACCGTCGCCAACACGCTGCTGCTGGGGCCTTTCACTGACTTCAATCTTCGGATGCTGGATGCGCCCGAGTCATTGCCGTTACGTTGCGCCTACCTGGCAGGTGGAGTGGTGGTCTGTGCGCTGGCCACTGCGCTCTACGTGGGCGCGCAACTCGGTCCCGGGCCGCGCGATGGTCTGATGACCGGCTTCGCGCGCCGCACGGGTTGGTCGATCCAGCGGGTGCGCACCTGCATCGAGATCGTGGTGCTCGCGATGGGAGTGGTGCTCGGCGGCACCGTCGGCATGGGCACTGTCGTGTTCGCGCTATGCGTGGGGCCGATCACGCAGTTCTTCATGCGTTATCTGGTGCTGCGCCTGGAGGCGCCGGCCGAGGCATGAGAGACCCTCGAATGTCCGCTCCTGGCCGGTAGCGGACATGGAACAGGGACGGTGGGCCGGTGAATGCAGTTGCGGTCGCGTCTTGGCTTCTGAGACGGGACAATGATCCAGTCAACAGTCACGGGACGTCGCGGCTGCGTCGGCATGGCACAGCACGCAGCAGCCTGCGACCCGACCGAGCCCTCCATGCGATCCGCCATGACCATGTCCTACGTCGATCAGAAGCTCGTTTTTGCCTGGCAAGCGGCGCATTCCATCGCTCGCGGCTCCCCGCCTCCTGTCCACGATCGCGGGGGATTCCGAGTGGATACCCGCTCGGAAAAGGAAGTGAAACGCTGGGTATTCCCACAGCTATGCGACGGCTTGCGGGAAATCGCACGTGACGTCGTGGCACCAAGGCACACTTGAAGCTGTGCGGCACGGACGAGGAACTGCGAAGTTCGCTGCCAGCTCGCTGGGAAGTTCAGCCCGCGAACCATTTCATGATTGCGACAGAGGCAGCCCTCGATACGAAGCCTGTGCCGGAAGGCTACAGGATGGAGCTTCACCAGGACGGGCCTGTCACCAGAGCTTTCGTCATCGCATCGAATGGCGATCTGGCCGCAAGCGGATGCGCCGCAGAAACTGCGGATGTCTTCATTTACGATCGAATCGAAACTGCGCAGGAGCACAGGCGGAAGGGATTGGGCGTCGCGGTGATGGCCGCTCTTCGATCTGCGAGGAAATCCCCGGAAAGTCCGCAACTCCTGGTCGCGACAGAAGATGGCCGCAACCTCTATGCGAACCTGGGTTGGACGGTGCTTGCGCCCTTCGCTGCTGCGGTAATTCCGGAAAGTTGAATCTGCGCGCGGGCCGATTCCGGTTCGGCCGCGGGCCGCGGCGAGAAGGGAGCACCGTGACGGCGCGCCGAAGCGTGCGGTGCGAGTGAGGCCGTTACATCAGTGACCGTCCGCTTTCGACCCTAAGCGGACATCGCTCAGCTATAGGCGGGCCTGCTGGTCGGGCCCAGGTGGATCACATTCCGGGCGGGCGTTTCACCCACGGATAACCCTTCGATGCCTGCTCGTAGCCAACGTCGAACAACGCACGCATGTACGCCGTGTCGAACTCCTCCTTGTGCGGCGCGTTGAAGCTCTCGGGAATGTAAGCAAGGTTGAAGTCCACCTCGTCCCGCTGTGAAATGGCGTAGATGCGGTAAAGATCACCGATGCCCTGCGTCTGGATGAGCGATGCGATCGCGCGCCCGATGATCGGGAGCGTCTTGCGTTCGACTTGCGACCAGTCCGGCATCACCTTTGAGTTGCGGATGATGTACAGCGTGCGGCCGCGATCGGCGCCCGCCTCGATGCCTACCTTCTTCAGTTCGAGCGCGGCGGGATATACAAACACTTGCGAGAACGCGCCGCCGTCAACGTGCATCTCCTGATACGGCTGACCGTCAACCTCCACATCGAACATGGTCGGCGGGAACGCACCCGGAATCGCCGCCGACGCGACCAGGATTTCCTGGAACAGCTCCAGGCTGTCCGGGTGGCCGCTCGCGGCGATCTTGGTCATGTTCCAGACGACCGGACGGCGGGCGTCTATGTTGGTCGTTGCCACAAACAGGACACGGCCCTTGGCGTGCTCGCTCGCAATCTCCTTGAGCATCTCCGCAGTGACGACCTTGCGGACGAGCCGCTTCAGTGGCGCGTTGTCGGCTAGTCCGTCTTGGAACAGGACAGACAACTTGTTGCGTTCCTCGAGGATGTCGTCTGACGTAATGCTCGTGTAGAACTTGCGCAACACGTCGTCGTATCTGGGCCCCAGGAAGGCGAACGGCGCGATCAGCGCGCCGGTGCTGATCCCGGTCACCAGCTTGAACTCCGGGCGGGTGCCCGCCGCGGTCCACCCATTCAGCAGTCCCGCGCCGTAGGCACCGTTGTCACCGCCACCCGACACGGCGAGAAAGCTGACGGGTGGCAGCGGTCCCGTCGCCCCGGTGTCAGCGCGGGCTTTCAGCTCGGCGGCGAGAGCTTCCTGTGCGTCCCTGAAAACCGCGGGCATATCCTCCGGCATTACATATCGCACGCCAGGCATGCCCGGAATTTCGGCCTTGAAGGTAGCTTCTGCAGGCACCGCCTTCTGTCGACCAGGCGATGCGCACCCCTGGAGGAACAGCGCTGCGCACGCTGCGGTCACTGCGAAGAGGATCGATAGTGCGCTGCGCCTCATGGCCTGGCCTCCAACAGGGGCAATTCAAATTCCCGCCGGACTGCACTACCCATGTGCCGCACCACCGCTCCCAGCGGCGACGCCACCAACGTCGGCTGAGCAGGGCCGAGCCGCGCTGTCAGCGGACACCAACTCTATTCACCGGCCACCCTGGCTTACTTCAAGAACAAAACCATTCGCACTCAACGCTTGCAGGCGTTATGCGCCAGTGATGGTGGCCTGGCGCTTGGTTGTCACGGCTAACCGGGCGCACTCGAACTGATCTCGCTCTCGGGAGACTTCACGGACCTCCGATTCAGTCCTGCGCGTGCCGCTCCTCGGCCGCTTGTCACCGCCGATTTGGGTGCAGAGCACCGCATGGGCGCACCGCAGCGCGACATTGTTTGACAGACGATCGCCAGCAGTCGCGCCGGTGATGCTCAGTCCATCAGAAGGGTGACGTCCATCAAAAGGGTGACGTCGATCTGGAAGCGTGGCAAATGGCCGAAAATACGATCGCCTGCGTTGAACATTGCAGGCTAAGGAATTGCCTTGCCGTGAGGCATGTTCGTTCCGGGAAGTCGGGGCTTGCCAGCCCCCTGGCGATCGAAGCGGTGAACGAAATGTTCACGGAATATCCCTTCTGCGGCCAGCGGAGAGCAGCCATGCAACGTGCGCAACTCGAAACCACCGTGCTGGTTGGAATGATGTCTGTCGTCTTGCTGGCGGGATGCAGCCGCAAGCAACCGGAACAGGCCGCCGCGCCTGCGGCTCCAGAGGCGGCCGCGCCAGCGGCAGTGGCCACTGCGGATTATCCGACGCGCGTGTTCTTCGGTGATACCCACCTGCACACCGGCATGTCCCTGGATGCAGGTGCTGCAGGCGCACTGCTCCTGCCAGCGGATGCCTATCGCTTCGCCAAGGGCGAGGAGGTCACCGGCGCCAGCGGGCAGAAGGCCCGGCTGTCCCGCCCCCTCGACTTTCTGGTTGTGTCCGACCACTCCGACCAGATGGGGTTGATCTCAGATCTCAAGGCGGGAAAGCCCGAGTTGCTGGCCAATCCCATGGCCAAGAGCTGGTACGACATGATGCAGGCGGGAAAGGGCATGGAAGCGGCGCTTGCCATCATCCAGAGTTTTTCGAAGGGTACGTTCCCGAAGGAAGTCCAGTACAACCCCGGAACGCCTGGCTATCGCTCCGCGTGGGAAGCCACAATCAAGGCAGCCGAAGAGGCCAATCAGCCGGGCAAGTTCACTGCCTTCATCGGCTACGAATGGACATCGATCGTCAAGGGCAACAACCTGCACCGCAACGTAGTCTTCCGCGATGCCGGCGACAGGGCCCGCCAGGTGGAACCGTTCACCACCTACCCGCCGCTGGGCAGCCCCAATCCAAGGGACTTGTGGAAATGGATGGCCGCCTATGAGGCCAAGACCGGTGGCCAGGTATTGGCGATACCGCACAACGGCAACCTCAGCAACGGAACGATGTTCGCCCTGGTCGATGATTTCGACGGCAACAAGCCCTTCGATGTCGAGTACGCGAAAACGCGCGCCGGCAGGGAGCGAATCTACGAGGTCACCCAGATGAAGGGTGATGGCGAGTCCCATCCATTCCTTTCCCCGAACGACGAGTTCGCGAACTTCGAACGCTGGGACAAGGGCAATCTCGACATGTCGGCAGCCAAGACGAAATCGATGCTCGAGTTCGAGTACGCGCGCTCGGCGCTTAAGAACGGGCTGATGATCGAAAGCAAGCTGGGCGCCAATCCTTACAAGTTCGGGCTGGTCGGCAGCACCGATGCGCACACCGCCCTATCCACCGCCGACGACAACAATTTCTGGGGAAAGACCGCCACGAACGAACCCGGCCCGGAGCGCTGGAAGCATCCGTTCATGAAGACGGACAAGGGCGTGATCCTGGGCTGGGAACAGACCGCCTCCGGGTACGCGGCGGTGTGGGCGAAGGAGAACACCCGCGAATCGCTGTTCGACGCCATGCAACGCAAGGAGGTTTACGCCACCACCGGGCCACGCATGACCGTGCGCTTCTTCGGCGGCTGGGACTATGCAGAGGCCGACGCGAAGGGCGATGTCGCGGCAATCGGTTACGCCAAGGGCGTGCCAATGGGCGGCGACCTCAAGGCGGCAGCAGCCGGAGAATCGCCGACGTTCCTCGTCGCGGCGATGAAGGACCCGGAAGGCGGCAACCTCGATCGCGTCCAGGTCGTCAAGGGCTGGATGGATGCCAAGGGTGCCCTGCAGGAGAAGGTCTACGACGTGGCGTGGTCAGGCGACCGCAAGCCCGGCGCCGACGGCAAGCTGCCGCCGGTGGGCAACACGGTCGACCTCGCCAATGCCACATGGACCAACACCATCGGCTCGCCCGAACTCATGCGGATGTGGCAGGACCCGGACTTCGATCCCACGCTGAGGGCGTTCTACTACGTTCGCGTGATCGAGATTCCGACGCCTCGCTGGACGGCGTACGACACCAAGCGCTTCAACGCGAAGATGGACAAGAAAGTGCCGATGACGACGCAGGAGCGCGCGTACACGTCTCCCATCTGGTACACGCCTGCGAAATGACGCAGAGGCCGCATGCACAAGCTGTTACGCGAGCCGTTACTGCACTTCCTGCTGCTGGGAGCCGGCCTGTTCGTGCTTTACGGCTGGGTGGGCTCCCGGGGCGGCGGCGCCGACGGCCAGGTCCGGATTACAGGAGGTCGGGTTGCCCATCTTGTGGCCGGCTTCGAGGGGATCCACCAGCGACCACCCGAGGCGCACGAACTCGAGGGTCTGATCGAAGAAGCGATCCGTGAGGAAATCTTCTACCGCGAAGCCAAGGCGCTGGGGCTGGACCAGGACGACACCATCGTCCGGCGGCGGCTGATGCAGAAGCTGGAGTTCGTGTCCGAGGACGTGGTCCAAGTGCCCGAGCCGAGCGATGCGCAATTGCTGGAATACCTGCAGGCGAATCCCGACAGATTCCGGGCCGAAACCCGTTACAGCCTTCAACAGGTCTACTTCAATCCGCAGCGGCATGGCCCGCGTCTCGCGGACGATATCGCAAGCGTGCTGAGCGAGCTGCAACAGGCTGGCGCAATGGCCGATGCTAGCGGGATCGGTGACCCCATGCTGCTGGAGCATCGCTTGGGAGATGTCACGGCCAGCGAGGTCGTACGCCTGTTTGGCGCCCGCTTCGAAGCCGCGTTGCGCACGATGCCGACCCAGGCGTGGCAGGGGCCGGTGTCGTCGGGTTACGGCGTGCATCTGGTTCGAATCGATCGTCGCGACGACGGCAGGGCAGCGGCTCTGCGGGACGTGCGCAGCGAGGTTCGTCGTGAATGGATCTACGATCAGCGCAAGCAGTTGAACGAACGCTTCTATGCGGAACTGCGCAAGCGGTACGAAGTGACGGTCGAACGTCCGGCCCGGGGTGGCGGCGCGTCCGGTCGGGTTGCGGGGATACGGCAATGAAAGGCCGCGGCGGCGGGCGGGTGCTGCAGGATCTTCTGCTGACCATCCTGCTGGTGCTGTTGGTTGTGCCGGCGCTCGCGCACGAAGCGCGCCCAGCCTACCTGCAGTTGCGCCAGACCGATGCAGAAACCTACGACGTGCTGTGGAAGGTGCCGGGTTTGGGCGAGGACAAGCGACTCGCACTGGATGTCGAGTTCGCACCTGGCACGACCACGGTCGACCCGCAGCGCATGTCGTTCGTCAGCAACGCCTTTGTCCAGAGGTGGCGCGTGCGCCGCGCCGGCGGGCTCGATGGCACTTCCGTTCGGATCGCCGGACTTCAGGCGACCCTCACCGACGTGCTGGTGCGTCTGGAGAGGCTGGACGGCACAACCCAGCACATCCGCGTGGTGCCGGCATCGCCCGAGTTCGTGATCGAGGCAGCGCCCGGGCGCTGGGACGTTGCGCGGACCTACCTGGGGCTTGGCGTCGAGCACATCCTGCTTGGCATCGACCATCTGCTGTTCGTGCTGGCGTTGGTCATCCTGGTCAACGGCGCGCGTCGCCTGTTCTGGACCATCACCGCGTTCACTGCGGCACACAGCCTGACACTCGCGGCCGCCACGCTCGGATGGGTGCATGTGCCGCCGCCTCCGGTGGAGGCCAGTATCGCGCTCAGTATCGTGTTCCTGGCCACCGAGATCATTCATGCACGCGCCGGTCGTCCGGGTCTGACTTATCGGCAGCCGTGGATCGTGGCGTTCCTGTTTGGCTTGTTGCACGGCTTGGGGTTTGCCGGTGCACTGAGCGAAGTCGGGCTGCCGATCAATGCGATTCCGGTTGCGCTGCTGTTCTTCAATGTTGGCGTAGAGGTCGGGCAACTGTTGTTCATCTCAGCCGTGCTGGCGGTGATGACAGGCGCGCGGCGCATCCGATTGCCGCGTAATGATTGGAGCTGGAAGGTGCCGGTGTATGCAATCGGCAGTGTTGCCGCTTATTGGACGATCGACCGGATTTCCGGATTCTGAACATAGGACCGGACTCATCCTGGCCCTTGCCTTCGGGATCGTTACGGAGCGCTACGACGCCAGACAAGCGCTGGTCCGCGTCGATGCGAACGCGATCGGGACCACATACCTTCGAGTCAACTTCCTGCCGGAGCTCCACTTTAAATGGGTCTTTCGAGGGTCTCGGCTTGAACTGAAATTTCGGTGTGATGGCCCCCGGGTTTTGTTCGATCGTTAGCCCAGAAGTAGGCCAAGCCGGTCGCGTTGGCTACAACCCATCGTGGCCATCATCATTCGTGCAATCGAGAACTGCCATGAACAAGCCATGTTTTGCAACCAGACTCCTGAAGCCGATTGTTCTGATACTGCTGGCGTCGGCTTTTTCCATGGCCGTCGCGAGTGACTCCAGGGAACAGGAACGCGCGGACGTGAGGGCCATGGCACGGAACGCACTCGAGCGCCTCTATCGCGAACAACCTGACGCCAAGGGTGTTATCGAGAAGGCGGCAGGCTACGCGGTGTTCAACAACCGCGGCGTAAAGATTCTTGTGGCGGGGGGCGGAAAGGGCGATGGGATCGCTGTGGCCAACCGTACAAGGAAGGAAGTTTTCATGAAGATGGTCGAAGCCCAGGCAGGGCTGGGCGTAGGCATCAAGAAGTTCTATCTGATCTGGGTATTCGAGACCCCCGGCACCTTGGACAACTTCATCAACCAGGGTTTGGAGTTCGGTGGCCAGGCCGGTTTCACTGCTCGCGCTGCGGGTGTGGGTGGCGGCTTCGCCGGGGCGGCTTCAGTGAAGCCCGGCGTCTGGCTCTACCAGCTCACCGATGACGGACTCGCCGCCGAGATAACAGTGAAAGGCAGCAAGTACTACAAGGATGACGAACTGAACTGAAGACTTTGCAGGTTGAAGGAGGAGTTCACCGTGACATACCCCGCCGACGGCATCCCGCTTGCGCCGCGGCGGCAACGCTGGCCGTCGGGCGTTCTTGCGCTGCTGGCGGTGGCTGGTTGCGCGAGCGTGCCTCCCGAGCGGATCACCACGGACCGGATGGACTATGGACAGGTGATCGCGGAATCCTGGAAGCGCCAGACGTTGTTGAACGTGGTGCGCCTGCGTTATGCCGACGCGCCGGTATTCCTGGACGTCGCTTCCGTCATCAACAGCTACTCCGTCGGGGGGAGGATGGGCGCGCAGGCGACGCTTCCGAGCCGAACGGACCCGAATGTTCTCGGACTGGACGCCGAGGGCACGTGGTCCAACACGCCGACGGTGACGTACCAGCCGGTGCAGGGCGACCGCTTCACCAAGTCCATGCTCCAGCCGGTTCCGCCGGTGGCTGTCTTCCAACTGCTGCAGGGTGGTTGGCCGGCGGACCTCGTGCTGCCGACCGTGGTCCGCTCGCTCAACGGACTGCGCAATGACTCTGCCGGAGTTGGCGCGGACGCCGGCTTTCGGCAGTTGGTCGAGGCGTTCTCCCGTATTCAGCGTGCGGGCGGCCTCGGCATCCGAATCGATACCCGCAAGGACGGCAGCACTGTCGTGATCGTGCTGCGGCAGGGAAACGCCGACACGGGGCCGAGCGACGACGTACGGCGCGTAAGGGAATTGCTGGGACTGGAGGAAGGCATCAGCGAAATAGAGGTCACTTACGGCTTGGTCCCGCGCAACCGTCGCGAGGTGGCCATGCACAGCCGTTCGATGCTGGAGCTGATGCTGGAGGTGGGTTTCGGCGTCGAGTTGCCGGCCCCGCATATGGCGGACGGGCGGGCATTGTCCGGGCAACGGCAAGCGGGCGATGCGCAGGCGTCCGCGCTTGCGCGCATTCGTTCGGGTACGGAGCCGCCGGCGGATGCCTACGCCGCGGTGCCATACAAGGGTTATTGGTACTGGATCGATGACACCGATATCGCGAGCAAGCGCGTCTTCACGTTCCTGCTGATCCTGTTCTCGCTGGCTGAAACCGGCCAGAGTTCGGCCGCGCCGGTGGTGACGGTGCCGGCGCGATGATTTGCTGACGTTTGACGAGGCGGCTTACGAGCAGAAACAGCTCAGGCGCTCCGAATGTCCGCTACTGGCCGATCGCAGACATGGAAGTGCGCGTGACTAGATCCTGATCGCTTACGTTCGGGGACCAGGCACTGTCACAGCAGATGGGCGTCCATGCCCAGGCAGGCTGTCACGAGGCGCGCTGCGCGGTGATCACATGCACTTTGGGCTTTCCATCGATCTGTTCGAAACGGAATCGATAGACCAGGGTCACCGCCTCCGGAATGCCTTTGCCGCCGGTGCAGCTGGCGACGGCCCGCTTCTTGTCTTCCACGTTGCGAAAGACACAGCGCAGCGCGGGGTCGAATTTCCAGGTCTTGGCCGCCGTTTCGGACGCGGCCAGGAACTCGGGTTCCGTGCCCGCGGGACAGAACTCCGAGGTCGGCGCTTTGGCAACCGCGGTCACGGCGCCCTTCGCGTCGATGCCGACCCTCAGGCACACGGTGCGGGGCGGCAAGTTCAGGCCGAGCAGGTTCAACGGGTAGCTCGGGTGGGCATTCTTCATGTCGTCCAGCGGCATCAGGAACGACTCGTTATCCGCCAGCACCAGGCGATCGCCTTGAGTGGCGGTCCCGGCCACCGGCGTCGGCGTGGGCGCCGCGGCCGCCACGGCTTGCGCATGCGCCACTGCTACGTAGCCGCAGACCACGGCTGCGGCACATCCCAGTGTCATCCACTTGGTCATCGTTCCTCTCCCGTTCGATAGCGTGGGGCTGGTTACGCCAACCCTGCGTGCTTCCAGGCTGCCACCCGTCTACAGCCGAACGTAACTACACCGTCCTATCCGGCCACGGCAGGGCACCGCCCCAGGAGAGGCGGCGCCCAGGCGAGGGACGCCGGCGCATTCAAGAGCGGCTTTCGGCCAGTAGCAGACAGTCGGCGCGCCGTTTCGACGGTCAGGAGCGATCAGGCCTTCACCTGGGCTTCGAATGCCAAAGCGCGTTGACGATGATCCAGCGATCGCCGAACTTGCCCATATGGAAGAAATCCACGAACCATGGGGTTTCCGCGCGCACCACCGCGGCACTTCCGGCGACGTCCAACACGGTGCATGAGCGATTCCATTGCTCCTTCGGCGTCTTCAGCGCGCCCTGCCGCGTCAGTTCAACCAGTTCCTCCTTGCTCATGCGACGCAGGCCCAGGCGTTCGTCCGGGGTGTCGCCCAGCACGCGTCGCTTGGCGAGATCGGGATGCAGCGAGCGGGCGACACGCTCGGGATCGCCCTCCAGCTGACCGTCGACATAGTCGAAGCAAGTCGCTTCGAGTGCGGCGCGGGTGGCCGGGTCAATTGCGGCAGGCGACACGGTGCTCGTGGCCGCTGCAGCGGCAAGCACCAGACTCATCATGGACACGGGCCACTCCTTGTGTGTGGGGACACGAAAGCAGGCGACAGCCTAATGCCGAACCCGGCTCCGGGTGAAGGACCGCTTCGGGCCCAGAGCGGTCATTCGCTTCCACGGCACCATCCGATCCTCGGAAGGCGACGCCGCCGCACTGCTAGAAAGCGCGCGGCGATTACTGCGCCACCGCCATCAGCGGGGCGAGCGCGGTGCCGATGCGTTGCATCTGCGCCGGTGTAACCAGATCGCCCAGTATTCTCTGGAAGCGTGGTTCCTGCACACCGGACACGATGTATTGCCAGCGATACGCAGCCAGCGTCTCGGCCGCGAGCAACTCCCGCTCGGCGATCGTCATGGACCGCGGGACGATCATGGAAAAGTAGTCGGCGTCGGCGCGCGCCTGTGCCTGCAGGATGCCGTCGACGGCGCCGACCAGGGTGATCAGGTCGTCCACTGCCGCGTCGCGTTCTGCTGGCGGGAGTTGTGCGTCGATACGGCGCCATTCCAGCTCGTCGATGATGGTGTGCTGCGATTCCTCGCGCCAATGGAACAGGAACACGTCCTTGTACAGCGCCGACAGTGACGCGTCCGGCTCGATGCTCTGACGGTAATGCGCCTGGGTAAACAGCTCGATGTGGCAGGTCAGGCCCAGCACCGCCCACGTGCTCTTGCCCAGCACGAACTGGGCAACGGCATTCGGATCGGCCGTGTTTCTGTAACCGGCGGGCATGGCGGCGGCGATCATCGTTTCGATTCTGCGAAACAGCTCCTGGTGCTTGAGCTCCTCGTCGCTGAAACGAATCAGCGCCTCCAGCGCCACCTGGTCGCCCAGCCAGTGGTCCTGGCTCAACTCCAGTACCTTGGCATTGATGAAGCGCTCCACCAGGCCAAAGATACTGGCGTAGCTGCGGCCTTGGATCTGGCTCATCAAGCGGCGCTCGTCGCTGCTCTTCAGCATCGAACGGTCGAGCAGGCTCAAACCGTCAGGCAGGAACTTGTTGTCGAAATCGAACTGGCGATCGCGGATGACGTCGCGATCGATCTCCCAGCGGACTCGCTTGGACACTTCGATGCACCTGGCGTAGCGGCTTGAATCGGCGATGTAGTCCGGGAAATCAATGGAAACGGCGTTCACGTTGTCATTCCTGTGCGGGGGCGGGGAAGGGTGTCCATTGTTCGACGGTGCCTGCGACCCGCGCTCCACCCGTCGTCCTCCCCGCTCGCCCGAAAATCCGGCATCCGCTCGCTCTCGCCCATGCGGCGGGTCGGCGGAGCTCGCTCCATTGCGGATGGGTGGCGCCGCAGCGTCACCAGCTCGCTGATTCAGGGCGCGGCCAACTGCCCTTGCTTGCGCCGCCACGCTGCGGGTGGCATGCCA
Organism: Lysobacter niastensis; assembly: GCF_015453285.1. GTDB lineage: Bacteria > Pseudomonadota > Gammaproteobacteria > Xanthomonadales > Xanthomonadaceae > Lysobacter_J > Lysobacter_J niastensis. Next base: position 164,426 of record NZ_JADLZT010000004.1, read on the forward strand.
ACCAGGCGTTTGAAGGCGCGGCCGAAAGCAGCCTCGGATTCGTAGCCGGTCCTGAGGGCGATCGACAGTACGCTCGACTGGCTGTCGAGCAGCATTCGCGATGCCAGCTGCATGCGCCAACTCGTCAGGTATTGCATCGGCGGTTGGGCGATCAGTTCGACAAAACGCTCGTGCAGGGCCGAACGCGACAGGCCCACCTGGTTGCTGAGTTCGTCGATGCTCCACGCGGCGGTGGGATTCTCGTGCATCAGCGCCAGAGCCCGGCCGACGAATCGGTCGCGCAATCCCGCCAGCCAGCCGGTGGACTGCTCGGGCATGCTGTCGATGTGACGGCTCACCGCGTCGACGAACATCATTTCGCTCATGCGCTCAAGCAGTACCTCACTGCCCGGGCGTCGGCTGCCGGAGACAGTGGCTGCCAGTTGCGCGAACTGCGCGCCCCAGGCGCTGCCCGCGGCGGCCGGCAGGTGCAGCAACCGCGGCAGGGTCGCGAGCAGGGGATTGAAAGGGCGCTTGTCGCAGCCGACGAAACCGCACACCAGCGATGTGTCCGTTTCATAGTCGGCGCCGGACGCGGGCCTGCATGCCTCGAAGGCCGGCGCTCCAGCCGCGCCGCCATCCCGGCCAAGCCGGAATGGCCGCTTGTGCAGTTTCATCTCTTCGTACCAGTTGACGTTCGGCTCCGGCCGAAGCCCGGGAGCACTCGACACGACATGCGGGTCGCCCTGCGGCAGGATGACGACGTCGCCGCGCTGCAGCCGCAGCGGCTGTTCGCCCTGGAGCGTGACCCAGCATTCACCGGCGGTGACCACGTGGTACGGGATCACCTGATCAACGTCGGACATCACCGCGCCGGCAATGTCACCGGAATCCGGTGCTTCGGCCAGCCATTTTCCCGCGCAGGAAAGATCGTAGAAGAGCGCGCTGCGCAATCGCACCGTACGCAATACGTCGGAAAGGGTGTCGTGGCCCATGGGGTTTGCCTGCCAGGATCGATCACGCCATCCCGATTCTGGCAGATGCGTGTTTCGCCGGGGTATGCCTGGAGTCGATTGCCGGATGCAGGGGCGAATCGCGGGGAGTTTTGGTCAAGCGGCAGGCGACGGCGCTGCAGACAATGATCGCGCTTCCACACATCAGCTCCCGGGAACTTCCATGTCATTTCCACTCTGGATGCTGCTTGGGTTCGCCATCTGGACCGCAGTGGTGTTGATCTGCACCATCGGCGTCTATCGCTTGAGCCGGGTCTTTACCGGGCGGGCCGGCATGGCGTCGTTCCCCGCCGATGCGCCCGAGGGCGCTGCGTGGTATGTGCGGGCAATGCGGGCCCATGCGAACTGCGTCGAGAACCTGCCGGTGTTCGCCGTCGTCGTCTTCGCCCTTTATGCGAGTGGCATCTCGACCCATGCCACCGACATCATGGCGGGTACGGTTCTCGCGGCACGAATGGTCCAATCCGTCGTGCATATCTCCACCGTGCAGACGGACCGGATCGTTTCCATACGATTCACCTTTTTCCTTGCACAGCTGGTCTGCTTCCTTGGTATCGCGGTAGTCGTCATCGCGCATGCCCTGTGATCGAAGCCGCTCGGAGTGCGCCGCCGCACTGGCGCACTGCCCGGATGTCTGTTCATGGCCCGGTAGCGGTCATCAAGACAATCGGGCGTACGCGAATCGCGCCTAATGTCGTCCTGCCGAGCCGATGCCCGTCCCATGTGTCAATCAACCCGCACGTCAAGCCCCAGAGCTTCGGCAATTACTATTGTTTGATCGATAGTGATGATCGCCCCTTTGAGATTGACCGTCTCCGGTTCAATAGCGCTCAGGTCACTCCCCCGAAGATCGGCGCCTGACAGATCGGCGCTGTGGAGCCATGCACCGGAAAGATCCACGTCGCGTAGTGAGCTGCCTTGACATCTCGCACCGGTCAAGTCTGCCTCCCTCAGCCGCGTTCGAAGAAAGGCGGCCCGGCGAAGGTCAGCGCCAGGAAGGCCCACAAAAGCCCAGTCCCCATCGATGACCTGGATATGGTCGAACTGGCAACCATCGAACATGCTTCCAACAGCCTTGCATTCGGTGAAGCGGCTGTCGAAGAAATTGCACGAAACAAACGTGCAGTTCAGGAAGGCAGCGCTGTGATGAGTCGACGCATTGAAGCGCGTCCTTCGAAAGGTGCATTCGTTGAAGATCGCGCCGATGTTGTTACCCTCGGTAAAATCCAGGTCGACGAACAGCGTGCTTTGATACTGCTCGCGACTAAGTTTTCGCCCGTACCAGTCAGCGCCGGAAACGGTGTTGGTCGTCTTTGGTGCTGGTTCGCCGTACTTGCGATCTGCCACGAGCTACATTCCGTTCAAGTGAACGGGCATTCTAGTCCCAGGGTCGCGTTTTGCTTGCCGCGTGGTGCGATCTTGAAATCCGGACCGCGACGCGGTTGGTTTGCGCGAGCGTTAGCACGTTCTGGCTTTCACGCCGACGTCGACACGGCCGGGGTACGTTCATCCGCTGCACCGGGAGGCCGACCATGACCGCGAAGCTCCAGCCCTGCCTTTGGTTCGACGGAAACGCCGAGGAGGCGTCCCGCTTCTACGCTGAAACATTCCCGGGAAGCCGTGTCGGTGCGGTCATGCGTGCACCCGCTGACTACCCCTCGGGAAAGAAAGGCAACGTCCTCACTGTCGAGATGACGATCTTCGACATGCCGTTCCTGCTGCTGAACGGAGGACCGGAGTTCAAGTTCGACGAGGCGGTGAGCTTCCAGGTCGCGACGGACGATCAGGCGGAAACCGATCGGTACTGGAAAGCCATCACGGAAAGCGGTGGCGAGGAGAGCATGTGTGGCTGGTGCAAGGATCGCTTCGGCTTGTCCTGGCAGATCACTCCGAGGCGCCTCACCGAGCTGATCACGCAGGGAGGCGAAACCTCGGAGCGCGCATTCAAGGCGATGATGGAAATGAGGAAGATCGACATTGCGGCTCTCGACAAGGCGGTCGAGGGTGTAAAACCCTGATCTTGCCGGCGCAAACGCCCATGGCGCGCCTACGTGCTGAAGAGTCGACCTCATGCTTCACGCGCCTTCTACACCCGCGGGCTGAACGTTCCATTTCTTGACGCCTGGTAGGGAGCGCGCCATGAAATCGACCGTTCGAATCGTCATGGGGCTGGGTGTCGTCGGAATGGTCCTCGCCGGGTGCCAGAAGCCCGCAGAGCCGCCCGCGGACACACGCGCATCCGCTCCTGCTGCAGCCGCAAGCGCCACCGTGTCCGACCAGGACGTCACCGAAGCCTACCTGTACCTGCTCGGGCGCCTGCTGGTGTTGCGCCAGGAGCAACTGGATTTCGGCAAGGAAGGCTTCAAGTGGAACGAAATCAGTCACCGCGACGTCGGGGGCGTGGCCTGGGCCAATCCAAACCTGGACGTGGCCTATAGCGAAGCCTGGGTTGCGGTCGACGAGAACAGTTGCACCATCTTCAGCGTGCCGAAGATCGAAGGCCGCTACTACACCGTGCAGTTCCTCAACGGATGGGGCGAGACCATCGCCAACATCAATGAGCGAAGCTACGCCGACCGTCCTGCCGGCGACTTCTGGGTGTGCCTGAAGGGCGCCAATGTGCAGGTGCCGGCCGACGCGCGGCGCATCGACTTGCCCAGCAAGACCTCGCGCGTACTGGCGCGAGTCGAGTTGGGTGCCAACCCGAAACAGGCCACTGCGCTGCAACACCAGATCAAGGTTCGGGCCAGCGGAACCCCCGCCATCGCCACCATTCCCAAGACGCCCGACTTCTCCAACGACAAGCTTCCCGGCGTGGAAGCCTTCGATGCGGCCACGGTGGAGGCGGCATTGGCCGAGCCGGACATCAATCCCGGTATGGATGCACTGCAGGCCAAGGTGCGCGCGGTTGCGCAGGCCATCCAGGATCCTGCCGAGCGCGAGCGCGTGGACAAGGTCATCCACGAGCAGTCACAGCCGGCGATGCAGAAGGCCTTTGAGAGTCTCGGCAAGATTCGTGACGGTTGGGCGCGCCCGGATGTGGCGGGCAACTACGGTAAGGACTACATGGCCCGAACCCTGGTCGACTACGGCGGCATCTGGGCCAACAACCAGAAGGAAGTGGTCTACTTCAAGACCAACACCGACGGCACCGGTACGCCGCTGGATGGCGGCAACACCTACGCGCTGCATTTCACCAAGGGCGACCTGCCCGCGGACCACGTGAAGTACTTCTGGTCGGTGATCGCCGTGGATGGCGAGAAGTTCCAGGTCATCCCCAATCCGAAGAACCGCTTCCTGCTCAACAAGCAGTCGAAGCTGACCTATGGGCCGGACGGCTCGCTCACGTTGTACCTGGCGCCGGACAAGCCCAAGGACGCGCCGGACGGCAACTGGCTGCCGACACCCAAGGGCAAGAACTACCACCTCACCTTCCGCATGTATGGGCCGGATGAGGCGGTGCTGTCGGGCAAGTGGTTCCCCGCGCCCATTGCCAAACAAGGCTAGTCGCCTGGCAGCGCGCCTTTGAGCGTCGTGATGCCGTTGCCGTGATCGACGTCGGGCCAGGAACGTGTCTGGCCCGCGCCATCACCAGACCAGGTCGTCAGGCACCTGGAACTGCGCGTAGTACGCATCATCCTCGGAGCTTGCGGCGCTGGGCTCGGTGCCTGCTTCCTGGCCGTGATCGAGCACGATCATGCCGGCGTCGCGCTCCCGCACCTTGTCGGCGGCCACGCGCGGCAACAGCTCGTAGCGGTCGTCCAGACGGACGATCACCAGCACGCCGGAGGACAACTTCTTCCGCAGGTCCTGGTTGACGAGCAGGGTGCGGATGGCGCCGTCTGCGGTGAAGCGGTACTCGCTTTCACCGGTGCGCGGAACCTTCCTGTCCTCGATGATCTGCCGCGCCTGGGCGCGAAGCTCGGTGATGCGTGCCTGAGCCTTGCGCTCAGCGGCGAGTGCGCGGTCACGCTCGGCCTTCTCGGCCCGTGCGCGTTCCGCTTCCAGCTGGATGTCGGTGGGCTCGGACGGCCCCTTGGCATGCCGGGCCTTGTTCTGCTCGCGCGCCACCTCGGCCACCTTGGACTTCTTGACCAGGCCCGCCTTGAGCAGCTGTTCCTGAAGCGGATTCCCCTTCGCCATGTTGCAGTTTCTTGCTGTGGAGTTCAGGTCCATGATACCCGCCGTCCCTGTCTCCCGCCTTCACACCCCGCGCCGATGGAAGCTTTGAAGTACCTTGCCGGCTACCCACCGCACCTGCAGGCGCGGGTGCGCGAGTTGATCGGGCAGGGGCGGCTGGGCGCGATGCTGGCCGAGAAGTACGGCCAGCCCCATGCGGTGCGCAGCGACGGCCAGCTGTACGACTACGTCCAGGCGCTCAAGGACCGGCACATGCGGAAGGCAGTGCCGCTGGGCAAGGTGATCTACGACAGCAAGCTGCAGGTGATGAAGCATGCGCTCGGTACCCACACCGCCATCTCGCGGGTACACGGCGGCAGGCTCAAGGCCAGTCGCGAGATTCGCATCGCCACCGTCTTCCGCGATGCGCCCGCCGAGTTCCTGAGGATGATAGTGGTGCATGAACTGGCGCACCTGAAGGAAGCCGAGCACAACAAGTCGTTCTACCAGCTGTGTACGCACATGGAGCCCGGCTACCACCAGCTGGAGTTCGATCTGCGCCTTTACCTGACGCATCTTGATATCGCGCAGCAGTAACGCTTCCAGAGCAGTCTGGTCAGTCGCGAAGGATGCGCAGGACTTCCTCGACAGCAAGCGGATTCTCGTAGATCCCGTGCCCGGACTCGAGTACGAGGGATGATGCAGCGCCGGGAATCAGCGCACTGTCCAGCGGCACGGCGCCGTCCGTCTGGTCCCGGTGTCCCGGTTGCACGCCGGCTATCGTGTGATACGGGATTTCACGGGGCGGCAACAGCGACTCGGCTGCCCGCCGTACAGGGTGGTCCGACTGCAAAGTCGTGATGCTGTTGATCCAGCCTTGCTGGAAGACATCGAGCATTTCCGGCCGGATCGCGGTTGGATTGGACAGCGCGATGCGGCGCAATGCGTGCACTTCCATCGTGCGACGGCCGACAAGATCACGGGCAAGGCGTCCCAGCAGCTTGGCGGCGCTGGGGATGCCGCGATGCGGCGCGGCGAGAAAGACGGCACGAGCCACGCCTGGATAGGGATGGAAGGAGAAGATGCGCTTGACCACGTCCAGGTCTTCCACGCTGGCATCGAGCGAGTCGGGCGGAACCAGGAAGGCGGCGTTCCACAGCGCATCGCCGCTTTCGACACACAGCAGGCGTGAAATCACGCCACCGAAACTGTGGCCCACCAGCACGGCACCGGCCCGGGCCTTGGCGTCGCCTCGCGGGTCGAGCAGACGCCAGGCATCGTCCAGATAGTCGTGTACATGCAAACGCGCCGCGAGCAGCGGGGTATCGGTCTGGTAGACCGCCTGCCAGATCTGGAATCGAGCGCGGAGGTCCTCCGCGCCCCATAACGCATTCGAGAGCTGTGCCCAGATGAGCGGATTGCTGCCCAGGCCGTGGATCATCACCAGCGGACGCTTATGCGGATCGTAGTCTTCGAGCAGGTACAAACCAGCCCGACGTCCGATACCGGTTCCGCCCAGCAATCCCCACAGGCCCAGGCGCTCCAGCTTCGAGACTTGCATGGCCCAGGCATAGGCGGCAGAAGTATCGCTGGCGAGTTGGAAGCGATGGGAGCCGATGGCAACGGCATCAAGCTTCAGCGGGTCCGCCAATACCAGGCGAGGCGGCGCGTCCCACTGCCGGGCATCGGGCTCGATCCACGCAGTGAGATTGCGGAATATTCCGGAGTGGGGTTCCAGTCGCGACAGGGGTGATGCTTCATTGCGCGCCGACAGGGTTGCCAACGGCACGCCGAAGCCCGGGCGAGCGTGACGCTGGCCGTTGAAGGCCTCCATCGATACATCCTGGGCACGCCTGATGCGCAGCGGTGGCCGCAGCCAAGGCGACACCTGGCGAAACTCGATGTGCATTCGAACGTCGCCTGCCTGAAGGGGGCCCGGCATCCATCCTTCGCGATGTTCCTGCAGGAGGCGCGAGAGTGCTTCTGCGGTGGCCTGCGTCGCCATGGTCGCTGCAGCATCGGCGAGCATGCGGTCGTTCGTGGCCAGCGCGTGGTACGCGTCGATTGCGCAGTGCACCCAGGCCTGCGACGAGTCATGCGCGGATTGTTCGGCTCGTATGGCCCAGACGCGCGCAGCCTCGAGGCGATCCGCAGGGGATGAGTGTGTCGACACGACTGCTACAGCTGCGACTCAATGGGCAACCAGCCCGAGAACCGCACGAAGGCGCGCCGCCAGAAGCCTGCGTCCGGTTCCTGATCAAGCACGACGGGCGAGGGCGGTGTGCGATCGAGCCATCGCAGCTCTCCCTCCTTGTTCCGGTATACCCAATAACTCAAGGCCGGATGGCTCAGGCGCAGATACTCCTCGCGCAACTGCAAGGCCATGACCGGGTCGTCGAGCAGCACGCCCATCTCGGTGTTGAGGTTCTTCGAGCGCGGATCGACGTTGAACGATCCGACGAAGCCACGGGCGCCATCCACCACGAAGGCCTTGGTGTGAAGCGCGGCTCTCCTGCCGATGAAGACCGGTTCCTTGCGGTCGCGTGCATTCGTGCGGAGTTCGTAGAGGTTCACGCCTTCGCGCAACAGGCGATCCCGGTAATCCGCGTACCCGCTGTGCACGGCATACACGTCGTTGGCGGCCAATGAGTTCGTGACGATGCCCACGTGGATGCCACGCCCGGTCAGGGCCGTGAGCCTCGCCGTGCCGTCATCGCCTGGGACGAAGTACGGCGAGATCACCAGCGCTTCACTGGTCGCGCTGGAGATCATCGGGGTCAGTCGTTCCACCAGCCATTCGGCATGGTTGTCGCGGGTCCACTTCACCGGCGGATCGGCCACGACCTGGATGCCATCGCTCCAATGAGGTTGCAGCGCGCTTCGGTAGTAGTCCCGCACGAGTTGTGAATCGGCCACGTGATCGAGGTAGCGCCGCGCGTCCGCGCCGCGCGCATCCCGATGGACGTCGGCAAGCAGCGTGCGCAACGCCTCGGGATCCTTCGACCCGAGCATGGAGATCGGGACTGCGGCGGCGCTGTTCCAATAGGCATCGAAGATGGTGCTGGCCTGCTGCACGGCCGGCCCGAGCAGCAACAAGTCGAGGTCCCGGAAGTTCACCTCGGAATCGGCGCTGAAGTACTGCTCTCCGATATTGCGCCCGCCGATGATCGCGACCTGGCCGTCGGCGATCCACGCCTTGTTGTGCATGCGATGGTTCATGCTGACCAGTCGCCGCATCAGTTCGAACGCGCGTCCGGCGCCTTCGCGGTTGCGGAACGGGTTGTAGAGACGCAGCTCGATGTTGGGATGCGCGTCCATCGCGAGCAGGTGCCCATCCAGGCCGTAGGCATTCATGTCATCGAGCAGGATGCGCACACGCACACCGCGCTCGGCAGCATCGAGGGCTTCGCTCGCCAGCAGGCGTCCGGTCAGGTCGTTGTGCCAGATGTAGTACTGCAGGTCGAGGCTACGGCCTGCCTTGCGCGCGGAGATCGCACGCGCGGCGAAGGCGTCGATGCCATCGGTCAGGAAGATTGCGCCCGTCTTGCCGGGATGGGCAGCGAGCAGGGGCGACAGTTCGCGGTCGATCCCGGTTTGATCCGGCTGCGAAGGCAAGGCGTGGCTCGGCGCGCCGGTGGCCGGGGGCGCGATGCGATTCACGACCAGCAGCCCACCGACAACGATGGCGAGCAGGACCAGCAGGACAATGGCAAGCCAGTGGAACACGCGATGCACCGCATTTTCCCGAAGCCTTGGAAGTATGGGAGATGATGCACCGCGAATGGCGGCGCGCGCGCCATCCTTTCTGCGGCTGCTGCGGGCTACGCCGGTTTCTGCACCTGCTCGACGCGACGGGCGTGAACGCGCGAAAGGACAAGCTTGACGCCCACGAGCGCGGGGATGGCCGCGAAGAAGAACAGCGCGAGCGCCAGGAAGATCTCGTCGAAGGCGCGGGCGCCGGCCTGCTGACCGAGTTGGCGCGACAGCAATGCCGCGGCCGCTGCCGGCGCATCGGTCGCGGCCTGGCCGTGTTCCACCAGCAGGCCCGCCATCGAAGCCTGTGCGGATTCCAGTGCGGGACTGCCCGGCTGCAGGTATTGCGCGAGGACCGTGGCGTGGCCGGGCGCCCGCCATTCGAGCATGGTCGTGACGAAGGCCGTGCCGGCCAGGCCGCCCACCTGCCGGCCCAGGTTGAAGAGCGCGACGCCCTGTGCGAGCAGTCCAGCGGCAACTCGGCTGAGCGTGATCATCGTGAGCGACATGAAGAGGAAACCCATGCCCAGACCGCGAAGCCAGGTCGCCAGCCTGACCTGTGGTGCGCCGGTCTGGGCGCTCGACAACGAGAACAGCCACATGCCCGCCATGAACAGGGCGATGCCGATCGGGATCGGTGCCGCAACGGGCATGCGGCCGGACTGCAGGAATCCGGCGACCAGCACCAGGCCGAGCGCGGCCGCGATCGAACTCGACAATGCCAGTTCACCAACATGCTCAGGCCCGAGCCCCAGCACGACGCTGCCGAACAGCGGAATCGCCGCGCCGCTTCCGAAAAGCGCGAAGCCCGCGAACACACTCGCGCACAGGCCGAACAGGAAGTCGGGGTTCGCCGCTGAGGTCTGAACGAAGCGCCTGATCGAAGAGCCATGGCTCCAAAGCGCCGCGGCGAGAGCGCCCAGCGATGCGACGGTGACCAGGCGGATATGGCCGTCGTCGAACCAGTCGAACCTGGCGCCTTGGTGCAGCACGTACACGCTTCCGACGATGCCGGACGCGAGCAGGAGCGATGGTGCGAGTCCGGGCGAACGCAACGAATGCGGAAGAGGGGCCGCGCGACGCGCAAGCCTGAGCAGAGCGGTTGCGACCAACGCGGCCAGCGAGGAGCCGACGAAGACCCAACGCCAGTCATGGCGGTCGGTGATCCATCCATGCAGCGCGGGCGCGAGCATGACCGGCACCACCACAACCGCGAGCGCGAGCGCCGCCTGTAGCGGTGCTTGCCGGGCAGGGGCGTGGCTCTGGAACACCAGGGTCTGTCCGGCGACCAGCGCCATCGCGCCGCACACGCCCTGCGCGATACGGATGAGGACGGCCATCTCGAGGTTCGGCGCGAACGCCAGCGCACCCGTGCAGATCGCCAAACCGAAGCCGCCGGCCAGCAGGGCCCGTTGCGAGCCAAGTCGCCCGATGATCCATGGCGCCCACACGAACGCCAGCAGCTTGGCGGCGAGGTAGCCGATGCCGAGCCAGGACGCTTCATCGGGAGCGGCCGCGTAATGGCCCGTCACCTGGCCGCGGTTGACCACCAGCAACGTGCTGTTGATGCCGTCCACCGCCATCAGGACGACGATGGCCAGCAGGCCGACGATGCGCGTGAACGAGTTCATGTCGTGCAGCTGGCTTGCCACGGGCCCGCGCTGCATCAGGGCGGGCTGCATCAGGGCATGGAGGCCGTGCGCGGTCCGCTGGCTGCGACCGGCCCGGCATTGCCGCGTTCGAGACTGATCGTCACCTTCGCCGACAGTCCGGCGTACAGCCGGCCGGCCAGCGGGTGCGCGGGATCGAGAACGATCTTGACCGGCACGCGCTGGACGATCCTGGTGAAGTTTCCGGTGGCATTGTCGGGCGGCAACAACGCGAACTGGGCACCGCTTCCCGGTGCGATGCTGTCGACCGTGCCGGCGAGTTCGACGTCGGGATACATGTCGAACCTGACGCGCGCGCGATCACCGATCCGCACGTCGGTCAGCTGGGTTTCCTTGTAGTTGGCGACCACCCAGACACCGTCCAGCGGCACCAGCGACAGGGACGGCGCGCCCGGAGTTACGTAACGTCCCACGCGCACCTGGCGATTGGCTGCGACACCGTCGACCGGCGCGCGCACCAGCGTGTGTTCCAGCGCGATCGAAGCCAGCCGGCGCGCGGCCTGGGCCTGCAGAAGGACGGCCTCGACCTCCCGCTTCTGCGCACGCAGGACTTCGAGCTTGTCCGCTTCCGCCTTCCTGCGCGCCCGCGCCGCGTCCGTCGACGCGAGCGCCCTGCGATGCGTCGCGTCGGCCGTCTCGTGCATCTGCCGGCTGACGGCGCGCTCGTCCAACAGGGTTCGATACCGGCGCGAATCCAGGGCCGCGCGGTGCGCCTCGACTTCGACGGCACGGACGTCGGCAGCCGCCTGTTCGATCATCGAGCCCTGCAGGTTTATCTGCTTTTCCAGGCTGCCCAGCGCGGACTGCTGGCGCGCGACGTTTGCAAGCGCCTGGTCCAACTGGGCCCGGTAGTCGGCATCGTCGATGCGGAACAGGATCTGGCCGCGCTTGACCGGCTCGTTGTCATGGACCGCGACGTCCGAGACATAGCCGGCGACACGGGGCGCGATCAACGTGATCTCGCCACGCGTGTAGGCGTTGTCCGTGGACACCGAGGCGCCGGACCAGAGCCAGCCGTGCGTCGCCCACGCCAGGGCCGCGACCACCGCACACCCGGTGCCGGCGATGAGGAAACGGGAGCGCCGGTGGCGCCCGTTCTTGGGGGAGGTGGTTTCCATCTTCTGGCCTGTGCGGTGGTCGCGGCATTGCTAGGTACCGTGCGGTACCGTTGAGGCGAAAGGTAATGGCAGGTACCCTATGTGTCAAGTTCAACGGAACCGGCCATGGCCCTCCCAAGCGACCCAGCACCCGCCAAGAGGACGCGACGCAGCCCGGATGCGCTGCGCACGCAGATCCTGGACGCCGCCAGCGAGCTGTTTCTGCGCGAGGGCTACGCCAACACCAGCATCGACGCCGTCATCGAGCGGGTCGGAGGGTCCAAGCGGGCGATCTACAGCCATTTCGGCGGCAAGGAAGACCTGTTCGCGGCGATGGTGGCCGGTTTGTCGGAGCAGGCGCTCGAGGCGATCCCGGAAGCGAACGAGCGCGCCGAGGAAGATGTGCGCGCAAGCCTGGTCGATTTCGCCAGGGCGATCATGCGGATCCTGATGGATCCGCGGACGATCGCCCTGTACCGGCTGGTAGTGTCGGAATCCGGCCGCATGCCCGGACTGGCTGAAAGCTTCCTCCGCTATGGCCCCGGTCGCGCGACGTCGGGCCTGACCCGCCTTCTGGAACGGTGGGCGAACAGTGGGCTGCTGGACGTGCACGATCCCAAGCAGGCCGCCGAGCATTTCATCGGCATGCTGCGCGACGATTCGCACCTGGAAGTGGTGCTGGGCGTGCGCAAGCCGCTCGGCGAACGCGCCCAGCGTTCACGGGTGGAGCGGGTCGTGCACATCTTCCTGGACGGAGTCGCCGTGAAGTGACCTGCGCGGCGCATGTCATGCACGCCACTTCGCATCAGGTCATCCAAGCCCGCAGGCTTCCGGCTGCTCACTGTCTTGTTAGCCCGAGCCGGCTTACATAAGCTCAAGCCGAATCAGCGCTGCACCCGTTCGCAAAAACCGGACCCACTGGTCCGTCTATTAGGCACTAGGACCACGGAGAAGGTATGCCCCGCTATCTGGCAGCGCTGCTCATCTTGATTGCCGGTCTTTCGCAGGCAAGCGAGCCCCCCATTCCAGAGAGTCAGAAATCTTCCATTGGTTATCAAACCGTCTCGGAAGCTCTGGCGGCCTTGAGGGCCGATGGAAGCATCTCGGAAAGTGAGCAAGGGGGCTGGCTCATATTCGCGGATACAGCCCATAACACCCTCTGGTCGTTTACTCCATCAACTCATCCAGCTCACCCATCAGCCGTTCGTCGCGAGGCCGTCGAGAAGAATGGCTCCGTTTACATGGAGATGAGCGTGCTGTGCCAAGCTGATAAAGCACCATGCGACCAGCTCGTGCGTGACTTTCAGCAGCTCAACGAGCAAATGAGCCAGGCAATCAAGTCTCGCTCGGCGGGCCACGCGCGCTAGCCGTGTCATAACAATTCACTCAAGCCGAAGCCGATTCACGCTCCTTTTTGAGGCGATAGGCGGCAAGGGTCTTGAGATACCGGAGAAGTGGAATGTCCAGTCCAGCTTTCTGCAGGGTTGCTGCTTCACTCTTTGGCATCGTCGCGTTGGCCCATGTCGCGCGATTAGCGCTCGCTGTTCCCATACAGATCGGCGCAGCGACTGTTCCCATGTGGGCTTCCTGGCTCGGTCTGTTCGTTGCTGCTGGGCTGAGTGTGTGGGGATTTCGCGCGGGACGTTTGGTGACTCAGGCGGCAGCAGGAAAAGTCTAAGGCACGCCATCATGTCTCCCAGTTCATTGAATCAACAACTCGCGTTCCTGCGCGAGATTGATCGACTGAAGAATGTGATCCGACAGTCGCCGCTGCTTGACCGTAGCCGGAAGGAGAACAGCGCGGAGCATTCCTGGCACCTCGCCATGTATGCACTGCTCCTGCATGAGTATGCCGTCGGGCCCATCAACCCTGAGCGTGTAATCCAGATGCTCCTGATACACGACATTGTCGAGGTGGACGTCGGAGACACGCCCATCCATCAGGTCGCTTCAGGTGCATCACAAGCCGAACTGGAAGCGAAGGCCGCGGTGCGTCTCTTCGGCATGGTCCCAGGCGAGCAGGGGAGTGACTTGCTGGCGCTCTGGCGCGAGTTCGAACTTGCGGAGTCGAATGACGCGAAGTTCGCCAAGGCCCTCGACAGGGTGCAACCCCTGCTCGTGAATGTAAGCACAGGCGGCGGCACCTGGACGGAAAACGGCGTTACGCTCGAACAGGTCCTTCAGCGGTATGGCCCCGTCATCGAACGTGGTTCACCGACACTATGGGCGGCGTGCGAGGCGCTGGTGCGCGAGCACTTTGCGGCGGGCGTCGGCAAGCGGGAAATCGCACCCGATTCCTGACACTTCGACGCCGCTTCACTGCACGGCTTGCCCCGGCGTTGCCGCACGACCACCTTGTAATTCAGCCTGAAGCGTCCCCCGCCCGGTGGCGACCCATCAGGATTTCTGCGCAGATCGTGCAAAGCCTGACCATTGGCACTCGTCAGCCCGTCCGCATGCGTTACCGTCGGCGAACGCACTGCCAAGGACAGACACATGCGAGCCAGAAAGGTATTGGTCGTTTCCCTGATCGCCGTCGCGGCTGCCGCTGCCATCGGTTACTGGTGGACACGCCCCGAGAAGGAAAAGCCCGTCGATCCCAGCATGGCCTGCCATGTCGCCGTGTACCGGCTCGACGACGGACGTCTGATCGACATCGCCCCGGTCACCGGCGATGGCCTGCGCTGGCGCGCGATGGACGGCCGTACCGGCAAGCTGCAACAGGACAAGGCCGGCAAGTGGAGCGGCACCATCGGCTGGAGCGAGCGCCCGGATCCCACCGGCGTGCAACTGGGAACGTGCAGCCAGCCGGCGATGACGTTCGAAGGCCATCGCGGCGAGCCCCTGTCGTTCGCGACGACCGAAACGCGCTTCCAGGGCCATGGCGAAACCCTCGCCGGCAGACTGGTGATGCCGCCGGGCGACGGTCCCGTGCCGATCGCGGTGATGGTGCACGGCTCCGAGGCGACCTCCGCGCGCACTTACAACTACTTCCAGCGCCTGTTCCCGGCCAACGGCATCGGCGTGTTCGTCTACGACAAGCGCGGCACCGGCGGGAGCACCGGCAAGTACAGCCAGGACTTCCACCTGCTCGCCGATGACGCCGTCGCCGCATTGAAGGAAGCACGCCGACTGGCAGGAGCGCGCGCCGGGCGCGTGGGCTTCAGCGGTGGCAGCCAGGCCGGCTGGATCGAGCCGCTGGCCGCGACGAAGAGCGATGCCGACTTCGTTGCCGTCGCCTACGGCCTTGCGGACACGCCGATGGCCGAAGACCGCGACCAGGTGCGGCTCGACCTGGTGGCCGCCGGCCACGGCCCGGACGTGCTGGCCAAGGCGCGGGAAGTCACCGACGCCACGGGCGCGGTGATGGTCGCGCGCTTCAAGGGTGGCTACGAACGCCTTGACGCGGTGAAGGCCAAGTACGCCAGCGAGCCGTGGTGGAAGGACATGAAGGGCGAATACACCGGCGACCTCGTGCGCTACCCGCCGATCGCGCTGCGTCTGTTCGGACCCATGCACGACCAGGGCACGTCATGGGAGTACGAGCCGATGCCCGTGCTGCAGTCGGTCAAGCAGCCGTTGTTGTGGATCATCGCCGGCGCGGATCGCGAGGCGCCGCCGGAGGAGACGCGGCGCCGGCTGCTCGCCGTCGCCAAGGGCAAGCAGAACGTCACCGTCGTGGAATTCCCGGGCACGGATCACGGGATCATCAAGTTCGACGTCGAGCCTGATGGCGAACGCGTGGAGACGCGTGTGGCTGACGGCTACTTCCGGATGCTGGTCGACTGGATACGCGACGGGCGCGTAGCGGATTCCGCGTATGGGGATGCCACGGTGCTGGCGCGGCCGGACGGCGTATGACTTGCGCCGCCGCTCGCTAGAGGAGGCGCATCATGGACCGGTTCACGGGTGGGTGCCTTTGCGGCAACGTTCGCATCGTGGCGTCGGGACGGCCATACCGGGTCGGCCTGTGTCACTGCCTCGATTGCCGCAAGCATCATGGGGCTCTTTTTCATGCCTCCGCGGTGTTCCCGCAGGAGGCGGTGACCATCGATGGCGAAACCCGCGACTACGCCGGGCGGCATTTCTGTCCACGCTGCGGTTCGTCCGTTTATGGGCGCAGCGCGGACGAGATCGAGGTGAACCTGGGATGCCTGGACGCCCCTGGCCAGCTGACGCCGACCTACGAACTCTGGACCATCCGCCGCGAGTCGTGGTTGCCGCCGTTTCCGCTCACGAGACGATACGAACGCGACCGTGACGCGTCGGGTCGCTTCGAGGAGTAGTTGCGCGAACGCAACCTGACCTGGCGCAGGCGCACCATTTCACAACGCATTCGTCGAAGGAACCGAACGCGCGTCCTCACTGGCGATGTCGTGGTTGACGTCGCGATGGCCGGCCTCGTCCTGGCGCACGGCGATGACGACATCGCGCAGGCGGGCATGCGGCGGCAGCTTCCAGTAGGCGATGGCGATCGGCGGGGCGGGAACATTGGCGATGCGCCCGGCATCGATCTCTTCGAGATAGCGCGTGTAACTCACCACCGCCTCTTCCTCGAAGTAGCCGACCAGGCGGTGCGCGGTGCGCGATGACAGCAGGTACAGCAGCAGGTAGAAGGTGAAGAACAGCGCCTGCGCCACCAGCACCATGAGTCGCTCGAACGCGCTCGGCCGGGCGATCTCCATGAACGTCATCAGGTGCATGCGTTCGTTGTCGGCCTCGTCCAGCAGGGCACGGATCCAGCCCCTGTCGTCGCGAAGCCAGCGCAGGCAGCGCAGGTGCAGCAGCGCGCCGCCGACCATGCCGGGCACGGCCGCGACCGTCTCCAGCACGATGGCGCGATTGCCGTAGCGCTTGGCGAACAGGGTGTCCGCGAAGAAGCGCAACGCGCGCGTGATGGTGTAGGCGACGCGGTCGGACAGGGTGCGCACCGGATGGTGCAGGTCGACCGGCAGCGGGGTGCCAGCGTTCATTTCGTCTCCGGGCTGTGCGCCCGACGCACCGCGGCGAACGGCTGCGTTCTCGCAAGGAGGTCGGGCGGCTGCGATGGGTCGCCGGCAATCTAGGCGGATCGGTGCTGCGCCGGTAGGCCATTGGGCGGAACGGGGCTGTTGAGTGATCGACACCAATGGGGAGCTTCTTCCGTCGTCGCGCCTGCGGGCGACGGCTGAAAAATCCGTCGCCCGGGAGCGCATGCCTGAGGCATCGCTCTGCCGCATCACCTCAACGTCTTGAAGCCCGCGCGTACTTCTTCGGAATAGAACTTCGGCTGTTCCCAGGCGGCGAAGTGCCCGCCTTTGGGGAGCTTGTTGTAGTGCACCAGCTTGGGATAGGCCTGCTCGGCCCAGCTCTTCGGTGCCTGGAAGAGTTCATCGGGGAACGCACTCACCGCGACGGGGATCTTGACGCCCTTCACGGAGAAGAACGGAGTCTTGTTCTCCCAGTACAGGCGTCCCGCGGAGATCGCGGTGTTGGTCAACCAGAACAGGGTGACATTGTCGAGCACGTCATCCGGACTCAGTCCTTCCGGTGTTCCGCTGATCGAGCGCGCGATCATCTCGTAGCTCGCCGGGTCGTGGTCGATCATGAAGGCCGCCAGTCCCACGGGCGAGTCCGTGAGGCCCGTCAGCGTCTGCGGCCGGTCGCCCATCAGGACGGCGTACCCGATGTGCCGGTAGAACTCGTGGAGCTGCTCAGCGGCGTGTTTCTCGTCGCCGGTCAGGTTCGTCGGAACCGGGTCGCCCTGGAAGAGGATCTTGTCGAGATCCGGCGGGATGACGTTCGCCATGTTCGTATGGATGCCGACCAGGCCGGGCGGAGTCTTCAGGGCCATCTGCTCGACCACTATCGCACCCCAATCGCCGCCCGCGGCGCCCCACTTCGTGTATCCGAGGCGCTTCATCAACTCGTTGTAGGCATCGGCGATGCGCGGGGGATTCCATCCGGTCGTGGTGGGCCTGGCAGAGAAGCCGTATCCGGGCATCGACGGGATCACCAGGTGGAACGCATCCGCTTCGCCGCCGCCGTGGGCAGTTGGATCGGTGAGCGGTCCGATGATCTTCATCTGCTCGATGATCGAGCCGGGCCAGCCATGGGCCACGAGCAGTGGGAGGGCGTTCTCATGCTTGGAGCGTATGTGCATGAAATGGAAGTCCAGCCCATCGATGTTCATGATGAAGTTGGGGATGGCATTGATCCTGGACTCGACCTTTCGCCAGTCGTACTTCGTCGCCCAGTGCTGTGCGAGCTTCTGGATCGTCGCTAGTTGCACGCCTTGTTTCGAATCCTGGACTGTTTCGCGATCGGGCCATCGCGTCGCCTCTATGCGCCTGCGCAAGTCGGCGAGGTCGGCGTCGGATGCGTTGTACTTGAATGGGCGGACTGCCGCGTTGGCGCCACCGGTCTTCTGTGTGGTCTCATTCATGGAATTCTCCTTGCTGCTGAGCAGGCCGAACGGGGCAGCGACGAGGGGCGCTGCGGCGGCGGCAGTGCAGAGCCTTCGCCTCACCGGAGACTGGAGTTGATGATCGTCTGACATACGGCCTCCTTGGACGCGCAGACTGCTGTGGAGGAACAACAAAGGGATTTTTGACAGGCACGCATGAAGCAAAGAACGGCGTGCTGGTTTGGCTGATTCCGCAGCCAGCTGGGCTCGTTCCTTGAAGTGGCTTGGTTTTCGCGCAACACATGCGGGAAGCCCCGCGTGGCATGGCCCTTGCGTGCAACCCTTGCGGTTGCGAGGCCAATCCTGGTGTCCGCGAGGTGCTTTTCTACGCCGCGAACCATTACGGCCCCGTGGACGTCCGCTGCGGCAGCGCGAAGGGTCTGCGCACGCATCGTGCAACGCTCATCCGCGAGCGCACCCGGGCGCCAACCATGTCGGCGGCATGGCGCGGGACTGGCCGTGCTCATACCGGCGGGGCGCGCCTACGATCCGGGCACGGGCAGGAACTGGGAAGGCACGGGCATCGTTCCCGACAGCGAGGTGCTCGTCGACCAGGCATTCGACAAGGCCCTGACGCTGGCCACGGCCGAATGACCGTTGCGGCGGCTTCCACCGGCGCGGGCCAGATCTGAATTCGAGGCGGCGTGCCGGGCAGTCGAAGACGGAACCGTCCGACCCGCCAGATCCGGCACAGCCGCCGCGACCCCGCCCGGACCGTCGCCACAAATCCGCGCGTCGCACGCCTGATTGTTTCCCGGCATGGCCCGAACGTCACTTGACGAGGCGTGATGACGCTCTTCACAGTCGGGACTCTTTGCGGTCTTCGCTTGCCCGGCGCGTCGGACGACGCGGGCGGGCCCATCTGGGGGGTACAACTAAAGTGGATAGACGCTCATTCCTGACGATGTCCGGCATCGGCGTGGCCGGGCTGATGATGCCGTTCGGCCGCGCCATCGCCGCCGAGGCGTTGCTGGTGCCGATCGACGTGGCCAAGAAGAAGCAGCTGGCCGACGCCGCCCTCGCCGCGGCGACCGCGGCCGGCGCCTCGTACTGCGACGTGCGCATCGGCCGCTACCTGCGCCAGTTCGTGATCACGCGCGAGGACAAGGTCCAGAACGTGGTCAATACCGAGTCCACCGGCGTCGGCATCCGCGTGCTGGTCAACGGTGCCTGGGGCTTCGCCGCGACCAACCAGATGGGCACGCAGGGCGTGGTCAAGGCCGCGCAGCAGGCTGTCGCCATCGCCAAGGCGAATGCGCGCATCCAGACCACACCGGTGCAGCTGGCCAAGGCGCCGGGCGTCGGCGAGGTGTCGTGGAAGACGCCGATCAAGAAGAACTCGATGGAAGTGCCGCTCAAGGACAAGGTCGATCTGCTGCTCGGCGTTAACGCCGCGGCGATCAAGGCCGGCGGCGACTTCGTCAACTCGATGCTGTTCCTGGTCAACGAGCAGAAGTACTTCGCCTCGACCGACGGCAGCTACATCGACCAGGACGTGCACCGCATCTGGGCACCGATGACGGTCACCGCCATCGACAAGGCCAGCGGCAAGTTCCGCACGCGCGACGGCCTGTCCTCGCCGATGGGCATGGGCTTCGAGTACCTCGACGGCGCCGCCTCGGGCAAGTTCGTCTCGCCCAACGGCGTGGTCAACTACGGCCTGTCGTACGACATGATGGAAGACGCGGTGGCCTCGGCCAAGCAGGCTCGCGCCAAGCTGACCGCGCCGTCGGTCAAGCCGGGCAAGTACGACCTCGTGCTCGACCCGTCGCACACCTGGCTGACCATTCACGAGTCGGTCGGCCATCCGCTCGAACTCGACCGCGTGCTCGGCTACGAGGCCAACTACGCCGGCACCAGCTTCGCCACGCTGGACAAGCGCGAGCAGCGCTTCCAGTACGGCAGCGACTTGGTCAACATCTTCGCCGACAAGACCCAGACCGGCAGCCTCGGCGCGGTCGGCTTCGACGACGAAGGCGTCAAGACCAAGAAATGGGACCTGATCAGCAACGGCAAGCTGGTGGACTACCAGACCATCCGCGACCAGGCCCACATCCTCGGCAAGACCGAGTCCGACGGCTGCTGCTACGCAGACTCGTGGTCGAGCGTGCAGTTCCAGCGCATGGCCAACGTGTCGCTGGCGGCGGGCAAGAACAAGCTCAGCGTCGCCGACATGATCAAGGACGTCGAGAACGGCATCTACATCATCGGCGACGGCTCGTTCTCGATCGACCAGCAGCGCTACAACGCGCAGTTCGGCGGCCAGCTGTTCTACGAGATCAAGAACGGCAAGATCACCCAGCAGATCGAGGACGTGGCCTACCAGATCCGCACGCCGGAGTTCTGGAACGCCTGCGCCGCGGTCTGCGACGAAAGCGACTACCGCCTGGGCGGCAGCTTCTTCGACGGCAAGGGCCAGCCGGGCCAGGTCTCGGCGGTCTCGCACGGCTCGAGCACGGCGCGCTTCAACGGCATCAACGTCATCAACACCGCCCGCAACCTCGGCTGATCGGGACAGGAGACAGATAAATGAGCATCTTCACCGAACAGGAAGCCAAGGCGATCCTGGACAAGGTCATCAAGCTGTCCAAGGCCGACCAGTGCACGGCGTCCTTGACCGGCTCGATCGACGGCAACATCCGTTTCGCGCTGAACAACATCTCCACCAGTGGCATCGTCGATAACACCGAGCTGGCCGTGGAAGTGGCGTTCGGCAACCGCGTCGGCACGGCCACCATCAACGAGTTCGATGACGCCGCGCTTGAGCGCGTGGTGCGCCGCGCCGAGGACCTGGCCCGCCTGGCACCGGAGAACCCGGAGTTCATGCCGGCGATCGAGAAGCAGACCTACCAGGCCAGCCCGACCTTCAGCGAATCGACGGCGGCCATCAACCCGGATCTGCGCGCGAAGATCGCGGCCGACTCGATCGGCCCGTGCAAGGCCGAGAAGCTGATCGCTGCCGGCTTCCTCGAGGACGGCCAGAGCTTCGTTGCCTTCGCCAACAGCAAGGGCAACTTCGGCTACCAGCGCGCCACCAACTTCAACTACACCTGCACGGTGCGCACCGAGGACGGCCGCGGTTCGGGCTGGGTCGGCCGCAACCTGAAGGACGCCTCCGACTTCAAGACCGACGCCGACATCCGCATCGCCATGCGCAAGGCCACCGAGTCGGCCGAGGCCAAGGCGCTGGAGCCAGGCAAGTACACGGTGATCCTGGAACCGGCCGCGGCCGCGGGCCTGATCTCGTTCATGATGAACTTCTTCGACGCGCGCCAGGCCGATGAAGGCCGCAGCTTCCTGTCGAAGAAGGGCGGTGGCAACAAGCTCGGCGAGCAGGTCTACGACCCGCGCGTGAACATCAGCTCCGACCCGTGGGATCCGCGTGCGCCGGTGATGCCGTGGGACTCCGAAGGCCTGCCGCGCGAGAAGACCGCGATCGTGAAGGACGGCAAGGTCGATTACCTGCAGTACTCGCGCTTCTGGGCGAAGAAGCAGGGCAAGCGCGCCGTCGGCGAGCCGGGCAACCTGCTGATGGCCGGTGGCGACAAGACCACGGCGCAGCTGGTGGCGGGCACGCAGAAGGGCATCCTGGTCACGCGCACCTGGTACATCCGCATGGTCGATCCGCAGACCGTGCTGCTGACGGGCCTGACCCGCGACGGCACGTTCTACATCGAGAACGGCCAGATCAAGCATCCGGTGAAGAACTTCCGCTTCAACGAGTCGCCGGTGATCATGCTCAACAACATCGAGGAGCTGGGCAAGCCGGTGCGCGTCTCCGGCGACGAGTCCTCGTTCGTGATGATGATCCCGCCGATGAAGCTGCGCGATTTCACCTTCACCTCGTTGTCTGACGCGGTGTGATCTGCAAGGGTGATCGATCGTGCAACGCCGTGATTTCCTGAGTTTTGCTGGTATCGGTCTCGCCGGCATGCTGCTGCCTCACGGCCGCAGCATCGCCGCCGAGGCGTTGCTGGAACCCGCCGACACCGCGCGGCGCCGGCTGCTGGCCGACGCCGCGCTGGCTTCGGCCCGCGCCGCCGGTGCTTCGTACTGCGACGTGCGCGTGGGCCGCTACCTGCGCCAGTTCGTCGTCACGCGCGAAGACCGCGTCGAGAACATCGTCAACAACGAGTCGACCGGTGTTGGCATCCGCGTGCTGTTCGACGGCGCGTGGGGCTTCGCCGCCACGCATCGCATGACCACCGACGCGGTGGCCGAAGCGACCCGGCTGGCCGTCGCCATCGCCCGTGCCAACTCGCGCAGCCAGACCCGCAAGGTCGAGCTGGCGCCGGTGCGCGGCGTCGGCGAGGTGTCGTGGAAGACGCCCGTCAAGAAGAACGCGATGGCGGTGCCGGTGAAGGAGAAGGTCGACCTGCTGCTCGGCGTCAATGCCGCGGCGATGAAGGCCGGCGCCGACTTCTTCAACTCGACGCTGTTCCTCGTCAACGAGCATAAGTACTTCGCCTCGACCGACGGCAGCTACATCGACCAGGACGTGCACCGCATCTGGCTGCCGATCACCGCGACTGCGGTGGACAAGGCCAGCGGCAAGTTCCGCACCCGCAACGGCCTGTCCTCGCCGATGGGCATGGGCTACGAGTTCCTCGATGCGGACCCGGCCGGCAAGTACACGCTGCCGGGTGGCGTCATCGGCTACGGCAGCAGCTACGACGTTATGGCGGATGCGGTCGCCAGTGCCCGCGATGCCCGCGCCAAGCTCAAGGCGCCGTCGGTCAAGCCGGGCAAGTACGACCTGGTGGTCGATCCGTCCAACCTGTTCCTGACGATCCACGAGAACGTCGGCCATCCGTTGGAACTCGACCGCGTGCTTGGCTACGAGGCCAACTACGCCGGTACCAGCTTCGCCACGCTCGACAAGCGCGAGCAGGGCTATCGCTGGGGCAGCGGGATCGTCAACTTCGTCGCCGACAAGACTCGCCCGGGCAGCCTCGGTGCGGTTGGTTACGACGACGAAGGCGTCAAGACGCGGCAGTGGGACCTGGTGCGCGACGGCATTCTCGTCGACTACCAGGCCACGCGCGACGAGGCGCACATCCTCGGCCACACCGAGTCGCATGGCTGCAGCTATGCCGATTCGTGGTCCAGCGTGCAGTTCCAGCGCATGGCCAACGTCTCGCTGATGCCGGGCAAGCAGCCGCTCAGCGTCGCGGACATGGTCAAGGACGTGGAGAACGGCCTGTACGTGCACGGACGCGGTTCGTACTCGATCGACCAGCAGCGCTACAACGCGCAGTTCGGCGGCCAGCTGTTCTACGAGATCAAGAACGGCAAGGTCACCGGCATGGTCGAGGACGCGGCCTACCAGATCCGCACGCCGGAGTTCTGGAACGCATGCGTGGCGATCTGCGACGAGCGCGACTTCCGCCTGGGCGGTTCGTTCTTCGACGGCAAGGGCCAGCCGAGCCAGGTCTCGGCGGTGTCGCACGGATCGAGCACCACGCGCTTCAACGGCATCAACATCATCAATACCGCGCGTTCGATATGACGCGCGGGCAGTTCCTCCGCCTGATGCTGGGCGGCGCGGCGGGGGCGCTGCTGTCGCCCCTGGCCCGTGCTGCCGGCGCGGAGTACGACTTCTGGCTGACGCGCCTGAAGTACGACTCGGGCGACTGGGACGTCGACCAGCGCATGCCGTCGAACCTGATCACCTCGCTGATCGACTACACCAACCTGCGCGTGGACCCCAAGGAACACGTGGTGGCGCTGGCCGATCCGAAGATGCTGTCGGCGCCGTTCTGCTATCTGGCCGGGCACAAGCTGGTCGAGTTCAACCCGGACGAGCGCCGCAACTTCGAGCGCTACGTACGCAATGGCGGCTTCGTCCTGGTCGACGACTGCAACCACGACATCGACGGCCTGTTCGCCAAGTCGTTCGAGTCGCAGATGGCGTCGATCTTCGGCGCCAAGGCGCTGAAGAAGCTGCCGAACACGCATCCGCTGTACCGGAGCTTCTTCACCTTCAAGGACGGCCCGCCGGCGACGACTTTCGAGCTCAACGGCTGGGGCGACGACCTGGTGCACGACTACCTCAAGGGCATCGAGATCGACGGGCGTCTGGGCGTGCTCTACAGCAACAAGGACTACGGCTGCGAGTGGGATTACGACTGGCGCAACAAGCGCTTCCTGGCCGAGGACAACACCAGGTTCGCGGTCAACATCGTGATGTACGCACTGAACAGCTGACCGAATCTCCACAGGAACCGTCATGAACGACACCCTCACCGAAACCGACATCCAGGCCCAGCTCGCGCGCCTCGGCACGCTGCGCACCGCGATCGCGCAGGCGATCGTCGGCCAGGAGGCGGTGGTCGAACAGCTGCTGATCGGCCTGCTGGCCGGCGGCCATTGCCTGCTCGAAGGCGTGCCCGGACTCGGCAAGACGCTGCTGGTGCGCTCGCTGGGACAGGCGCTGGAGCTGCAGTTCCGCCGCGTGCAGTTCACGCCCGACCTGATGCCCAGCGACATCCTCGGCACCGAGCTGCTGGAAGAAGACCACGGCACCGGTCATCGCCACTTCCGCTTCCAGCCCGGTCCGATCTTCACCAATCTGCTGCTGGCCGATGAGCTCAACCGTACGCCGCCCAAGACGCAGGCCGCACTGCTGGAAGCGATGCAGGAGCGCACCGTCAGCTACGCCGGCGTGACGCATTCGCTGCCGGCGCCGTTCTTCGTGCTGGCCACGCAGAACCCGCTCGAGCAGGCTGGCACCTATCCGCTGCCGGAAGCGCAGCTCGACCGTTTCCTGCTGCACATCCGCGTCGATTATCCAAGCGAACGCGAGGAGCACGACATCCTCGCCCAGACCACCGGCACGCACAGCGCGCAGGTGCCGCGCGTGATGCACGGCGAAGAGGTGCTGGCGCTGCAGGCGCGCGTGCGCGAGGTGCATTTCGGCGACGACCTGCTCAACTGGGTCACGCGCCTGGTGCGTGCGAGCCGTCCCGGCGAAAACGCCCCGGCCGAAATACGGCAATGGGTGAAGTGGGGCGCGGGCCCGCGCGCCGGCCAGTCGCTGGTGCTCGCGGCCAAGGCGCGCGCGCTGCTGCACGGTCGCCTCGCCGCGACGCGCGAGGACATCGTCGCGCTGGCCGCTCCGGTGATGCGCCACCGCCTGCTGCTGTCGTTCGCCGCTGAGGCCGAACAGAAGAGCGCCGACGACGTGATCGCGGTGCTGCTGCGCAGCGTTCCGTTCGCCGCCTGATTTTCGCCGCCTGATTTCAGCTCCCTGCATGACCACCGGCTCCAGCATCGCCGACTTCATCCCGCCGCAGGTTCGCGCGCGGTTGAAGGACCTGCGCCTGACCTCGCGACGCGCGGTCGGGCTGCAGGGCCTCGGCCTGCACCACAGCCGAAGCCGCGGCGCCGGGCTCGAGTTCGCCCAGTACCGCGCCTACGAACCCGGCGACGAACTGCGCCAGGTCGACTGGAAGCTGTACGCACGCTCCGACCGGTTCTTCGTGCGCGAAGCCGAGCGTGAAAGTCCGTTGGCAGTGTGGATCCTGATCGACGCCACCGCATCGATGGCGCAGGAGGACGCGGCGCGTCCCGGCTGGTCGCGCTTGTCCGCTGCCAAGGGCCTCGCCGCCTGCATCGCCGAACTGGCACTGCGCCAGGGCGACCGTTTCGGGCTGGTGTCGCTGCGTGGAGATGGCGTGCGCCTGATCGCACCCGGCGCGTCGGTGCGGCAACGCGACCGCATCCTGCTGGAGCTGCATGCTTTGTCGGCACACGGACACTGGCCTTCCGCCGAACAGTTGCGCCCGTTGTGGGAACGCATCGGCGCGGGCGACCTGGTCGTGCTGCTCAGCGATCTGTTCGATGACGGTGCGGCCGACGTCGCCACCCGGCTCGCCGCGGCGCGGCGCGAAGTGGCCGCGGTCCAGTTGCTGACCGCCGAGGAGCGCGACTTCCCGTTCGCCGGTGGCCATCGCTTCCGCGATCCGGAATCCGGCGAGGAGCTGCTCGGCGACGGCGCGGCGATGCGCGGCGAGTTCATCGCCCGTTTCGCGCAGGCGCGGCGCGAACTGAACGCCCGTCTCGATGCCAGCGGCATCCGCCACGCCGACTACTTCCTCGACCAGCCGCTGGACCTGCCGCTGCGGCGGCTGTTCGGTGCGCGCGACGCCGCGGAGTACGCGTGAACCTGGCCCTGCTGCTGCCTGCGGGGCTGGCCGCGCTTGCGGCGCTGTTGCTGCCGCTGTTGATCCACCTCGCGCGACGCAGCGAGCAGCGGCCGACCGTGTTCGCCGCGTTGCAGTGGCTGCGGCAGAAACCGCGTCCGCGTCATCGCATCCGCTTCGACGAGTGGCCGCTGCTGCTGGTTCGCCTGCTGCTGCTGGCGCTGCTGGCCTTGCTCATCGCTCGTCCGGTGTTGTTCGGCGCCGAGGACCGTCAGCCGTGGGTCGCGGTCGCGCCCGGCATCGATCCGCATCAGGCGCGCATGCAGTCCGCGCCGTCCAACGCGCGCTGGCACTGGCTGACGCCGGGCTTCCCGCGTTTCGAATCGGGAGCACGCGCGCCCGCGCCGTCTCGGGTCGCAATTACCAGCCTGCTGCGCGAACTCGACGCCGACCTCGCACCGGGCGTGGCGCTGACAGTGCTGGTGCCCGAACAACTCAACGGCGTCGACGGACAGCGTCCGGTGCTGAGCCGGCGCGTCGATTGGCGCGTGCTGCCCGGCATCGAAACGAAGCCGCGCGCCGCCGCAGTCGCCGCGGCGCCTTCGCTCAGCGTGCGCTACTCGCCGGATCGTGAAGGCTCGCTGCGATATCTGCGCGCTGCCAACGCCGCCTGGCAGGACCCATCGTCGAAAGCAGTGGCTGGGCAGGACATCGCGCTCTCCGCTAAACCGGTTGCCGCACAGACGCTGCACCTGATGTGGCTTGCGCCGGGTCCGCTGCCGCAAGCGGTAGCGGACTGGATCCGCAATGGCGGCGTCGCACTGCTCGATCCCGAGGCGACGCTCGCCGATGCCGTGCCGATGTCGGTGCTCTGGCGCGATGACGATGGCGCCGCTCTGGTGGAAGGCAGCGCGTACGGGCGCGGCAAGGTCATGCGCCTGACGCGCCCGTTGCAGGCCAAGGCCATTCCGCAACTGCTTGACGCGCAGTTCCCGCGACAGCTGCGCGGTCTGTTCGTGGCGGCCGCACCGGAGCCCGCGCGCGTCCATGCGGCCGCACACGCGCCGTCTACGGGTGGCATCGCATTTCCGGTGGCGCCGCGCGAACTGCAGCCCTGGTTGCTGGCGTTGATCGCGATGCTGTTCGCCGTCGAGCGCTGGATGGCGAGCGCGAAGCGCCAACGGAGCGCGCCATGAACGCGGCGTCGATCCTGCGCGACACGCTGCGCGATGCGCGCCTGCGCCGCGGCCTCGATGCCGCGCTGGCCGGCTTGCCGTGGGCAGCCATGGTGGGCGTTGCGGCATGGCGCTTCAGTGGTGTAATCGCGGCCATCATCGTGGTCTTGGTAGCCGTGGCGGCAATCGCGGCGTTCGCGTTGCATCGCGCGCGCAGGCTCGACCATCATTGGCTGGTCCGCGAGCTCGATGCGCGCCGCCCGGACATGGAGGACAGCGCCGACCTGCTGTTCGCGCAGGCGGGTTCTCTGTTGGCGCTTCCACGACTGCAGCTCGCGCGCCTGCAGCAACGCATCGAAACGGCACGCATGCCGGACCTGCGTCCGCGCTGGTCGGCGAAGGCGATCGCCACGGGGTTCGGTGTCGCCGCCGTCGCGATTGCCGCGCTGCTGCTGTGGCCGGCTCGCCCGCCCGCCAGCTTCGACGAGGTCGTGGCTGCGATCGGCGGGACCGAGGCGAAACCCACGCAGACACGCCTGCTCGAACAGCAACTGCGCATCGTGCCGCCCGCCTATACGCGCCTGCCGGCGCGCGAGGAGGCGACGCTCGACGCCAAGGCGCCGCAGGGTACGCGCCTGCAATGGACGCTGCGCTTCGCGCCGCAGCCCGGCGCTGCCGAACTGGTGTATCACGACGGCCGCAGTGTCGCGTTGACGCGAGAGGGCGATGTTTGGCATGGCAGCGACGTGCTGACCCGCTCGGCGTTGTACCGCATCGTGCTGCATGACGCGCCGCCGTTGACGCCGGCCGTTCGGCATCGCCTGGATGCGATTGCCGACCGTCCGCCGACGCTGCGCGTAATCGAGCCGGATCGAAGCCTGAGCCTGATGAAGCCCGGGCAGCGGGGCTGGGCGCTGACGTTCGAGGCCGGCGACGACTACGGCCTGGCGGCGAACGCGCGGCTGCGCATCATGCTGGCGCAGGGCAGCGGAGAGAACATCACCTTCCGCGAGCAGACCGTCGCGGTGCGTGGCAGCGGTGGCGCCACGCAGAAGCGGTACGTGCAGCGCGTGGACCTGTCCGCGCTCGGGTATGCGGTCGGCGACGACCTGATCGTGCAATTGCGTGTCGAGGACAACCGCTCGCCGTCGCCGCAAAGCGCCAACAGCGCCAGCCTGATCCTGCGCTGGCCGCCGGACCTCGGCAATGAATCGACGGGCCTGGAAGGCATGGTCAAGAAGGTGATGCCCGCGTACTTCCGCAGCCAGCGCCAGATCATCATCGACGCCGAGACGCTGCTGAAGCAGAAGCGCAAGCTCGATGCCGCGCAATACACCGAGCGCAGCGACGGGATCGGCGTGGACCAGCGCATCCTGCGCCTGCGTTACGGCCAGTTCCTCGGTGAGGAAGCCGAAGGCGGTCCCAAGCCGCCGCCGACCAGCGACGAACAAGGCGACACCGCGCATGCCGAAGAAGGTGCGGCCGCGGACGCCGATCACGACCATGCGCCCGCAGCAGACTCGCAAGCCTTCGGCCAGGAAACCTCGGTGCTGGAGGAATACGGCCACACGCACGACCACGCCGAAGCGGCGACGCTGCTCGATCCGGAAACGCGCACGACGCTGAAGGCCGCGCTCGACCAGATGTGGCAGTCGGAACTGAACCTGCGCCAGGGACATCCGGAGCTTGCGCTGCCGTATGCATACAAGGCGCTGGGCTTCATCAAGCAGGTGCAGCAGGCGACCCGGATCTACCTGGCGCGCGTCGGTACCGAGTTGCCACCTATCGATGAAAGCCGGCGCATGGGCGGCGATCGCGCCGGACTGGCGCGCCGTGACGATGCACTGGTCGCGGCCACCGCGGCTGATCCGACGCTGGCGAACCTGTGGCGCGCGCTGGATGAAGCGCCTGCGGCATCGGCGGCTGGCGCAACGGACGTCGATTTCGCCGTGCTGGAACGCTGGCTGCGCGAGCACCCGTCGCAGTTGGCCGATCCGCTGGCGTTCATCGCGGTGATGGAAACGTTGCGCGCCGATCCGGCCTGCGTGCCGTGCCGCCGTGAACTGCGTGCGCTGCTTTGGCCGCTGCTGCCGCGGCCGGCGTCGACGGTGCCGCGTCGTGACGACGGCGGCGCCGCCGGACGCCGTTACCTCGACGCCCTGCGCGAGGAGCGTGCGCGATGAACACCCTCATGCTCGGTGCCCGTGAGTTCGACCTGGCGATGCCGGTGGCGGTGCTGCTGGCCGTGACCGTGCTGGCGAGCATTGCGCGACTGCTGTATCGACAGTGGCGCGCGGAACCCGCGCAGCGCTCGCGTGCCTGGCGCGTGACGCTGCTGGTGCTGGCGCAGCCGCTGTGCGCGGCACTGCTGTATTTCGCGCTGTTCCCGCCGTCGACGCCGGGCGAGGCGGGCACGCTGGTCGTGGTCAGTGCCGGCGCGCAACTCGATGCCATTAAGGCGGGCGATGCGATGGTCGCATTGCCCGAAGCGCCGGAACTTCCCGGCGTCGAACGCGTCCCGGATCTCGGGACCGCGCTGCGCCGCCATCCGGGTACGCAGCGAATCCGCGTCGCCGGCGCAGGACTGACGTCGCGCGATCGCGCAGCAGTGCAAGGCATCGCACTGGAGTTCGTGCCCGCGCCACTGCCGCGCGGCCTGGTCGAACTCGCGGCGCCGCAGCGCGCCGCGTCCGGCGGCGAGTTCCGCATCGCCGGGCGCGCGCAGGACCTCAAGGGCGGCGTCGCCGAACTGCTCGATCCCGGCAGCCAGCGCGTCGATCGCGTGCCGCTCGATGCCGACGGACGCTTCGCGCTGGGCGCGACGACCCGCGTGCCCGGCGTGGCGATCTACCGGTTGCGGCTGCGCGATGCGCAGCAAAAGCAGGTCGAGAATGTAGAACTGCCGCTGCAGATCGACGCCGATCCGGCGCCACGCGTGCTCGTGCTCGCCGGTGCGCCGAATCCCGAGTGGAAGTACCTGCGGCGATGGGCGCTCGATGCCGGCCTGGCGATGCACACGCAGATCGCCGCCGGTGGCGGCATGCAACTGGGCGACGTGCCGATCGCGTTGAATGCCGCGAGCTTGTCGCGCTTCGACGTCGTCGTGCTCGATGAACGCGCATGGGCGGCGCTCGGCGATGCGCAGCGTTCGGCATTGATCGAGGCGGTCCGTGGCGGACTGGGCCTGCTGCTGCGTGTCACCGCGACCTTGCCGGATGGCGAACGCCGGCGCCTGCGCGCGCTGGGTTTCGACGTCGATGGCGGAAGCGATTCGGTGGCGGTCCGACTGGCCACGGGGCAGCGCGACACCGATGCCGAGCGTGCGCGCCTCGGGCCCGGTACCGTCGATGCGCCGCGCGCGGCGGATGCCGACATCGCCGAGATTCCGGCGCTGACCCGGCGCACGCTGCGCCTCGACGGCAGCGACGCACAGCCGCTGTCGCGCGACGAATCCGGCCAGCCGCTGGGACTGTGGCGGGCGCTCGGCCGCGGCCGCATCGCGGTGTGGACGCTGACCGACAGTTACCGGTTGGTGCTGGCCGGCCGTGGCGATCGCTATGGCGAGCTGTGGAGTGGTGTGCTGGCCGCACTGGCCCGTGCGCAGCCGCAACCGGCGTTCGAGGTGCGTGGCGAGGCGCGCGTGGACCAGCGCCTGGCGCTGTGCGGGACGGCTGCAGGGGCCAGCGTCATCTCGCCCGGTGGCGCGAAGACCGCATTGCTGGCCGACCCGGCCACCGGCACGCCGGCCTGCGCCGCGTACTGGCCGCGCCAGCCGGGCTGGCACCGCCTGCAGTCCGGCGAACGCAGCCAGCTGTTCCATGTCCGCGCCGCCGATGCGGTGCCGGGGTTGCATGCCGCGGTGTTGCGCGAGGCGACGCAGCGGCTCGCCGCCGGAGCCGGTGACGTAAAGGCCGCGCCGACACTCGTGCCCGGCCAACCCGGAAGCCGCTGGCCGTGGTGGCTGGCCTGGCTGCTGGCAAGTTCAGCCCTCTGGTGGTTCGAGCGTTCGCGGGCCGGCCGCACCGCCTGACGTCCCGCAGGAATACCGCCGCGCGTTCGAGGGCGGTTGGCCGAAGCGATCAGGTTGGGGCGACGGACGAAGGCACCTTCGCTCCCTCTGCTGATCAACGTGTCAGGCCGCTAGGCGAGTGGTCGGGCGATTGGCCTTTGCCAGTTGGGGATAAGTGCTCCGGCGTCGGGGTTGTGGAGCTCGGTAGTTGGGGCAAAAAGCCCGCTCGTTGGACCTCCTTGCTCCACCGTTGGGGTTCAGAGCCCCGCCTTTGGGTCTTTCTGCTCACATCGTTGGAGCTCGGAGCTCCGTCCTTGGGTCATCAAGCTCCATCGTTGGGGCAAATCAGCTCAGTCGTTGCGGCTCAGAGCTCCACAATTGGGGATAAGTGCTCGGCTCTCCGGGCTCAGAGCTCGGCGGAGGTGCGGGCTTTTTTGTGCGCATGGCGGACGGCGCGCGCCTATCGGCACGGACCCGAGAAAATTCATGGCGTTGTCGCCGCTCTGTCATCGAAATGTGATGGCGCGGCGGCCGGTTTTGATGGCGCTTTCAAGCCGCAGCGGGCCGGTGGGAGGAGGTTGGGTCGCAGGGGACTCGGCGGGGGAAGTGGCCGGGGGAACCCTCCGACTCCTTTAACCGAGAACCGTCATGCCTTCGATGCTGCCGTCCGCAACACGTCTTCAACGCCGCGTCCTGACCGTCGCGCTCCTGTCCGCCATGTCGCTGCCGGTGTACGCCGGCGCCAACTGCACGCTGATCGACCAGGCGACCGGCCTTCCTGTCCCCAGCACGGCAGCGGGCCTCGACGCCCAGGCCTGCGGCAAGAACGCCCAGGCCAATGGTGAGCGCTCCGTGGCCGAGGGCACGGAGACCAAGGCCGATGGCAAGAACGCGACCGCTGTCGGTTCGTGGATCGACCTGAACAACGACGGCATCGTCGACGCCAACGAGATCACCTGGGCCAAGGGTCAGAACGCCACTGCCATGGGCGCGGCCGCGCAGGCGTTGGGCACCGGCACCGTGGCCATCGGCCAGCAGGCCGTGGCCGCCGGCAACAACAGCATGGCTTTGGGCAACGGGGCCACGACGCAGGCCACGACGACCACCACGACCCGGACCGTCGCCCTCGGCCCGCCGCGGACCGACGTCACCGCCAGCACCACCGCTGCGGCCTCCGGCACCTTCACCGGCAGCATCGCGCAGGGCACCGGCGCGCGTGCCAACGGCAGCAACAACATCGCCCTGGGCACCGGCGCCGTCACCGAGCTGGCCACCAGCACGTTTGCCGGCAGCGTGACCACCGGCCCGACCTACATCACGACGACGACGGCCAGCCCGAGCCAGAACGCCATCGCCATCGGCAACGGCGCCCGCGCCAACGGTAACTCAACCATTGTCATCGGCTACGGCGCCTCGGCCGAGGCCAAGGTCGCGCTGGTCTACCGTGACCCCGCCAGCAACCAGCTGGCAGGCACCACGACCGTCGCACCGGCGACCAACTCCACCGTGATGGGCTTCGGCGCCCGCTCGCAGGGCATCAACAACGTCGTGATCGGCGGCGGCGCCACCACCAGCGGCGGCGGCGCGCAGCAGTTGCGTGACGAGGCCACCGGCGCGCCGATCCTGGACGCCAACGGCGACAATGTGTTCACGATCATCAAGGACCAGTTCAACACCGCGATCGGCTATCAGGCCGCCACCGTCAAGGGCTGGGGCACGGCCGTGGGCAACAGCGCCGTCGCCTATGGCGACAAGTCCACCGCGATGGGCGTCCAGTCGTACGCGATCGCCGGCTATTCGTCGGCGATCGGTGGCTACATCGACCCCTGCACCGCGTTCCGCAACGGTCCGGAAGTGGACTCGACCCCGGGCTACTGCAATGGCGTGCCCGCGCGCCCCGACCCGGGCAGCCTGAGCAGCCGCTACGGCCGCACCGTCGCGCTGGGCCACGGCTCGCAGGCGTTCGGCAGCGGCGCCCAGACCTGGGGTAACTACGACACCGCGATCGGCCCGTCGGCCACCACCAGCGACGCCGTGTACGGCGTGACCGGTTCGCTCTACAACAGCACCGACCCGACCAAGATCAACGGCTCGGTCGCGGTCGGCTTCATCGCCCAGGCCAACGGTCATCAGAGCATCGCGATCGGCTACGACTCCTCGACCTCCTTCGAGTACGGCACCGCGATCGGCACCAAGTCCACGGCTGGCCTCAACGCCACCGCAGTGGGCTACATGAGCAACGCGTGGGGCATGCACGCCACGGCGCTGGGCGAAGGCGCCGACGCCTCCTGGCACGACACCATCGCCATCGGCCATAACGCCACCGCCGGCATCGCGGGTGAAGCCACCGGCTCCATTGCGATTGGCCTGGACACGATGTCCACGGGCAATGACGCGTTCGCCGCCGGTACGTCGGCACAGGCCACGGGCAACATGTCGTCGGCCGTCGGCGCTTACGCTTTCGCGGGTAACGACAACGCCTTCGCAGCCGGCACCAACGCCTTCGCGATCGGCATGAACAGCGCCGCTCTGGGCTACAACAGCATCGCCCTTGAAGACGACAGCGTCGCCATCGGTGCCTACTCGGTCGCCGATCGCGGCAACGCGGTGTCGGTGGGTTCGGCCGGTTACGAGCGCCAGATCACCAATGTCGCAGCCGGTACGCAGGACACCGATGCCGTCAACCTGGGCCAGGTCAACAACATGCTGGTCGCGATCGGCGCGAGCAGCGCCGCGCAGCTCGACACTGTGGCCTCGGCCTTCGGCGGCGGTGCACTCATCGACGTCAACGGCGTGCTCGGTGCGCCGAGCTACAGCATCCAGGGCGGCAGCTACGGCAACGTCGGCTCGGCCTTTGGCGCGCTGGATTCGGCGTTCACCACGTTGAACTCCGCCTTCACGACGCTCAGCGACCGCGTGATCCAGCTCGAGCAGACCCCGGGCCTCGGCATGCCGGTCGGCACCGGTGCGGGCCTCGCGATCGGCGAGGGCAGCCATGCGCAGGACAGCAACGACGTCGCTCTGGGCGGTGGCGCCAACGTCCACGCCGACGGCAGCGTCGCGGTCGGCGCCAACAGCGTGATCGACGCCGCGGCGACGAATGCCGTTGCGGTCGGTGCCGACACGCACGTCAGCGCTGCTTCGGGAACGGCCATCGGTCAGGGCGCTTCGGTCTCGGCCGACAACGCAGTCGCCATCGGTCGCGGTTCGGTGGCCGACCAGGCCAACACCGTGTCGATGGGTAGCGCCACGCAGCAGCGTCGCGTGACCAACGTCGCCGCCGGCACCGCAACAACCGACGCTGCCAACGTCCAGCAGATGCAGGACGGTGACGCGCAGGCCGTGGCCACCGCCCGCGCCTACACCGACACCACCGCGACGCAGACGCTGACCCGCGCCAACGCCTACACCGATACCCAGCTGCAGTCGTTCAACGATCAGTTCACCAACCTCAGCAACGACATCGGCATGCGCTTGAACAAGCAGGACGAGCGCATCGACCGCGAGGGCGCGATGAACGCCGCGATGATGAACATGGCGATCAACGCGGCCAACAGCCGCAGCGAGCGTGGCCGCATCGGCGTCGGCGCGGGCTGGCAGAACGGCGAGAGCGCACTGTCGGTCGGCTACTCAAAGCAGATCGGCGAGCGCGCTTCGTTCTCGGTCGGCGGCGCCTTCAGCAGCGACGACACCTCCGCGGGCGTTGGCTTCGGTATCGACCTGTAATTCACGTACGGCACACCACGACGGGGCGCCCGTACGCGGGCGCTCCGCTATACGCACCCATCACAGGAAACACACATGAAAATCAGCCGTATGACCGCCAGCCTGCTGCTGGCCTGCGCCTGCGTTCCGGCCTTCGCCGCCGGACGCGTCGACCTGAGCGGCATGAAGGACGCCACCGGTCCCCGCGCACCCCGCTTCATCGTCAAGTACAAGAACGGCAGCGCCGAGCAGCTGAAGCTTGCCGAGCGCCAGCGTTCGCTCGACCTTGCCGTCTCCCGCACCAAGACCCGCATGGGGGCCGCGTCCTCCGCCTTCACCGGCACCGGCAACGCATCGTTCAAGGCAGTCTCGCTGCGCGGCACCGCCTCGGGCGCCCACGTCGTGCGTGCCAGCAAGCGCATGACCAGCACCGAAGTGCAGGCGCTGATGAATGAAATCGCCGCCAACCCGAACGTCGAATCGGTCAAGGTCGACACGATGATGCAGGCGACCGCGATGCCGAACGACCCGGTGCTGAGCTCGCACCAGATCTGGCAGTACGGCAACGGCGCCGGCGGCGCACGCGTGACTTCGGCGTGGGACACGGGTGCGACGGGTGCCGGCGTCGTCGTCGCGGTGCTCGACACCGGCGTCACCGCGCACACCGACCTGGTCGGCAATCTGCTGCCGGGCTATGACTTCATTACCGACAAGGACGTCTCCGGTCGCGCAGACGATGGCCGCGTTGCCGGTGGTTGGGACACGGGCGACTGGATCACGTCCGCGATGGGCTGCGGCTCGGCCCGCAACAGCACCTTCCACGGCACGCACGTGAGCGGCACCATCGCCGAGTCGACCAACAACGCACTCAATGGCGCCGGCGTGGCTCCGGACGCCAAAATCGTGCCGGTTCGCGTGCTCGGCCATTGCGGCGGTTACACGTCTGACATCAACGACGCGATCGTGTGGGCGGCCGGTGGCCACATCGACGGCGTGCCGGACAACACCACTCCGGCCGAAGTGATCAACATGAGCCTGGGCGGCGCGCACGCCTGCGAAGTCGAGACCCAGTCCGCGATCAACCAGGCCGTCTCGCTGGGCGCCACGATCGTGATCGCCGCCGGCAACAGCAACGCCGACGTCTCCGGCCATTCGCCCGCCAACTGCGCCAACGTCGTCACGATCGGCGCCACGGGCTCGCTGGGACAGCGTGCCGGCTACTCCAACTACGGCACCGGAGTGGACCTGTCCGCTCCGGGCGGCGCTGGCACGGAAGGCGTGCCCAACGGCTACGTCTGGTCGACGCACAACAAGGGCGCGACCACGCCGGTCGCGAATCCCGAGGGTGACCAGATGGTCGGCATGACCGGCACCTCGATGGCCACTCCGCACGTCGCCGGCATCGTCGCGCTGATGCAGAGCGTGGCGCCGCAGCCGCTGACCCCGGCGCAGATCGAAGGCCTGCTGGTCTCGACGGCGCGTCCGTTCCCGGCCAAGCCGGACAAGCCGGTCGGCGCGGGCATCGTCGACGCCGACGCAGCCGTCAGCGCCGCCCGCAACTGGGGCAAGCCGGTGGAAGGCATCGCGCTGACCTCGGGCGTCGCCACCGCGCTGCCGGCACTGACGATGGGCAAGAGCGTGATCTACAAGATCACCGTTCCGAGCGGTGCCACCCGCCTCGAAGTGCTGACCTATAGCGGCCGCGGAACGCTGGCCATGTATGCCCAGTACGAAGCCGAGCCGCTGGCATCGAAGAACATCGGCGCCTCGAACCGTCCGGGCACGAACCAGACGATCTCCCTCGGCCCGGTCGCTGCCGGCACCTACTATCTGAAGGTGCAGGCCACGGCGGACACCTCCGGTGCGCTGATCCGGGCCACGGTGCGCTGAGCAAGCAGGCAGGCCGGGACCTTCGGGTCCCGGTCATGCGCAGGCGGTGCGTGGACATTTACACCCTCAATAATCTCGGACACCGCCGCCTCGGTGTGATGGTGTGCGAGACGGCGTATTGAAGCAGCAGCCGACCGGCTGGGGCGGGGACGCCTCAGCCGGATGCAACGGCAAGGACGAAGTCATGGAACTCGAACGGCGTTGGCTGATCCTGCCCGTCGTACTCGTCACGATTGCCTTGTGCGACGTGGCCTATCACGCGCAGCCAGGTGCGGAGGCGCATGGCCTCGTCGCGATGCCGCTGCGCACTGTCGAAACGGCTGCGGTGGTCGACGTCGGTCCGGAAGCGGTGGCAAATCCGATCCGCCTCGACATCGGCCAACGCCTGCGCGTTCATCTGCCCGCGAGCCCGGCCAGCGGCTACAGCTGGCAGCTCGAAGCAAGTCCGCCACCGTTCCTGTTGATGGAGACCGATCCCGGGCTCGGTGCGGCTGCGAGTCTGCGTACGCGAAATGCGATGGCGAGCGTGGATACGTGGACGTTCCGCGCGCAGAAGCAGGGCCGGGCAAGCTTGCGCTACGCCTATCGCAGGCAATGGGACAACACCTCGATGCCGCCCGTGCGTGCGGCGGTATTCGACATCGAGGTGGAATGAGAACGAAGGCGCTGCCGCCATGTGCGCGGATCGCTTAGCATGGGCCTTTGCGCTGCCCGATGCGCTGGGTTGTCGGGGCGAGCATGAGGACAGGTCGGGCGCATGCGCCTTCCGATTTACCGGTTCGGCGAGTTCGAACTCGACCCGGCGTCACGCGAACTCACGCGTGGCGGCGAACGTGTCGCGCTGCCTCCGAAATCGTTCGAGTGCCTGGCCTATCTGATCGCGCATCGCGACCGTGCAGTGGGACGGGACGAACTGATCTCTGCGGTCTGGGGACGCGTTGAAGTCAGTGACACCGTCGTCGCGCAGACGCTGCTGCGCGCGCGCAAGGCGCTCGACGATACCGGCAACAAACAACAGACGATCCGCACGGTGCCGCGCTTCGGCTATCGCTGGGTGGCATCGACGCAGGAAGTCGCGCGCGACGCGGAAGCGGAAGAGACCATCGCCGCGGACATGGCGATCGGCGTGCCGCCCGCGCCGGTGCTGGTGGACGAGCCATCGGTCGAAGCCACTGCCGAAACGGCGCTTGCAGCGGCAGCCGCAAGCGCTGCGGGTGCCACCGCCGCGCCACCGCGCAAGCGCTTCGCACGGTGGCTTCTGTGGGTGCTGATCTTCATTGGCGTGATCGCCGCCGCAGCGATCTGGCTGTGGCCGCGTTCGGTGCAAACGCCTTCCGCAACCACTGAGGATGTCGTCCTGGTGTTGCCGGTCGAGGTGACGCCGGCAGAAGGCGAGAATGCCTGGGTACGCCTGGGCGCGATGGATTACGTCGCCAACCGGCTGCGCCGCAGTGGACTGAAAGTGCTGCCCAGCGACCAGACTTTGCACCTGAGTGCACAGCTCGGCGATGCCGCCGAGATCGACAAGTCGTCGCTGCACTCCTTGCAGGCCAACAGCGGCGCGCGCTGGATCGTATTGCCGCAGGCCGTTCGCGACGCACGCGGTTGGCGCGTGAGTCTTCGCCTGCAACAAGCCGATCAACAGCAGGTCGTGGAAGCGCGCGGGTCGACGCCGTTGGCCGCGGCTGCGTCGGCGACCGATTCGTGGCTGAGCCGACTGGGCCGCCGCAGCGGCGATGCCGAGGCAACGCCCAGTGCGCTGACCGAGCGCGTGCAGCGGATCGATGCGGAACTGCTGGTCGGCCAGATCGACGCCGCGCGCCGCCTCATCGCTGCCGCCCCCGCGGAACAACGCGGCGAGCCGGCGCTGCTGCTGCGCGAAGGCCAGGTGGAGTTCCGGGCCGGGCGGATAGACGAAGCGGCGCGCATCTTCGGCACGATCACGGATCGCGGCACGGCCGTGGATGCGGGAGTCCGCGCCGAAACGCTGATGGGGCAGGGTGCGGTCGAGATCAGGCGCGGCAATTTCCCGGGTGCGGAATCGCGTTACACCCAGGCGCTGCAGATCATCGAGGCCGAAGGCGGCCACCCGGACGATCCGGCGCTGATCGGAAACGCCTACAACGGCCGCGGCGTGGCTCGCGTGCAGCAGGGCTGGATGGAGCCGGCGGTGCGCGACATGGGCATGGCGCGCATCGCCATGCAGCGTTCCGGTGACCTGGTCGAGGCCGCGATGGTCGGCACCAACCTCGGCAAGATCGAGGTGTTGCGTGGGCATTACCCGCAGGCACTGCAGGAGTTCGAGCATTCGATTGCCGTTTACGAGCGCTTTGGCGTGCAGGACTATCTCGCTGCGACGCTGATGTCGAAGGGTGAGGCGCAGCTGGTCCTGGTGCAGCCCGCCGAGGCACTCGCGTCGATCGTGCGTGCGGATGCCGTGGCCAAGGCGCTCAAGGAACAGGACCCGTTCCTGGCGGCGAGGATCGGCAGCGTGAAGGCCGAAGCACTGCTTGCGAACGGACGCCTGCGCGAAGCCGGGCAGACCCTCGATGCGCTGGAAACACGCGAGGATCTTCGTGACAAGCCGCCGATGAAGGAACTGCGCCTGCGTTTCCTGCTCGCACAGGACGCGCGCGCTCCGGCCGCGGCTCTGGCGAGGCGTCATGCGCAAGCCGGTGGCGATGCGAGCGGTGCGCTCGCACTGGCTGCGGTGCAGGCGAGCCTGCGCAGCCAGGACATCGTCACCGCGCGCAAGCTGCTCCTGCCGGCACCGGCCGCGGACCCGGCTGCAAATGGTGATCCGGCGGCGATTTCATGGGAACTAGCTCGCGCACTGCTGGCACAGGCAGAAGGCCGGAGCGAAGAAGGGCTGAAGTTCGCTCGCTCGGCCATGGCCATCGCCGAACGCGGCGGCAGTCCGGATGATCGCGTTCGTGCCGGCGTGATGCAGGCGATGCTGCTGCTGCAGCAGGGTCAGCGTGACGCTGCCGCCGCCGTGCTCGGCGATCTGGATGCATTCGCCGCGAGCGATTACCGCGTCGCGTGGGTGACGCTGCGCCTGTATCGCGCGTTGGGTGATCCGGACATGGCGGCCGCCGCGCTCAAGCGGGTGGAGGCGTTGCGCGGCGAACGCGACATCGCGGTGGAGCCGGTCCTGTAAAAGTCGTTTCGGGTTCGCGCATGCAGGCGAACAACCCGTTCACGCTGCCATGGGCAGCATGGCGGCTTGCGGCGATCCTGATCGGCCGCGGAGCGAAGCACCATCTGCATGGACACCGAAGTCGATTGCGTGATCATCGGGGCCGGGCCTGCCGGCCTGACCGCGGGCACTTACCTGGGCCGCTATCGCCGCGAGGTCGTCATCGTCGATGCCGGGCAAAGCAGGGCGAACTGGATCCCCGCGAGCCACAATTGCCCGGGATTTCCCAGTGGAATCCACGGACGCGAACTGCTGTCCAGGATGCGCCAGCAAGCGCTGGGCTTCGGTGCGAGCCTGGTCGAGGATCGCGTCACTGGATTGGAACGCAGTGGCCGCGGCTTCCTCGTGACCAGCGCGAATCGGCAGTGGCGCGCGCGCAAGGTCATTCTCGCTACGGGGTGCGAGGACGTGTTTCCGGATATGGATGACCTGGCCGGTGCGATCGAATGCGGCGCCATCAGGCTCTGTCCCATCTGCGATGCCTACGAAGCCATCGACAAGACCATCGCGGTTTACGGTCCTGCGGAAAGCGCCGCGTCCCACGCCCGGTTTGTCAGGACATTTTCCCGGCACGTCACCTTCGTGCCGGACAAGCCGTTCGAGGACGGAGATGTTGTTCGTGCGTTGAACGATGCAGGCATCGAGATCGCGCCTCCGCCGAACGGACTGTCCTTCCGCGACGGTCGATGCGAGTTCGCGTTCGAAGACGGCATGAGGGCATTCGACGTGACCTATCCGACGCTGGGTGCGGTGTCGCGCTCCGAACTGGCTGCCACGCTTGGGGCTCGCAGCGACGACGAGGGCAGCCTGATCGTGTCGCGCCACCAGATGACGACGGTCGATGGCCTGTACGCGATCGGCGATGTCGTGAGTGCTCTCAACCAGATCGCAGTGGCGACTGGCCATGCCGCCATCGCGGCGACAGCCGTCCACAACGCGCTGGACGACAATCCCGCGTAGGTGCCGGCGACGCTCCGCTGGCGGGAGTGGACTTCGGCTGCTGGTGCCTCCGCCTGCCCCGGCCATCCCGTTCCCGTTCCCGTTCCCGCCCCCGGCCCCGGACGAAGAGGGCGACCGTTCGTCGACACATCGTTGCGCGATAAGTTTCTTGCTGTTATACGATAATCAACATATCGTATTACGATAAAACAGCAGGAGAGCCGACGTGGTCCAGTCCCACTCCAGCGCATTGAGCCTTTCCCGGGTCTTCCTCAGGTTCCTGCTCGTCTTCAACCTCGCCATGGGGGCGATGCTGGTCGTCGCGTTCGTGGCCAGCTTCCCGTTCGAGCCGCTGTTCTTCGAGTTCTTCAGCAAGAAGCCTGCGCGCATCGATCCGACCTGGCTGATGCCGGTCCTGCGGATCTGGATCGTGCTTGCGCTGCCCCTGGTCGCGTCGGTCCACATCCTGCTGTCGCGCCTGCTGGCCGTGGTCGAGACGGTGCGCACCGGCGACCCCTTCGTCCCGGAAAACGCCGTGCGGTTGAAGACGATTGCGTGGTGTGCGCTCGTCAACGAACTGCTCGGGCTGGTGTACGGCGTGCTGGCTGCGGCGATGAACGCTGCGGGTTCGAACATCGACTGGAAGTTCGACGCGACCGGATGGCTCGCCGTGGTCCTGCTGTTCGTGCTCGCGAGCGTCTTCGAAGAGGGCACGCGCATGCGCGAAGACCTGGAAACGATGATCTGACATGGCCATCTTCGTGAAACTCGACGAGGTGCTCCACGATCGGCGCATGACCCTCACGGAGTTGTCCGGGAAGGTCGGGATCACCTTGGCCAACCTGTCGATCCTGAAGACGGGCAAGGCTCGCGGCATGCGGTTCGCGACGCTCGAGGCGATCTGCGAGGCGCTGGACTGCCAGCCCGGAGACCTGCTCGAGTTCCGCAAGGACGGGGACTAGTCGTTCCACGCGGGCGCATCGAACGGAAGATCCCATGAGCGGCATCACCTGGATCCACATCGCCGGCGGCATGGCCGCGCTCGCGACCGGCACGGTCGCCGTGGTTGCGCGCAAGGGTGGCCGGATGCATGTCTCCGCCGGCACGTGGTTCTGCGTGGCGATGTTCGTCCTCGGCATCACCGCCTCGATCCTGTCGCCGCTCAAGTCGCCTCCGGATTCGCCGGTCGGCGGCATCATGGTCTGCTACTTCGTCGCCACCGCATGGATGGCCGCACGCCGCCGGGACGGCAGGCCGGGCATATTCGACAAGATCGCCTGCGCGCTCGTGCTGGCGATGGCGGTCGCGATCATAGGTTCCGGGTTCCAGGCGGTGATTTCCCCGCCACCCGGCCCGCCAGGCCCGGGCGCGCTATTCGGATTGGGCGGGGTTTGCCTTCTCGCCGGCCTGTCGGACCTGAGGTTCATCCGCGGCAAGCTGACCAGCACGCAGCGAATCGTGCGCCACCTGTGGCGCATGTGCTTCGCGTTGTTCATCGCCACCGGTTCCTTCTTCCTCGGACAGCAGGACGTCCTGCCGCAGGCGGTCCGTGGCTCGCCGATCCTGTTCGTCCTGGCCTTCGCACCCTTCGGAGTGATGCTGTTCTGGCTCGTGCGGATCCGATTCACCCGCGTGATCGGCGGCGCGAAGCTGGCTGCCGAACCCCGGCCGAACGTCGAGTGATCGTGGCTCCCCGGCTCAGGTCAGGCGATCGGAGGCCACGACGTGGGTGCCAGGCAGGGGGCTGACGGCAGCTTCGATCATCCGCGCCGCGATCCGGTCGGCCGGGTTGATCCGCCATCGCCGCGGCAGCAGTGGGCCCAGCGTTCCGAGTACCGACATCGCCACGCGTTCGCCGAAGCGGAACTCGTCGCGCTGGCCGCCGATCAGGCCGGGCCGCACCAGGGCCAGCGAATCGAAGCCCAGGCCGCCGAGGTCGCGTTCCAGCTCGCCCTTCACCCGGTTGTAGAAGAAGCGCGAACCCGCATCGGCGCCAAGGGCGGAGTTCAGCACGAAGACCCGCGTGCCGTGCTCGCGCGCCAGGCGCGCCAGCGCCAGCGGATAGTCGTGGTCGACGCGCCGGAAGGCCTGCTCGGAGCCCGCAATGCGCATCGTCGTGCCGAGCGCGCAGATGACGGCATCGGCGTGCCACCAGGGGGCATTTCCGGGCAGCGCATCGAAGTCGACGAGCGGGGCGAAGAGCTTGCGATGCTGGATCGGCGAATCGCGGCGAACGGGCGCGGTCACGGTGTCGATCGCGGGATGCTCCAGCGCGAGCTCGAGAGCATGGCGGCCCACCAGGCCTGTCGAACCGAAGAGCAGGAGCTTCATGGGGGAACTCGACAGTCAGCCGGACCCGGCGTTCGGGGCGAGTGTGGTGGCCTTGCCGGCGGACGTCCACTCCGCCGGCCATGGGCCGGCCGACGCGGGGCGAGTGTCGAATGCCCGGCGCTCCCGAACGCCCGGCTGAATGATTCAGTGCAGCACCGGGCGATTAACGCCACCCGGCGGACGCGGGCGTATGCTTGAAGTCCCGGCGCTGCGGGAGTCGGTCATGAAACGCTCACTACCGGTTTTAGTCGCGATCACGCTGCTGTCCGCGTGCGCCACGAGTCCCGCCGTTTTCACCGACTACGATCCGGGCATCAACTTCGGCGAATACCGCACGTATCGCTGGACGCAGAAGCCGGAAGGTTTTTCGCCGCTACAGGAACAGCGCCTGGTCGCCGCCGTCGACGCCAAGCTGCGCGAACGCGGTTGGACCCAGTCCACCACGGCGCAGGTGAACCTGGTCGGCCGCATCACGACCGAGACCCGATACCGCATCGACACCTACAACGACCCGATGTGGGGCGGATGGGGTTGGGGTGGCTGCTGTTGGGGCTCGGGCTGGGGGCCCGGCGGCTGGGGTTGGGGTGGCGGCTACTACAGCACGAGCACGATGCGCACCTACACCTACGGCACGCTGGTGCTGGACATGTACGACGCGCAGACGGAGCGCCCGATCTGGCGCGGAATCGCGATGGGCACCGTTCCCGATTCTCCGGTCGCACAGACGAGCAACCTGCAGGCGAGCGTCGACGGCATCTTTGCCCAGTTCCCGCCGACCGCGATTGCGCAGACTCCATGACCGGACGCCGAACGGTATCGTCGGTGCATGAATCGGCCCCGCGTAACACCGCGCCTCACGTTGGCGTCATCTTGGTAAGCATCGCCACAACCGGAATCGCGATTCCGGCTTGAATTCACCCGCGCGGAACCTGCTCCCGCCCAGCCTCGACCGGGTAACAGCAGCGGGAGCATGGCCATGGCGGATCACGTCATAACCGGTGAAGTCTCGAACAGCAAGGTGGGCGCGTTGTTCGATGGCGAGATGGAAGCCCAACGTGCGGCCGAAAAACTGCGGCGCACGCTGGGGGGGGCCC
Organism: Lysobacter niastensis; assembly: GCF_015453285.1. Lineage (GTDB taxonomy): Bacteria > Pseudomonadota > Gammaproteobacteria > Xanthomonadales > Xanthomonadaceae > Lysobacter_J > Lysobacter_J niastensis. The sequence continues at coordinate 208,988 of NZ_JADLZT010000004.1, forward strand.
ACTCCCAGGTCGAACTGATTACCTCCCGGAAAGGCGTCGGACGGAAGCTGGAGCCGGAAAGCCCGGGAATCTTCCTGACGGCGCTCCGCGCGCACTTCTGGCTTGGTTTAGCCGGCCTTGCGGCGGGTGCAGTGCTCTTCGGAATACTGTTCGCGATGGGCCTGCCCCTCATCGTCAACTCAGCGCCGCTGGCCGCGGGCGTGTTGATCTTCTTCGGTGGCGTCGCGGGACTGATGTTCGGCGGGCTGGTGACCCTTCGCCCCGATCACGATCGCTACATTCTCAAAGTGCGTGAGGAGCTGGAAGAAGGCAAGTACGCCGTCGTTGTCCATGCGCGCTCGCACGAGCAGATGGCGGTGTCGGCCGAACTGCTCAAGCAGTCCGGTGGCGACGTGATCAAGACGCTGTGAACCTCTGCTGCCGGGGCGTCAGCATTGCCCCGGCAGCATAAGCGGCAGCGGCAGCGAGCGGAACGTCAGCGTGGATTCGCCTCGTCGCCGCGCTCATGCACATGCGCGGCCGGAGTGCGATCGATCGCGAGGCTGAGCAGTTCCGGACGGCTGTAATGGCCACGTGCATCCATCAACCGCTTGCGCATCTCGATCAGCGAGAGGTCGAGGTCGGCGATGACGTCGCCTTCGCCGCTCTCGATCGGACCGGCGATGACGCGCCCTTCCGGATCGATGATGGCGGTGAAGTGGCCACCCGAGATCGGCCCGACGGGAGCACCGGTGTCCTTGGCGATCTGCGCCTGCTGGTCGGCATCGAGCCAGGCGGTCGCGACGACGACGAACGAAGCCGATTCGAGCGCGTGCTGGCGCACGTTGATTTCCGTCTGCTCAGCGAAGAGCGGACCAGCAAAAGAGCCCGGATACATGGCGGAGTGGATCTGCTCGCCATCGGCGATGAGGGCATAACGTGCAAGCGGCAGGTAGTGCTCCCAGCACGCCAGCTGTCCGATGCGTCCGACGGCGCTGTCGATGGCGCGCAGGCCGGAAGCATCGCCCTGACCCCAGACCATGCGCTCGTGGTAGGTCGGCGTCAGCTTGCGCCGGCGCTGGATCAGCGTTCCATCGGAGTCGAACAGCAACTGGGTGTTGTAGAGGGAATGGCCGTCGCGCTCGGTGACGCCGATCGAGATCACCATGTTCGCTTCGCGCGCAGCCTCGCCGATCGCATCGGTTTCCGCGGACGGAACGGTCACCGCCTCGTTCATCAGGCGCTGGTGTTCCTTGCCCATCACGTAAGGCGCCTGTACGAACGAGAAGTACGGGTAGTACGGGATGATCGTCTCGGGGAACGTCGCGAACTGGACGCCCTGCTGGCCCAGCTCGCGGATCTTCTTCACGACCTTCTCGACGGTGCCCGCGCGGCTGTACAGCACGGGACTGATCTGGACGGCGGCGGCTTTCACGATGCTCACGGGGTGACTCCAATCTCGGTTCGGGGATTCCAGGTGTGAGCGAACGATAGCCCCGTGCGAGTGACGGCGTAAATGTCCAATAACCCTCGTTTCAGGACGGGCGCTCCGCCCATCCCCAATCAGGCCGCGTGGCTTGTTGGCCGGCACACAGGGGCCTAAGCTCGCCGGGAAGCCGGAGGCCGAAGGCCCCGCACAGTCGCTCACCGGGGGATCGCTGTGGCCAGACTGTATTGCATGCTCCTGCTGCTGTTGTCGCTGCCGGCCATGGCGGCGCAGCCCGACTATCGCGCTGAGCGTCTGAAGTTCGCGGCGGATCCGGGTTATGACCCTTATGGCTTGGTCGTGGCCCAGAAGGAGATGTTGGAGGAGCACTTCCGCCTCGCCAACGATCCCAAGACGTCGGTAAGCGAGGTCAATGCGCCCCTCAAGAAACTGCTCGACCTGTACCCGCTGGGCATCCAGGTCAATTTCGCGGTGGCCGACTTCCTGGAGTACCTGGTCAAACAGGCGGAGGAGCCCGACCCGGAACTGCTGGAGATTGCCAGCGAAAGGCGCGAGAAGGCCAACGCCATCCTCCAAAGCATCCTCGACAGCGGCGACGGAAAATCCGCCGATACTGCTTACCAGGTGATCAACACCCTCGAGGAGTACGCGGTCGTCGATCAGTTCGGCCTGGAGCCCACCAAGCAGGCGCTGGTCGCATCGCCGAAGGGTCACTACGACATGATCACCGCCAAAGACCAGGACGGCACCGAGCACGTCATCTACTTCGACATCTCCCTGTTCTTTGGCCGCTGACCACAGCGAGTAGCGAACAAAAAAGCCCGGCAATGCCGGGCTTTTTTGCGGAGGTGCTGCCCGAACTTCAGCTTTTGCGCCCGGCCAGTTCCTTGACCAGCAGGTACCAATGGTCGAGGCCGTCGTAGTACCCCTTCACAGGAATGCGCTCATTGAGGCCGTGCGCGAAGGAGTCGCTGTCCTTCAGGAACATGCCGCTGACGCCGTAGGTTGGGATGCCTGCGGCGCGCAAATACAGGCCGTCGGTCGCGCCCGACTCCTGCGACGGCACGACTGCTACGCCCGGATGCAACTGGTGCACCACCTTCGTCACTGCCGTCATCACGTCCGGGCGCAGCGGCGAGGCGTCGCTGGCGGTGGGCGAGCCGATCGTCTTCACCTCGACGCTGCTACCGGCGAGGTCCTGCAGCGTCTTGCGTACGTCGTCGATGGCGACGCCGGGGAAGATGCGGCAGTTCACCGTCGCCGTGGCCGACTGCGGCAGCGCGTTGTCGGCATGGCCGCCACGCAGCAGGGTCGGGATGCAGGTGGTGCGGGTCTTGCCGACCTCATAGGGGATGCCGGCCAGCACGTTGGCCGCCGCCTCGTCGCGCGGGTTGGCGGCGAACTTGCGCATCGCCTCGCCGGTTGCGCCCGGCGTCGCAGCGCCGACCGCCTTGAACGCGGCCAGCGTGGTGTCGTTCCACATCGTCGGGAAGCGATACGTCTGCACCTTCTTCAGCGCATCGGCGAGGTCGTAGATGGCGTTGTCGGCGCGCGGCTGGGAGCTGTGGCCGCCCGGATTGTGCGTGGTCAGCTCGAAGCTGGCGTAGGTCTTCTCGGCCGTCTGCACGCTGTACATGCGCGGCTTGCCGTTTTCTTCGAGCGTGCCGCCGCCGCCGTCGCTGTTGAGCGCGTACTCGGCGTCGATCATGTCGCGATGGTTGTTGGCCAGGTCGCGGATCGTCGCCATCTCGGTTTCCTCGTCGCCGCTGAAGACGATGACGAGGTCGCGGGTCGGCACGAACCCTTCGGATTTCAGGCGCAGGAAGGTGGACGTCAGCGTCGCCACGCCGTCCTTCACGTCGCTGGTGCCGCGGCCGTAGAAGTAGCCGTTCTCCTCGATCAGCTTGAACGGGTCGCGCTCCCAGTCTTCCGGCTTGGCCGTGACCACGTCCATGTGCGCCATCAGCAGGATGGGCTTGCCGCCGCTGCCGTCGCCGCGGTAGCGCACGACCATCGAGTTGGTCTTGCCCACCGGCAGGATGTGGATGTCGGCATCGGGGAAACCGGCGGCACGGAACTGGCTGGCGAGGTACTCGCTCATCGCCGGTACCTGGTCGAAGCCGACCGAAGTCTTGTACGAGATCAGCTTGGCGAAAATGTCGCGGGCGCGCGCGTCGTTGGCGTCGGCCTTGGCGGCATGGACGACGGGTGCCGCCGCGGCAAGGGCGAGCAGGGCAGCCATCAGAGAGGTGCGGGACATGCGGACTCCGTGCATTGAGTGGTTCGCGATGGTCGGACACGCGAATGCTGGACTGTAGCGGATGGTCTGGCGCGTTCCATGTGCCGATCGGGTTGAAACGACGGGAATCAAAACAGTGGGAATAAAAAAGGGCCGGCGACGAACCTCCCCAAGTTCGCCGCCGGCCCCGCACTGCACTTATCAGAACTTCTGCGAGAACCTCACGCCGAACGTACGCGGCTGGTTGGTGATCGTGTACACCTGACCGTTCGGGTACTCGGGCACGACGCCCGATGCACCGCAGACGGTTTCCGCACAGTTGGTGAAGCGGTAGATCTCGGCGCGTTCGTCGAACACGTTGTTGAGGTAGAGGCTGACCGCCCAGTTGTTGCGGCTGAAGCCGGCCGACAGGTCGGTGACGTTGTACGACGGGAGATCGCCCAGGATGCCGCGCTCGAGGATGCGCAGGTCCGACTCACGCTCGCCCACGTACACGAACGCGCCCTGCACGAATGCGTCGTACTCGCCGACGTTGAAGTTGTAGCGCGCGATCAGGTTGCCCTTGAACTCCGGCGTGACCGGCAGGCGGGTGCCGTCGGGAGCCTCGGGGGCGTCGCAGTCGGTGACCGGGTTGCCGGCGTCGTCGGTGAAGCCGCAGTAGTTCTCGGTCAGCTTGGCGTCGTAGAACGCCACGCCGCCGCCGAGCGTCAGGTTGTAGGTGGCGGCCCAGTTGAGGTCCATTTCCAGGCCGTCGATGCTGGCCTGGTTGGCGTTCTTGATCTCGGTCAGGCCGTTGGCGCCGAGGATGGAGAACTGGAAGTCCTCCCATTCCTGGTGGAACACCGAACCGTTGAACACCAGGCGATGGTCGGCCCAGCTGGTCTTCCAGCCCATCTCGTAGTTGGTCAGGTAGTCCGACAGGTACGGCGGCAGCGTGCCGCGGCGGTTGATGCCGCCCGGACGGTAGCCTTCGGACCAGGTGGCATAGACCATCTTGTCCGGCGTGATCTGCCAGGTCAGGTTGGCCTTGCCGAGGTTGCCGGACTCCTTCACCGTCTTGTCGAACACTTCGCACGGCGCGCCGTTGAACGAGGGCCAGTTGGCCGGGTCGTCGCCGAATTGGTCGATACAGACCTGCTCGCCGTAGGAAGAGCCCGGGGCCCACCCGGCGCTGAAGCCGAAGAAGCCCTTGAGGCTGTTCTCGGAACGGAAATGGCGGCCGCCGATGGTGCCGGTCAGCACGTTCGGGATGAAGTCGAAGGACAGTTCGCCGAACACCGCCTCGCCCTGGTCCTCACGCTCCTGCTTGGTCAGCCAGATCGTGTCGGGCCAGCCGGTGATCGTGTACTGGTCGCCGAAGCCGTCGATCTTGTAGCGCTGCTGGATGTCGTGCTTGTGGTCTTCCCAGTACAGGCCGCCGACGAAGCGCAGGCGGTTCTCGTTGGGCGAGGCGATGCGCAGTTCGTGCGTGTCCTTCTTGTAGCGATCCTCGCCCTGGATGTACTGCGACGGGTTGATCAGGTTGTCGTTGTCGTCGTACGCGTTGTACGACGCCAGCGTGTCGTACCAGAAGCCGTAGTCGTTGTAGTCGGAGTCGACATCGACGTTGCGCTTGAGGTGGGCGTAGTTGTAGGTCAGGTCGAAGTTGCCGATCTTGCCCTCGACGGTGAGGGCGCCCTGCCACCACTTGTCGTCGGACTCTTCCTTGTAGAAGTGGTTGAGGGCCAGGTCGCCGACCTGCTCGTCGAAGGCGAAGTTGCCCTTGGCCTTCGCGGTCTGGCCCATGATCACCGGAGTGATCGACCAGGTCTCGGCGAAATCGATTTTCGCCGCCAGGCGCGCGCCGGTGGTGTCGACTTCGTTGTAGTCGTCCTCGGCGCGGCCGGTGCAGACCAGCAGGTCGGTCGAGGTGCAGTCGCGGTTGGTCAGCACGCCGCCCCAGCTGGGCGCGACGTCGTCGCTGTCGTCGTCCGGCGTGCCGCCGTCGCTCGCCACGCGCTGCGGGAACTGGCGGTCGCCCGGCTTGTTGTCGATGTAGCCGGCATCGTGCTGGTTCCAGCCGACCAGGCGAATGGCCGAATTGTCGGTCAGCGGAATATTGACGAAGCCTTCCTCGATGTGGCCGATGCCGCCGTGGTCGACGGCATTGACCTCGAGGTCGTAACCGGCCGAGAACTGTCCCGGGTCCGGCTTGTTGGTGATGATGCGCAGCGCGCCGGCCTGGGCGCTGGCGCCGTACAGCGTGCCCTGCGGACCGGACAGCGACTCGACGCGCGCGACGTCGTAGATGTGGATGTCGAGCGGGCCCTGGATCGTCGTGACCGGCTGCTCGTCCAGGTACACGCCGACGCTGGGCAGCGAACCGGAGTGGTTGCCGTCGCCGCCGCTGGCCACGCCGCGCATGTAGATCTGCGCGAAGCCCGGGCCGAACGACTGGTACGACACGCTCGGCAGGTATTTGACGTAATCCTCGAAGTCGGTGACGTTGAGCTCGTCGAGCTTCTGCTCGCCCAGCACCTCGATGCTGATCGGCACCTTCTGCAGGTTCTCGGTGCGCTTCTGCGAGGTCACCGTCACCGTGTCGAGCACGACCGCTTCGCGTTGCGCGGGCGTCTGCGGTGCGGGCGCCTGCGTGGCGGCATCCTGCGCGAAGGCGGGCGAGGCAAAAGCCAGGCAGATCGCCGCAGTGAGCGGGAAGCGCCTGGGCCGTGCGTGTTCAACGCGTTTGGATGGTCTACTGCCGGACTTCTGCATCGTTCTACTCTCCCCAGATGGACGATCAAGAAAACGGTAGTGCCACCACGCTATGAAGCCCCGGGTGGCTCAGGGTAGGTGTCGAGCACCGGGCCGAGCGCCGCCTTGAGCGGCTCCAGCCAGGGCTCGTAATGGCGCCATTGGTCGAGCCCTTCGCGGAAGATCGGGCGTCGAACCTGTTCGGAGCTGGCAGTGCGCACCGGCCGCTCGTTTTCGAAGAAGCGCAGGCACTGGGCTTCGAAGGGCAGGCCGCAGTAGTCAAGCAGGCGGCGCACTTCGGCGTCGGTGTCCTCGACCATGCGCTCGTAGATCACGCGGTGCACACGACCGGGCAGCACGTCGTCGAAATGCGCCATCAGCGCGACGTAGTCGCGGTAGAAGTGGCCGATGTCGTCGAGGCTGTAGCTGAAGCTCTGGCCGCGGGCGAAGTGCTGCTTGAAGTTGGAGAAGCAGCAGGCGAGCGGATGGCGCCGAGCATCGATGATCTTCGCGTTCGGCAGCATCAGGTGGATCAGGCCGACATGCATGAAGTTGTTGGGCATCTTGTCGATGAACAACGGTGCGTCGGTCCTGCGCTGGATGCGGGTGCGTTCGAGGTAACGCTGGCCGAACGCGCGCAGTTCACCGGCATCGAGCGTCGCGAGCACGTCGTGGTACGGGCCCGGGCCTTCGGCATCGCGGCCAGCGCGGGCGCGCAGGGCGCGGCCTCGCAGTTCGCGGCTAATCGAGGTGACCTCCGGCAGTTCGGCCGTCGCCTCGACCTGGCTGTGGCTCGACAGGATCTGCTCCAGCAGCGTGGAGCCCGAACGCGGCAGGCCGACAATGAAGATCGGATCGCGCGCATCGTCGCCGCTGTCCTTGCGATCCTCGAAGAATTTGCGCGTGTACAGCGAGCGGATGTGGCGGACTTTGGCCGACGTCGCCTCGGCGCTGTAGCCCAGCTGCGCGTTGCGCACCGCATTGCCGCGTGCGTAATGCCCGAACGAAGCCTCGTACGCCTCCGCGTCTTCCAGTGCCTTGCCGAGCGCGAACTCAAGGTGCAGGCGATGCTCGGCGGAGAGGTCGGACTGCGTCAGCTGGCGCTGCATCGTCGCCACGTCGTCGCCGTCGAAGCGCACGGTCTTGAGGTTGGCCAGGCTCCACCAGGCCTCGCCGAAGGCGGGCTCCAGGGCGATGCAGCGGCGGTAGGCGGCGATGGCGTCCTGCTGGCGGCCAGCGGTCTTGAGCGCATGGCCGTAGCTGAGCCAGATCCGGGTCTGGCGCGGATGGCGCTGCAACAGGTCGGCGTAGATGTCGATCGCCGGTGCGTAGTCGCCGATGCGGCACAGCACGACGGCTTTGAGGTTGCGGTAGCCCGGATTGTCCGGCGCGATCGCCAGCAACCGCTCTACTTCGGCCAAGGCGCGCGCGGGCTTGTTCGCACGGTGCAGCACCATGGCGTAGTGCTGGCGCGCGGCGTGGAAAGACGGTGCGAGTTCCAGGCAGCGCGCAAGTAACTGCTCGGCGTCGCCGAAGCGCTCCAGGCGCGCGCCGAGTTCGGCCAGCATGCGCAGGGCGGCAACGTCGTTGGGCATCCTGCGCAGATGCGCGCGCAGCAGCGCTTCGGCTTCGGGGATGCGGTTGTCCGCCAGCGCCATGCCGGCCTTCAACAGGTCGGGATCGCGGCTGGCGTACCGCAGATGCTGGCTGTAGGCGGCCTCGGAGCCGTCCAGGTCGCCCGCGGCGATCAGCTGATCGCCCAGCGCCAGCCAGGCGGTCGGCAGGTCGGGCTTGATCGCCACGGCGCGGCGCAGTGCCACCAGGGCTTCCTCGCTGCGGCCCGCCCGTCCCAGCGCGAGGCCCAGTTCGAGCTGTGTGCGCGCCGAGCCGGGCTGCGCGGACGCGAGCGGTTCGAGGATGTCGAGTGCGGCGATCGCGTCGCCACCGGCGTTGCGGGCCGCGCCGAGCAACAGTTGCGCGGTCGGGTGGCCGGGCACCGCATGCAGGATTTCCTCGGCCTGCGTCGCGGCCATGGACGGATTGGTGTCGAGCAGGCGAGCCGCGTGCGCCAGGGCAATGTCCAGCGAGGCGGTGGGCTCGGGTGCTGCACTCATGCGGTCTCGTCTCAGGCTGTGGGCAGGGTCGAAGAAACGAATACTTTCACCGGACTATGCCGAATGTGGTGCAAACAATCACGCTTTTGTAACGCTTTGTGACTCTGGCTCATCCGGCGCGCTCCAGCGCAAGTGCCACGCCCTGGCCGACACCGACGCACATCGAGATCAGCGCACGGCGGCCGCCGCCGTGTTCCATCGAACGCATCGCGGTCAATGCGAGCCGTGCGCCGCTGGCGCCGAGCGGATGGCCGAGTGCGATGGCGCCGCCATGTGCGTTGACGTGCGGCGCGTCGTCGTCGAGCCCGAGCGCGCGCGTCACCGCCAACACCTGCGCGGCGAAAGCTTCGTTGATCTCGATGACGTCGTAGTCGGAAAGGGCATGGCCGTGGCGGGCCAGCAGCTTCGCGATCGCCGGCACCGGGCCGATGCCCATCGTGCGCGGCGGCACTCCGGCCGAGGCGATGCCGGTGACGCGCGCGCGCGGCGTCAGGTTCCAGCGCTCGACCGCTTCGGCCGAAGCGAGCAGCAGCGCACATGCGCCATCGTTGATGCCGGAGGCATTTCCGGCGGTGATGCTGGTGCCGGCGCCGAGCAATGGCGTGAGCGCGGCGAGTTTTTCCAGGCTGGTATCGGCGCGCGGCTGTTCGTCGGCGATGACCTTGCCGACCGGCATCAGCTCTTCGTCGAACCAGCCAGACGCGGTGGCCCGTGCGGCGCGCTGCTGCGAGCGAAGCGCGAACGCATCCTGGTCCTCGCGGCGGATGCCGTGCTCGTCGGCGAGGTGCTGCGCGGTCTGCGCCATCGAGTCGACGCCATGCATGGCCCCCATCGCCGGATTGACGAAGCGCCAGCCCAGCGTGGTGTCCTCGAGTTTCTGCTCGCGCCCGAACGCGGTGTCGGCCTTGCCCATCACGTAGGGCGCGCGCGACATGCTTTCGATGCCACCGGCGATGACCAGTTCGGCGTCGCCCAGCGCGATCGCGCGTGCGCCCAGGCCGACCGCTTCCAGGCCGGACGCGCATAGGCGGTTGACGGTGATGCCGGGCACCGACACCGGCAGTCCGGCGAGCAGCGCGGCCATGCGAGCGACGTTGCGGTTGTCCTCGCCGGCCTGGTTGGCGCAGCCGAGCACGACCTCGTCGATGGCGGCGGGATCGAGGCCGGCGTGGCGCTGCAGCAGGTGGCGGATCGGCAACGCGGCCAGGTCGTCGGCGCGCACGCTGGACAGGCCGCCACGGAATCGCCCGAACGGCGTGCGCACGCCATCGCACAGGTAGACCGGACGCACCGACGTCATGGTTTCGCAGCGGGCAGGCGGTTGGCCGGCACGCAGCACTCGATCGCCGCCGCCGTCTGCTGCAACTGCGGCAGGATCGTGTCGACGGCGTGGCGGGCGGCGTCCGGGTGGTAGGGCATGCTGACGTTGATCGCGGTGGCGATGCGGCCCTGCGCATTGCGCAGCGGCACGGCGATCGAGCACAGGCCCAGTTCGAGTTCCTGTTCGACGTAGGCGTAGCCCTGGCGCGACACGTCCTCGACGATGCGGCGCAGGGCGCGCAGGTCGGTGACCGTGTGCGGCGTGTGCCGCACCGGCTTGCACTGCGTCAGCCAGCGGTCGAAATCGCCATCGTCCAGTCCCGACAGCAGCACGCGGCCCATCGCCGCGCAGAACGCCGGCAGCCGCGCACCCACGCCGAGCGTCACGCTCATGACGCGGCGGCCGGGCACGCGCAGCACGTAGACGATGGACTGGCCGTCCAGCACCGCCATCGAACTGCTCTGGTTGACGCGACGCGCCAGGTCCTCGAGCAGCGGCTGGGCGAGGTCGGTGAGGTTGAGCGAGCCGAGGTAGCCGAAGCCGAGTTCCAGCACGCGCGGCCCGAGCATGAACTCGCGGCCGATTTCGCGGACATAGCCCAGGTGCTGCAGCGTCAGCACCAGCCGGCGAGCGGCGGCGCGCGACAGGTCGGTGCGCGAGGCGATCTCGGCCAGGCTCAGGCGGATGTGCTCTCGGTCGAACGCGGCCAGCACCGCCAGCCCGCGCGACAGCGACTGCACATAGTCGCCGCTATCTTCGAATTGCCCCGAATCTCCCGCTTTCCTTGCCATGCCCGGCGTTTCCCCTGCCTGTTCATGTGTCCGTCCGGCCGCCGTTCGTGGTCCGGTCCGCACGCTTCGCCCTCCGCCGTTTTGGCGGTCGGGCACCGATTGACGGCGAGATTAGGGCTTCCGTAGAGTGGTGCGCAATACGCACATATGTGCGCATAGCGCACATTCCTTGGGGGCAGGGACGATGGCGGTCGACCGATGGTGATGGCGGAGCGCGATTCGGTGCTGCACAGCTGGTCGGTCCAGGCCGACTGGGACGCGCCGACCGTCGTCGGCGGCGAAGGCGCGCGGCTGCGCCTCGCCGACGGCCGCCAGATCCTCGACATGAGCAGTCTTGCCGAGTGCAGCAACCTCGGCCACCAGCACCCGCGGCTGGTCGCAGCGATCCGCGAACAGGCGCAGCGGCTGTGTTTTGTCACCAACGCATGGGGGGCGACGCCGCGCGCGGAACTCGCGCAGGCGCTGCTGGAGCGTTCCGGCTTCGAAGGCGGGCGCGTGTTCTTCACGCTCGCCGGCGCCGACGCCAACGAGCACGCGGTCAAGATCGCGCGTCAGGCCTCCGGCAAGCTGCGCGGCACCGGCGACGGCGGCATCGTCATTGCCCGCGACCGCTCGTACCACGGCGCCACGCACCTGGCGATGGCGATGTCCGGCGACACACGCACGCGCGTGCAGGTCGATCCGGACGCGTTCGGCGTGGAGCATGTGCCGCCGCCGTACGCCTACCGGTGCCCGTTCGGCAGCCGCGATGCCGCGCAGTGCGGCGAACTGGCCGCCGATGCGGTCGCGCAGCGCATCGACGCGCTCGGTGCCGGGCGCGTGGCCGCCGTGATCGTCGAGCCCAACGCCGGCTCCAACGGCATCGTCGCGCCCGATTCGTACTGGCCGGCGCTGCGTGAGCACACCGCGCAGCGCGGCGTATGGCTGATCGCCGACGAGGTGATGAGCGCGTTCGGCCGCTGCGGCGAATGGTTCGCCTGGCAGCGCCACGGCGAAGCCGGTCGCCCCGACCTGATGACGCTGGCCAAGGGCCTGACCGGCGCTGCGCTGCCGCTGGGCGCGGTGGTGCTGAGTCGCGACGTCGCCGCGCGCCTGCAGCACGAGACGCTCTACACCGGCCTGACCTACTGCGGCCACCCGTTGGCCTGCGCGGCCGGCCTTGCAGCGCTCCAGGCCTACGAGGAAGAGAGCCTGATCGAGCGCTCGCGCACGCTGGGCGCGGCGTTGTTGAGCCAGTTGCAGCAGCTGCAGCAGCGCCACGCCGTGATCGGCGACGTGCGCGGCGGGCATGGCCTGTTCGCGGTGGTCGAGCTGGTGGCCGACCGCAACAGCCGCGAGCCGCTGGCGCCATGGCCACAGACGCCGGCACCGCTGAAGGCGCTGGTCGACGAGGCGATGGCGCAGGGCGTGTCGTTCGCGACGCGCGGCAACCTGATCCTGCTCGCGCCTCCGTTGGTTATTGAAGAGAGGGAGCTCGCCGACGCGGTGGCACTGCTCGACCGCCTGCTGGCCCGCCACTTCCCTCACTGAACCCGATCACCGCTTCGGACACGTCACGAGACCGCCATGACCTTCCGCCTGACTTACGCGACGATGTTCAACCCGCCCGAAGCGATGCACGAGCGCTTCGACGCCGCGATGGCGAAGGTGGAGGCCGGGCTGGGCGCGCGCCACGAGTTGTTCATCGACGGCGAGGACCGCGCAGCCAAGCGCCATGCGCAGCGTCGTAGCCCGATCGACAGCGAACTGCTGCTGGGCGAGTTCGCGCTGGCCGACGAAGCCGACGTCGACGTCGCGATGAAGGCGGCGAAGGCGGCCTGGCCGGCCTGGCGCGCGTTGCCGGTGGCCGAGCGAGCGCGCCTGGTGCGCAAGGTCGGCGACCTGATGGAGCAGCGCGTCTACGAGATCGCCGCGGCGCTGACGCTGGAAGTCGGCAAGAACCGCATGGAGGCGCTCGGCGAGGCGCAGGAGACGGTGGATTTCTTCCATCACTACGCCGACGACTTCGAGCGCCATGCCGGCTACGAGAACGAACTGCCGAACGATCCGCTGGAAGGCACGGTGTCGCGCAACCGCAGCGTGATGCGGCCGCATGGCGTGTGGGTGGTGATCGCCCCCTTCAATTTTCCGCTGGCATTGGCCGGCGGACCCGTCGCCGCCGCGCTGGTCACCGGTAACACCGTGGTGTGCAAGGCGGCGAGCGACACGCCGTGGTCGGGCCGGCTGCTCGCCGACTGCATACGCGACGCCGGCCTGCCGCCGGGCGTCTTCAACTACGTGTCGGGTTCGGGGCGCGAGGTCGGTGAAGCGCTGGCGCACCATCCGCTCACAGCCGGCATCACCTTCACCGGCTCGGTCGGCGTCGGCATGCAGTTGCTGCGGCAGATGGCCAGCGGCGCCTGGCCGCGTCCGTGCATCGCCGAGATGGGCGGCAAGAATCCCTGCATCGTCACCGAGCATGCCGACCTGGAGCGTGCCGCCGCCGGCATCGTCCGCTCGGCCTTCGGCATGGGCGGGCAGAAGTGCTCGGCGCTGTCGAGGCTGTACGTGCACGAAAGCGTCGCCGACGAGCTGGCCGCGAAGGTGATGGAGAAGATCGACGCAGTCCGCATCGGCGATGCGCGCAGGCGCGAACACTGGCTGGGTCCGGTGATCAACGAGGGTGCGTACGGCAACTACGCAAACTATGTGCAGCTGCTCCGCGCCGGAGGGGCGAAGGTGCTGTCCGGTGGCGAACAACTGCGCGAGGACGGCCTGGCACGCGGCTGGTACGTCGAGCCGGTGCTGGCCGAGGCCGATCTGTCGCATCCGCTGTGGAAGCAGGAGATGTTCCTGCCGATCGTGATGATGCACCGCTACCACGACCGCGAAGAAGCGATGCGGCTGGCCAACGACACCGACATGGGCCTGACCGCGGGGTTCTACGGCGGCGCCGACGAAGTGCCGTGGTTCCAGGAGCACATCGAGGCCGGCGTCACCTACGCCAACCGCCCGCAGGGCGCGACCACCGGCGCCTGGCCCGGCTACCAGCCGTTCGGCGGCTGGAAGGGTTCGGGTTCGACCGGCAAGGCGATCGCGTCGTTCTATTACCTGCAGCAGTACCTGCGCGAGCAGTCGCGCACCGTGGTGGAGTAAGGCCCTGACCATGGAGTTCCTCCCGCTCAACGAAGCGATCGCGCGCCACGTCTTCGATGGCGCCTGCGTCGCGCTGGAAGGCTTCACTCACCTGATCCCGTTCGCCGCCGGCCACGAGATCATCCGGCAGGGCCGGCGCGACCTGCACCTGGTGCGGATGACGCCGGACCTGATCTACGACCAGATGATCGGCATGGGATGTGCGCGCACGCTGACGTTCTCGTGGGGCGGCAATCCCGGCGTGGGTTCGCTGCACCGGTTGCGCGATGCCGCCGAACGGGCGTGGCCTTGCGCGATCGAGCTCGACGAGCACAGCCACGCCGGCATGGCGGCCGCGTACTGCGCCGGCGCCGCGCACCTTCCGTTCGGCGTGCTGCGCGGCTACCTCGACAACGACCTCGACCAGGTCAACGCGAAGATCCGCCGCGTCGACTGTCCGTTCACCGGCGAAACACTGGCGGCGGTTCCGGCCATCCATCCGGACGTGACCATCCTGCATGCGCAGCGCGCCGATCACGAAGGCAACGTCGCCATCCACGGCATCGTCGGCGCGCAGCGCGAGGCGGCGATGGCGGCCAAAGCGCTGGTCGTAACGGTCGAGGAAATCGTCGACCGCCTGCCGCCGGCGATGAACTCGGTGGTACTGCCGCACTGGATCGTCGATGCCGTGGTGCATTGCCCGGGCGGCGCCTATCCGTCGTACGCGCACGGGCACTACGCGCGCGACAACGCCTTCTACCAGTCCTGGGATGCGATCTCGCGCGACCGCGAGCGGTTCCTCGACTGGATGCGCGAGCACGTCATGGAGACGCGCGACCACGCCGGGTTTCTGGCCAGACTGCAAAGGAAAGCAGCATGAGCGACGCCACACGCGACGAATGGATGACCGTCACTGCAGCCCGGATGTTGTGGGACCGTTGCGTGTGCTTCGTTGGTATCGGCCTTCCCAGTGCCGCGTGCAACCTCGCGCGGCTCACGCACGCGCCCGGTGTCGTGCTGATCTATGAGTCCGGAACGATCGGAACGCGGCCCGACGTGTTGCCGCTGTCGATCGGCGATGGCGAGTTGGCCGAGACCGCGGCGTTCGTCGTGCCGCTGCCGGAGGTCTTCAGTCATTACCTGCAGGGCGGGCGCGTCGATGTCGGTTTCCTCGGCGCGGCGCAGGTGGACCGCCACGGTAACCTCAACAGCACCGTGATCGGCCGCTACGAGCAGCCCGGCACGCGCCTTCCGGGTGCAGGCGGCGCGCCGGAGATCGCCGCGCATGCGAAACAGACCTTCGTGATGCTCAAGGCCAGCCCGCGCAGCCTGGTGCCGCAACTCGATTTCCGCACCACCGCCGGATACCTGGAAGGCGGCGGCGCGAGAAAACGCAGCCGCGCCTCCGGTGGAGGCCCGCGCGCGGTGATCACCGACTACGGCGTGCTGACGCCGCACCCGCAGACCGACGAACTGCAGCTGAGCGCGCTGTTCGAGGAGGCCACCATCGAAGAGGCGCGCGCTGCGACCGGCTGGCCGCTGGCGCTGGCCGACAAGGTGGACCTGATCGCCGCGCCGACCGTAGCCGAGCTGGCATCGCTGCGCGCGCTGCATGCGCGCACCCGCGAGGCGCACAGCAGGCCGATCGCCATGCCGGGAGGCGCATGATCGGCATGCGCCTGCACGCTTTGAGTTCGTCCAGCGGAGGGAACCCGGCGAACCGGCCGCGGTCCTTCATACAGGAACAGGAGCCGCATTTCCGCGCTCGCGGGAATGTCAGCCGAGGAAACCCATGAGCCGCAACCGCAACATCCAGACCGAACTGCCAGGCCCGAAGGCGCGCGCACTGATCGCGCGCGACGCCGAGGTGATCTCGCCGTCCTACCCGCGTGACTACCCGTTCGTGATGTCGCACGGCCGCGGTACGCAGGTATGGGACGTCGACGGCAACCGCTTCCTCGACTTCGCCGCGGGCATCGCCGTATGCAGCACCGGTCATGCGCATCCGCAGGTGGTGCAGGCCGTGAAGGACGCGGCCGACCGTTTCCTGCACATCTCCAGCGACTACTGGCACGAGCAGATGGTGGGTCTCGGCGAGCGCCTTGCGCGCGTGGCTCCGATGGGCGCACCGGCCATGAGCTTCCTGTGCCAGTCCGGCACCGAGGCCGTGGAAGCGGCAATCAAGCTGGCGCGCTATGTCACCGGGCGCTCGCGCTTCATCGGCTTCCTCGGCGGATTCCACGGCCGCACGATGGGCTCGCTGGCCTTCACCTCCAGCAAGTACACGCAGCAGAAAGGCTTCTTCGCGACGATGCCGGGCGTCACGCACGTGCCGTACCCGAATCCGTACCGGCCGTTGTTCGCCGGTGCCGACCAGGGCAAGGCGGTGCTCGATTACATCCGCATGCTGTTCGAACGCAGCGTGCCGCCGTCGGAAGTGGCAGCGATCCTGGTCGAGCCGATCCAGGGCGAGGGCGGTTACGTGGTCCCGCCGGACGGTTTCCTCGCCGGCCTGCGCGCGCTGTGCGACGAGCACGGCATCCTGCTGATCTTCGACGAGGTGCAGTCGGGCATCGGCCGCACCGGGCGCATGTTCGCCAGCCAGCACTGGGGCGTGCAGCCGGACATCATGACGCTGGCCAAGGGCCTGGGCTCGGGCCTGCCGATCGGCGCGATGGTGGCGAGGAAGCACCTGATCTCGCAGTGGAAGCGTGGCGCGCACGGCAACACCTACGGCGGCAATCCGATCGCCTGCGCCGCCGCCAACGCCACGATCGACCTGGTCGAGGGCGGCATGATGGGCAACGCCGCCACCGTCGGCGCGCATTTCATGTCGAAGCTGCGCGACCTGGCGCGCGACTATCCCTGCATCGGCGAGATCCGCGGCAAGGGCCTGATGATCGGCATGGAACTCATCGAGCAGGACGAGGAACGCACACCGGCGCGCAAACTGTGCGACGACGTGATCACCCGCGCCTACCACAACGGCCTGCTGTTGCTGTCCTGCGGCACCAGCACGGTGCGCTTCATGCCGCCGTTGAACGTGACGCGCGAGGAGATCGACGAGGCCGTGGTGCTGCTGCGCACCAGCCTCGACGAAGCGCTGTTCGAGCGGGAGGGCTGAGCCGGTGCGGCCACGACACTGGGGGCTGGCCGCGGCGCTGCTCGTGTCCGTGGCCGGACCCACTTGGGCGGACGGACGCGAGGCGGTGCTCAAGCAGGTCGACCTGCCGCACAGCTACTACTGGCGCGAGCTGTACCTGCCGCAGCTGACCACGGGGCCGTCGTCGGCGGCGTTCATGCCGGACGGGCAATCGCTCGTCTACAGCATGGCCGGGTCGCTGTGGCGACAGCGCATCGGCGATGACGAAGCGGTCGAACTGACCCGCGCCGACGACGCCTACGACTACCAGCCGGACGTCGCGCGCGACGGCCGCAGCGTGGTGTTCACGCGCTACGACGGCAACGCGATGGAGTTGTGGCGGCTCGACCTCGCCAACGGCCGCGCGCAGGCGCTGACACGCGGCGGTGCAGTCAACGTCGAGCCGCGACTGTCGCCCGACGGCAAGCGCATCGCCTGGGTGTCGACGCAGGGCACCGGGCACTTCAACCTGTTCGTCGCCGACCTCGGTCCCGACGGCCTGCGCAACGCACGCCCGCTGTTGGGCGAGCGCAAGAGCAACATCGATCGCTACTACTACTCGGCCTTCGATCACGCCATCAACCCGGCCTGGTCGCCCGACGGCAAGACGCTGGTGTTCGTCGGTAACGCCGAAGTCGCCTGGGGCTCCGGCGACCTGTGGTCGGTACCGGTGGATGCGCCGTCGCAGGCGAAGAAGCTCCTGTCCGAGGAAACCAGCTGGAGCGCGCGCCCTGACATCGCCCCGGACGGCAAGCGCGTGCTGTACGCCAGCTACCGCGGCCGCCAGACGCACCAGCTGTGGCTGACGACGATGGCCGGCGCAGCGCCGTTGCCGGTCACCTTCGGCGATGGCGAGCGCCGCAACGCGCGCTGGTCGCCGGACGCACGCCGCATCGCCTATATCGGCAACGACGGCGCGGACGGCAACACCACGCTGATGGTGATGGACGTGGTCGGCGGTGCGACCCGGGTAGTCGAGGCAAAGCGGCGGCGCACGCTGGCGCCGACGGCGCGGCTGGTGCTGGACGTCGCCGACGGCCAGGGCCGCCGGGTGCCGGCACGCGTGTCGGTCACCGGCAGCGATGGGCGCGCGTACGCGCCGTCCAGCGCCTGGATGCATGCAGACGACGGCTTCGATCGCGCGAAGCTGCGCAGCGAGGCCCACTACTTCCATTGCGCGCCGCCGTGCACGATCGACGTTCCCGCTGGCGCCGCCGATGTCACCGTGCAGCACGGCTTCGCCCATGCCTTGTGGCAAAAGCGCATCGATGCCGTCGCTGGTCGCGACACGGCGGTGCGCGCGCAACTGCAGGCGCAGGCACTGCCGCCCGAGTTCGGCGACTGGATCAGCGCCGACCTGCACGTGCACATGAACTACGGCGGCCATTACCGAAACACACCGCAACGCCTTGCGGCGCAGGCGCAAGCCGAAGACCTCGACGTCGTCGAGCAGCTGATCGTCAACAAGGAAGAGCGCATCCCCGATATCGCGCAGTTCGGGCGCCAGGACGACACCACACCGGTGCGGATCGAGCACGCGCAGGAGTACCACACCAGCTTCTGGGGGCATCTGGGCCTGCTCAATCTGCGCAGTCACTACCTGACGCCGGACTTCACCGCCTACCGGCACACCGCGCTGGCGAGCCCGTATCCGCACAACGGCGTGATCGCCGACCTCGCGGACGCGCAGCAGGGTCTGGTCGGTTACGTACATCCGTTCGACACCGTGCC
The DNA here is from genome assembly GCF_015453285.1 of Lysobacter niastensis. Taxonomy (GTDB): domain Bacteria; phylum Pseudomonadota; class Gammaproteobacteria; order Xanthomonadales; family Xanthomonadaceae; genus Lysobacter_J; species Lysobacter_J niastensis. The sequence goes on from NZ_JADLZT010000004.1 coordinate 227,599, forward strand.
CGATCCTGCGAAGGACCCGGTGCTGAGCCACCAGCTGCCGGCCGACGTCGCGCACGGCAAGGTCGATTACCTGGAAGTGGTCGGATTCTCCGACCACAAGGCCACGGCCAGCGTCTGGTATCGCCTGCTCAACCTCGGTTTCCGCGTGTCCGCGGGTGCGGGCACCGACGCCATGGCCAACTACGCCTCGCTGCGCGGACCGGTCGGCATGAATCGCGTGTTCCTGGACGTAAGTGGTCAAGGCGACGGACGCCGCGACCACGCGTCCATGCTGTCGGCGCTCAAGGCCGGGCACGGATTCGCCAGCAACGGTCCGCTGCTGGGCCTGCTGCTGGATGGCCGCAAGCCGGGTGACACCGTCGCGGCGGGTACGCATCGCTTCCGCCTGGCGCTGCGCTCGCCGGTGGCGGTTGATCACGTGGAGCTCGTCCACAACGGCCAGGTCGTCAAGCGTTTCGAACTGGCCGGTGATCGCCGCACGCTCGATGCCGAAGGCGACATTGCGCTGGGGGACGGCTGGCTGCTGCTGCGCGCCTGGAACGACGGCGCCGATCCGTTGCTGCTCGACCTGTACCCGTACGCCACCACCAACCCGGTGTGGCTGGGGAAGACGGGCGAAGTGCCAGGCTCGCAGGAGGACGCGAAGTACTTCGCCGCATGGATCGGCCGCGTGATCGAGGCCGCGACCGCGCGCGACGACTACAACGACGCAGGCGAGAAGAGCGCGACGCTCGACTACCTGCGGCAGGCGCGCGAGGTGTATGCGCGCATGGCAGAGCCGCGTTGATGCGCGGCGCGTTGCTCTCGGTGCTGCTGCTCGCCGCGCCCGCCTGGGCCGCGGACACGGACGCGCGTTTCGGCGCAGGCGATCTCGCAAGGCTCGCCGACCTGACCGAGCCGGTGTTCTCGCCCGATGGCAATACGCTGGCCTACACGGTCAGCACCGCCAACCTGGCCGAAGACAAGACGCAGTCGGACCTGTGGCGCGTCGGCTATGACGGCACCGGCCGCGTGCGTCTGACCGACACGCCCAAACACAGCGAATGGCGGCCGCAGTGGTCGCCGGACGGCAAGTCGATCGCCTTCCTGTCAGACGCACCGATGCCTGGAGAGGACGAGGACGACGCAACAACGCAGGTCTGGCTGATGCCGGCCGGCGGCGGCAAGCCACGACGGCTGACCAAGTTCGCCGACGGCGTCGAGGATTTCGTCTGGTCGCCGGACGGCAAGCGCCTGGCGCTGATCGCACGCGACCCAGAGCGCCCCGCGGGCACGCCGAAGCCGAAGAATCCGCCACCCATCGTCACCGAGCGCTACCAGCTCCGCGAGGACGGCGTCGGTTATCTCGACGGGCGCCGCAAGCATCTGTACGTGTTCGACATCGCCAGCGGCCGCGCCGACCTGCTGACGCCCGGCGCGCACGACGAACAGTTGCCGTCGTGGTCGCCGGACGGACGCCTGATCGCTTACGTCACCAAGCGCGGAGTCGATCCGGACCGGCACCTCAACTTCGACATATACGTGATCGAGCCGAAGGCGGGTGCTGCCGAGCGACAGCTGACGACCTTCACCGGTTCCGACCTCGATCCTTACTGGGAAACACGTCCGACCTGGAGCCCTGACAGCACGCGCATCGCCTACCTGCGCAGCGGCGAGGACAAGTGGATTTACTACGCGCCGTGGCAGCTGGCGATCGTCGACGTCGCCACCGGCACCGAGCGCATCCCGGCGCCAATTGATCGCTGCTTCACCAAGCCGCACTGGTCGCCAGACGGCCGCAGTGTCTACGCGCTGGTCGAGCAGAGCCGCGTGACGAACCTCTCGCGCATCGACCTCGACAGCGGGCAGGTGACCGCAGTCACGCAGGGGGCGCGCTTCGACTACGACCTCGACGTCTCGCGCGACGGCCGCATCGCCGTGCTTGGCGGCGGCGACCTGCATCCGTACACGATCGATGCCGTCGAAGGCAGCGGCCTGCGCACGCTGGCCGACCACAACGAGTTCCTGTCGAAGAAGCAGCTCGCACCGACCGAGGCGATCCGCTTCCGCAGTGGCGACGACACGCAGATCGAAGGCCTGCTGGTCAAACCGCTGGACTACCAGCCCGGCCGGCGCTACCCGATGATCGTGCGCCTGCATGGCGGGCCGGTTTACCAGTTCAGCCACGAGTTCATGCCCGACTGGCAGGTGTACGCCGCCAACGGCTACGCGGTGCTGGCGGTGAATCCGCGCGGCAGCTCCGGGCGCGGCTTCGATTTCTCCAGGGCGATCTATGCCGACTGGGGCAACGTCGACGTGCGCGACGTGCTGGCCGGCGTGGACCATGTCGTCGCGCAGGGCATCGCCGATCCGCAGCGCCTCGGTGTTGGCGGCTGGAGCTACGGCGGCATCCTGACCAACGCGGTCATCGCCAGCGACACGCGCTTCAAGGCGGCAATCAGCGGCGCGGGCGCCTCGAACATGTACGGCATGTACGGACACGACCAGTACATCCGCGAGTACGAACTGGAGCTCGGCACACCATGGGCCAACCGCGAGGTGTACGACCGCGCCAGCTTTCCGTTCCTGCACTCCGACCGCATCACGACGCCGACGATGTTCCAGTGTGCCGATGCTGACGCCAACGTGCCGTGCCTCGGCGCGGAGCAGATGTACCAGGCGCTGCGCTCGCGCAACGTGCCCACGCGGCTGGTGGTGTATCCCGGCGAGAACCACGGCCTGACGGTGCCGAGTTACCTGCGCGACCGGTTGACACGCAATTTGGCCTGGTACGACCAGTATCTGAAGGGGGCGCCGTGATGCGCAGCGCGACGTTCGGGGCACATAACGCAGGCATTGCCGCTGCAAGAGTGATCTCCGTTCGTCCTGAGCGTGGGGCCGAAGGCCCGGAGTCGAAGGGCGCGCCGGCGTGGTTCCAGATCCGCTCATCCTTCGACTCCGGCGCTGCGCGCCTACGCTCAGGACGAACGGTGTTTGTGGGCTTTCTGCTCATGACCTTGGCGGCAAGCAGCATCTTCGCCGCCACCGCCGCCGAACCCCGTGCCCGCGACCTCGGCGTGCCGTTCGAGGGCTCCCCCGGCACGCTCAACGCGATCACCGATGTCGCCGGCGTCAGCGTCGGCCAGGTGACACTGGTGGAGGACCTCGCCGACGGAAACAAGGTGCGCACCGGCGTCACCGCGATCCTGCCGCGCGGCCGGGGCAGCTTCGACACGCCGGTGTTCGGCGGCTGGTTCGCGCTCAATGGCAATGGCGAGATGACCGGCACCGCATGGCTGGAGGAATCCGGCCAGCTGGAAGGGCCGGTGATGCTGACCAACACGCACAGCGTCGGCGTTGTGCGCGACGCGGTGATCGCCGAGCGCGTGCGCGCCGGTGGCGCCGATGCCAGCGGTTACTGGTGGTCGCTGCCGGTCGTCGCCGAGACGTGGGACGGACACCTCAACGACATCAACGGCTTCCACGTGAAGCCCGAACATGCCGCGCAGGCATTGAGTGACGCGAAGGACGGGCCGGTTGCCGAAGGCAATGTCGGTGGCGGCACCGGCATGGTCTGCCACGAGTTCAAGTGCGGCATCGGCACCGCCTCGCGCCGCGTCGCCGCTGAAGGACAGGGCTACACCGTAGGCGCGCTGGTGCAGGCCAACTACGGCGTGCGCGACACGCTGCGCATCGCCGGCGTGCCGGTCGGCCAGCACCTTCGCGAGGACCGCGTCTACACCGATCTCGCGCTGGCGGTGGCCGGCGAGCAGCCGGGCGGCGATACGGGCTCGATCATTGTAGTGATAGCCACCGATGCGCCGCTGCTCCCGCATCAGCTCAAGCGCCTGGCCAAACGTGCAGGCATGGGTCTGGCGCGGATGGGCAGCTACGCCGGCAACGGCTCCGGCGACATATTCATCGCGTTCTCGACCGCCAACGCCGCGGCAGCCGCAGGCGCCGCGGTCAACCAGGCACAGTTCGTCGGCAACGATCATCTCGACACGCTGTTCGAGGCGACCGTGCAGGCCACCGAGGAGGCGATCGTCAACGCGATGGTCGCCGCCCGCGACATGCGCGGCGAAGACGGCCACTACGCCAAGGCGCTGCCGCATGCCGAGCTGGTGAAACTGCTCAAGCGCTACGGTCGCTACGAGCGGTCACGATGAGTTCCACGACACCCCATCCACTTCGACCCCGAGACGCCATGACCCGGAACCGCACGCTGCTCGCCTCCGCACTCGTACTGGCACTGGCTGGAACCTCGCTCGCTTCGGCGGCGCCGAAGGCGGACGTCGTGGTCATCCACGCCGGCAAGCTGGTCGACGTCGACCACGGCAAGGTGCTCGCCGACCAGGCGATCCGCATCGAAGGCGAGCGCATCACCCGCGTCGAGCCGTACGCCAGTGCCAACGTGGGCGACGCGAAGGTGCTCGATTGGTCGCGCTACACGGTGCTGCCCGGCCTGATGGACCTGCACACGCACATCGCCGACGAAGGCCAGTCCGCCGACCCCGCCGCGCCGTTGAAGAGCACGCCGGCGCGCGACGCCTTCATCGGCGCGAAGAATGCAAGGGACACGGTCCGCGCTGGGTTCACCACCGTGCGCGACGTCGGCGTCTTCCGCGGCCTGTCCGATGTCGCCCTGCGCGATGCGATCAGCGCCGGGCTCATTCCCGGACCGCGCATGTTCGTGGCCGGCGCGTACATCACGATCACAGGCGGTGGCGGCGAAATCACCGGCCTGCCCGAGGGTACCGTCGTCCCGCAGGAATTCCGCCTCGGCGTGTCGGACTCCGAGCAGGAGGTGCGGCAGAAGGTCAACTACCTGTTCGACCACGGCGTGGATTTCATCAAGGTGATCGCCACCGGCGCAGTGCTTGCCGACGGCACCGAGCCGGGCGAGTCCGAGTACACCGAGGCCGAGATCCGCGCGGCGGTGGAAGAGGCCAAGCGCCGCGGCGGCTTCGTCGCCGCGCACGCACACGGTGCCGAGGGCATCAAGCGCGCGGTACGTGCCGGCGCGCGCTCGATCGAGCACGCGTCCTACCTCGATGACGAAGGCATCGCGCTGATGAAACAGCACGGCACCTGGCTGGTCGCCGACATCTACAACGGCGACTACATCGACACGGTCGGCCGGCAGGAAGGCTGGTCGGCGGAAAAGCTGCGCAAGAACCTGGAAACGACCGACGTCCAGCGACAGGGATTCCGCAAGGCGGCCAAGGCCGGCGTCAACATCGGCTACGGCACCGACAGCGGCGTGTATCCGCACGGCGACAACGCGCGCCAGTTCAAGTACATGGTGCGCTACGGGCTGACTCCGATGCAGGCGATCCAGTCCGCGACGATCAACGCGGCGCGCTCGCTCGGACGGGAGGCGGAGCTGGGCTCGGTGACGCCCGGCAAGTCCGCCGACCTGGTCGCGGTGTCCGGTGATCCGCTGGCCGACATCACCACGCTGGAAAACGTGCAGGCCGTCGTGGCCCGCGGTCATCTTGTGTGCACTGCAGATGGCGATCCGTGCGCGGATGGGGCACCCTGAGTCGGGGAGCGCGGTTCGCCTGGAAGCACCACCGGCATGGCCGGCACATAATTCGACGAGGGGCGCGTACATGCAGGACCAGGGCAACACGACAGGCGACACGCAGGCGGGGCGCAAGCTCGGTTTCTGGATGTGCACCGCGCTGGTGGTCGGCAACACCATCGGTATCGGCATCTTCATGCTGCCGGCCTCGCTGGCGCCGTACGGCCACAACGCGATGTTCGGCTGGGTGATCACAGTCCTGGGCTGCGTGGCGATGGCGCGGGTGTTCGCGCGCCTGGCCCGCGACATGCCGGCCGCCGACGGCCCGTACGGCTACATCCGCGGCACGCTCGGCGAGATCCCCGCGTTCGTGGCGATGTGGTCGTACTGGGTGTCGCTGTGGATCACCAACGCCGCGATCTCGATCGGCGTGGTCGGCTACCTCGATACGGTCTTTCCGGCGCTGCAGGGCATTCCCCCGGCGCTGCAGGCGCTGGCGCTGCTGTGGCTGTTTGTGATGGTGAACCTGCTCGGTGTGCGCACCGGTGGCCGCGTCCAGGTTGTGACGACGGTGCTGAAGCTGCTGCCGATGCTGGCGGTGGCCGTGCTCGGCGTGTCGCTGCTGGTGACCAGCCCGTCCAGCTACACGCAGCACGCATCGCCGATGGCCGTCGGCCTGCATCCGCTGATGGCGGCTTCCACCATCGCGTTGTTCGCGATGCTCGGCTTCGAGTCGGCGACCGTGCCGGCCGACCGCGTCAAGGATCCGGGCCGCACGATCCCGCGCGCGACCATCGTCGGCACGCTGGTGACCGCCGGCATCTACCTGCTGGTGTCGGCGATCCCGCTGCTGCTGATCCCGGCCACCGAGCTGGCCGCGTCCAAGGCGCCGTTCGCGGACCTGCTCGATCGACTGGCAGGCCCGGGCTACGGCCGCGTGCTGGCGCTGTTCGTGATCGTCAGCGGCCTCGGCGCGCTCAACGGCTGGGTGCTGCTGGTCGGCGAACTGACCCGCACCATCGCCAACAACGGCGGCCTGCCGTCGATGCTGGCGCACAGCAACCGCCACGGTGCACCGGCGCGCGCACTGCTGGTGACCGGCGTGCTGGCCAGCGCCATGGTGCTGATGAACTACAGCAAGTCGCTGGTGCAGGGGTTCACCTTCATCACCACCGTGGTCACCGCCGCCAACCTGCCGCTGTACCTGTGCTGCGCGGTGGCGCTGATGGTGCTGTGGAAGCGCGGGCAGCGCCCGGCCGGCAGCGACCTGATGGTGCTGGCGATCCCGGGACTGGCCTACGTGGTGTTCGCCTTCATCGGCCTCGGCCACGAGCCGTTCCTGTGGGCGATCGCTCTCGCCGCTGCGGGATTGCCGGTCTACGGCTTCCTGCGTATGCGCGGAGCCGCAACGCCGCTACGATCCGGCGACGCCGGTCCCCTTCCGAACCAGAAGCACTGAACCACACTCACTGGTGCCGGCGCTTCTCCCGAACGAACTCCGCAAACGACCCTCATGCTGCAACTCAAGCGAACTCCCTTCCACGAGCGCACGTCGAAGCTGTGCCTGCCGCAGAACTGGCGGCGCTGGGCCGGCCACATCGTCGCCGGCTCCTACGACCTGCACCTCGACCGCGAGTACTGGGCGATCCGCGACGCCGTCGCGATGATCGACGTCTCGCCGCTGATGAAATACATGATCGAAGGCCCCGACGCCGCGCGACTGCTGCACAAGCTGACGCCGCGCGACGTGCACAAGATGGCGGTGGGCCAGGTCGGCTACACCGGCTGGTGCGACGAGGACGGCAAGATGCTCGACGACGGCACCGTGTCGCGCCTGGGCGAAAACCTGTTCCGCCTGACCTCGGCCGAGCCGTCGCTGCGCTGGCTGACGATGAACGCGGTCGGCATGGACGTGACGATCACCGAGGTGACCGAGCAGGTCGCCGCGCTGAGCCTGCAGGGCCCGAAGTCGCGCACCGTGCTCAACCTCGTCTGCGGCAAGCCGCTGGACAAGCTCAAGTACTTCCGCGTGATGCAGAACACGCTGGCCGGCAAGCCGGTGACGATCTCGCGCACCGGCTACACCGGCGACCTCGGCTACGAAATCTGGATCGACGTCGCCGACGCGCTGCACGTGTGGGACGCGCTGATGGCTGCAGGCCACGACTACGGCATCGTCCCGTGCGGCATCCTGGCCATGGACATGGCGCGCGTCGAAGCCGGCCTCTTCATGATCGACGTCGACTACACCGCCGCGAACCACGCCTGGATCGAAGGCCAGAAGTCCACGCCGCTGGAAATGGGCCTGGACTGGGCGGTGCAGCTCGACAAGCCGGGTTACTTCGTCGGCCGCCGCGCGCTCGAGCGCGAGAAGCGCGAAGGTTCCGCGTGGAAGCTGATGGGCTTCGAGGTCGACTGGGAATCGATGGAGCGCCTGTACGCCGCCGCCGGCCTGCCGCCGCAGATTCCGGGCTTGGCGGTGCGCGGCAGCCTGCCGCTGATGCTGGGAGGTAACCAGGTCGGTTACGCCTCCACCAGCACATGGTCGCCGGTGCTGAAGAAGTACATCGCGCTGGTGCACCTGCAGCGCCCGCACTACGAACCCGGCACCCAGCTCAACATGGAGATCACGGTCGAGCACAAGCGCCTGCACGCGATGGGCAGGGTCGTGAAGCTGCCGTTCTACGAGCCGGAGTGGAAGAAGAAGTAGCAAGTCCCTTCTCCCGCGCGCGGGAGAAGGTGCCCGCAGGGCGGATGAGGGTGCTCTGTTTTGTTTGCCGAGGCAGAAGCCCCTCACCCCAACCCCTCTCCCGCATGCGGGAGAGGGGCTAAGACAACCAACGACTTGAAGACCTCATGACCAGCAATCAATACGACGCCATCGTCATCGGCGCCGGACACAATGGCCTGATCGCCGCCGCCTACCTGGCGCGCGCGGGCAAGAAGGTGGCCGTGCTCGAGCGACGCGAAGTGGTCGGCGGCGCCGCCGTCACCGCCGAACCATTCCCCGGCTATCGCTTCAGCCAGTTCTCCTACGTGGTCAGCCTGCTGCGGCCGGAGATCATCCGCGACCTCGAACTGCCGCGGCACGGCCTGAAGATCCTGCCGCTGCCGAGCACGGTCACGCCGATGGACAACGGCGATTACCTCGCCGCGTGGGACGACCACGACCTGTCGCGGCAGGAGCTGTACCGCCACTCGCCGCTCGACGCCGAGGCCTCCGACGAATACGGCCGCGTGATGGCGCGCGCCGCCAAGGCGATCAAGCCGATCATCGGCCTGGTGCCGCCGGATCCGTCGTCGCTGAGCCTGCGCGACATGAAGGGCCTGCTCAAGCTCGGGCAGTACGGCAAGAGCCTGAGCGAGCAGGAGCTGTACCGCATCTCGAAGCTGCTGACGCAGTCGGCGGCGGACCTGCTCAACGAATGGTTCGAGTTCGACCCACTCAAGGGCACCAAGTCGGCCAGCGGCATCATCGGCACGTTCCTCGGTCCGAACTCACCGGGCACGGCCTACGTGCTGCTGCACCACTACATGGGCGAAATCGACGGCGCGTTCCGCGCCTGGGGCTTCTGCAAGAACGGCAACGGCGGCGTGACACAGGCGATCGCCAGTTCGGCGCGCGCGCTGGGCGTGGAGATCCGCACCAATGCCGCCGTGCAGCAGGTCATCGTCAAGAACGGCCGCGCCGCCGGCGTCGCCCTCGCCAACGGCGACGAGCTGCAGGCCAAGGTGGTGATATCCGCCGCTGACCCGAAGCGCAGCTTCCTACAGTTCGTCGAGGAGAAGCACCTGCCAGGCGATTTCGTCCAGCAGATCCGCAACTTCCGCGTGCGCGGCTCGTCGGGCAAGGTCAACATCGCGCTCAGCGAACTGCCCGATTTCACCTGCCTGCCGGGCGAGGGCCCGCTGCACCGCGGCGCGATCTCGATCAGTCCGAGCATGGAGTACATCGAGCGCGCCTACGACGAGGCCAAGTACGGACAGTTCGCGAAGAATCCGTACATCGACATGATCATCCCGTCGATGATCGACCGCGACATGGCGCCTCCGGGCCACCACGTGATGTCGTGCTTCGTGCAGTACGCGCCGTACGACATCGAAGGCGGCTGGGACGACGCCAAGCGCGACGCGTTCGGCGAGACGGTCATCTCCACCATCGAGCGCTACGCGCCGAACATCCGCCGCGCCATCGTCGGCAAGCAGGTCATCACGCCGAAGGACATCGAGAACATCGCCGGCATCACCGGCGGCAACATCTTCCACGGCGAACTTCTGCTGCATCAACTGTTCTTCCTGCGTCCTGCGCCGCAATGGGCGGATTTCCGCACGCCGCTGCCGGGCTATTACTTCGGCGCGTCCGGTGCGCATCCGGGCGGCGGTGTCATGGGGGCGGCCGGCAAGATGGCCGCGATGGAAGTGCTGAAGGACTGGAAGTAAGCCATGGGCGCAAACAACACATTCGACGCCATCGTCGTCGGCGCCGGCCACAACGGCCTGGTCGCGGCGAACTACCTGGCGAAGGCCGGAAAGAAAGTGCTGGTGCTGGAGCGCCGCGCCGATGCCGGCGGGCAGCTGGCAGGTGCATCGTTCGATGGCCAGGCGTATCCGCCGTTGCACGCGGGCGGACGCCTGCGTCCCGACATCGTGCGCGACCTGGACCTCGCACGTTTCGGTCTGTCAGACGCGGACAGCGTGGACGCGGTCTACACCTCAATGCTGCCGGATGGCCGCACGCTGTCGCTGTCGTCAAAGCCGAATGACGCGAAGACACTGGAGTCGATCCGCCAGTTCTCGGCGAAGGACGCTGGGGCGTGGCCGGAGTTCGCCGCCTTCATGGATCGCGCCGCGGCGTTCCTCGATGCGGCCTACCGCACGCCGATGCCGCGCCTGCCGAATATCGGACTCGCCGAAGGCTGGCCGCTGGCGAAGCTGGCGTGGACGCTGCGCCGCCTCGGCGGCCGCGACATGTTCCGGGTGATCCGCGCGATGTCGATGTCGGCGGTTGAACTCACCGAGGAATGGTTCGAGTCCGAGGAACTGAAGGCGGCGATCGCCGCGGTCGCCATCCATGGCCACACGCTGGGTTCGATGTCGGCCGGCACCGGCTACACGCTGATGCACAACTGGCTCAACCGCGGCGGCGTGGCCCATCGCGCGCCCGCGGGCGGCAGCGTACGCATCGCCGAGGCGCTGGTGGCGGCGCTGAAGTCGCGTGGCGGCGAAGTGCGCACGGCTGCTGCCGTGGCGCAGATCGTGGTCGACCGTCAGCGAGCCACCGGTGTGCGCCTGGAGAGCGGCGAGGAAATCCTTGCAGGCATCGTGTTGTCCGCAGCGGATCCGCGCACGACGCTGCTCGGCCTGGTCGGCGCGCCGGAACTGCCACCGGAGTTCGTCTGGCACACGCGCTCGATCAAGATGCGTGGCTCGCAGGCCAAGGTGCACCTGCTGACCGACGGCAAGCACGGCATTCCCGCCGGCACGGTCGCGATCGCACCGACGCTGAAGTACCTGGAGCGTGCCTTCGACGCCGCCAAGTACGGCGAGCTCGCCGAGCGGCCGTACCTCGAAGTGACCACGGCGGGCGACGTCGTCTCGATCCACGTCCAGTCGGCGCCGTACAAGCTGCGCCACGAAACCTGGGACACCGCCCGCGCGCGCGTCGAGCAACTGGCCGTCGACACGCTGGCCGAGCGCTTCCCGCAGCTGAAAGCGTCGGTGCGCTCGCTGCGTTCGATCACGCCGGTCGACCTCGAGCGCGACTACTCGCTGACCGAAGGCGATCCGAACCACGGCCAGCTGATCCTCGACCAGATGTTCTTCATGCGGCCGATGCCGGGCTGGTCGACCCATCTGACGCCAATCGATGGCCTGTACCTGTGCGGTGCCGGTGTGCATGGCGGTGGCGGCATCAGCGGTGCGGCGGGACGGAATGCGGCGCAGGCGGTGCTGAAGGCGAAGTAGGCGAGGCGGGACCGCCGCGGGTGGCCGAGGCGGTCCGGCTGGTTCAGGGAGGAGTCTTGTGACCGTGGTACATTTGTACCAAGTTCACGAAGCTCGACCTTCCCCATGCCTGCCTCCAGAGCGTCCCAGCCCGTCGTCATCGAGCGCGTCCAGACCGGCGTCCGCATCGAGAAGCGCCTGCTCAAGGTGCTCAAGGGCTTGGCCGAATACCACGACCTGTCGCTGAGCGACCTGCTCGAAGGCGTGCTGCTGCACAGTCTGGAAGGCAAGTGCCCGTTCTCCGAGGAGACGCTGCGGCAGGCCGTCGAGCTGAAGAAGATCTATGGCCTGACGCTGACCGCTGACGACAGTCATCAGCTGGTCGAGGGCGACGCGCCATGAACGTGCATGACGACGACCTGCTGCAGGAGGTCGAAAGCGGCCGCTTGCCTCTGGAGTGCTTCAGCCACGCCGAGCATGTCCGCCTGACCTGGCTGTACCTGCAGCGCCATCCACTGTTGCAGGCGATCGCGTGCTTTCGCGCGACGTTGCAGGCTTATGCCGCCACGCATGGCAAGCACGGCCTGTATCACGAGACGGTCACGCTGGCCTTCCTGCTGCTGATTCATGAACGCATGAGCGGCGAACCGGCCACGCAGGCATGGCCGGAGTTCCGTGCGCGCCACGCAGACCTGCTCGCGTGGCCGGACAATCCGCTATTCGATGAGTATCCACGCGACGTGCTGTCCGATCCGGTCGCGCGTGATCGCTTCGTTGCGCCGCGGGTGAGAAACGTTCACTCGGTGAGAACGGCGATCGCCGCAAGGTAAAGAACGGCTGCTCGATGAAGCGTGGCCGTCGCCGCACGCCGCTGTCGTTGGCGCGTGTATGAGGCTCATCTTCGACACCGCGTTGTACAACCTCCGCATGAAGATGCCGCTGCTCAGCGCATTCGTACTCGAAGGCATCGTGCGCCGGCGCTCGGGCCTGCTCTGCTTTGCCGCGGTGTTGCTGTTCGCCACGATCTGCCTGCTCGCGCAGTGGATGCGGCCCGACCTTGACTGGCGGAATGATCCGCTGAGCAACTACCTGAAGGGTCATTACGGTGGCTGGGTGCGCGGCGCGTACTACGTGCTGAGCATGGCGCTGATCCTGCTCGGCGCCGGTCTTTACGGCGCGTTGCGGCCGCAGGCACGCAGTGCCGCGCCGGTGCTTCTGCTGGTGGTCGCGGGCGTCGGTTTGTGGGCTACTGCCATCACCGAGAACGACCTGCCGTACTTCACGCACGACCAGGAAAACCTGCTGCACCGCATCGCGGCGTTGACGACCTTCCTGTCGGTGACGTCGGCGATGATGCTGCAGTCGTGGCGATTCCATTACGACGATCGCTGGCGCCGGCATTTCGGCCTGGCCTTCCCGTTGGCCGTGGCCGCCTTCATCGCGCTGTGGATCTATGCCTACTGGCACGGCGCGCCGGAGGGCCTCCGCCAGAAGACCGTGATCACGCTGATCCTGATGTGGCTGGGCTCCGCCGCCTGGTGGCTGCGCAGCCAGCAACTGCAGGCCGCGCAGGCGGTCCCGGTGCGTCTGCCTCCGGATTGAGGGGCGGCGCGGGTCAGCCGCCCGTCGTCAGGTCGGCGTGCAGCAGGCGGTGGAACAGGTGTTCGCCGCCCTCGCGGCGAGCCGACAGGCGCCCGGTCGAATACGCCCGCGAGTGCAGGCCGCGCTGCACGGATTTGCAGATCGCCATGTCCTCGTCCTGGATCTGCTGGCCGACGTCGATGCTGGCGCGGTTGTACGCGTGCGCGGTCTCGGAAACATCGGCAAACCAGAAGTCGAAGATCACCTCGGTCTTGTCCACGCCCATCGGCAGCACGAGGTTGGTGTCCATCATCCCCTCGTACCAGTTGATCATCAGGTTGGGGTGGATCCAGTAGTACAGCGCCCGGTCGCCCTTGCGTACGGCCGCGTAGTCGTCCTGCGCCTTGTTCGTCGTCAGCGGACTCGACTGCAGGCAGAAGCGCGTGCCGTTCTCGATGGTGTAGTTCTTGTAATCCAGCACGCTGTCCAGCCCCTTGTGCAGGTGCGGGACGTGGTAGCCACCGTCGAGGTAGTTGTCGACGAAGACCTTCCAGTTGCAGTCGAAGAAGTAATGGCGGCGCTCGAACCAGTGCAGCTTGCCCAGTTGCAGTGGGCGGATCTGCTCGATCAGGTCCTGGCCCAGGAACTCCTCCAGGCTCGGGCCCTGTGCATCCAGCCGTACGAACACCCAGTTCTCCCACACCGCGGTCGCCACCGGCGCGAGACCGTGCTCGCTGCGGTCGAAATGGCATTCGCTGTTGAAGCTCGGCGTGCCCTTGAGCGCCCCTTCGAGCGTGTAGGTCCAGCCGTGATACGGGCAGCGCAGGTTCTGCGCGCAGCCGGAGGGCTCGGTCATCACCGCGGCGGCGTGGTGGCGGCAGACGTTGAAGAAGCCGCGCAGCTCGCCATCGCTTCCGCGCACCAGCACGATGGGCTCGCCAGCGATCTCGCAGGTGACGTACTGGCCGGGTTCGCGCAGCTGGTCGACACGGCCGGCAAGCTGCCAGGTGCGCGAGAAGGTGGTGCGGCGCTCGCGCTCGTAGATGCGGTCGTCGATGTACCAGGATGAGGGAATCGTCGAAGCTTCCTCGAGCGGAAGGCTCGGGTCGTACTGATCCACCAGCTCCATCACCAATGACTTCATTCGCCTCGCCCTGATGCGCGGGCCACTGCGGGCCCAGCCAAGATTGGACTTCCCCGCGCCATGATTTTCCGGCGTCAACGATGGTGTCAATGCGAGGCGAGGCTGTGCGCAGAGCGGACAGGACGACGGGCTCATTCTCGTGAAGGAGGGACTCCAGCGACGTAATGCAGCAATGCCACTGCAAGCAGAGGTAGTGGCTTCCCGCTTTCGTGCGGGCAAAAAAAAGCCCGGCGGTAGCCGGGCTTCTTTCTTATAGCCGGATCAGTTCGCCGGCGCGTAGCGCAGCGTCAGGTACCACTCGCGACCCGGCTGGTTGTAGAACGCCACCGTCTCGTAGTCGCGGTCGAACACATTGGCCGCGCGTGCCTGCAGCGACCAGGCCGGCGTGAACGCGTATTCCGCGCGCAGGTCGAGCGTTCCGTATCCGCCGAGGCGGCGGGTGTTGGCAACGTCGTCGTAGCGTGCGCCTTCGCCGACGGCGGTCAGGCCGACGCGGAAGTTGCCGAAGGCGCGGTCGACGTCCAGGCGCGCGCTGTTCTTCGCACGGCGGGCCAGCTCATTGCCCTCGAAGAAGCCGGAGCGGTTCTCGGTGTCGACGTAGCTGATCGCGCCGGCAAAGGTCCAGTCAGCGACGGTGGCGTCGGCGCCGAGTTCGGCACCGCGGATGCGCGCCTCTTCGACGTTGTTGGGCAGGTTGATCGAGATGTCGAACGCGATCAGGTCGTCCACATCGGTCTGGAACGTATCCAGGTGGACGTTGAACGCATCGCCGCGCCATGCCAGGCCCAGCTCCCAGGTTTCGGACTCCTCCGGGTCGAGGTTCGGGTTGCCGAAGAACGGGAAGTACAGCTCGTTGAACGTCGGCGCCTTGAAGGCGGTGCCGTAGCCGGCGGTGACGCGCCAGTGCTCGGCGAAAGCCATGCCCCAGGCGGCGCTGCCGGTGGTGTGGTTGCCGAACTGCTCGTTGTCGTCGTTGCGCACGCTCGCCTCCAGCGACTGCGCGCCGAACCTGCCCTGGTACTGCACGAACGCGGCCTTGTTGTCGCGCTCGGTCTCGTCGTAGGGCGTCGAGGCGTCGACGCTGTCGCGCAGCCAGTCCAGGCCAACGCTCACCAGCTGGTTCTGGGCGATGCCGAAGTCGCCCTGCAGCGTGGCGCTGTCGCGGTCGGTGCTGAAGAAGCCGGCCGGCGCGTCACCGAGGAAATTGTCGGACGAGTCCTCGTTGCGGCCCGCGGTCAGGTGCAGGTCGACACGCTCGGACGGGCGCCAGCGCAGCTTGCCGCCGATCACCTGCTGCACGGTTTCGGAGCGGTCGGTGAAGTCGCCGTCGTACTCGTTGTCGCCTTCGTTGCGCAGCGCGTGGCCTTCCAGGCTCCACTGCTCGTTGAAGGAAACGCCGCCACGCAGCGACAGCGCGTCCTTCTCGTAGCCGTCGCGATCGGGTTGCGAGTCGCGTGCGATGAAGCAGCCGCCGCCTTCGAACGTCACCGGGTCGAACAGGCCGTAGCAGGCGTTGATGCCATCGGTGCGGCTGTGCTGGAAGTCGGCGCCGAACCAGCCGCGCTCGCTGCTGCCGCCGAAGCCGAGGCCGTAGCCCTGCGTATCGTGGCTGCCGGCATCGAGGCGGATGCGCGGCGCGAAACTTCCGCGGTCGCGGCGGGTGAACACCTGGATCACGCCGCCGATGGCGTCGGCGCCATACAGGCTCGAACGCGGGCCGCGCACGATCTCGACGCGGTCGATCATCTCGATCGGCAGGTCCTGAAACGCGGTCAAGCCGGAGGTCGCCGAGCCGACGCGGATGCCGTCGACCAGCACCAGCACGTGGTCGGACTCGCTGCCGCGCAGGAACAACGTGGTCAGCTTGCCCTGGCCGCCCTGGTTGGCGATCGAGATGCCGGCGCGGCCGCGCAGCAGGTCAGGCAGCGAGCGGGCCTGGCTGGCGCGGATCTGAGCGCTGTCGATGACTTCGACGGGCGTCAGCGCGTCGTTGACGCTGACGGCGGTGCGGTTGGACGTCACCACGACCTGGTCGAGGTCGGTGGCGTCCTGGTCCTGCGCGAACGCGGTAGCGGGCAGGGCGAGCGCAGCCGCACAGGCGACAGCGAGGGTAAGGCGGTGAATCGGCATCGATAGTCTCCATCGCACGGCGCACCGTCCCCGGAACGCCGCGACATCAGCAAGGGAGGTTGCGATGGAGAAATCCGGCCGCGTGCGTCGCGCGAAAGCGCAGGCATCGCCGCCGCGACGCCCTCCGCATCGCAACCCGTGTGGGTCCTGGGACCCAATGCATCCAGGCCGGTCTCCGGACTCGCGAGCTGGAGGGATACCTCCTGCTTCGGCGCCTTCCCGTGCGTTGCACAGTGGCGGATGCCGAGCGTGGACTCGCTTACCGTTGCGGGGGCAGTGCCGGACTGGCCGTGTTGCGGCGTCACCGGCTTCCCGTTTCAACCCGTGAGCAGGACGCCGCCGGGTCACCTCGAAGCGCGCGCAGTCTACGCGATCCGGCAGCCCGGTCCAAAGGACGATCGGTGATGGAGCTTGCGGAGCGGCTCGCGGGAGCCGTCAGTTCTCGGGTTCGTCGAACAGCGACGGCATCGCCATGGCCGGGGCTTCGTCCGGCACGCTCGTGGTGCACGGGGCCGCGGCAGGGCGATGGCGGGGCGGCGGCAGCAAGGCGGTCGCAGCCTCTGCGGCGGCGATCAGTTCGTTGCGGCGCTCATCGGGAATTTCCTGCCAGTGGCAGTCCAGCAGTGCGCCTTCGATGGCGTAGAGCAGATTGAGCGTCGGCTTGAAGCCGGCTCGCTTGACGCGCATGTACGCCTCGACCGAACCGAGCGCGGCGATGTCCTCGGGTGTGCGCAGTCCGACCTGGCGGAGCCAGGCGGCGGACTTGGGCCCGATGTTGCGCATCTTCAATCCGTTCACGCCAGCGACTCCACGAACGCTTTGGCGATATCTTCCAGCCCTTCCTGGTCGTCCGCGTCGAAGCGGTCCAGTTCCGGGCTGTCCAGGTCGAGCACCCCGATCAGCTTGCCATCGGCGGCGAACAAAGGCACGACCAGCTCCGAGTTCGAAGCCGAGTCGCAGGCGATATGGCCGGGGAAGGCGTGCACGTCGGCGATGCGTTGCGTCTGCCGCGTCGTAGCGGCGGCGCCGCACACGCCCTTGTCGAGCGGAATGCGCACGCAGGCAGGCAGGCCCTGGAAGGGGCCCACGACCAGTTCGGTGCCGTCGAAGAAATAGAAGCCGGCCCAGTTGAGTGCCGGCAGCGAGTGATAGATCAGTGCCGAAAGGTTGGCGGCATTGGCGGTGCGGTCACGCTCGCCCGTCAGCAGCGCACGCGCCTGCTGGGCCAGCTGCGCATACTGCTCGGTCTTGTCGCCGCTTAGACTTTGCGTCGTGAACATGAAGACTCCTCGAATCCAGTGTAGCAGTGCCGCAACGGCGGCCCGGTGCCGTTCATGACTCCACGGAGCCTGTTCATCACCGGGACCGACACCGGTGTCGGCAAATCCGTGGCCACGGCATCGTTATTGTGCGCTTTGCGCACGCATGGCCTGCGTGCGGTGGGCATGAAACCCTTGGCCAGCGGCTGCGAACACACGTCTTCCGGCTGGCGCAACGAAGACGCGCTGCTGCTGCAAGCGCACAGCGATCCGACGCCGTTCTACGACGACGTCAACCCGTTTGCGCTGCCGCTCCCGCTAGCTCCAGAACTGGCGGCGGACGAGGCCGGAATCAAGGTGTCGCTGCCGCCGATCCTGGCCGCTCATGCGCGCCTGTCGGCTAACGCCGATATCGTGGTCGTCGAAGGCGTGGGCGGATGGGCCGCGCCGCTGTCGGCCACGCTCGACCAGGCCGACCTCGTGCGCGCGCTGGAACTGCCGGTGGTGATGGTGGTCGGGTTGCGCCTGGGCTGCCTCAACCACGCGCGATTGACCGCGCGCGCGATCGAAGCCGACGGCGCGCGCCTGATCGGCTGGATCGCCAACGAAATCGATCCGGACATGCAGCGGATCGACGAGAACTTCACGCTGCTGCAGCGACGCCTGCCGGTACCGTGCTGGGGTCGGCTCCCGTATTCGCCCGCTCCCGACCCGAAGCGGCTGGCGCGTTTGCTGGATCTGGCGTAGCCCCGGTCTCCGTGACTTCTGGGACGTGGGCGGCGTGAGCAGAATGCTAGACTGGACAGTATAGGAATTAGATCAATCTGAGCAGTCACGCTCACCATGAAAACTTCGGAGTCCCCCATGGTCATGAACCCGCGTTCGGTGGCCCCGCGGTCGGTTATGTTCGCCGCCGCGTTGGCAATTGCGTTGTCCGCCTGCGGCGGCAAGGAGCAGGCACAGGGGGGCGGCATGCCGCCGCCGGAAGTCGGCGTGGTCACGGTGCAACCCGGCGACGTGGCGCTGCAGAAGGATCTGGTCGGCCGCCTGGCGCCGTTCCGCAGTGCCGACGTGCGCGCCCGCGTGCCCGGCGTGCTCCAGCGCCGCGTCTATGAGGAAGGCAAGGACGTAAAGGCCGGGCAGGTCATGTTCGTCATCGATCCGGCGCAGCTGCAGGCCGAGGTCGGCCAGTCGCAGGCCTCGCTGGCGTCGGCCGAGGCGACCTTCGCCAACGCCAAGGCCGCCGCCGACCGCGCCCGCAAGCTGGCGCCGGCCAAGTTCGTCTCGCAGTCGGACCTCGACAACGCGCTCGCCGCCGAGCGCAGCGCTTCCGCCGCGGTCAAGCAGGCGCAGGCCGCACTGGCCAATGCCCGCATCAACCTGGGCTATGCGACCGTGCGCGCGCCGATCGACGGCCGCGCCGGCAAGCAGCAGGTGACCGAAGGCGCGCTGGTCGGCCAGGACACCGCGACGCTGCTGACCACGGTCGACCAGATCGACACGCTGTACGTGAACTTCTCGCTGAGCGTGACCGAACTGGAGCAGGTGCGCCGCGCCCAGCTCGGTTCGCCGGGCGAATACCGCGTGCAGGTGGTGCTGCCGGACGGCACGCCGTACGAGCGCCAGGGCACGATCGATTTCTCCGGCGACGTGGTCGATCCGGCCACCGGTGCGATCGCGCTGCGCGCGCGCATCCCCAACCC
This sequence comes from Lysobacter niastensis, assembly GCF_015453285.1. Taxonomy (GTDB): domain Bacteria; phylum Pseudomonadota; class Gammaproteobacteria; order Xanthomonadales; family Xanthomonadaceae; genus Lysobacter_J; species Lysobacter_J niastensis. The sequence goes on from NZ_JADLZT010000004.1 coordinate 246,865, forward strand.
GGACAAGACGCTGCTTCCCGGCACCTACGTGACCCTCAAGGCCCTGCTCGGCCAGCAGGGCAACGCCTACCTCGTGCCGCAGGCCGGCCTGCAGCGCGACGCCAGGAGCGCGTTCGTGCTGGTGGTCGGCAAGGACGGCAAGGTCGCGCGCAAGGATGTCGTCGCCGACCGCGTGCAAAACGGCAACTGGGTGATCAGCAGCGGTCTGGCCGCCGGCGACCAGGTCGTCGTATCCGGCGTCCAGCGTGCGCAGCCTGGCCAGCCGGCCAAGGCAGCGCCGTGGCAGCCGGAAGGCGCCAAGACGGCACAGGGGCCGGCGCCTGCCGGCGAGGCCAAGGACCAGGCCACCAAGGACTGAGCCCGCCATGTCCAGATTCTTCATCAACCACCCGGTCTTCGCCTGGGTCATCGCGATCCTGATCTCGCTGTGCGGCGTGCTCGCGATCCTCAACCTCGGCGTCGAGTCCTACCCGAGCATCGCCCCGCCGCAGGTCACGGTCTCGACCAACTACCCGGGCGCCAGCGCCGAAACCGCCGAAGGCGCGGTCACGCAGGTGATCGAGCAGCAGCTGACCGGCATCGACAACCTCGTCTACTTCAGCTCGTCGTCGAGCTCGAGCGGCGGCTCCAACATCACGCTGACCTTCGCGCCCGGCACCGATCCCGACATCGCCCAGGTGCAGGTGCAGAACAAGGTCGCGCTGGCGACGCCGCGCCTGCCTACCGAAGTGACGCAGCAGGGCGTCGTCGTGGCCAAGGCCAACGCCGGCTTCCTGATGGTGGTGGCGCTGCGCTCGGAAGACGAGTCGATGGACCGCGACGCGCTGAGCGACATCATCGGCTCGCGCGTGCTCGACCAGATCGCGCGCGTGCCCGGTGTCGGCAGCACCCAGCAGTTCGGCAGCGAATACGCCATGAACATCTGGTTGAACCCCGACCAGCTGCGTGGCTACAGCCTGTCGGCCAGTGACGTGCTGGCGGCCGTGCGCGGCCAGAACGTGCAGTTCGCCGCCGGCAAGATCGGCGCCGATCCGGCGCCGGAGGAGCAGGGTTTCACCGCGACGGTGTCGGCCGAAGGCCGCTTCAGCACGCCCGAGCAGTTCGGCAACATCATCCTGCGCACCAACACCGACGGCACTTCGGTGCGGTTGCGTGACGTCGCCCGCATCAAGATGGGCGCGACGTTCTACGGCTTCGACAGCCGCTGGGACGGCAAGCCGGCCGCCGGCTTCGCCGTGCAGCTGGCGCCGGGTGCGAACGCGCTCGGCGTGGCCAAGGCGATCCGCGACCGCATGGCCGAGCTGGAGCCGACGTTCCCGGCCGGCGTGACCTGGTTCTCGCCGTACGACAGCTCGACCTTCGTCGCCGTCTCGATCAAGGAAGTGATCAAGACGCTGTTCGAGGCGATCGTGCTCGTGTTCCTGGTGATGCTGATCTTCCTGCAGAACTTCCGGGCCACGCTGATCCCGACGCTGGTGATCCCGATCGCGCTGCTCGGCACGTTCCTGGGCATGTACTTCATCGGCTTCACGATCAACCAGCTCAGCCTGTTCGGCATGGTGCTGGCGATCGGCATCGTGGTCGACGACGCGATCGTGGTGATCGAGAACGTCGAGCGCATCATGACCGAGGAGGGCCTGTCGCCGAAGGCCGCCACGCGCAAGTCGATGAGCCAGATCAGCGGCGCGGTCGTCGCGATCACGGTGGTGCTGGCGGCGGTCTTCATTCCGTCGGCGTTCCAGGGCGGTTCGGCCGGCGAGATCTACAAGCAGTTCGCCATCACCATCGCCATGGCGATGGGCTTCTCGGCGTTCCTCGCGCTGGGCTTCACCCCGGCGCTGTGCGCGACGCTGCTGAAGCCGACCGCGGACCACCACCGCGACAACTTCATCTTCCGCAACTTCAACAAGCTCTACGACAAGGTCAGCTCGACCTACGTCGGCCACATCGGCAGCGCGATCAAGCACACGCCGCGCTGGATGATGGTGTTCGGCCTGCTGGTGCTGCTGTGCGGCTTCCTGTTCTACCGCATGCCGGGCAGCTTCCTGCCCGAGGAAGACCAGGGCTACGCGATCGCGCTGATCAACCTGCCGCCGGGCGCGTCGATCACGCGCACCAACGCCGTGCTCGACCAGGTGCGCGAGACGGTCAAGAAGGAAGAGGGCTTCGACGGCATCTTCACCGTGGCGGGCTTCAGCTTCGTCGGCCAGGGCGAGAACGTCGGCATCGCCTTCATCCGCCTCAAGCAGTGGGACGATCGCAAGGTCACCGCCTCGGAGTTCATCCAGAAGGCGAACATGGCGCTGTTCGGCATCCGCGACGCGCAGATCTTCGTGATCAACCTGCCGACGGTGAGCGGCCTGGGCCAGTTCGGCGGTTTCGACATGTACCTGCAGGACCGTCGTGGCCAGGGCCGAGCGGCACTGACTGATGCGCGCAACGTCCTGCTGGGCAAGGCCGGGCAGAACCCGGCGCTGACGGCGGTGCGCCCGAACGCGCTGGAAGAGGCGCCGCAGGTCAAGCTCGACGTCGACCGCGTGCAGGCGCAGTCGATGGGCCTGTCGGTGCGCGACATCTACGCCGCGATCCAGCTGATGCTGGCGCCGGTCTACGTCAACGACTTCGTCGACGCCGGCCGCGTTAAGCGCGTGACCATGCAGGCGGATGCGCCGTATCGCACCGGCCCGGATTCGCTGTCGCGCTTCTACACGCCGAGCCCGAACGGCTCCGCCGACAACGATCCGACCACCGGCTCGATGATCCCGCTGTCGAACGTGGTGAAGAGCCACTGGATCATGGCCTCGCCGTCGCTGACCCGATACAACGGTTACTCGGCGGTGGAGATCGTGGGTTCGCAGGCGCCCGGCCACAGCTCCGGCGAGGCGATGAACGCGATGCAGGACATCGTCAACCAGGACCTGCCGCCGGGCTTCGGCTACGACTGGACCGGCCAGTCCTACCAGGAAATCCTCGCCGGCAACCAGGCGCCCGCGCTGCTGGCGCTGTCGATCCTCGTGGTGTTCCTGTGCCTGGCGGCGCTGTACGAAAGCTGGTCGGTGCCGGTGGCGGTGCTGCTGGTGGTGCCGCTCGGTGCGTTGGGCGCGGTGCTGTTCTCGATGATGCGCGGCCTGCCGAACGACATCTACTTCAAGATCGGCCTGATCACGGTGATTGGCCTGGCAGCGAAGAACGCGATCCTGATCGTCGAGTTCGCGATCGAGCAGCGCAAGCACGGCAAGACGCTGCGCGAGGCGACGATCGAGGCCGCGCACCTGCGCTTCCGTCCGATCCTGATGACGTCATTCGCCTTCATCATGGGCGTGATCCCGCTGGCGATTTCCTCCGGCGCTGGCGCGAACTCGCGTCACGCGATCGGCACCGGCGTGGCGGGCGGCATGCTGTTCGCGACCTTCCTCGGCCTGCTGCTGATCCCGGTGTTCTACGTCGCGGTGCGCCGCATGCTCGGCGACAAGCTCGACGAAAAGCCGGTAATCGAAGCGGACGAGGATGACGCCGAGCCGCAGACCAGGCCGGTGACGTAACTCCGCCGGTTCGTCAGTTGCACACGCAAGGCCCGCCCTCCGGCGGGCCTTGTTTTTGTCGGAGCCGACGTTCCTTCTGGCAGCGAGCACGTTGATACTTCGGCTCAAGTCCCTGGCGTTGGCTCCCGCATTCCCTCTGCAGTGATGTCGATGCGTATGCGGCGACGACAGCTCGCGGCATGAAACGCGAAGCACGCCAAGCTTGCGTTCACTCAGTGGAGCCGAGCCCTCCGCCCAGGTAGCGAACGCGAAGGGCGTGATGCCGGTCTTCTGCGCACGGCGGCCCGGCACCGTCCGGACATGCGGGGTCCGTGACCAGTCGTAGCGACGAGACCGTTATTAGCATCAGGCTGTGCGCCGGCGGTATCACCTGTGGTCCGGTCTCGCCGCCGGTGGGCGGTGCGCGCCGCAGCAGTTACCAAAGTTCACCCGCCGTCGCGGGGTGGCGCGTCCGGTTAGCTCGCCCTCCACCGTCTGCGTACCGTGACGGTTGCGCACATCCGCAGGTGCGGCAGACCGTCGATCTCCTCTGGAGAAGACCAATGACGGGCATTCCTACCCATTTGAACATGGGTGTTCGGCATGGACCCGCGACGAGGGCCACGCGGCCGCTCTGCGGGACTTCTCGGTTTCGGTCGCTCGCCGTCATGGCACTGCTTACCTTGCCGTTGCCTCTTCCGGCATTCGCCCAGGACCCGTCTCCCGAACAACGCACCAGTACCCGGGCACTGGAACGCGAACTGCAGCGCAGGCCACAGGGAGTAACCGTGCCCGCGGAGATCACCAAGCGCGGCGGCGACCTGGTTCTGCAGACCGCGGACGCGGCCGTGCCGGTGGCAAATTCGGAATTCCTGGGGCAACAGGTAAGGCAGTTGCCGGTCGAAGCGGTGGTGAGCCAGGGGCCGGACGACTCGGTCAATCTGGTCGACGTCAAGCTGCAGGCGACCAAGCGATGGGAATCGCTGCCGGCAGGCCAGCGGCGGCGCTTCGGCAACGTCGACACGGCCCAGCGAAAGCTCAGCGCCGCGGCCGACACGGCATTGAAACCCGACTCCACCGAGGCCGACCTGCGCCAGCTGAAGCAGGCCGTAGATGACACGCGGGAACAGGTGTTGCTGGCCTACAAAGCCATTCCCAGCACGCAACGCTCGGAGCAGCGCATCCTGGTGGAACAGCATGGCGAACTGCGCCGCGCGGAAAAGTCCCTGTATGGATTCAATCGCGACGATCGCTATCCACCCCAGGCCTACGAGCGCATCTACGCCAACTCGCATGGGGCCTTCGCCTTGCGCGTGAAGGGCGCAGACAAGCCGCGCTGCAGCGCGGTCCTGATTGGCGAAGCCCTGGGCCTGACCAACAACCACTGCATCCTGGAAGAGCTTCCCGGCGAACTGGAGGCAGTCTTCGATTACGAGGACGACCTCGATGGCAACCACCTCACGAGCCAGGTGTTCCCGATAGGCGCGGTGCGGCTGACGGCCGAGGAAGATCGCGACAACCTTGACTTTGTGCTGCTGCGGCTTGAAGCCAACGCCGACGGCAAACTTCCGGGCAGCGTGTATCCGGTGCAATGCCTGTCGATGGCACACGTGCGTCGCGACGACCCGCTGTACGTGATCGGTTTTCCGCTGGGCGAGCCCCGTACGGTGCACGACAACACATTCGTCTATTTCCCTTATCGGGTGAGCGAGAACGAATACGCCGAACTGGAAATGCTCGTGCGCCAGGAGTTCGATTCGCTCCAGGCCGAGGAGCAGTCCTACATCGACGGCAAGCTCAAGGAGTTCACCGACAGCTACCGCAAGATGTCCGACGCGGCCGGCGCGACCCACTACGAGTACATCAGCGTCCGATTCGCCAACCAGCCCACGATCGGCGCCGACAGCGACACCTACCACGGCAACTCGGGATCACCGGTCTACAGCCGCCGCAGCCACGCCGTGATCGGCCTGCTGTTCGACGGCCAGGAAGATCTGTCGCAGCCATGGGAACCGGGCTGGCGCTCGCACGAAGCGATTCTCCCGATCACGCGGGTCGTCGAACGCCTGGACGTGGCCGAGCCGACCTGGCGCGCCGATCCCAAGGTCTGCATCCGCCCCGCCAGCTAGGAGGCTCCATGTCCAACGTCCATTGCTTCCTGGTCTTGGTCCTCTCGCTGGGGCTTGGCGCCTGTGCCGGAACTGAGCCCGTCGTGGCCGCCGACCCGGCGCCCGAACCGCAGCCAGCCGCTGCCAGGACGTTCTCGCAGGGCTTCGTCATCGAACTGGCGCCGCAACAGGATGCCGATGACATTCGCGCCGCGGCGGCGCAGGTCTTCAACCAGGTCGTGTCGGTGGAAGCGCTGTTCCCCGATGTGCCGGCCGACGACGATCCCTTTGGTCTGCGCCGGATCTACCGGCTGCGCGTGGCTGATCCGGCGGGCGATGAGAGTGCGTGGGACCTGGCCTATCGACTGCGCGATCGTGGCGGCTTCCTGCAGGTCGAACCCGACACCGACGACACGATCCTGGAAGCGCGGCGGCGATCCGCCGCAGCCGCCTGCGTGGCGCCGCCGTTGGACTGCACGACCTCGCCACAACCGCGGGCGTGCAAGGCGGACTGGTCATTGAAGGAGATGAAGGTCGATCAAGCGCGCAAGCTGGTTCCGCCTGCCGGTGGCAAGGCGCTGGGCGAAGGCGTTCGCATCTGCCATCCGGACAGCGGCTGGACCGATCACATCGATCTCGATGCGGCGCAGATCGACAAGACCGCTTCGCTCAACCTGATGGAAGGCGGGACCAATGCCCGCGATCCGCTCGGGTACCAGGGCAACCCGGGGCATGGCACAGCCACCGGCAGCGTGCTGATCAGCCATGGTGGTTTTGCCAGCAACGGCGGCACGACGCCACCGGGCGTGGTGACGGGACTGGCGCCCAAGGCAACGCTGGTGCCGATCCGTGCGCTCAACAGCGTCGTCCAGATACTCGATTCCGACATCGCGCGCGCGGTCCGGCATGCCACCACGGCGCAGTGCGATGTCATCTCGATGAGCCTGGGGGGCCGTCTCTTCTTCGGGCTGGAGCGGGCGATCAACGACGCTGTGCGGCGAGACATCATCGTGGTCACCGCGTCAGGCAACTGCGTCGGATTCGTGGTGGCGCCCGCCAGCTACGACAAAGCGATCGCGGTGGCGGCGACCAACGTCGACCACAAGCCATGGAAGGGCTCGTCGAACGGGCGCGCGATCGACATCTCCGCACCGGGCGAGGATGTCCATGTTGCGCGCGCGGCCGCGAACGGGACGGGCACGAACGTCGAGCCGGGCGACGGTACCTCCTTCGCCACCACGGCTGTCGCCGGAGCTGCCGCTGACTGGATTGCCTTCCATGGCCGCGCGGCGATCAAGACCGCGCAAGGAAGCCTGACGCGTCGCGATCTGTTCGTGCGCCTCGCGCAAGCCACTGCCGACCCACCGCCCAACTGGGACGCGCGGAACTATGGCCCCGGCATCCTTGACCTGGAGGCGCTGCTGACGGAACCGCTGGGAACGCCTCGCACCGAGTTGCAAGCGCCGCCGCGCGACGACACGGTGATGCTGCTGTCGCGGATGTTCGATCGCGACCCGGCGGAGCTCCGCGTGGGACTGAATCGCCTCTTCGGCCAACCGGCCGATCTCGACGCCGAGCTCCAGCGCTATGGCGGCGAGCTGCTCGAACTCGCCGCGCGCGATCCGGAGGCCTTCCTGCTGTCGTTGCAGCCGCCGGCGCCGGGCGCTCTTGCGCCACCGTCGCAGCCGTTGAAGGCCCGCTCCTCACGCGCGCTGAGCGCTCGCCTCGAGGCAGCACCCTGACCATGAACCTGCACACACGCGTCAAGGGCGTTGTCCGCAGCCTGCCACTGCCGCTGGTGGTCGCGCTCCTGCTCGCCTGCAAGGCACCGACGCCGCCGGAACCGGCGACATCGGCGTCCGCGTCCGAGCCTGCGACGACGGCGACTGCACCGGCGTCCGAAACGCCACCGCCCGCTGCCGCTGCACAGGCACCGGCGGCACCACCCGCTGAAGTCCAATCGCCACCGGTGCCCGTCGCGGAGCAACCGAGGCCGCCGCCCCCGACAACGGAAGTGAAGAGCGAACCCCCGCCTGCCGGCGCAAGCGATGGGGCTCCCGTTTCCATCGCGATCTACGCGCTGTCCAAGGGACGCGGCGTGCCCGAACCGACGCGCGAGGCATACGGCAGGATCCGCACGCTGCTGGAGAAGCAACGGGCGGCATCGGCGGTTTCCTCCGTCAGCTCGCGCCGTCTCGGCCTCGAGGGCGAAACCCGACTGTGCGCGCAGTTCCGCGATCGGGAACAAGCCGACGCCGCGCTCAAAGAGATACGCCAGATCGCCACCGACGTTGAACTGCTCAATGTCGTGGAGGAACCCTGCCAGGACACCAAGGGAGAGCTGCCATGAATGCCCGTCTCATCGTCGCCACGCCACTGACGCTTGCGCTTGCCAGTGCATTGGTCATCACCGCCTGCAAGCGCGAGCAGCCGGCGACACCCGCCACCGCCGAGCCGGCTCCGGCCGAACCCGTTGCCGCCGAACCAGCCCCTGCTTCCGAGCCGCCGGCGCATTCGATCAGGCCTGCCACGGGAGCGGTCCCGCCCACGGAGGAATCGATTGCGAAGGTCAAGGAACAGATCAAGGCATCCGCGGCCGCGATGCGACAGAAGTGGGCCGGCAAGACGTTCGAAGACTTCGAAGCCACGGTCTTCAAGGAGCCGGGCGAGAACGGCAAGTACATTGTCGACGCCGATGTGGCAATCGCCGACCGCAAGCTGCTGCAGGAGTTCTTTGCCGACATGCAGGCGGGACTGAACGGCACCGCGCAGGGGAAACTGGTGGTCAACCAGATCGCCGGCGAGGATGCGGCGCCCGGCACGTCGGATCTCGCGGTCATGGTCGCCAACGGCCGTGCCGACATCTGGAACAGCGCCAAGAAGAAGCAGCTGCGCTACTGCGTCAGCAACACGTTTGCGGCGCGCCACGATGCCGTCCTGGCCGACATGAAGGCAGCGGCACGCGCCTGGGAAGAAGCCGCCAATGTCGCGTTCGTGCATGTCCCATCGGAAGACGCGAACTGCACCGCCAGCAATCCGAACGTGGTGTTCGACGTGCGTCCGGTCAACGTGGGCGGCCAGTACTACGCGCGCGCCTTCTTCCCGAACGACCAGCGGGCCGCACGAAACGTGCTGATCGACAACAGCTCGTTCGAACTCCCGGGGGACGAGGCACTGACGCTGGCCGGAATTCTTCGCCACGAACTGGGCCACACCCTGGGCTGGCGTCACGAGCACACCCGGCCGGAAGCTGGCGCCTGCTTCGAGGACTCGCAGTTCGATCCGATCACCGCATACGACAGCCTCTCGGTCATGCACTACCCGCATTGCAACGGTGGCGGCGATTGGTCCCTGATGCTCACCTCCAAGGACAAGGCGGGTGCGGCCTGCATCTATGGCAAGGGAAGCAACAACACCGAGTCCCTTGGCCAGTGCCTGTTCCGGCTGCCAGACGTGACGACCACCGGTAGCGAGACCAGTGTCAGCTTCGCCAATGAGAGCGTCGCCAAGGGCGCCAAGAAGGACTATGCGGTATTCGCGGTAAAGCCGAACTCGGTCTTCCAGGTGCGCATGAGCGGCGCCGGTCCCGGCGACCCCGACCTGTACGTGCGTTTCACGGGCGTACCGGAGCTCAAGCGCTGGTCTTGCCGCCCCTTCCTGAGCAACGCCAACGAGACTTGCGAGCTGCAGGTTCCGGCCAACCGCCAGACGGCATTCGTACAAGTGCGCGGTTATACCGCCGCTACGTACCAGCTCGACGTCAAGTATGTGAAGCCGGACTGATTCTGGAGCACGTTGCGCGACCTGCCGTCCGTGGCCGATCCCTTCGCAATTGGATGGCATGTCGCGGCAGATGCACGGTTCACCCGCTGGTACTTGGGGTTTGCTCCGTGTCGCCCAACGGGAGAAGTCCCAATAGCGGATTAGTGCCGCATGGATCGGACTGACGGCAAGCCAACACAAGATCAGGAGGCAGCGTGAAGAAATGGCTGGCCAGCATCGCGATACTGCTGTCTGCTTGCGCCTCGGCGCCGCCGGCATCCGACACGGGACCCGTGCCAACCGCGGCGATCACCCGGCCACCCGACGGCCAGGCATCCGCTCGCGTGGACGAGACCGATCCGGACGCCGAACTGAAGGCGATGATGGCCAGCGGCAAGTATGTCGTTGGCAGGGGCATCACGCCGAGGGCCGCCGGCACCGCGTTGGCACGGCTCCCGAGCGCCATGGCTTTCGCGGGACCCACGGCGAACATCTACATCCTCAGCATGGGTCAGGCCGATTCGATGCTGGTGGTCGGTCCGGCGCCGGCCCGGCGCACCTTGCTGGTCGATGCAGGGGAGACGAACTGGAACACCAGGAAAGGCTGCCTGCACGTGCGCGACCGCATCAAGGAAATCACCGGCAAGCACCACGTCGACTACTTCCTGCTCACGCACTACCACCAGGACCACGCGGGTGCGCCGCCGATCACGACGAACGAGAGAAGCACCGAGGGTGGCGGCCTTTTCTGCTTGCTCGGCGGCGGTCCAGGCTTCTTCACCGTGGGAACGCTGATCGATTCGGGCAGGCCTCCGCAAGCGTTCATGCCGGAGGCATCTCCGTCCTTGCGGGGCATCGAGCTCCTGACCGACACCTGGCTGGCCCAGGGCACCCTCAAGCGGCGCGAGGACGCTCGCGGTGGTTCCGGGCAGATCAATCTAGGCAACGGCATGGAGGTCGATATTGTCGTCAGCAATGGCCGACTGACCAATGCGGCCAACCCGGTGCACATGGCCGTCGCCTCGGTCAATCCTGGCTTGTATTCGGCAGGAAGGCCGGCGTCGCCCAACGACTTTTCGATCGGCATGGAGATCACCATTGGCGAGTTCGAATTGTTCAGTGCCGGCGATCTGAGCGGCGCGCCCCCCGATGACGCCGATGCTGACTTCCAGGTCACGCAGAACGATCAGGTCTACACCAACATCGAGAAGGCGCTGACGAACTTGTGGAAGGCCAGTGGGCGGGAAAGCCGGGTCGAGATCTATCGCGCCTCACACCATGGCTCGAAGAACTCGTCCTCGCAGCCGTTGGCCGACTTGCTGGCACCGCAACTGGTGATCTATTCCTGCGGCGGTTCCCACGGCCATCCGGACGATTCGGTTCTCGACCGGTTTCAAGCCCTGGGTGCAGACCAGCTGATCACTACCAAGGCTGACCGTGACGACGGAACCATCGACGACTCGTATGGCAACGGCTGGATCAACCCGGCCGGCGAGATCCAGATCTCGGTTCCGTTGAATGGATCCAGGTTCGTGGTCGAAACCGACAGCCAGGCGTTCTCGTATCCCATCCATGCCGACACGGACGAGTAGCCGGGGCTTGTGAGACTCCAGTCATTCCCGGGTTCTGGCGGTTCCGCCGCCAGCCGGCTTGAAGGCCTGCCGCCCGCTTTTCGCGACGGAAAAGAAAAAACCCGGCAACTCGCGTTGCCGGGTCTGCAATCCGCCGTGAGGCGGAGAGGAGAGATATCGGTATGAACGTAGCGCTTACTTGGCAGCGGCCTTGGTGGCGGTCGCGGTTGCGCCCTTGACCACCTTGTCGACGTCGTTGAGCGTGGTCTTGGCGGCGGCTTCGAACTGCGACTTGGCCAGTTCGCTGATCGCGCCCTGGGCCTTCAGCGTGCGGCCGAACACTTCCTGGCCGGTGCTGACACCGCGCTCGAGGTTCTCGCGGGCAACCTGCACGCCCTTCGGCCACAGGGTCTTCAGGCCGTCGAGGTCACGCACTTCGGCGGCTTCGCCGAGGAAGGCGAAAGTGGCGTTGACGCGCTCTTCGATCGCGGCCAGCTGCAGGCCGAACACGGCCTCGGCGCTGTCGAGGGCCAGGCGGTTGACCTGCGCGGCCGTTTCCGCGAACTGGCGCGTAGCGGCGGCAAACTGTTCGTTGAAAGGCTGGTACATGGCGTACTCCTGGACTTCGGGTGAGGTTGGAAACCGGGTTTGACCGGATTGTGCGGTGCAGCATAGCGGGGTTCTTGTTGCGATGCAACAATACCCCCTCAACGATTCAGGGATGGTTGAGGCGCGGCGGAACGCCTGCGGGCCGGGGTAGCGAAGAAATCCAGGACCGGGCAGATTTGGCCGTGACAGGCGGACGCGTACCGTTGCCACCCAAGGGTGGCCGTGAAGGATGACGAAACGATGATGGATGTTCGTTCCCGGAAGACTCACGGCGGGCTGGCCGGCGCGCTGCTGGCCATGGCCCTCTCGGTACCCGGCCTGGCGTTGGCCGCCGAGCCTGCGCCGCCATCCCCGCCGGGCTGCGTCGGCCTGGTCCTCGGCGGCGGCGGCGCGCGCGGTTCGGCGCACATCGGCGTACTGAAGGTGCTCGAACGCGAGCGCATCCCGGTCTGCCAGGTCGCCGGCACCAGCATGGGCGCGATCGTCGGCGGCCTGTATTCGACCGGCTATACGCCGGACGAGATGGCCACGCTCATCGAGACGATCGATTGGGGCGACATGTTCATCGACGACCCGCCGCGCCGCGACATTCCGATGCGGCGCAAGGACGCCGACTTCCGCTACCTGCTCGACCTCGAGATCGGCTACGCCAACGGCCGCGTGGTCCTGCCGGTCGGCTTCGTGCAGGGCGAGAAGCTGTTGATGCTGCTGCGCCGGCTGACGTTGTCGACCTGGGACGCGCAGGACTTCGATCAGTTGCCAATCCCGTTCCGGGCAGTCGCCGCCGACATCGTCACCGGCGAGAAGGTGGTTTTCGAGGATGGTGACCTGGCGCTTGCGATCCGTTCGAGCATGTCGGTGCCCGGCGCATTCGCACCGGTGCGCGTCGACGGCCGCCTGCTGGTCGATGGCGGCATGGTCGACAACGTGCCGGTCGACGTCGTGCGCGGCATGGGCGCGACTCGCATGATCGTCGTCGACGTCGGCTCGCCGCTGCACAAGGAAGAAGCGCTGACCAATCCGGTCGTGATCATGGACCAGATGGTCTCGGCGCTCATGAACGAGAAGACCAAGCACACGCTGGCCACGCTGGGACCACAGGATGTGCTGATTCGCCCCGAACTCGGCGACATCACCGCGGCCGAGTTCAACCGCGGCAAGGAGGCGATCGAGATCGGCGAGCGCGCCGCCGAGGCCGTGGTGCCGCAGTTGCGCGCGATGTCGGTGGACGAAGCGACGTACGCCGCGCACCGCGCTCGCCAGCAGCGCCGCGAGTTCGATCCGGGACTGGTGTCTTTCCTGGATGTGGTGAAGGGCCGATCGCCCTCTGCGGACCGCCATGTAGAGCGTGCGCTCGCCGACAACGTCGGCAAGCCGCTGGACCTGGAGAAACTCGAGCACGACATGGGCAGCGCCTACGGCGACGGCCGCTTCCAGCAGATCGATTACCGCATCGTCGAGCGCGACGGTGTGCGGGGACTGCAGATCATTCCGGTCAACAAGCCCTGGTCGGCGTTCGGCAAGCTCGGGTTCCAGCTAGACGACAATTTCAACGGTGACAGCAGCTACCTGGTGTCGGCCGAGCTGACCTTCAACGACATCAACGACCTTGGCGCCGAATGGCGCAACGTCGTGCGGATGGGCCGCATCACCGGCCTGCGCTCGGAGTTCTACCAGCCTTTCGGCCAGACCGGCGCGTTCTACCTGCAACCCATGCTCGAGCTGCGCAACGAATCGCTGCCGCTGTGGGAGGGCGGCAACCAGCTCGCCGAGTTCCGGGTCAACCGCCGGCAGGTGGGTGTGGAGGCCGGCTATTCACCGCAGCCGACCTGGCGCATCAGTGCCGAACTGGTGCGAGGCAATGACCGGGGCGACATGCTGATCGGCAATCCGCAGGATTTCGAGGACAGCGAGGAGTCGTTCGCCGGCGCGCTTTACAACGCAACGTGGGACACACTCGACAGCGTCAACTTTCCCACCAAGGGCGCGCGCCTCAGTCTCGACCTCGAGCGTTACTACAGCGTGATGGGCGCCGACGTCGAAGGCGACGTCGCACGCGTGACCGCGGATTGGGCGCAGGCCTGGGGCCGCTACCACCTGCTGCTCGGCGCGCGGCTGAGCAGCGCGCTGGACGACGAGAACTTCTTCCAGACCCAGGATTTCCTCGGCGGCTTCCTCAACCTGTCGGGCTTCGAGGAACGCGCGCTGTTCGGCAACCAGAGCGCGCTCGCTCGCGCCGTGCTGTACCGGCGCACCGGCAACACCAGCCGGCTGTTCTCGTTGCCGATGTTCGTCGGCGCCAGCCTGGAAACCGGCAATGCGTGGCAGAGCAAGGACGACGTCGACCCAGACGACCTGATCATCGCCGGCAGCGTGTTCGTCGGATTCAGCACGTGGCTCGGGCCGATGTTCCTCGCCTATGGCCGCAACGACGAGGACCAGGGTTCCTGGTACCTGACCTTCGGCTCGCTGCTGCGGCCGCGCATCAAGTAGGGCGCGTGCGCCGCGGCGACAGACGCCGCGGCTTCAACTAACGCGGTTTCAACTGCCTCGGTAGTGGCAGCCGGACGTGCAGGTCTCGTGCACGACCACTTCGGACAGCAGCGGCAGTTCGGGCTTCAGGCGCTCCCAGATCCACACCGCCAGGCGCTCGCTGGTGGGGTTCTCGAGGCCTTCGATCTCATTGAGGTAGTGATGATCGAGGCGGTCGTACAGCGGCTGGAAGGCCGACTTCAGGTCGGCGAAATCCATGACCCAGCCGGCGTGCGGATCGATGTCGCCCTCGACGTGGATCTCGACGCGGAAGCTGTGCCCGTGCAGGCGCGCGCACTTGTGGCCTTCCGGCACGTTGGGCAGGCGGTGGGCGGCTTCGAGGGTGAATGCCTTGAATATCTTCATGCGGGTAGTCTACGCCCGGCCCGCCGTGCCGGCTGGGGCGCCGGGGCGGGCAGTTCAAATTAACGTCAGAACGAGTCGCCGGGCACGCGTACGGCACCTTCCATCAGCACGCGCGCGCTGCGGCTCATGATCGCCTTGGTCACGGTCCATTCGCCTTCGGCCTGGCGGGCCTCGGCGCCGACCCGCATCGTGCCGGACGGATGGCCGAAGCGCACCGCCGTGCGGTCGCCGCCACCCGCCGCCAGGTTGACGAGCGTGCCGGGAATCGACGCGGCCGTGCCGATCGCCACGGCCGCCGTGCCCATCATCGCGTGATGCAGCTTGCCCATCGACAACGCACGCACGTGCAGGTCGATGTCGCCGGCGGCGACCGACTTGCCGCTGGACGCCACGTAGTCCTGCGCCGGCGCGACGAACGCGACCTTCGGCGTGTGCTGGCGCGTGGTGGCCTGCTCGATGCTGTCGATCAGGCCCATGCGTACCGCGCCGTGTGCCCGGATGGCCTCGAACTTCGCCAGCGCCTGCTTGTCGTCGTTGATCGCAGGCTGAAGCTCCGTGCCGGTGTAGCCGAGTTCGGCGGCGTTGAGGAAGATCGTCGGGATGCCGGCGTTGATCAGCGTCGCCTTGAACGTGCCGACGCCGGGCACTTCAAGGTCGTCGACCAGGCGGCCGGTCGGGAACATCGCGCCGCCGCCTTCTCCTTCGTCGGACGGATCGAGGAATTCCAGCTGGATCTCCGCTGCCGGGAACGTCACGCCGTCGAGTTCGAAGTCGCCCGTTTCCTGCACCTGGCCGTTGCTGACCGGCACGTGCGCGACGATGGTCTTGCCGATGTTCGCCTGCCAGATGCGCACGGTGCACAGGCCATCACGCGGCACGCGGGAAGGGTCGATCAGCCCATTGGCAATCGCGAACGGACCCACCGCCGACGACAGGTTGCCGCAGTTGCCGCTCCAGTCGACGAAGGCGGTGTCGATCGAGATCTGGCCGTACAGGTAATCGACGTCATGTCCCGGCTGCGCCGACTTCGAGATGATCACGCACTTGCTGGTGCTCGACGTGGCGCCGCCCATGCCGTCGGTGTGCTTGCCGTAGGGGTCCGGCGAGCCAATCACGCGCATCAGCAACGCGTCGCGCGCCTGGCCCGGCACCTGCGCGACCTCCGGAAGGTCTTCCAGGCGGAAGAACACGCCCTTGCTGGTGCCGCCGCGCATGTAGGTGGCGGGGATGCGGATCTGCGGTGCGTGGGTCATGTCGTGGTTCCGGAGTTCGGTCTACTTCCCCCTCTCCCGCTTGCGGGAGAGGGTTGGGTTGAGGGTGTTCGAGTGTTGGATCAGGCGTTGTCCGGGATGTTCGGCTCGACCAGCTGCGCGAGCAGCGTCAGCGATTCCTGCCAGCCCAGGTAGCAGAACTCGACCGGGATCACGTCGGGAATGCCCTGCTGCACGATGTGCACTTCGGTGCCGCACATGACGCTTTTCAGCGTCACCGTCACTTCCATCACGCCGGGCAGGCCCGGGTTGTCGAACTGGTCGTTGTAGCGGAGCTTCTCGCCGGGCACGAGTTCGAGATACGTGCCGCCGAAGGAATGGCTGCTGCCCGTGCCGAAGTTGGTGAACGACATGCGATAGCCGCCTCCGACGCGCGCGTCCATCTCGTGCACCTTGCCGGTGAAGCCGTGCGGTGGCAGCCACTTCGCCATCGCCTCGGGATCGAGGAACGCGCGGTAGATGCGCTCCGACGGAGCGCGCAGGACGCGGTGCAGGGTGACGGTGCCAGGCATGTCGTTGCTCCTTGCGTTGGGGTGGATGGATCAGGCCGCCTTCGAAGACTCCAGGAAATCCTGGGCGAAGCGCTGCAGCACGCCGCCGGCTTCGTAGATCGAGACTTCCTCGGCGGTGTCGAGGCGGCAGGTGACCGGCACCTCGACGCGCTCGCCGTTGCGACGGTGGATGACCAGCGTCAGCGTGGCACGCGGCGTGCGCGCGCCGACGACGTCGTAGGTCTCGGTGCCGTCGAGGCCCAGCGTGGTTCGGTTCACGCCGGGCAGGAACTCCAGCGGAAGCACGCCCATGCCGATCAGGTTGGTGCGGTGGATCCGCTCGAATCCTTCGGCCGCGATCGCCTCGACGCCTGCCAGGCGCACGCCCTTGGCGGCCCAGTCGCGCGAGGAGCCCTGGCCGTAGTCGGCGCCGGCCACGATGATCAGCGGCTGCTTGCGCTCCATGTAGGTTTCGATCGCCTCCCACATGCGCACGACCTGGCCTTCCGGTTCGATGCGCGCCAGCGAGCCCTGTTTCACGTTGTCCGCGTCGTCGCGGACCATCTCGTTGAGCAGCTTCGGATTGGCGAACGTCGCGCGCTGTGCGGTGAGGTGGTCGCCGCGGTGCGTCGCGTAGGAATTGAAGTCCTCTTCGGGCAGGCCCATCTTCGCCAGGTATTCGCCGGCGGCGCTGTCGAGCAGGATCGCGTTCGACGGCGACAGGTGGTCGGTCGTGATGTTGTCGCCCAGCACCGCGAGCGGACGCATGCCCTTGAGCGTGCGTTCGCCGGCCAGCGCGCCTTCCCAATACGGCGGACGGCGGATGTAGGTGCTCTGCGGGCGCCAGTCGTACAACGGGCTGATCTTCTCGCCGTGCTCGACCGCGAACTTGAACATCGGCTCGTACACCTGGCGGAAATGCTCGGGCTTCACGTGCTGCGCGACGATGGCGTCGATCTCGGCATCGCTCGGCCAGATATCCTTGAGCAGCACGGGCTGGCCGTTGGCGTCATGGCCGAGCACGTCCTTCTCGATGTCGAAACGCACGGTGCCGGCGATCGCGTAGGCGACGACCAGCGGCGGCGAGGCGAGGAACGCCTGCTTCGCGTACGGATGGATGCGGCCGTCGAAGTTGCGGTTGCCCGACAGCACGGCGGTTGCGTACAGGTCGCGCTCGATCACTTCCTTCTGGATCGCCGGATCCAGCGCGCCGCTCATGCCGTTGCAGGTGGTGCAGGCGAAGGCGACGATGCCGAAGCCGAGCTGCTCGAGCTCGGTCAACAGGCCAGCTTCTTCCAGGTACAGCTGCACGGCCTTGGAGCCGGGCGCCAGGGAGGTCTTCACCCAGGGCTTGCGCACGAGGCCGCGCGCATTCGCGTTGCGGGCGATCAGTGCGGCAGCGATCACGTTGCGCGGGTTGCTGGTGTTGGTGCAGCTGGTGATCGCGGCGATGATCACCGCGCCGTCCGGCATCAGGCCCTGCGCCTCCTGGGCGCGGGCTTCGTCGAGCCCGGTGGCGATGCCACGCTCGGCCAGCGCCGACGTCGGCAGGCGCTTGTGCGGATTCGACGGGCCGGCCATGTTGCGGCCGACCGTCGACAGGTCGAACGTCAGCGTGCGTTCGTACTGCGCATCCTGGAGCGCATCCGCCCACAGGCCAGTGTGCCGGGCGTAGGTTTCGACCAGCTTCACCTGCGCATCCTCGCGGCCGGTGAGGCGCAGGTAGTCGAGCGTCTTGTCGTCTATGAAGAACATCGCCGCCGTTGCGCCGTACTCCGGCGCCATGTTGGAGATCGTCGCGCGGTCGCCCAGCGTCAGCGCGGCGGCACCTTCGCCGCGGAACTCCAGGTAGGCGCCCACGACCTTTTCCTTGCGCAGGAACTCGGTCAGCGCCAGCACGATGTCGGTGGCGGTGATGCCCGGCTGCGGCTTGCCGGTGAGCTCGACGCCGATGATGTCGGGCAGGCGCATCCACGAGGCGCGTCCGAGCATGACGCTCTCGGCCTCGAGGCCGCCGACGCCGATCGCGATCACGCCCAGTGCATCGACATGCGGCGTGTGGCTGTCGGTGCCGACGCAGGTATCCGGATACGCGACGCCGTTGTCGCTGTGGATCACCGGCGACATCTTCTCCAGATTGATCTGGTGCATGATGCCGTTGCCCGGCGGGATCACGTCGACGTTCTTGAACGCCTTCTTCGTCCAGTTGATGAAGTGGAAGCGGTCCTCGTTGCGGCGGTCCTCGATCGCGCGGTTCTTCGCGAACGCATTCTTGTCGAAGCCCGGGGCCTCGACGGCCAGCGAGTGGTCGACGATCAACTGCGTCGGCACCACCGGATTGATCTGCGCCGGGTCGCCGCCCTTGTCGGCGATCGCATCACGCAGGCCGGCCAGGTCGACCAGTGCGGTCTGGCCGAGGATGTCGTGGCAGACCACGCGCGCCGGGAACCACGGGAAGTCCAGATCGCGGCGGCGCTCGATGAGCTGGCGCAGTGCATCGGTCAACAGCGCCGGATCGCAGCGGCGCACGAGGTTTTCGGCATGCACGCGAGAGGTGTAGGGCAGGGTGTCCCACGCGCCCGGCTGGATGCCGTCGACGGCGGCGCGCGCATCGAAATAATCGAGCTGGGTACCCGGAAGCGGCTTGCGGTATTCGATATTCATGGCGGCGATCGGTTGCGGGCGCGGCCGAGGCCGCGACGGAGTCGGGAGGGACGGAGGGGTGACGCCCTGGGATCCGTACCGTGGTTCGGGCGGAAATCGCGGCGCGTCCGGCCATTCGTCAACGGTGCGGGAACGCGGCGATTTTACCGTGATGGACGATGAACCGCCCGGATCGGGCCGTCGCGCCGCCCCCGGAATTGGGGGGGCGGCTTCGCGCAGGCTAGCCGCGCTGCTGTCGGAAGTCCTTGCGCCACAGGCGCGGCGCTTTGCCGAACTCGGCCGCAAACCAGCGGGAGAACGAACTGGGGGAGGAAAAGCCCAGCAGCCGTCCGACCGCCTGCAGCGAGTAGCGCGGATTTTCCATGTAACGCAACGCCAGCTCGGTCCTGACCGAGTTCAGCGCATTGGAAAAGGTCTCGCCGGCCTCCTCCAGCCTGCGTTGCAGCGTGCGCACGTTCATGCCCCGGCCGCGTGCGACCTGCTCGATGGTCGCTTGCCCCATCGGCATCAGGATGTAGAGGTCCTTGCGCACGTCGGTGGCGATGGAGGCCCGGTCCGGCGCCGGCAGCGATTCCACCAGGCGCTTGACGTAGCGGGCCATGACGGGATCGGCGGTCGGGTTGCGCATGTCCAGGTCTGCGGCATCGCAGACGATGCCGTTGAACTCGCGGTCGAACTCCAGCGCGCAGCGGAACACGCGGCGATGGACCTGCAGGTTCTCGGGCGGGCCGTGGGTGAAGTTCACGCTGTGGGGCTTCCAGTTCGGACCCAGCAGGGCGCCGCAGAGGCGGTGCAGGACGCCGAGCGCGAGGTCGATGGTCTGCCGCGAGGTCGTCCCCGCGTCGGGCACGAATTCCTCGCGGATCACCACGGTCCGGCCGCTTTCCTCCACGTGGATCGCCAGCAACTCGTTGAGCAGGTGTCGGTACTTCATCGTCGTGAGCAGCGCATCACGCAGCGTCGACTGGTGGATCAGCAGCAGGCTGACTACGCCGAAGTCCGACAACTGCCGCGACTCGGCCATGCGCAGGCCGAAGGTGTCGCAGCCGCTCTCGCGCGCCGAGTCCTCCAGCAATCGGACCGCGCCGGCGGCCGGGATGCGCCGGTCGGGATCGGCGAGCATCGTCTGGCTGAGGCCGGCCGCGCGCAGCAACGGCTGCGGGTTGAGGCCGAGCTGCTGGGCCACTTCGAAGTAGTTGGTCAGGGTGGCCGCGCGGATCAGGGAGGCCCGGTTCGTGCTGCTCATGAGGAGGCGCCGGCGCGGTTCAGACGGTTTCGGGGGGTGTCCCGGGTCGTCGGGGGGGTGTCATGAAATGACAAGTCATTGTCGCTGTTTGCAAAGAATCGCGCACCCCCCTTTCCTACAGTCAGGACGTAAAGGCCTCCCCCGGGGGGCAGTCCGATTCACTTGTAAAGAGGTCGAAGTGCCATGGCGCATGCGGTTCGGTTCCATGAGGCCGGAGGCCCTGAGGTCCTGCGCTACGAGGCTGTCCAGGTTGGCGACCCCGGTCCCGGCCAAGTGCGTCTCCAGCACGTCGCGGTCGGGCTCAACTACGCCGACACCTACTTCCGCAACGGCACCTATCCGATCCCGCTGCCGGCAGGCATCGGCGTCGAGGCGGCGGGCGTGGTGGAGGCGGTGGGGTCCGGCGTGGACCATGTCGCGGTCGGCGATCGCGTGACCTACACCGGCTTCGTCAACACGCTGGGTGCCTACAGCACCGAGCGCCTGGTACCGGCCGCGCCGCTGATCCGGCTGCCCGAGTCCATCGCCTGCGAGACCGCGGCAGCGATGACGATGCGCGGCCTGACCGCGGCCTACCTGATGCGGCGCATTTACCCGTTCCGCGCCGGCGACGCGATCCTGCTGCACGCCGCTGCCGGCGGCGTCGGCCTGATCGTCGCGCAGTGGGCGCGGCTGCTTGGCCTGACCGTGATCGGCACGGTGTCGACCGAGGCCAAGGCGGAAATCGCCCGTGCGCACGGCTGCGACCACGTCATCAACTACAGCCACGAGGACGTCGCCCGGCGCGTGCGTGAGCTGACCGATGGTGCCGGTGTGTCGGTGGTGTTCGACAGCGTCGGCAAGACCACGTTCGAAGCCTCGCTCGACTCGCTCAAGCGGCGCGGCCTGATGGTCTGCGTGGGGACCGCGTCGGGCCCGATCCCGCCGTTCAATCCGCAGATGCTCGCGATGAAGGGCTCGCTGTACCTCACTCGCCCGGCGCTGGCCGACTACATCGCCGACCCGGCCGAGAAGGCCGAACTGGCCGCCGAGCTGTTCGACCACGTCGCCGCCGGCCGCATCCGCATCGAGATCAACCAGCGCTACGCGCTGCAGGACGCGGTGCAGGCGCATCGCGACCTCGAATCGCGCAAAACCACCGGCTCTTCGATCTTCGTCATCTGAGGCCGACATGCGCATCGAACCACTGACCTGCGCCATCGGCGCCGAGCTCTCCGGCGTCGACCTCGCCGATGCGATCCACGACGACGGCCTGTTCCAAGAACTGCGCGCGCTGCTGGTCCGGCACAAGGTGCTGTTCCTGCGCGACCAGGGCTTCAGCCGCGCCGAGCACGTGGCCTTCGCGCGCCGCTTTGGCGAGCTGGAGGATCACCCGGTCGCCGGCAGCGATCCGGATCATCCGGGGCTGGTACGCATCTACAAGTCGCCCGATCAGCCGAACGAGCGTTACGAGAATGCCTGGCACACCGATGCCACCTGGCGCGATGCGCCTCCCTTCGGCTGCGTGCTGCGCTGCGTGGAATGCCCGCCGACGGGCGGCGACACGATGTGGGCGAACATGGTGCTCGCCTACGAGAAGCTGCCGGAGCAGATCAAGCGGCAGATCGACGGCCTGTATGCCCGGCACAGCATCGAAGCCACCTTCGGCGCCGCCATGCCGACCGAGAAGCGCCTCGCGCTGAAGCAACACTTTCCCGACGCCGAACACCCGGTGGTGCGTACCCACCCCGATACCGGCGAGAAGATCCTGTTCGTCAACGCGTTCACCACGCACTTCACCAACTTCCACACGCCGGACAACGTGCGCTATGGCCAGGATTACGCGCCGGGCGCGCAGCGCCTGCTGCAGTACCTGATCAGCCAGGCGCAGATTCCCGAGTACCAGGTGCGCTGGCGCTGGTCGAAGAACGCCGTCGCCATCTGGGACAACCGCAGCACCCAGCACTACGCGGTGATGGATTACCCGCCCTGCCATCGAAAGATGGAACGAGCCGGAATCATCGGCGACCTGCCCTACTGACCCGCACCGATCGCCTCGCTACGCGATCACGGAGATAACCATGAACTTCCTCGATGGCTCGTTGTTTCCCGAGAATCAGCAAAAGCTGGTGATCACCGCTGCGCCCTACGGCCCGGAGTGGATGCCGTCCGACTTCCCGGAAGACATTCCGCTGACGATGGACGAGCAGATCCAGAAGGCGGTCGACTGCTACAACGCCGGCGCCACCGTTCTGCACCTGCATGTGCGCGAACTCGACGGCAAGGGTTCCAAGCGCCTGTCCAAGTTCAACGAGCTGATCGCCGGCGTGCGCAATGCCGTGCCCGACATGATCATCCAGGTCGGCGGTTCGATCTCGTTCTCGCCGGAAGGCGATGGCGCCGTGGCCAAGTGGCTGTCCGACGACACTCGCCACATGCTGGCCGAGCTGCAGCCGACGCCGGACCAGGTCACCATCGCCATCAACACCAACCAGATGAACGTGGTCGAGCAGATGTGCGAGGCCGACCTCGCCGGCACCAGCCTCGGCACGCCGGAGGGTTACCGCGCGTACCGCGAGATGACCATCCCGGCCGGTCCCGAGTGGGTCGAGGAACACATCCGTCGCCTGTCGGCCAATGGCATCCAGACCCACTTCCAGCTGGCCAACAACGCCCAGCTCGAAACCGTCGAACGCATGATGCGCCGTGGTACCTGCAACGTGCCGCTGATCCTGACCTGGGTGGCCATTGGCGGCGGCTTCGATGCGCCGAACATCTACAACCTGGCCAACTTCGTCCGCGCCTGCCCGGATGGTTCGGTGCTGACGCTGGAGTCGTCCATGCTGAACGTGCTGCCGGTGAACATGATGGCCATCGCGATGGGCCTGCACGTGCGCTGCGGCATCGAGGACAACATCTGGACCCAGCGCCGCGACCGCAAGATGAGCAGCGTCGAGCAGATCGAGCAGCTGGTGCGGATCTCGCGCGAATTCGGCCGCGACATCGCCAACGCATCCGAGGCGCGCGCGATCTACAGGATCGGCACGTTCTACAAGGATGCCGACGAGACGCTGGCGGCGAATGGCTTCGCGCCGAACCGGAAGCCGGTCTGGAAGGGAGTTCCGGCGCCCGCCCCGCAGTCCGAGCTTCAGCCGGCCTGATCCACCCGTACGACGTCGACGCCATGGCATTCCACTCACTTCCAGACAGCGGCAACGACGACCCGGGCGCGCGCATTCCGCGCCGCTATGCCTGGGTCGTGTTCGCGCTGAGCTTCGGCCTGCTGTTGTCGGACTACATGTCGCGGCAAGTGCTCAACGCGGTGTTTCCGCTGCTCAAGGTGGAGTGGGCGCTGTCCGATGCCCGTCTTGGCCTGCTGAGCGGCATCGTCGCGCTGATGGTGGGGGTGCTGACGTTTCCGTTGTCGCTGCTCGCCGACCGGTTCGGACGGGTCAGGAGCCTGGCCGTCATGGCGACGGTCTGGAGCCTCGCGACCCTGGGCTGCGGCCTGGCGCAGCAGTACCCGCAGATGCTGGCAGCGCGCTTCCTCGTCGGCGTCGGCGAGGCGGCTTACGGCAGCGTCGGCATCGCCGTGGTGCTGTCGGTGTTCCCCAAGCACATGCGGGCGACTTTGACCGGCGCGTTCATGGCCGGCGGCATGTTCGGTTCGGTGCTGGGCATGGCGCTCGGCGGTGCCGTCGCAGCGCACCTTGGCTGGCGCTGGGCGTTCGGCGTGATGGCGTTGTTCGGCCTGGTGCTGGCACTGCTGTATCCGATCATCGTCAACGAGAAGCGGATTACCCCATCGTCGCGTCCCGGTGAGCCCAAGGCGGCCGCGATGGCGGCGCGTACGCCGCTGCGCACCCTGGTCAACAGCCGTTCCGTGGTCGGTGCCTACATCGGCAGCGGCCTGCAGCTGTTCGTTGGCGGCACCGTCATCGTCTGGCTGCCCAGCTACCTCAACCGCTACTACGCGATGGCGACCGATGCCGCTGGCGCCGTCGCGGCCATCATCGTGCTGGTCAGCGGCGTGGGAATGATCGCCTGCGGCATGCTCAGCGACCGGATGTGCCGCAACGCACCGGCGAGCAAGATCCGCCTGGCAATCGCCTACAGCCTCGGCAGTTGCGCGTTGTTGTCGCTGGCATTCGCGCTGCCGCACGGCACGCCGCAACTGGTCGTGATCGGTCTGGGCATGTTCCTGGCCGCAGGTACCAGCGGTCCCGCCGGGGCCATGGTCGCCAACCTCACGCCGCTGCCGATCCATGGCACCGCGTTCGCGACGCTGACCCTGGTGAACAACCTGCTGGGACTCGCCGCCGGACCGCTGGTCACCGGCGTGCTTGCCGACCGGCTGGGTCTGGCGAACGCCTTCCAGCTGGTACCGCTGATCAGCCTGGCTGCAGCCGCGGTGTTCTATTTCGCCAAGCGGCACTACCTGAGCGACATCCAGCAGGTGGGCATCGTGTCGCCATGCACCGTCGGCACGCAGGCGACGACGTGAGCGGCAGCAACACGTCTACTAGCAGCCCGCTCACTAGCAACCCGCTCACGATCGGCATCCACTTCGACCTGATCTGCCCCTGGTGCCTCATCGGCAAGCGTCAGTTGACGCTTGCGCGCGACAGGTTCGAACAACAGCGCCCCGACGTGGCGGTGGAAACGGTGTGGAAACCCGTGCAGTTGCTGCCGGATATTCCGGAACAGGGATTGCCGTTCGCCGAGTTCTACGAGCGACGCCTCGGCTCGCCGGATGCGGTGCGCATGAGGCAGGAGCAGGTCACGCAAGCGGCGCGCAACGTCGGCCTCGACCTCGATCTGACCAGAATCGAGCGCATGCCCAACACCGCGCGCGCGCATCGCCTGTTGCTCCGTGTCGAAGCGCTGGGAGTGCCCGCGTTGTACGAGTCGCTTCTGGAGCGGCTCTTTGCTGCGTACTTCCAGCGCGGTCAGGACATCGGCGATGCCTCGACGCTTCGCGCGCTGGCGCACGAGACCGGCGTGCCCGCGGACCTGTGCGCTGATGCGACGCCCGATGAGGCATGGCCCCGGGATGTCGTGGCCTTCAACGGCGTGCCGTACTTCGTGTTCAACGGACGCCTGTCCGTGTCCGGCGCGCAGGATGCCGCGACGCTGCTCGCTGCGATGCACCGTGCCATCCAGTGGCCGGCCCTTACGGACCCGACACACGCATGACGGGACTGCGGATGCTTGCCGGGCGCTATGTGCCCGGCCTGCTCGCCAGCGTCATCGTCGCGATCGCGGCGCACTCGCTGGCCAGCCAATACCAGGCGCCGGTGATGCTGTTCGCCCTGCTGCTCGGCATGGCGATGAACTTCCTGTCGTCGGAAGGGCCGTGCAAGCCGGGCATCGATCTGGCCGCGCGCGGCGTGCTGCGTTTAGGCGTGGCGCTGCTCGGCACGCGCATCACGCTGGAACAGATCGCGGCGCTGGGATGGCATCCGGTGCTGCTGGTGATCGCTTCGGTCGTCGTCACGATCCTGTTGTCGATGCTCGCGGCACGCGCGATGGGGTTCAACGTCCTGTTCGGACTGCTGTCGGGTGGCGCCACCGCGATCTGCGGCGCGTCCGCGGCGCTGGCACTTTCGGCAGCGTTGCCTGCGCATCCGGGCAAGGAGCGAGCGACCCTGTTCACCGTCATCGGCGTCTCCGCCCTGTCGACGGCTGCGATGATCGTCTACCCGGTCATCGCGCGCGCCTTCGGGCTCGATCCGATCCAGGCCGGCGTGTTCCTCGGCGGGACGATCCACGATGTCGCCCAGGTCGTCGGCGCGGGCTACAGCCTGTCGCACGAAACCGGGGACACGGCGACGGTGGTGAAGCTGCTGCGCGTGGCGATGCTGCTGCCGGTCATCCTCGCCGCCACGATGATCACGCGCGCCCGCGGCGGGCACGAAAGCGGTCAGCGTCCGCCATTGCTGCCGTGGTTCGCGGTCGCCTTCTTCGGATTCGCGGTGCTGAGCAGCTTCGGCGCGATCCCGCCGGTGTTGCGTAAGGCCGGCACCGATCTGTCGACCTGGTGCCTGATCACGGCGATCGCCGCACTGGGCATGAAGATCCAGCTCAAGGAACTCACCACCGTCGGCATCAGGCCCGTGTTGCTGATGCTCGGCCAGACCGCGTTCCTCGCGGCTTGGGTGCTGGGGATGTTGTGGCTGGCCCGCTGACTTTGATGTGCAGGAAACCATGACCACCACGCCATCCACCATCCTCATCGTCCCCGGCCTGCGCGATCACGTGCCCGAACACTGGCAGACCCTGCTCGCGGCGAAGTTGCCGCACGTGCACACGGTGCCGCCGCTGGAGGATGACAAGCTCAGCTGCGCGGCACGCGTCGAGGCCCTGGACCGTGCGCTTCGCGCCATCGCAGGACCGGTTGTCCTGGTCGCGCACAGCGCGGGTGTGATGATGGTGGCGCACTGGGCGCGCAAGCACGGGGCGAATCATTCGATCAAAGGCGCGCTGCTGGCCACGCCCGCCGACGTGGAGAGTCCGTTTCCCGCGGCGTATCCGACGACGGACACGCTGCGCGAACACGGCTGGCTGCCGATTCCGCGCAGCGCGCTGCCGTTCCCGAGCCTGCTTGCCGCAAGCCGCAACGACCCGCTGTGTGCGTTCGAGCGCGCAGATACGCTGGCGCAGGAGTGGGGCAGCGAGCTGGTGGATCTGGGTGAGGTCGGCCATCTCAATCCGGCGTCCGGCTACGGCGAATGGCCGCGGGCAGTCGAGCTGTTGCAGCGGTTCGTGGCCGCCTGAGCCGCGGCCTCATCTCCCGGAGATCCGTCGATGCGAATCTACCTGCCGAAACCGATGCACGGCTGGCGCGCCTTCACCGGCGAGGTCGGCGTGATCGTGCTGGGCGTGCTGCTGGCACTGGGCGCACAGGAGGCGGTCGAGGAAATGCAGATCCGCGAGGAGGTCGGGACCTTCCGCGAGACGATCGATCGCGAAGTCGCCCTCAACCTCTACACCTACGACGTGCGTGTCCGCCAGCACGGCTGCATCGTCGATGCCCTCGGCCAGGTGGACCGCTGGCTCGGACAGGCCCGTTCCGGCGACTAGGTGCCGGGTCTGGAGACGTCGGGCCCGTACACCCTCAGCCCATACCGCAGCGCCTGGGACAACCGCAACGCGGCGGTGTTCCAGCACCTTCCGGTCCTGCTGCGAGCGAAATACGCCGAGTTCTACGACGAGCTCGACAACAACGCCCGCCTCATCACCCTCGAAGGGGAGGTCTGGAACCGGCTCAATCCCTATGCGGAACCCGGCACGTTGCCCCTGCACGACCGGCGCGCGATCCGCGCCATCATCAAGCAGGCGGCCTACCTCGATGCGACGCTCGTGGATAACGTCGAGGTGTCGCGCGGCATCGCCCGGGACCTGGGCGTTGAGATGGCGAGACCAGACGGCATGCCCGCCGACCTCGATGTCATCCTCGCCCGCTGCGATCCGGCTGTCGCGGATCTCTAGGCGCCGCCCCCGGGTCAAGCGCCGCAGAAAGGGGTCAGGTTCATTTCAGTGCCCGCGACCACCTGCGCCTGCTTGCCCGCCTGGCCGAACCCCCTTGCGCTGGGCGCACTGCTTCGAGCGCCTTCCGGCCTGAAAACCGCATCAGACGGGCCCGCGAGGCCAATGCCGTTTAGCCGTTTGGGTCTTTGAGCCCGGCGCGCGACTGATTTTGCCCGGCGCGCCGAGCTCCGAGCTCGGCGTTTGTGACTATTTGCCCGGCGCGCCGAGCTCCGAGCCCCGGCGACCGAGCAAACTGCCCCGACGTCGGAGCAAATAGTCACAGACGTGGGGCTCAGGAGCTCGAGCGATGGACAAATGTTCACCATCGCCCGAGCAAATTGCTCGGCGTTTGTGACTATTTGCTCGGCGTGCCGAGCTCCGAGCACCGGCGATGCGGAGCAGTGCCCTGACGTTGGATCCGAAAGCTCACCAACGCCGGGCTCCGAGACCGGGCGATGGACGAATGTTCGCCATCGTCCGAGCAAGTGGCCCGGCGCGCCGAGCCTGGAGCTCCAGCGATGGAGCAAAGTGCTCGGCCTCTGAATCTGAAAAATCACACGTGGAGCTCGAAGCCTCGGTGGCGGTGAAAGTCTCACCAACGGCCAAGCTGATGGCTCGACGGCCCGAGCTCTCGAGCTCCGGCGATGGAGCTCGGAGCTCCAACGAAGAAAGACGCGCACCGATGAGGTCGATCGCTCGGACCGGCCCGGGCTGATCATCTCGCCATTGCTGGACAGCAGTGCCCTGGCAACGACCGCTAACGGCCAGGAGCGGCCATTGCATCAAGTTACCGGCGCAGGTTCGGCCGGAGCTAACCACCAGGGCATCCTAAGCGCGACTAGGGTTACCCTTCGCCCTGGGGCGCAAGGACTGGAGGGGGTATGCACAGGATCCGCAGAGAGGCCGCTTGGGGCACAGGCTTGGCGGTCGCATTGATGCTCGCTTGGAGCGTTGCACGACCCGCGTCGTTGCCACTGGCGCCGATGATGGCCGCCGGCGCGGTGCCATGGACGGACGCGGACCTGCAGCAGGCCTTACAGGATGCCAAGGGCAAACGCGTGCTGGTGGACGCCGTGCTCGCCAACGCGGATCGCGCGAACGCGATGGCACTGCTCATCGCCGCCTCCAGCGCCCATCGGCTTGGACGCGCGGAGGACGCAGGCTTTCTGTTCTTCGCCGGGCGCGCCCGCTCCGTGCTCGATCTCCAGGCCTATCCCGACGAAACCGGCTCGGCGAACCCGGCGTTGTCGGCGATCGCGGCACAGGCCAAGAGCCAGATCCTGCCGACGCTGGTCGCAGACCCGGCGATCTATCTTGCGATTTCCCGGCGCTTCGAGGCCTGGTCGATCGTGCCTCCTGCAGGTTATGACCCCGGCTGGGACTACGAAAAGGCCAAGCCCGCGGACGAGGTGCAGGCAAAGGCGAACGAGATCCGGGCGGTGCAGTCCAAGTCGTTCGACACCATCTCCACGCTCCTGGCCATTCCGGAATACCGCAAGGCGATGGCCGTGCTGCAGCGCGATGGCGTTCGCATGGACTCGGCGGTTCTGCAGCAACGGCAAGACGCACTGGAGACGCTGCGTCGCATCGAAGAAAAACGTGGGCTTCAGTACGTCACCGCGCGCGTGCAATCGCCGCTCGAGGCGGCCGTTGTCGGGACGGACCGCGTGTTCCTCGACAAGCCCGGCCCGTACCGTTGCAACGTGGGACTGCGCGATACCGTCGTCGGTGCCGGGCAACTGGCCATGTTCCGCGACTGTCCGGGCGTGGAAATGGGCAAGCCGACGGCGCTGAAGATCAAGCACCTGACGACGGGACAAGACCGCATCAAGCCGCAGTACCTGCCGCTCAAGGACTGGACGCTGCTCGGCTTCGATGCCGAGGGCCGACTGTTGTGGGCACACACCGAAACCGGAACGGACCCGGTGAGCCACGACAAGCTCGTCATCAAGGCGCTGGCCGCGGGCGCAACATCGCCAGTCGACGCGGTGCAGACCGAGTTGCCAATGCGTGGCGTGATTCGCTCCGCGCGCGCGGGCGACGCCTGTTGGTTGATGGCCGTGAACTACCCAGTGCGCGCACCGAAGCTCGCACCTGGGCAGCCGGACAGCCTGCTGGTGCTGTACGCGCAGGATCGCCTGCGCGTGCTCACGCCGGCGACGGACGGCTACGTGCAGTTCTGGAACCCCGTCGCCCGCAACTTTGTCGTCCGTGAGAGCAAGGGAATGAAGGACAGGACGTGGAAGACCATCGATTGCCAAGGCACGGTGGGCGCCCTCAAGCCCGGCCTCGAGCAGGCGTTGAACGCGCAACTGTCGAACTACCTCCCGCACTTCACCTTCCCGGACGCCGGCCCGTGGATCCAGCTCCAACAGCCGAAAGGCGCCGGCATCGGCACGGGGACGCGGGTGCTGTTCGATCTGCGCGCTGACAAAGTCGTGCCGTCGCCGTTCAATGACCTCGACATGCAGCGAGTCATCGGCATGACCGCCACGCTCGACGGCACACGCATGGCATTCGCAGTGGCCGAGGGTCTGGCGGTATACGACGTGGCCAGCTCGCAGCGGTTGCGCACCATCCCCGCGCAGTTCACGAGCATGGACTTCGAGGAGATGGCATTCACCCCCGACGGCGCGACGCTGGTCGTCTGGAACGACGATGGATTCTTCGAGTTTTCCGTGGAGGCGTCGCAGTAGCGTTGGCCTCTGGATCAGTTGCCAAGAAATGAACCTGGCCCTTCTTGTAGTGCCTAGAGCGGCTCGGCTCGGCCTGATCGTGCGACTAGCCGAAAAGAGTGAATGCCCGCAATGGGTCGGAAGCGGACGTTGATAACCGCTCCCAGGCCTTAAGTCGACGAGGGCCGCTTTCGCGACCCCGTCGCACGCGCGCGTCGCCGCGCGAGTCTCACTGTCAAACGCCGGGGAAGCTGTAGTCGCGGAACTGCTCGCGCAGTACCGCCTTGTGCAGCTTGCCGGTCGCGGTGTGCGCCAGTTTCGGAACGAACACCACATCGTCGGGCAGCCACCACTTGGCGACGCGGTCACTGAGGTAGTGCAACACGCTCTCGCGCTCCAGCGTCTGGCCGTCCTTGACGACGACCAGCAGCAGCGGCCGTTCCTGCCACTTCGGGTGTGCGATGCCGATGACCGCGGCCTCGGCGACCAGGGGATGGCCCATGGCCGCGTTCTCGAGCGTGATGGACGAGATCCATTCGCCGCCGGACTTGATCACGTCCTTGGAACGGTCCGTGATCTGCATGTAGCCGTCCGGATCGATCGTGGCGACATCGCCGGTATCGAAGTAACCCTCGTCGTCGAGGATCGGGCCGCCTTCGTCGCGGTAGTAGGCACGCGCCACCCACGGGCCGCGGATCTTGAGGTGTCCCGCGGCCTGGCCGTCGTGCGGGAGGCGCCGGCCTTCGTCGTCGGTCAGCTTGAGGCTGACGCCGAACACGGCGCGGCCCTGCTTGGCCTGCACCTGCAGGCGCTCCTCCAGCGGCAAGGCGCGGTGTACGGGCAGCAGGTTGCAGACGGTGCCCACCGGTGAAGTCTCGGTCATGCCCCAGGCGTGTACCACTGACGCGCCAAAATCGCGCTCGAACGCCTCGACCATGGCCCGCGGCACGGCAGCGCCGCCGATGACGACGCGATCCAGCATGAGCTCTTCGACGGGCTTCGATCCCATGGTCGAGGCGTGCTGCAGCAGCATCATCCAGACCGTGGGCACGCCCAGGGCGAGGGTTACCCGCTCGTCCCGCAGCAGTGCGTACACGCTGGCACCGTCCAGGGCCGGGCCGGGCAGCACCAGCTTGGCGCCACTCATCGCGCCGGCATAGGGCATGCTCCAGGCGTTGACGTGGAACATCGGTACTACCAGCAGCGCGGTATCGCTTCGACCCAGGGCGAAGCTGTCCGCGGTGCAGGCGCCGAAGGCATGCAGCACGGTCGACCGGTGCGAATAGAGCACGCCCTTCGGCATGCCGGTCGTGCCCGAGGTGTAGCAGAGCGAGGCGGCGGAGCACTCGTCCAGGTCCGGCCAGGCGTAGTCGCTGGACTCGGCCGCGAGCAGGTCCTCGTAACACAGCAACCCGGGAATGG
The DNA here is from genome assembly GCF_015453285.1 of Lysobacter niastensis. Lineage (GTDB taxonomy): Bacteria > Pseudomonadota > Gammaproteobacteria > Xanthomonadales > Xanthomonadaceae > Lysobacter_J > Lysobacter_J niastensis. The sequence goes on from NZ_JADLZT010000004.1 coordinate 278,612, forward strand.
CGCATTCGGGCATGTGCGCGCGATCCGTCATCAGCACGAACGCGCGCACGCTCTTCAGTTGCGGCGCGAGTTTCTCCACCAGTGCGACGAAGCTCAGGTCGAAGCACAGCACCGCATCTTCGGCGTGGTTGATGATGTACTCGAGCTGCTCGGGGAACAGGCGCGGGTTGACCGTGTGCAGGACGGCGCCCATGCCCGATACGGCGAAGTACAGCTCCATGTGGCGGTAGCCGTTCCACGCCAGCGTCGCGACCCGCTCGCCGCGCTGCACGCCGAGCGCGGAAAGCGCGTTGGCGGCCTGCTTCGCGCGCCCGTGGATGTCGCGGTACGTGCAGCGATGGATGGGGCCTTCGACCGTGCGCGAAACGATCTCGGCGTCGGGGTGGCATGCCGCCGCATGCTCGATCAGGGACGGGACGAGAAGCTTGTGATCCTGCATCAGGCCGAACATGTCATGCCTCCACCTTGCGCAACAGGAAATGCGAGAGCGCGGGCACGAGCACCAGGGCACCGATCATGTTCCACACGAACATGAAGGTGAGGAGGATGCCCATGTCGGCCTGGAACTTGATCGGCGAGAACGCCCAGGTGATCACGCCTGCAGCCAGGGTGATGCCGACCAGCGCGACCACCTTGCCGGTGAACATCACCGCGCGCCGGTAGGCCTCGGAGAGCGGCAGTCCGGCGCGTTGCTGGCCCAGCTGCACGCTCAGCAGGTACAGCGCGTAGTCGACGCCGATGCCGGCGCCAAGGGCGATGACCGGAAGTGTCGCGACCTTGACGCCGATGCCGAGGTACACCATCAGCGCCTCGCACAGGATCGAGGTCAGGATCAGCGGCAGCACCGCGACGACCACCGCACGCCAGCTGCGGAAGGCGACGAAGCACAGCAGCACCACCGCGCCGTAGACGTACAGCAGCATCGAACGGCTGGCGCGGCCGACCACTTCGTTGGTGGCGGCCTCGATGCCGGCGGAGCCCGCGGCCAGCTTGAACGTCACGTCCTTGTCGTTGTGCCGGGCTGCGAAGTCTTCGGCGATGCCCGCCACGCGCTTGAGCGACTCTGCCTTGTGGTCGGCCAGGAAGGCGATCACCGGAAGCACCGAGCATTCGGTGTTGAACAGCTCCGGATTGAGCACCGTGGCCTGCTGACCCGCGTAGTTGATCACGTCCTGGTTGCGGTTGATGGTCAGCCACTTCGGGTTGCCCTCGAACGAGCCGGCGGTGATGTTGCGCACGGCGTCGGCAAGCGACAGGGTGGTCTGCACCGCCGGGTCCTGCTGCAGCGCCCAGCCCAGGCGATCGGCCTGCACCAGCGTCTTGTAGTTGAGGCAGGCGTCCTTCGTCGTCTTGACGATCACCGCGAACACGTCGCTGGACAGCGCGTAGTTGCCGGTGATGTAGGCATTGTCCTGGTTGTAGCGCGAGTCCTTGCGCAGTTCGGGAGCGCCCGGATCGAGGTCGCCGACCTGCAACCCGCGGCTGACCCACAAACCACCTGCCGCGAGCAGGACCGCGCAGGCGATCGCGCCGATGGCCCAGCGCCGTTCGGTGAAGCGGTCGAGGAGCGACCAGAACGCGCCGAAACCGCGACCGGCCGCTTCCTTGTCGTCTTCGCGCAGGCTGCGCTGCGCCGCGGCCGGGCTGACGCCGACGTAGGACAGCAGCACCGGCAGCAGGATCAGGTTGGTGAACACCAGCACGCCGACGCCGATGCTCGCGGTCAGCGCCAGCTCCTTGATCACCGGAATGTCGATCACCATCAGCACGGCGAAACCGACCACGTCGGCGAGCAGCGCGGTCAGGCCGGCGAGGAACAGGCGGCGGAAGGTGTAGCGCGCGGCGACCAGGCGATGGGTGCCTCGTCCCACGTCCTGCATGATGCCGTTCATCTTCTGGGCGCCGTGGCTGACGCCGATGGCGAAGATCAGGAACGGCACCAGCACGGAGAACGGATCCAGTTCGAAGCCGAGCAGGCGCACCAGGCCCAGCTGCCAGGCCACGGCGACCACCGAGCAGGCGACCACCAGCAACGTGCTTCGCAGGCAGCGGGTGTACAGGAAGATGATCAGCGCGGCGATCAGCGCTGCCGCCAGGAAGAAGCTGGCGACCTTGACCAGACCATCGATCAGGTCGCCCACCAGCTTGGCGAAACCGATCACATGGATCCTGACCTTCCCGTTGGAAGCCTTCTCATACTTCGTGCGCACCTTTTCCAGCCGTTGCGAGAAGGCCTGGTAGTCCAGCCGCGCACCGGTTTCGGGATTGCGCTCCAGCACGGGCACAAACACCATGCTCGAGCGGAAGTTGTTGGCCACCAGGTTGCCGACGATGTTGGCGCGGCGGATGTTGAGCTTCAGCGCATCGACCGAGGCGGGCGTGCCGTCGTAGTTGTCGGGCATCACCGGACCGCCGACGAAACCTTCCTCGTTGACCTCGCTCCAGCGCACGGCCGGAGTCCAGATCGACTTCATCCAGGCGCGGTCGACGTCCGGCGTCAGGAACAGCTCATCGTTGACCTGCTTGAGAGTTTCCAGATAGGTCGGATCGAAGATGTCGCCGCTGGTGTTCTCGACCACGACGCGCACGGAGTTGCCCAGTCCACGCAGGCTGCCGCGGCTTTCCAGGTAGTTCCTGACATAGGCGTGGCCATGCGGGATCATTTTTTCGAAGCCGGCGTTGATCGCGAGCTTCGTGGCCTGGAAGCCGAGCAGCAGGGTCAGCAGGGCGCAGGCGGCGACAATCCAGAACCGGTTGTTGAAGATGGCGCGTTCGAAGAAGTGACCGGAGCGCTGGTCGAATTCCTCGATCGTGCGGACGACCGGCATTTCGCCGAGTGTGGAACGGGACGTATCCAAAGCAGGATCCTCTTACAGTTCGGGGCGCTCGATCCGCGCACCGCGAAGGCCGCTCAGGAGCAGGGCATCGCCGGAAGCGGCGAGCCCGGTGTAGGGCATGGGCGACTTGGTGGCGATGCGCTTGAAGCTCGCGCCGTCGTCGTCGCTCAGCAGGACATCGCCCGCCTGCGAACACAGCAGCAGGCGACCGTCCGGGAGCACCGTGCTGCCCGTGATCGAGGCCGTGATGCCGGTATCCACCTGCTCCCAATTCTGGCCGCCGTCGCGCGAGCGATAGGCCGTGCCGCGCAGGCCGTAGGCGAGCACGAGGCCGGGCTTGGTCAGCAGGCCGAAGTAGCTGCCCTCGTACGGCGTCTGCATCGCGACGAAGCGGCCGGAAGCGGCATCGAAGCGCAGCGCCAGTCCCAGTTCGCCCACGATGTAGAGGCCATCGCCGCCACCGCGGATGCCGTAGAGGTGGTAGAAGCGCTGGTTCTGCGTGCGATCCGTCCACGGCTCCCACGTGCTTCCGCCGTCGCGCGTGTGGAAGATCAGGTTGTATGCGCCGACGGCGAAACCCTCGCGCGCGTCGGCGAACCAGACGTCGAGGAAGGGCCGGCTGGCGCCTTCCTGTGCCGCGCGTTCGGCTTCGCCCAGCAAGGGCTCGACGACTTCCGGGTCGACACCGTTGGCGGCCATGCGTCGAACGCTTTCGAGGACCAGCGCGTTGGCGCGCCGTCCGTCGAGCTGCACTTCCCAGGTGGCGCCGCCGTCGCGCGTGTGCAGCACAACGCCTTCGTGGCCCACAGCCCAGCCTTCGCGCGCGTTGGCGAAGTGCAGTGCGGTCAGGTCGGCGCTGACGGGCACCTTGGCCTGCTTCCACGAGGTGCCGCGATCATCCGAGTAGACGATGTGGCCGCGTGCGCCGGCGGCGACGAGACGCGTGCCGGCCGCGGCGCTGGCCTGCAGCAGGCGCTGCGAGGCCTGTTCGCTGGACACTGAAGGCTGGTCCAGCACGTCGATGAAACTGCGGTCGGTGGCCGCCGAAGCGGCGGCAAGGATCGCCAGGCCGAGCATGGCGGCCAGCGGTGCTGGGGATTTCATGGGGAGTCTTCGTTCTGCGGAGAGCGATGGCGGACTCCGGCGCCTTGCGGCAGCCGGAGTCCGCATACGTCAGGTGTCAGCGGATGCCAGCACCGGCGAGCGCGTCGGGCGACCATTCCTTGGCCGGCAGCGGGTTGGTGTAACGCACGCCGTCATACGGGCCCATCAGGAAGCTGACGTTGTAGACGCCCGAGGTCAGGTCGTAGAACACCTGCGTCTCGGCATTCGGCGTCTTGGCGTCGTAGCTGGGCGCCATGTGCGCGAACGAGGCGCGGTACAGCTGGCCCTTCGCGTCGTACTGGTCCGCGGACAGCGCGGTCCAGCTGTCCTCATCGAGGTAGAAGGTGCGCTTGGCGTAGATGTGGCGCTTGCCCGGCTTCAACGTCGCTTCCACCACCCAGACGCGGTGCAGTTCCCAGCGCACCAGGTCCGGATTGAGGAAGCGCGGCGTGGTCACATCGGAAGCCTTGTTGGCATAGGTCAGCCGGTACGTGTTGTACGGCACCAGCATTTCCTTCTTGCCGACCAGCTTGAAGTCGTAGCGGTCCATCGAGCCGTTGAAGATCCAGGCGTCGTCGTATGTCGCGGCGCCGGCCGTGCCGGGGTTGGGCGTGTCGTAGGAGATGTCGGGCGCAAGCTTCACGCGGCGCTGACCGGGCAGATACAGCCAGGCGCGGCGCGGACGCTTGTTCGGATTGACCACGTCCACCGCCATCAGCGCCTCGCCAGCGCGCCGGGCCGGCGCGTTGTAGGCGATCTTCGTGCGGAAGTAGACGTCCGTTTCCTGCGCCGGCTGCGTGCTCTTCGGGTCGTAGTACGGATACTCGACGATCAGCTTGCCGCTGGTGGCGAGCGCCGGCGTGCCCGACCCGTCCACGTTCCAGTTGTCGTACTTGAAGTTGCTGGCCACGCCGACATAGCGCAGCAGGTGGTTCCACATCGCTTCGAAGCCGCTCTTCGGGATCGGGAACGGATAGCCGCCGATGGCGCCCGAGATGCCGAGGCCGCCGTCACTGGTGCTGGCGCGCGTCGCGTTAGCCGCGGTGTTGTCCAGCACTCGGTCCGGAAGTGCCACGGTGCGGTGCGTCGGATAGACGTCGATGCGGAAGTTCGGGTACTTCTTCAGCAGTGCCATCGAGCCCACGGTCAGCTGGCCCTTGTACTGCGCCATGTTCTTCGCGGTGATCGTCAGGCGCGGCTTCTCGCTCGCGAAGGGATCGGGACGGATGCCGCTGCCGGCCTTGAAGCCTGCCGGCGCCTTGGTCAGACCGCCGGTGTAGGCCGGAATGGTGCCCTCGCCATTCCCGGCCGCCTCGGCGCCGACGCGCGTCAGTTTGGTGCCGAGCTGCTTGGCCTCATCCGCTCCGACCGCCGCCTGGGCGCTGCCCAGGACCGACAGCAGGGTGCCGGCGAGGATGATTCTGGAAGATTTCATGTTGCGTTCCTCTCGAATGTTGGTGGAACAATCACAGGGTGGTCTTGAAGGTGAAGACCACGAAACCTCGATCCGTGAGCAACGAATTGGCGCCACCGTTGGAGGTGATCGCGCCACTCGGGTTGGTGGTGTCGTCGCCGAGGAAGTCGACGTACTTCAGGTCGAAGCGGTACTTCGAGTACAGGTCGACGGCGACGCCGAGGGAGTAGCTGCCGGCATCCTCATTGCCGCCCAGCAGCACGGCGGAGTTGCCGCTCAGGCCCTGCGAGTAGCTGATCGGGAAGGACAGGTCGGCGCCCGGGAAGGCCTGGTACTTGGTCGGCGTGAAGTTGATCGCCAGGCCGTAGAAATCCTTGGTTACCTTGTCGGCCGGCGTGACCGGCGTGCCGGCGGGCCCGATCACGGTGTAGTTGTTGCGGCCCTTGAAGACCGCCGCGCCTTCCTTGACGTCGCTCCAGTGGTTCCAGGCCAGCTCGACGATCAGGTTCGCCGCATCCCACACCGGCGTTTCGGAGAAGGTGGCGAAGCCGTTGAGCACGCCGTGCCAGGTATTGCCGCGCGCGGCGCCGGTTTCGCCTTCCGTGGGCGGAGCGAACAGACTGCCCGCCGGCAGGGACGCGGCGAGCGGCGCCAGCGAAGCCGGAAGCACGCTGACCGTATCGCTCAGCAGCGGCATGTTCTCGCGGTAGTTCAGGTCCGCGCCGATGCTCACGCCCCACAGGTTCTTGGACAGGCTGAGGCCGTAGACCTTGATGTCGTCGGCATAGGCCGCGGCGTAACGGCCGATGGTGCCGCCAAGGACTTCCGGCACCGTCGCTGCCGACGGATTGATGTAGCAGGTGGTCGCGTTGAGCGGTGTCAGGCCGAGTGCGCGGCACAGGGCCGCGGGCGTGCCCGGGCGCACCGCAGGCGTGGCATTGCCCTGCGGCAGCACATCGGCGGTGACGCGGTAGTACGCGCCGAGCGTGCCGTCGAGCCACTCCGGGCTCCAGCGCGTGGAGATGCCCCAGTCGCCGTGCTTGTCGGGTTCGCTGTCCTCGCCACGCACCAGGCGATTGACGCCCAGCGGGTTGGCGGCAGTCACCGGCGCGGCACTGAAGATGAAGGATTCGCCGCCACGCAGCAGGTGGTCGTTGAAGCCGAGGAACGATCCCGACTCGGGGATCCGCGCCTGTTCCCAGTCGAAGAAGTACTGACCGGCGAAGGAGAGCTCGGGCGTCGCCTGCACCTGCATCGAAAACGCTTCGCGCGGCAGGAACAGTTCCTTGGCTTCGGTGCCCGGGACCGAGAACAGCTTGCCCAGGTCGAGTGCCGACTGGCCGTAGCTGAGGCTGTGCACCGGGTTGAGCATAGCCTCGCCCCAGAACACGGTGTGGCGACCGAGCTTCACGTTGACCGGCACGCTGCCGACGTCGAACTTGCCGAACACGAAGGCGTCGAGGATCTCGCCCGACGGGCCGCGGAAGTAGCGTTCGGTTTCGTCGCTGAGGCCCAGCGACGCACGACCGTTGTTCATGTGGTTAGACGAGACAAGGTGTTCATTGTCCAGGCTCTCGTAGGCCGCGTCGTACCAGCCGGCGCCGCTGACGCGGAATCCCATGCGGTCCTGGTAGATGAAGTCGAATTCGCTCAGTAGGTCGACGCGCTCGGACACCATGCCGCGATCGAAATTGCGGTCGCCGTCGTCGAAGTTGGGGCTGGCGAGGATTCCGCGATCCTGGCCTTCGACGCGATTGGCCAGGTTGACGCGGATCGTGTTGTCCCAGCGCAGTACGATGTCCGGGTTCCCGGTATTGATCTCGACCGCACCGGCGCTGCCGGCGACTGCGAGCGATGCCAGGATCGCGGCGCTGAGCACGCGCATCGACTTTCCATTTCTCTTGTTCAACGACTTCACTTCACCCCCCCCGTTTGGCAGAACCTCCGGGGCGGCCGTTCTGTTGCGGCGCATCCCCGGCGGAATGTCTTCGGAGTTGAACCGGAATTCCCGGCCGAATCCCCCCCCTTTTTTGGGGGGGTGGGAGCGGGCGCGCGTTGTGGTTGGTGAATGCGGGCGTAGATCCCGACACGCTCGGGGGCGCCGCCATGCCGGCGCGCCTGGCCGCGTGTCCGAAAGGGCTGCCACCGCCAGACAGAGCGCAGGCGGCCATCACAGGCCGAGCCCGCGTCATCCGCCGCGTAGAGCGTCACTGCGAGTGATCGATGCTTGGGGTGTTGGTCAGCCTGCCGGCTCGTTTCGTCGGGTCGATCGATGCGGGCGCGGTCTTTCGCTAGTGAGAGACGGGAGCTGCCGGACGAGCAGGCGGTCTCAATCGTTGCCGCGTTGCCCGAGGGTTGCAGCGCGGTGCTAGTGCGGGGGCGAAAGCGTCGAAGAGGGGGCGCGTAAGAGAGTGACGCGACGCGCCACGTAATGGCGGCGCGGGTTTCGGCGATCTGGAGCGGCGAATACGCATGCGCGTCCGCGTCGGATCGTTCGGAAATGCGCTAGGAGCGGACCATTTCCGAGCTGGACGAGCGCGGACAACAAAAACCCCGCGATGGCGGGGTTCGATGTTTCTCTGGCGCGTGCAGTTGGTGGCTATGGGTGGACTCGAACCACCGACCCCAGCATTATGAGTGCTGTGCTCTAACCGGCTGAGCTACATAGCCGCGCGGAGAATCGCCAATTATTCACGTGGCGGCGGTGCCCGTCAACCTGGTTTGCTCGGCTTGTGGTTTTGCGCAGGCCCGTGGCAGAGTCGGTAACAGTGAATTTGGAGTCCGCATCGTGATCGATCCGGACGGCTACCGCCCCAACGTCGGCATCGTGCTGATGCACCCGGACGGCCGTGTCTTCTGGGCGCGGCGCGTGAACCGGGACGGCTGGCAGTTCCCGCAGGGCGGGATGAACACCGATGAGACGCCGCTCGAGGCCATGTATCGCGAGCTGCGCGAGGAAACCGGGCTGCTGCCGGAGCATGTCGAGGTGCTGGGCGCGACGCCGGGTTGGCTCCGTTATCGGCTCCCGCAGCGCGCCATCCGACGCCACGACCGCCTGGTCTGCATCGGCCAGAAGCAGGTGTGGTTCCTGCTGCGCCTGACCGGGCAGGAGTCGGACCTGCGCCTGGACCTGACCGACAAGCCTGAATTCGACCATTGGCGCTGGGTGGACTTCTGGTACCCCGTCGAGCACGTGGTCATCTTCAAGCGGGGGGTCTATGCCAGCGCGCTGCGGCACCTGGCCCCGGCTGCCCGGCAGGTGGCTGGCGCCCAGGCCGTGCCCGCTCCTGGCCCGCGCTCCGATACAGCGGCGCGAGCCCGGCCACGGCGGCGGTTCAGGCCCGGTCCGGCCTCCCGGGGCGGCAACGACCCTGCCGTTAATTGACAATCATTCTCATTCATGGCGGAATGGGCCCCGCAGCCAAACCGGTTGCTTGCCCAGTGTTCCCGCCGTGTACGTCTGCATCTGCAATGGGGTTACCGATCACGACATCCGCAACGCGGCCGAAGCCGGCTGCCGGAGCGTGACCGAACTGACGATGCGTACCGGCGCCGGCGCCAACTGCGGCAGCTGCCTGGACATGGCGGGTTCGCTGCTCGAAGAGGCGCACGCGGTCCGCGAGCTGCCGTTCCCGGTCCTCCAGGAAGCCGCCTGACGCTTCCCAATCGCTAGTGATTCTCGGACGCGGATGCACTCGATTCGCGTTCCGGCAGGCTTGCGTGAACAGGATTACAGTTCCGGCCAGTCATTGGCATAAGGAGCAGCGCCATGAAGGGCGACGCCAAGGTTATCGAGTACCTCAACAAGGCGCTCTATAACGAACTCATTGCGATCAACCAGTACTTCCTGCACGCCAAGATGCTGAAGAACTGGGGCCTCAAGGAACTCGCGGACCACGAGTACCACGAGTCGATCGACGAGATGAAGCATGCGGACAAGCTGTCCGAGCGCATCCTGTTCCTCGACGGACTCCCCAACTTCCAGTCGCTGGGCAAGCTGCGCATCGGCGAGAGTCCGCGCGAGATCCTCACCTGCGACCTGGCGCTGGAGCTGGAAGCGCTGCCCCTGCTACGCGAGGCGATCAAATACTGCGAGACGGTGGGCGACTACGTCAGCCGCAAGCTGTTCGCCGACATCCTCGATTCGGAGGAAGAGCACATCGACTGGATCGAGACCCAGCTGTCGCTGATCGAGCGCCTGGGCGAGCAGAACTACCTGCTGACCAAGATCGAGGAGTGACGTCCGCCGCTTTGCGGAAGTGATGCATGAACGCCGCCGGCCTTCCGGCGGCGTTTTCGTATCTGCGCGTCAGGCCGTGCCGGGCTTCGGTGCGCGCCGGAACAGCTTGCGCCACACCCACCACAGCAGCAGTGCGACCAGCGTCGTCAGCACCAGCGCGATGGCGAGCGCGATCCATGGGTGGGCGAACACGAGCGCGAGGCCACCGACCACGGCCATGTCCTCGGTCACCGAGGCGGTCCAGTTGCTGACAGGCTCCGGCGAAGTGTTGAGCAGAGCGCGAGAGCCGCTCTTGAGCACGTGGCTGGTGAGGGCGATGCCGGCGCCGGCCGCCAGCGCGCCCGCACCGAGGTGGCCGTCCGGCGACAGTGTGGCAGCCGCGAGGAAGGCGCCGGCGGGCACGCGCAGCAGCGTCTGCAGCAGGTCCCAGACCGAATCCACCCCGGGAATCTTGTCGGCGAAGAACTCGGCCGCGGCGAGTGCGCCCGACACGCCCAGCACCCACGGCGACTGGGCCGGTTCCAGGGCAGTAGGAAGGTCCACCCAGCCCATCGCGCCCGCGAGGCCGACGCCGAAAACCGTGAGATAGGCCCGAATTCCAGCCAGCCAGGCGAGCATCACGCCAATTGCGAACAGGTGCGCAGAGGACATGGCAGCACTCCGGCTAGACTCGTCCCGAGTATAGGGGGAAGTCGGCGGCCACCGCCGGGTCGGCATGAGTGCATCCAGATCGGCGGCATCGCCGCGTTTGATGATCGTCCAGCAACACCGCGACCGGCGTCCGCTGGTGTGGGCGGGCGCGGCCGTGCTCTGGGCCGCGTCGATCGGCGCGACTTGGCTCTGGGCGCAGCAGCTGGCGGCACCGCGATTGCCGCAACTAAGCGCGGAGCTCGATCGCGTCCGCGATGAGTTGCGGCAGTGGCATCGGCAGGCCGAATCGCTCAGGCAACGCGAAGCCACGCTGCAGCGGTCCGACCAGATCAGCCGCAACGCCAACCAGCAGGTGCAGGGCGAATTGGCCGAGCGCGAGCAGGAGATCGCCGCACTGCGCGCCAACGTCGCCTTCTACGAGCGCCTGGTCGGCGCCACCTCGCAACCGAAGGGACTGGCCGTCTATTCGGCCGCTTTCGTGCCGGAAGCCGGTGGTACGTGGCGCTACGAGATGGTGCTGACGCAGAGTCTCAACCGCGGCGCGGTCAGCAACGGCAAGCTGCAGTTCGCCCTGGAAGGCGTGCGCCACGGCAAGCTGACGACCATCGGCTGGGACGAGTTGCACCAGCGGCCCGCCGCGCCTCCGCAGGATTATTCATTCCGCTACTTCCAGCAGGTGGCCGGCAGCGTCATGCTTCCGGCCGGCTTCACGCCGCAACGCGTGCGCGTATCGCTGCGTGGCGACGGAGGTACCGTGGAGCAGATGCTGGGCTGGAAGCGCGCCAACACCATTGGGGATACATGAGCAACATGTTCAAGAACAAGCCGGCCCAGAACGCGGGTCAGATCGACACCTTGATCGGATCGCAGGTCGTGATCCGTGGCGACCTGCAGTTCAGCGGTGGCCTGTACATCGAGGGTCGCATCATCGGCAAGGTGATCGCGGAAGAGGGACAGCCGGCGATCCTGACGCTGTCCGAGCACGGCAGCATCGAAGGCGAAGTGCGCGCGCCGGTGGTGGTGATCAACGGCCAGTTGCACGGCGACGTCCACGCCACCGATCGCGTCGAACTGGCCGCCAAGGCCCGTGTCCGTGGGAACGTGCACTACCAGGTGGTCGAGATGACCGCGGGCGCGCAGCTGACCGGTCGCCTGATCCATGCCGATGCCGCCGAAGCGGTGGCATGGCCGGGAGCTGAAGCGATGGTGGACGCGCACGCCGTGGTGGGCTGACCGGCTCCGTCCCGGGTAGTAGGCTGGTCACCGGCCTTTCCCGGTGACCGGCATGGATTCACCCGCAGCCCCTGTGGCAACCGAGCGCAAGGACCGTCGCTGGCAACTGGCCGGCGCCGTGGTCGTGGCGCTCGCGCTGGTGTTCGGCGCGTGGGGTTTGTGGCGCGTGTTGTCGCCCGCGCCGGGCGACCTGCGGGGGCGCTTCGGCGACAGCCAGCGGCAGGCGCGCAGCCTGCAGGCCCAGGTTGACCAGCTGCAGCAGCGGGTCACCACGTTGACCCGGTCCGACCAGATCAGCCGCGAAGCGAACCGCGACCTGCAGGGCACGCTGGCCGAACGCGACGAGGAGATCGCCGGTCTGCGTGCCGACGTGGCCTTCTACGAGCGGCTGGTGGGCAGCACGGCCCAGCGCCGCGGTCTGACCGTGCACGCCCTGCGCATGCAGCCGCAGAGCGATATGGCCTGGCACTTCACCTCGACGCTGACCCAGAACCTCAACCGCGGTGCGGTCAGCGCCGGGCAGCTGACGATGACCATCGAGGGCACGCGCAACGGCCGGCTGGAGAAGCTGGCCTGGACGGACCTGCGCCAGCAGCCGACGGCGCCCGGCCTGGGGTATTCGTTCAAGTATTTCCAGCAGATCGAGGGCGACGTGTTCCTGCCGCAGGGGTTCGCGCCGGTACGGGTCACCGTACGCCTGGTGCCGCAGTCCGGCCCGCCGGTCGAGCAGTCGTTCACCTGGGCCGATGCCACGCGCGATGCCGCGCCTGCGACGGCCGCGCAGTAACGCTGCGTTGACGCACGCGGCTTGAATGACAAGGTCGCGGGCCCCATCCTGAGCAGATGGAATCGTTCATCCCCACCGTCGCGACGCCGGATTACCAGTCGCTTAACCGCCCCCTGCAGTTCAGTTCCGCCGCCGCCGCCAAGGTTCGCGAACTCATTGCGGAGGAGGGCAACGATGCGCTGAAGCTGCGCGTCTACATCCAGGGCGGTGGCTGCTCGGGCTTCCAGTACGGCTTCGAGTTCGACGAGCAGCAGGCCGAGGATGATCTGGCGGTGAAGACCGACGGCGTGACACTGCTGGTCGATCCGCTCAGCCTGCAGTACCTGATGGGGGCGGAAGTCGACTACACCGAGAGCCTGCACGGCGCCCAGTTCGTCATCCGCAATCCGAACGCGAAGACGACCTGCGGCTGCGGTTCTTCTTTCGCGGTGTGAGCAACTCCGCGGCACCTTTCGCTTTCGTCGAGGCAGGCACCGACGGTGCCTGTCGCGGCGCGCTCGATCGTGCCGACCGGCTGCGCGACGACGCCGAGGCACTGAACGCCCTTTGGCCGGACGCGCGCGTGATCCTGCTCGACGAGCAGGGGCATGCCGGTGCCGATGAACAACGGCGACTGCTGGCACCACGCGGCGCCGACATCAGCGAGGGGCCGGGTGGCATCGGTGCAGCGACCTTCCTGGGCCTCGATGCGCAGGGCGGCGCCTGGTTCGCACTCGACGCCGCGTTGACCGCCTTCGTCGCGCCACAGCGAATCGACCTTCGCAGTGCCGCGGCATTGTGGCCCGCGTTCGAGGCCAGCGTGTTCGCACAGGCGCGCGCGCTGCAGCACTGGCGTCATCGCCATCGCTACTGCGGCGTCTGCGGCGGCGAAGTCGCGCTCTCGCGCGGCGGCTGGCAAGGCCGCTGCGGCGCATGCGGCGCCGAACACTATCCCCGCACCGATCCGGCCGTAATAGTGGCAGTCAGCGATGGCGCGCGCCTCCTGCTCGGACGTCAGGCCGCCTGGCCGCCGCGCCGCTATTCGGTGATTGCCGGATTCGTCGAGCCCGGCGAGTCGCTGGAGCAGACCGTCGCCCGCGAAGTACTGGAGGAAACCGGTGTGCGCGTGCGGCGCTGCCAGTACCTGGCATCCCAGCCTTGGCCGTTCCCGGGAGCGTTGATGTTGGGGTTCTCGGCGGATGCCGAGCCCGACGAGCCGCAGGTCGACGACGAACTGGAAGAAGCGCGCTGGTTCACCGCCGAGGAAGTGCGGGCGGCCTTGGCGCGCGGGGAGCAGGGTGGCCAGGCCGACGATGGCGGTCCGTTGTTGTCACCGAGCATCTCCATTTCGCATTGGCTGATCGTGCAATGGCTCACGTTCGCAGAGGCCGGCCGCAACGCTTGAACGTCGACGCGGCTAGAATCGCCCGAAGTCCCCGTTGCCGGGCCCGGGAGAACCGCTGAATGTCCATCTCCGTCACGCTGATCGCCGTCGTCATCGCGTTGCTGCTGGGGCACATGGCGCAGTCGCTGGCGGCCTCGGTGCGCCACTTCGACTGGTTCGCGAACTGGCTGCGCTGGCTCGACACGCGCTTCCCCGAAGGCAGTTTCTGGCGTGGACGCTGGGGAATAGTCATTGCCCTGGTGCCGCCCGTGCTGGGCGTCGGCCTGTTCCAGGCGGCCCTGCGCGAGCCGCTGTACGGGCTGGTCGGGTTGGTGTTCGCCGTGGCGGTGCTGTTCTACGCATGGGGCCCGCGCGACCTGGATCTGGACGTGCAGGCGATCGTCGACGCGCCCGATGCCGTCGCCCGTCGCGCCGCGGCCGCACGCTTGTGGCCCGAAGGCGCAACGCCCGCGCTCGACGGCGCTTCGCTGGTGGAAGCGGTGTTCCGCAACGCGCTGCTGCGCTGGTTCGGGGTGCTGTTCTGGTTCCTGTTGCTGGGCCCGATGGGTGCGTTGTTGTACCGGCTCACCGCGCTGGCCGCGGAAGGCACGGCCGCCGCATCGCTGCCGCACGAGACACGCACGGGTGCGCGCAGCCTGAAAACGATCCTCGACTGGCCGGTGGCGCAACTGATGACGCTGTCGCTGGCGCTGGTGGGCAACTTCGACACCGTGCTCGGCGCGTGGCGTGAGGCCGGTGGCGCGACGTTCCGTCTCGACACCCGCTTCCTCGGTGCCGCGGCGCGCGCCAGCGTCAAATGCGAGCTCGCCGAAGAGGCCGCCGATTACGCCGACGAAGCGAACAACGCCGATGCCGGCGAAGGCGGACTGCCGCCGGCACCGCCGCCGCTGGCACCCGTTGGCGAGATGCCGGAACTGCGCGATGCGATGAGCCTGGTCTGGCGCATCCTGCTGGTGTGGCTGGCGGTGCTGGCGTTGTTCGTGATCGCCGGCTGGGTCAACTGAGGCTCAGCCTGGCGCCATCCAGGCGAACCCGCTCCACGGCAGGTTGCGCAGGACGCCGAACAGGATCAGCGAGGCGATCCAGAGCTTTCCGTCCATCAGCAAGCGCGACATGCGCGCGGGCAGCGCGGGTTGCAGCTTGAGCTGATGCCAGGCCATCAGCGGCGCGGTCGCCAGCATCAGCACCACCAGCGGATTCATCGCCCAGGCAGTCGCCAGATCCCCATGCAGCAATGCATGCAGGGCGCGGGTCATGCCGCAGCCGGGGCAGTACAGCCCCGTCACCATCTGGAACACGCATCGCGGCAAGGGGTTGTCGCCCGCGTTCGGGTCGAACACGAGCAACAGCGCGACGCCGGCGACGACAGCAGCGCCCAGGACCAGTGCGGCGGCGACCCTCGATGCAGGCAGCGGCCGCCGTGCCAGCATCAGGGCTGCGCCTGTTGCAGCTGCTGCATCATTTCCATGTACTGCGCGGCACCGCCGGTGGCGACCCACACGATGTTGAGCAGCAGGCCGAGGATGCACAGGCCGGTCGTGATCCAGCACCACAGCTTGGCGTTGCTGGACGCCTGCGTGGCACCGGCGAGGTCGCCGGCGTTCAACTTGCTGTTGACCTGCGAGGAATAGACGATCGCGACGATGCCGGGAATCGTGCCGACGATGCAGCACAGGCACAGCGAGGCGACGGTGATCAGGATCGACCACACCATGTAATTCGGAATCGACTGCGACGGAACCGGCGGCGGCATGCTCATGGATATCCCCGTTTGTATTCAAGCCACGCGGCGCGCGGCGTCCCCTGCGCCGGATGCTAGCAGCGGACCTTGACACTTGTCAGTCGCATGCCTGGCCGCGGAGCGGGTCTTCGGCTAAGCGGCGTCCCCACGCAGCTCACGCACTTTCGCCTCCAGCGTCTGTGCGTCCACGCTGGCACCGTCGAGCGGCTCCGCTGCGGCCACATCGACATGCGCGCGGAAGCGACGCGGCACCCGCATGCGCCGCAGTCGGCCGTCGCGGCGGCTCCACATGCTGGTCCACATGTTGCGCAGGGCCATCGGCACGACCGGCACCGGGCGGCGCTCGAGAATGCGTTCCACGCCCGACTTGAACGGCGCGATTTCGCCGTCCTTCGTCAGCGCGCCCTCCGGGAAGATACCGACGATCTCGCCTTCGGCCAGCGCCGCGTCGATCTCCTCGAACGCGCGCCGCATCAGCTCCGGGTCTTCCTTTGCGCCGGCGATCGGGATCGCCTTGGCGGTGCGGAAGATCCAGCTCATCACCGGGATGTTGAAGATCTTGTAGTACATGACGAAGCGCACCGGACGCGGGATGCTCGCGGCCAGGATCAGCGCGTCCATGTAGCTGACGTGGTTGCATACGATCAGCGCCGCGCCTTCGTCCGGTACGTTCTTCTCGATGCCGTGCAGCTTCAGCCTGTACAGGCCGCGCACCAGCACCCAGCTGAGGAACCGCATCAGGAACTCGGGCACGATCGTGAAGATGTAGATGGCGACGATCACGTTCGCGATGGCCAGCGCCAGGAACACCTGCGGGATGCTCCAGTGCAGGTAGCGCTGTAGGGCGATGCCGAGCACGGCGGCCAGCACGATGAAACCGGAGTTCTGGATGTTCATGCCGGCGATCACGCGCGACAGCTCGCTGCGCGGCGTGCGGCTCTGGATCAGCGCGAACAGCGGCACCACGAAGAATCCGGCGAACAGGCCAATGCCGACCAGGTCCATGACGATGCGCCAGCTGCCAGGCTGCTGCATGAAACCCGCCACGGTCAGGCCGGCCGCCGTCGCGGCGCCGCTGCGGGCGAAGTACAGGTCGATCATGAAGGCGCTCATGCCGAACGCGCCGAGCGGCACCAGGCCGATCTCGACCGTGCGCGCCGAGAGTTTCTCGCACAGCATCGAACCGGCGCCGGTGCCGATCGAGAACAGCGCCAGCGCAAACACGTACAGCGTCGGCGTGCCGCCGAGATTCACTTCGGCATAGGTCGGCAGGTTCGAAGTCAGCACCGTGCCTACAAACCAGAACCACGACACGCCGAGGATCGAGTTACGCACCGCCGGCTGCTTGCGCGCCAGCCGGATGATCGCCAGCGATTCCGGGATCGGGTTCCAGTTGATGCGCAGATCGGGCGCGCCTGCCTCGACACGCGGAATCGCGCGGCTGACGAGGTTGCCGGTGATCGCGAGCAGGATGACCGCCACGCCCGCTACCCACGGGCCTTGCGCGCCGGCGACGGCGAAGATGAGCCCGCCGAAGATCATGCCGATCAGGATCGAGATCGACGTTCCCATCTCGACCAGCCCGTTGCCGCCGGTGAGTTCCTCCGGCTTCAGCACCGACGGCAGGATCGAATACTTCACCGGCCCGAACAGCGTCGACTGCAGGCCCGTGGCGAACAGCGCGATCAGCAGCACGACCATGTTCTGCGTCACGAAGCCGACCGCGGCCATCGACATGATCGCGATCTCCATCGCCGTGGTGATACGGATCAGCTTCGACTTTTCCAGCTTCTCGGCGATCTGCCCGGCGGTGGCCGAGAACAGGAAGTAGGGCAGGATGAAGATCGCCGGCGCGAGGTTGGTGTAGAGCGTCTTGTCCTGCGGGCTGACCGCGAGGTAGCCGAGCAGGCCGATGATGGCCTGCCGGAACACGTTGTCATTGAAGGCGCCTAGCGCCTGGACGAAGAAGTAGGGCAGGAATCGGCGCTGCCGGAGCAGGTCGAGCTGGTTGTGCGCCATGCGCTCACGAGGTCCGTTCGGTTCGCGCGAGCCTAGCAGAGCCGGGTTCCGCTCCGGAGTCTGGATGCCAGTCCGGTGTTCCCGCCACGATGCTCAACCCGGTGGACTTCGCTGCGCCTGCACCGCACGCACACTGCGCCGCTTCACGTTGGGGCAGCGCGAACAGATAGAGCCCGCTGAGCAGCAATGCGAGCGGCAGCAGGTCGCCACGCCTATCCAGACCGCCATCTGGCCGCGGCCCATGACCGCGAGCAATGGACAGCCAGCGCCGTGGGGGAGGGGCCTGGAGCCGGAGTGGCCCGCACGGACACGCTTGCCGAGACGGGGGGGGCGGCCGCTGCGCACTGCCTGAATGGGCCGGGACGTGGCCGATCACGTGTAAAATGGCGCTTTATTAGCCAGTACCCCCCTTGTGGAAACACCTGAGCGGGCCGCGGTCAGCGGTCCGACGTTCATCCGCCTGCTCGCTCGCCTGAGCGACACGGACATTTCGCCGCCGGGGCAAGCACTTTCGGACCGTTTGAGTCAGTGGATCGACTGGACTCACGCCGTGGTGCTGTCCACGGCGTTGGATGCCAGGCCGGCCGAGACAGACTCCGAGGCGCACGACAGCGCGGATGCGGACGATTGCGCGCGCGTGCGCGCGGCATTGATCCAGGCGATCGTCAGTGACCGGGCGCTGCGCGTCCCCGAGGACGGTGTCGATGAAACGCCCGTCGACCCCGGGTTCTTCCGCCAGCGTTACCTCATGTTGCAGCAGTCGATGGAGGCCGGCAGTGGCCGCCTGCGTGAGCGCCTGCGCGACCGACTGGCCCAGGGGCCGGCCGACATGGCGCGGCTGGCCGCGGTCGATGCGGTGATGGAGCGGGCGCTGGGCCGGCGCGAACGCGCGTTGCTCTCGACCGTGCCCGCGCTGCTGGGCCAACACTTCGAACGCCTGCGCGGAGGCGCGCCGGGCCCTGACGATGCGGCTACGGGCGACATGCCCGTCGCCGCGAGCGATGCCTGGCTGGACGTATTCCGCCGGGACATGCGCAACGTACTTCTCGCCGAACTGGATGTTCGCCTACAACCGGCCGAGGGGCTGCTTGCAGCCCTCCGCCAACGCAACGCTGGATAACATGCAAAAGAATCTGCTCAAGACCGTGGTCTTTCTCGCCGGCCTCGCCGCCGTGTGCTGGATCGGCGCGGGCTACCTCGGTTCGAACGCGCTCGCGCTGTCGGTCGCGCTGCTCATCGCCGGCTGCTACATCGCCGGCGGCATCGAACTGCATCGCTATCGCAAGGCCACCGCCACGCTGGAACATGCCGTCGCCGAACTGTCGTCGCCGCCGGCAGCGCTGGGCGAATGGCTCGACCGCCTGCATCCGTCGCTGCGCAGTGCGGTGCGCCTGCGCATCGAGGGCGAGCGTGTGGCATTGCCCGCGCCTGCACTCACGCCGTACCTGGTCGGCCTGCTGGTGCTGCTGGGCATGCTCGGCACGCTGCTGGGCATGATGTCGACCCTGCGCGGCACGGGCATGGCGCTGGAAAGCGCCGCCGACCTGCAGGCCATCCGTGAATCCCTGGCCGGCCCGGTGAAGGGCCTGGCGTTCGCCTTCGGCACCTCGATTGCAGGCGTCGCCGCCTCGGCGATGCTTGGCCTGCTCTCGACGCTGTGCAAGCGCGAGCGGATCAAGGTGGTGCAGCGTCTCGACTCGGCTATCGCGACGACGCTGCGCATGCATTCGCAGGCGCACCAGCGCGAGGAAACCCTCAAGCTGCTGCAGCGCCAGGTCGAAGTCATGCCTGCGCTGGTCGAGCGGATGCAGGCGATGATGGGCGCCATCGAGCAGCACAGCCAGGCTGCGAACGAGCGCCAGCTGGCGCATCAGGACGCCTTCCACGGCAAGGTCGAAGCCGCGTACACCCGATTGGCGCAGTCGATGGAGCAGTCGTTGCAGCAGGGCGTGGCCGAGAGCGCACGCGCGGCCGGCGCGGCGCTACAGCCGGCAGTGGAGGCGACGATGGCCGTGCTGTCGCGCGAGACTGCATCGCTGCACGGCACCGTCGCAGATGCCGTACAGCGACAACTGGACGGGTTGTCGAGCGGGTTCGCGTCGACCACTGCCACCGTCGCGGGTCTCTGGACCGAAGCGTTGGCCGAGCAGCGCGGCAGCAACGAGGCACTCGCCCGCGACCTGCGCGGCTCGTTGCAGCAGTTCACCGATACATTCGACCAGCGTTCGGCCGGATTGGTCGACGCGGTCTCGGCACGCTTCGAAGCGAACGCGAGCAGCACCGCGCTGGCGTGGAACGAGGCGCTGGCCCGCCAGCAGGCGCTCGGCGAAGAGCTCAGCGGCCGCAACCAGCAGGCGATGGCCGCTGCCTCGGCCACCTTCGAACAGCATGCCGCGTCGCTGGTCGAGGTTGTGCGGCAGTCCCACGCGGACCTGCAGTCGGCGCTGGAATCGCGCGACCGCGAGCGCTTGTCGGCGTGGTCGGAATCGTTCGCCGCGATGACGACCGGCATGAACGAGCGCTGGGAGCACGCCAACGCACGCGCCGCCGACCTGCAGCGGGAAATCTGCGAAACCCTCGCACGCACCGCCACCGAGATCTCGGTGCAGACGCAGGCGCATGCCAGCGACACCATCGCTGAAATCTCCCGCCTCGTGCAGACCGCGTCGGAAGCGCCGAAGGCCGCCGCCGACGTCGTCGCCGAGCTGCGCCAGAAACTCTCCGACAGCATGGTCCGCGACACGGCGATGCTCGAGGAACGCACGCGCCTGCTGGCCACGCTCGAGAGCCTGCTGGATGCGGTCAACCATGCGGCAACCGAGCAGCGCGCCAGCGTCGATGCCCTGATCACCACGTCGGCCGATCTGCTCGATCGCGTCGGCAGCCGTTTCACCGCCCAGGTAGAAGCCGAGGCCGGCAAGCTGGAAGCCGCGGCGACCCGCGTCACCGTCGGTGCCATCGAAGTGGCGAGCCTCGGCGATGCATTCGGCGCCGCCGTGCAGCAGTTCGGCGACTCGAACCAGTCGCTGGTGGCGCGCCTGGAGAGTATCGAGGCCGCGCTCGACAAGTCGCAGGCGCGCAGCGACGAGCAGATGGCGTACTACGTGGCGCAGGCACGCGAGGTCGTCGATCTCAGCATGCTCGCGCAGAAGCAGATCATCGAGGACCTGCAGCAGCTGGCTGACCAGCGCGCATCCTCGCGGGCGCAGGCGGCATGAGCGTCGAGATCGACGCCGACGCCGAATCGACCACCCCCGTCTGGGCCGCCTTCGGCGACCTGATGTCGGTGCTGCTCGGCGTGTTCGTGCTGATCCTGGTCGGCGTCATCGGCGCGCAGATGCAGCTGTCGAACCGGCTGGAAGAAGAAGTCCGGCAGCGGCAGATCGAAGCGCAACGCCGCAAGACCCTGGAGCAGGCACTGGCCGCGCCGCTGGCGGCCGGCCGCGTGACGCTGGTCGACGGCCGCATCGGCATCCGCGGCAACGTGTTGTTCGCATTGAACTCCGACCAGCTGCAGCCGGAAGGGCGTGAGTTGCTGAAGAGCCTCGCTGGCCCGCTCGCCGACTATCTCGGCGCGCGCGACGAAATCCTGATGGTCAGCGGTTTCACCGACGATCGCCTGGTGCGCGACGGCAACCGCGAGTTCGCCGACAACTGGGAGTTGTCGGCCCGCCGCGCCCTGACCGTCACCCGCGCGCTGATCGCCGACGGACTGCCGTCGTCTTCGGTGTTCGCCGCTGCGTTCGGCTCGGAGCAGCCGGTGAGTGCGAACAACAGCGAGGAAGGGCGCGCCAGGAACCGCCGCGTCGAGATCGCTCCGATGCCCAAGCCCAAGGCGAAGCGTGAACGTTGATGAGTGTTGACGGGAACACTGCCCGGCAAATGCTCGATGCGTGGCGCGAGCAGGGCGCCGATCGCTTGGATCCGGTGCGCTTCCATCGCATCGACGCACTGGAGCGCCGCGCGGTTGGCCACGACGGAACGGTGCGGCGCGAGCTGGAAGTTCGGCTGTCCGAACTGATCGCCGCTTACGCCGACGATCTCGAACGAGCGGCCGCCCGGACGGAAGTGGACATCGACGGCTATGCGGCGGATGCCGACGCGCACGCCGCATTGACCGGACTCCTGGGCCACATCGCGCTCCACGCGGCAGCGCGTGATGCCGGCGCAAGCGGACAGTCGAATGCCGTGGTCTTTCCGGAGCTGGGCGCGCTGGCCGATGCCCGCAGACTCTGGACCCGCGTCCGCACCGAGAGCCAGCTTCGGCAATCGCTGCAGCCGGCCCCCACCGGCGCCGGCCCACTCAACTCCGCCAGCCTCGTGCACCGCTCCCTCAAGCTGATGCGCGAACTGTCGCCGGGCTATCTGCAGCAGTTCCTGTCGTACGTCGATACGCTGACATGGATGGAGCGGTTGGGTTCTGGCGCGGTGACGATGGTGGAGGAAGAGCCGCGCAAAGTGGCCGGTTCGAAGCGCGCCAAAGCAACGCCACGCAGGCCACGTTCCAAGTCCTAGTTCCGCTGACTCGCAGCTCTTTTCTGGGAGTGGGCTGTGCGCGTCGGGCGTGACTACAGTGCATTCACGCACCCTTGATGGGACCGGCTGTGAAGTCGGGGGCTTCGGATGGACGGAGTCGGACGTGAGCGAGCGCACCAGCACACTCAGCAAGGCCGAGCGCACCCGAGACAACCTTGAGCCGGCGGTTCCGCATGTGGACCAGGCGAATGCCGCGCAGCAAAAGCTCGACGCGCTCTTCAAGGCAAAGGGCCAGCGGCCGAACATCGTCTGGTTCCTGATCGACGACATGGGCTACGGCGACCCTGGCGCATTCGGTGGTGGCGAGGCCATTGGTGCTGCAACGCCCAACATGGACCGGCTGGCACGCGAAGGCCTGAAACTGACGTCGACCTACTCGCAACCCACGTGCACGCCCACCCGCTCGGCGATTCTTACCGGGCGACTGCCGGTACGGACCGGCCTCACTCGACCGATCCTGGCCGGAGATCGTGTCGGCAAGAATCCGTGGAGCGACGAAGTCAGCCTGGCCGCGCTGCTGAGCGATTCCGGCTACACCACGGTGCTCAGCGGCAAATGGCATGTCGGCGAAGCGGAGGGCATGCGACCCCACGACGTGGGATTCGATGAGTTTTACGGCTTCTATCCAGCCCAGAAGGAGCTGTCTCAGGCGTTCGACAAGCGGCGCTATCCGGATCTGGTGCTGAACCCGGAGCGATTGGCCGCCTTGCGCGCGGAGGGCGGGAGCGAGGCGCTGATTCACGGATGGAAGGGAGGAAAGACGGAAGAGGCCAGCAGGATCACGTGCCTGGACGATGTCGCCGACGGCGATCGCAAGCTGAAGGAGTTCTCGATAGGGAAGATCAAGGAGCTGGCGGCGTCAGGAAAGCCGTTCTTCCTGGAACACGCTTTCATGAAGGTGCACGCCGACAACTTTCCGTCAAAAGCCTTCGAGGGGGCCAGTAAAAGCAAGTTCCCCTACAAGGACTGCGTTGTTGAAGTCGACACGTACATCGGCGAGATCGTCAGCGCGTTGGAGCAGGCAGGCGTGCTGGAGAACACGTTCATCTTCATCACGTCGGACAACGGGCCTCAACGCGATAGCTGGCCGGATGCCGGATACAGTCCATTCCGGGGTGCCAAGTCCTCCGCTTGGGAGGGTGGCGTCCGCGTTCCCGGCATTGCCTACTGGAAGGGAATGATTTCGCCGGGCCGCGAGAGCGATGGCCTGTTCGACCTGATGGACTTGTTCAACACCTGCCTGGCCCTGGCGGGCGCCGGGGACAAGGTGCCGCAGGACCGCTACATCGACGGCATCTGCCAGACCTCGTTCCTGCTCTGCGACGGTGGCGAGTCGTGCCGGGAGAAGGTGTTCATATGGGCCGAGAAGGACCTCATGGCCATGCGCATGTACGAGTACAAGATCCACATCAAGGTCATGACCACCCATGCGCAGTGGCTCGATATCGACATGACGACCGTCGCCTCGGTCGGCATAGCCCCCTGGCTCTTCAATCTCTACATCGACCCTAAGGAAGAGTATCCGGTCGGCCATCGAATGAACGCGTTCATTGCGCCCATGTCGGCGGAACTGAAGGCGCATGCGGCGACGTTCAAGAAGTTTCCGCCCAAGGACATCGGGCTCTGAACGGCCAGGAGCAACCTCTGGGCAGTGCCGATCGTCTGGTCCCGGTTCGCGGACTTCGGGTATCACCCTGCACCGGACAAGGGGCGTCACGGCGCCACAACGATCTGAGGAGTAGGCGTCAGGATGTCGGTCGACGGGGAGCGTCCTGAGGCCACGGAGGGCTTGACGCGTTTGCAGGTCATTACGCCGTGGAAGCCGGTTTGCACATCGATAGATCTGGCAAGTTCGCCATCTCCCGCCCCGACCCCGACCTGGTCCTTGGTGCTTTCATCAACGTGGTGAAAGTCTCTGTTCGTCGCGCGAAGCGACTGGGGCTGGACGGACTGGTCGTGGTCATGCCGGACGTGAAGGGCTTCCTTCCTCCAGATGTCATGGCGCGAAAGGACATGGTCACCGAATGGGCCGCGAGCGCGCAGGACGAAATGATCACTGAGTGGGGTCGTCTGACGGCCGGCTCCATGAAGCTGGTGCTGGTTGTTCCAGAGAACTACATCGACCGGGAGCGGATCGGCGTCGCCATCGCGCGCATTCATGGCCTGGCCGCGAATGTGGTCCCCACTGAGCGTGAAGCGTTCGACTGGCTGGCGCACACGAAGTTGCCGCCCAATTTGCCGAGACTGGGCCCATTCCCCCCTCACCACCGGCATCGCTAGACCGACGAGTGCTTGTCGACCAGCACCGCGATTATCCGCTCAACTGTTCGAGGATCCCGCGCACGCGATCCAGGGCCGGATCGATGTCCTCGGCTTCGATGGCGCCGAAGCCGACCAGCAGACCATCGTCCTGGGGAGGATGCCGGTAGCAGGCGTTCAACAGATACAGACCGACCTCGACACGCCGTGCCAACTGGCAAAGCTGCAACACCGGCACAGGGCGGCGGAACCTCACGGCCATGTGGTAGCCGGCAATCGCCGGAAGCGGCTCCAGCCACGGGGAGAGGTCGCCCGACAGACGAGCCAGCAGGCGATTGCGGCGCTCGGAGAACACGTCATGGCAGCGGCGGATGTGCTTCAGCAGGTTTCCGTCGGCCACAAAGCGCGCGAGTGCCCATTGCAGCACCGTGGGCGTGTGCCAGTCGCACAGGTGCTTGGCGTTGACCAGCGCAGTACGCAGCGCCGGCGGTGCGATGGCATAACCGAGGCGAAGCTCGGGAGACAGGGATTTGGAGAAAGTCCCGATGTAGGCGACCAGTCCCCGCCGATCCAGTGTCAGGAGAGGTTCGAACGCCTGCGTCGTGTAGCGGAACTCGCTGTCGTAGTCGTCTTCGACCACGATCGCGCCGAGTTCATGGGCCCGGTCGAGCAATGCGTGGCGCCGCGCGGCGCTCATGGGCATGCCGAGGGGGAACTGATGCGTCGGCGTCGTGTAGATGAGCCGTGCGCCGTCGGGAATGCGATCGACGCAAATTCCCTCCGCATCGACGGGCACGGGAACCACCTGCGCTCCCTGTGCCTCCAGCAGCATGCGCGCCAGCGGATACCCGGGTTCTTCCATGGCCACGATGCAGCCCGGCTCGATCAGCACGCGTGCGATCAGGTCCAGCGCCTGCTGCGCGCCGCTCGTGATCACCAGGTCTTCGGGGCGACAGTTCACGCCGCGACTGAAACCGATGTGGCGGCTGACCGCCTCGCGCAGTTCGAGCAGCCCCTCCGGTTCTGCGTAGTAGCCGCGATGCAGGGCACTGCGCCGCAGTCCGTGAAGCGAGCACTGTCGCCACTCCGCCTCTGGAAACAGCCGCCTTGACGACGCACCGGCGATGAATTCGTAGCGAACGCGCGCCTCGGGCAGCGGATGGCGCAGTGGCGTTTCCATCCCTTGCCAGAGGCGGGTGACCGCACTGCCTGCCAGGTCTTCCTGCGCAAGCGGATGCGACTGAGGGGGCAGTCGCGATGCGACGAAGGTGCCGGCGCCGACCTGCGTGACGATCAGCCTGTCGAACGTCAGTTTCGAATAGGCCTGGGCGACCGTCTTGCGGGACACCCCGAGCTGCTCGGCGAGCAGGCGCGACGGCGGCAGTTGCTGGCCGGCCGCTAGGCGGCCCGAGCGTATGGCGTCGCGCAGTTGGCGATGGATCTGCTCCGCCAGCCCACGCGTGCCTTCGATGACGAGGTGGAGTTCCATGGCCGTGGCGATTATCGGACATCGCGTGCGTGGGCCGGGTCACGGGAGCGGGGCGCCGACCGCCGGCGAGTGGCCTCCGAAGATTGTCGGAATTGGCGTCCTTGCGGGGCGGCGCTGGCACCTACGCTGCGCCTACCCCCTCCAAGCAGTAAACAACGCTATGCAACCTCGTCTCGATTTCTACAAAGCCTCGCCCGACGCCGCAAAGGCCATGCTCGCCCTCGAAGCGGCCGTCGGCAAACTCGGCCTTGAACCGCACCTCATCGAACTGGTGAAGCTTCGCGCATCGCAGATCAATGGCTGCGCCTACTGTGTCGATCTGCACAGCAGCGATGCGCGCAAGCGGGGCGAGAGCGAGCGGCGCCTCCATGCCGTCGCTGTGTGGCGCGAAGCGCCCTTCTTCACCGACAGGGAGCGCGCCGCGCTCGCGTGGACCGAAGCGCTGACCCGCATCGCCGAAACGCGCGCCCCGGACTCCGACTACGAGTGGCTGAGCGGCCACTTCGACGAGCGCGAGCGGGTGGACCTGACGCTCGCGATCAACGCCATCAACAGCTGGAACCGTCTTGCGATCGGCTTCCGCTCGGTTTCCGCCATTTGATCGAGGTGAATGTGATCGAGGTGAACGCCATGAACATCCGCATATCCGCCGTCCTGCTGCTGGCCTCCCTCGCCGCTGCAGCCCCCTCCGTGCTCGCCCACGGCCCCGGTTCTCGTGATGGCGAGGAGAAGATCAGCATCCTTCAGGAGCGCAAGCTCTCCGACGCCCCGGGAAAGACCGCGCTGGCGTTCACGGTGGAATACGCGCCGGGCCAGCAGTCGATCCCGCACCTGCATGGAGGTTCCGCTATCGCGTACGTCATGGAAGGCGCCGTGGTTTCGCAGCTCGAGGGCGAGGCGCCTGTTACTTACCGCGCGGGCCAGTCCTGGTATGAGACGCCCGGCATCGGCCACCTCGTTTCGCGCAACGCGAGCAGCACGCAGCCGGCCAAGTTGCTGGTGTGGATCCTCAACGACAGCGACAAGCCTCTTCTGACGCCGCTGCCTTCGAATGGAGAAGCCGAAGCAGCGCGTTGACACGGTGGTGCCGGCGACGGGTCATCCTGCCGCCGGTGCCGCGCATGAAACCGTCAGGCCAGCGCTTCCTCATCCTCGCGCTCGATCGCCCGCCAGCCGATGTCGTGGCGGTGGAACTCGCCGTGCCACGAAATGCCCGCCACTTCTGCATAAGCGAGGCGCTGTGCATCGGCCACCGAGTCGCCCAGCGCGCACACGCACAGCACGCGGCCGCCAGAGGTGATGACGTGTTCGCCTTCCAGCGTGGTGCCGGCGTGGAAGACCTTGGTGTCTTCGATGTCGGGCGTATCCCAGGCGCTGATCACGTCGCCGGTACGCGGCGTGCCGGGGTAGCCCTCTGCCGCCATCACCACGCCGAGCGACGGGCGCGGGTCCCACTTCGCCTTGGCTTCGTGCAGCCTTTCGTCGATCGCCGCTTCGACCAGGTCGAGCAGGTCCGACTGCAGGCGCAGCATTACCGGCTGCGTTTCCGGGTCGCCGAAGCGCACGTTGTACTCGATGACCTTCGGCGCGCCATGCTTGTCGATCATCAGGCCCGCGTAGAGGAAGCCGGTGAACGGAATGCCGTCGGCGGCCATGCCGCGCACGGTCGGCTCGACGACTTCGCGCATCACGCGCGCATGCACTTCCGGCGTGACCACCGGCGCCGGCGAGTACGCACCCATGCCGCCGGTGTTGGGGCCGGTGTCGCGATCGCCCACGCGCTTGTGGTCCTGGCTGGTCGCCATCGGCAGGGCGGTCTTGCCGTCGACCATCGAAATGAAACTGGCTTCCTCGCCGTCGAGGAACTCCTCGATCACCACGCGCGCGCCGGCCGCGCCGAATGCGTAGTCGGACAGCATGTCGGTGATGGCGGCCTCCGCTTCGGCCAGGCTCATCGCGACGATGACGCCCTTGCCGGCCGCCAGGCCGTCGGCCTTGATGACGATGGGCGCGCCTTTCGCCTGCACGTATTCCAGCGCGGCGTCGGCCTCGGTGAAGACGGCGTAGTGCGCGGTCGGGATGCCGTGGCGCGCGAGGAAGTCCTTGGCGTAGGCCTTGCTGCCTTCCAGCTGCGCAGCGGCGGCGGTCGGCCCGAAGATGCGAAGCCCGTGTTCGCGGAAACGGTCGACGACACCCGCCACCAGCGGTGCCTCGGGTCCGACGACAGTGACGGCGATGTCCTCGTCCTTGACCAGCTTCAGGAGGCCGTCGATGTCGGTGGCGGCAACGGCGACGTTGCGGCACTTGTCCTCGGTGGCGGTGCCGGCATTGCCAGGTGCCACCAGCACTTCGGAGATGCGCGCCGACTGCGCCAGCTTCCAGGACAGCGCATGCTCGCGTCCGCCCGAACCGATAACGAGGACTTTCATGCGGCGGGCTCCTGCCTGTGCGCGACGTGGGACTCGATTTTACGTGACCGGCCCCAGCGACGGCGAAAATCAGCGCGCGATGAACCGGTGTCAGTCAGTCGAACGTCGCCGGAGGCCACGATCGGCCTGCGGTCTTCGGCTTCGCGAGTCAGGTCAGGCCGAAAGCGGTGTGGTAGCGGACTTCGCCGTCAGGAATCGTGCCGCCCAGGGCAAGCGCCATGAAATATTCGGGCGGAACGTTGGCGAGGCGCGCGCCTTCGCCGGCGCGAAAGCCGAACTGCTGGTAAAAGCCGGGTTCGCCCAGCACCACGCAACCGGCGGCGCGCATGCGTTCGAGTTCGGTGAGGCCGGCCCGCACCAGCGCCTTGCCGACGCCGTGGCGCTGGTCGCGCGGCAGTACCGCTATCGGCGCCAGGCCGTACCACTGGCCAGTCGTGGCGGGCGAGAGCGTGACCGGTGAGAAGGCGATGTGGCCGGCGATGCGGCCGTCGATGTCCGCGACCAGCGACAGCGACAGCGCCTGTGCTTCACGCAGTGCATCGACGATGCGCTGTTCGGGGCCGCCATCGCCGGGTTGTCCGGCGAAGGCAGCGCCGATGACGTCGCGGATCGCCGCGTGGTCAGCTTCGGTTTCAGTGCGTATCCACATGGGAACCTCCGTTGTTCCGCGCAGTGTGCCGCGGCTGCGGTTATGGCGCGGTCAGTGGGGTCGGCCCCACCAAAACGACAATCCCGGCCGGAGCCGGGATTGCGTAGCGCTCAAGGCCGGAAGCCTCAGTGGCGGAAATGACGCACGCCGGTGAACACCATCGCGATGCCGTGTTCGTCGGCCGCGGCGATGACTTCGTTGTCGCGCATCGAACCGCCCGGCTGGATCACCGCCTTGATGCCGGCTTCCGCCGCGGCGTCGATGCCGTCGCGGAACGGGAAGAACGCATCGGAGGCCATCACCGAACCCGGCACCACCAGCCCGGCATCGGTCGCCTTGATGCCGGCGATGCGCGCCGAATAGACGCGGCTCATCTGGCCCGCGCCGACGCCGATCGTGCGGTGGTCCTTGGCGTACACGATGGCGTTGGACTTGACGTACTTGGCCACGCGCCAGGCGAACAGCAGGTCGTCGAGCTGCTCCTTCGTGGGCGCGAGCTTGGTGACGACCTTCAATTCCTCGCGCGTCACTTCGCGGATGTCGCTGGTTTGCATCAGCAGGCCCGAGCCGACGCGCTTGACGTCCATGTTGTTGCGGCCTTCGCCATGCGGGATGCGCAGCACGCGCACGTTCGCCTTCTTCCTCGCGTAATCGAGCGCGCCATCCTCGTAATCCGGCGCGATGAGCACCTCGACGAACTGCCGGTCGAGAATGGCCTTGGCGGTAGCCGCATCGAGCTTCGTGTTGAAGGCGATGATGCCGCCGAAGGCGGAGGTCGGGTCGGTGGCGTAGGCCAGTTCGTAGGCATCGCCGCAGGCCACGCCCTCGGCGACGCCGCAGGGGTTGGCGTGTTTGACGATCACACAGGCCGGGCGCTCGAACTGACGCACGCATTCCCACGCCGCGTCTGCGTCGGCCAGGTTGTTGAAACTCAGTTCCTTGCCCTGCAGCTGGGTGAACGTCGCCAGCGTGCCCGGCACCGGCCACAGGTCGCGGTAGAACGCGCCGTGCTGGTGAGGGTTCTCGCCGTAGCGCAGGTCCATGACCTTGACGAAGTTGCTGTTCTGCTGCGCCGGGAACAAGGCGCGCGAGCCGTCGTCGTTGAGCGCCGACAGGTAGTCGCTGATGCAGGCGTCGTACTGGGCGACGCGGTTGAACGCGGCGACCGACAGGCGAAAGCGCGTGGCCGCCGACAGCGTGCCGCCGTTGCCGTCGAGCTCGGCGACGATGCCGGCGTACTGCGCCGGATCGGTCGCCACGGCGACGCGCGCGAAGTTCTTCGCCGCCGAACGCAGCATGGCCGGGCCGCCGATGTCGATGTTCTCGACGATGTCCTCCATCGAGCTGTCCGGATTGGCCGAGACCTTCTCGAACGGATACAGGTTCAGCACCAGCAGGTCGATCGCCGCGATGCCGTGCTGCGCCATCACCTCGTCGTCGGTGCCGGCGCGGCCGAGCAGGCCGCCGTGCACGATCGGATGCAGCGTCTTGACGCGGCCATCCATCATTTCGGGGAAGCCGGTGACGTCGGCGACATCCTTGACCGGCAGGCCGGCATCCCGGATCGCCTTGGCGGTGCCGCCGGTGGACAGCAGTTCGACGCCGTGGGCGTGGAGCGACCGGGCCAGTTCGATCAGGCCGGTCTTGTCGGAAACGGAAAGCAGCGCGCGGCGGAGTTTCACCGGCGGGGCGGCAGGATCGATGCTCATGAGGGGGCTTTGGGAGGAGGAAAAAGCCCCGGAATTATACGCCGCGGCCCGGGCGGACTCGCGCGCTCCGGTACATGGGTCATGCGGTCGCGCCGGGCTGGGCGCCGCGCTGACCACCGATGCCGGCTGCGGCAGGGTGATCGGATCCCGGCTCAGGCGAGCCCGTAGTCCTTCAGCTTTTTGCGCAATGTGGCGCGATGGATGCCGAGCATGGCCGCCGCGCGGCTCTGGTTGCCGTCGCAGTGCTCCAGGACTTCCGCGAACAGCGGAATCTCGAGTTCGCGCAGCGCGATCTCGTACAGGTTCTCGGTGTCAGACCCATTGAGGTCGCCGAGGTAACGGCGGATGGACGTGGCCACATGGTCGCGCAACGGCACGCGATGGCGATTGGCTTCGTTGGCAGCTGCGTTCAAAAGGCGTCCCCTGACGTAATCCCGGTCTGGTTCCCCTGCCCGCGATTTGCACGCGGTCCTGCAGACGGGACGGCGAGTCTAGCGCGGGGGCGTCGCGGTAAACAACGCGACCGTCGGGGGGTGGCCGTCAGCGGAAATCGAAGGTAAACGCCACGATCCGCGGTGCAGGTTCGATGACATCGAGCTGGACCGCGGCGCTCTGGCCGGGCGCCAGCAGATCGGCGGTGCCGTGCTCGCGATACTCGGCGGGGGCGAACGCCCGCTGACCGACCTGGCGGCCGTCGACATCCGACAGGCTCAGCACGAGTGTGGGCCAGGGCTGGGGCCAGCGAGCGTCGTTGCGGAAGCTGGCGCTGACCGCGAGTACGCCGGCCATGCCGGGTTTGGGTTGCACGTTGCGGTCCAGCATCGTGAATGCCACCGGCTCATGCCAGGGCGGAAGCTCGCAGCGCAGCACGCTGCACACTGCGGCGACGACAGGCCGCCAGTTCGCCTGCATGGCCAGTTCCGCGCGCTGCGCCAACAGCAACTGCAGCGCCAGTACCAGCAGCAGCGCGGCGATGGCCACCGGTCCGCGCCAGTTGTGCGGTCGCGCGGGCGCGGCCTGGCGAGCGCGGGCAAAGCTTGGCGTGGCGCGCGCGTGCGGACGGCGAGGCGTGGCGGCGCGCGCATTCGCTGGCGCCAGCGACGATGCGGCGATGGATTCCTCGAAGGAAGGCTCGGCTGGTGCGTCGGCGAGGGGCTGCACCGATACCTCAGCCGTATCGGCCGGGGCCGTTTCCGGGGCTTGCGGATGCGCTTCCACCGCGGGCGTAGCGGGTGGATCGGAATCCGGCTCCGTGTGCGCTGGCGGCGATTCTTCCGCCACGGGCGCAGGAGTTGCTGCCGCCGTTTGCGTTGCGGCCACTTCCGTCGCCGCAGGAACCGACGCATCGGCCGTCGGTTGCGCCGCGGCCCGTGTTTTCGCGGCTTTGGCGGCGGGCTCGGCGCGCAGCAACTCGTCGCAGCGCGGGCAGCGCTGCTTGGGGTTGTGGCGGGTCGTGGCCAGGGCGACCAGGAAACCGCAATGCGGGCAGGGCGCGAACATTCCGGTTATTCAATCACGCAGCGGGCACGATTGGCCTCAGCCCCGACGCACGCCTGTGACGCGCATCCAGTCTTCGAGCCGGTCGGCGCGCAGCTGGTCGAAGTCCTTCGCATAGCGCGCCAGCACTTCGTCTTCCTGTCCGGCCAGGATGCCCGACAGCGCGATGTGCCCACCCGGAGCAACGCGCGATGCCAGCGTGTCGGCAAGCGCGATCAGCGCGGTGGCGAGGATGTTGGCGACCACGACCGGGTAGGTCGCCTGCGGTTCGTCATCGGGCAGGTGCACGGCCATGCGGTCGCTGACGCCGTTGCGCTCGGCGTTGTCGCGGGTGGCGATCAGCGCTTGCGGATCGTTGTCCACGCCGACGGCCTGTTGGGCGCCGAGCTTGAGCGCGGCCAGCGCGAGGATGCCCGAGCCGCAGCCGAAATCGAGCACCCGCGCTTCGCGCAGATGACCTTGCGATGCCAGTTCGTCGAGCCATTGCAGGCACAGCGCGGTCGTCGGGTGTGTGCCCGAACCGAACGCCAGGCCGGGATCGAGCCGGACCACGGCCGCATCTGGCGCGTCGGCGCCCTCGGGCAGATCGCAGTTCCAGGGCACGATCCAGGTGTGCGTCCCGAAGCGCAGCGGCTCGTACTGGTCCATCCAGGCGCGTTCCCAGTCCTGGTCCTCGACCTCGCGGAAGCGCACCTGCGACCAGTCCAGGCCTTCGTCGGCCGCGCCCAGCGCGTAAAGCAGCAGTTCCTGCGGCGTGCCGGCCTCGAACAGCGCGGTCAGCACCAGTTCGTGCCAGAGCGGCGTTTCGCCGACGCCGGGCTCGAAGATCGCCTGCTCGTCCGGGGCGTCGGCGTGGGCGTCGGCGAGGGTGACGGCAAGCGCGCCGACGCTCTCCAGCGCGCGCTCGTAGCGGGGCTGCTGGACTTCGGTGCAGGGCAGGGTGAGTTCGAGGAACGGCATGGGGCAACGGGCAACGGGGGAGCGGGCATGTTGGGCCGCGCCCGGGACGGCGTAAAGAGCGTCCTGCCGCCGGCATGCTGGGTTGCGTGGAAAGCGACAATGTCGATGCGGCAACCGGAGCCAGTTCCCCCTAGAATGGCCGGGATTTTGTGCCTGCCCGGCAGGCGCTCCAGGAGACGAGGATGCCCGCGCCCCACGGCCGGCCCCGTCCGCACATCGGCGAAGGCCGCTGACGGATGGTGCCGCGCAGCGCCAACAAACATGTGTTCGGTCTCATCGCGGCGTCCGCGATGCTGGCCGCGCTGTTTTTTGCGCGCGACCATGGCTGGCAGCGGCATGGCGCTCCGGTGATGCCGGATGGCGGGGTGGTGGACGCGGTATCCGTGGGCGGTCCCGCCGAGGTGCATGACCTGCCGGCGGCGCCGTTCTCGGGTCGTATCGAGGATGCCGTTGTCGCCAATCGCCACGTGACACTGCGTGCGCCGACGCCCCGGCAGGAATTCGAAACCGCGCCGGATCTGTATGCCTACGTGCAGAGGCTCGATGCCGCCGTGCGCGCGGGCGATCCCGATGCCGCCTGGATGGCGAGCCGTGCGTACGACTATTGCGCCGGCTTCGCGATGGCGCCGACCGGCTACGCCCACGACACCGAAGCCATCGCCGCGATGCGTCTGTCCACGTCGGAGGCGATGGCGACTTCGCGCCAGCGCGTGAGCCAGCGTTGCGCGCGTTTCGCGCCTCAGGACCGGCTGTTCCAGGCGATGCTCGTGCGCCGGATCCAGGCGGCGCGCGCCGGCAGCCTGGCTGCGGAGGCCTCGCTGGTCGCAATGGGTCGGCCACTGAGCAACGATGAGAATTACCTGCGCAGCCTCGTGCTGCGCGTACGCCGTTCGAAGGATGCGGAAGCCTATCTGGCGTTGTCGCCCGTGATGGGCGCCGTCGCGAACGGCAAACCTGAATTGGCCGACCAGGTCGCCGGAAGCCAGCAAAGCGAACTGGCCTGGCAAGTGGCGGCATGCGAACTCGGGATGAGCTGCGGCCCGGACAGTGCCCTGATGACTTCTTATTGCGCGAACGGTGGCATCTGTTCACGCGAGCAGGGGCAGGATTTCCAACGATTCGTTAATAGCGCTACGCGCGCGCAAGGCGCGGAAGCGGTGGACGAGATGGTCGCCTCGCTATTGGGCGGGGGGAGAGGATGAATATGAGCGAGAACCGCAATTTACGCAGAGCCAAGGCCTGCTTCTGGCTGCTGCTGGTCGGCATCTATTCGGTCGCAACCGCGGACGTCGTGATCGACGTCATCAACGGCGAGGAATATCACGAGCTGTCCGCGGTGGCGGCGGCTTCGGCGGACTCGCCGGCCGAGGTACGTGCGCAGGGCGCCGCCCAGATCGCCGCGATCCATCGCGCGCGCAGCGGTTCGCCGTTCTCGTCGCTGCCGCCTGGCAGCACGTTCAAGGTCGTCTGGCCCGACGGCTCGACCGAGTACGTGCAGGTGCTCAGCCCGATTTCGAGCGCGGGCGTGCAGGTCGTCGACGCGCCGCAGACGCAGGCGCTGGCCGAACAGGCCCGCTGACAACAAAGCCGCGGCACTCTCGCGCCGCGGCTTTCCGTTATCACGCTCGTTTCAACGCCCTTCCGCATCGGGAAGGGCGGTCGGTCACACGATCGACAGCGCCTTTTCCTTCTGTTCCTTCAGGCGCTTTTCCAGGTAGTGGATGTTCATGCCACCCTGCTGGAATCCGGCATCCGACATGATCCGCTGCTGCAGCGGGATGTTGGTCTTGATGCCATCCACGACCATTTCCGACAGTGCCACGCGCATGCGCGCGATCGCGGTCTCGCGGTCGGGACCGTGCACGATCAGCTTGCCGATCATCGAGTCGTAGTTCGGCGGCACGCGATAGCCTTCGTAAATGTGGCTGTCGACGCGCACGCCCGGGCCACCCGGTGCGTGGAAGTGCTGGATCAGGCCCGGGAACGGCATGAACGTATCCGGATCTTCCGCATTGATGCGGCACTCGATCGCGTGGCCTTCCAGCACGATGTCGCTCTGCTTGATCGAGAGCTTGTGGCCGGCGGCGATGTTCAGCTGCTCGCGCACCAGGTCGATGCCGGTGACCATCTCGGTGACCGGATGCTCCACCTGGATACGGGTGTTCATCTCGATGAAGTAGAAGCGGCCGTTCTCGTAGAGGAACTCGAACGTGCCGGCGCCGCGGTAGCCGATGCGCAGGCAGGCTTCCACGCAGACCTTGCCGATCTCGGCGCGCTGCTCCGGCGTGATGCCGGGTGCGGGCGCTTCCTCGACCACCTTCTGGTGGCGGCGCTGCATCGAGCAGTCGCGCTCGCCCAGGTGGATGGCATGGCCCTGGCCGTCGGCGAGCACCTGGATCTCCACGTGGCGCGGGTTCTCCAGGAACTTCTCCATGTAGACCATGTCGTTGCCGAACGCGGCCTTGGCTTCGGTCTTGGTGGTCTGGATCGCCGTGGTCAGGTGCGCTTCGGTGTGGACCACGCGCATGCCGCGGCCGCCGCCGCCGCCAGCGGCCTTGACGATCACCGGGTAGCCGATCTCGCGCGCGATCTTGATGTTGGTCGCCGGGTCGTCGCCGAGCGGACCGCCGCTGCCGGGCACGCAGGGCACGCCGGCCGACTTCATCGCGCGGATCGCCTCGACCTTGTCGCCCATCAGGCGGATCGTGTCGGCCTTGGGGCCGATGAAGATGAAGCCGGACTGTTCCACGCGTTCGGCGAAGTCGGCGTTCTCGGAGAGGAATCCGTAGCCGGGATGGATCGCCTGTGCGTCGGTGACTTCGGCCGCGGCGATGATCTGCGCCATGTTGAGGTAGCTGTCGGTCGACGGCGCGGGGCCGATGCAGACCGACTCGTCGGCCATCGCGACGTGCTTGAGGTTGCGGTCGACGGTGGAGTGCACCGCGACCGTGCGGATGCCCAGCGCGTGGCACGCGCGCAGGATGCGCAGCGCGATCTCACCGCGATTGGCGATTACGACTTTGTCGAGCATGGGCTTATTCCGTTACGAAGTAGTTGGGGCTGTGCCCCCGGCCATCGCGACTGCATGCGCGATGGCATTCGCGGGCTCGCGGCTTGCGCCGCTCGAAGTCCCCGCTCACCCGATCACGAACAGCGGCTGGTCGAACTCGATCGGCTGGCCGCTCTCGACCATCACCTTGAGCACGGTGCCGGCCACGTCGGCTTCGATCGGGTTGAACATCTTCATGGCCTCGATGATGCCGAGGGTGTCGCCGGCCTTGACGGCCTGGCCGACGGTGACGAACGCAGGCTTGTCCGGCGCCGGCGAGGCGTAGAACGTGCCGACCATGGGCGCGCGCATGATGTGGCCGGGCGGCAGGTCGGCGGCGGGCTTGGGCGTGCCGCCGCTGGCCGCTTCGGTCGGGCCGTGCATCGGCATCACCGGCGCGTGGGCGGCAGGCGCGGCGTGCATGACCGGTGCCGGGGCGACCATCGTGCCCTTCGGCGTGCGGGCCAGGCGGACGGATTCTTCGCCTTCCTTGATCTCGATCTCGGCGAGGTTGGATTCCTCGAGCAGGTCGATGAGCTTCTTGATCTTGCGCAGGTCCATGGATGGGCCTCTAGGTCTGTGCCCGTGGCAACGGGCGGGTGAGTTGGAATCAGTGAGCGGTGCCGGCGGCAAGCCGGGACAACGCGGCGTCGAGGGCATACCGGTAGCTGTCCGCGCCGAAGCCGCACACCACGCCCACGGCGAGGTCGCTGAAGTAGCTGGTGTGGCGGAACGGCTCGCGCCGGTGCGGATTGGACAGGTGTACTTCGTAGAACGGGATGGCCACCGCGGCCAGTGCGTCGCGGATCGCCACGCTGGTGTGGGTGAAGGCGGCGGGGTTGATCAGGATGAGTGCGGTGCCGTCCGCGCGTGCGGACTGGATGCGGTCGACCAGCGCGTGTTCGGCGTTGGACTGCAGGCTGTCGAAGGCGTGGCCGGCGGCCTCGGTGCGTGCACGCAGGTCCGCGTCGATCTGGTCGAGCGTGGCGTGGCCGTACACCTCCGGCTCGCGCATGCCGAGCAGGTTGAGGTTGGGGCCATGCAGGACCAGCAGCTTCGCCATTCGCGCGCCGGCAAAGCCGGCAAAGGACTCAAGGGCGGGCAGTGTGCGCGATGCCAGCCGGGGTGTCCAGACGTTCGCTACCGTATCGGCGAAGTTGTCAGGAATTAAGCAGTTGTTTGAGTGGCCGCTCTAATTCGAGACCCAGTCCTCGATTTCGCCATGCCGGAAAGGCCCGATCTTCTGCTTGAGCAGGCGGCCGTCGGCCGAAACCAGCACGGTATAGGGCAGAACCCCTTTGGGATTGCCCAGTTGCACGCCGGCGTCTCGCGGGCCCGCCTGGTCCAGCAGGATCGGGTAACGGACGGGGATGCGCGTCAGGAAGTCCTGCACCGCTGCGGCATCATCCAGCGCGATGCCGACCACTTGCGTGCCGTTCGTGCCCTGGGCGGCCGCGAACCGGTCCAGCTCGGGCATTTCCTCGATGCAGGGTCCGCACCAGCTCGCCCAGAGGTTCACCAGCAGGGGGCGTCCCGTGAAGTTCGCTGGCAGTTCGCGGACGTTCCCGTCCAGACCAGGCAGCTTCACGGTCGGAATGACCTCGCCGCGCCGGGCCACCGCGAGATCCGCCGGCGGCTTGGGGGCGCTGGCCTCGAGGGCGCCCTGGAGGGCTCGCTGGCCGACTTCGGTGCGCAGCAGCGGGCCAGGGCCGTTGAGCCACAACCCCGCGACCGCGCCCAGTACCCCGGCGACCGCCGCGACCAGCAGCACCTTCGCGGTGGGGCCCATCAGCGCGTGGCCCGCCTGGCGCGCTCGACGAACTTGTCAGCCTCTTCGAAACCGAACAGCCGCAGCTCGCGGCGTTCGCCGCCGCCGGTGTAGTACAGCGTCGCCGGCGGGCCGATGATGCCCAGCCGCTTCATCAGGGCCTGGTCGAGGTCGTCGTTGGCGGTGACGTCGGCCTTTAGCAGCACGAACCCGGACAGCGCCGACTGCACCGATGGGTGCGGGAACGTGTACTTCTCCATTTCCTTGCAGGACACGCACCAGTCGGCATAGAAGTCGAGCAGCAGCGGCTTGCCGGCGGCCCGGGCGGCGGCGATTTCGCGGTCGAGGTCGGCCACCGACTTGATCTTGCGGAACGGCAGTTCGCGGGCTTCGGCGACACCCCCGGACAGCCCGGCCAGCGGCTGCAGCGGATCGCGGCTCCCGGCCATCGCGCCGACCAGTTGGGCGGTGCCGAGCAGCCCGAGCAGCAGCGCGGTGGTCCAGCCAAGCACGCGCGCGCCGTCGCGGCGAACCGCCTTCAATGCCAGCGCGACCGCAGCGGCAGCGGCCAGCAGCAGCACGCCCCACAGCGCCAGCGTCGCCGGCGCCGGCAGCACGCGCGACAGCATCCACACCGCCAGGCCGAGGAACACGAAGCCGAACACGCGCTGCACCGCGACCATCCACGGTCCGCTGGTCGGCAGGCCCTTGCCGGCGGCCACGCCGAACGCGAGCAGCGGCACGCCCATGCCCATCGCCAGCAGGAACAGCGCGGCACCGCCGAACGCCGGATCCTGGGTCTGGCCGATGTAGAGCACCGCAGCCGCGAGCGGAGGCGCCACGCACGGGCCGACGATCAGCGCGGACAGTGCGCCCATCACCGCGACGCCCATCCACGAACCGCCACGTTGGCTGTCGCTCATCGAGCCGAGCCGGTTGCGCAGCGCGGCCGGCAACTGCAATTCGTAGAGCCCGAAACTCGACAACGCCAGCGCGATGAAGAGCGCCGCAAACGCGACGATCACCCACGGCGTCTGGAAGGCGACCTGCAGGTTGGCGCCGACCAGCCCGGCGACCACGCCGGCCACGGTGAACACCAGCGCGTTCGCCAGTACATAGATGAACGACAGCGCGAATGCGCGGCGCGCACCCAGGCCCGGGCCATGGCCGGCGATCAGGCCGGAGAGGATCGGGATCATCGGCAGCACGCAGGGCGTGAAGGCCAGCAGCAGTCCGAAGCCGAAGAAGCTCAGCAGCGCCCACCAGCGGTTCGGGCCGGAGAGGGCCGCGGCAAGGCGGCTGTCTTCGGCGAGATTGCTGTCCGGCGCCGCAGCGGCGGCTTCGCTGCGCGCCTGTGGCGCTGCCGCGGATTCGGATACGGATGCACTGGAGCGCGAAGCATCGTCCGCGGACAGCGGTGCCTCAGCGGCTGCAACGGGCGCAACCGGTGGCGCCGCCGCCTGCACGCTGCCGGCGGGCAGCGCGACATCGATGCTGCGCGTCATCGGCGGGTAGCAGATGCCGTCGTTCTGGCATCCCTGGAACGTTGCGGTCAGGCGCAGCGGCGTCGCATCGGCGTGGGTGCGGCCGAGCGGCACCGGCACTTCCACTTCATCGAAGAACACCACCACGTTGCCGAAATGTTCGTCGCGATGCGCCACGCCCTGTGGCCAGCGCGGCGCGCCGAGCGAGAGTCCGGACTTCGCGGCCGCGGCATCGAGCTTCAGTGAGGTCTTGTCGCGATAGAGGTAGTAGCCGCGCGCGGGAGTAAAGCGCAGCAACAGCGTGTTGCCGTCCTGGGCGATCGCTTCGAAGCGGAATGCCTGCTCCGGCGGCAACGGCAGGGCATCGGTCGCACCCGGGGTATTGCCGAGCAATCCGCCACCTGATGGCGCGCTGCCTGGCTGCGCGCCGAACGGCACCAGCGGTTCGGCCGCGGCGGCGCTCGACAGCGCGACCGTCACGCTGCGGGTCTGCGGCGGATAGCAGATGCCTGCGTCGGCGCAGCCCTGGTACTTGATCTTCAGGGTGACGCTGCCAGCGCGGGCCTGTCCCGGCAGCTCCGCAGTCAGCGACTGGCGGTAGGTCTCGACCCGGCCGAAGAACTCGTCCTCGTGCGACTCGCCCTTCGGCAGTTGCAGCGGCTGCGCGGCAAAGCCGGCGTCGGTCTGCACGCTGATCCGGTGCCGATAGAGGTAGTAACCGTCGGCGATGCGCCATTGGATCGCGATGCGGTCCGGCGAGGCGGCCTGCGCGGACAGCGCGAAGGCCTCGTCGACCGGCAGCAGGTCGTCGGGATCGATCGCCGCACTGGCCGGGCCGGCCAGCGCCAGGCCGGCAAACAGGGCCGCGACGAATCGGACGGCGGGGAAACGGATCAGGGAACGCAAGGTGGAATCAGTCATCGTCACGGGTCTGTTCGGCCACCCAATCCAGGTACGGGGCGAGGCCGCCGCGGACTTCGACCGCGATCGCTTCGGGCAGTTCATACGGATGGAGGGCCTGTAGCCGCGCGATCAGCGCGTCCTGACGCCCGGCGGTGGTCTTGATCAGCAGCAGCACTTCCCCGGCCTGTTCGACGGAGCCCTGCCAGCGATAGGTCGAGTGCAGGCCCGGCAACCGGCTGACGCAGGCGGCCAGCCGTTCCTCCACCAGGGTCCTGGCGATGGTGTCGGCGGTCGGAACGTCCGGGCAGGTGCTCAGCAGCAGCCGCACGGCGGAATCGGTCGGGGTCGGCATGAGGGGCGCCAGTTTAGCGCCCGCCCCTGCGGCGGGCGAGGCGGGAAACCCAGCGTTCCATGCCGTCGTCCCCCGCGGGCCGTCAACTCGGGATGCGTGCGGCTTCGCGCGTCCCGCGCGGCCTCCCCGTCCGTTGCAGGGCGAGTTGCTCGGCCAGTTCCACCAGCGGCGCCTTGGCCAGCGTCGGCGCATCGCGGAAGGCGCCGAGCAGGCGCAGTTCCAGCGGGTCGTCGACCAGGATGGCGTCGACCGCAGCGACCGAGTCCAGCGCAGTATCCGGTGACAGCGTCATCTTGCCGCGGCCGGTGGCCAGCCATTCGAACTGCACCCCCGTCACCATCGCCACCTCGCGCAGGTGTGCTGCGCTCGGGAACTTGCCCTGTGCCGCCTCCCAATGCCCGACGGCGCTGCGCTGCACTCCCACGGCGGCGCCGAGGGCCGCCTGCGAAAGACCGGCGTGCCGTCGGGCCAGGCGTATGCGTTGTTGCGGTGTCATGTCGGCTCCTTCCGTTGAATATCGACGAGGACAGCGACGCTCACGATGTGACCAATAAACGCCTCAGGCTGTGTCCTATTGGTAGCGTGTAGAACATTACCCATCACGGGAAACCGGCTTTTTTCAGGGATTTCGTTGGGCGCCCGCTACCGGGAGTCAACAGTGCCGCAAGTCGGTGCCTCTAGGCAATATCCCCGCCGCCGCCCACCATTGCCCTCGCCGACACGGACGTCGGCACAGACAAGGGGTCGGTTAGGGATCGGCGCAGGATTGCGCCACGCCGAGGACGACGGCCATCTCAACACCACGGAGCGCGTTCCTCGGGGGACGCGCTCTTTCTTTTTCTGGGCCCCTGCCACCGCGTCGCCCTTGAAAGGCCTGGCGCCGGCCCCATTACTCGCTCGTCCCGGTTCGCCGGGATTTCTTTGCATGCGGCCTTGGCAGTCTCTTCGAGTGACTGCTAAAATCTCGCAACTTTTCCCGCTCATTCAACCACTTACATTCTCTCTTCGGAGGCGTTGCCATGAATATCAAGCCGCTGTTCGACCGCGTGGTCATCAAGCGCATGGAAGAAGAAAAGCTGTCCGCCGGCGGCATCGTGATCCCGGATTCGGCCACCGAAAAGCCGATCAAGGGCGAAGTCGTCGCCGTCGGCGAGGGCAAGGTGTTCGACAACGGCAACGTGCGCGCGCCCAAGGTCAAGGTCGGCGACAAGGTGCTGTTCGGCAAGTACAGCGGCACCGAAGTGAAGCTCGACGGCGTCGAGCTGCTGGTCGTGAAGGAAGACGACATCTTCGCGGTCCTCGGCTGATCGCCCGCTTCCCGCGAATCCTTTTTCCCTGATTCTTTTTTGAGGTAATCCGCAATGGCTTCCAAGGAAATCCGCTTCGGCGAGGACGCGCGCACCAAGATGCTGCGCGGCGTCAACACGCTCGCCAACGCCGTCAAGGCCACCCTGGGCCCGAAGGGCCGCAACGTCGTGCTCGAGAAGAGCTTCGGCGCCCCGACGATCACCAAGGACGGCGTGTCCGTCGCCAAGGAGATCGAGCTCGCCGACAAGTTCGAGAACATGGGCGCGCAGATGGTCAAGGAAGTCGCTTCCAAGACCTCCGACAACGCCGGTGACGGCACCACCACCGCGACCGTGCTGGCCCAGGCGCTGATCCGCGAAGGCATGAAGGCGGTCGCCGCCGGCATGAACCCGATGGACCTCAAGCGCGGCATCGACAAGGCCGTCGTGAGCGCCGTCGAGGAGCTGAAGAAGATCTCCAAGCCGTCCTCGACGAGCAAGGAAATCGCCCAGGTCGGCGCGATCTCGGCCAACTCCGACACCAACATCGGTGACCTCATCGCGCAGGCGATGGACAAGGTCGGCAAGGAAGGCGTGATCACCGTCGAAGACGGCTCGGGCCTGGAGAACGAACTCGACGTCGTCGAGGGCATGCAGTTCGACCGCGGCTACCTGTCGCCGTACTTCATCAACAACCAGCAGTCGATGCAGGCCGAACTGGAAGATCCGTTCATCCTGCTGCACGACAAGAAGATCTCCAACGTGCGTGACCTGCTGCCCGTCCTCGAGGGCGTGGCCAAGGCCGGTAAGCCGCTGCTGATCATCGCCGAGGAAGTCGAAGGCGAAGCGCTGGCGACCCTGGTGGTCAACACCATCCGCGGCATCGTCAAGGTCTGCGCCGTCAAGGCTCCGGGCTTCGGCGACCGTCGCAAGGCGATGCTGGAAGACATGGCCATCCTGACCGGCGGCACCGTGATCTCCGAAGAGGTCGGCCTGCAGCTCGACAAGGCCACCATCAAGGACCTCGGTCGCGCCAAGAAGGTGCAGATCTCGAAGGAAAACACCACCATCATCGACGGCGCCGGCGAAGTCGCTGGCATCGAAGGCCGCATCAAGCAGATCAAGGCGCAGATCGAGGAGACCTCCTCCGACTACGACCGCGAGAAGCTGCAGGAGCGCGTGGCCAAGCTGGCCGGCGGCGTGGCCGTCATCAAGGTCGGTGCCGCCACCGAAGTCGAGATGAAGGAAAAGAAGGCTCGCGTCGAAGACGCGCTGCACGCTACCCGCGCTGCCGTTGAAGAAGGCATCGTCCCGGGCGGCGGCGTCGCGCTGCTGCGCGCCAAGGCCGCGATCGCCGGCCTCAAGGGCATCAACGAAGACCAGAACCACGGCATCGCCATCGCCCTGCGTGCGATGGAAGCGCCGCTGCGCGAGATCGTGACCAACGCCGGTGACGAGCCGTCGGTCATCCTCAACAAGGTCATGGAAGGCAACGGCGCGTTCGGCTACAACGCCGCCAACGGCGAGTTCGGCGACATGATCGAGTTCGGCATCCTGGACCCGACCAAGGTCACCCGCACCGCGCTGCAGAACGCAGCTTCGATCGCTGGCCTGATGATCACGACCGAAGCGATGGTCGCCGAGCTGCCGAAGAAGGACGAGCCGGCGATGCCGGGCGGCGGCATGGGCGGCATGGGCGGCATGGACTTCTAAGTCCCGCCTCCACCGTTGCAGCAACATCGAAAGGCCCGCTCACGCGGGCCTTTCTTTCGTCGGTTCCTCTTGCGCTGTCGGACTACGGAATGACGTCGAGGCGCCCGTACAGTCCGTGCTCCTCGTCATCCGGTCCTGAGGCGAAGAACAATGTGTTGACCGGCTGGTTGAGGAATCCGTTGCCGAACCCGATGCCCCACAGCCCCTCGATCTCGATCGGCTGGAAGTGCTTGTCGCGCAGCGGCCCCAGCGCAAAGCCGAACACCGGCTCGTAGGCGTTGATGCGCCCATCGCCGAAGTT
Organism: Lysobacter niastensis; assembly: GCF_015453285.1. Taxonomy (GTDB): domain Bacteria; phylum Pseudomonadota; class Gammaproteobacteria; order Xanthomonadales; family Xanthomonadaceae; genus Lysobacter_J; species Lysobacter_J niastensis. The sequence continues at coordinate 322,406 of NZ_JADLZT010000004.1, forward strand.
GCCGATCAGCAGCGCGTTGCTGAAGAAGCCGAACTTGGCCGGAGCCAGCGCGACGCCCCAGGGAGCGTTGAGGCTTCCGCGCGAAGCGATGCGCCGGATCAGCTGGCCGTTAGGCGTGTACACGTCGACGTAGCCAAGCCCCGGTCCGACCACCTCGTCGGTCATCGCCGCGTCCTGCTTGGCATAGGTGACGTAGATGTTGCCGCCGATCGCATGGATGCCGAACGGCGCGAAGCCTGCCGGTATGCGCGGGTCCTTGAAGGCGCCGGCCGGCATCTGCACCGGCTTGAACGTGCTGTCGAACACGTCGACGCGGGCATGGAAGAAGTCGGCGGCATACAGCAACTGCCCGTTACCGCCTGCGCTCAATGCCAGGCCCTTGTAGTTGGCGCCGCTGGCGGAATTGTCGATCGCGGTGATGGCGTGGGTGACATCGACGTTCGGCGCCCAACCGGCGATCACGCCCTGCTCGGTCGCGAAGATGAAGCGGCTGGCGCCAGTGGCCGTGCCGTTGGTGACCGTGAAGAAGTTGGATGCATTGAAGACGATGCCGGTGGGCTCGCCGCCGCCACTGGGATCGCCGGGCGAGGGAATCGCCACGACCAGCGCGTTGGCATTGCCGTCACCGTCGTAAAGCGTCGATACCCCGGCATCGGCATCGGCGACCCAGACGAATCCGAATGGGTTGAAGGCGATGCCCCATGAGTTCACGAGGTTGGGGTCGGTGTGTTCGGCGGGAATGAATCCGTCGGACACGAGATTTCGCTGCTCGAAGCGGAACCCGTCTGCGGCCTGCACCGCCGGCGCGGCGGCCAGGGTGAGTGCGAAGGCGAGTGCCAAGGGCGCGAAGAAATGCGTGCGGAGACTTGCAGGCGACTTCATTTTCAACTCCTTGGATTGGGAACGGGAGTGACTGGATTACGTGCGTCAGCGCAAGCCGCCGACGCCGCAATGAGTGAATCCCGCGCACGACAACGACGGTTCACCCTCACGCCGGCGCAACATTCCCGAACACGGCGGCGCGCACTATTGAACCGGCCTCGCGATCACGGGTATTGACGTCGGCGCGAGGTGACGCGCATGGCGATGAATCGCATGGCGAATGAGCCGGGCATGCAGGGCGAGGCACGCGGGAAGCACCGCACGGGCTCCGCGCCCGATGAGAATGCGCTGATCGACGGCGTGGCCGCCGAGCGCATGGAGGCGTTCGAGACGCTGTACCGGCTGTACCACCCGCGGCTGACGCGCTTCCTGCGCGGCATGACGCGACGGCCATCGCTGGTCGAGGAAATCCTCAATGACACGATGATGGTGGTGTGGCGCAAGGCGCATACGTATCAGCCGGACGCCAGGGTTTCGACGTGGATATTCGGCATCGCCTATCGCCAGGCGCTCAAGGCGCTGCGCCGGCAGGACGACATTGCGGTATCCGTCGCGCCGTTGCAGGACGGTTTGGCCGATCCGATGCAGGTGGGTCCCGACATGGAGGTTCAACGCCTCGAGCTGCATGCGCGCATCGACCAGGCGATGAATGCGTTATCGGCGGAACAACGCGCGGTGATCGAACTGACGTACTACCTCGGCTACAGCTGCCGGGACGTTGCGCAGGTGATGGACTGCCCGGTCGATACGGTGAAGACGCGCATGTTCTACGCGCGGCGCAAGATGAAGACGGTGCTCGGATTGAGCCGCGAGGAGGCGATATGAGCGGCCGCGTACTGAACTTTGAAAGCTCCGACCACACCCGGACGTTGCGCCTGCTGCCCTGGTACGCGAACGGCACCCTCGACGACGATGACTCGCAGCGCATCACCCGGCATCTGGCCGAGTGTGCGGAGTGTCGCGGCGAACTCGACGAACTGCGCTGCCTGCAGGGCTACTGCATGCAATCCCCCACCGTCCAAGCCCACGAGGTCGCCGATGCCGAACCATCGCTGGCGCGGCTGCGCCAGCGCCTGCAGCCGCCGCACCCGGCGCGCACATCTCGCTGGCAGGGACTGCTTCAGAACTGGTCGCAGGCGCCGTCGTGGCTGCGATTCGCGCTGGCCGCGCAGTTCTGTGCGGTATTCGCACTGGCCGGTGTGCTGGTCGGACAGGAGCGTTCCGGGCTGCGCCGTACATCGCCATCGTCGCCGCTGATGTACCGGACCCTTGGGGTCATGGAGCCCGCGCGGCGCGCCGGCGAGGCAACGCTGGTGGTCATGTTCCAGCCGCACCTGCGCCACGCCGATGTGCAGCGGTTGTTGTTGTCGAGCCAGGCACGCATCGTCGACGGGCCGAGCGATGCGGGCGCCTACGTGCTGGCGGTGCCTGTCGATCGGCGGGATGCGGCATTGGCAGCGCTTCGGCGCGAGCCGGGTGTCGCGATGGCCGAAACTCTGGATGCGGGGGAACGGCGTTGATCTCGCGTTCGCTGCTGCTGAGCCTGGCGTTGCTGTTTCCGGGTGCCGGAGTGATGGCGACGCCGCCGGATGCAGTGGCGTCGCAGGCGGTCGCCGACGCGCCGGCTGCTGCAGGAGAGGTGGCGGACCGCCAGATCCTGTTGATGCTGCGAGCACCTCCCGCGCACTACAGGCCGGACGCGGGGTATTCGGGACAGTACCTGGCGGCGCCGGATCGCCAGTCGCAGCGGCGCATCGCGCGCATCCTCGCGCGCGAACACGGATTGCGGTTGGTCGACGACTGGCCGATGCCCTCGCTCGGGCTCGCCTGCTTCGTGCTCGAGGCTGCGTCGCCCGATACGCGAGACCAGGCCGTGAGCGAGCTATCGGACGATCCGCGCGTGGAGTCGGTGCAGCGCATGAACCTGTTCCGCGTTCTCGGCACTTCGGATCCGCTGGCACCGGTGCAGCCGGCGACGACACGCTGGCATCTGCGCGAACTGCACGCCGTCGCGACCGGACGAAGCGTCACCGTCGCCGAGCTCGACACCGGCGTCGACGTGGCGCATCCCGATCTGCACGGGCAAGTGGCATTGGCGCGGGATTTCGTCGACGGCGCGACCCCGCCGGCGGAGACGCATGGCACCCAGGTGGCCGGGATCATCGTCGCGCGTGCCGGCGACGGCATCGGCATCGCAGGCATCGCACCGGATGCGCGGCTGCTGGCATTGCGCGCATGCTGGCAGGGGAGCTCAGGCGCGTCGCACTGCAGCAGCTTCACGCTGGCCAAAGCATTGCAGTTCGCTCTGCAGAGCAGGGCACAGGTGTTCAACCTGAGCCTGAGCGGTCCTTCCGATCGCCTGCTGGCCCGGCTGATCGATGTCGCGCTGGACGAAGGCGTCATCGTCGTCGGTGCCGTGGACACGCTGGCGAAAGACGGCGGCTTCCCTGCGGACCACGAAGGCGTGATTGCGGTGGCGGCACCGGGGCAGGCCGGCAACGCGGCCGATGTGCTACTGGCACCGGCTAAAGGAATTCCTGCGCCGACACCGGGCGGTGGCTGGAGCATGGTGTCGGGCTCGTCCTTCGCCGCCGCCCAGGTGTCCGGCCTGGTCGCGTTGCTGCGGGAACTGTCGCCCGGTTTGCCTACGCCCCAGCTTCGCGCGGCACTCGGCGCACCTGGGCTAGGCTCGCCCCCGAGGCGGCCCGTGCCGGTCGACGCATGCGCCGCGGTCGTGCGCGTGGCCGGACGCTGCGCCTGCGATTGCGCTGCGGCCCAAACGTTGCACCGGATGCCGCGCAGATGAGGCGCTCCTGCATTGCTGCGTGGCGCGGTCGCGCTGTGGGGCTTGCTGTCGGCCGGGGCTGCCTGCGCCCAGGTGTCCGCGCGCGTGGCCGTTGCCTCGGATTACCGCTTCCGGGGCGTGTCATTAAGCGATGAGCGGCCGGCCGTGCAGGCCACTCTCGCGTATGACCATTCCGATGGCTGGTACGCCGGCGTGTTCGCATCAAGCGTGCGCATCGAGCCGGACTCCGGCACGCAGGTACAGTGGCTGCCGTATGCCGGTTACGCGCGCCGCCTGCCATCGGGGTTGAGCTGGGATGTCGGCGCGCAGTACGCGATGTTCACCGGCAATGCGGACTACGACTACCCGGAGCTCCATGCGGGCCTCACGTCCGAGCACATGAGCGCCCGCGTGCACTATGCGCCTCGCTACTTCGGCGTGCCGGCGCATGTGGTGTACGTCGAGATCGACGGCGCATATCCGGTAGGCGCACGCATGCGCCTGCTCGCGCATGCAGGATGGCTCCGGCGTGGCGATGCAGGCGAATACGACGAATACCTCGAGCGGCATCGCTTCGATGCGCGACTGGGTGCCGGCATGGCGTGGTCCGGCGCCGACCTGCAGTTGGCCTGGGTGTACGCCGAAGGGCAGTCGGGACGCTTTCCGCTGTACCTGGCTTGCCCGGGCTGTGGCGACCATGGCGGCTGGGTGCTGAGCGTTTCGTACGCCTGGTAGGCGATATCGGCGCAATGCCGTGCTGTGCCGCAACACAGATCGTTCGCCGCGTAAGGGCGTCCGATGGCCGGTGCAGGCGCGTAGTGGCGTTGTCGATTCCTGTAACGCCGCGCCTTCACGCGCCGATAGGCACGATGGCACGACAGGGGGCTGTTCGTTGCGACATCACTAGAGAAAGGGGATCCGCTGTGAAGAAGTCATCCGTACTCGCAGTTACGGCGCTTGCGAGCGCCTGCATGGCCGCGCTGGCGGCGTCGGGCTCGTCCGCCGTGGATGTGCTGGTCCCGTTGGACCCGCCCACGGTCGTCGCCTCCGATGAGCCGATCGACGAAACACCGCAACGCTGGTTCGTCGAGCTGAGCGGCGCACCTGCAGCCGACGGAGGCCAGTCCGTCTCACTGAAGAGCGAGAAGAAGTCGTTCCGCGACAACGCCCGCGCGGCCGGCGTGAAGTACCAGGAACACTACGCCTTCGATGGTCTCTTCAACGGCCTGTCGATCAGCGTCCCGCGCTCGCAGCTGAGCACGCTGGCGCGCCTGCCCGGCGTCAAGGCGATCTACCCGGTGGAAACCGTGGCGATGCCGGACCCGGAGCTCTCCTCGCCCGAGCTGACGACCGCGCTGGCGATGACCGGCGCCGATGTCGCACAGAGCGAACTCGGTCTCGACGGTACCGGCATCCGCGTGGCGGTGATGGATACCGGCATCGATATCGATCATCCCGACCTGGGCGGCGGCGGCACCAACGGAAGCACCTCGTTCCCGAGCGCACGCGTGGTCACGGGCTGGGACTTCGTCGGTGATGCCTTCAATGCCGATTCCACCTCGGCGACGTACAACCCGAACCCGGTGCCGGATGCCAGGCCGGACGATTGCAACGGCCATGGCACGCACGTCGCCGGCATCATCGGTGCCGACGGTGCGGTCAAGGGCGTCGCACCGAAGGTGACGATCGGCGCGTATCGCGTGTTCGGTTGCCAGGGGTCGACCACCGCCGACGTGATGATCGCGGCGATGGAGCGCGCGCTGGCCGACAACATGGACGTGCTCAACATGAGCATCGGTTCGACCTACCAGTGGCCCGAGTACCCGACCGCCAAGGCCGCTTCGCGCCTGGTCAACAAGGGCATGGTCGTGGTGGCATCGGCGGGCAACAGCGGTGACACCGGCCTGTATTCCACCGGCGCGCCGAGCGTGGGTGACAACGTCATCAGCGTGGCGTCGTTCGACAACACGCACGCGACGCAGCGTTATTTCGCGATTTCGCCCGACGGCACCAAGGTCGGCTTCAACCAGGCGACCGCATCGCCGACGGCGCCGTCGTCCGGCACCGTGTCGATGGCGCGCACCGGCACCGCGCAAAGCGCCGCCGACGCCTGCACCGCGCTGCCCGCTGGCAGCCTCACCGGCCAGGTCGCGCTGATCCGCCGTGGTACGTGCTCGTTCTACATCAAGGCTGCCAATGCGCAGGCGGCGGGCGCTGCAGCCGTCGTGCTCTACGACAACGTCACCGCCGCGCCGCTGAATCCGACCGTGGCCGGCACGCCCGCCATCACGATCCCGGTGGTGGGCACAACCAAGCTGTTCGGCGACCTGATCGATGGCCGTCTTGCCGCCGGGCCGGTGCAGCTGACCTGGACGGGCTCGGTGGACAAGTTCCCGAACGCGGCTGGCGGTTTGATTTCCGCCTTCAGCGCCTACGGCATGTCGCCGGACCTGGACTTCAAGCCCGACATCGGCGCGCCGGGCGGTGCGATCTACTCGACCTATCCGCTCGAGAACGGTGGTTACGCGACCATCAGCGGTACATCGATGGCCTCGCCGCACGTCGCCGGTGCCGCCGCGCTGCTGCTGCAGTCCGCGCCGAACACGAATGCGAAGAAGGTCGCCGCGATCCTGCAGAACACCGCCGTGCCCAAGGTGTGGTCCGGCAACCCGGGGACGGGCCTGCTCGACGTCGCCTATCGCCAGGGCGCCGGCATGCTGCGCATCGACGACGCCATCGTCAACGCCACGCGCGTCACGCCAGGCAAGCTGTCGCTGGGCGAGAGCACGACGGGTCCGGTCACGCGCCAACTGACGCTGAAGAACACGGGCCGCACGCCGGTCACCTACGCGTTCTCGTCGGTCAACAGCGTATCGACAGGCCCCAGCACTTATCTGCCCCTTGGCTTCTACCTGCCCAACACGGCGGTGACGTTCGGAGCCAACAGCGTCACGCTGCAGCCGAAGGCGGAGGCCACCGTCACGGTGACCATCACGCCTCCGGCGGCTGCACCGGCCGGCGGCATGTACGGCGGTTACCTGGTGATGACGCCGAGCGACGGCAGCGCCACGCTGCGTGTTCCGTTCGGCGGCTATGTCGGCGACTACCAGCTCCGCCAGGTGTTGGTGCCCACCACGAACGGCTTCCCGTGGCTGGCCCGCCTGGCGGGCACCAGTTACATCAAGCAGGCCAGCGGCGGCACCTACACGATGGCGGGCAGCGACGTACCGTTCTTCCTCGTGCACTTCGATCACCAGTCGCGCAAGCTGCGTCTGGATGTCACCGATGCCAACACGGGCAAGAACTGGCACCGCGCGCTCACCGAGGAATACATGGGCCGCAATTCCACACCGACGGGCTTCTTCGCGCTGTCGTGGGACGGCCTCACTACCTCGCCTGGCGGCGGCAAGACCTGGACCGTGCCCAATGGCCAGTACGTGGTGACGATGTCGGTGCTCAAGGCCCTCGGCGACGAGGACAATCCGGCGCACTGGGAAACCTGGGCCTCGCCAGTCATCACCGTCGCGCGTCCGTAAGCCGTTCGAAAGCATCGCCTGAACAGGGGCCCCGGCATGCCGGGGCCCTTCTTTTTAAGCCTGAACAGGGCATCTTCTGAACTGTCCAGTTCTCTTTTGCAGTGCAGCGTGCAACCGAATAACGGTTCCTTCACGATCGACTCGCATCCCGACGTGGGGGAGGGAGCAGGCCCGCAACCGGTTCGACCGGGGCGGGCTTTTTATTTGCCCAAATGTCGTGCCTGGCGCGCGAATTGCCCAGGACATCCGCGAAAGGAAGCGCCTCATGGCGCGTGAAGAAACTCCTTCACATCCCGCTGCCTAGACTCGACTTGAAAGCGCTGGGGGTCGACAGGGGAACGAAAGGCGCTTTCGGACCATTCACGACAGAGGGAATTCCATGAGCAAGCTTGCACGGGCCATCACCGTGGCCTTGGGTACGGTCGTCTTTTCTGCTTCAGCACAGGCCGCGACGTTCGTCGTCACCGCCAACTCCAACGCCTTCGACGCGCAGCTTGCGCGCAAGGTCGAAGCCGCCGGTGGCACCATCACCGCACGGCTGCCGCAGATCGGCGTCGCCATCGTGAAATCGGACTACAGCGATTTCGGCGCACGCGCGAGCAAGATCCCGGGTGTGCGTTCGGCCGTGCAGGACCTGACGGTGCAGTTCGACGTGCCCGAAAGCGAAGTCAACGTCGAAGCGGACTACGCCAACCCGCCGAACTCCGGCGACAACGATCCCTTCTTCGACCTGCAGTGGGGCCATGCCGCGATCGATGCCGCAGGCGCCTGGAACCAGGGCTATCGCGGCGCGGGCGTGAAGGTGGCGGTACTGGATACCGGTGTGTTCTGCCAGCACGTCGATATCGCGCCGAACCTGCTCGCGGCCGACTCCACTTCGTTCGTGCCGGGCGAGAGCTACTGCAACACGGTGGCCTCGCAGAACTCGCATGGCACCCATACCTCGGGCACGATCCTCGCCGCCGACAACGGCATCGGCACGATCGGTGTTGCGCCGCAGGCGAAGCTGATCGCGGTGAAAGTGCTGAGCGCCGCGACCGGCGGCGGCAGCTTCGAAGGCATCATCCAGGGCATCGTGTACGCGGCCGACAAGGGTGCCGATGTCATCAACATGAGCCTCGGCGTGCGCGGCGGACTGCAGGTCAACGGCAAGGGCGCCAACCAGGTCAGCGAACTGGTCAATGCCACCAAGCGCGCCGTCCAGTACGCGCGTTCGCAGAATGCGCTGGTCGTGGTGTCGGCGGGCAACGATGGCCGCGACCTCGACCACGACAGCGGCACCAAGATCTGCGACAGCGATGGCACCTGCTTCGTCGCCAACCTCAAGGCGTTCCCGGCTGAGCTGCCGGGCGTGCTGGCGGTGTCGGCGCTGGGCCCGATGGCGTGGGCGTACGACCTCAACACCAACCTCGACCGGCTCGCCAGCTACAGCAACTACGGCCAGTCGGCGATCTCGTTCGGTGCACCGGGCGGCGACTTTGCCTATGAAGGCAACGAGAACTGCACGGTCAAGGGCGTCACGATCCCGTGCTGGGCGTTCGACATGGTGCTGAGCACCACGCGCTCGCCGGGCTCGTACAGCTGGAATGCCGGCACCAGCATGGCCGCGCCGCACGTCTCAGGCGTGGCCGCGCTGATCATCGGCAAGCATGGCGGCGAGATGGCACCGGCGGAAGTCGAACGCATCCTGCGTGCTTCGGCCGACGACCTCGGCAAGCCGGGCAACGACAGCACGTTCGGCAACGGCCGCGTCAATGCGGCGCGCGCCGTGCAGTACTGATCGATTCGCGCTGTTCGACGTACGGACGGCCGCCTTCGGGCGGCCGTTCTTTTTCGTCCGCGCGACGCACCATGCCAGAATCGCGCGATGAATCATCCTGGCGAACCCGCTGTGCTCCCTCCGTCGCTTGAACCGCTGGTGCCGCGCGCGTTCTCGCGCCTGCGCGCGTCGCTCGGCGAGCAGGCAGGCCAGCTCGACGCGCCCTCGGTCGCGGAGCGCGTGTGGCAAGTGGCGATGGCCAGCGACCTGGCGATCGATACGCTGGTTCGCCAGCCGGCGCTGCTGCCGAAGCTGCTGGCCGACGATGGCGCGGCACCGTTCGACCTGCCCGCGCTGACGGCACTGAACCGGACCGACTGGCCGGCGTTGCTTCGCCGCTACCGTGCCGCGGAATCGACGCGGCTCATCTGGCGCGACGTGCTCGGCCTCGATGGCGTGGACGACACGCTCGCCGGCAGCACGCGCCTGGCCGAACGCTGCCTGCAGGCGGCACTGGCGGCACTGGAGGCGGAGTTCGTGCAGCGCCACGGCGTAGTGCGCGACCGTGAAGGCCGCGAGCAGCGCCTGGTCGTGTTCGGCCTGGGCAAGCTGGGCGGCGAAGAACTCAACTTCAGTTCCGACGTCGATCTCGTCTACACCTACGAGCACGACGGCGAATCCGACGGTGACCGCCCACTGGCCGCGGAGACGTATTTCGCGCGACTCGGCCAGCAACTGGCGAAGCTGCTCGACGAGATGACGGCCGATGGGTTCTGCCATCGCGTCGACCTGCGGCTGCGTCCCTACGGCAACGCGGGCCGCGTGGCCTGGTCGTTCGCGGCGATGGAGCAGTACTTCCAGCACGAAGGCCGCGACTGGGAGCGCTACGCCTGGCAGAAGGCGCGGCCGGTGGCCGGCGACGGCGAGGCCGGGGAGCGTTTCCTCGAACTGTTGCGGCCCTTCGTATACCGGCGCTATCTCGATTACGGCGCACTCGACGGGCTGCGGGCGATGAAGGCGGCCATCAGCGCCGAGGTTGCGCGCAAGGAACTGGCCGACGACATCAAGCGCGGACCGGGCGGGATCCGTGAGATCGAGTTCCTGGTGCAGGCGCTGCAGCTGATCCGCGGCGGACGCGAGCCGGAACTTCGCGGCCGCCGCCTGTTGCCGGCGCTGCAGGCGCTGGTCGAGGCGCATCACGTCGGCGAGGAGGCCGGGTCGCAGCTGGCCGGGGCCTACCGCTTCCTGCGCGCTCTGGAGAATCGCCTGCAGATGCTGCGGGACGCGCAGACGCATGCGCTGCCGGAGAGCGTCGATGACCGCGCCCGCATCGCCATCGCACTCGGGTACGCCGGATGGGAGGCGCTGCGCGGCGCGCTCGACGTGCAGCGCGCCCTTGTGACCGCCGAGTTCGAAGCGCTGCTGGCGCCGCGTCGCCGTGCCACCGATGCAGACGAGCTCACCGTGTACTGGCGCGCCCTGCCCGAGAGCGGCGACAGCACGATGCTCGCCGCCGCAGGCTTCGAGGAAGCCACCGCTGCCGATGGTCTGTTGCGCGATCTGGCGCGCAGCCCCGGCGTGCGCGGCCTGTCGGATGCGGCGCGCGCGCGCCTGGACCGCGTGTTGCCGGCGCTGCTGTACGGCGCGGCGCAATCCTCCGAGCCGATGCTCGCGCTGCGGCGTCTGCTGGCGCTGCTGCACAACGTGTTGCGCCGTAGCGCATATCTCGCATTGCTCGACGAGCAGCCCGCTGCCCTGGCTCGCCTCGTGGAGGTGGTGTCGCGCAGCGCACTGCTGGCCGAGCGGCTGGCGGCGTATCCGCTGCTGCTGGACGAACTGCTCGACGTGCGCGTCGCCGGGCCATTGCCCGGGCGCGAGGCGCTGGTCGCGGCCTGTACTTCGGTGGCCGGCGAGGACGGTGATGCCGAAGCCACGTTGCAGGCGCTCAACGAAGTGCGCCAGGCGCTGAGCTTCCGCATCGCCATGGCGGTGCGCGACGGCCGCCAGCCCGCGGGCGACAGCGCGCAGCAACTGGCGTGGCTGGCCGACGGCGTGGTCATGCGCGTGCTTGCGCTGGCCGAGGAAGAAGTCGCGGCGGCGCATGGCCGCGTGCCGGGGGCGCGTTTCGCCGTGCTCGGCTACGGCAGCCTGGGTGGCGAGGAGCTTGGATTCGGATCCGACCTCGACCTGGTTTTCCTGTACGACGCCCGCGACGGCGACAGCGCTCATTCCGACGGTGCGCGGCCGCTGGAAGCCGCGCGATGGTTCGCACGGCTGGCGCAGAAGATCGTCGCCCTGCTCGGCGCCGTCACCGCGGCCGGCCGCCTGTTCGACGTCGACGTGCGACTGCGGCCCGACGGCGCCAAGGGTCTGCTGGTATCGAACCTCGCCAGCTACACCGACTACCAGCGCAACCGCGCCTGGACCTGGGAACACCAGGCGCTGGTGCGCGCACGCGGCGTCGCCGGCGATGCCTCGCTGTGTGCGGAGTTCGAGCGAGTGCGAGCGCAGACGCTGGGTGCCTCTCGCGATCCTGCCGCACTCAATGGCGACGTGGTGTCGATGCGACGGCGCATGCGCGCCGAACTCGACCGCAGCGATGCCGCGGCGTTCGACCTGAAGCAGGGCGACGGCGGCCTGGTCGACCTGGAGTTCCTGCTGCAGGCGACGGTGCTGCGCGCCGCCGCCGCGCATCCCGCATTGCTGGTGCCACGCAACACGCCGGGCTTGATCGAGGCCGCGCGCGAGGCCGGGCAGCTCGATGCCGCGACCGCGAAGTCGCTGCACGAAGCCCATGCGCTGCTGCTGGCGCGCGGACTCGACTGCACGCTCGACCGCCGCCAGCGCCGTGTCGCCTGTGACGACGCTGTGGACGCCGCGCGGGCGGCGATCCGCAGTGCCACGCGTGCGCAGGGATTGGATTTCGGCGAGGGTTAGAGGCGGGCCTGCACCAGCGCGGCCACGCGCGCGGTTTCACGCAGCGGAGTCACGTCCATCGGCATTGGCGCGATGGATTCGAGCGTGCTTTTGCCCAGCGTGTTGTCGCCGCCTGCGTCGAAGAAGCGGATGCGGCCGAGCCCGAACAGGCTGTCGAGGAACTGGCGCGGGCGGCCGTCGATGCGTTCGACACCACCGACGAATACCGGTGCCAGCGTCGCCGCCGCTTCCGACAGCATGTTGACCGAGTCGGCCGTGCAGACGATGCGGTCGGCCCACCCGAGCAGTCCCGCGTACGGATTGGCGCCGTCCGCCTCGCCGCACCAGACCACGCCCGGCACGCGCGCGAAGCGATCGCGCAGCCGCACCTGCACGGTGGCGGGCGTGCGCCGCGACGCGGTGGCGAGGATGCTTCCGCCTTCGTGGCGGACCAGCCGCTCCACCTGGCCCAGCAATGATTCGAACAGCGCGTCGTCGAAGCGCGCATGCGCGCTGCTGCCGCCGAGCAGCAGGGCCGTGCGCGGCGCGGGCAGCGCGGCGAACGTGGCGAACTCGCGCCGCGCCGCCGCCAGCCAGAGGTCGTCGACCGGATGCAGGCTGCCGTGCAGGGTGATGACGTTGTCGCCCTGCAGGCCGTCGTGCTGCGGGGCGACCACCACGTCCCAATGCCGGGGCGGCATCCGCGGATCGAGGATCTGCACCGCGCGTGCGCCGTTCTCCCGCGCCAGGCGCGTCGCAAGCGCGCCTTGGCGCCCACAGCCGATGGCGATCGCGGGCGGCTGCGACAAGGCGGCTGCGAACGACGCTCCGAAGGCGCGATGGGCGCCCGGGAGGCGGCGCGGAGCCAGCCACCGCCATGGTTTCTGCGATTGCAGGGTCCACTCGCGTGCCTCCAGCCCGAGCGCGCGTGCCAGCGCGTCCGCCTGGCGCCGGTTGCCGGCATGGCCATCGGTCAGCGTCCAGGCGCTCGTCAGTGGCGCGTGCGGCATGGCCGGACCGTGCCCAGTCCTGGCGGCAATGGCGGCGTCGGCGCTGCTTTGTTGCACGAAAGTGATCGATCCGTTCCGAACCCGTCGGCGGTTCCGTTCCCGCCAGACTCTACACTTCCCTCCTTCGTTTTCCGCAACCGGACCGCATTGCCTGCGGTGCCTCATGGAGCTCCCGATGTCCCAAGTCCTGTCCGACGCCGCCCTCGACCAGTTGTTCCGTACCGCCCGCACCCACAACGAGCTGGGCGGTGAGGTCAGCGACGAGACCCTGCATCGCCTCTACGAGCTCGCCAAGTGGGGCCCGACCAGCGCCAACATGTCGCCGCTGCGCCTGGTGTTCCTTCGCTCGGCCGACGCCAAGGCCAAGCTCGGGCCGGCGCTGGACGAGGGCAATTACGCCAAGACGATGGCCGCGCCGGTGACGGCCATCGTCGGCTACGACATGGCCTTCTACGACAAGCTGCCGTACCTGTTCCCGCACACCGACGCCAAGTCCTGGTTCGACACCAAGCCTGAGCCGGCGCTGGAAGTCGCCGCGCTGCGCAACGGCAGCCTGCAGGGCGCGTACGTGCTGATGGCCGCGCGCGCGGTGGGACTGGATTGCGGCCCGATGTCGGGCTTCAACAACGCGAAGGTCGATGAGGCCTTCTTTGCCGGTACCCGCATCAAGTCCAACTTCCTGATCAACCTCGGCCACGGCGACCCGGCGAAGCTGTTCCCGCGTTCGCCACGCCTGTCCTTCGACGAAGCCGCACAGATCCTGTAACGCCCCCACCACCACGGAGATTTGCCCTGATGTTCAAGCGCCTTGCCCTTGCCGCGGTCCTGGCTTCCGCCAGCGCCGCCGCCTTCGCCGCTCCGCTCACCTACAAGATCGACGCGAACCACACCTCGGTCGTCGCCAGCTGGAGCCACTTCGGCTTCGCCAACCCGATCGCCAACTTCGGCCAGGTCGATGGCTTCATCACGTACGACCCGGCCAATGTCGGCACCTCGAAGGTCGAAGTGACCCTCCCGCTGGCCGGCCTGGACTCGCACGTCGCCGACTTCGACGCGCACCTGCGTAGCGCCGACTTCTTCGACGCCGAGAAGTACCCGACCATCACCTTCAAGAGCACGAAGGTCGAGGCCGCCGGCGACAACAAGCTGCGCGTGTTCGGCGACCTGACCATCAAGGGCGTGACCAAGCCGGTCGTGCTCGACACCACGATCAACAAGGTCGGCGACCACCCGATGTCCAAGCGCGCCGCCGCCGGCTTCGATGCCACCACCACGGTCAAGCGCAGTGATTTCGGCGTCGACAAGTACGCGCCGAACGTCAGCGACAACGTCACCATCCGCATCACCACCGAGGCGATGGTGCCGAAGGCCGGTGCCGACAAGAAGTAAACTTCGGCGATGATCATCGAACGCCCATCCCACGCCCGCGGCCGCGTACAGGCCGGTTGGCTCGACAGCCGCCATACGTTCTCGTTCGGCAGCTACTACGACCCGGCGTGGATGGGCTTCGGTCCGTTGCGCGTGATCAACGAGGATCGCGTCGACGCCGGCGCGGGTTTCCCGCCGCACCGTCACGCCAACATGGAAATCCTCAGCTACGTGCTGTCCGGCGGGCTCGCCCATAAGGACAGCGCCGGCGGTGGCGGGGTCATCCGCCCCGGCGAGCTGCAATGGATGAGCGCCGGGCACGGCGTCGAGCACAGCGAATACAACGCCTCCGACGCCGAGCCCGTGCACTTCGTCCAGATCTGGATCCAGCCGTCGCGGCTGAATCACCAGCCGGCCTATGCCCAGCGCGAGGCCGTGCCGGCCGATGCGCGCGGCTGGACGCTGCTGGCCTCGCCGGATGGGCGCGACGGCAGCCTGCCGGTCCGCCAGGACGCCTGGCTGCGCAACGTCCGGCTGGATTCCGCCGAAACCGCCGCCCAGGACCTCGACCCGGCCCGTCTGTACTGGCTGCACGTGGCCCAGGGCAGCGTCAGCGTGAACGGCCGCGACCTGCAGGCCGGCGATGCGCTCGGCTTCCAGGCCGAGTCGGGGACGCTGCAACTGAAGGGCACGGGCGAAGGCCGCGCCGACGTGCTGCTGTTCGACCTGCCGGAATAGGTCCGCGCTTCGGGCGGCCCGCACGAAGCGGGCGGGCAGGGGCGGGTGGCTGGTAAACTTCGAGCCCCGCGTCGCCCTATCCGTCCCGCATCATGACCGCAGCCAACGCCCATCCCACCCAGGCCAACGCCGAGCAGCGCTACGTCGTGCACCGCAGCGACCTGCCGCTGAGCTGCCCGCTGCCTTCGATGGCGCTGTGGAACTCGCATCCGCGCGTGTACCTGCCGATCGAAGCCGAACGCGAGTGCCAGTGCCCGTACTGCGGCTCGCACTTCGTCCTCGAAGACTGACCGCTGCCGCCCGACCGTGACCGGCGTGGCGAGCATCGGATGACCGCAGCGCCCCTGACCGTGGTGCAACTGCTGCCGGCGCTGGAGTCCGGCGGCGTCGAGCGTTCCACCCTGGAGATCGCCCAGGCACTGGTCGAAGCGGGGCATCGCGCCATCGTCGTCTCCGCCGGCGGACGCCTGGTGCCGCGCCTGCAGGCGCTCGGCGCAGAACACGTCACCCTCGACATCGGCCGCAAGTCGCTGCTGACGCTGCGCCACGTGCGCGCGCTGCGCGCGCTGTTCGAGCGCGAGCGCGCCGGCATCGTGCATGCGCGCTCGCGGCTGCCGGCCTGGATCGGCCTGCTGGCGCTGCGCGGCATGCCAGCCGCGCGGCGGCCGCGCTACGTCACCACCGTGCACGGGCTCAACTCGCCTTCGCGCTACAGCGCGGTGATGACGCGTGGCGAGCGCGTCGTCTGCGTGTCGCAGGCCGTGCGCGAATACGTGCTCCGACACTACCCCGACACCGATCCCGGCAAGCTGCGCGTGATTCCGCGTGGCATCGACATCGCGTCGTTTCCGCGCGTGCCGCATCCCGATGCCCAGGCACGTGCCTGGGCTGTCGCGCAGCATCCGGCGCTCGCGGGCGACGGTCCGCTGCTGCTGCTGCCCGGACGTGGTACGCGCCTGAAGGGCCATGCCGATGCGCTGGCGCTGCTCGGCCGCCTGCGTGCCGATGGCCTGGACGCGCGACTCTGGCTGCCGGGCGCGCGCGAAAGCGGGCGCGAGGCGTACATCGCCGAACTGGAACAGGAAGCCGAGGAGGGAGGTTTCGCCGATGCGGTCGCGTTCACCGCGCCCACCGACGCGATCGCCCGCGCCTACGCGGCCAGCGACCTGGTGCTGCAGCTCTCGCGCAAGCCCGAGTCATTCGGGCGCACGGTGGTGGAGGCGCTGTCGGTGGGACGCCCGGTGCTGGGCTGGGACCACGGCGGTGCCGGCGAACTGCTGCGCGAATTGCAGCCTGCGGGCGCGGTCGCGCCGTTCGACGGCGAGCGCCTGCATGCCGTGGCGAGAACGCTGTTGCAGCATCCCCCCGTGCCACCGGCTACGATTCCATATTCCTTGCGAGCCATGCAGGACGCCACGCTTGCCGTCTATGACGAACTCACCGATGAGCGCCACTGATTCCAACGCCGCGCTGCCGGCCACGCCCGCGGGCTGGCGCTGGGCACCGGTGTGGATCCTCGCCTATGTCGCGCTGTGGCCGGCGCCGGGATACGCCGAAGGCGTGCTCGTGCTCGGCGCGCTGGCGGCGATCATCAAGCTGGTGGCGTCGCGCTTCCGCGGCGGCACCGCGCTGCTGGGCAGTTCGGCGTGGGCGCTGACCAGCGTGCTGTTCTGTGCGTACTGGCTGCCCGAACTGGTGTCGGCGCTGGATGCCGTCGATCCGGCGCGCGCGCTGCGCGAGGCCGTGGTCGACCTGCGCTATCTGCCGTTCCTGTGGCTGGTGGCGCTGGCGGTGGCCGATCCACACGGGCGCCGCCTCACCTTCGGCGGGCTCGCGGTGATCGTCGCAATCTGGACCGCCGATGCGCTCATCCAGGCACTCAGCGGCAACAGCCCGCTGTTCTCCGCACTCGATGGGCTCAAGCATTCGATCAGCGGCCATGGCATGTGCAGCCCGGAGGAGATCGCCGGCGTCGATCGCCTCAGCGGCGTACTCGGTCCGTGCAACCTCAAGCTGGGCCAGGTGATCGCCAGCCTGTCGCCGTTCGCGCTGTATGCGGCCGGACGGCGCTTCGGCACGGCCGGCTGGCTGGGCGCGGCCGCGGCGGTAGGCGTGGTGGTGCTGCTCGCCGGCTCGCGCGCGTCATGGCTGACCTATTCGCTGGTGCTGCTGCTGTCGGGCTGGCGCCTGCTCGGATGGAAGAAGCTGGGCGTGGTGTTCGCCTTCGGCGCCGCCGCCGCCGTGGCGCTGTACTTCGTCTCCCCGCAGGTGCACGAACGCGTGACGCGTACCGCGCATGCGCTTTCCGCCAGCCAGGAAGGTTTCGACAGCGCGCTGTCCGGACGTGCGCGGATCTGGAGCGCGGCGTTGTGCATGGCGAAGACGCATCCGTTCAACGGCGTCGGCGCGCGCGGATTCCGCGAGGCATTCCCTGCCTGCGATCCGGGTCACGGCGAGATCGCCGCATGGGGCGAGGGCCCGGCGCTGCATGCGCACCAGATGGTGCTGGAAGTGCTCAGCGAGACCGGCCTGTTCGGCGTGCTGATGTGGCTGGCCGGCATCGCCCTGGCCTGGCGCGCATGGCGGTTTGCCGACGAGCAGGCGCGCGAACGCGCGCGGCCGGCGATGCTGGCGCTGGCGGTGACGGTGTTCCCGTTCAACACGCACCTGGCCTTCTACTCGACGTTCTGGGGCGGCCTGACCCTGCTGTTGGCGGCACTGTACGCGGGCAGCCTGCTGGCGCGTGGTCCGCAGACCGACCACTGACGCGCGTCAGCCGTCCTTGCGGTAGGGCGAAGTCTCGCCCGGCGGACGACGCTTGAAGCGGCGGTGGATCCACAGGTACTGCGTCGGCGCTTCGCGCACCATGGCCTCGATCGCGCTGTTGACGCGCGCGCTGTCGGCGGTGGCGTCGGTCGAAGGGAAGTCAGGCAGCGCCGCGCCCAGGCGCAGCACGTAGTCGCCGCCCTCGCGGCGATGGAAGAACGGCATCACCGCGCAGCCGCTGAGCCGCGCGAACTGGTGCGTCGCCGTGATGGTCGCCGCCGGTACGCCGAAGAACGGCGCGAACACGGTGTCCTTGCCGCGCATGTCCTGGTCCGGCGCATACCACAGCAGGCCACCCTGCTTGAGATGGCGCATCGCCGCACGGATGTCCTCGTTGGTGAACATCGCGCTGGCATAGCGCAGGCGGCCGCGCTTGACCGCCCATTCCATCACCGGATTGCGATGGCGCCGGTACATGCCGGCCAGCGGCAGGTGGTCGCACATCAGCCGACCGCACATCTCCAGGGTCATGAAATGTCCGGAAACCAGCAGGACGCCACGGCCCTGCGCGCGGATCGGTTCGATGTGCTCCAGGCCTTCGATGCGAACGGTGCGGCGCATCGGTTCGACGGAGCCCCACCAGGCGCGGGCGAATTCGAACAGGCCAATCCCGAGATCGCGGAAGCAGTCGTGCAGTAGACCATCGCGCTCGGCCTGCGATTTCTCCGGGAAACACAGCGCGAGGTTGATCGCAGCGGCGCGCCGGCGATCGCCGGCGATGAGATACGCCAGCCGGCCGATGCCGCGCCCGAGCAGGCGTTGCACGGGCCAGGGCAGGCTGGCGCCCAGCCACATGGCGGCCATGGCCAGCCACATCGGCCAGTAGCGTGGACCCAACGGCGGTGGCGCGACGGTGGTCGCAGGGGAAGGCACGGACATGCGCGTGATTCTAGGGCGTGTTCGCCGCCTGCACGTAGCCCGCGGCGGTTCCACAGCACTGCGCCTGCCCGGATCGCGTGCGCTTCGTTATCCTTACCGCGATGCCGACCGAACCCCTAGAGCGCCTGCTGCGTGCCCTGTACTCGGCGGCGCTCTATCTGCTGGCGCCGATCACGGTCTACCACCTGATCTGGCGCGGCCTGCGCCAGCCGGCGTACTTCCAGCGATGGCTCGAGCGATACGCGATCTACCGCGACGGTGATCCGCCGCGCACGCTGTGGGTGCATGCCGTCTCGGTCGGCGAGGTGAACGCCGCGGTGCCGCTGATCAACGCGCTGCGCCGCAGCCGCCCGGACCTGCGTCTGCTGGTCACGACGATCACTCCGACCGGTTCGGAGCGCGTGCGCGCGCTGTGGGGTGGGCAGGTCGAGCACGTCTACCTGCCGTACGACCTGCCCGGCGCAGTGGGACGCTTCCTCGGACACTTCCGTCCGCATGCGGCGCTGATCATGGAAACCGAGCTGTGGCCGAGTCTGCTGTTCGGCTGCCGAGAGCGTGGCATCCCCGCCTACATCCTCAACGCGCGCCTGTCGGAACGTTCGCTGCGCGGCTACCGCGTGCTCAAGCCACTGGTCGGACGGGCACTGCGCACCGTGCGTACCGTCGCCGCACAGTCCAAGGCCGATGGTGAGCGTTTCGTCCGCCTCGGCGCGCGGGCCGACCAGATTCAGGTCGCAGGCAACCTGAAGTTCGACGTGGCTGTGCCAGCCGGATTGCCGGCCTTTGCCGAGGAATGCCGCCGGCATTGCGGCGGAAAGCCGGTGTGGATCGCCGCGAGCACGCACGAGGACGAGGAGGGTGCGGTGATTGCGATGCATCGCCAGCTGCGCGCGCGCTATCCGGGCCTGCTGATGCTGTGGGCGCCGCGCCATCCCGAACGCTTCCGCGCGGCGGCCGAGCAGGCGCGCGGGCAGGGCTGGCACGTGTCGACGCGCTCGCACAGGCGCTGGCCGCAGGCCGGCGACGACGTCTTCGTCATCGACACACTCGGCGAGCTGATGAGTTTCTACGCCTGCGCCGACGTCGCCTTCGTCGGCGGCAGCCTGCAGCCCATCGGTGGCCACAATCTGCTGGAGCCGGCCGCGACCGGTACCGCGATCGTCACAGGTCCCCACCTGCACAACTTCGTCGAGATCGCCGAGCGCCTCGACGCAGCCGGCGCGCTGCGCATCGGCGCCGATGCGGCCGGGGTCCAGGCCGCATTGGCGGAATTGCTCGCCGACCCTGCGCAGCGCGAACGCATGGTGGCCCATGGCCGGGAGCTGGTCGAGACCGGCCGCGGCGCGCTCGCCCGCACGATGGCGCTGCTGCAGCCGGCGTTTCCGCCCGCTGCTTCCGCGGCGCAATGACGCTGTCGGTGACGTCCGGATAAAAGAAAAGCCCCGCCGAGGCGGGGCTTTGTGTGCTCGGGCGGAGATGCGGTTACTTGTCTCCGGCCTGCACGCCCTTGTCGACCACGAGTTTCACCACGACCTTGCGCGCGTTGGCGTTGCTTCCGGAACCAGCGTCGTTAGCCACGCCCATGCCATCGCCTGCGCGGACACGCCCCGGTGCCAGGCCGGCCTTCTGCTGAAGGAAGTTCGCGACCGCGTTCGCGCGTGCGGTGCTCAGCCGCTGGTTGGCAGCCGGGTCGCCCACGGAGTCGGTGAAGCCCTGCATGACGACCTGGTAGTTCTTGGTTTCCTTCGCTTTGGCAGCGAGCGCCATCAGGTCGGACTTGCCTTGTGACGAGATCGCGGTGCTGCCAGAGGCGAACAGCACTTCGGCGGTCGCCAGCGCCTCATAGGTGCCGAACTCGTTCATGCGCGCCGTGGTCGGGGCCAGCCCGGCCTGGACCTGCTGCGCGGTCTTGAAGTCTTCCGACTTGAACGAGATCTCGGTGGCTTCGAAGCCCGTTCCGGCAGCCACGACATCGGCCGTGATCGGCAATCCGGGGATCAGCGAACCCGCCTCGACCTTCTCGTGCACGACGCCGGTCAAGCCCTTCGTCTTCTTGTACTTGGTGGCCGGTGACACGGTGATCGTCTGTTCGACGTTGTTGGCGTCCTTGACGGTGATCGTGTTGCCCTGCACGGCGGTGATCAGGCCCTTGATCTTGCTCTTGTCGCCGTCGGCGGCGAAGGCCGGCAGCGCGGCCAGGATGGCCGCGAGCGCGGCTGCGAACATCAACTGCTTCTTGATATTCATGGAAATGTCCTTTGCTGCGGACTGACAGCCCGACGGCCCGGTGGGCCGCGCCGACAAAGCTACTCCGCTGCGTTCAGGACGATATTGGCCCTTGGCCGTATGACTGCTTCACACGGCGACCCCGGCAGCAGGCGTGTCCAGGATGCCGGCAACAAAAAACCGCCGAGGTCATCGGCGGTTTCCTGAACCGGATCGCGGGGCGGCCTTGGCGGCCGGCCTGCTCAGCCGCGGATGTCGGTCAGCGCGACCTGCGCCTCGGCATCGGTGGTCAGCAGGCGGTTGATGTCTTCCACGTCCTGCACGTCGAGCGTACCGGCGGCCTGCTCCAGCACCAGGCGGTTCTGCAGGTGGCGGTAGCGTGCACGCGCGTATTCGAGCTGCGCGGCGAACAGGTTGCGCTGGTTCTGCAGCACGTCGAGCACGGTGCGGGTACCGACTTCCAGGCCGACCTGCGAAGCGTCGTAGGCGCTCTGCGCGGAAACCAGGGCCAGGCGGCGCGCCTCGACCTCGCTGACGCTGGCGACGAGGGTCTGGTAGGCGTTGCGGGTATTGCGGACCAGGGCGCGCTTCTGCTGCTCGAGCTCGTCACTGGCGACGTCGCGGCGGGCGATGGCCTCGCGGACGCCGGACTGCGTGGCGCCGCCGGAGAAGATCGGCACCGACAGGATCACGCCCAGGCTCGGGCCGAACTCGCGGCTGTCGAGATCACGCGATCCCGTGAGGTTGCTGGTGCGGTCGCCCCAGAGGGTGGTGTCGCCGTAGCTGCCGTTGAGGTACAGCGTCGGGTAGTGGCCGGCGCGCGCGGTCTGCACGTCCTGGCTGGCCGACTCGACCTGCAGTTCCTTCGCGCGCAGGGCCGGGTTGTTGGCGATGGCTTCCTGCACCCAGCCCTCGGCGTCGCGCGATTCCGGCAGGTTCGGCTGGAAGTCCTTCGGCAGGCCCTTGATGTTGCGGACAGGCTGGCCGGTCAGTTCGGTCAGCGCCTGGTAGGAGTCCTCGACCGCGTTGCGCGCCAGGATCGTGTTCGCGCGCGCACTGTCGTACTGGGCGCGCGCTTCGTGCACGTCGGTGATCGGCGCCAGGCCGACTTCCAGTCGCTTGGAGGCGTAGTCGAACTGCTTCTTCAGCGCCGTCTCGGCGGCCTCTGCTGCGGCCAGCGACTCGAGCGCGATCAGCAGGTTGAAGTAGGCGGTCGAGGTGCGCGTGATCAGGTCGTCGCCGGCGGCTTCCAGCTGGAAGTCGCTGGCTTCGCCCAGCGCCTTCGCGCTCTTGTGGCGCGTGATGTTGCTGTGGTCGTAGATCATCTGGTTCAGCCGCACTTCGGTGCCGCGCGTGCTGGTATCCGATTCGGTGCTGCCGATGCTGATGCTGCCGTCCGGGTTGGTGACGGCATCGCCGCGGCTGTAGCTGCGGTTGCGCGTGAAGTTGGCCGTGCCGTTGATCTGCGGCAGCATCGCGGCGCGGGTCTGCACCGAGCCTTCCTTGATCGCCAGGCGTCCGGATTCCGCCGCCGCGAGTTGCGGGTCGCTGTTTCGTGCCAGTTCGTAGGTCTGCAGCAGGTCTTCCGCGGAGGCGGCGGCCGGCAGCAGGGCGAGAGCCAGTGCGAGAACGATGGGGCGGCGGATCATGCGGGGTCCTTGTTCTTAAAACTCAAAGGTCGGCGCGGGGGCTGCGCCGGCGAGGTAGGGCAAATCGGTTTCGAACAACGATTGGATGCGCGGGGCGTTGACTTCGTTGCGCACCAGCACGGCTTCCATCGCCGGCGAGCGGCCGCGGACGACGAACAGGCGGCCGCCCGGCTGCAGCCAATCGATGAAACGCTGCGGAATGGCGTCGACGGCGCCGGTCACGCAGATCACGCTGAACTTCCGCTCGGTGGCGTACGAGAGCGCGTCGGCGGCGATCACCTGGACGTTGTCGACATGCTGGGCGCACAGGCGCGCACGCGCGGCGTCGGCCAGGTCGGCATGGCGTTCCAGGCTCACCACCTCGCGGACGAGGCGGCCCAGGCAGGCGGTCAGGTAGCCGCTGCCGGTGCCGATCTCGAGCACGTCGTCGGTGGCCTTCAGCTCGAGTGCCTGCAGCGTGCGGCCCTCGAGCACGGGTTTCATCATGGCTTCGCCATGCGCCAGCGGCAGGGCGAGGTCGGCGTAGGCCAGGTTGCGATGCTCCGGCGCGACGAACTCCTCGCGCGGCATCGCGGCGATCACTTCGAGCACGCGCGGGTCGAGCACGTCCCACGGCCGAACCTGCTGTTCGACCATCAGTTCACGGGCCTTGGCGTAATCGATCGTGGTGCTCATCTCGTTCTCTGGCATGCGCGGGGAAAACGCGCATTCTACCGGGCCGCGGTGACGGCCGGCGCCAAGGATCGCCGGGCGGCGCGGCGGCGACTGAGTGCCGGAAGTAACCAAGACTGTCGTCACCGGCCCCGGCATCGCATCGCTACCGGCGGGGCGCGTAGGCGCGCAGGAACAGGTCGACGGTCTCGGCCAGGTGTTCTTCGATCTCTTTCTCGCTGGTCTGGGCGCACCCAAAGACCAGGCAGGCGTGGGGTTCGCCCTTGGCCAGGGTGAAGAACTGCGAGGCGGCGCGGGCGACGTCCGGGATATCGAGCTCGCCGGCATTGACCCGGCGCTGCAGCAGCGCGGCGAAATCGCCCTGCACGCGCATCGGGCCGGCCTCCCAGAACAGCTTCGGCAGCGGCGAGGACGCCATCTGCGGAGTGCACAGCATGCGGTGCCCGGCCACGGCTTCGGGCGAGCTGACCATCGTGTAGAAGGCGCGCGCGATCGTCATCAGGCGCTCGCGCAATGGCGTCATCGGGGACGGCTCGAACAGGGATGACGGCAGCGAGGTGTCGCAGTGGGACTCGACCGCGGCGACGAACAGGGTGTCCTTGTCGCCGAAGTGGCTGTAGACGGTGAGCTTGGAGACCCCCGCCTCGGCGGCGATCTGGTCCATGCTGGCGCCGTCGAAACCCTGCTGCGTGAACATCCGCTTGGCGGCCTCGAGGATCGCGGCGCGCTTGCTCAGGTCCTTGGGCCGGCCGGGGCCGGACGACCGCGGTTCGGCGGATTTCGGGGCAGGGGTCTTGCGTGAGGCGCTCATAAGGCAATACTAGACTAACGGGTTTGATATTTATACAGTACCGCCAGGTACATTAATTAACCTCGAGGTCGCCCGCAATGCGCAGCCGTTCCCCCGCCGCTGCCCGAGCCGTGCTGCTCTGGTCGATCCTGCCGCTGGCGCTCGCCGGCTGCGGGGGCGATACCGCTCCGGAAGAAGCCGCACGCCCGGTCCTGGTGACCCGTCCGATGTCGTCCACACACACCGCCAACGCCTTCGCCGGCGAAGTCCGGGCACGGGAGGAAAGCCCGCTCTCGTTCCGGGTGGGCGGGAAGCTGGTCGAACGCAAGGTCGACGTCGGCGCGCATGTGCGCCAGGGCGACGTGCTGGCCGTGCTCGATCCGGGCGACCTGCAGGCGCAGGCACGCGCGGCCCAGGCGCAACTGATCGCCGCCGAGGCCGAACTCGGCCGCGCCCGCGCCGACCAGGCCCGTTTCGGCAAGCTCGCCAAGGATCAGCTGGTGAGCCGCTCCACGGTCGATGCACAGAACGCCGCTGCCGAAGCCGCCCAGGGCCAGGTCAACGCCGCGCGCGCCAACCTCGAGGTCGCCCGCAACCAGGCGGCCTATTCCCAGTTGCGCGCGCCGCGCGACGGCGTGATCGCGACGCGCAACGCCGAAGCCGGGCAGGTCGTGGCGGCCGGACAGACCGTCTTCTCGCTGGCCGCCGACGGTGTGCGCGAGGTGGCCTTCGCGTTGCCGGAAGGCATGGTCGCCGGCATCAAGGCGGGCCAGCCGGTGCAGGTGGAATCGTGGTCGCAGCCGGACAAGCGTTGGAACGGCCGCATCCGCGAAATCGCGCCGGCCGCCGATCCCGCATCGCGCACCTACGCCGCGCGCGTCACTGTCGACGCGCCGGCTGGCGCGCTGGAACTCGGTCAAAGCGCGCGCGTCTACCTCGCCGGCCAGCGCAACGGCGATATCGCCGTGCCGCTGGCGGCACTGCAGCGCGCGGGCGGCCGCAGCGCGGTGTACGTCGTCGATGCGAAAAGCTCGACGGTGAAGCTCGTGCCGATCCAGACCGGACCCTACGGCGAGGACCGCGTGCCGGTGAAGAACGGCCTCGCCGCCGATGCGTGGATCGTCGCCGCCGGCGGACACCTGCTGCGCGACGGCCAGAAGGTGGTGCCGGTAGACCGGGACAATCGTCCTGTCGCGGTAGCCGCTGCCAGCACGGCGCGCTGAGGCCCCCATGCGCTTCAACCTCTCCGAATGGGCGCTGCGCCATCGCAGCCTGATCATCTACGCGATGCTGGTGATGGCCATCGCGGGCACGTTCTCCTACCTGCGGCTGGGTCGCAGCGAGGATCCCGCCTTCACCTTCAAGGTGATGGTGATCCGCACGCTGTGGCCGGGCGCGACCGCGGAAGAAGTCTCGCGCCAGGTCACCGAACGCGTCGAAAAGAAGCTGATGGAGACCGGCCAGTACGAGTTCATCCGCTCGTACTCGCGCGCCGGCGAGTCGCAGGTGATGTTCGTCGCCAAGGACTCGCTGCGTTCGAAGGACATCCCGCCGCTGTGGTACCAGGTCCGCAAGAAGATCGGCGACATCCAGCCGACGTTGCCGAGCGACGTCGTCGGTCCGTTCTTCAACGACGAGTTCGGCGACACCTTCGGCAACATCTATGCGCTCACCGGCGACGGCTTCGACTATGCGGTGCTGAAGGACTACGCCGAGCGCGTGCAGCTGTCGCTGCAGAAGCTGCCCGACGTCGGCAAGATCGAGCTGTTCGGCGTGCAGGACGAAAAAGTCTGGGTCGAACTGTCGAACGTCAAGCTGGCCACGCTCGGCGTACCCGCCGCGGCCGTGCGCCAGGCGCTGGACGAGCAGAATGCGATGGTCCCGTCCGGGTTCTTCGAGACCGGCAGCACGCGCGTGCCGCTGCGCGTGGGTGGCAAATTCGCGTCGGTGGAACAGATCCGCGAGTTCCCGATCCGCGTCGGCGACCGCACGTTCCGCCTCGCCGACGTCGCCGAAGTGCGCCGCGGCTTCGCCGACCCGCCGCAGCCGCGCATGCGCTTCATGGGCGAGGAGGCCATCGGCATCGGCGTCGCCATGAAGGAAGGCGGCGACATCCTCAAGCTCGGCAAGACGCTCGAAGGCGAGTTCGCCAGCCTGCAGAAGACGCTGCCGGCCGGCATGCAGCTGCGCAAGGTCGCCGACCAGCCTGCGGCGGTGACGGAATCGGTGGGCGAATTCATGCGCGTGCTGACCGAGGCGGTCGCCATCGTGCTGCTGGTGAGCTTCTTCTCGCTGGGCCTGCGCACCGGCCTGGTGGTGGCGCTGTCGATTCCGCTGGTGCTGGCGATGACCTTCGCGGTGATGTCGTTCTTCGGCGTCGGCCTGCACAAGATCTCGCTGGGCGCGCTGGTGCTGGCGCTGGGCCTGCTCGTCGACGACGCGATCATCGCGGTGGAGATGATGGCCATCAAGATGGAGCAGGGATTCAGTCGCATCAAGGCAGCCGCGTTCGCATGGGACAGCACCGCCTTCCCGATGCTGACCGGCACGCTGATCACGGCCGCCGGCTTCCTGCCGATCGCGACCGCCAAGTCGAGCACGGGCGAGTACACGCGTTCGCTGTTCGAGGTGGTGACGATCGCGCTGGTGGTGTCGTGGATCGCCGCGGTGGCGTTCATTCCGTATCTGGGCGACAAGCTGCTGCCCGACTACGGCCATGCCGCCAAGCCGCCGAAGCCGGGTTCGTTACCGGCGCGCTGGCATGACTTCCGCGTGCGCCTGGCCGGCCGCTTCCCGGCCTTCCAGGACTTCCTCATGCCCAAGCCTCCGATCGACGGACATGTGCATGACCCGTATGCCAGCCGCTTCTACACGCGCTTCCGCGGCTGGGTGGCGTTCTGCGTGCGCCGGCGATGGCTGGTGATCGCGGTCACCATCGCCGCGTTCGTGGCGTCGGTATTCCTGTTCCGCTTCGTGCCGCAGCAGTTCTTCCCGGACTCCACGCGTCCGGAGCTGATGGTGGATATCGAGCTGGCCGAGGGCAGTTCGCTGCGTGCCACCGACGCGCAGGCCCGGCGCCTGGAGAAGCTGCTTCGCGGGCGCAAGGACGTGGAAAGCTTCGTCGCCTACGTCGGCACCGGCTCGCCGCGTTACTACCTGCCACTGGACCAGCAGCTGCCGGCCGCGAACTTCTCGCAGTTCGTGCTGACGCCGAAGGACGTGCAGGCGCGCGAGGACATCCGCACCTGGCTGATCAAGGACGTGTTCCCGCGTTTCCCAGAGCTGCAGATGCGCGTCACGCGCCTGGAGAACGGCCCGCCCGTCGGTTACCCGGTGCAGTTCCGTGTCTCCGGCGAGCACATCGAGAAGGTGCGCGAGATTGCCTACCAGGTGCAGAAGAAGTTCCGCGAGAACCCGCACGTCGCCAACGTCAACCTCGACTGGGACGAGCCGAACAAGGTCGTGCGGCTGACGGTCGACCAGGAGCGCGCACGCGCGCTGGGCGTCAGCTCGGCGAGGCTGTCGCAGTTCCTGTCCAGTTCGCTGTCGGGCTCGCACATCAGCACGTACCGCGAGGGCAATGAACTGATCGAGATGCTGTTGCGCGGTCCCGCCGAGGAGCGGCTGCGCATGGACATGCTCGGCAGCCTGATGGTGCCCACCGAGAGTGGCCGTAGCGTGCCGCTGACCCAGATCGCCACGCTCGACTACGGTTTCGAGGAGGGCATCATCTGGCACCGCGACCGCCGCCCGACGATGACCGTGCGCGCCGACATCTACGACGGCACGCAGCCGGCCACGGTGACCGCACAGATTTCGCCGACCCTGGACGAGCTGCGCGCGCAGCTTCCGTACGGCTATTCGATCGATGTGGGCGGCAGCGTCGAGGATTCAGGACGAGGGCAGAGGTCGATCGTTGCCGGCATGCCGCTGTTCCTGTTCGTCGTGTTCACGCTGCTGATGCTGCAGTTGCGCAGCTTCTCGCGCAGCTTCATGGTGCTGCTGACGGCGCCGCTGGGCCTGGTGGGCGTAACCCTGTTCCTGCTGGTGTTCCGCGTGCCGTTCGGCTTCGTCGCCATGCTCGGCACGATCGCGTTGGCCGGCATGATCATGCGCAACTCGGTGATCCTGGTGGACCAGATCGAGCACGACATCGGCGAAGGCGCCGAACCGTGGCAGGCGATAGTGGAGGCCACCGTGCGCCGCTTCCGTCCGATCGTGCTGACCGCGCTGGCGGCGATCCTGGCGATGATCCCGCTGTCGCGCAGCGCGTTCTTCGGCCCGATGGCGGTGGCGATCATGGGCGGCCTGACCCTGGCCACGTTCCTGACGCTGCTGTTCCTGCCGGCGTTGTACGCGGCGTGGTTCAGGGTGAAGGCACCCGGGCAGTGACCTCGCCTGCCAGCCCGGCTCCTACCAGCCCCAAGGTGTCGGCGGTGCCGGCACCCGGCGGGTGAGGTCGAACTCGATGCGGAATCGGCGATCCGGGCGCGTGCGTTCGTAGGCGGCCATCCGGCCGGGATGGATCTCCAGTGTCCATACGTTGGTGACGGAATCGTTGCGCTGGTTGCGCTGGAACAGGGCCTTGGACCGGGCGTCGACCGGAAACACCTGGCGTGTGGCGCTGCCGGGATCGACCGTGGCGCCGCCGTAGAGCGTCAACAGCTCCGAGCTGCCATCGCGGTTACGGCGATCGTGTTCGAGCGTGAGGCCAGATGCCGTGCGCGTGATCAGCAACGTGCGGGAGTGATCGTCGCCGACGTGGAAAGGGATGGCGACGCGGTCGCGATCGCACTGGCGGATATGCATGATGAGCGCCTTGCCGGCATATGGCATCCCGGGCGTCGGAGGCTCGTCGATCACGATCCGACCTGCGAACGCCTTGCCGCATAGCGCCTGCAGGTTGGCGAAGAATGCATCCGCGGGCCGCCTTCCATCGACACGGGAATCTGGCGACGTGTCTGCCTCGGACGGCGCGGAGCGGCAGGCCGACAGAACAAGCAGCGCCGCGATGGTCGTCGTGACAAGCCGAAGGGTACGCTTCATGCGCGCACCCTATCCATGCGGCCGTGACCGCGCCATCAACTCGGCAGCCGCCGTTTCCGCGCAACGGAAACTTCAGTCCCGCATCACCACCGGCTCACATTCGATCTGCACCTGCGCCAGCACGGCGGAAGTTGCCGCATGGGTTCCGGCACCGAGCCCGGCTGCGGCGATGTCGGCCGTGAACACGCCGGCATCGAGCGCCGCCCCGACCGCCTTCTCGATGCAGTGCGCCTCGCTTTCCAGGCCGAGCGAATGACGCAACAGCAGCGCCGTGCTGAGGATCGTCGCATAGGGGTTGGCGATGCCGCGGCCTGCGATATCCGGGGCGGAGCCATGGATCGGCTCGTAGAGTCCCACCCGGCCTTCCCCCAGCGAAGCGGACGGCAGCAAGCCGAGCGAGCCGGCGAGCATCGATGCTTCATCGGTGAGGATGTCGCCGAACATGTTCTCGGTGACGATCACGTCGTACTCGCGCGGTTTTGCCAGCAGGTGCATCGCCATCGAATCGACCAGCTGATGCTCGAGCTCGATGTCCGGAAACTCGTCGCGCACCACGCGGGTCGCGACTTCGCGCCAGAGGCGCGAGGTTTCCAGTACGTTGGCTTTGTCCACGGAGGTCACGCGGCCGCGGCGGGTGCGGGCGAGTTCGCAGGCGCGGCGCACCACGCGTTCGATCTCGGCCACGGTGTACTCGCACAGGTCGCTGGCGGAGTCGGCTGTCCGCTGCTTCTGTCCGAAGTAGATGCCGCCGGTGAGTTCGCGCACGACCACCAGGTCGACGCCGGTCAGAAGGTGCGGCTTGACCGGCGATGCGCCGAGCGCTGCGGGATGCGGTTTCACCGGGCGCAGGTTGGCGTACAGGCCAAGTGCCTTTCGGATCGCGAGCAGGCCCTGCTCGGGCCGCACGCTCGCTTTCGGGTCCGACCACTTGGGCCCGCCCACGGCGCCCAGCAGGATGGCATCGGCGCTTCGCGCCGCGTCCAGCGTCTGCTGCGGCAACGGCTCGCCGGTTGCATCGATGGCCGCGCCGCCGATCTGGTGCTCATGGAAGCGGAAGTCGTGGCCGTAACGCTCCGCGACGGCGCGCAGCACCTCCACCGCGGCGGCGGTGACCTCCGGACCGATGCCGTCACCCGGCAATACGACGATTTCAGCGCGCATGGCGTTGGCTCCTTTGATTGGATTCCTCGAAGCGTTGGATGGCGGGTGCCTGCCTGAGCAGGTAGCCGAGCTGGTCCACGCCTTCGAGCAGGCAGGTACGGGCGAAGGCGTCGAGCGGGAACCGCACACGCGTGCCGCCGGGCAACGTCACCGTCTGGCTGGCGATGTCGATCTGCAGTTCGATGCCCGGTCGGTCGATCAGCTCGTCGACGACGGGCTCGTCGAGCACGATTGGCACCAGGCCGTTCTTCAGCGCGTTGCTGCGGAAGATGTCGGCTATCTCGGAGCTGATCACCGCGCGGACGCCCAGGTCGGCCAGCGCCCACGGCGCGTGCTCGCGCGAGGAGCCGCAACCGAAGTTGCGGCCGGCGACGAGGATGCGCGCGCCGATGTTCTCCGGCCGGTTGAACGGAAAGTCCGGATCCGGCGAGCCATCGGGCAGCGTGCGCCAGTCGCTGAAGGCGTGCTTGCCGAGTCCCTTGCGTTCGGTGGTGGTGAGGAATCGCGCCGGGATGATCTGGTCGGTGTCGATGTTGCGCTCGCGCAGCACGACGGTGCGCGAGGTGAGTGTGGTGAAGGGCTGCATCATGCGGTCTCCAGCTCGGCCATCGCGGAGTGGTCCGCCGGCTCGGTGGTCAGGTACGGCCGCGGATCGGTGATCTCCCCAGCGACCGCGCAGGCGGCGGCGGTCAGTGGCGAGGCGAGCACCGTGCGTGCGCCTTTGCCTTGGCGGCCCTCGAAGTTGCGGTTGCTGGTGGATACGGCGAGTTGTCCGGGCGCGACGATGTCGCCGTTCATCGCGATGCACATCGAACATCCGGGCTCGCGCCATTCCGCGCCGGCCGCACGCACGATGCGATCGATGCCCTCGGACTCGGCGTCGCGCTTGACCTGCTCGGACCCGGGCACGACCAGCATCCGCACCCGCGGATGCACGCGGCGCCCGCGCAGCACGCGCGCGGCCTCGCGCAGGTCGGACAGTCTCGAATTGGTGCAGCTGCCGACGAACACCACGTCGACCGGGCGCCCGGCGAGTTCCTGTCCCGGCTGCCATCCCATGTAGTCGCGAGCCTTGGCTTCGTCGCTGTCGGCATTGGCCGGAATCTGCGCGGCGATGGCGCTGACCTGGCCAGGGTGCGTGCCCCACGTGACGGTCGGTTGGATGTCGCGCGCATCGATATGGACCTCGCGGTCGAAGCGGGCGCCGTCGTCGCTGTGGAACTCCGACCAGCGCGCAGCGGCCTGTTCGAAAGCTTCTCCATGCGGGACGCGCGGACGCCCGCGCAGGTAGTCGAACGTCACGTCGTCGGGCGCGATCAGCCCTGCGCGCGCGCCTGCCTCGATCGACATGTTGCACACCGTCATGCGCTGCTCCATGGACAGCGCCCGGATCGCCGAACCGCGGTACTCGATGACATGACCGGTGCCGCCGTTGACGCCGATCACGCCGATCACGTGCAGGATCATGTCCTTGGCGCCGACACCGGGAGGGAGCTCGCCGTCGATGGTGATCGCCAGCGTCTTCGGCTTGCGCTGCAGCAGGCACTGCGTGGCCAGCACGTGGCCGACCTCGCTGGTGCCGATGCCGAAGGCGAGCGCACCGAACGCACCATGCGTGGCGGTGTGGCTGTCGCCGCAGACGATGGTCTGCCCCGGCTGTGTCAGTCCGAGCTCCGGCCCCATGACGTGGACGATGCCGCGCTGGGGGCTGTCGTAGTCGAACAGTTCCACGCCGAAGCGCGAGCAGTTCTCGCGGAGGCGATCAACCTGCGCGCGCGCTTCGTCGCTGGCGTAGGGACGCTGGCCATTGGCCTGCGGAGGCAGCGTCGGCGTGGAGTGGTCGAGCGTGCCCTTGGTGAGGTCCGGACGACGCACGGGCAGGCCGCGTGCCTCGAGCTCCGCGAACGCCTGGGGCGAAGTGACCTCGTGGATCAGGTGCAAGTCGATGTAGAGCACTGCCGGCGCCGCGTCGCTCTCCGGCGTGACGACGTGGGCATCCCACAGTTTGTCGAACAGGGTTCTGGGTGTAGTCATGGGGAGGTCTCAGGCGGTGGCGGCCATGCGCTGCGGCTGGCGGTTGCGCGATACGCGGTTGGCGATGTCGAGCCACGCCAGCGCGCTGGCTTCGAGGATGTCGGTGCTTGTGCCCGAGCCGGTCAGCTCGGCGCCGTCGATGCGGGCGGTGACGCTGGCCTGTCCCTGCGCGTCGTCGCCGGTGGTGACGCTGGAGACCTGGTAGCTCTCGATGTCCAGCGCGAGTCCGGTGGCGCGCGCCAACGCGGCGAACAGCGCATGCACCGGGCCATCGCCGACGGCGGCTTCGCTGACCGTGGCGCCGTCGGGATCGACCACTTGCACGCTGGCGGTGGGCAGGCTGTCCTGGGCGACGCCGGTGCTGACATGCAGCCGTGTCAGACGATGGCCGCGTACTGCGCGTGCGTCGGCGCCGAGCACCAGTGCCTCCAGGTCGGCGTCGAATACTTCCCGCTTCTTCTCGGCCAGCGACTTGAAGCCGGCGAACACTGAATTGAGCTGCGACTCGTCGAGGTTGAAGCCCAGCGCCTGCAGGCGGTCGTTCAGTGCTGCGCGGCCGCTGTGGCGGCCCATTACCATCTGCGACTGCGCCCAGCCCACATCCTCGGGCCGCATGATCTCGTAGGTGCCTCGATGCTTGAGCATGCCGTGCTGGTGGATGCCCGACTCGTGCGCGAACGCGTTCTGTCCGACCACCGCCTTGTTGCGCTGGACGGCCATGCCGGTGATGCGCGAGAGCAGGCGTGAGGTCGGCACCAGCCGGCGCGCGTCGATGCGGGTGTGCGCGTCGTAGTACTCGCCGCGCACGCGCAGCGCCATGATCAGCTCCTCCAGCGCGCAATTGCCGGCGCGCTCGCCGATGCCGTTGATCGTGCATTCGACCTGGCGGGCACCGCCCTCGATCGCGGCCAGCGAGTTGGCCACCGCCAGGCCGAGGTCGTTGTGGCAGTGCGCGCTGAACACCGCCTGCGCGGCGTCGCGGACGTTCGCACGCAGGTACTCGAACAACGCGCGGATCTCGCTGGGCGTGGTGTAGCCGACGGTGTCGGGGATGTTGAGCGTGCGCGCGCCGGCGGCGACCGCGGCGCTGCAGACCTCGGCCAGGAACTCCGGCTCGGTGCGCAGCGCGTCCTCGGCCGAGAACTCGACGTCGTCGGCATGACGCCGCGCAAGCTCGACGCCCATCACCGCGCGCTCGATCACCTGTTCGCGGCTGAGGCCCAGCTTGTGCTCGCGATGCAGCGGACTGGTCGAGATGAATACATGGATGCGCGGGTGAACCGCGCCTTCCAGCGCGCTGGCGCAGGCTTCGATATCGCCTGGATGGCAGCGGGCGAGCGTGGCGATGGTCGACCCGCGGACCTCGCGGGCGATGGCGCGCACCGCCTCGCGGTCGGCGTCGGAGCTGGCCGGAAAGCCCGCCTCGATCACGTCCACGCCGAGTTCGGCGAGGGCATGGGCGAAGCGGAGCTTCTGCGGCGAGGTCATGCTGCAGCCGGGCGACTGCTCGCCGTCGCGCAGGCTGGTGTCGAAGATGCGTACTCGGGCGGCGGGGTCGTTCATGCGTGGAGCTCCTCGTCGTGGGTGCGCGGGGCGGTGGCGGCGCGGGGCGTGCGTGGTGAAGGGGGAAAGGGGGAGAGCGTGGCGATGGCCGGCTCCGGCGGCGCGTGCATCGCCGATTCGCGATGGCGCCGGCGCGGAAGGCGCGGCGCGCGAGGGCGCACGTCGGCCAGCAACTGCGCCAGCACACCCGCGTCGACATTTCCGCCGGAAACGACCGCGCATTTACGCCGCCCGGCGA
Source organism: Lysobacter niastensis (assembly GCF_015453285.1). Classification (GTDB taxonomy): domain Bacteria; phylum Pseudomonadota; class Gammaproteobacteria; order Xanthomonadales; family Xanthomonadaceae; genus Lysobacter_J; species Lysobacter_J niastensis. The sequence goes on from NZ_JADLZT010000004.1 coordinate 356,484, forward strand.
CGCGCCGGCCCGCGGCAAGCGCCAGCGCACCGGCGCCTTCGGCGATCACGTGCTCCTCCAGCGCAAGGCGCACGAGGGTCTCGCGCAGTTCGGCCTCGCGCACGACGACCACGTCGTCGAGCAGCTGTTCGAGCACCTGGAGGGTCAGGCGGCCGGGCTCCTTGACGCGCACGCCGTCGGCCAGCGTCGCTGCTGGCTCGCGCAGCGCGTGGTCGCCGTGCAGCGCTCGCCGCATCGAATCGACACCTTCGACCTGCGCACCGATCACGCGGATGCGCCGGGACGCTCGCGTCCCGGACAGGCACGTCGCTTTCAATGCCAGTGCGACGCCCGCCGCGAGGCCACCACCGCCGATCGGCACCAGAACGACATCGGGCGCGAGTGCGGCCAGTTCCAGTCCGACGGTTCCCTGGCCGGCGATGACATCGGGATCGTCGAACGCCGACAGCATCCGGTAGCCGTTCTGGCTCGCCAGTTCGGCGGCGAAGGCCTTTGCTTCGTCGAAGCTGTCGCCATGCAGGCGGATCGCCGCGCCCCAGTGGGCGACGCCGGCGATCTTGGTCTGCGGTGCGCCACGCGGCATCACCGTGATCGCGTTGACGCCGAGGCGGTAGGCGGCCCAGGCAAGGCCTTGCGCGTGGTTGCCCGCGGAGGCGGCGATCACCGGACGCATGTCGCCACGCTCGCGGGCGGCCAGCAGTGCGTTGAGAGCGCCGCGCACCTTGTACGAACCAGTGCGCTGCAGGTTCTCGAGTTTCAGCCAGCAGCCGAAGCGCTCGGCATGATGCAGTGGCGTCGGTGGCAGGTAGCGGCGCAGGCGTGCCTGCGCCGCCAGTACGTCTGCGGCAGTCACCGTGGGATCGGATCGTACCCCGTCGTCCATGTCAGACCGCCGTCAGCCAGGACGAGCGGCCCGGTTCCTCGCCGCGCACCACGCGCGCGTAGAGGGCTGACAGATCGCGCGTGACCGGGTTGTCGCCGTACTCGCGGCGGTCCAGTGCGCTGACGGGCGCCGTCTCGGCAGCGGTGCCGCAGAGGAAGACTTCATCGGCATCGAGCAGTTCGTGGTGCGTGACCGGGCGTGACTCCGCCCCGCTCAGCGCGATCAGCGTGTCGCGGGTGATGCCGGGCAGGGCGTCGCGATGCTCGACCGCGGTGACCTGGCCGTTGCGCACCATGAAGACATTGGCGCCGGTGCATTCCACGACCAGCCCGTCGCCGTCGACGAACAGGGCCTCGTCGAAGCCGCGTGCTTTGGCTTCGCGCTTGGCCAGGATCGAGTTGACGTAGCCGCCGCTGAGCTTCAGCGGTGGCAGTGACGTTGCCGGGTTTCGCCGCCACGGCGACACGGTCAGGCGCGTGCGTGCGCCGGACAGGTGCACGGGCTGCGCCATCGTCGCGACCATGAAGTGTTGTGTCAGCGGCGCGACATCCAGTCCCATGGAGCCGGTGCCGTACCACGCCAGCGGGCGGATGTAGGCATCGCGATGACCGTTGGCCCGCAGCGTCTGCACGATCGCACCGCGGGCGCCGGCTGCATCGAAGTCCAGGCCGAGCAGTTCGGCGCCCTTGCGCATGCGATCCAGGTGTTCGGGCAAGCGGAACACGGCCGAACCGCCGCCGGCCGCGCCGTCGCGTGTGGCATAGCTGCGGATGCCCTCGAACACGCCGGAGCCGTAGTGCAATGCATGCGTGGTCACCGGCGCCTGCAACCCGTCCGCCGGGACTAGGTCGCCGTCGAACCAGAGCAGGCCTGCCTCGCCCTTCGACTGGAGCGGGGGCGCAGGCGCTTTCAAGGGGGCAGCGAAGCCCGCGCCACCGGCGACACGACCGTGTCGCGACGAGGAGTGAGCGCGTTGCGGGTCCTGTGTCGTCATCGACATGGCGACACCTCCACCTCGAGGCAGTCGTAGAGCTTGGCGATCTGGCTCTGCAGCGTGTCGTCAGGGCGATCGCCTTCGACGGTCAGGCGCAGGTACCAGCGGTCGCCATCGGCCTGCGCTTCGCCATCGACGGCGAGCGGACGGAAACCGCGACGCTCGGCGGCGCCCAGTACGCGCGCCAGCGCGCCTTCGGCCTGACGAAGCGTGAGATCAAGCTGGTAACGCATGGCGGGAGTCCTCGGCTGGGGAGACGATGGCGGCCGATGCCGACCCCGGATCGAGTTCCGGGTCGAGCATCTGCGCGTTGTTGTGGTTGGGCGGAACCAGCGGCCACACGTTGGCGGCCTGGTCGATGGCGACGTGCAGCAGTGCGGGGCCGGGCGCATCGAGCAACTGCTGCAACGCGTCCTCGACGCCATCGGCACGGTCGATGTGCAGCGCGCGGATGCCGAATGCGCTCGCGATCGCGCCGAAGTCGGGGTTGTCGGACAGGTCAACCTCGGAATAGCGCTTGTCGAAGAACAGCTCCTGCCACTGCCGCACCATGCCGAGTGCCTGGTTGTCGAGCAGCACGATCTTGATCGGCAGCCTGTAGCGCGCGACCGTCGCCAGCTCCTGCACGTTCATCAGGAACGAGCCGTCGCCGCTGACGCAGATCACCCGTGCTGCGGGGCTCTCGAGCTGCGCACCGATCGCCGCGGGCAGGCCGAAACCCATCGCGCCGAGGCCGCCGCTGGTCAGATGCCGCCGCGGATCGCTGAAGTGCCAATGCTGCGCGACCCACATCTGGTGCTGGCCGACATCGCAGGCGACGACGGCTTCGGGCGCCAGTTCCGACAGGCGCTTGAGCAGCGCCGGCGCGTACACGCTGTCGCCGGGGGCGTCGTAGCGGGCTGCATGCTCGCGTGCGCGCTGCTGGCAAGCCGCTCGCCAGGCGCGACGCGCAGCACCGTTGCGGCCGTGCAGATGCGCCGCGCACGGCAGGGTCAGCGCGGTCAGCGTGGTACGGATGTCGCCGCGCACGCCGGCATCGGCGTGACGCAGCTTGCCGATCTCGCAGGCGTCGAGGTCCATGTGCACGACGCGCGCGTTGGGCGCGAACTCGGACAGCTTGCCGGTGGCGCGGTCGTCGAAGCGCGCACCGACGACGATCAGCAGATCCGACTCCTGCACCGCGAGGTTGGCGGCGCGGCTGCCGTGCATGCCGAGCATGCCGAGGCTGAGCGGATGCGCGGCCGGCAGCGCGCCCAGTCCCTTGAGCGTGAGCACCGTCGGGATCTGCGTGGCATCGACGAAGGTGCGGAACGCCGCGACCGCATCGCCGAGTGCGATGCCGCCGCCGCCATAGACCACCGGCCGCTGCGCCTGCGAGATCAGCGCGAGTGCGGCGTGCAGCGACGCGTCGATCGGAGCCGGCACCGGATCGCTGGGCAGCGGCGCATGCGCGGGCAGGTGCGACGCATCACCCACCTGCACGTCCTTGGGCAGGTCGATCAGCACCGGCCCGGGCCGGCCGGAGCGGGCGATGCGGAATGCCTCGGCGACCATGCGCGGCAGTTCATCGATTCGTCGCGCCAGGAAGCTGTGCTTGACGATCGGCATCGTCATGCCGAACACGTCCAGTTCCTGGAAGGCATCGGTGCCCATCAGCGCGGTGGACACCTGCCCGGTGATGACCACCATCGGCACCGAGTCGAGCATCGCGTCGGCGATCCCGGTGACCAGGTTGGACGCACCGGGTCCTGAGGTCGCGACGCATACGCCGACTCGCCCGCTGGCTCGCGCATAACCATTGGCCGCGAAGGCGGCGCCCTGTTCGTGGCGGACCAGCACATGCTTGAGGTCCGACCCGTGCAGGGCGTCGTAGAAGGGCATGATCGCGCCGCCCGGATAACCGAACAGCGTGTCCACGCCCTCTGCGGCCAGCGCCTGGACCAGCCAGCGGGCACCGTTCATCACGCGGCCTCTTCCTGTTGTGCGCTGCGGGCATCGGCAGGGGTGGACTTGGCGGGCGTCGGCGCGTTGGCGAGCCACTTCATGTTGGCGCGCAGCTTCCTGCCGACGGCTTCGATGGGATGCTCGAGGTCGCCCTGCTTCAGCGCCTTGTATCGAGCGTTGCCCGCGGCGTATTCGGCAATCCATTGACGTGCGAACGTGCCGTCCTGGATCTCCGCCAGTACCTTCTTCATCTGCGCGCGAGTGTTGTCGTCAACCACGTAGGGGCCACGCGTCAGCGCGCCGTACTGCGCGGTCTCGCTGATGAACTCGTGCATGCGGGTGATGCCGCCTTCGTAGAACAGGTCGACGATCAGCTTCAGTTCGTGCAGGCACTCGTAGTAGGCGACCTCCGGCTGGTAGCCGGCTTCCACCAGGGTCTCCCAGCCGGCCTGCACCAGCTTGGTCGCGCCGCCGCACAGCACGGCCTGCTCGCCGAACAGGTCGGTCTCGGTCTCTTCCTTGAACGTGGTCCGTATGGCGTTCTGGCGCGCGCCGCCGATGCCGGCGCAATACGTCAGAGCAAGCGCTTCGGCATGACCGCTGCGGTCCTGGTGCACGGCATACACCGATGGCACGCCGCGGCCGATCTCGTACTCGCGGCGCACCAGCGCACCGGGGCCCTTGGGCGCGACCAGCACGACATCGAGATCCTCGCGCGGCGTGATCTGGCCGTAATGGACGTTGAAGCCGTGCGCGAACAGCAGGCACGCGCCGTCGCGGATGTTCGGCTCGATGACCTCGCCGTAGAGCTGCGGCTGCACCATGTCCGGTGTCAGCACGGCGACGAGGTCGGCGTCCTTGACCGCGTCTGCAGGCGCCTTGACGGTGAAGCCGTCGGCCTTGGCCTTGATCTCGGTCGGTCCGCCCGGACGCAGCCCGACAGTGACGTCGAAGCCGGAGTCGCGAAGGTTGAGCGCATGGGCTCGGCCTTGGCTGCCGTAACCGACGATGGCGATGCGCGGGCGATGCGTGGTGCTGGTCATGGTGGTGTCCTGGTGAGTGTTCGAAAGGGACGTGCTCAGGCGGGGATCGGGTTGCGTGTTCCGTTGCTGGCTGTGCTGTCGATGAGCGTCGACGCGATGCGTCGGTCTGGCCCTGCATCGAGCGGACCCGGCGCGGTGACCGCGCCCCGCGATGCCGAGCCCACGGCGCGGGCGTACTTGGCGAGTGCGCCGGTGGTGACGCGCGGCGCAATGCGTGCGGCTTCGCGTGAACCGAGATCGGCGGCGACGTCGATGCGCCGCGTGGCCACGTCGATGCGGACGCGGTCGCCGTCACGCAGACGAGCGATCGGGCCGCCGCGGGCCGCCTCAGGCGCGATGTGGCCGACCATGAAGCCGTGCGTCGCACCGCTGAAGCGTCCGTCGGTGATCAGTGCGACGTCGTTCCCGAGGCCCTGGCCGACCAGCGCGGCGCTCACGGCCAGCATTTCGCGCATGCCGGGACCGCCGGCAGGGCCTTCGAAGCGGATCACCACGACGTCGCCGGCACGGATCGCGCGCGCCTGCACCGAGGCGAAGGCGGCTTCCTCCGAGTCGAACACGCGCGCAGGGCCTTCGAACGATTCGCGGCCGTGCCCGGCGAGCTTGACGATGCAACCTTCCGGCGCGAGGTCGCCGTAAAGGATCGAATAGCCACCGCGCGGCTTGATCGGATCGCTCACCGGGCGCACCACGTCCTGATGGGCGGGCGAGGGCACCTCGTCGAGTTCCTCGAAGAAGCTGCGGCCGGTGACCGTCGCGATGTCCTCGATCAGCCCGGCGGCACGCAGTTCGCGCGCGACCAGCGCCGTGCCGCCCTGCTCGAACATCTCCGCGGCGGTGTAGCGGCCGCCAGGCTTCAGGTCCGCGATGACCGGTGTCTGCGCGGCAGCCTCGAACTCTTCCAAGCCAAACGCGACGCCGGCCTCATGCGCGATCGCCAGCAAGTGCAGCGCCGCGTTGGTGGAACCGGCCGTGGCCGAGACCGCGCGCGCCGCGTTCCGCAACGCGGCCTGAGAGAGAAGGGCGCGCGCTCCCTGCCCTCCGCTGTGCAACTGCTGTATGACCAGCGCGCCGCAGTGGCGGGCGGCACCGGCCTTTGCGGGGTGGATCGCCGGGATGTCGTTGAGTTGCAGTGGCGACAGGCCGAGGAACGTCAGCACCATCGCCATCGTGTTGGCGGTGAACTGTCCGCCGCAGGCACCGGCGCCCGGGCAGGCGTGCGATTCGATGCGATGCAGTTGCGCATCGTCGATGCGTCCGGCCGAGTGCGCGCCCACCGCCTCGAACACGTCCTGCACGGTCAGCGCCTTGTCGTCCTCGCCCGTCCGGCAATGCCCCGGCATGATCGTGCCGCCGTAGAGGATGACGGTCGGGATATCCAGCCGCGCTGCCGCCATCGCTGCCGCCGGAATGGTCTTGTCGCAGCCGACCAGCAGCACCATCGCGTCCAGGCAATGGCCGCTGACGGCGAGCTCGATCGAATCGGCGATGGTTTCGCGCGATGGCAGCGAGGCGCGCATGCCGTCGCTGCCCATCGCGATGCCATCGGTCACCGCGATCGTGTTGAACTCGATCGGGGTGCCGCCGTTTTCGGTCACGCCGGCGCGGACATGCTGGGCGAGGTCACGCAGCGTGAGGTTGCACGGCGACACGTCCGACCACGTGTGCACGACGGCGACCAGCGGCCGTGCGATCGCGGCATCGTCCAGGCCGGTGGCGCGCAACATCGCGCGTGCCGGGGCGCGAGCGGGACCTTGCTTGATGGCGTTGCTTCTCACGAGCTCGTTTTCCTTCGGTGGAAAAACAAGCCGAAAAACAAAGACCCCGCGCCTTTTCGGGCGCGGGGTCTTGGTGATTCGACCTGGGTTTGGTGGCGTCTTACTTACGCAAACCCGTACTCCGCGCTGGAATGCCCGGTAATAAGTACGAGTACAAGAATGAGCGCGGCCGCGAGCGGCGCGAGCGTGATCAAGGTAAGGAGCGAGGCATCCATGCTGGCAGCGCGCAGCGCAACGGCCTGGCCATGGGGCCGGGTCATTGCGGTCTGTGTGTGATTGCTGCGCTGCGTCATGGTGTCGAGGTAATCATGCCCCTTCGCGGCATGTCAACAGTTTCGTTTGTAACGTCGCAAAGGTGTGACCGGCGCACTGATAGGCCAGCTCACCCCTCCACCAACGTTCGTCCTGAGCGTAGCGCTGCAGGCGCGGAGTCGAAGGATGAGCGGGTGGCGATCCTTCCGCGTCCTCACCCTTCGACTCCGGCCTTGCGGCCTACGCTCAGGGCGAACGGAGGAGATCAGCCTCGCGCTTCGTTCAATAGCTGATCACGCAACGCCGCGTAGTCGGCGGCCAACGGCTCGGCATGCGCCGGCCACGCCAGGGTTTCCGCCAGTGCCGGGGGCGGTTCGACGCCGTGGCCCACCAGGCGTTCCACGATGCCGTCGAACTTGGCCGGATGCGCCGTCGCGACCACGGTCCACGGCCGGCGGTCGCCCGCTTCGCGCAACCGCTCCAGCACGTGCAGCCCGGTGGCGGTGTGCGGGCAGGGCACCACGCCGTGGCGTTGCGGCGCGTGGCGGATCGTCTCGGTGATGACATCGTCGCTGACGGCGAAGGCGCGCAGCGACGCGCGCAACCCGGCGTCGTCGTGGTGCCAATGGCGCAGTCGCTCGAAGTTGCTGGGCGCGCCCACGTCCATGGCGTTCGCCAGCGTCGCGACGGTCGGACGAGGCGAGTAGTCCTGTCCGGCGAAATAGCGCGGCAGCACGTCGTTGGCATTGCTGGCCAGCACGATGTCGCCCACAGGCAGCCCCATGCGTCGGGCGACGAACGCCGCGCAGGCATTGCCGAGGTTGCCGGTGGGCACGATCAGGTTCAGCGGCTGGTCGTGTTCGGCCTGGAACCGCAGCGCCGAATGCGCGTAGTAGGCAACCTGCGGCAGCAGCCGGCCTAGGCTGATGCTGTTGGCCGAGCTCAGCGGCACGTTCGCGCGCAGCGCTTCATCCGAAAGTGCCTGCTTGGCCAGGTGCTGGCAGTCGTCGAAGCTACCATCCACGCGGAACGCGCGCACGTTGTCGCCCCAGCATCCCAGGCCGTGTGCCTGGCGCGGCGAGACACGGCCGTCGGGGTAGAGGATCACGACGTTGAAGCCGGGCCGGCGATGGAAGGCGGATGCGACGGCGGCGCCCGTGTCGCCCGACGTGGCGACGAGGATCGTCATGGCCGGTGCGTCGGCTTGGCGCAGGTGCGCGAGCGCCGCAGCCAGGAAGCGCGCTGCGTAATCCTTGAAGGCGGCGGTCGGACCATGGAAGAGCTCGAGGAGATGATCGCCCCCGTGCCTGAGAGAACGTAGCGGCGCGGGGAACGAGTACGCCTGCGCGCAGATGCCGTCGAGCTCGTCGTGCAAGAGCGAACCCTTGAAGTAGGGCGACAGCACCGCGCCTGCGGTTTCGGGGAGGCTGGTGGCGGGCGGCAGCGATGCGAGCACCGGAATGTGTCCGGGCACGTAAAGCCCGCCGTCGGGCGCGAGGCCGGCGATCAGTGCCTCATCGATGCCGGTGGGCGGCGTGTAGCCGCGCGTGCTGACGAAGTCCATCGGGCTACCGCACTTCGATCACGTCGGCGCGCGGTCCCGCCACCGGCGTGACGTAGGCGCGCGAGCCATAGCCGGCAGCGGCGAAGGCCGCCTGCATCGCCGGAGCCGCGGCTTCAGCCTCCGCCTTCGATGCGAACCAGGCGAACGTGCTGGGCCCGGCGCCGGAGATGCTGGCACCCAGCGCGCCGTGCGCGAGTGCCGCAGCCTTGGCCTCGGCAAAACCGGGGATCAGCGGAGCGCGACGCGGTTCCACCAGCAGGTCCTGCAGGCCTTCGCGAAGCAGGTCGGCATCGCCGCGTTGCAGGCCGGTCAGGAACAGCGCCAGGTGCGCGCTCTGCTTCACCACCAGCGGCAGCGGGTAGGGTTCGGCCAGCACCGCACGCGCGCGACGCGTTTCCAGCGTCTGGTCCGGATGCACGACCGCGGCGTGCAGCCAGCCCGGCACGGGCAGCGGAATCATCCGCGTCGAGGTCGCCATCACCACGCCACCAAGCAGCATCGGCGCGACGTTGTCGCCGTGACGGCTGCCGCTGGAGACGGATTCCCCGTCCAGCGCGAACTCGTACAGGGCCTCACGCGGCAGCGGTGTGTCCAGCAGTGCGTTCGCGGCGACGAGTGCCGCCACGCAAGACGCTGCCGAACCACCGAGCCCGGAGCCGAGCGGGATGCCTTTTTCCAGTTCCAGCTCGAAACCGAACGAAAGCCCGAGCCCGTTACGCAGGCTGATCAACGCCTGTCCCGCGGTGTTGCGCCCAGCTTCCAGCGGCAGTGCGTCGGCACCGGCGACGTCGCCACGGATCGCGGCGATGCGCACGACGGGCTCGTCGATGCGGCGTACCGTTGCGACATCACGCACGCCGGCGATGGAATGGCCGAGCAGGTCGAAGCCGACGCCGATGTTGCCGACGCTGCCGGGTGCGAAGGCGCATACCTGCCGCTCGATGGCTTCACTCATGCGTGCGCCTCCGCATGCGCCCCGGCATGCGTCCACGCGACGCCGTGCGGCGATGACAGCGACTGCGCGATCGCGAGCACGTCGCCGAACACCCCGGCGGCCGTCACGTCCGGGCCTGCGCCCGGCCCCTGCACGACCAGCGGATTGTCGGCATAACGGCGCGTGCGGAACTGTACGAGGTTGTCGGTCAGGCGCGTATGGCAGCAGGCATGCTCGGGCGCTAGCGCGACCACGCCGACGCTGGCGCGGCCATCGCGGTCCAGGCGTGCCAGGTGGCGCAGTGCACGCTGCTGCGATGCGGCGTCGCGCAGGCGCGCCAGCATCGGCGCATCCATCTCCTCCAGCCGCGCCATGAACTCGTCGCGGCCGACGCCGCGCAGCGCCGCGGGTACCAGGTTTTCCACTTCCACATCCTCGAGCGACAGCACGCGACCGGCCTCGCGCGCCAGGATCACCAGTTTGCGCGCGACGTCCAGGCCGGACAGGTCGTCGCGCGGGTCGGGTTCGGTATAGCCCAGCGCCTGCGCCTCGCGCACCAGCTGCGAGAACGGCACGCTGCCGTCGAAACGGTTGAACAGCCATGCCAGTGTGCCCGATAGCATGCCGTCGATGCCGTAGAGCTCGTCTCCGGTGTCGATCAGGTTGCGCAGGGTCAGCATCACCGGCAGGCCGGCTCCGACCGTGGCCTCGTAGCGGAAGCGGCCTTCGCCGTTACGGCTGGCCTCCTGGATCGCGGCGTACTGCGGCCATGCACCGCTGCCGGCGTGCTTGTTGGGCGTGACCACATGGATGCCCGCGGCCAACCAGCGCGGGTAGTGCGCGGCGACCTCGGCGCTGGCGCTGCAGTCGACGATCAACGCGTGCGGAAGGTGTTCGCCGCGGACGTGGCGGGCGAAGCGGTCGAGGTCGACCGCCTCGGTGGTGTCCGCGGCCAGCAGCCGGTCGGTCCCGGCCGGGTCGAGCCCGCGTTCGTCCAGCCGCATCGACCGGCTGTTGGCCAGCGCGCGCAGGCGCAGGTCCAGGCCGGATCGCGAGCGCAACTGCGGCAGGGCCGCGGCCAACTGCGACAGCAGCGCGCGGCCGACCTGGCCCGGACCGATCACGCCGACCGATACGCATTGCGGCGACAGCCAGAACGCGGCGTGCGCGGCGCGCAGCGCGCGCGTGGCGTCGCGCGCGCCGATCGCGACGGACAGGTTGCGCTCACCGGCGCCCTGCGCGATCGCCCGGGCGTTGACGCGCGCCTGCGCCAGCCCGCCGAGCAGGCGAGCCGCGACGCCGGGCATGCCGACCATGCCGTCGCCCACCGCGGCGAGCACGGCAATGCCGGGCGTGAGCGTGACGCCCTGCGCCTGTCCGTCGCTGATGGCTTCCGAGAATGCGGCGGCGACGGCGTCGCGCGCGAGCTCGGCCTGTTCGCCGCGCACCACGCAGCAGATGGAATGCTCGGAGGAACCCTGCGAAATCATCGTCACCGACACGCCGGCACGGCGCAGCGCACCGAACAGACGTTCGGCGGTGCCGGGCACGCCGACCATGCCGTTGCCGGCAAGCTCGACGATCGCCAGGTCGTGGACCAGGCTCAGTCCCTTGACCGGTGCGCCGTCGCGATCGCCTTCGGCCGAGATCAGTGTGCCGGGCGAGTGTGGACGCCGCGTGTTGCGGATGCGTAGCGGAATGCCGCGCTCCTGCACGGGAGCCATCGTCTGCGGATGCAGCACTTTCGCACCGAAGTAGGCCAGTTCGCAGGCCTCGGCGTAGGACATCGTCGGCAGGCACACCGCCTCGGGGACCAGTCGCGGATCGGCGGAAAGCACGCCGTCTACGTCGGTCCAGATCGTCAGCGCATCGGCACCGAACAGGTTGGCGAAGATCGCCGCGGAGTAGTCGCTGCCGTTGCGGCCGAGCGTGGTGGCGGCGCCGTCGCGGTCGCGCGCGGCGAAGCCGGTGACGACCACGTGTCCGGGGCCGTTATTGGCGAGCCAGGCTTCCAGCCGCACGCGGCTGGTTTCCCAGTCGACCGCCATGCCCATTTCACCTGGATGCAACACCAGCACGTCGCGCGCGTCGAGGCGAAGCCAACCGGCCGTGCGCCCGCCTAATGCTGCGTGCATCAGGTATGACGACCAGACTTCGCCGAGTGCGGGCAGGCCCCGTGCGACGACGTCGCTACCCGCCTCGCCGCCGGCAATCGACGCGAGTTCGGCCTGCAGCTTCGCGAACTCGTCTTCGAGTGCTGCGAGCAGGCCATGACGGTGCGGATCGAGCGCGGCAGCCGCGACGGCGTGACGCTCGCGCAGTGCGTGCCAGGCCGGGGCCCAGTCGTTTCCTGCGCGTGCCTCCGCGAGCAGACCGATCAGCGCATCGGTCACGCCCTGCATGGCCGAAACGACGACGACGCGCCGGCGTGAACCATCGTCGAGCAGCGGCACCGTCGCGCGGTACAGCGCGGCGTCGGCGAGGCTGCTGCCGCCGAACTTGTGGACATGGCAATCGGGCGCGGAGCGGGGTGAGGCATCGGCGGACGGCATGGGTGGCTCCTGGTGGGGCCTCCTCGTCCGGATCGGGTGCCAGCCTGCGCACCCGATTCGGGTGCGGAGGCGTGGTCTTGGTTCAGCTGGACACGCCCGTCCGCACCCGTGTGGGAGTGGTACCGGTACCGGTGGTGGTAATCGCGGCCATGCCGGCGGCAGCAGCCGGCGCGCCCTGCGAGGGGAGCGAGCGGGTGGCCTGCGGCGGCATGTTGCGATGCGTCATGTGGCCCGAGCAGACCACGCGATTTCCGAGGCTGTCAACAGTTGCAGGCGAAACCGGCGCGTCCGCAAAGGCCTGAGGTTGGCCGCGGTGGCCCCTGCGTGGTCAAATGCACGCCGAAGCGGGGGTACCGGCCCGTCAGTGGTGCCGGTTGAGACACACCCTTCGAACCTGATGCGGTTGAGACCGCCGTAGGGAAGCTTCGCGTCACCGCCGACGGCGGTGCGCGCCGCCGCTTTATGCGAGTCCTCGCACGAGCCCGTGCCTCCTCCGGCGCGGACACCTCTTCCAAGCGGATGCGAACCATGAATGCCGTCCCCACCGAATTGATCCAGCAGGCCGAGAAGCTGTCGGCCGACGTCACCCGCCCGATTCCGGGCTCGCACAAGATCCATGTCGAAGGGTCGCGTCCCGACATCCGCGTGCCGATGCGCGAGATTGCGCTGGCGCGGACGCCGACCATGTTCGGTGGCGAGGACAACGCGCCCTTGGCGGTCTATGACACGTCCGGCGCCTACACCGACGGCAACGCCGAGATCGACCTGGCGCGCGGCCTCGCACCGCTGCGCGCGCAATGGATCGCAGAGCGCGGCGACACCGAGCTGCTGGCCGGGCTGTCGTCGGAGTTCGGCCGCCGCCGCGAATCCGACCCGAAGCTCGACGCCGTGCGCTTCCGCGAGCGCCCGCAGCCGCGCCGCGCGGTGGCCGGGGCCAACGTCACGCAGATGCATTACGCGCGCCGCGGCATCGTCACGCCGGAGATGGAGTTCATCGCCATCCGCGAGAACCAGCGCCTGGAGGCGATCCGCGAGGCGCACCTGCTGAAGCAGCATCCGGGCGAAAGCTTCGGCGCGAACATCCAGCGCATCATCACGCCGGAGTTCGTCCGCGATGAAGTGGCGCGCGGCCGCGCGATCATCCCCAACAACATCAACCATCCGGAAAGCGAGCCGATGATCATCGGCCGCAACTTCCTGACCAAGGTCAACGCCAACATCGGCAACAGCGCCGTGTCCTCCGGCATCGCCGAGGAAGTGGAAAAGCTGGTCTGGTCGATCCGCTGGGGCGCGGATACGGTGATGGACCTGTCGACCGGCAAGCACATCCACGAGACGCGCGAGTGGATCATCCGCAACTCGCCGGTGCCGATCGGCACGGTGCCGATCTACCAGGCGCTGGAAAAGGTCGACGGCCGTGCCGAGGAACTGACCTGGGAGATCTTCCGCGACACGCTGATCGAGCAGGCCGAGCAGGGCGTGGACTACTTCACCATCCACGCCGGCGTGCTGCTGCGCTACGTACCGCTGACCGCCGGCCGCGTCACCGGCATCGTCTCGCGCGGCGGCTCGATCCTGGCCAAGTGGTGCCTGGCGCATCACAAGGAAAACTTCCTCTACACGCATTTCGAAGAGATCTGCGAAATCATGAAGGCCTACGACGTGGCCTTCTCGCTGGGCGACGGCCTGCGCCCGGGCTCGATCGCCGATGCCAACGACGCCGCGCAGTTCGGCGAGCTGGAAACGCTGGGCGAGCTGACCAAGATAGCGTGGAAGCACGACGTCCAGACCATGATCGAAGGCCCCGGCCACGTGCCGATGCAGCTGATCAAGGAGAACATGGACAAGCAGTTGCGCGAGTGCGGCGAGGCGCCGTTCTATACGCTCGGCCCGCTGACCACCGACATCGCGCCAGGCTACGACCACATCACCAGCGCCATCGGTGCGGCGATGATCGGCTGGTTCGGCACCGCCATGCTCTGCTACGTCACGCCGAAGGAGCACCTGGGCCTGCCCAACAAGCACGACGTGCGCGAAGGACTGATGGCGTACAAGATCGCCGCGCACGCGGCCGACCTCGCCAAGGGGCATCCGGGCGCGCAGGCGCGCGACAACGCGATGAGCAAGGCGCGCTTCGAGTTCCGCTGGGAGGACCAGTTCAACCTCGGCCTCGATCCGGAACGCGCCCGCGAATACCACGACGAAACGCTGCCCAAGGATGCGCACAAGGTCGCGCACTTCTGTTCGATGTGCGGCCCGCACTTCTGCTCGATGAAGATCACCCAGGACGTGCGCGACTACGCGAAGGAACACGGCATGGGCGAGGAGGCCGCGCTGGACGAGGGCATGGCCGAGAAGGCGGCGGAGTTCCGCGCACAGGGCGCGCAGGTTTATCACAAGGCTTGAGGCCGCAAGACCTGAGGCGGCCTGGGCTGGTCGCTTCTTGCGTCCATCAGGGCAGGCCGGGCAAGCTCGGCCTGCCATAGTGAGCGCGCGAGGGACGGGTCATGGGTGACGGCGGCAGACAGGTGGTCAAGGCGGGCATCAGCTTCGGTAGCGCGCTGGCGATCGTGATCTCGTGGACCGCGAACAAGTCGCTGCTGTGGGCTATCGTCCATGGCCTGCTGTCGTGGATCTACGTGGTCTATTACGCGTTGCGCTATCACTTCCGCATGATCGGTTGACGACGCCGGCATGGTCGAGCAACGCAACGCTTCGCAGCATTGGCGCATCAGGGCGCGCCGCCATCCGTCGGCGTTCCTGCTCGCCGCGCAGTTGTTGAGCCTGCTGATCTATCCGTTGTTCGATGACCTCACGGCCGGGCGCGTGGTGTTCGGTGCGTTCGGCGTGCTGGTGCTGGCGCTGGCCGTCTGGGTGGTGAACCGCAGCCCGGCCATCAACTGGATCGCCTGGGCGCTGGCGGCACCTGCATTCGTGCTTTCGCTGTTGTCGGTGGCGATCGAAAGCGAACCGTTGCTGGTGGCGTCGTCGGCGCTTGAGGCGCTGCTGTACTTCTACGCCGCCGGCAGCCTGATCGCGTACATGATGAGCGACCATCGCGTCACGACCGACGAACTGTTCGCTGCCGGCGCGACCTTCACGCTGTTGGCGTGGGGCTTCGCCTATGCATTCCTGGTGTGCCAGGCCTGGTATCCGGGGAGCTTCACCGGCGCGGTCGAACCAGAGCGCCCCCGCGCGTGGCTGGAGCTGCTGTTCCTGAGCTTCACCAACCTCTCCGCCGTCGGATTGGGCGATGTCATTCCGCTGGGCTCGACCGCGCGTGTGCTGGTCATGCTCGAGCAGTTCGCCGGCGTGGGCTACGTCGCCGTCGTGGTGTCGCGACTGATCGGCCTGACGATGCTGCGCGTGCCGCCCCGGTCGCGCGGTTAAAAAAAAGCGCCCGGAGGGCGCCAATGGAACGCTGAATCCTGTGACGGAGGCCGGGGAGAGGGTCCCGGCGCGCGTCCTGTCCGTCCCGTGTAATCCCCGGAACGGTAGAATGAAACCTCGTATTGCGCATTGCCGGATCCCGTCGCGGCGCTTTGCCGGATGTGGCAGCTGAATGATCTGTTCATTCAGGCACATGACGGCCGTCGGGCCGGCGCGCACCATCCGCAGGATTCATGCCCCGCATCCTCGATCCATCGCCGTTGCATCCCCCCTCTGAGCGCCTGCGCGTCGGCGATTGCATCGTCGATGTGCCGCTGCGCGAGGTGCGTGCGCCAGCGTCGCGCCGCCCGCAACGCATCACGCCGAAGTCGATGGGCGTGCTGCTGGTGCTGGTGGAGAACGCGGGCAAGGTGGTCAGTCGCGATGCACTGCTGACGGAGGTCTGGCCCGACACGCTGCCGACCGACGACGTCATCACCCAGGCGATCACGCAGCTGCGCAAGGCTTTCGGCCAGGAGCGCGGCGATCCGCGCTACATCGAAACGATCGCGAAGAACGGCTACCGCCTGCTCGCGCCGGTCGAATGGCTGGCGCAGGAAGAGGGGCGCCCGGGCGCTGGCGAACGCGAGGCTGCCGCCACCTTCGCCATGGATGTCGCCGACGACGACGTGGTCGACGTCGTGCCATGGCCGGCGCCGCCGCGGCGGTCGCACAGCGAGCTCATCGTTGCCAGTTCTGTCGTGCTCGTGCTGCTGGGGCTGGTGCTGCTGTTCGCCTGGTGGCGAGGCGCCGGCGGCGATGGGCGTGCGACGATGCAGCGCGATGCCTGGCTGCAGCAGGCGCCGCCGGCCTCTCGACCGTATCGGCTGATCACGTCCGCGCCCGGGTTCGAGCTTGCGCCCACCCTGTCGCCGGATGCCTCGATGGTCGCCTACATGGCAGTGCCCGAAGGCCAGCGCAGCACCGCGATCCTGGTGCAGACGACCGACCAGAGCCTGCCGCGCCAGCTGACCCGGCCCTCCGGCGAGGCGGAGGACAGTGCACCGGCATGGTCGCCCGACGGCCGCGAGATCGCCTACGTGCGCATGATCCCCGGCCAGCAATGCCAGGTGATGGTGGTCGCCGCCGGCGGTGGCGCCGAACGCAAGGTCGCCGACTGCGACCGCCGCAGTGCGCCGACGTTCTCGTGGACGCCCGACGGCCGGGGCCTGATCTTCGGCAGCATGGTCACCGAGAGCGGCTCCACGGGCCTGCGCATTCTCGACCTCGCCAACGGCGCGTGGCGCGCGGTGCAGTACCGCAGCGGTGCCGATGACGTCGACCTGTCGCCACGGTATTCGCCGGACGGACGCTGGATCGTGTTTGTCCGCAACGGCCCGCTCGGCGACTTCTGGCGGCTGCCCGCACACGGTGGCGAAGCGCAACGGCTGAGCAAACTGCGCGCCGACGTGCGCGGCTGGGATTGGCTGCCCGACGGCGATGGCCTGCTGTTCGGCCGCATGACCGATGGCGTGGTGCGCCTGAACCGGCTCGACTTCGACGAAGGCGTGGTCAGCGACCTCGGCATCGACGATGTCTGGACGCCAACCGTGGCCCTGGCCAGGCCGGCCGCCGCGTTCGTGCAGCGCAAGCCCTACTACGGCCTCTTCAAGATCGTGCTGCCCGATCCGCGCCAGCCCGGCGTCCACGTCGCCGAGCCGATCTTTCCGTCGTCGGCCCGCGACCTCTCGCCGATGGTGTCGCCGGACGGCCGGCAGCTCGCCTTCATGTCTGACCGTTCCGGCGTCCAGGCGCTGTGGTGGGCGGATTTGGCGGACCCCGGATCGCTGCGCATGATCGCCGGGCTGCAGCCGCGGCCCCGTTATGCGCCGGTCTGGGCCCCGGACAGCCGCCGTCTGATGGTGGTGGGTGTCGATGCGTCGGGGGACGCGGCGGTGTTCGAGGTCACTCCGTCGAGCGGACAGGTCGTGCGCCTGCCGGTGCCGGTGCGCGATCCGGCCGAAGCCGTCTACCTGCCGGATCCGGATCGCCTGCTCGTCCTGGCCGCTGCCGGCGACGGCCGCCTTCAGCTGGAACTCTACGATCGCCGCGCCGAGCCTTGGCGCAAGCTGGCCAGTCTCGACGATGTCTCGCATGTCCAGCTGGATAAGACCGGCCAGCGCCTGCTGTTCGCCCGCCAGACGCGGGCTGGCTTGTGGGAGGCCAACCTGGCCCTCGACCTGGCCAGCGTCCGCCAGGTCGACAACGAGGGTCCGGCCCCGGATCGCTACCGTTTCTGGAGCGTCGGCCCGGACGGGCAGATCGCCTACCTGGAGCAGCTGCAGAACTGTGCCGCCCGCCTGCGCCAACTGGGCAACGCCACGCCGCTGCCGCCGCGTTGCCTCGACCAGACCCGTCGATCGGCGCCGACCGGCTTCAGCACCGGTCCCGGCGGTGTGATCTACGTCTCACTTGCCGAGTGGGATGGGGCTGATATCGGTTTCATGGAGTTGCCTTCGGAGCCTCACAAGTTTGCTCCGGGTTGGTCCAGGTGATTGATCGATAAACGAAAAGTCCTTTCGGAACTCTTTCGTCTTCAGGATCGTCAAGATTTCGTATAAGTCTCCGCGATCTTTCCTGATCCACATGCCCGGGTCAGGCAAATCGTTAGGCCATTCTCAGCACAATGAGGTTGGCCATGGAGCATTCACAGTGGGCGGATCGCGGGCAGCTGCTGCAGCTCGACCCCCCTGAAGGAACCAGCCAGGCAGGATGCGTGGGCGTGTCGCGACTGGGCAGCATGCAGCTGTCCGGCAACCAGTTCTCGATCTGGGTCCAGCTCCGGGGCGGCTCCTGGGTCGAGGCCAAGGAGGGGCGCTTCCGCCTCCGCCAGGGTGAGTGGATCGCCCTGGAGAAAGACTCCAAGCCGACCGTCCAGTCGGACCGCTATGGCACCTGCATCGGCCTCACCCTCGGCCCCGACGCGCTGAAGGCGATGGCGCGGTTCTCCGAGGCAGGCCTGTATGCCGGCCGCGGCCGCCTGTCGCGCCGGGATGCCCGCATCACCCTGCGCCTGTGGCGCGAAGCCGCCGCCCGGGTCGCCCCCTCGACCCACGACGTCACCTGGCTGCGTCCGGTGCTGCTGCACCTGGCCGGCATCCAGCAGGACATGGCGTCGCGCATCCCGCGTTGCCCGGGCCGTTCGCGCAGCCGCAAGCGCCAGGTGTTCGGCCGTTTGCAGCGCGCCCGCCTCTACCTCGAAGGCAATTGCGACCGCGTCGTGCGCATCAGCGAACTCGCTGAGCTGACCAGCTTCTCCAGCTGGTACTTCTCCAAGACGTTCCACAGCCTCTACGAGGAAAGCCCGCAGGCCGCTTCGGCGCGCATGCGCCTGGAACATGCCGCCGATCTGCTCACCTCGACGACGATGATGATCGGCGAGGTCGCGGCAGCGAGCGGCTTCGACAACTGCTGCAGCTTCGCGCGCGCTTTCCGCGCACGCTTCGGTCTTTCGGCGACGCGTTACCGCAGCGCGGCCATGTCCTCACGGGCAGATTCCGCAAAGTCTCTCGGCGCCGGCCGCAAGGCGATGGTGCGCGTCGGAACGTAATGGTCCCGGGCGTCCAGCCTGAGCTGGCCGCCCGCACCCCCCTCTGCCTGGGCCGCTCGCCCAGCCGCGATGCAACGTGCGCGCCTGCACCTGGAAGGCCGCTGCGATTGCGTGGTGCGCACCAGCGAGCTGCTGGCCGAGTTCACCAGTTTCTCCAACTGGTACTTCTCCAAACGTTCCACAGCCTCTACGAGGAAAGTCCGCAGGCGGCTTCGGCACGCATGCGCCTGGGACATGCCGCCGACCTGCTCACCTCGACGACGATGATGATCGGCGAAGTCGCGGCAGCGAGTGGCTTCGACAACTGCTGCAGCTTCGCGCGCTTTCCGCACACGCTTCGGCGTTTCGGCCGCGCGTCACCACAGCGCGGCCATGTCATCACCGGCAAAGTCGTCACGGACAGGATCTGCAAAGTCTCTCGGCGCCGGTCGCAAAGCGATGGCGCGCACCGGAACGTAAGTTTGATGGGCGTTTAACACACCCATAACAGACGCGCCCTTTTTTCTGGAGAGAGATAGATGAACCATCGCAATTTGCGCACCGCGATGCGCTTCGGCCTGCTCCCGGCCGGCATCGCGATCGCATTGGCGCCGGCGTTTGCCAGCGCGCAGGAAGGCGCCCCCCAGCAGGACGCCACCACGCTGGACAAGATCGAAGTCACCGGTTCGCGCATCCGTCAGGTCGACCTCGAGACGGCCGCACCGGTGCTGCAGCTGACCCGCGAAGACATCGAAGGCCAGGGCTTCGCCTCGGTCGCCGACATCCTGCAGAACATCACCGCTGCCGGTTCGCCGGCGATCAGCCGCACCTCGCCGCTGTCGTCGGGTGAAGCCGTCGGTGGCCAGTACATCGACCTGCGCAACCTCGGCCCGAACCGCACGCTGATCCTGGTCAACGGCAAGCGCCTGGGCATCACCAACGACGGTCTGCAGGACGTCGCGCAGATCCCGGCCTCGATGGTCGAGCGCATCGAAGTCCTGAAGGACGGCGCGTCCACCATCTACGGTTCCGACGCCATCGCCGGCGTGGTGAACATCATCACCCGCAAGAACTTCGAAGGCGCCGAAGCCAACGCCTACTTCGGTCAGTACGACCAGGGCGACGGCACCCGCCAGGTCTACGACTTCCTGCTGGGCTTCACCGGCGACCGCGGCTCCGTGACCGCCGGCGTCGAGTACTCGAAGGAAGATCCGGTGTTCGCGCGCGACCGCTGGTTCTCCGAAGTCCGTTTCCCGACCGGCGACAAGAGCGATCCGCGTCCGGGTGGCACGTCGGGCATCACCCAGTACGGTCGTTTCAGCTTCGGTGGCCGCACGCTCACCCTGAACCGTGACGTCGCCGGCCTGAATCCCGCCGACCTCGCCAGCTACCGCGCCTTCAACGCCGCCACCGACAACTCGAACCCGAACCAGGCCTCGACGGTCTACTCGGGCATCGAGCGCAAGTCGATCTTCGTGAATGGTCACTTCGACATCACCGACAACATCGGCTTCGACACCGACGTGCTGTACACGGACCGTGACTCGTTCGCGCAGAACGCCGGCTATCCGTTCCAGAGCGCCGCGTTCGACCTGTCCTCGGGCGGTCTGTCGGCCGACAGCTACTTCAACCCGGTGGGCAACCAGGCCGTCAACCTGCCGGCCGGCGTGACGCCGCAGGCGATCCAGTACATCCGCCGTGGCTGGGAAGTGCCGCGCGAAGTCCACAACAGCCTGACCACGTTCCGCTTCACCGGTGCGTTCAGCGGCTCGTTCCAGACCGGTGATCACTACTGGGATTGGGACACCGGCTACCTGTACAACCAGAACAAGGGCGTGCAGATCAGCACCGGCAACCTGAACACCCAGGCCGTCGGTCTGGCGACGGGTCCGTCGTTCCTCAACAGCCAGGGCGTCGTCCAGTGCGGAACCGCCGCCAACCCGATCCCGCTGGGCTTCGGTCCGGGCGCGTGCACCCCGTGGAACCCGCTGGTTCCGCAGGGCTACGACTCCCCGAACAGCCTCGCCGATCCTAACGTCCAGGCCTTCCTGTACCTGCCGGGCCAGGCGATTTCGGAAACCGAGACCAAGAGCTACTTCGCCAACATCAGCGGCACGCTGTTCGCGCTGCCGGCCGGCGACGTCGGCGTCGCGGTGGGCTACGAGTACCGCAATGAGAGCGGCTTCTTCTCGCCGGACGCACTGGCGCAGACGGGCATCTCCACCGACCTGGCCGCTGGCCCGACCGGTGGCGGCTACTCGCTGGACGAGGTCTACGCCGAGCTCAGCATCCCGGTGCTGGCCGACCTGCCGTTCGCGAAGGAGCTGAACCTCAGCGTCGCCACGCGCTACTCGGACTACGACACCTTCGGTGACACCACCAACAGCAAGTTCGGCTTCACCTGGAAGCCGCTCGACCAGCTGCTGGTCCGCGGTACCTGGTCCGAGGGCTTCCGCGCTCCGACCGTGGCCGACCTGTTCGGTGGCGTTTCGCAGTCGTTCGAGGACTACACCGATCCGTGCGACACCCTGTTCGGTTCTGCTGCCGGCAGCGCGGCCTGCTTGGCCGACGTTCCGGCCGGTTACCGCCAGCCGGCGCAGGCCGGTGGCGTTGCCCCGGGCCCGGGCACGCAGTCGCCGATTCCGTTCCTGTCCGGTTCCAACCCGAACCTGACGCCGGAAACCTCCGAGTCGAAGACCCTGGGCTTCGTGTGGAGCCCGACCTTCGCCGAAGGTCTGAACATGTCGCTCGACTGGTGGAACATCCGCATCGACAACACCATCGTTGCCGATACGCCGACCGACATGCTCAACGACTGCTACATCCGTGGCATCTCGTCGCGCTGCGAGAGCTCGACCACGTTCCAGCGTGATCCGACCACGGGCGAGCTGACGTTCCTGTCGTTCGGCGGCCGCAACGCCGGCTTCCAGGAGACCGAAGGCTTCGACTTCGACCTGAACTACTCGCTGTCGACCGACTACGGCAAGTTTGGCCTGGCCTGGCTCAACACCTACGTCAGCAAGAACGAGCTGAAGACCGACAACCTCGAAGGCGTCCCGCAGCAGCTCAACGGCTTCGGTGGCAACTTCCGTCTGCGTTCGAACATGAACGTGACGTGGGAGAAGGGCTCGTGGGGTGCGACCTATGGCATCCGCTACTACTCGGGTACCAAGGAAGAGTGCTTCTTCGCTGATCGCTGCTCGCTGCCTGAGTACGCTGCTCCGGACACCGGCGGCACGATCACTCCGATGAACGAGCTGGGCTCCAACAGCTTCCACGACCTGCAGGTCCGCTGGAACGCTCCGTGGAACGCCACGATCGCCGTGGGCGCCAACAACCTGTGGGAGCACTACGCGGCTCCGGCCTACGCGCAGCCGAACTCGGGCTTCTCGTACTACGGCGGCTTCGACATCGGTCGCTTCATGTACCTCAAGTACCAGCAGCGCTTCTGATAGCCGCAAGGCCATCAGGCAAGACCACTACGGCCCCGCAAGGGGCCGTAGTTCTTTGTGGCGCCGGCAAGCGGGACGCTGCCTCGTGGGGTGGCGGCCTGTACGATAGCGGCTCACTGTTTTCCCGGATCCGAGATGAAGCTGCAGGTGCCGTTCATCCAATTGCCGCTGGCCATCGACGCCGGGGCGCTGGCGGCGGAGATCGACGCGTTGGGCGAGGGGCCGTGGCGGCCGCACCCGCAGGGTTTTCCCGGCAACTCGATGCTGCCGCTGGTGGCCGTGAACGGCGATGCCGGCAACGAGGCGTTTTCCGGCCCGATGCGGCCGACGCCCGCGCTGCTCGCCTGTCCGTATCTCACCCAGGTGTTCGCCAGCCTCGGCGCCACTGTCGGACGCAGCCGGCTGATGCGCCTGTCGGGCAAGGCCGAAGTCACCCGCCACGCCGACCAGGGGTATTACTGGACCGAGCGCGTGCGCGTGCACGTGCCGGTGATGACGCAGCCGACGGTGCGTTTCGAATGCGGCGACGCGACGATCAACATGGCCGCGGGGGAGTGCTGGATCTTCGACACCTGGCGCCAGCATCGCGTGTTCAACGACGCGGTGGAGTCGCGCGTGCACCTGGTCATCGACACGGTGGGCGGCGGTGATTTCTGGGACCTGGTGGGACGCGGCCGTCCGCACGATGCCCCGCGCTTGGGCTGGCCGATGCAGGCGCTGATGCCGAAGCCGGGCACGGTTGCATCGTTCCCATGCGAAACCGTCAACGTGCCGACGGTGATGAGCCCTTGGGAAGTCAACGCGCATCTGGGCCTGCTTTTCGCCGACGCAGTGCCGCATCCCAACCTGGTCCAGGTACGGCAGATCGCGCAGCGGTTCGCGCGCACCTGGCAGGGCCTGTGGTTCGAATATGGCGACCGCTCGGAAGGCCATGCCAGCTACCGCGCGGCGCTGCAACGCTTCCTCGACGAACTGCGCGTCCCGGCGCAGCCACTGGTGCTGAAGAACGAGCTGCGCTGGTTCAATGCACTGCAGACCATCATCGCCAAGTTCGCCGTGACGTCGGGCGCCGCTGCTCCCGTGAGCGCGGCGATGCAGCGCGACGTCGGCGACAACGCCTGACGACCTTCGATCAAGACCCATGTCCGATATCCAAGATAGCGAGTTCGACCGTCCGGTATTCATCGTGTCCTCGCCGCGGTCTGGCGCGGAGCTGCTGTTCGAGACGTTGATGCGCGCGCCGCGCGTGTTCACGGTCGGCAGTGCCAGCCACAAGCTGGTCGAAGGCATCGACGCGCTGCACGTGCGCGCGCACGGCTTCGATTCCAACCGCCTCGGCACGGCGCATGCGACGCCCGAGGTCATCACGCAGGTTCGCCAGGGCTATCGCGACGGTGCCGTCGACCGCGATGGCGCGAATCCGCGCCGCCTGCCGTTGCGCCTGCTCGACAAGACGCCGAAGCATTCGCTGCGCATTCCGTTCCTCGCGGAAGTATTCCCACAGGCGCATTTCATCTACCTCTACCGCGACCCGCGCGAGGCGCTGACGAACATGCTGCTGGCGTGGGAGTCGAACCGTTATTGCACCTACAAGACGCTGCCGGGCTGGCCGCGTCCGCACTGGTCGCTGCTGCTGACGCCGGGCTGGCGCGAACTCGCCGGCAAACCGCTGGCGGACATCGTCGCCGGGCAGTGGCGTGCCGCGACCGAGGTGCTGCTGGACGACCTGGCTGCGCTCGACGCCGAGCGCTGGCGCGTGGTGCGCTACCAGGACTTCATCGAGAACCCGGCGGGTGAGATCGCGCGCCTGTGCCTGTCGCTGGATTACGCGTGGGACCGTCCGCTCGACGGAGGGCTCGCGGGATTGATCAAGCCGCCGACCGTGGCCGATGCCGAGATCGTGCGCCGGCATGCCGCCGACCTGCAGCGCGTCTGGCCCTCGGTGCAGGCCACGGCCGAGCGCGCGGCGCGGGTAGCCGGCGTAACGCGGGTGCATTGAGTGCGGCCGGCGTACTGCCGGGCTGGAAACGAAGAAGGCCGCCCCAAGGGCGGCCTTCCTGTTTGCGCGGGAGCAAGCCCCTTAGGAGCAAGCCCTTAGAAGTTGGGCTTGTCTTCTTCAGCGTTGTAGCGGGCCATCGCGTCCTTGAGGATCGCCTTGGCTTCCTCGGCACCGCCGAAGCCGTCGAGCTTGACCCACTTGCCCTTTTCCAGGTCCTTGTAGTGCTCGAAGAAATGGCCGATGCGCTCGAGCCAGTGCTTGGAGACCTGTTCGATGTCGGTGATGTGGGCGTAACCGCCGAAGATCTTCGGCACCGGCACGGCGATCAGCTTCTCGTCGCTGCCGGCCTCGTCGGTCATCTTCAGCACGCCGACCGGCACGCAGCGGATGACCGAGCCCGGCACCAGCGGCAGCGGCAGGATCACCAGCACGTCGGCCGGGTCGCCGTCGCCGCACAGCGTGTGCGGGACATAGCCGTAGTTGCACGGGTAGCGCATCGGCGTGGACAGGATGCGGTCGACGAAGATCGCGCCCGAAGCCTTGTCGACCTCGTACTTGACCGGCTCGGCATCCTTGGGGATTTCGATGATGACGTTGATCTCATCCGGCGGGTTCTTGCCGGTGGGGACGAGGTCCAGACCCATGCGTTGCTCCAACTGCTGGGGCCGCGCCGGTGATGGCGGGGCCGGGGGTTTACGAAAAGCGGAACCCAGCATTTTACGCGGCCCGGTGCTGCGGCGCAGCAGGGACCGGCCAGGAAGGCTGAACGCCGGGCCGGGAGCGGGCGTGACGGGCGTCCCGAGGGGCCCAAACGAAGACGGCGGCCCGCAGGCCGCCGTCGGTATCGCAGGAGAACCGGCCGTTACAGCAGGGGCACCATCAGCAGGGCCACGATGTTGATGATCTTGATCAGCGGGTTGATCGCCGGGCCGGCGGTGTCCTTGTACGGGTCGCCGACGGTGTCGCCGGTGACCGCGGCCTTGTGCGCGTCCGAACCCTTGCCGCCGAAGTTGCCGTCCTCGATGTACTTCTTGGCGTTGTCCCAGGCACCGCCACCCGTGGTCATCGAGATCGCGACGAAGAGGCCGGTGACGATCGTGCCGATCAGCAGACCACCCAGCGCCTTCGGGCCGAGCAGCAGGCCGACGATGATCGGCACCGCGACCGGCAGCAGCGACGGGACGATCATTTCCTTGATCGCCGACTTGGTCAGCATGTCGACGGCCTTGTCGTACTCCGGCTTGCCCGTGCCTTCCATGATCCCGGGGATCTGGCGGAACTGGCGGCGCACTTCCTCGACCACCGCACCGGCCGCGCGGCCGACGGCTTCCATCGCCATCGCACCGAACAGGTACGGGATCAGGCCACCGATCAGCAGGCCGATGATCACTGTGTGGTCGGACAGGTCGAAGCGCAGGGCTTCGCTGGCCACGCCGGTCGCGGCTGCCTTCGCGGCGGCGACGGTTTCCAGGTTGTGCGTGTAGTCGGCGAACAGCACCAGCGCCGCCAGCGCCGCCGAACCGATCGCGTAGCCCTTGGTCACCGCCTTGGTGGTGTTACCCACGGCGTCGAGCGGGTCGGTGATGCTGCGAACCTCAGGCGGCAGTTCCGCCATCTCGGCGATGCCACCGGCGTTGTCGGTGATCGGGCCGTAGGCGTCGAGCGCGACGATCATGCCGGCCATCGACAGCATCGCGGTCGCGGCGATGGCGATGCCGTACAGGCCACCGAGGTAGAACGCGAACCAGATCGCCAGGCACACCGCGATCACCGGCATCGCGGTCGATTTCATCGACACGCCGAGGCCGGCGATGATGTTGGTGCCGTGGCCGGTGGTGGATGCGGCGGCGATGTGCCGCACCGGCTTGAACTGCGTGCCGGTGTAGTACTCGGTGATCCACACGATCGCACCGGTCAGCACCAGTCCGATCAGCGCGCAGCCGTAGAGATTCATTGCGCCGTGGCTGTTGTCGCCCATCAACTGGGTCGTGATCGGGTAGAACGCGATGGCAGCCAGGACCGCAGACACGATCACGCCGCGGTACAGCGCGCCCATGATCGAGCCACCGGCCTTCACCTTGACGAAGAACGCGCCGACGATCGAGGCGATGATCGATACGCCGCCGAGCACCAGCGGATACAGGACCGCGTGCTGGCCAGCACCCTGGCTCGCCATCAGGCCGCCGAGCAGCATCGTCGCGATCACGGTGACGGCGTAGGTCTCGAACAGGTCGGCCGCCATGCCGGCGCAGTCGCCGACGTTGTCGCCGACGTTGTCGGCAATCACGGCCGGGTTGCGCGGATCGTCTTCGGGAATGCCGGCTTCTACCTTGCCGACGAGGTCGGCGCCGACGTCGGCGCCCTTGGTGAAGATGCCGCCGCCGAGGCGGGCGAAGATCGAGATCAGCGAGGAACCGAATGCGAGGCCGACCAGCGCGTGCAGCGTCGCTTCAACGCTCAGGCCCATGTGCAGGTGGAGTACGGCGAAGTAACCGGCCACGCCAAGCAGGCCCAGGCCGACGACCAGCATGCCGGTGATGGCACCGCCGCGGAAGGCGACATCCATCGCCGGGCCGATGCCCTTGCGTGCGGCTTCGGCGGTGCGGACGTTGGCTCGCACCGACACGTTCATGCCGATGTAGCCGGCTGCGCCCGACAGCACAGCGCCGATGAGGAAGCCGATCGCGGTGTGCCAGTTGAGGGCGAAGCCGATCACCAGTAGCAGGACGACGCCGGCAATCGCGATCGTCGTGTACTGGCGATTGAGATAGGCGCGTGCGCCTTCCTGGATCGCGCCGGCGATCTGCTGCATGCGTTCGTTGCCGGCGGGTTGGGCGCTGATCCAGCGCGCTGAAATGATCCCGTAGAGGATCGCAATGACGGCGCAAACCAGCGCCAAGGTCAAACCGTATTGCTCCAGCATGAACCCCTCCCCAGAGTGGACATCGGAAAACAACGGACTCGTAACCTTCGATTTCGTACTTTCGTTTTTTGGCTGCCGGCCTCGAGTGCCCCGCCTCGAGTGCGTGGGGTACTCGCGGCAACGCGCCGACTATCGCACAGGGGCGATGACCGTGGAACCGGAACCCTGTCCGTGAAACCGTGGTTCAGCGCCTTCATGCGAGGCTGCGACCAGCATCACGTTGTGGAGCCTTCCCCCATGCGTCCCGTTCCCTCCGTGTTCGCCCCGTTGCTGTTCGCGATGGCCCTGCCTGCACTGGCCACGCTGTCGCCGGGCGACCCCAAGCCCGAGATCGCGCGCGATCCGGCCAAACCCCAGCCGCAGAACAGCGTGCACACGCTGCGCCAGATTCCCGAGGCTTGCGCCCGCCTCGAAGGAATGTTCACCGGCCAGGCCGACGATCCCTATGCGTTCGCCGTGGTCCGCATCAGCGAGACCTGCCAGCCGCGCGCGCGCTTCGTCGATGCCACGAAAGCGCAGCCGTCACCGTCCAAGGGTTGGAAGTTCAACGACCTGATCCGCGTGCCGAATGCGAACTGTCCATCGCAGCAGGTGGTGGTGCGGGTGTGGCGCAAGCCAGCGACCACGGCGCCGCCGAAGACCGATGCGCAGGGCAAGTCGCGCATCTACCTCGAAGAGCAACGCCGGGCCGCAGCGGCCAACCAGTTGGCGGCGGTGCCGATGTACGCGGCAACGATGGCCGTGGAGGGCGAGGCCTGCCGCTGATCGCGTGACTGCTCAGCCCTCGAACGGCGGCAACTTCTTCGCCACTGCGACGTTCTTCAGCTGCACGTATTTCGGGATGCCGTCGCGTCCGTAAGGCGGCGGCGACTCGCCGCGGATCAGTGGTTCGAGATAGCGGCGCGCGGCATCGGTGATGCCGTAGCCGTCCTTGCGGATGAAGGAGGACGGCATCTTCTTTTCGTGGTTCGCGATGTCCGCCAATGGAGCCGCCTCGATCTTCCAGCGATAGGGCGAATCGCTGGCGCGCACGATCACCGGCATCACGGCGTTCATGCCCTTGAGCGCGAACTGCACCGCCTTGATGCCGACCGCCTGCGCCTGGTCGAGGTCGGTCCGCGACGCGAGATGGCGAGCCGAGCGTTGCAGGTAGTCAGGCAGGGTCCAGTGCACCTTGTAGCCGAGCGCATCCTTGACGCGACCGGCGAGGAACGATGCCACGCCACCGAGCTGGGTATGCCCGAACGCGTCCTTGCCGGCGCCGGCATCGGCGACAAACTTGCCGTCGGCGGTCTGGATGCCCTCGCTGGCGACGACGACGCAATAGCCGACGCGTTCGACCGTGGCCTTCACGCGGGCGAAGAAACTGGCCTCGTCGTAAGGACGCTCGGGGAACAGGATCAGGTGCGGTGCTTCGTCCGGACCCTGGCCGGCCAAGCCCGACGCCGCGGCCAGCCAGCCGGCATGGCGGCCCATCGCCTCGTAGACGAAAACCTTGGTGGAGGTGTCGGCCATGGCGGCCACGTCGAGCGCGCATTCGCGCACCGACACGGCCGTGTACTTGGCGGCCGAGCCGAAGCCCGGGCAGCAATCGGTGACGGCCAGGTCGTTGTCGACCGTCTTCGGCACGCCCACGCAGGTCAACGGGTAACCGTACTCGGCGGCCAGTTGCGACACCTTCAATGCGGTGTCGGCCGAATCGTTGCCGCCGTTGTAGAGGAACCAGCGCACGTCGTGGGCCTGGAACACCGCCAGCAGGCGCTCATAACGGGCGCGATCCTGTTCCAGCGACTTGAGCTTGACCCGGCAGGAGCCGAACGCGCCGCCCGGCGTATGGGCGAGGGCGCGGATCGCTGCAGCCGGCTCCTTGCTGGTGTCGATCAGGTCCTCACGCAGCGCGCCGAGGATGCCGTTGCGGGCAGCCAGCACCTTCACCCGGCGCGCACGCGCGGTCTGGATAACGGCAGAAGCGGTCGCGTTGATGACAGCGGTGACACCGCCAGACTGCGCATACAGCAAGGTTCCGGAGGCCATGTCCATTCCAGGATTGGGGCCGGTATGCGGTAAGCTGCCCGCATTGTTGGGCCCGGTGGGCGTGTCGCGCGAGTGTAGCGCCGCCGCACCCCGGGCCAGCGGCTGGGGCAGGGCCCGAGGTCGCGCGGGTCCGCCACGGGCCGCACGGATTTTCTTGTTCTAGGAGTGAAGTTGATGCGATTGGTTCTTCTGGGCGCGCCCGGTTCCGGCAAGGGCACGCAAGCCGCGCGCCTCAAGGAGCATCTGCAGGTGCCGCACATCTCGACCGGCGACCTGCTGCGCGCCGAAGTCGCCGCCGGCACGAAGCTCGGCCTCGAAGCCAAGGAGATCATGGCCGCGGGCAACCTCGTCAGCGACGAGATCCTGCTGGGCATGCTCGAGGATCGCTTCTCGCGCCCCGACACCGCCGGCGGCTTCATCCTCGACGGCTATCCGCGCAACCAGGCCCAGGCCGACGCGCTGGACAAGCTGCTGGGCCGCATCCGCCAGCCGATGGACTTCGCCGTGCAGCTGGAAGTGCCGACCGAACTGCTGGTCGAGCGCATCGCCGGCCGTGCCAAGGCCGAAGGCCGCGCCGACGACAGCCCGGAATCGGTGCGCACGCGCCTGCAGGTGTACGAGAACTCCACCGCGCCGGTCATCGAGTTCTATCGCCAGCATGGCCAGCTGACCGTCGTCGACGGCGTGGGCTCGCTGGACGAGGTGTTCAACCGGATCATCGAGGCGCTGGCGCCGGTGAAGGAAGTCGGTTGAGGTTCTTCTCCCTCTCCCGCTTGCGGGAGAGGGGTTGGGGTGAGGGCAGTGAGGTTGCTGCGGTAGTCTCCGGCAGCGAAGCCGGCCGCCCCCCTCACCCCTTGCCCTCTCCCGCACGCGGGAGAGGGGGAGTTGGTGCCATGCGGGAGTCGCTTCGCTGCACCGGACCGCGAACGGGTAGGGATCTGTCACTTTGAAGCTACATATTCTTGGCATCGCCGGCACCTTCATGGGCGGCGTCGCCGCGCTCGCGCGCGAACTCGGGCATGAGGTCGAAGGCAGCGACCAGGCGGTGTATCCGCCGATGTCGACGCAGCTCGAGCAGCTCGGCATCGAACTCAGGCAGGGCTACAAGCCCGAGCACATCTCCGCCGGCTGCGACGAGATCGTCGTCGGCAACGCGCTTTCGCGCGGCAATGCCGCGGTGGAGCAGGTGCTGGACGACGGCCGCCGCTACACCTCCGGCGCGCAGTGGCTCAGCGAACACCTCCTGCCCGGGCGCGACACGCTGGCGGTGGCCGGCACGCATGGCAAGACCACGACCACCACGATCCTGACCTACCTGCTACAGGCGGCCGGGCGCGAGCCGGGCTTCCTGATCGGCGGAGTCGCCGAGGACTTCGGCGTCTCGGCGCGAGTGGGCGGCGGCCGCGAGTTCGTGGTCGAGGCCGACGAGTACGACACCGCGTTCTTCGACAAGCGCAGCAAGTTCGTCCACTACCGTCCGCTAGTGGCGATCCTCAACAACCTGGAATACGACCACGCCGACATCTTCCCGGACGTGGCCGCGATCCAGCGCCAGTTCCACCATCTCGTGCGCACCGTGCCGCGCCGTGGCCGCCTGATCGTCAACGGCGAGGACAAGCACCTGGCCGAAGTGCTGGCGATGGGCTGCTGGACCCCGGTGGAGACCTTCGGCCTCGACGCCAGCCTGGTGCCGCAGGCCGCCGAA
Organism: Lysobacter niastensis; assembly: GCF_015453285.1. Classification (GTDB taxonomy): domain Bacteria; phylum Pseudomonadota; class Gammaproteobacteria; order Xanthomonadales; family Xanthomonadaceae; genus Lysobacter_J; species Lysobacter_J niastensis. The sequence continues at coordinate 387,499 of NZ_JADLZT010000004.1, forward strand.
GCGCACGTGATGCACGGCGACCGCGCCGACGAGCGCATCGCCGCGCATGCCGCGTTCAACTGGACTGCACGCCTGATCAACGAGGACGGCAGCGCGTTCTGGGTCATCCACGACGGTGCCGAGGTCGGCGAGGTGCACTGGCCGCTGCTGGGCCGGCACAACGTGATGAACGCACTCGCGGCACTGGCCGCCGCGCACGCGGTCGGCGTCGAAGTCGCCAGCGTGCTGCCGGCGCTCGCCCAGTTCCGCAGCGTCAAGCGCCGCATGGAAGTGATCGGCCAGGCCGACGGCATCACCGTGTACGACGACTTCGCCCACCATCCGACCGCGATCGCGACGACACTGGCCGGGTTGCGCGCGAAGGTCGGCGACGCACGCATCGTGGTGGCGATGGAGCCGCGCAGCAATTCGATGCGACTGGGTGCTCACGCCGAAGCTCTGGCGCCGTCGCTGGACATCGCCGACACGGTCGTGTTCCTGCACCGCCCCGAGCTGGCCTGGGATGCCGGCAAGGTGGTCGGCGCACTGCGCGGCGAGGGCGTCGCAGTCCCCGATGCCGACGCCCTGATCGCAGCATTGCGCGAGCGTGCACGGCGCGGCGACCACGTGGTGTTCATGTCCAACGGCGGCTTCGACGGCGCCCCGCGCCGTTTCCTCGCGGTCCTGCAGCAGGGCTGATCGTGTCCGCACGCGCTTGCCGGTCGTGCAGGCGCGCGTAAACTGGCCGCGATGCCGAACGCGCCCACCGAATCGCTCGGACTGTTCCCGCTGCACACCGTGCTGGTGCCCGGCGGTTCGCTCGGGTTGCGCGTGTTCGAGCCGCGCTACCTCGACCTGATCCGCGACTGCGGCCGCGTCGGCAAGGGCTTCGGCATCTGCCTGATCCTGGACGGAGAGGAGGTCGGCGCACCCGCGTCGGCCGCGGCCTACGGCACCGAGGCGCTGATCGAGGACTTCGGCCGCGGCGACGACGGCCTGCTGACGTTGCGCGTCCGCGGCGCCCGCCGCTTCCACACGCAACGCGTGCGGGTTCGCGACAACGGCCTGCAGGTGGCCGACGTGGAATGGTGCGACCCGGATCTCGGCGAATCGGTCAGGCCCGAGCACGGCCTGCTGACAACATTGCTGGAACGGCTGCTCGAGCGCATCGGCGGCGAGCATGCGAGTGCGCCCAAGGCGCAGTTCGACGACGCCGCCTGGGTTGGCTGGCGCCTGGCCGAGTTGCTGCCCCTGCAGGACGAGCAGCGCCAGGCGCTGCTGCAGATCGACAACCCGCACCAGCGGCTGGATCGCTTGCTGGCGCTACTGCCCTGACGTTGCCGGCGCGGTGCGCAGCCGCAGCACCGGCGCGCCACTGGCGGGATGCGGACTCTCGACGGACTCGAAGTCCTTCAACGCGGACTTCACCAGCGCGTGCGCGTGGCCGTCGTCCTTCTCGGGCAGCCACAGCACCGCCGAGTCCAGTGGGCGGGACAAGCGCAGCGTCTGCGTCGTGCCCACCCAAAGCGGCGTGCCGTCATTGAGTATCGCCGGCGCCTGCCACAGGCGAAGGGCGTACTGTTCATTGCCGTCGCGGCCATCGTGCAGCAGCAACAGGGTTTCCGCATGCGCATCCAGCGTGGCCGGAAGCACCGGCTGCTCGCGCGCCGGCGTGTCTTCGTCGAGCAGGCCCACGGTCGCGACCCAGTCCGCCTGCGGCTGCACGCGCCAGCCCTGGGTGACCAGGCGAGCACGCAGCGGCTCCAGTGGCCCAGCGACCTGCACGTCCAGCGGCCAGCGGCGGCGGATGTCGCGCTCGTTGCGCTGGTCGGGCAGCGTCGCCCAATCCCGTTGCCACCACTGCTCGTGCGCGAGCACGGTGGTCGGCGTGGCGGCTTCGAACTTCGCAAGCAGGGCATCCACACTGCGCGGCGCATGCCACACCGCGGCCAGTGCGAACGTCCCGTAGAACAGGATCGCCAGCGGCCGCATCCAGAAGGAGCGGGCGACGTGGCGGCGGTAGGCGATGCCCAGCATCAGCAGCCACAGGATGCCGAACAGCGTGCCGCCGACGAGGTCGCTGGGCCAATGCGCGCCCAGGTAAAGGCGCGCGAATCCGAGCAGCGTGGTCACGATGCCGGCCACCAGGTAGGGCCACACGCGAGTGCGCCCGGGCAACTCGCGTGCGATCAGCACGGCGAAGAAGCCGAAGACAATCGTGCTCATCGTCACCGCCACCGACGGAAAGCCGAAGCCTTCCGGCGCAGTGGGCGGACGTGGCATGTCGATCGCCTGTTCCAGCAACGCCGTCAGTGCCAGGCCGAACACGAGCGCCGCCACCCAGTGCGTCGCCGCCATCCAGCGTCGGCGCCACAGCAGATATCCGAGCGCGACCACCGCCGCCGGCCCGAGCACGGCGGCATCGCCGAGGCTGGCCAGCGCCGCCATCAGGCGGTCCGCCAGCGGGTTGCGCAGGTTCCACATGAACTCGTGCACGCGGTGGTCGATCGCAAGCGGGCCACCGCTCGCGAGCAGCGAAGCCAGCAGCGTGAACCAGGCCCAGCTGATCGCCAGCAGGCATGCCGCCAGCATCACCAGCGAAGGCGACTCCGGGCGGTTGGGGTCGATCAGCGCTGCTGCGTAGCGTCCCAGGTGTGGATGCGCGCGCGTCCATCGCAGCGCCCTGGAGAGCAGGTTGTCGGCATGCGCCGCGAACCAGCGCCAGGTGTAGAGCACGCAGGCCCACACCAGCGCGATCGCGACCACCAGCGTGCCCAGCACGATGGCGAGGCGATCGGCGACCGCGGCGACGGCGTTATAGGAAGCCCCGAGCACCCAGCCAGGTGCCAGGAACGATGCCGACCAGAAGACGCAGGCAGCCAGGCTGGGCAGCGCGTAACGTCGCAGCGGCATGTGCAGCATGCCGGCGATGGCCGGCACGAACGGGCGTACCGCCCCGACGAAGCGGGCGATCACGATGCTCTTGGTGCCATGGCGCCGGAACATCGACTCGCCGCTGTCCAGCCATTGCGGGTAGCGCGAGAACGGCCAGCGGCTGCGCAGCTGCGGCCCCCATCGGCGCCCGATCCAGTAGCTCAGCCCATCACCGATGAAGGCGCCAAGCGTCGCGCACACCAGGGCGTAAGGACCATTGATGTGTCCGAGGCCGATCAGCGCGCCGACGGCGAACAGCAGCGGCAGCGCCGGCACGACGATGCCGAGGATCACCAGGGCGTCGCAGAACGCGATCAGGAAGATGAGGGCGCCGGCAGCGGTGGGGTGGGCGCTGATCCATGCGGTCGCGCTTTCGAGCCAGGCGGATTCCATCGGGCGATTATAGGCAGCGGGTCGATGACAGGGCGATGGCTGGACCGGCGTGAAGCGCGCCGTTCGCGGCCGATGGTGGCGATTACGTACACTGATGCCATGCGAGCCCATTCCGTTGCCAGTGCAGACGCCATTGAAGTGCAGGCCCTCAAGGCCGACACCTTCGGGCGGATCTCGCTGATGCGCGGCGAGCGCGGGCTGTTCGTACGCCGCGACCTCGGGCATGTGCCGCTGTGGGTGCGGCTGCCAGCCTGGTGGCTGGCACGGCGTGAGGCGCGCGCGCTGCAGTGCGTCGATGGCCTGCCTGCCATGCCGCAGTTGCTCGGATGGGACGGGCGGCGGCTCGACCGCAGCTACCTCGACGGTGCGGCGATGTACCAGCGCCCGCCACGAGGGGATGTCGCCTACTTCCGCCAGGCACGACGCCTGCTCCAGTTGCTGCATCGCCGCGGGCTGGCGCACAACGACCTAGCCAAGGAAGCCAACTGGCTGGTTCTGGCCGACGGCACTCCGGCGATCATCGATTTCCAGCTGGCGACCCGCGGCCGCCCGCGCTCCCGCTGGATGCGCCTGCTTGCGCGGGAGGACCTGCGGCATCTGCTCAAGCACAAGCGCACCTATTGCGCGACCGCGTTGACGCCGGTCGAGCGGCGCGTCCTTAAGCGCCACTCATGGCTGCGCGAAGCATGGTTCGCGACCGGCAAGCCGGTCTACCGGTTCGTAACGCGCCGGTTGCTGCAATGGGAAGACAATGAAGGCCAGGGCCCGAAGCCGTAATTCTCGGCACTGATCGAAGCGGGCTCCAAGGAGACATGCCATGCGTACCCTGTCCGGCAAGACCCTGTTCATCACCGGCGCATCGCGGGGCATCGGCCGTGCGATCGCGCTGCGCGCCGCGCAGGACGGCGCCAATATCGCGATCGCCGCCAAGTCGGACGTGCCCAACCCGAAACTGCCGGGCACGATCCATAGCGTCGCCCGCGAAGTCGAGGCGGCCGGCGGCAAGGCACTGCCGCTGAAGTGCGACATCCGCGAGGAAGACGATGTCCGCGCGGCCGTGGCTGCGACCGTGGATGCGTTCGGCGGCATCGACATCCTCATCAACAATGCCAGCGCGATCTGGCTGAGGGGCACGCTCGACACGCCGATGAAGCGCTACGACCTGATGCAGGACGTCAATGCGCGCGGCACCTTCCTGTGCGCGCAGGCCTGCCTGCCGCACCTGCTCAAAGCGCCGGACCCGCACATCCTGTCGCTGGCGCCACCGCTCAACCTCGAGCCGAAATGGTGGGCGCCGCACACGGCCTACACGCTGGCGAAGATGGGCATGAGCTTCGTGACGCTGGGCCTGGCGGCGGAGTTCGGCCCGCAGGGCGTGGCGGTCAATGCCCTGTGGCCGCGCACCGTCATCGCCACGGACGCGATCAACATGATCCCCGGCGTGCAGGCCGAGCAGTGCCGCAAGCCCGAGATCGTCGCCGACGCCGCGCACACGGTGCTGCTGCGGCCGGCGGAGGGATATTTCGGGCACTTCCTCATCGACGATGACGTGCTGTTCGCCGTTGGCGTCACCGATTTCACCCAGTATGCGGTCGATCCGAGGGCGCAGCACCTGCTTCCGGACCTGTTCCTGACCGAGTCGCAGCTCGCCCGCAAGCCGCGCTAGGTCGAGCCCGGCGCAGGCGGCAACGCTTGCCCGCACTGGCGGCAGTACGCCGCCAGTGGGTCGTGCCCCTGCAGGCCGCAGGCCGTGCACAGGCGAGGGTCCGCCTGCCCGGCATCGGGTCCGCCGCGCAGGCTGCTGGCGAGTTCCGCGGTGTAGATGCCGGTCGGCACGGCGATGATGCTGTAGCCGATCAGGATCAGTACCGAGGTGACGAACCGCCCCAGCGCCGACTGCGGCGCGATGTCGCCAAACCCGACCGTGGCCATCGTCACGATCGCCCAGTAGATGCTGGTCGGGATGTCGGTGAAGCCATGGTGCGGTCCTTCGACGACGTACATCAGCGCACCGAACACCACTGCGATCGTCACCAGCGCCGACAGGAACAGCAGGATCTTGCGCCGGCTGCGAACCAGCGCGCCCATCAGCACGCCACTTTCCTCGACATAGCGGGTCAGCTTGAGCACGCGGAACAACCGCAGCATGCGCAGGACCCGCACCACGAGCAGGCTCTGGCTGCCCGGTACCAGCAACGACAGGTACGTTGGCAGGATCGAGAACAGATCGATCAGGCCCCACAAGCTCAAAGCGTAACGCAGCGGATTGCGCACAACCGCAAGCCGCATCGCGTACTCGATGCTGAACAGCAGCGTGAACGCCCACTCCATCGAATACAGCAGACGGGCATGGCGAGTGTGTATGGAGGCGACGCTGTCCAGCATGATCACCAGCACGCTGGCGAGGATGGCGAAGATCAGCAACAGGTCGAAATTGCGTGCGCGCCGCGTGTCGTGGCGGTAGATGATGTCGAACCATGTCCTCCGCCAGCCGGTTTCACTGGCCGGTTCGAGCGTCGGGTCGGCCTGCAGGCGCATGGGGGTCTCCGGGCGAGGCGCGGCCCGGCGATGGTGCCCTGCCGCCGGTGTGCGCGACGCGAGGGAGCCGGGCATCCGGGGGCGCGATGCGCGACAATGGCGTTTTCCGCCCCACGCAATCCTCCCGCACCATGACCGCCACCACGTCCGACCTCTATTCGCTTTCCGAACGCTACTACCTTCCGGTCTACCGGCCGCGCCGCATCGTGCTCGATCACGGCCAGGGCGCACGCGTATGGGATCGCGACGGGCGTGAATACGTCGACTTCGGTGCAGGCATCGCCGTCAACGCGCTGGGCCACGCCCATCCGGCGCTGGTCGCCGCGCTGACCGAGCAGGCCGGCAAGCTCTGGCATACCAGCAACGTGTTCGTCAGCGAGCCGCCGCTGCGCCTGGCCGAAGAACTGGTGGCTGCATCGCGTTTCGCGCAGCGAGTGTTCTTCTGCAACTCGGGCGCCGAAGCCAACGAGGCCGCGGTGAAGCTGGCACGCAAGTGGGCGACCGCGCAGGGCCGCACGCCGGACCGTCGCGTCATCCTGAGCTTCCGCGGCAGCTTCCACGGCCGCACGCTTGCAGCCGTGACCGCGACCGCGCAGCCGAAGTACCACGAGGGCTTCGAACCGTTGCCGCAGGGCTTCCGCTACAGCGACTTCAACGACCTCGCAGCGGCTGAGGCGGCCATGGAAGCAGGCGATGTGTGCGCGGTGCTGGTAGAACCGGTGCAGGGCGAAGGCGGCGTGACGCCTGCGAGCGAGGAGTTCCTGCTCGGCCTGCGCGCGCTGTGCGACCGCCACGGCGCGCTGCTGGTGCTCGACGAGATCCAGTGCGGCATGGGCCGTACCGGCCAGTTGTTCGCCTGTCATTCTTACGGCGTCACGCCGGACGTCGTGACGCTGGCCAAGGCACTCGGCAGCGGGTTCCCGATCGGCGCGATGCTGGTCGGCGAAAAAGCCGCCGATGCCATGCAGTTCGGTGCGCACGGCACCACCTTCGGCGGCAATCCGCTGGCGGCGGCAGTGGCCCGCGCCGCGCTGCGCGAATTGTCCTCGCCGGCACTGCTGGCCAATGTCGAGCGTCAGTCGCTCGCGATCCGCGATGCGCTCGCGCAGATCGACGCCGACCTCAAGCTGTTCTCGGAAATCCGCGGCTGCGGCCTGATGCTCGGTGCGCAACTGCGCGATCCGTTCCAGGGGCGTGCGGGAGAGATCCTCGATCGCTGCGTGGAGCACGGCCTGCTGCTGCTGCAGGCAGGGCCGGACGTGCTGCGCTTCGTGCCGGCACTGAACATCAGCGACGACGACATCGCCGAAGGCCTCAAGCGGCTGCGCGCCGCGCTGGCGGCGTTCGCACAGGCGACGCCGTAAGCAAATTGCCGAGAATCGAAACGCCGCCGCGCTGACGCACGGTGGCGTTTCTGTTTACAGCGAGCCGAATGCCGCCTGGGCCGCTTCCAGCGTGTGCTTGATTTCCGAAGGGCCGTGCGCGCTCGACATGAACCCGGCCTCGAATGCCGAAGGCGCCAGGTAAACACCGCGTTCCAGCATCGCGTGGAAGAACGCATTGAAGCGCGCAGTGTCGGAAGCCTTCGCGTCCTCGAAGGTCTCCACCGGTCCATGGCGGAAATACAGGCCGAACATGCCGGGAGCGCGCGTGGTGGTGAAGGCGACGCCCGCGGCGCGTGCGGCCGCTTCCAGTCCGTCGCACAGCGTGTGCGTCGCGCGCTCCAGCGCGTCGTGGAAACCGGGTGCCTCGATGAGCTCCAGCGACGCCAGTCCGGCCGCCATCGCCACCGGGTTGCCGCTGAGCGTGCCGGCCTGATAGATCGGGCCGCTTGGTGCGACCTGTTCCATGAGATCGCGACGTCCACCGTAAGCACCCACCGGCATGCCGCCGCCGATGATCTTGCCGAACGTGGACAGGTCAGGCGTGATGCCATAGCGCTGCTGCGCGCCGCCGAGGGCCACGCGGAAGCCGGTCATCACCTCGTCGAAGATCAGCAGCGCGCCATGCTTCGTGCACAGCTCGCGCAGATGCTGCAGGTAGCCGTCGCGCGGCAGGATGCAGTTGGCGTTGCCGACGATCGGTTCGATGATCAGGCCGGCGATCTCGCTGCCGGCATCATTGAACAGACGCGTCGCAGCATCGAAATCATTGTAGGGAAGCGTCAACGTGAGGTCGGCAAGCGCCGCCGGTACGCCCGGCGAGTTAGGCAGGCCCAGCGTCATGACGCCGCTGCCGGCTTTCACCAGGAAGCTGTCGCCATGGCCGTGATAGCAGCCTTCGAACTTGACGATACGCGTGCGGCCGGTCGCGCCGCGGGCAACGCGGATCGCCGACAGCGTCGCCTCGGTGCCCGAGTTGACCATGCGCACCATCTCGCAGCTGGGCACGATGCGCGTGATCGCTTCGGCCATGGTGACTTCCAGTGCGTTCGGCACGCCGAAGCTGAGCCCGTCGCGCATGGTCTTCTCGACCGCGGCCAGCACCTGCGGGTGTGCGTGACCGGCAATCATCGGGCCCCAGGAGCCGACGTAGTCGACGTAGCGGTTGCCGTCGACGTCGTAGAGGTAAGCGCCTTCCGCCCGCTGGGCGAAGAAAGGCTCGCCGCCGACCGACTTGAACGCGCGCACCGGCGAGTTGACGCCGCCGGGAATCAGATCCTTGGCGCGGGTGAACAGGGCATGCGAGCGGTCTTGGTTCATGGCGTGGGGGCTTCGTCGAAACAGGAAAGGTAGGCGCGCACAGCGGCGGCGGGGTCGGAGGTGTCGAACACGCCGCTGATCACGGCGATCAGGTCGGCACCGGACTGGACCAGTGGACGGGCATTGTCCGGCGTGATGCCGCCAATCGCCACCCGTGGAAGGCCCAGAGAAGCAGCGTCATGGAGCAGTCCGGGTGTAGCGCGACGAGCATGAGGCTTGGTCGGCGACGGAAAGAATGCGCCGAAGGCCACGTAGTCAGCTCCAGCGGCTGCGGCGCTGCTGGCGAGCGAGAGGTCGGCATAACAGGACGCGCCGAGGATGGCGCCCGTGGGCAGTGCCGCCCGCGCCGCCGCGATTTCGCCGTCGTCCTCGCCCAGGTGGGCACCGTCGGCGCATATCCGGGCAGCAAGCCGCCAGTCGTCGTTGAGGATCAGCGGCACCCCGAAAGCCCGGCAAAGCGGCTGCAACAACTGCGCTTGATGCTCCCGGAGGGCCGCGTCGGCCGTCTTGTTGCGGTACTGCAGCCACGTGGCGCCAGCGCGGAGTACCGCCTCGACGCGCGCGAGCAGCCGTCCGGTATCGCTGTCATCGGGGGTAATGGCATACAGGCCGCGTCGGGGCCATTGCGGATTCATGCTCGGAGCTTCCGTGGGCGCGGGCGCGGTGGGACAATGCGCGCTTCGCAAACCACGCATTATCCGCCCATGTCCGAGATCGCCGCGACCACCACCTTCCGCACCTGGATGTGCGTCGTCTGCGGGTTCATCTACGACGAGGCCCAGGGCCTGCCGGAAGAGGGCATTGCCCCCGGTACCCGCTGGGAGGACGTGCCGGACACCTGGACGTGCCCGGATTGCGGCGTCACCAAGGACGATTTCGAGATGATGCCGCTCTGAGCGTTGCGGTTTGACCCACGGCGGCTCAGCCGCCGCCGTTATCGGGGCCTATGCCCGGCCCGAGCTTCAGTTCCGCCCCCTCGGCGATGCCCAGTCGTGCCGCCTCTCCGGCGTTGAGCTCCAGCACATAACGCGCGGGCGCATTGCTTGGGTAGGGCGGACAGCGATCCCCCAGCGAACAAGGCGGTACGTCGCGCTGCTGCGACACCAGCTTGCGCGTGTCGTCGAAGTAGAGAATGTCCAGCGGGATCTTCGTGTTCTTCATCCAGTACGCGAGGGGCTCCTGCTGTTCGTGTATGAACAGCATGCCGTGGCCGTTCGGAAGCTCGTCGCGAAACATCAGCCCACGCGCGCGTTCCGAATCGTTGTCCGCCACCTCGATTGCGTAGCGTTGCCCGCCGAGCTCGACCCAAAGGCCATTTCCCGAGGCGCATCCTGCGAGCAGCAGGGCGCAGCCGGCCAACAACACGCGCGATGCGTACATGGTTCGCTCCATGGCATGAGATGAGACGGCGAAGATATTAGTGGTGATCGGTAGTCAAGCGGATGCCGCAAAAATATTTATCGAAAAAACTCTTCCAAATCCGTTTGCGGCTGTGCACAATGCGCGCCCCGCCGAGGTGAAGTTGATCGAAGCGGGGCGCGCCGGAAGCGGCACGGGTTTGGAGCGGTTGAGGCGATCGAAAAGATGGCTTGAACCGGTTGACGGATCCGCGGCTTGC
>NZ_JADLZT010000005.1 GCF_015453285.1 Lysobacter niastensis
CCCCCCCCCCCCCCCCCCCCCCCCCCCCCCCCCCCCCCCCCCCCCCCCCCCCCCCCCCCCCCCCCCCCCCCCCCCCCCCCCCCCCCCCCCCCCCCCCCCCCCCCCCCGCCGCGCCCCCCCCCCCCCCCCCCCCCCCCCCGCGACACCCAGACCAGGACACACACATGAAGATCAGCCGTATGACCGCCAGCCTCCTGCTGGCCTGCGCCTGCGCGCCGGCTTTCGCCGCCGGCCGCGTCGACCTGACCGCACTGAACGACGCCACCATCACCGCCTCGCCGCGCTTCATCGTCAAGTACAGGAACGGCAGCGTTGAGCAGCTGAAGCTCACCGAGCGCCAGCGCTCGCTCGACCTGGCCGTCTCCCGTACGAAGACGAAGATGGGCGCGACCTCCCAGACCATCGCCGGCCACGCGTTCAAGGCCGTTACCGTGCGCGGCACCGCCAACGGTTCGCACGTCATCCGCGCCAACAAGCGCCTGACCCGCGCCGAAGCCCAGGCGCTGATGAACGAGATCGCCGCCAATCCGAACGTGGAGTCGGTGAAGGTCGACGCGATGATGCAGGCCGCCGCGCTGCCGAACGACCCGGCGCTGGCAACGCACCAGATCTGGCACTACGGCACCGGCGCCGGCGGCGCGCGCGTGACCTCGGCGTGGGACAGCGGTGCGACCGGTGCCGGCGTCGTGGTCGCGGTGCTCGACACCGGCGCGACGGCGCACACCGATCTGGCCGGCAACCTGCTGCCGGGCTATGACTTCATCACCGACATGCTCGTGTCCGGTCGCGGCGAGGATGGCCGCGCCGCCGGTGGCTGGGATACGGGCGACTGGACCACCGCAGGCGAATGCGGTGCCGGCTCGGCCGCGCGCAACAGCAGCTGGCACGGCACGCACGTGAGCGGCACCATCGCCGAGACGACCAACAACGGCGTCGGTGGCGCCGGCGTCGCGCCGGACGCCAAGATCGTGCCGGTTCGCGTGCTCGGCCATTGCGGCGGTTACCTCTCGGACATCAACGACGCGATCGTGTGGGCGGCCGGCGGCCACATCGACGGCGTACCGGACAACACCACTCCGGCCGAAGTGATCAACATGAGCCTCGGCGGCGTGCACGCGTGCCAGGTCGAGACCCAGTCCGCGATCAACCAGGCCGTCTCGCTCGGCGCCACCATCGTGGTCGCCGCGGGCAACAGCAACACCGATGTCTCCAGCCATTCGCCGGCCAACTGCGCCAACGTCGTCACCATCGGCGCCAGCGGCTCGATGGGCCAGCGCGCCGGCTACTCCAACTACGGCATCGGCGTGGACCTGGCGGCCCCGGGCGGCGCCGGTAGCGAAGGCGTGCCCAACGGCTACGTCTGGTCGACCCACAACAAGGGCACCACCACGCCGGTGGCGAATCCCGAGGGCGACAGGATTGTCGGCATGGGCGGCACCTCGATGGCGTCGCCGCACGTGGCCGGCGTCGTCGCGCTGATGCAGAGCGTGGCCCCGCAGGTCCTGACGCCGGTGCAGGTCGAAGACCTGCTGGTCTCCACCGCGCGCCCGTTCCCGGCCAAGCCGGACAGGCCGATTGGCTCGGGCATCGTCGACGCCGAAGCGGCCGTCAACGCCGCCCGCAACTGGGGCAAGCCGGTGGAAGGCATCGCGCTGACCGCGGGCGTCGCCACCGCGCTGCCGTCGCTGACCTCGCCGCAGAGCGTGATCTACAAGATCTCCGTGCCGGCCGGCGCCACCCGCCTCGAACTGCTGACCTACGGCGGCCGCGGCGGCAACCTGGCGATGTCCACGCAGTACGAAGCCGAGCCGACGCCGTCGAAGAACCTCGGCACTTCGGCCCGTCCGGGGACCAACCAGATCATCACCATCAACGCGCCGGCCTTCGGCACCTACTACGTGAAGGTCGTGGGCAACTCGCAGACGGCGGTCACCGGTGCGCTGATCCGGGCCACGGTGCGCTGAGCAGTCGGTATCGACCTCTAAGCCACTCTCTCCGAAGGCTAGCCCGCCGGATGTTTCCGGCGGGCTTTTTTTATGGTGGCAATGCGGGGCCGGCAGGTGCATCGCGGGATGGGCCGCGGCCGGGTCTGCTTGTCGTTCTTCGCCGATTGCGGAAGGTGCGTGTGACCGCGCCTTCGCCTTGCGCGCTAACTAGCGGAGTTCTCACCGTTCGTCCTGAGCGTAGGCCGGAGTCGAAGGAAGGAACGGTTCGGCGATGTATCCCCGCACGGACTCTGGCCTGCGATGCGTCTGCCATCAGAAAACGACGGTGTGCATCAGCGGTGTGCGCCGAACGCCATTTACTCGGCGTTCGCGCAGTGACCGGACGCATCATCGGACCGCTTCATCCTTCGACTCCGGCCTACGGCCTACGCTCAGGACGAACGGTGAGGAGCCTGGAGCCCGGAGCCTCGGCGATCAGGCTTTTTGCCCGTTCGCTGGAGCTCGGAGCCTCAGCGATGGGGCTTTTTGCTCGCTCGATGGAGCTCGGAGCTCCGGCGATGAGGCTTTTTGCCCGTTCGATGGAGCCCGGAGCCTCGGCGATGAGGCTTTTTGCTCGATCGATGGAGCGCGGAGCTCCGGCGATGAGGCTTTTTGCTCGATCGATGGAGCTCGGAGCTCCGGCGATGAGGCTTTTTGCTCGATCTATGGAGCTCGGGGCTTCGGCGACGAGCCTTTTGCTCGATCGATGGAGCTCGGAGCTTCAGCTGAGACTTCTTGCCTATGCCGGCCTCCAGCGCCAACCGTGCGCGCGTAATGCTCCCGCGGCCTGGGCACAAAAAAGCCCGCCGGAATCGCTTCCGGCGGGCGTCCCGCGCTGGCGCACCCCCACGGCCGTCAGCGTGTTCCCGTGATACGAAACCGCGGCACCTCGCCGCGGCCGTCTCAGATGTACTCGCGGCTCAGGCGCCGCCGGCCGCGGCCAGCGGCAGTTCGTCCGCCTCCGCGGTTTCTGCCTCGTAGGCACGGACGAGGTCCGACAGCAGCGCCTGCACCGGAGCCATGCCGGTCGCGTAGCGGCGCCAACCGCCGACGTTGCGCGTGTGGATCGGCTGGCGCAGCTGCAGCGTGCTGGCGGTGGTGGTGACCGACTTGTTGGCGAGGATGTTGGTGACGCCTTCCACGTGCGGCAGGCCGAGGTAGGCCTGCACGCGTCGCGCCTCGATGTCGGGCTGCGATGCCAGGTATTCGTAACGGACGTCGAGGATCCGACCCGGCGCGATGGCATGCCAATGACGCATCAGCCGCGCGTAGTTGCGGTAGTGCGTGGCCAGCTCGTCCAGCGCGTAGCTGTACGGGTAGTACTTGTGCGCGAACAGCTCCTTCAGGTTGGAGAAGCAGCTGTCCAGCGGGTGGCGGCGCAGGTGGATGATCTTGGCGTGCGGCAGGGCCTTCAGGATCGCGCCGCACCACTGGAAGTTCATCGGGTGCTTGTCGACATAGAACGCGCGGCCGTCGGCGACCCACTCGGTCTTGGCCAGGTAGCGGCGGCCGAGCAGCGTCGGATCCAGGCGGGCGACATACTTCCCGATGTCCGGGTCCAGTGTCAGTGACAGGCGCTGGTTGTTGACCCACTGCATCTGCTGGCGGAAATCGTTGAGCTCGCCGCAGGTCTTGATCTGCGGATGGTTGCCGAGGATGCGCTCGAGCAGGGTGGTGCCGGTGCGCGGCATGCCGACGACGAAGACCGGCGTGACGTCGCGCGGGACGTCGCCACAGGCGTCCAGGAAGCGCCCGGACGTCGCCGCGATCAGCGCGTCAATGGCCGCGGTTTCGCGGGCCGGATCGTGGTCGGTGACGCCGCGCCGCGCCTGCGCGCCGGCCATCAGCGAGGCCCACGCCTCGTCGGTCCTGCCCAGCGTGTCCAGCTCCTTGAACAGGCCGTAGTGCAGGTAGGTGAGGTCGTCGTTGCTGAGGTCGGGAGCCTTCAGTACTTCGCGCATGCGCGCGATGCGTTCGGGTGCGCCTTCCTTGCGTCCGAACTGGGCGCAGGACCAATGCGCATGGCCATAGTGGGGGGCGCCGGCGACAGCTTCCTCGAGGGCGGCGACCGAGGCATCGATCGGGCCGATGAAGCCCTGCACCGTCCCCTGCATGTGCGCGACGGACGGGGTGTCGAATCCGTTGGCGCGGGCTAGCTGCAGGCAGCGCAGGGCGCGCGGCTGGTCCTCCAGCGTGCTGTACAGGCGGCCCAATTCGATCCGCAGGTCCGCGTTGGCCGGGTGCTCGGGATCGACCAGGCCCAGCGTCGCGTACGCGAGATGGTGCTCGCCGACATCGACCAGGACATGGACGATTTCGAGGATCTCCGCGGCCGGCGCATTCAGGGCGCGTGTTGCGGCCTGATAGGCGTTGTGGGTGGCCTCCCGGGTCAGTCCCGCCGCGTGGCAGGTCCGCGACAGCATGGTGTAGGCCATCGGCTGGTCGGGCGCATGCTGGATCAGCTGCGCGCACAGTGCTTCGGCATCGCCGAAACGGCGCTGCTGGAACAGGGCGACGGCCTTCTCCCAGATGGATGCGAGATCGAGTTGCTGCATGGCGGATACCGGGTCGATAAGGAAGCCGGCGCAGTCCGTGGCATCGGTGCGGCGAGCGCCGTTGCTCGCGCCCAGGGGCATTGCGCCCGCATATGTAGTTGACCACCCCGGAGGGGGTGCAGGACCCCCCGCAATGGGGGGTTTCCGGGCACCGAGACGCAGCGCGAGTCTTCCGGGGTCGCGGTCGTCCGCGATGTCCAAATCATTTGAGGGGAATTTTTGATGTCGTCGCTTGCTAAGGCCATTTCCGTGGCCATTCTCATGGGCGCTGCCGGCCAGTCGGTCGCGGCCATCAATGGAGCGGCGGTGGACCGCGCCCATGCCGCCATTCGCCAGAACCCGACGGCGATCCGCGCGTCCGCTGCCGATGCCTTCACGGCGCGCAGCGTGTCGGTCGACGCCGACGGAACGGAGCACGTGCGCATGGACCGCACCTACCGTGGCCTGCGCGTGATCGGTGGCGACATGGTCGTGCACTCGCGCGGCGGCGTCATGAAGAGCGCCAGCCTGACCCTGGCCAAGCCGATCAACGTCGGCGTCACGCCGGGTCTGTCGGCCGACGACGCGATCGTCGCGGCGGGCGTGCAGTTCGGCACGCAGTTCAATGCCGTGCCGACCACCAGCCTGGTGGTGTTCGCCGGTCGCAACAATCCGAAGCTGGCCTATGACGTGGTGTACGCCGGCATGACGAAGGAAGGCACGCCGCAGCGCCTGCACTACTTCGTCGATGCGCTGAATGGCGAGATCCTCGCCACCGACAGCGCCGTCAAGACCGGCACGCTGCCGGGCGACCGTTACGGCACCGGCACTCCGCCGAGCCCGCCGGTCCTCACGCCGGCGACCGGCACCGGTAATTCGCTGTTCGCTGGCACGCAACCGCTGGGCACGGCGTGGAACGCCAGCCGCCGCCTGTTCGAGCTGAAGGACCTGACGCGCGGCAGCACGCACATCAAGGACCTGGGCAACGGCTACCGCCTCGAGGCCGGCACGCTGGTGGTCGATGCCGACAACAAGTGGGGCAACGGCGCGATGAGCGATCGCGTGAGCACCGGCGTCGACGCGGCCTACGGCTTTGCCAAGACCTGGGACTACTACAAGAGCAATTTCGGCCGCGAAGGCATCCGCGGCGACGGCGCGGGTGCCTGGGGTGGCATCCACTACTTCATCAACTACGTCAACGCCTTCTGGAG
Source organism: Lysobacter niastensis (assembly GCF_015453285.1). GTDB lineage: Bacteria > Pseudomonadota > Gammaproteobacteria > Xanthomonadales > Xanthomonadaceae > Lysobacter_J > Lysobacter_J niastensis. The sequence continues at coordinate 5,731 of NZ_JADLZT010000005.1, forward strand.
CGACGAGTGCTTCTGCATGGCGTTCGGCGACGGCGACGGCACCAGCATCCGTCCGCTGGTGACGATCGACATCATCGGCCACGAAGTCAGCCACGGCGTCACCGCCAGCACCGCCGGCCTGATCTACAGCGGCGAGTCTGGCGGCCTGAATGAGGCCACGTCGGACATCTTCGGCGCGATGATCGAGTACTACGCCAACAACGCGAAGCAGCCGCCGAACTACGTGATCGGCGAGCAGATCTTCGTCAACCAGGCCTGGAACAAGAACATCCGCACGATGTTCAAGCCGTACCTGGACAAGATCTCGCCGGACTGCTACCCGAACGACGCCAACCCGGCGGGTGGCGGCAACAGGACGCCGGCCGCGTGGGCCGGGTTGGACGTGCACTACAACTCGGGCGTGGCCAACCACTTCTTCTACCTGCTCGCCGAAGGCGCGGTGGTGCCGGCCGGCTACGAAGCCGGCACGCCGGCCAACCTGGGCCCGAGCGACCTGGTCTGCAACGGCAACACCGGCCTGGCCGGCATCGGCCGCGACGCCGCCCAGCAGATCTGGTACCGCGCGCTGACGACGTACTTCACCTCGACCACCAACTACGCCGCCGCCCGCGTGGCCACCCTGCAGGCCGCCGAGGACCTGTTCGGTGCCGGCTCGCCGCAGGTCACCGCCGTGGCCGATGCCTGGAACGCAGTGAGCGTCCTCTGAGGAACAGGGCATGCGGGCCTCTCCATAAGGGGAGGCCCGCCTGACCCCAGGAAAAACCCGCCGGTCCCGGCGGGTTTTTTTTGCCCGGCCGGAACGGCGCCTACCGGGTCTCCCCATCCGCAGGCGGTGCGTAAAAAACATGACGCCCCCCCGACGTGGGTGGGGGATTTCCGGGGACGTATGCCCCCCAAATTGAGGGCTCGGCAACCCCCCGGAGCCCCGATGGCCTTCAAATCCCTGTATGCGCCGGCCGACGCCGCCGGCCTGAGGCGGGCGCTGAGCTCCAGGGCTTCGTCACGGGGACATGGAGTGCCTACGGATTCCTCATATGGCCGGCGTATGCTGGCCGCAGTGCTCAGCGTCGACCCTGCCCGCTGGCACGCCGGGACCATGCATGAATCCGAGCTCACGCTGAAGGCCACGCCTCCGCGCATCCCGCGGACTGCCATAGAGCGCGCGAGGCTGCAGGCGTACTGGAACGACGCCCATGAACGCACCGCGCTGGCGGTCGTCGCTCCGGCGGGGTTCGGCAAGACCACGCTGCTGCTGCAGTGGCGCCGCCGATGGCTGGCGCATGGAGCGCGGGTCGCCTGGCTGACGGCCGACGACCACGACGACCCGGTGCGCTTTGCCGAGGCCCTGCTGCAGTCGATCCGCGAAGCGAGCGGGCGCCAGTCCTCGGCCAGCGCACAGGCGCGCAGCACGGGCTTCGATGCGCTGACCGAATTGCTCGGCGACATCGCCCAGCAAGGCGTCGAAACCGTGCTGATGATCGACGATGCCGAACGGTTGCCCAAGGCTACCTTGCGCGGTCCTGTTCACTACCTGCTGCTCAACGCGCCGGCCAATCTGCACCTGGTGTTCGGTTCGCGATTGGCGCTGCAGTTGCCGGTGGCGGAACTCACTGCCAAGGGCAACTTCGCCACGTTGTCGGCCGATGCGTTGCGCCTGCGGCTGGAGGAGTCGATCGAACTCCTCGAAAAGCGCCTGCCGCAACTGGGCGTGGATGAGCGCGCGCATCTGCATGACATCACCGAGGGTTGGCCGCTCGGATTGCAGCTGGCGATCGCCGCGATCGAGCACGCGCCCGACCAGGCGGCAGAACTCCAGGTGCTGTCGGCACGCCACGGAACCATCCAGGAGTACTTCGTCGAATCGCTGCTGGCGCAGCTTTCTCCGGCGCTGGCGGACTTCCTGACCCGCATCGCCATCCTCGACCGCATGAGCGCCGACCTGTGCGCGGCCGTGACGGGCGACGCGAACGCGGCGGAACTGCTCGACCAGCTCGCGAAGGAAACGCCGATCGTGATGGTGGCCGAAGGCCGGGACTCGATGCGCCTGCACGCACTCGCGCGGGACTTCCTGCTCGCCCGTTTCGAGCACCTGCCCAAGGCCGAGCAGGTGGAGTTGCACACCCGGGCTGCGCACTGGTTTGCCGGGTGCGAGCGTTTCCACGAGGCTGCCGGCCATGCGCTCGCCGCGGGGGATCGGGTACAGGCGCAGGCGTTCGCGGCGCGCTCGCTGTGGACGTTGAGCACGTCGGGCAATTACGCCGAGGCGCGCGAGTGGATTGCCCATATCCCGGCGAAGATGATGGCCAACGACCTCGACCTCCGGCTGGCTGTCGCCTCGATCCTCGCGCTGGGCGATCGCAGCGAGTACGCGCTGGAGATCGCCCGGCAGGCGATCGCTGATCCGGGCACGCCACCGTTGTCGTTGGCGGTCGCACTACGCGTCGCCGCTGGCGCCGCGGCGTACTCCGACCGCGTGGGCATGATGCGGGACCTCACCGCGCGCTGGCCGGAAGACGTCGCACAGGCCGAACCGCTTCACGCGGTGTCGCGGCTGAACACCGGAGCCCTTGCGGCATTGCATGACGGCGCCACCAGCGAAGTCCGCGAGCGCGTCGCGCAGGCACTGCACCACGGCAGCGACGGTTCGCTCCGGCTCGCCGCGGCCTTCGGGCAGATGCTGCTGGGCTTCAGTCACGTCTGGGACGGCGACGTCTGCCTCGCCGAGGTCGTGGTGCGGCCGGCGCTGGCCAAGGCCGAACGCGAGCGGCATCGGCGCAGCATGGTGCCGAGCCTGCTGGCCAGCGTGCTCGCCGCCGCGGTGTTCGAACGCGACCAGCCGGCGGCGGCACAGGCCCTGCTGGCGAACCGGCTCGACGTCATCGAACGCAGCGGGTTCCCCGACAACGTACTGCTGGCGTATCGCACGCTTGCCTACCTCGCGCTCAGCCAGAACGACGAGCGTCGTGCGCTGAACGTGCTGAAGAACCTCGAGGCCGTCGCCGAACGGCGGCAGCTGCCGCGGCTGCAGGCGCATGCGCTGGCCGAACAGGTCCGCATCCACGCGCTGCACGGCCGGCACGAGACGGTCGCCGCCTTGCTGCAGGCACTTGAGGGCATGGCCGCCGAGTTCGACCGGGACGATCGGCAGCCGTTGATCGCCGAGTACCGCTTGATGCTCGCCATCGCGCGTACGCACGCGGCGTTGGCCAAGCGCGACCTCGACGATGCGGACCAGCACCTTGCGGAAGCCGATGCGTTGGCGGCGCGGCTGCATCGCGGCCGTGCCGCTCTCACCGTCATGGTGCTGCGCGCCGTCGTCGCGCGGCAGCGTGGCAGCGACGAGGCGATGCCGCTGCTGCAGGAGGCGATGGGCCTGGCCCGGATCGCCGGCTGCACCCGCCTGCTCCCCGACACCCATCCTCTCGCCGTGGAAATGGCATCGGACATGACACTTCCACCCGAAAGCCCGCCGATGCCGCCGCCCGCCAAGGCCCCGGCCCAGATCGTGATGCCCGTGCGCAACGGCCTGTTGACCTGCAAGGAGGCCGAGATCCTGAACCTGCTCGGCAAGGGCATGTCGAACAAGCTGATCGCGCGCACGCTGGATGTCAGCGGAGAGACCGTGAAGTGGCACCTCAAGAACCTCTTCCTGAAACTCTCGGCCGCCTCGCGCAAGCATGCGGTCGACCGCGCGCGGCTGCTCGGGCTGGTCCAATAGGCGCAGTCCAAGCGTAGGCGCGGTCCAGGCCGCGTTCGTCATGGCAGCGTGGGACGATGGCGACGCCGTGTTCATGGCGATGTGCGACCATGGCTGAATGAGCAAGAAGCCCCCGAGTCGCGGCAAGTCCAGCAATCGCACCTCCGCCGGTCCCTCCGGCAAGCCTGCCAAGTCCGGCAGGAAGGCCGCAGCCCCACGCCCGGCCTGGCTTCCCGAGAACCTGCAGCACGGTCCTCCGCCGAGGAAGGGCGGCAAGTCGCCGTCAGCGGGCGCGCCGTCCGAACGCCGCGGCGGGCCACCGGCGCCGTACCACGATCCCCATGCCGAGCGTGAGGCCAGCCGCTACGCGCAGCCGATCGCCAGCCGCGAAGTGATCCTGAACATGCTCGCCTCCGCCGACGGCCCGATGCCTGCCGAGGAACTGGCCGAGCGCCTGCACCTGACCGAGCCCGATCGCTTCGAGGCACTGGGCAAGCGTCTGGGCGCGATGGTTCGCGACGGTCAGTTGCTGCGCAACCGCAAGGACGAGTACGCGCCCGCGGAGCGCATGGACCTGGTCCCGGGCGTGGTGATCGCCAATCCGGACGGATTCGGTTTCCTGCGCCCGGACTCGGGCGGGGATGATCTGTTCCTGCCGCCGTTCGAGATGCGCAAGGCGATGCACGGCGACCGCGTGCTGGCCTGCGTCACCGGCATGGACCGCCGTGGCCGCCGCGAAGGCGCGATCGTCGAGGTGCTGGAGCGCAGGCTCAACCGCCTTATCGGCCGCTTCGTCGTCGAAGCCGGCATCGGCTATGTCGTGCCTGACGATCGCCGCATCCAGCGCAACGTGATGATTCCACCGGACGCGCACATGGATGCACGCAACGGCCAGCTGGTCGTGTGCGAACTGGTGCAGGCGCCGGATCCGCAGCGGCCGCCGATCGGCCGTGTGCTGGCGGTGCTGGGCGATCGCCTGACCGCGTCGCTGGCGGTGCAGGCGGCGATCCACGGACACGAGATTCCGCACGAGTTCCCGCAGGCGGTGCTCGACGAAGCCGCGGCGGTGCCGTTGACGGTCGATGCGGCCACCGCGGCACAGCGCGTCGACCTGCGCCAGACGCCGCTGGTCACCATCGACGGCGAAGACGCCAAGGATTTCGACGACGCGGTCTACTGCGAGACCAACCGCAACGGTTTCCGGCTTGTCGTCGCCATCGCCGACGTCTCGCACTACGTGCGGCCCGGCACGCCGCTGGATGAAGAGGCCACGAAGCGGGCGACCTCGGTCTACTTCCCCGGCTTCGTCGTGCCGATGCTGCCGGAGACGCTCTCCAACGGCATCTGCTCGCTCAATCCGAAGGTCGACCGGCTGTGCTTCGTCTGCGACATGCAGATCGATCGCGACGGCGAGGTGACACAGTCGAAGTTCTACGAAGCGGTGATGAACTCGCACGCGCGACTGACCTACACGCAGGTCTGGAACGCGGTGGGCGAGGGCATCCCGCAGGACGCGCATGAAGACGCGCTTGGGCAGATCGGCTCGCTGCTGCCCGACATCCAGCGCCTGCACCAGCTCTTCCAGATCCTCGTCAAGGCGCGCGAGCGCCGCGGCGCGATCGAGTTCGAGTCGAGCGAAGTGCGCTTCGTGCTGGGACCGAAGGGCGAGGTTGTGCAGGCCGGCATGCTGCAACGGAACGACGCGCACAAGCTGATCGAGGAATGCATGATCGCCGCGAACGTGGAGGCGGCGAAATACCTGCTGGCGCACCACGTGCCGGCGCCGTACCGCATCCATGAGCGCCCGCCGGAGCAGAAGTACGCCGACCTCCAGGAGTTCCTGAAGGAGTTCAAGCTGCGGATGCCGCCCTGGGGCAAGGTCGAGCCGCGCGACTTCACTGCGCTGCTGAAGAAGATCCGTGAGCGGCCGGATGCGGCGCTGATCGAGTCGGTGCTGCTGCGCAGCCAGTCGCTGGCGGTGTATTCGCCGGACAACGTCGGCCACTTCGGCCTGGCGCTGGAGGCTTATGCGCACTTCACCTCGCCGATCCGCCGCTACCCCGACCTGCTGGTGCACCGTGCGATCAAGCACGCGCTCAGCGGCGCGAAGCCGGAGAAGTACCAGTACTCGCCGAGCGGGATGGCCGCGCTGACGCTGCAGTGTTCCGAGCGCGAGCGCCGCGCCGACGAGGCCGAGCGCGAGGTCGACGAGCGCTACCGGGCCGCCTGGATGGAGCAGCATGTCGGCGGCGAGTTCGAGGGCACGATCAGCGGCGTGACCAGCTTCGGCCTGTTTGTCGAGCTCGACGAATCCAAGGTCAACGGGCTGATCCACGTGACCCAGCTGCCCCACGACTATTACCATTTCGACCCGATCCGGAAGACCCTGGCCGGCGAGCGCACCGGACGGGAGTTCCGCCTGGGCGACCGCGTCAACATCGTCGTGATGAAGGCCAGCGTCGAGGACCGCAAGATCGACTTCAAGCTGGTCGAGAACGCGTCGGTCAGAGCGGGTGGCGCCAAGCCACTGCCGCCGCGTGGCCAGCCGGCAAAGCGGGTCAAGCAGAAATATTGATCGTCGCCGCTGCGTGAGCAGCGGCGCCAAACAACACGATTGGAAAAGCAATGAGTCAGAAGCAGTGGATCGCCGGTATCAACGCAGTTTCGGCGGCCTTGGAACACGATGCCGAACACGTGCGCGAAGTGCTGATCGAAGCGGGCGCGAAGAATCCGCGCCTCGTCGAGATCGAGGCCAACGCGCGGCGCATGGATATCGACGTGCGCCGCGTCGCCACGCAGGCGCTCGAAGGCGTGGTCGGCAACCTGCGCCACCAGGGCGTGGTCGCGCGCTATGCCGCGGCCAAGACCTGGAACGAAAACGAGCTGGAAGGGCTGGTCGAAGCCGCCGAAGGCCGCGCGCTGCTGCTGATCCTCGACGGCGTGCAGGACCCGCACAACCTCGGCGCCTGCCTGCGCAGCGCCGCGGCGGCGGGTGTGACGGCAGTGATCTTCCCGAAGGACAAGGCCGTGCAGGTCAATGCGACCGTGCGCAAGACCTCGGCCGGCGCCGCCGACAGCATCGCCGTGATCCCGGTGACCAACCTCTCGCGCACGATGCGCGACTTGCAGAAGCTCGGCGTGTGGCTGTACGGCCTCGCCGGCGAAGCGGAGACGTCGCTGTATTCGCTGGACCTGCGCGGCAATGTCGGCCTGGTGCTGGGCAGCGAGGGCGACGGCCTGCGCCGGCTGTCGCGCGAGAACTGCGACCAGCTGGTGATGATTCCGATGCCGGGCGCCAGTGGTTCCGGCGTGGAGAGCCTGAACGTTTCCGTGGCTGCAGGCGTGACGTTGTTCGAGGCGGTGCGTCAGCGCAGCATGCCCGTGAAATAATCGCCGTCACTCAGGAAGCGGGGACGACCCCGCCTCTCCACTCTCATCCGGGGACGGCCCCACTCGATTGGAGAGTGAAATGGCCTGGATCATCCTCGTGCTCGCCGGCCTGTTCGAAGTGGCCTGGGCGATCGGACTGAAATACACCGAAGGATTCACGCGACTGTGGCCGACCGTCGGCACGGTCGTGGCGATGATCATCAGTCTCGGATTGCTCGGCGTAGCGATGAAGTCGCTGCCGGTCGGCACTGCCTATGCGATCTGGGTCGGTGTCGGCGCCGTCGGCACCGTCATCCTCGGCATCGTGCTGTTCCAGGAGCCGATGAATGCGCTGCGCCTGGTCAGCGTCGGACTGATCATTGCCGGGCTGATCGGGCTGAAACTGGCGACGCCCTGATCAGGGCGCGCAAGGGTCCACAGGCTCGGCGCCGGGCGGCGCGGGTTCCGCAGACATCGCGCCGCCCAGCGACGGCAACGGCGACGGCCACGCATTGACGATCTTGCAGAACAGCTGCGCGGTGCGTTCGGTGTCGTAGACGGCCGAGTGCGCCTCCTCGCCGTTCCAGTCCAGCCCGGCCGCCTGCACGGCGCGCGCCAGTACGGTCTGGCCGTACGCGACGCCGGCCAGCGTGACCGTGTCGAATACGCTGAAGGGGTGGAACGGATTGCGCTTATGGCCGCTGCGGTTCACCGCGGCATTGAGGAAGTTCAGGTCGAAGTGCGCGTTGTGGCCGACCAGGATCGCGCGCTGGCAGCCGTGCTTCTTCAGCGCGGCGCGGACCGGTGCGAACACGCATTCCAGCGCGGCGCGTTCGGGCTTGGCGTCGCGGAACGGGTGATCGATGTCGATACCGGTGACTTCCAGCGACTTCGGGTCGATCTCGGTGCCGCTGGCGGGCACGACGTGGCTGCTGGTGATGTCGCTGACGACCAGCAGGCCGTTCTCGTCGATGTCGATCGGAGCGACGGCGATCTCGAGCAGGGCGTGGCGGTTCCAGTCGAAGCCACCGGTCTCCACGTCGACGACGACGGGCAGGAAGCCGCGAAATCGGGTGGCGAGGCGGGGCGCGGCGGCAGCGGTATCGGCATTGGGCATGACGAAAGCCTAGCAGACGCGCGCGCGGCGTCCGCTCCCGAGTCAGCGGGTTTCGATGCCGAGGACGACGCCGGTGGCGTGCATTTGTTCGAGAAGCAGCTGCCCTTGTTCGAGAAAAGCCGTCACGTTGGCATCGCCGGCTTCGAGCGCGAGTGCCTGCAGCTGTTCGCGGCCGCTGAGCCCGGAAGCCTCACCGAGCCGTTGCAGCAAGCGGAATGCCAGCGGGCTGAGCGTGGAGAAGCGCACGGTGCCGTCGGATTCCCGGCGCAGCAACAGCAGCGTGGGCGCGGGCGGCGGTGTGTCGGGCTGGTGATCGGGTCCGATCTGGTGCACCGGCCAGCGGTACGCCAGGTACCACGCGAGCGGCGACAGCACCGGTACGCCATCGAGCAGATCGCCTTGCGGATCGTACGCCGGCCCGTCGGTCTCGGCGATCTGCAGCGCCAGCTCCACCCACTCGTAATGCGCGAGCTCGAGCAGGAAGGGCGGATCGTTGGGCTCGCGCGACTCGAGGAAGCGCAGGAACTCGCGCGGCAGCTCCGGAAACAGCGGCGTCTGGCAGCGATGGTCGCGGAAGAACTCCCGCACCAATGTCTTCCAGCGGCTTTCGCCGAGCAGGCGGCTGATGACCGGAAAGTTGCCGGAAAGCAGGTTCTCGACGTTGTTGAACAACAGGTCGCGGTAGACCGCCAGGCGCCGTTCTTCGATGCCGGCCGGTGCCGGCTGGCCCTGTGGGTCGCGCAGGTGGCGGGTCAGCGACAGCTGCTGCTCGCGCAGGCGCGACGGAGCTTCAGGCGCGCGCATGCCGGGAGGGCAAACCGGTGCTGTCGTGCAGGATGCGGCGCACCGAATCGAGTTCGGCCACCAGCTCTGCGTACGGCGGGAAGTTGAAATCGCGTTCGAGCAGGGTCGGGCGCGGGCCGAAACGGCGATAGGCCTCGGCCAGCAGCAACCACACGGCGTCCTTCACCGGCGCACCGTGCGTATCGATCTTCAGGCCCTCGGCTTCGTCGTAGTGGCCGGCGACGTGGATGTAGGCGATCCGCTCTCCGGGCAGCGCGGCCAGGAATGCGTGTGGGTCGTAGCGATGGTTGATCGCGTTGACATAGATGTTGTTGACGTCGAGCAGCAGGTCGCAATCGGCTTCCGCGAGCACGGCGTTGAGGAACTCGATCTCGCTGAGCGGACGCTGGCCGGGATCGAGGCCGGGTGTGGCGTAGTAGGAGACGTTCTCGACCGCGATGCGGCGGCCGACGATGTCCTGGGTCTGGCGGATGCGCGCGGCGACGTGCTGGACCGCTTCGTCGCTGAAGGGGATCGGCAGCAGGTCGTACAACTGTCCGTCGTCGCTGCAGTAACTCAGGTGCTCGCTGTAGATCGGCACGCGGTGTTCGTCGAGAAATCGGCGCACGCGCACCAGGAAGGTTTCATCGAGCGGAGCGAAGCCGCCCAGCGACAACGACAACCCGTGGCAGACGATCGGGAAACGTGCGCTGAGCTGCTGCAACGCCTCGCCGAAGCGTCCGCCGACGCCGATCCAGTTCTCCGGGGCGCATTCGAGGAAGTCGAAGTCCTGTCGCCCGGCGTCGCGCGCCGCGACCTGCAGCGGACCCAGCAGGGCCCGCCGCAGGCCGAGACCGGCGGCATCGCGTGCGATGGCGCGCACGGTCATGCCTGGCTTACGCCATGCCGCCGCACTTGCCTTCGCCGCACTTGCCTTCCATGTCGCCCTTCTTCTTGTCGGCACCGCACTTGCCTTCGCCACACTTGCCTTCCATGTGGGCCTTCAGCTCGGCTTCGTCGATGAAGCCGTCCTTGTTGGTGTCGTGCGCGGCGAACTTGCTGGTATCGCCCTTGTGGGCCGCACCGTATTCCGCCTGCGAGACCTTGCCGTCCTTGTCGGTGTCCATCTTGCCGACGCCGCACTTGCCTTCGCCGGCCTTCGCGGCCTGCTCGCCGCCCAGCATGTAGCCGGCCGTGAGGTCGGTCATCGCGAACGCGGACGTGGACAGGGCCAAGCCGCCGACCAGGGCGGCACCGATCGCCAGGGCGACGGGTTTGTTGGTTTGCTTCGACATGGCTGGAGCTCCAGTTGCGTGATGGCGGGCGGGCCCGCATGGGACGGTCCGGAAACGAATCGGGCCGATGGAAAACTCATGGGTCTGCATGGCACAGCGCCGGCTGCGGCGCGAGGGCGACATGATGCCGCCAATTGGCGGGGAGCGGGGAAGGGGCGATGGGGGATCTGGCGCCGCGGCCTCGCTGCCCGCGCTCGCGTGGAACGGCGCGCTGACGGTCGCTTTCTGGTCGCCGATGGCTCAGCCGGGTCATGCTGCGCGTCGTCCTCCTCTACGACCCGGGGAATGGTGACGGCGCCGCAGGCGCCGCACATAGCCCAAGAGTTGGGGTCGCAGACAGAAAAACGGCGCGGAGGGGGCTCCGCGCCGTCGGGTTACGCGTAATTCAGGTTTGTCGGCAGGACGTCAACGTCAGGGCGTGACCGTCGTGCTGCTGTCATCGCGCTTCTCACGCGGAGGCAGCTGTTCCTCGCCCTTGACCAGGAACCATACATTCTCGGCGATGTTGGTCGCGTGGTCGCCGATGCGTTCGATGTTCTTGGCCATGAACAGCAGGTGCGTGCAGGCTGTGATGCTGCGCGCGTCCTCCATCATGTAGGTCAGCAGTTCGCGGAACAGCGCGGTGTAGGCGACGTCGATCTCGGCATCGCGCGCACGCACGCGCTGCGCCAGTTCGATGTCGCTGTCGCGGTAGGCGGTCATCACATCGCGGACCTGCTGCACGGCGAGGACGCCGATCGCCTGCAGGCCGCTGACGTGCGGCAGCGGCGGCAGCACGTTCAGCGCCGTGGAGCGCTTGGCGACGTTGGCGGCGTAGTCGCCGATGCGTTCGATGTCGGCGGTGATGCGGATCGCGGCGAGGATCTCGCGCAGGTCGCGCGCCATCGGCCCGCGCAGCGCCAGCTTCATGACGTCGTGGCTGACTTCCTGTTCCAGCGCGTCGATCGCCTCGTCGTTGGCGATGATGCGTTCGGCGGCCTTGTCGTCGCGGCGCTGCACGACGTCGAGCGCGGCCTGCAGCTGCGCGGCGGCCATTTCGCCCATGCGCAAGGTCTCGTTGAGGAGGCGGCGCTGCTCTTCGTCGTAGCTCTTGACGATGTGGTCGTGCATTGGGTTGCCCATGTTGGTGTCCTGATATGTCTACACCCTTCTCCCGCTTGCGAAAGAAGGTGCCCGGAGGGCGGATGAGGGTGCTCCGGCGATTCCCTCACCCCAACCCCTCTCCCGCTTGCGGGGGAGGGGCTTGAAGCATCAGCCGAACCTACCGGTGATGTAGTCCTCGGTCTGCTGCTTGGTCGGGTTGGAGAAAATGGTTTCCGTGGTGCCGTGCTCGATCAGGTCGCCCAGGTACATGAAGGCGGTGTAGTCCGAGACGCGCGCCGCCTGCTGCATGTTGTGTGTGACGATCGCTATCGTGTAGTCCTTCTTCAGCTCCTCGACCAGCTGCTCGATGCGGCTGGTGGAGATCGGGTCCAGCGCCGAAGTCGGTTCGTCGAGCAGCAGCACGTCAGGGCGCAGCGCCACCGCGCGGGCGATGCACAGACGCTGCTGCTGACCGCCGGAGAGGCCGAGCGCGCTCTGTCCCAGCTTGTCCTTGACCTCGTCCCACAGCGCACCCTGGCGCAGCGCATGCTCGACGCGGTCGTTCATCTCGCTCTTGGACAGCTTCTCGTGATGGCGGATGCCGTAGGCGATGTTCTCGAAGATCGTCATCGGGAACGGCACCGGCTTCTGGAACACCATGCCGACCTTGCTGCGCAGCCGGTTCATCGGGTACTTGGGGTCGAGGATGTTCTGGCCATCCAGCAACACCTCACCGCGGGCTTCCAGCTTCGGGTAGAGCGCATAGATGCGATTGAAGATACGCAGCAGCGTCGACTTGCCGCAGCCCGACGGCCCGATCAGCGCGGTGACGCGCTTCTCCGGGATTTCCAGGTTGATGTCCTTCAACGCATGGAACTTGTCGTAGTAGAAGTTGAGCCCGCGCGCGGCGAGCTTCACCGGCGCCGCGGACGCGAGTTCGCGCGGCTTGGTGGCGACACTGATGCGGGCATCGTTCATGGCCGTGCTTCCAGCGGGCGATCCAGGTGTTCCAGCGAAGTTAGTCATGGCTGATCTTGTTGCGCAGCACGATGGAGCGGGCCACCAGGCTGACGATGAGGACGAAGACGGTGAGCACCAGCGCGCCGGCCCAGGCCAGCACCTGCCAGGACTCGTACGGGCTGCCGGCGAACTGGTTCATCACCACCGGCACGCTCGCCATCGGCTGCAGGACGTTGCTGCTCCAGTACTGGTTGCCGAATGCCGTGAACAGCAGCGGTGCGGTTTCGCCGGAGATGCGCGCCAGCGCCAGCAGCACGCCGGTGACGATGCCGGCCGAAGCGCTGCGGTACAGCACCTGCACGATCACCTTCCACTGCGGCACGCCCAGCGACAGCGCGGCCTCGCGCATCTGCGCCGGTACCAGGCGAAGCATCTCGTCGGTGGTGCGCACCACCACCGGCAGCACGATGAAGGCCAGCGAGATCGCACCGGCCAGCGCGGAGAAGTTGCCGCCAGTCTGCATCACCACCAGCGTGTAGACGAACAGGCCGAGCACGATCGACGGCGCCGACAGCAGGATGTCGTTGACGAAGCGGACCACCGTGCCGATCTTGCGGGCGTGGCCGTACTCGGCCAGCCAGGTGCCGGCGGCGATGCCGAGCGGCGTGCCGATCAGGATCGCGATCACGCACATCACGGCACTGCCGAAGAAGGCGTTCATCAGGCCGCCCTCCTGCATCGGCGGCGGCGTGTTCTGGGTGAACAGCGCCCAGTTGATGCCACCGAGGCCCTTGGAGATCAGCGTCCACAGGATCCAGCCGAGGAAGAACAGGCCGAACAGCGCGGCGGCGCAGGCCAGCAGGACGGAGACCGCGTTGACGATGCGGCGGCGACGGTACAGCGCGTCGGCCGTCTTCAGTTCCTTGGCGGAAATGGCAGTCGCGTTCATCAGTTGCCCTCCTTGCGCGACAGCTGGAGCAGCATCAGGCGGGCGATCGCCAGCACGACGAAGGTCACGATGAACAGCACGAAGCCGAGCAGCAGCAGCGCCGAGCGGTAGGTTTCAGTGGCTTCGCCGAAGTCGTTGGCGATCAGCGCGGCGATGGTCGTGCCCGGCTCCAGCAGCGAGGCCGAGAAGTTGACGCTGTTGCCGATCACGAAAGCCACTGCCATCGTCTCGCCGAGCGCGCGGCCCAGGCCGAGGAAGATGCCGCCGATCACGGCCGAGCGCGTGTACGGCAGCACGATGTCCCAGCTGACTTCCCACTTGGTCGAGCCGAGCGCGTAGGCCGACTCCTTGAGCCGCGTCGGCACGGTGAGGAACACCTCACGCATCACCGAGGAGATGAACGGGATCACCATGATCGCCAGCACGACGCCGGCGGTCAGCATGCCGATGCCCAGCGGCGGGCCCTGGAACAGCTTGCCGATCAGAGGCAGGCTGCCGACGTGGTCGTTGAGCCACGGGGTCACGTACTCGGTCATCACCGGCACCAGCACGAACAGGCCCCACATGCCGTAGATGATCGAAGGAATGCCGGCCAGCAGTTCGATGGCGGTGCCGATCGGGCCGCGGGCCCAGCGCGGGGCTACCTCGGTCAGGAAGAACGCGATGCCGAAGCTCACCGGCACGGCGATCAGCATCGCGATCATCGCGGTGACGACGGTGCCGTAGATCGGCACCAGCGCGCCGTACTTGTCCTCGACCGGATTCCATTCCGAGGTGAAGAAGAAATCGAGGCCGGACGCGGCGAGCACGTGGCGGCCACCCCACAGCATCGACAGCGCGGCGCTGGCCAGCGCGACCAGCACGAAGACGACCGTGCCGATCAGCACGTAGCGGAACAGCCGGTCGTTGCGCGCGTCCTTGTCGTCGCGTGCGCTTGCAGGAGCGGGGAGGGTGGTGGTGTTCATCGGGTCGTGGTTGGAGGCCTGCCGGCGTTGAGACCGTGTGGGTACACGGTCCGGTGCGTCACTTGAACTCTGCAGCCCAGTACGCCTCGACCTGCTGCACCAGCTCCGGCGGCAGCGGCACGTAGTCCAGCGCCTGCGCCTGGTTCTGGCCGTTCTCGAAGGCCCACTTGAAGAAGGCGATCGTGTCGGCGCTGCGCTTGGCGTCCTTGGGCTGCTTGTACATCAGGATGAAGTTGGTCGCGGTGATCGGCCACGCCTCCGGAGCGGTGGCATTGGTGATCACCAGGTTGAAGTCCTTCGCGCTCTTCCAGTCCGCCGCCGAGGCCGCGGCCTGGAACGACTTCGCATTGGGCTGCACCCAGTTGCCGGACGCGTTCTGCAACGACGCGTGCGCCATCTTGTTCTGCATCGCGTAGGCCAGTTCGACGTAGCCGATCGATCCCTTGATCTGCTTCACGTACGAAGCGACGCCTTCGTTGCCCTTGCCGCCGACGCCACCCGTCCACTGCACCGAGGTGCCTTCGCCGACCTTGGTCTTCCACTCGGGGCTGACCTTGGACAGGTAGTTCGTGAAGTTGAAGGTGGTGCCCGAGCCGTCGGAGCGGTGGACGATGTTGATCTTGGTCGCGGGAAGCGTGACGCCCGGATTCAGTGCGGCGATCGCCGGATCGTTCCAGGACGTGATCTTGCCGAGGAAGACGTCGGCCAGCAGCGGGCCGGTCAGGCGCAGCTTGCCCGCCTCGATGCCCTCCAGGTTGACCACGGGCACGACACCGCCGATTGCCGACGGGAACTGGCCGAGGCCGGACGCGGCCAGGTCTTCGCTGGTCAGCGGCTTGTCGGAGGAACCGAAGTCGACCGTGCCCGCCTTGATCTGGGCGATGCCGCCGCCGGAGCCGATCGACTGGTAGTTGACCTTGGCGCCGGTGGCCTTGTTGTAGTCGTCCGACCACTTGGAGATCAGCGGGTAGATGAAGGTCGCACCTGCGCCGGTGATCTGCGCGGCGACCTTGTCGCCGGCCGGCGCGGCTGCGGTGGCGGTGCTGCCTTCGGCAGGGGCCTGGGCGTCGCCGGCAGGCTTGCAGGCCGCCATGGTCAGGGCGATGGCGAAGGCGAGGGCGGCGAGACGGGCCGACGACGGGTTCATGCGCAACTCCGGGGTAAAGAGGGTCCGGCTCGGTGGCCGGGCTGCGCCATTGGATGATCTTTTTGTTACACCCCGATGACATCGAACGGTCACATTTCTGTAGCGTTCGTTCAGACAAAGAAAAAGCGGGCCCGGAGGCCCGCTTGTTCAGGTTGCGCCTGTTCAGCCACCGAGCCGGATGGCTCAGTAGCTCACGGCTTAGTAGCTCATATTTGCCGACCAGTACTTCTCGATCTGCTGGACCAGGGCGTCCGGCAGCGGCACGTAGTCCAGGGCCTTGGCCTGGGTGTCGCCGTTGGCGTAGACCCAGCGGAAGAATTCCTTGGCGTTCTTGGCGCCGTCGGCGTTCTTCGGCTGCTTGTACATCAGGATGAAGTTGGTGGCGGTGATCGGCCAGGAGTTCTCACCCGGGGCGTTGGTCATCACCAGGTAGAAGTCCTTCGCTGTGCCCCAGTCGGCGCTCGCGGCGGCGGCCTGGAACGTCTCGTCGGAGGGCAGCACGAAGTTGCCCGCGGCGTTCTTCATGCGCGAGTAGGCCATCTTGTTCTGCAGCGCGTACGACAGTTCGACGTAGCCGATGCCGCCCTTGATCTGCTTCACGTAGGCGGCCACGCCTTCGTTGCCCTTGCCGCCGATGCCGACCGGCCACTTCACGGCCGTGCCTTCGCCCACCTGCGACTTCCACTCCGGGCTGACCTTGGACAGGTAGTTGACGAAGTTGAAGGTGGTGCCCGAACCGTCGGAGCGGTGCACGACAGTGATCTTCGCGTCGGGCAGCTTCACGCCGCCGTTGAGCGCGACGATGCGCGGGTCGTTCCACTTGGTGACCTTGCCGAGGAAGATGTCGGCCAGGACCGCACCGTCAAGCTTCATCGCGCCCGACACCACGCCCGGGACGTTGACCACCGGCACCACGCCGCCGATCACCGACGGGAACTGCGCCAGGCCGAACTTGGCCAGCTCTTCCGGCTTGAGCGGAGCGTCGGACGAGCCGAAGTCCACGGTCGCGGCCTTGATCTGGGCGATGCCGCCGCCGGAACCGATCGACTGGTAGTTCACGCGCTTGCCGGCGGTCTTGGCGTAGTCGGCCGACCACTTCGACATGACCGGGTACACGAACGAAGCGCCGGCGCCGGTGACATCGGCGGCCTGCGCGTTGATCGCGAACGAGGCGGCCAGCGCCAGCGTCGCGATGCGGATATGGGTGGTTTTGAACACGAGAGTCTCCTGGAGAGAGGCGGCGGAGCATGACGCCCGCTTCGCCGCGCATTTCATAACGGTTGGATGACAACCCCGAGACCGGCGCATGACATCTGTGTGACAGCGCGCTCCGACGGGCACGTGGCAACAAAAAGGGGCGCGGTGAACCGCGCCCCGAAATGAATCACACGATCAGGGGGAGGGAGAAACGATGGATTACCAGTACAGCTGGACGCGGGCTTCCAGGATGTCCGGGTTGTCGTCGACGACGCGGTTCACCAGGACGTTGTTGTTGGCCGGGTTGTCGGCGTACGGAGCGGCCGGCGTGCGGATGAAGTACTTCGAGCTGTCGACCTTCACGTAATTCAGCATGAACTTGAAGTTGGAGCGCCAGTACCAGTTCACGCCGAGGGTCCAGGTGTCCATCTCGCCGCCGAGGACGCCATCGATGCGCGAAGCGGCGGTCGGCGTGGCGCCCGGGATCACGGTGCCGTCGTTGAGGTCCATCGTGTCGAAGCGCAGGCCGACCTGCCACATGCCGCGGCCGGGTTCGTCGGGCAGCGGGGTGGTCGGCACGCCGTCCTTGTAGCCCCAGGTCTCGCCGGTGATGTTCCACAGACCGCTGACGTACCAGCTGTCGCCGTCGAAGTCCTTCGACTGCAGCGCGTTGCCGTTGTTGTAACGGTCAACCGACGTCTTCATGTACTCGCCCTGCAGCTTGACCGGGCCGGTGACCCACATCGCTTCGCCGCCGATGGTCTTCTGGCGGTCGGCGTTGGTCATGTTGCCGGTGTCGACCAGGCGCTGGCCGGCGAGGTCGGCGTCCGGACGGGCGCGCAGGCGCACGGTGTCCTGGAAGGTGTCGTAATCCACGTACGACAGACCGAGGTGCAGGATGCTGCCCTTGTCGTTGATCGGCGCCCAGTTGCCGCGCACGCCGTAGCCCGGGCCGTGCGGCGTCGGAGCCGGATGCTCGGTCAGCTCGCGGGTGAAGAAGCTGCCGGTCACGCCCCAGTTGTTGTCGCCGTAACGGTAGGCGGCGCCGAGGCGGCGGGCGATGCCGAAGGTGTTGGTGACCATCGACTTCGAGATGAAGTCGTTGTTCTTGGTCGACGACAGCTCTTCCAGGCTGTTGGGCTGCTTGAACTGGCCCAACTGGAAGAAGTGGTTGGCGTTGCCGCCGAGCTTGTACTTGGCATTGACGTCGAGCCACTTGTCGGCCTTGGCGTCGTAGCCCAGGACCCACTCGATGTTGCCCGGGCCCTTGCCCTTCAGCACGAGTTCGGCACGGCGCATCTCGTTGTCGCTGCTCTTGCCGTCCGGAGCGTCGCCGTTGAGGTTGGCGAAGTCGTTGTTGAAGTCGTTGTAGTCGGCCTGGACCAGACCTTCGAACGAGATCTCCGAACCGCCGATGACGTCGAAGGCGATTTCGGCGTGTGCGGCCGGCGCGACCAGCGCGGCGAGCAGCGCGACGGACAGGGTGCTGCGGGACAGTTTCATGGGTGGGTGCCCTGAGGCGTGGGAAGATGCCGCGCAGCCTAGGGTGTGAAAGTTGCGTAAATATGACAGCGCTGACTTATTTCCGGGGGATGACGGGGTGATGACCCGTGCCTTGCCCGCCTTGGCGGAAAGCTAGGAAGAAAGCGGTTCCGGCTCGCCTGGTGTCTTGTCTTTGAACCGACACAGATCGCGGATCGCGCAGTGCGGGCAATCCGGCTTGCGTGCCTTGCAGACATAGCGGCCGTGCAGGATCAACCAGTGGTGGGCATCGTGCAGGTAGGCCGGCGGGACCACCTTGAGCAGTCCGTCCTCGACCGCGCGCACGTCCTTGCCCGGAGCCAGGCCGGTACGGTTGGCGACACGGAAGATGTGGGTGTCCACCGCCATGGTCGGCTCGCCGAAGGCGGTGTTGAGCACGACGTTGGCGGTCTTGCGGCCGACGCCGGGCAGGGCTTCGAGCGCGTCCCGGTCGCGCGGGACTTCGCCGCCGTGGTGCTCGATCAGCTGCTCGGCCATGGCGACGACATTCGCCGCCTTGGTGTTGTACAGGCCGATCGTGGAGATGTAGGGCTTCAGTCCTTCCACGCCCAGCGCCGCGATCTGCTGCGGGGTGTTGGCGATCGGGAACAGGCGTCGGGTTGCCTTGTTGACGCCGACGTCGGTGGCTTGCGCCGATAGCGTCACCGCTACGAGCAGCTCGTACGGATTGGAGAACTCGAGTTCCGTGGTCGGCTTGGGGTTGAGCGTTTTAAGCCGCGAGAACATCTCCTCGATCTGCTCGGCGGACAGCAGGCTGACGCGCCGCCTGGCGGCCTTCTTCTTGCGGACGACGGGGCTCATGGCTTGTGGCGGTCGGCGGCCTTGGCGCGCGCCCGGGCCAGCGCGGCGGCGGCCGCGGAGGGCAGGGCCGGTTTGGCCGGGACGGTTTCGCTTGCGGCCGCCGCAGGTGCCCGCGGCGCCTCGCGTTGCCGGTCTCGTTCGCGCTGGCGGCGCTGCAGGCGCGCCTCGCGGGCGCGGTAGCGGTCACGGGCGGCCAGTGCCCGCACGCGTGCATCGCGGGCCGCCCGGACCTGCGCCTGGCAGGCGGGTGTGCAGGCGGCGCAGGTCACATCGTCGAGCAGACCCAGTTCGAGCGCGCGATCGACATCGTCCGCGGCCAGTGCGGCCGCGATGGCGTGCGTCTTCGCGCCTTCGGCCCGGGTGCAGCCGCAGAGGCAGGCCGGCGTCGGCTCGGTGGAGGTCACTGACCGGTGAAGGAGGGCTTGCGGCGTTCGAGGAACGCCGTGGTTCCTTCGCGCATGTCCTGCGTCGAGAACATCAGGCCGAACTGCGCGGTCTCGTATTCGAGGCCTTCCTCGATGCCGCATTCGCCGCCGACGTTGACGCAGTCCAGGATGCCGCGCAGCGCGAGCGGTGCGGCATTGGCCAGCTGGTCGGCAAGCTTCATGGTCTCGGCTTCGAGTTCGGCGGCAGCGACCACGCGGTTGACGATGCCCAGCTCACGCGCACGCGCCGCATCGATCGGCGCACCCGCCAGGCAAAGTTCCAGGGTCGCGGCGCGACCAGCCAGGCGCAGCAGGCGCTGGGTGCCGCCAAAGCCCGGGATCAGGCCGAGGTTGATTTCCGGCTGGCCGACCTTGGCCGTGTCGGCGGCAATGCGAAGGTGGCAGCCCATCGCCAGTTCGAGGCCGCCGCCCAGGGCGAAGCCGTTGACCATGGCGATCACCGGCTTGGGCATCTTCTCGACGCCGCGCATCAGCTTTTGCCCGCGCAGCGAGAAGTCGCGGCCCTGGACCGGGGTCAGCGAGTTCATCTCGGCGATGTCGGCGCCGGCGACGAACGCCTTGGGGCCGGCGCCGGTCAGGACCACGCAGCGCACGCCCGGATCGGCCGCCGCCGCATGGAAGGCGGCCAGCAGGGCATCCAGCGTCTCCGCGTTGAGCGCGTTCAGCTTGTCGGGGCGGTTGACGGTGATGACTCGGACGGCGCCGCGGTCGGCGGTCAGGACGGGCATTTCGGACATGGAGTTAAAAGATCGTTTTTTTTGGAATCGGGAGAGAGGCCGGCACCGCGGAACTTCAAGCAGGACGCGGGGTCTAGATCGGGCGGTGTCAGTGGCGATTAAGCCGGGGCACCGCTATCCTAGCGCGTCCATCCGGGCGGGTTCGACCGCCCTGATCCAATACCGGAGATTCCACCGAATGAAGTTGCGTTTGATTGCTGCCGCCGTCGCGGCCATGGCTCTGACCGCCGGCAACGCCGTCGCGCAGGACACTTCGACCGAGAAGGGGAAGCTCAGCTACGCCCTCGGTTACGACCTCGGCCGCAACGCGATTGAGAGCGGCGAGCAGATCGATGTGAACACCATCATCAAGGGCCTGCAGGACGGCTACGGCAAGAAGCAGCCGTCGGTGCCGGTCGAGCAGCTGCGCAGCGCCGTGCAGAACATGCAGCAGCGCCAGCAGACCAAGGCCAAGGCTGCGTGGGACAAGGCTTCCGCCGAGAACAAGACCAAGAGCGACACGTTCCTGGCATCGAACAAGGGCAAGACCGGCGTGAAGGTTCTGCCGAG
This sequence comes from Lysobacter niastensis, assembly GCF_015453285.1. GTDB lineage: Bacteria > Pseudomonadota > Gammaproteobacteria > Xanthomonadales > Xanthomonadaceae > Lysobacter_J > Lysobacter_J niastensis. Next base: position 26,368 of record NZ_JADLZT010000005.1, read on the forward strand.
CGGCGTGCAGTACCGCGTCGTCGAGAACGGCACCGGCGCCAAGCCGACCCAGGCCAACACCGTGCAGCTGGAAGTCGCTGGCCCGTACGCGTGGGGCGAGCGTCCGCAGCAGGCCCGTCCGGCGCAGTCGATCCCGGCCATCAAGGTCAGCGAGATCGAAATGCCGGCGATGCGCGAAGCGCTGCTGCAGATGCCGGCCGGTTCGAAGTGGGAAATCACCCTGCCGCCGGACAAGGCCTACGGTGCCGACCCGCGCACGCCGTTCCCGCCGAACGTGGCCGTGCAGTTCGAAGTCAAGCTGGTCAGCGTCAAGTGACGTGTTGGGCCGCTCGCGCATAGCGAGCGGTCTTGCCAGCCAAAGCGAACGAAGTCGGGTCGGCTCAATGCCGGCCCGACTTTTTTTCAGGAGTGCCTCCGATCATGTGTCGGTTGAATCCCCCACGCTCCCGACTTAGGTTGTCGATCCAATGAATACCCTGTTCCGCGCCGTGCTCAGCCCATGCATCGGTGTCTGCAGCCTGCGCGACGATGGACTGTGCGAAGGCTGCCTTCGTTCTTCCGCGGAGATCGCGCGCTGGTCGCAGATGAGCGACGACGAACGCCTGCGCCTGATGGAACACGTACTGCCCTCACGAGAAGCGCGGCGCTGATGACGCCGCCCGTGGCCGATCGCGCAGATCTGCTTGCCGCGCTGCATCCGCTGGCGCAGGCGCCGCAAGGCCCGGGCTGGAATCGCGCCGAACTCGCCGACTTCGTTGCGCCCGATGCGGCGCTCGTCGAAGCAGCCGTGCTGGTCGGCCTGGTACCGCGCGAGGCAGGCACCGGCGTGCTGCTCACCCGGCGCACGGATCTGCTGCGCCACCACGCCGGCCAGGTGAGTTTTCCCGGCGGGCGAATCGAACTCTTCGATGCCGACGCCGTCGCCGCCGCGGTGCGCGAAGCAGGCGAGGAGATCGGCCTGGTCCCGCAGCAGATCTCGCCGTTGGGATACCTCGATCCGTTGGCAACGATCACCGGCTTCCGCGTGATGCCGGTGGTGGCGACCATCGCCACCGACTACGTTCCCCGGCCCGACCCGAACGAAGTGGCCGAGGTCTTCGAAGTGCCGTTGTCGTTCGTGCTGGACCCGGCCAACCTGACGGTCAGGACGCTCGACCTGCGCGGACGGCCGCGCCAGGTGCTGGAATTCGTGAACCGGGGAGTGCCCGCCCAGCGTATCTGGGGGGCTACCGCGTCGATACTCTGGAACCTCCGCGCACGCCTGGAAGGCGAAGGTTCCCCACACTGAGGGGGTCGTAATGGCAGGCTGGACGAATCTGGTGCAGGCCGAAACCCTGGCGATCGCGTTGAGTCGCCCGGACCTGGCCATCGTGGATTGCCGTTTCTCGTTGGCCGCGCCCGGCGCGGGCGAGGCCGCGTTCCAGCAGGGCCATATCCCGCATGCGGTCTACGCGCACCTGGATCGCGACCTGTCCGACATGCGCAAGCACGGGGAGGGCCGGCATCCGTGGCCCGACGCCAGCGACTTCACCGCCAAGCTGGCTGCGTGGGGCATCACCCCGGATCATCAGGTGGTCGCTTACGACGACGGGGATGGCGCACACGCGGCGCGCTTCTGGTTCCTCATGCGCGCGCTGGGGCATGAAAAGGTCGCAGTGCTCGACGGCGGCTGGGCACGCTGGACCGCGATCGGCCAGCCGGTGGATACGCACTACCGGGCGCCGGCGCCGCGCAAGTATTCAGGCGAGTTCGATTCCTCGCGCCTGCTTGATCCCGCGCAGGTGCAGGAGCGGCTCGATGCCGGGGACCTCCTGCTCGATGCGCGTGCTGCGGCGCGTTTCCGCGGCGAGACCGAGCCGCTCGACCGCATCGCCGGACACGTTCCCGGTGCACGCAACCGGCCCTACGCCGACAACCTGGCCGATGGCCGCTTCAAGCCGCCGGCGCAACTGGCCGACGAGTTCCGCGCGCTGCTCGATGGCCGCTCGCCCGACCATGCCGTCGTCATGTGCGGTTCCGGCGTGACCGCGTGCCATCACCTGCTGGCGATGGAGCGTGCGGGACTGCGTGGCGCGCGACTCTTCACCGGCTCGTGGAGTGGCTGGATCAGCGATCCGGCGCGCCCCATCGCCACCGGAGATGCGTGACCGCATCGCGATGTGATCGCCGTCGTGTAATGCGGCGGTAACCAACAGGGCCGATCCTTGCGCGATTTCGCACAGGGGAGTGCGCGCGATGTTGCGTGCGATCGGTTCTGCTTTGTTGTTGTCGTTGATTGGTTTTGCCGGCGTGCCGGCGCACGCGCAGGACGTGGAGCGCGTGCGCATCCGGGGATCGCAGACGCTGGCGACCGGCCTGGTGCCGGCGGTCGCATCGTCGTGGCTGCGCGACATCGGTTACGAAGATCTTCGCGTGGTGCGCAAGGGGGCGCTCACCGAGATCCACGCCGTGCGCGACGATCTTCCGCTGATCGTCGAGATCGGCGCCAGCAGTTCCGCCATCGGCTTCACCGACCTGGTTGACGGCAACGCGCAGTTGGCGATGATGACGCGCCGTCCGACCGCGCAGGAGCTGGACGCCGGTTGGCAGCTCGGCGACCTGGCCTCGCAGGACCAGGAGTTCGTGCTGGCGCTCGACGGCGTGGCCGTCATTGTCAACCAGCGCAATCCGGTGGCTGGGTTGAGCCTGGCGCAACTGCAACGCATGTTCGCAGGGCAGATGCGCGACTGGCGCGAGGCCGGTGGTACCGCCGGCGCGCCGGCGCTGCACGTATTGGCAGCACCGTCGGCGGCGCGCGACCTCATGGAAGAGCGCGTGATGCGCGGCACGCGCTGGGCTTCGGCGCGCACGCATGCGGACCTGCGCGGCCTGCTTGCGGCCGTCGCCGCCGACCCGGGCGCCATTGCCTTCGTCGACCTGCAGCAGGCGTTGCCGGCTGGCGTGCGGCCGCTCGCGCTGTCGGACGGCGGCCGCGCCATCGCACCGACCCGGGTCGCCGTGATGAGCGAGGACTATCCGCTGACGAGGCGGCTGTACCTCTACGGAAGCCAGATGATGGGCGCACTGGCGCGCAGCTTCGCGCTGTACGCAATGACGCTGCCCGGGCAGCACGCAGTGGAGCGGGCTGGTTATCGTGCGGTCATGCTGCGTCCAGGCCAGCCTGGACCCATGCTTGCCGGGCCGGTCGATTACCGCCAGCTCGTGCATGACGCCGTGCGCCTTCCACTCAGCCTGCGCTTCAACTTCGCCGGCAACAACGACAGCGGCGTCGCCGCCAGCGTCTACGACAGCCGGTCGGTGCGCGACATCGAACGGGTGGCGGCGTTGATGAAGCAGCCTGCCTATCGCGGACGCAGCCTGATCGTGGTGGGCTTCGGCGATGCCGGTGCGGGGTCCGCGGCCGCCGCGATGATGATGAGCAACGACCGCGCCGACATGGTTGCCCATGAACTGATGGCGATGGGTCTGCAGGTCGCGCATGCGCGCGGCATGGGCGCGCTGCTGCCGCTGATGCGCGCGGCCGGCGATGCGCGTTACCGCAACGAACGCGTCGAGATCTGGTTGCGTTGAGGCAGAATGCTGCGGCTCGCTGCCGCGGCGTTCGTCAGGCCTTGCCGAGCTTCGCCACCAACGCACGCAGCGCCGCCTGCGTGCCGGCGTCATACCAGGAGCCAATGAAGCGATCGAGCTCGATGTGGCGCGGCTGCAGCGCCTCGATGAGATCGGCACGGGCCAGCGCGCGGGTCTGCAGCATCGCCTGCGGCGGCAGGGTCAGCAGGCCCTCCAGCCAGATGCGTGCGCGCTCCGAGACGTTTTCGATTTCGACCAGTTCGTCGACCAGCCCCAACCGGACTGCTTGCTCGGCGTCGATCATTTCGCCTGCCACCAGCAGGCGCTCGGCGCGATAAGTGCCGACCACGCGGCGCATCAGGCGCTGGATGCCCTCCGGCGCCACCAGTCCGACCTGGGTTTCGTTGAGGCCGATGCGGAACGGCCCCGAAGCCATGATCCGGTAATCGCAGCACAGGGCGAGCACGCAGCCGCCGGCCGGTGCGTGGCCCGCGATCGCTGCGACCACCGGCACCGGACAGGTGGCCAGCACCATCGCGGCATCGAAGAAGACCTCCCAGGCCAGCGTCAGCGCGTGGCGGTCGTCGCCGAGCGACAGCAGGTGCGGAACATCGAGTCCTGCCGAAAAGACCTTCGGGCCACCCGACAGGATGACGCCACGTGCGCCGCTCGCGACGGCGGCGGAGAGCGCGGACGCGAGGTCGTGGCAGAGCGCGGGATTCAGCGCGTTGACCGGCGGGCGCGCCAGTTTCACTTCGACGATGTCGCCGTGGCGCTGGGTTTCGACGAGGCTCATGCAGTCATTCCTTGGCCGATGGGGGAGCCGGGAGTCCATGCTCCCAAGCAGCCGGTATCATAGGCCTATGACGTCCTTTCGCACCTGCATCGCCGTGCTCGCGCTTGCCGCAGGCGCAGCCATCTCCTTCGCGCCCGCGCATGCGGCCGATTGCCTGCCCAGCGTTCGCGACGGCTGGGTCCGCATGCCGCCCGCGTCGATGCCGATGATGGCCGGCTTCGGCACGATCGAGAACCGCTGCACCGCGCCCGTCACGATCGTCGGCGTCAGCAGCCCCGCATTCGCCGATGTGTCGTTGCACGAGACCCGCATCGTCGACGGCGTCAGCCGCATGCGTGCGCTACCTGAGCTGCGCATCGGTCCGGGCGGCTCAGCCACGCTCAAGCCTGGCGGCATGCACCTGATGCTGATGCAGCCGCGCGCGCCGCTGAAGCCCGGTAGCAAGGTGGCGGTGGAGTTTGCGCTGAAGGGCGGCGGCAAGCTGCTCGGCGAGTTTGTGGTGCGCAAGCCGGGCGAGTAATGCAGCGCGCAGCACGCGCCATTCGTGTGGAATGGCGCGGATGACGATCAGCAGCAGCTGATCAGCAGAGGTCGATCAGAGCAGGAGCCGATCAGGAGCACGCCGTGCGCACGGCTTCCGGAAGCGTGGCGGCGCGGCCGCTGTTGCGGTCGATCCACACCATCACCACGTTGCCGTCGCAGTACAGGACATCGCCATCCTTCGCGTCGACGATGCGATGGCCGATGCTGAGACTGGTGTTGCCCAGGCGCTCGACAAAGAGTTCGATCGCCACCTCCGCGGGCCATTCGATGGGCCGGCGGTAGTTGAGGTTGGCGGCCGCTACGACCGGCGCGACATGGTCGTCCAAGCCCTGGCCCGGCACGGTCAGCATCCAGTGCAGGCGCGCTTCTTCCAGATAGCTCAGGTACTGCGAATTGTTGACGTGGTTGAACGCGTCCAGGTCGCGCCAGCGCACCGACAGCGGTACGCGGATCAGCGTCACCGGAGCCGGAGCGACCGCCTCGGCTTTCGCAGCCGGCGTGGCGATCTGTTCGATCGCCGTCGTCTCGGCAGCGACGGCCTTGGCGCTTTTCTTCGCGGCCGGCCGGCGCTTGCGCGGTGCCGGTTTCTTCGCCTTGGGGGTAGCGGTGTCGCTCATGCGGCGGATTTCTTCTTCGATTTCGGTTTGGATTCGCCCGGCGTGACGCCCAGCAGCGGTGCCAGGAAGCGGCCGGTGTGCGAATGCGGCAGCGCGGCGATCTGTTCCGGCGTGCCGGTGGCGAGGATGGTGCCGCCACGATGGCCACCTTCCGGCCCGAGGTCGATCACCCAGTCGGCGGTCTTGATGACGTCGAGGTTGTGCTCGATGACCACGACGGTGTTGCCGTCGTCGCGCAGGCGGTGCAGTACCGCGAGCAGGTGCTCGATGTCGTGGAAATGCAGGCCGGTGGTCGGTTCATCGAGGATGTAGAGCGTGCGTCCCGTGTCGCGCCGGGAGAGCTCCTTCGACAGCTTCACGCGCTGCGCCTCGCCGCCCGACAGCGTGGTCGCGCTCTGGCCGAGCTTGATGTAGCTCAGGCCGACGTCCAGCAGCGTTTCCAGCTTGCGCGCGATCGCCGGGATGGCCTCGAACAGGCCCAGCGCATCTTCGACGGTCATCTCCAGCACGTCGTTGATGTTGTAGCCCTTGTAAAGGATCTCCAGCGTCTCGCGGTTGTAGCGCTTGCCGCCGCACACGTCGCAGGGAACGTACACGTCGGGGAGGAAGTGCATCTCGACCTTGATCAGGCCGTCGCCCTGGCAGGCTTCGCAGCGGCCGCCGCGCACGTTGAAGCTGAAACGGCCCGGCGAATAGCCACGGGCGCGCGCCTCGGGAACCTGCGCGAACAGTTCGCGCAGCGGCGTGAACAGGCCGGTGTAGGTGGCTGGGTTGCTGCGAGGCGTGCGGCCGATCGGCGACTGGTCGATGTCGACAACCTTGTCCCACAGCTCGATGTTCTCGTGAGCGCGGAAAGGCGCCGGCGTGTGCGAGGCGCCGTTGAGCTCGTTGGCGGCGATGGCGAACAGCGTGTCGTTGATCAGCGTCGACTTGCCCGACCCGGACACGCCGGTGATGGCGGTGAACAGCCCGCTCGGGATCGCCAGGTCGACGTCCTTGAGGTTGTTGCCGGTGGCGCCCTGCAGGTGGAATGTCGTCTTCGGATCGGGCTTGTGGCGCTTGCCCGGAATCTCGATGCGCTTCTTGCCACTCAGGTACTGGCCGGTCAGTGAGCGCGGCGCCTTCAGCACGTCGGCGAGCTGGCCATGGGCGATCACTTCGCCGCCGTGCACGCCGGCACCAGGGCCGATGTCGACGATGTGGTCGGCCAGGCGGATCGCATCCTCGTCGTGCTCGACGACGATGACCGTATTGCCGAGGTCGCGCAGCCGCGTGAGCGTGCCGAGCAGGCGTTCGTTGTCGCGCTGGTGGAGGCCGATCGAGGGCTCGTCCAGCACGTACATCACGCCCACCAGGCCCGCGCCGATCTGCGAGGCCAGGCGGATGCGCTGCGCTTCGCCACCGGACAGCGAATCCGCCTTGCGCTCGAGCGTGAGGTAGTCGAGGCCGACGTCGACCAGGAAGCGCAGGCGGTCGGTGATCTCCTTGACGATCTTCGTGGCGATCTCGCCGCGCCAGCCGGGCAGGTTGAGTCCCTTGAAGAACGCCAGTGCCTCGTCGACCGGCAGCACCACGATCTGCGGCAACTGCTTGTCGGCGACGAACACGCTGCGCGCGGCGCGGTTGAGGCGGGCACCGCCGCAAACGGTACAGGCCCGTTCGCTGATGTACTTGGCCAGTTCCTCGCGCACGGCCGCCGATTCGGTCTCGCGGTAACGGCGCTCGAGGTTGGGAACGATGCCTTCGAAGCGGTGCTTGCGCTGGCTGCGCCCGCCGCTCTCGGTGAGGTAAGTGAAGGTGACCAGGTCTTCGCCGCTGCCGAACAGCACTGCCTCGCGCACCTTCTCCGGCAGCGATTGCCACGGCGCATCGACGTCGAACTTGTAGTGCTTGGCCAGCGACTGGATCAGCTGGAAGTAGTACGCATTGCGTCGGTCCCAGCCGCGCACCGCGCCGGCGGACAGCGACAGCTCGGGGTGCACGACCACGCGCGCCGGGTCAAAGAACTGGGCCACGCCCAGGCCGTCGCAGGTCGGGCAGGCGCCCATCGGCGAGTTGAAGGAGAACAGCCGCGGTTCCAGCTCCGGCAGCGAGTAATCGCAGACCGGGCAGCTGTACTTCGAGGAGAACAGCAGCGCCGGTGCGTCGGCGTTGTCGAGCGACATCACCTGCGCCATGCCGTCGCCGAGCTTCAGCGCGGTTTCGAACGATTCGGCCAGGCGCTGCTTGATGTCGTCGCGCGGCTTGAAGCGGTCGATCACGGCTTCGATCGTGTGCTTCTGGCGCAGCGCCAGCGGCGGTACCGCATCGATCTCATGCAGCTGTCCGTCCACGCGCACGCGCACATAGCCCTGTGCGCGCAACTGCTCGAAGACCTGTGCGTGCTCGCCCTTGCGCTCGCGGATGACCGGCGCCAGCAGCATGTAGCGATGCTCGCGGCCCTCCTCGGTATCGCCGAGGGCGACCACCTGGTCGACCATCTGGCTGACGGTCTGCGCTTCCAGCGGGTAGCCGTGGTCGGGGCAGCGGGGCGTGCCGACGCGGGCGTAGAGCAGGCGCAGGTAGTCGTAGATCTCGGTGATCGTGCCGACCGTGGAGCGCGGGTTGTGCGAGGTCGACTTCTGCTCGATCGAGATGGCCGGCGACAGGCCTTCGATGTGGTCGACGTCGGGCTTCTCCATGACCGACAGGAACTGCCGGGCGTAGGCCGACAGCGATTCGACGTAGCGGCGCTGCCCTTCGGCGTAGATGGTGTCGAACGCGAGGGATGACTTGCCCGACCCGGACAGGCCGGTGATCACGATCAGCTTGTCGCGCGGCAGGTCGAGGTCGATGTTCTTGAGGTTGTGCGTCCGCGCGCCGCGGATGCGGATGTAGTCCAGCGCCATCGGGTGCCTGTATGGGGGAGGGCGGCCGTCTGTGCGACGGCGAACCGCTGAGCCTATCGACTGGCGGCAGTCCGAGCAATGCGCCCGATGCCCCGCCGATTCAAGCCCGGCCGGGGAAGTTCAGCGGCTGGCCTTCAGACTCGTCGACGGCGCTCAATGGGAGCCTGGCGGAGGCTCTTTCGTTGAATGGTCGATGTTGACCAGATCCTCGCTGAGCTCGGTCATCCAGGCCCGGAAGCGGCTGCCCTGGGCCTGTTCCTGCGGGGCTTCATCCGAGGGCTCGGGGGCGGGAGGCGCATGCAGGTGAAGGCGGCGTTCGATTTGTTCCCAAAGGGGCAGTTTCATGGCGAAACCCCTGTTCAGCTTGTACCGGGCGTGGAGCCGCCCGGCCCCGCCAGTAGACCACCCGTGGCGTTAAGGGGAGGGAATCCCGATGGTTGCCGTAACTCGCTGAAACCCATACAATTCCGCTTCTGTCCGTCCACCAGGGCGCGGCAGCGACCAAAATAACTACAGAGGAATCTGGTCATGTACGCAGTTGTAGTCACCGGCGGTAAGCAGTACCGCGTGATGCAGGGCGAAACCCTGCGCGTCGAGCTGCTCGATGCCGAAGTCGGCAGCGAGATCAAGCTGGACACCGTCCTGATGCTGGGCGGCAGCGATGGCGTGAAGATTGGCGACGCCGTGAAGGGCGCCACCGTTTCCGCCAAGGTCGTCGGCCACGGCCGCGCCGACAAGGTGCGCATCGTGAAGTTCCGTCGCCGCAAGCACCATCGCAAGCAGATGGGCCATCGCCAGCATTACACCGAAATCGAAATCACCGGCATCGCCGGCTAATCAGGAGAAGCAGCCATGGCACACAAAAAGGGCGTAGGTTCCACCCGTAACGGCCGCGACTCCAACCCGAAGTACCTCGGCGTGAAGATGTACGGCGGCCAGGCCATCGAGGCCGGCAACATCATCGTCCGTCAGCGCGGCACCCAGTTCCATCCGGGCTCCGGCGTCGGTCTCGGTCGCGACCACACGCTGTTCGCACTGGTCGACGGCAAGGTCGAGTTCTCGACCAAGGGCCCGAAGAAGCGCCGCACCGTCAGCGTCGTCGCCGAGTAACTCGCGCGATGCTGTGGCGAAGGGCCCCGCTTCGGCGGGGCTTTTCGTTTGAAGCGGACGACAAGGCCAGGCCTGCGTCCGCGCCGCTGAAGCCCTAGACTTCCTGCGGCTTCACCTGTTGTCCTCCCTCGCTCCCCGGTCCCATCCCATGAAGCTCGTCGACGAAGCCGAAATCCAGGTCATAGCAGGCAACGGCGGCAACGGCTGCGTCGGTTTTCGTCGCGAGAAGTTCATCCCGCTGGGCGGCCCCGACGGCGGCGACGGCGGCGATGGTGGCAGCGTCTGGCTGCTCGCCGACGAGAACCTCAACACGCTGGTCGACTTCCGCCATCAGAAGCAGTTCCGCGCCAAGCGCGGCGAGAACGGCATGGGGCGGCAGATGTACGGCAAGGGCGGCGATGATCTGGTCATCACCGTGCCGGTCGGTACCGTCGTCACCAACGTCGAAACCGATGAGGTCATCGGCGATCTGACGCATCACGGCGATCGGCTGCTGGTAGCCAAGGGCGGCAAGGGTGGCCTGGGCAACATGCATTTCAAGAGTTCGATCAATCGCTCGCCGCGCAAGGCGCTGCCGGGCCTGCCGGGCGAAGAGCGCGAGCTCAAGCTGGAACTGAAGCTGCTGGCTGACGTCGGCCTGCTCGGCTTTCCCAATGCCGGCAAGAGCACCCTGATTCGAGCGGTATCGGCGGCGACGCCGAAAGTGGCCGACTATCCGTTCACCACGCTCTATCCGAATCTCGGCGTCGTCAGCGTCGAGGCGCATCGCAGCTTCGTCATCGCCGACATCCCTGGCCTGATCGAGGGTGCGGCCGAAGGTGCGGGCCTGGGCACGCAGTTCCTCAAGCACCTGCAGCGCACGCGCCTGCTGCTGCACCTGGTCGACATCGCGCCGATGGAGGGCGGGGTGGAGGGCGTCAGCCCGGCGGATCAGGTGCGCGCGATCGAGCGTGAGCTGGAGAAGCACGACCCGGAACTGCTGAACAAGCCTCGCTGGCTGGTGTTCAACAAGGCTGACCTGCTGCTCGAGGAAGAGCAGCAGGCTGCCGCCCGGGCCATCATCGACGAGCTTGGCTGGAAGGATCGCTGGTACCTGGTGTCGGCCATCGGCCGCGAAGGTACCTGGCCGATCATGCTCGACGTGATGGCGTTCTTCGATCGCCAGCGCGAGGCCGCGCTGGAAGCCGCGCAGGCGGCAGGCGACCATGCGCCCTGAGGGCTTCATGCAGGCAACAAAAAACCCGGCAGCTGCCGGGTTTTTGTTGACCGCTACCGCACGGCGCGCCTGCTGGCGCGCCGCCGGCGTGGCATCAGGCCGCCTTGAGGGCCTTGATGCGGGCGGTCAGGCGGCTCTTGTGGCGAGCGGCCTTGTTCTTGTGGATGAGACCACGCGAGCTGAAGCGATCGAGGATCGGCTGAGCAACGGCAAAGGCGGTCTCGGCGCCGGCGGCGTCGTTCTCGCCCAGGGCCTTCAGCACCTTCTTGACGGCGGTACGCAGCATCGAACGCTGGCTGGCGTTGCGGGCATTGCGGACGACGGTCTGCTTGGCGCGCTTCTTGGCGGACTTGATGTTAGCCACGGCAAATTCCTGAAAACGGGTAAGAGAAAGATGGGATTACGGGAAATCAGACCGGAAAGTATGGAGGATTCAGTGGGTTGGGTCAACCATGGGGACCCGGAGGTTCGGGCGTGACGGCACCAAGGATGATCAGGGGGCTGCTGTCGTTCAGCAGCATGACCATGGTGTCGCGTGTCCTCGGCCTGGTCCGGGATATCGCGATCAACCAGGCCTTCGGCGCGAATGCGGGCACCGACGCCTTCTGGGTGGCCTTCCGCATCCCGAACTTCATGCGTCGATTGTTCGCCGAGGGCTCGTTTTCGACGGCGTTCGTGCCGGTTTTCACGGAGATCAAGGAAACCCGCACGCATGCCGACCTGAAGGAGCTGGTCGCACGGGTTTCGGGCACCCTCGGCGGGGTGTTGCTGGTCGTGACCGCGCTGGGCCTGATCTTCTCCCCGCAGATCGCGCTGCTGTTCGGTGGCGGCGATCACCAGGAGAAGTACGGGCTGACCGTGGAACTGCTGCGCCTGACGTTCCCGTTCATCCTGTTCGTGTCGTTGACCGCGTTGGCGGGCGGCGCGCTCAACAGTTTCCATCGCTTCGGCCTGCCGGCATTCACGCCGGTCATCCTCAACCTGTTCATGATCGCCGGCGCGTTGTGGCTCGCGCCGCGTCTTGAAGTGCCGATCCTCGCACTGGGTTGGGCCGTGCTGCTGGGTGGCCTCGCGCAACTGCTGTTCCAGTTGCCGGCGATGCGCAAGCTGGATCTGTTGACCCTGCCGCGCTGGGGCTGGAGCCACCCGGACGTGCGCAAGGTGATGAAGCTGATGGTGCCGACGCTGTTCGGCTCGTCGGTCGCGCAGATCAACCTGCTGCTGGACACCGTCATCGCTGCATGGCTCTTCACCGGTTCGCAGACCTGGCTGTCGCAGGCCGACCGGTTCCTCGAACTGCCGCTGGGCGTGTTCGGCATCGCCCTGGGTACCGTGATCCTGCCGACGCTGGCGCGCCATCACGTCAACACCGACCATGCGGGCTTCTCCAAGGCGCTCGATTGGGGCCTGCGCACGACGTTGCTGATCGCGGTTCCGGCCATGCTCGGCCTGATGCTGCTGTCGCAGCCGCTGGTGGCGACGCTGTTCCAGCACGGCAAGTTCACCGCCTTCGACACCAGGATGGCGGCAATGTCGGTATTCGGCCTGAGCTTCGGCCTGCCGGCGTTCGCGCTGGTCAAAATCGTGCTGCCCGCGTTCTACGCGCGCCAGGACACGCGTACCCCGGTGCGCGCGGGCATCGCCTCGCTGATCGCCAACATGGTGCTCAACGGCCTGTTTCTGCTTGGGCTGTACCACTTGTGGACGACGCCTGAAGTGCGCGCAGGTGGCGTGATGCATGCGCTTGCGAGTACTCCCGGCCTGCACCTGGCCCTGGGTCTGGCCAGCGCGGCCGCCAGCTACATCAACCTGGCACTGCTCTGGCACTGGCTGCGCAAGGCTGGTGTCTACGACCGCCAGCCCGGCTGGACGCGATACCTGGTGAGGCTGGGCACTGCCTGCGCGGCGATGACGCTGGCGCTGCTGGTCGCGCTGCACTGGACTCCGGATTTCACCCTGATCGGCAAATGGGAGCGCATCGGGTACCTGGCGGTGCTGGTCGGCGGCGGCGTATCCGTCTACCTGCTGGCGTTGCTGGCACTGGGCTTCCGCCCGCGCGACCTGCGCGAGCACTGACAAAGGCGGATGGCAAGCCTTGGTGAATGGGCATCGCGGCTATACTTCAGGCCAATGAGCAGGCTTTTTCGTGACGTCGAGGGCGGGCCCCGGTGCCCGCACGGCAGTGTGGTCTGCATCGGCGCTTTCGACGGCCTGCATCTCGGGCATCAGGCGTTGGTGCGCCACACCGCCGCGCGTGCGCGCGTGATTGGCGTGCCGGCGGTCGTGTTGAGCTTCGAGCCGCTGCCGCGCGAGTTCTTCGCGCCTGCCGCGCCGCCGCCGCGACTGCTGCTGCCGCGCGCCAAGGCGCGACGGCTGTTTGCGATGGATGCCGACCAGGTCGGCCTGCTGCGCTTCGATCGCCGCTTCAGCAGCCTCGCCGCGGAAGAGTTCATCGACAAGGTGCTGGTCGAGCGGCTGGCGGCTACGGAAGTCTGGGTCGGGCCCGAGTTCCGTTTCGGCAAGGGACGTGCGGGCGACATCGGCCTGTTGCAGCGCATGGGCGACACGCACGGTTTCGTCGCCGGCGAGATCGAGCCCGTCATGCTGGATGGCGAGCGCGTGTCGAGTACGCGCATCCGCGAGGCTCTCGTCGCTGGCGATTTCACCACCGCCACGCGTTTCCTCGGCCGCCCGTATGCCATCGACGGCCATGTCGTGCAGGGCAAGCAATTGGGAAGGACTCTGGGCTTTCCCACCGCCAACCTCCGTTTCGGCGGCAAGGTGCCGGCGTTGTCGGGCATCTATGCCACCTGGGTGCACGGCGTAGCCGACCGCCCGTGGCCGTCGGTGTCGAGCCTGGGTACGCGTCCGACCGTCGCTGGCGTGGAGCCGCTGCTTGAAGCCCACCTGTTCGACTTCGATGCGGACCTCTATGGCCGCCGCATCGAAGTGGAGTTCGTTGCCAAGTTGCGCGACGAAATGAAGTTCCCCGATCTGCCCTCATTGACCGAGCAGATGCATTGCGATGCCGCGCAGGCGCGCGCCATCCTCCAGACACATCAACCCCCAGTCTCGTCGACCACGAGCTTCGCGTGAGCGCCCGCTGTGACCAGTAACGATTCCAACCAGTACAAAGCCACCCTGCATTTGCCGGCAACGGATTTTCCGATGCGCGGCGACCTGCCCAAGCGCGAGCCGGAGACGCTGGCCCGCTGGGAGGGCGAGGGCCTGTACCAGCGAATCCGCGAGAAGGTCGGCAAGCGCGAGCGCAGCTTCGTGCTGCACGACGGCCCGCCGTACGCCAACGGCGCGATCCACTTGGGCCACGCGGTCAACAAGGTGCTCAAGGACGCGGTGGTGAAGTCCAAGCTGCTGGCGGGCTTCGATGCGCCCTACGTGCCGGGCTGGGACTGCCACGGCCTGCCGATCGAGCATCAGGTCGAGAAGGCCCACGGCAAGGTCGGCGACAAGCTCGATGCGGCCCAGTTCCGGCAGAAATGCCGCGACTACGCTGCCGAGCAGATCGACCTGCAGCGCAAGGACTTCAAGCGCCTGGGCGTGCTCGGCGACTGGGAGAATCCGTACCGCACGATGGACTTCCGCTACGAGGCGGACATCATGCGATCGCTGGCGAAGATCGTCGAACGCGGCCACCTGGTGCGCGGCGCGAAGCCGGTTCACTGGTGTTTCGATTGCGGGTCGGCGCTGGCTGAAGCCGAGATCGAATACGCCGACAAGGAATCGTGGGCGATCGACGTCGCCTACGACGCACAGCGTCCCTCGGAACTGGCCGCGCTGTTCGGCGTGACCGTCGACGACGGCGTGCGGGTGGCGATGCCGATCTGGACGACCACGCCGTGGACGCTGCCGGCGAGCCTGGCGGTGTCCGTCGGCCCCGAACTCGACTACGTGCTGGTTGAAGGACCGCGCCTGGCCGACGGCGGCCGCCGCTTGCTGGTGCTGGCCGAAGCGCTGGTCGGCAAGGCGCTGTCGCGTTATGGCGTCGAGGACGTGACCGTCCTCGGGCGCGCACTCGGCAGCGACCTCGAGAACCAGTTGCTGCAGCATCCGTTCTATGCCGATCGCGAGATCCCCGTGCTGGTGGGTGACCACGTTTCGGCCGAAGACGGCACTGGCGTGGTCCATACCGCGCCTGGCCACGGCCAGGAAGACTACGCGGTCGCACTGAAGTACGGCCTGGTCGATCGCTACACCGCGGCGCAGATCAATCCGGTCGACGCGCGCGGCCTGTACCTGCCTTCGACGCCACCGGCGGATGGTGTCGAGCTCGCGGGCCGGCACATCTGGAAGGCCAACGAGGCGATCGTCGACGTCATCCGCGCAAGCGGCCACCTGCTGGCATCGCACAAGTTGACCCACAGCTATCCGCATTGCTGGCGCCACAAGACGCCGGTGGCGTTCCGCGCAACGCCTCAGTGGTTCATCTCGATGGAGCAGGCCGGCCTGCGCCGCGACGCGCTCGCCGAGATCGGCAAGGTCGGCTGGATCCCCGAATGGGGCGAAGCCCGCATCTACAACATGATCGAGGGCCGTCCGGACTGGACGATCTCGCGCCAGCGCTACTGGGGCGTGCCGATCGCGCTGTTCTTCCACCGCGAGACCGGCGAGCCGCATCCGCGCTCGGCGGAGGTGATGCGCCAGGTCGCAGAAAAGGTCGAGCACGAAGGCGTCGAAGCCTGGTACGCGATGACGGCCGAGGAACTGCTGGATGACGACGCCGCCCATTACGAAAAGGTCACCGACATCCTCGACGTCTGGTTCGATTCCGGCGTCAGCCACGAATGCGTGCTCGGCCAGCGCCCGCAGGACGGCCTGCACAAGCCTGCCGACCTCTACCTGGAAGGTTCCGACCAGCACCGCGGCTGGTTCCACAGCTCGCTGCTGACCGGTGTGGCGATGGACGGCGTGGCGCCGTACCGCCAGGTGCTGACGCACGGCTTCACCGTCGATGCGCAGGGCAAGAAGATGTCCAAGTCGCTGCAGAACACGCTGGCGCCGCAGAAGGTGATCGATGCAATGGGCGCGGACGTGCTGCGCCTGTGGATCACCTCGACCGACTACCGCAACGAGATGTCCGTCTCCGACGACATCCTCAAGCGCAATGCGGACGTCTATCGCCGCATCCGCAACACCGCGCGTTTCCTGCTGGCCAACCTCAACGGTTTCGATCCGGCCGTGCACCTGCGTCCGCTCGAGGACATGGTCGCGCTGGACCGCTGGATCGTGCATCGCGCCGCGCAGCTGCAGGATCGCATCGCCAGCGCCTACGAGCGCTACGACTTCGCCGAAATCGTGCAGATGCTGTCGAACTTCTGCAGCGTCGATCTCGGCTCCCTGTACCTGGACGTCACCAAGGACCGCCTGTACACGATGCAGGAGGACTCGCGCGGCCGTCGTTCGGCGCAAAGCGCGATGTACCGCATCGCCGAGGCGTTCGTGCGCTGGATCGCGCCGATCCTGAGCTTCACGGCTGACGAGATGTGGCGTCACCTGCCGTCCAATACCGGCAATGGCAAGCGCGAGGACAACGTGCTGTTCACCACCTGGTACGACGGACTGGCCGTGCTGGCCGACGATGCGGCGTTGTCGGAAGAGGATTTCGACCGCTTGCTCGCCTTGCGCGAAGAAGTCAGCAGGACGCTGGAGCCGATGCGTGCCGCCGGCGAGATCGGTGCCGCACTGGAGGCCGAGATCCAGCTTCGCTGCGGCGTGGCCGACCAGAACCGCCTGGCTCCGCTCGCCGAGGAACTGCGCTTCCTGTTCATCAGTGGCGACGTGGAAGTGATCGTCGATGACGCCGTGACCGACATCGCCGTACTGGCCAGGCCTACGGCGAAAACCAAGTGCGTGCGCTGCTGGCATTACCGGGCCGACGTCGGCAGCGACGCCGCGCATCCCGGGTTGTGCGGACGCTGCGTGGTCAACGTGGCCGGTCAGGGCGAAGCCCGGGAGTGGTTCTGATGGCGCCCGTGCGTCCGAATGCGTTGCCCTGGCTGCTGCTGTCGGTGGCGGTGATCGTGCTCGACCAGTTGACCAAGCTGTGGGTGCTGAACTCGCTGCCCGAGCACACAGCAGTGCCGGTCATCGAGGGCGTCTGGAACTGGTACCGCACCTACAACACCGGAGCGGCCTTCAGTTTCCTGAGCGATGCCGGCGGCTGGCAGAAGTACTTCTTCGTCGTACTCGCGATGGGCATCAGCGGCCTGCTCGGGTACTGGCTGACCCGCACCCGCCGTGGCGACTGGCGTAACGCCCTGCCGTACTCGCTGGTGATCGGCGGGGCGCTCGGCAATGTCATCGACAGACTGCTGCACGGCCACGTCGTCGACTTCATCCAGTGGCATTGGCGCGACCATTACTGGCCGGCCTTCAATGTCGCCGATTCGGCGATCGTCGCCGGAGCCATCGGCATCGCCCTGTTCGGCCTGTTCTCCAAGGACGGCCGGGCCGTCAAGTAACCATTCGGGCTGGCCGGTGGGGGCGGGGGTACAATTCCCCATCCCTGTTCCAGGCTCGTCCAGCTGACCGGATCCCCCCATGGATGTCCTGCTCGCCAATCCCCGCGGTTTCTGTGCCGGTGTCGACCGCGCCATCGAGATCGTCAAGCGCGCCATCGAAACACTGGGCGCACCGATCTACGTGCGCCACGAAGTCGTGCACAACCGTTTCGTGGTCGACGACCTCAAGCACCGCGGCGCGATCTTCGTCGAGGAGCTGCATGAGGTGCCCGACGGCGCCACCGTGATCTTCAGTGCTCATGGCGTGTCCAAGGCCGTGCGCGCCGAGGCCGAGCATCGCGGGCTGAAGGTGTTCGACGCGACGTGTCCGCTGGTCACCAAGGTCCATCTCGAAGTCGCGCGCCAATGCCGTGCCGGCCGCGACATGGTGCTGATCGGCCACGAAGGACACCCTGAGGTCGAGGGCACGATGGGGCAGTGGAGCCGCGAGGCGGGCAAGGGTCGCATCTACCTGGTCGAGGACATCCACGATGTCGCCGAGCTCGTGGTGGATCAGCCGGACAACCTGGCCTACACGACCCAGACCACGCTGTCGGTGGACGACACCCGCGCGGTGATCGAAGCCCTGAAGGCGAAGTTCCCGGCCACGCAGGGGCCCAAGAACGACGACATCTGTTACGCCACGCAGAACCGCCAGGATGCGGTCCGCGAGTTGGCCTCGCGCTGCGACCTCGTGCTGGTGGTCGGTTCGGTCAACAGCTCCAATTCGAACCGCCTGCGCGAGCTGGCCGAACGCGAGGGCGTGGAGGCCTATCTGATCGACGGCGCGATCGAGATCGATCCTCAATGGGTGCAGGGCCGTTCACAGATTGGCGTGACCGCCGGGGCCTCGGCTCCTGAAGTGCTGGTGCGCGGCGTGATCGAACGCCTGCGCGAGCTGGGCGCATTGCACGTCGCCGAACTGGATGGCGAGCCCGAAGACATGGTCTTCGCGCTGCCGAAGGAATTGCGGCTGCAGTTGGTCGACTGAACGACACAGGCGCGCCGGGTGGCGCGCCTGGAGCATCGGGAGATGATCAGCGGCCTGGGCAGCCTACCGTCAGGCCGTCCGTACAGCTCTGGCCGCTCCGCATGGCGCTCTCGGCATCGAGCTTCTCCGCGCGCATCTGCGCGACGGTCTTGCACACCGTCTCTGGCCGGTTGCTGCCGACAGGCTTGACCCGCTTGCACACCATGCGCTCGTCTTCCGCCTGGTTGATGATGGCCTCGATGGCCTCGAGCGAATTGAACACGGCGATCTGATCCGTTTCGGGAAGATCGGTGGTGCTCGCTACGCCTTCAAGCATCAGATTCACCTTGTCCTGGTGCGCGAACAGTTCCTGGCGCTTGGCCTCGGCCATGTCCTTGTAGCGCCCCTTCTTATTCATCGCCTCGGTCCGGATTCCGGCCTGCTGGTCCAGGATGGTCCTGGCGTCGGTGTTGCGGGTGTTGTTGGCGCTGACCGGCGGAGCCGCCAGACACATGAGGGCGATGGCGGCAGCGAACAGCAAAGGCAAACGCATGAGCTTTCTCCTGAAAGGGTTGTCCGATCCTGCATGGGCGGCGCCGGCCGGCGCACTTGCCGAAGCCTACCTGTCATCGCAAGGTTCTGGAATCGGGCGGAAGCATCGGCCGGCACGGCGCCGGGGCCTGGTTCGATTGACCGTATCAGCCGATCCCGCCTACAATTCCATCCCTTCGCCGGAATAGCTCAGTTGGTAGAGCGGCGCATTCGTAATGCGTAGGTCGTAGGTTCGATTCCTATTTCCGGCACCATATGAACCCGACGGCAGAACTACCGTCGGCGCAATGATCCGAAGGGTGTTACCCCGCCGGACCATGCTCGAAAGCCCCGCCACGATGCGGGGCTTTTGTTTTTTTCGGGCGTCTGCCTGAGTCGCGTCACCTGTACGGCGCGTGGTTGTGAAGCCGGGACTCCTCGCAGCAACACGTCGCCCTGAATGCTTTCATACGCCTGCAATGCCACGTTCACCATTCCTTAGCCGATGGCTCGCCACCATGGCGCCCGTTTTGAATGGATCGACAGGGTGTTGGCCATGCGAATGGATGTATTCGTGGTGGGGCGGGAAGATGGTTACGTAGTCGCGCCCAGTGGTGCGGCGTTGCCGGACGACGAACTGTCCGCATTGGGCGAGCTGCATTTCGGCTGGATCGTCGACAGCGACGCGGCGCCACCGCGGCTGGACTGGCAGGGCATCGGCAAGGACATCGACGCCCGCGGCTACAGCATCGTGCCGCAGGGCGAAGTGGCGGGGCTGCTGGGCACGCCGCAACAGGAACTGAGTGCGTTCTACCCCGAGTTCCACTTGCGCTACCTCGCCTGATACCGACGCGGCCGGTTTCCGTCTCGCACGGCGAGACCGCGGCCCGGTAAAGTGCGGTCACTGCCGCTTTGCCGATCCCGCATGTCCAAGTCCGCTCTGAAGTCCCCGGGCAAGGCCCGCACGGCCTATGTCTGTTCCGAATGCGGCGCCGACCACAACAAGTGGCAGGGGCAGTGCGGTGAATGCGGCGGCTGGAACACGCTCAGCGAGTTCGTCGTCGAACCTGCGGCCAAGGCCGGCGGCAGCGTTGCCGCGAGCCGACGCAGCAGCTGGGCCGGCAAGGCGGATGCGCCTTCGGTTACCGCGCTCAAGGACGTGCGCCACAGCGAGGAGGCCCGGGTCGGCACCGGCATCGGCGAGTTCGACCGCGTGCTCGGGGGTGGCCTCGTGCACGGCTCGGTCGTGCTAGTCGGCGGCGACCCCGGCATTGGCAAGTCGACCTTGCTGCTGCAGGCGATCAGCAAGATGGCGCAGACGTTGCCCGGCTTGTACGTGACGGGCGAGGAATCGCTGGCACAGGTGGCTGGCCGCGCCGCGCGCCTGGGCGTGCCGGTCGATGGCGTGCACGCGTTGGCCGAGACCGGGGTCGAGCGGATCCTCGAGCATGCGGTGACGATGCGGCCCGGCCTGATCGTCGCCGACTCCGTGCAGACCCTGTGGACCGAGGAGCTGAGCGCGGCACCCGGCTCGGTCAGCCAGGTACGAGAAAGCGCGGCGCGCCTGGTCCGCTATGCCAAGGAAACCGGCACGGCCGTCTTCCTGGTCGGACACGTCACCAAGGAAGGCGGCATTGCCGGTCCGCGCGTGCTCGAGCACATGGTCGACGCGGTCCTGTATTTCGAAGGCGAAAGCGGCAGCCGCTTCCGCGTGCTGCGCGCGTTCAAGAACCGCTTCGGCGCGGTCAACGAATTGGGCGTGTTCGCGATGGGCGAGAAGGGCCTGCGCGAAGTACCCAATCCGTCTGCGATCTTCCTGTCCGGAAGCCAGAGTCCGCAGCCGGGCAGCTGCGTGATGGTCACGCGCGAAGGCACCCGGCCATTGCTGGTGGAGGTGCAGGCGCTGGTCGATGCCTCGCCGCTGTCCAACCCACGCCGTGTCGCGGTCGGCATGGAGGGCAATCGCCTGGCGATGCTGCTGGCGGTACTGCATCGCCACGGTGGCATCGGCGTCGGCGATCAGGACGTGTTCGTCAACGTCGTCGGCGGCATCCGCGTTCAGGAGACTGCGGCGGATCTGCCGGTGCTGCTGGCAGTGCTGTCGTCGCTGCGCGACCGGCCCCTGGTCGACCGTACCGTGGCGTTCGGCGAGGTCGGCCTGTCCGGCGAGATCCGCCCGGTGCCCAACGGCGAGGACCGCCTCAAGGAGGCCGCCACCCATGGCTTCAAGCGCGCCATCGTGCCCAAGGGCAATGCGCCCAAGTCCGGACGCGTGGGCGAAATGGAAGTCATCGGCGTGGAGCGGCTGGCCGACGCACTGCACGCCGGAACCTGATCGATTCGCACATGGCAAGAAAAAAAGGCCGGGGAGATCCCGGCCTTTTTCCGAGCGGCGATCAGTGACCGCCCGCTGTTTCCGCGGCGCCCGCGATCTTTGGCGTGAACGGTGGCTTGGCGAACCACACGAATGCGATCACCACCAGGAAGATGATTCCGAGCAGGTGGAAGATCTCGTTGAAACCGATCTGCGCGGCCTGGTTGGAAATCATCCGTTCCAGCATCGCCGCGCCGCGTTGCAGGTCTCCACCGCCGACGCGCGCGATCATGCCGGTGGTGGCCGGATCGTAGGCCGAGAGCTTCTCGGTGATGTGCGCATGGTGCACGGCGCCGCGTTCGGTCCAGGCGTACGTCGTCAGCGACGCGGCGAAACTGCCACCGAGCGTGCGCATGAAGGTCGCCAGTCCCGAGCCCGCGGCGATCTCGTGCGGCTGCAGGTCTGACAGCAGGATCTGCAGCACCGGCATGAAGAACAGCGCCACGCCGAAGCCCTGGAACAACTGCACCATTGCGATGTGGCGGAAATCCACGTCGAGGTTGAAGCCGGAGCGGGCGAAGCTGGTCATCGACATGGCGATGAAGGCGATCGTCGCCAGCCAGCGCAGGTCGAACTTGTGGGCGTACTTGCCGACGAAAGGCGTCAGGATCACCGGCAGGATGCCGATCGGCGCGGTTGCGAAGCCGGCCCATATCGGCGTGAAACCGAGATTGCGCTGCAGCCACAGCGGCACCAGGATGCCGACGCTGAAGAACGCCGCGTACGCCACCACCATCGCCGCCGTGCCTGCGCTGAAATTGCGATGGCGGAACAGGCGCAGGTTGACGATCGGGTCGCGGTCGGTGAGTTCCCAGATCACGAACACCACCAGCGAGATCGCAGACGCGATCGCCAGCCAGACGATCAGCTCGGAACGGAACCAGTCCTCGTCGTTGCCGAGGTCGAGCAGGATCTGCAGCGCGCCGACGCCGATGACCAGCGTGATCAGTCCGACGTAATCCATCTTCGGCTTTTCCAGCCGTTCGGGACGTCCCCGCAACTGGCTGCCGACCACGAAGCTGGCGAACAGGCCGATCGGCACGTTGATGAAGAAGATCCATTCCCAGCTGTAGTTGTCGGTGATCCAACCGCCGAGGATGGGTCCGGCGATCGGAGCGACCACGGTAACCATCGCCAGCAGCGCGATGGCTTGCCCGCGTTTGTGCGCTGGATAGATCGAGATCAGCAGCGCCTGCGTGATCGGGTACATCGGACCGGCGACGAAGCCCTGCAGCGCGCGCGCCGCCACCAGCAAGCCCATGCTGCTGGCCAGGCCGCACAGCAGGGATGCGATCACGAACAGGAATGTCGCCCAGACGAACAGCTTGCGCTCACCGAAATGGCGGGTGAGCCAGCCGGTGAGGGGCAGGGCGATCGCGTTGCTCACCGCGAACGACGTGATCACCCACGTCGCCTGGTTCGCGCTGCCGCCGAGGTTGCCGGAGATCGTCGGTAACGAGACGTTGGCGATCGTCAGGTCCAGCACCTGCATGAACGACGCCAGCGCCAGGCCGAGCGTCGTCAGCGGGATGTTGGCAGGCCGGAATCCGGCCTGCGGCGCCGGTGCTGCGGGCGCCGCGGCTGTGGTGGCTGACATCGGAAAGCGCCTGTCGTGATCAGCTGTGACGGCCGTTGGCCATGTTGCTGCGGATGACGTCCTGGATCAGCGCATCGGCGTCCGCGAGCTGCTTGGCATAGGCGTCGGTGGTCAGCACCGGCTTGCCGGCGGGTGCTTGTGCAAGCACGGCGCCGTTCTGGTCGCGGATGGCGACGTCCACGCTCATGCTCAGGCCCAGGCGCAGCGGATGATCGGCCAGCTGCGTTTCGTCGAGATCGATGCGCACGGGCACGCGCTGCACGATCTTGATCCAGTTGCCGCTGGCGTTCTGCGCCGGCAGCAGTGCGAACGCGCTGCCGGTCCCGAGGCCGAGGCTGTTGAGCGTGCCCCGGTAGGTCACGTCCTTGCCGTAGAGGTCGGCGTGCAGTGTCACCGGCTGGCCGATGCGCATTTTCGCCAGCTGCGTTTCCTTGAAGTTGGCTTCGACCCAGACCTGGTCGAGCGGCACCACCGTCATCATCGTCGTGCCCGGCTGCACGCGCTGTCCGAGCTGCACGGTGCGCTTGGCGACGTAGCCGGTGACGGGCGCGACGATCGCCGAGCGCTGCAGGTTCAGGTAGGCCTGGCGCAGCTGCGCGGCCGCGGCCTGCACCTGCGGCTGGTTGCCGACCTGCGTGGCGTCGACCAACGCCTGGTTGCGGGCGAGATTGCCGCTGGAGGAGCGAAGGCCGGCTTCGAGCACAGCGAGTTCGTTGCGTGCGTGCGCGAGCTCCTCCGCCGACACCGCACCGTCGCTGACCAGCCCTTCGCGGCGCTTGAGGTCGGCGCGAGCGCGCTCGACGCTGGCCGTGCGCGCTGCGAGATCGGCCTGGCCGGAATCGACGGCGCTGTACAGACCGCGCACCTGGCGCACGGTGTTGGCGAGGTTGGCGACGGCCTGCTCGTAGGCAACCTTCGCGTCATTCGGATCGAGCTTCACCAGCACCTGGCCGGCGGTGACCTTCATGCCGTCATCGGCGCCGATGCTGACGACCGTGCCGGTGGTCTGCGGCGAGATGCTGACGACGTTGCCC
Source organism: Lysobacter niastensis (assembly GCF_015453285.1). Taxonomy (GTDB): domain Bacteria; phylum Pseudomonadota; class Gammaproteobacteria; order Xanthomonadales; family Xanthomonadaceae; genus Lysobacter_J; species Lysobacter_J niastensis. Next base: position 50,132 of record NZ_JADLZT010000005.1, read on the forward strand.
TGCACATAGGCGTCGTCGGTGTCTTCGTGCCAGCGCGCGACCAGCAGGTACCACGCCGTCCAGGCGAGGCCTGCGATCACGACCACTGCAGCCAGGATCATCAGCGCCTTCTTGCGCTTGCCGTTTGCTTGTGCCGCCGCGGCGGCGCCATTGGGGTTCATTTCAGTGGTCATGGCGTGGGGGCCTTGGCGAGAGCGTTGGAATCGTTCGAGTCGGGAGTGACGAGGACCAGGCCGCCGCCGAGCGCGCGGTCGAGGTCGATGGAGGCGGCCAGGCGCTGTGCGCGAAGCACGGTCAGCTGCCGGTCGAGGTCGAGCAGAGGACGTTGCGCGGCAAGCACGTCGAGCTGCGTGCCCAGGCCGGCCTTGTAGCGCTTGGCGGCGATGTCCCAGGCCTGCTGCGCGGCGTCGCGAGCGCGCGTGGCCGAGACGATCTGCGCGTCGAACGCATGCGCGGACTGCACGGCGTCGGTGACTTCGCGCACGGCGCCCACCAGCGTCTGGTTGTACTGGGCGACGGCGAGGTCGTACTCGGCGTCGCTGCGTGCCAACTGGTTGCGCAGGCGTCCACCGTCGAAGATCGGCAGGCTCAGCGCCGGTCCGCCCTGCAGCAACAGCGCATCGCCGCCGAACAGGTCGCCGACGTTGGTGGCTGCGAGGCCGACCATCGCCGCGAGGTTGAGCGTCGGGTAGAAAGCGGCCTTGCTCGCCTTGATGCCGTGCTGCGCTGATTCGACGCGCCAGCGTGCGGCGACGACGTCGGGGCGATGTCCGAGCAGTTCGCTCGGCAGCACCGAAGGCACCTGCGGCGACGCGGCATTCAACAGCGTCGGGCGGGCGATGTCGCGGCCGCGGTCGGGACCCTTGCCCAGCAGCGCGGCGATCGCGTTCTGCGTGGTTTCGATTTCGTGTTCGCTGGCCTGGATCTGCAGTTCGGCGCTGGCCAAGGCGCTTTCCGCCTGGTGGATCTGCAACTGGTTGTCGAGACCGGCGGCGACGCGCTGGCGGCCGAGTTCCAGCAGCCGAGCGGCGCGTTCGTGGTCGGAGCTTGCGACATCGTGCGCGGCATGCGCCTGCGCGAGCTGCACATAGGCCCGGGCGATGTTCGACGACAGCGTCAGGCGCGTGGCCTGCGCATCGATTTCCGCAGCGCGGGCCTGGCCAACGGCGGCCTGCCAGCGGGCGCGGTCTCCGCCCCACAGGTCGACCGTGTAGTGGAAGCCCACGCGCAACACGCCCACGCCCAGGTAGCTGCCGCCGATGGGTTCGGGCGCGACGGTTTCGGGCAACTGCACGCCCGCGTACTCGGCGGTGCCGTTGAGCGTCGGCTTGCGAGTGGCATCGACGATTCCTGCCTGGGCGACGGCCTGGCGCACGCGCGCATCGGCGGCGTCGAGGGTCGGCGTGCCGGCCAACGCTTCGGAGATCAGCGCATCGAGCTGGGGATCACCGAGCGACGTCCACCAGTCCTGCCTCGGAAACGAGGCATCTGACACCGCGGCATCGGCGAGGCTGCGCTGTGCCTGCAGCGCATCGGCGTCGAGCAGGCGGCCTTCCGGCGCCAGGCCTCGCGAGCTGGCGCAGCCGGCCAGGACGAGCGCAACCGTCAAGGCGGTGAGCACGGGCTTCAGCCCGCGGTGCGGGCGAGGGTGGAGGTGGGCCATGGTCAGGAACCGGTAAAGGAAAGGTTGTCGCGCACGTGTTCGAGCAGGCGCATGAGCTGGTTGCGTTCGTCGTCGCTGAGGCCGGCCATCGCGCGCTCGCGCACGCGCTGACCGCACTGGTTGACGTCCAGCCACATGGCCTGGCCGGCCTCGGTGAGGTGGATATGCAGAGCGCGACGGTCAGCGGGGTCGGCCACGCGCGCGATGAAGCCCCGGGCCTCCAGCTTGTCGAGCAGGCGGGTCATCGCGCCCGGGTTGAGTTCGGCATAGCGCGCCAGATCGGTCACCCCGGCCGGCCCGCTGGAGAGCATCTTCAGGGTGATGTACTGGCTGAAGGTCAGCTCATGGCCGGCCTGGGCCAGCTCGTGCTCCATCCGGCCCCACATGGCGTCGCGGACCTGGCGGAACAGCAGGCCCAGCGTCGAGCCGCTGCAGGAGGGGAAGGGCGCATTCATCGGGCAGATCTTCGTAGCCCGAACAATATTTGTCAATGCAAATATTGTGTCTGCAATAAATCGCCCGATGGGGCAAACTGAACGGCGGGACGATCAGGTGGCTTGGCCGAGGACCAGCTCAAGTACGAACTTGCTGCCGAAGAAGGCAAGGATCAGCAGGCCCATCGCGATCAGGGTCCAGCGCACGGCCACCGCGCCGCGCCAGCCATAGCGCCAGCGGCCGATCAGCAGCCCGCCGAACGCGAGCCAGGACAGCACGCTGAGCACGGTCTTGTGGACCAGATGCTGGGAGAACAGGTTCTCGACGAACAGCACGCCGGTCAGCAGGGTTGCCGTAAGCAGGGCGAAGCCGACCGCGATGGTCCGGAATAGCAGGGTTTCCAGTTCGACCAGCGGAGGCAGCGCGCGCAGCCATGAATGGAACTCGCGTCGCCGCAGGGCGCGCTCCTGCAGCCACAGCATGATCGCCAGCAGGGCGGCGATGGCCAGCGTGGCGTACGCCAGCAGGGCCATCCAGGCATGCAGTTGCAGGCGCCAGTCGAGGGTTTCGGCAATGACATGGCCGTGGTGGTGGTAACCGAACAACACCAGTGCCGCGAGCGGGAAAACCACCACGCCCAGCGCCGCCATCCGGCCGGCGGCGCCGACCAGGCTGGTCAGCGTGGCCATGCCCAGCCCGACCAGAGACAACGCGGCGAAGAAGTGCAGATCCGCGCCGCCCGCCTTGCGCCATGCGACGAGATGCGCGCTGCCATGCAGCACCACCGCGGTCACCGCAGGCAGCAGCCACAGGCGCGAATGCTTGCCATTGCCGCGGCGGACATCGAGGACGAGGAGGGCGGCGGCGATCAGATAGAGAGCGACCGCGATGAGAACGATTGTCATCGCCGGAGTGTCGCACAGCCGCGAGACGAACCGCAGGGCCCGGTTCACAAGCCCGGTTGATGCAGCCGGCGGGCTATACTTCGCGCCCCGTTTTTGCTTTCTCCCCAGGTAGCTTCCGCATGTTCGAGTCCCTGACCCAGCGTCTCTCCGGCACCATCGAGCGCCTGCGCGGCCGCGGCCGGCTGACCGAGGAGAACATCCGTGAGGCGACCCGCGAGGTCCGTATCGCGCTGCTTGAGGCTGACGTCGCGCTGCCGGTCGTGCAGGCGTTGATCGAGCGCATCAAGGTGCGTGCGGTCGGCCAGGAAGTGCTCAAGTCGCTGACTCCGGGCCAGGCGCTGATCAAGGTCGTGCGCGACGAGTTGACCGCGGTCATGGGCTCGCAGGCGTCCGACTTGAACCTCAACGTGCCGGCGCCGGCGGTCATCCTGATGGCCGGCCTGCAAGGCGCGGGCAAGACCACCACGGTCGCCAAGCTCGCCAAGCACCTGAAGGAAAAGCGCAAGAAGAAGGTGATGGTGGTGTCGGCCGACGTCTACCGTCCGGCCGCGATCGAGCAGTTGAAGACGCTCGCGCAGCAGGTCGACGTGCTGTTCTTCCCGTCCAGCGCAGACCAGAAGCCCGAAGCGATCGTCAAGGCGGCCATCGACGATGCGCGCAAGTCCTACGTCGACGTGCTGCTGGTCGACACCGCCGGCCGTACCAGCATCGACGAAGCGATGATGGCCGAGATCAAGGCGCTGCACGCCGCGGTCAATCCGGTCGAGACGCTGTTCGTGGTCGACTCGATGACCGGCCAGGACGCCGCCGTCACCGCCAAGCATTTCGGTGAAGCACTGCCGCTGACCGGCGTGGTGTTGACCAAGACCGACGGCGACGCGCGCGGCGGCGCCGCGCTGAGTGTTCGCTACATCACCCAGCGTCCGATCAAGTTCATCGGTGTCGGCGAGAAGCCCGACGGCCTGGACGTGTTCCATCCGGACCGCATCGCCAGCCGCATCCTCGACATGGGCGACGTGCTGTCGCTGGTCGAGCAGGTCGAGCAGCAGGTCGACAAGGACAAGGCGCAGAAGCTGGCCGAGAAGGTCGCCAAGGGCAAGAAGTTCGACCTGAACGACATGAAGGACCAGCTCGAGCAGATGCAGAACATGGGCGGCCTGCACGGCCTCATGGACAAGCTGCCGGGCATGGGCCAGATCCCGGACTCCGTGAAGAGCCAGGTCACCGGCAAGGAAGTGCCGCGGATGGTGGCCATCATCAATTCGATGACCAGGAAGGAACGCCGCAACCCGACGTTGCTGAACGGCTCGCGTCGCGCCCGCATCGCCAAGGGCGCAGGCCTGACCCCGGCCGACGTCAACAAGCTGATGAAGCAGTATCAGCAGATGGAAAAGATGATGAGCAAGCTGTCCGGCGGCGGCATGAAGGGCCTGATGCGGGGCATGAAGGGCATGATGGGCGCCCGCGGCGGCATGCCGTTCCGGTAAGCCTCACCCCTCTCCCTGGCCGCCTGCGGCGGCCTGTCTCTCTCCCGCAAGGGGAGAGGGGAGCGTCCCGCCAGGAGCTTTTCCCTCCTCCCCTTGCGGGAGAAGGGGGGCGAAGGGCGGAAGTGAGGGCGCGAAACGCGCCGCCTTCCTGAACGCAGCGCCTCGCCAGCGCCGGACTTTCCTCGTCCCGATCAATGGCTTACAATTTCCGGCTTACCTCGCCATTCCGGCGACTGGGCAACACAGGAAACACCGAACCATGGTCAAGATTCGTCTCGCTCGCGGCGGCGCCAAGAAGCGTCCCTTCTACCACGTCATCGTCACCGACAGCCGCAACGCCCGTGACGGCCGCAACATCGAGCGCGTGGGCTTTTACAACCCGGTCGCCCAGGGCGCCGAGAAGCGCGTCGAGCTGAACGTCGAGCGCATCAAGCATTGGGTCGGCAACGGCGCGCAGCTGACCGACAAGGTCGCCGTGCTGTACAAGGAAGCGGCCAAGGCCGCGACCGCAGCCTGATCTGCAGGCCGCGCGTCTTCCACGGCGCGCGGCCGCTTTTCGTATGAAAGACACCGGGCGTCGCATCCTGTTGGGCAGGGTGGCTGGCGCCTTTGGCATTCGTGGCGAATGCAAGCTCGAGTCGTGGACCGAGCCACGTAGCGCGATCTTCCGCTACCAGCCCTGGATCCTGCGCGATGCGCAAGGCAATGAGCGCGAGATCACCGGCGTCCGCGGCAAGGAAAGCGGAAAGCACGTCGTGGCGACATTTCCCGACGTCGCCGATCGCGACGCGATCGAAGCGATGCGTGGTACCGAGATTTACGTTCCGCGTTCGGCGCTGCCGCCTCCGCGCGAAGGCGAATACTACTGGGTCGACCTGGAAGGCTTGAAGGTCGTCACCGTCGACGGCGTTTCCTTCGGCACCGTTTCGCACATATTCGCCACTGGCGCCAACGACGTGCTCGTGGCTCGCGACGACGAGCGTGAGCGCATGATTCCGTTCGTGCAGCCGCAGTTCGTGAAGTCGGTCGATTTCGAGGCCGGCGTGGTCACGGTCGACTGGGATCCGGATTTCTAGCGATAGCCGGCATGCGCATCGACGTCATCAGCCTGTTCCCGGAGTTCATCGCCCAGTGCGCCGCGTTCGGCGTGGTCGGGCGCGCGGGTGAGCGCGGCCTGCTGTCGATGCAAGGCTGGAACCCGCGCGACTACGCCGAGGGTAACTATCGCCGCGTCGACGATCGACCTTTCGGCGGCGGCCCCGGCATGGTCATGCTGATCGACCCGCTGCGTGCCTGCCTGCGTGCCGCGCGTGAGGCCGATCCGGCTCCGGCCAGGGTCGTCTACCTCAGCCCGCAGGGCGCACCGCTCACCCAGGCCAAGGTCCGCGAGCTAGCCGGGCGCGAGCGCCTGATCCTGCTGTGCGGCCGCTATGAAGGCATCGACGAGCGCCTGATCCAGGCCGAAGTCGACGAGGAACTGTCGATCGGCGACTACGTGCTGTCCGGTGGTGAGCTGGCGGCAGCGGTCGTGGTGGATGCCGTCGCCCGCCTGCGCGAAGGGGTGCTGGGGGATGCCGAGTCGGCCGTCCAGGACAGCTTCGAGGACGGACTGCTGGATTGCCCGCATTACACCCGGCCGGTCGAGCACGAGCTGGGCGCCGTCCCGCCGGTGCTGATGTCCGGGAACCACGCCGAAATCGCCCGCTGGCGGCGCAAGCAGGCGCTGGGCCGGACCTGGTTGAGGCGTCCGGACCTGATCGATGAGGCCGCCCTGTCGAAGGCCGATCGCAAGCTCCTGGACGCTTTCCGGGCTGAACTGAACGGGGTAGGGGATGCCGCCCCGGCCCAGGACGTGGCAAAAAACGCGTAAGCGCCAGTCGCACAAGGGAAAAATACCGCTATAATGCGCGGCTTGGTTTCACCCTGCGGTACCCATTAGCTCCGCCATGCCAGACGCGGGTCCACGTGCACTCGCGCTACAACGACACCAACAGGCAAGTCTTCAAACAGGTCCCACCATGAACAAGCCCTCGCTCCATACGCTGCTGCAGAACTTCGAAGCCGAGCAGATCCAGCGCCAGCTGCCCGCTTTCGGCCAAGGCGACACCGTCGTCGTCAACGTCAAGGTCAAGGAAGGCAACCGTGAGCGCGTCCAGGCCTATGAAGGCGTGGTCATCGCGATCAAGAACGCCGGCCTGAACTCGTCGTTCACCGTCCGCAAGATCTCGCACGGCTACGGCGTCGAGCGCGTGTTCCAGACCCATAGCGCGACGATCGACTCGGTCGACGTCAAGCGCCGCGGTAAGGTCCGCTCGGGCAAGCTGTACTACCTGCGTGGCCTGGAAGGCAAGAAGGCCCGCATCAAGGAAGACCTGGCTGCTTACGCGAAGGCCAAGGCCGCGCAGTAAGTTCCACCTCGCGCGAGTCTCTCGCAGCGACATCTCCAACGGCCGCCTCAGGGCGGCCGTTGGCGTTTCTGAAGCCGCGCTTTTCGACAACGTTTTCGACGACGGGTTTCGACACCAGACATCACGTGCACAGGCGTAAGCTGCCGGGGCGGCGATCATCGCTGCGCCACACGGAGTCCACCGTGGCGAACGGCTCGCGCCACTGCGAGTTCCGCTTCTACGAGGAGTTGGGCACCTTCCTGCCACCCGCGTGCAGGAAGCAGGCCTTCATCCACGTCTTCGATGGCACTCCCACGGTCAAGGACCGGATCGAGTCGCTGGGCGTTCCGCACACCGAAGTCGACCTGATCCTGGTCGATGGCGAGCCGGTAGGGTTCTCGCACAAGCTGCATGGCGGCGAGCGTGTGTCGGTGTACCCCATGTTCGAATGTTTCGAGCTGGGCGATGCGTGCCGTCTGCGTCCACATCCGTTGCGCGAGCCCCGGTTCGTGCTCGATGTGCATCTCGGGCGTCTGGCGGCTTACCTGCGCCTGCTCGGGTTCGACAGCCTCTACCGCAACGACTACGAAGACGACCAGTTGTTGTGGGTCTCCCGCGCGGAGCATCGCATCCTGCTCAGTCGCGACACCGGATTGCTCAAGCGCGCAGCATTGACCCACGGTGCCTTCCTGCATGCGACCGATCCGCGCCGCCAGGTTCGCGAAGTCATGGATCGGTTCCAACTGGACGCATTGGTCGCGCCATTCACGCGGTGCGCGCGCTGCAACGGGCCGGTTGCGCCGGTCCACGAAGCCGAGCAGGAAAGCGTAGCAGCGAGCATCGGTTTCGTTCCCGCGGCTGGCGGCAGGTTCAGCCGCTGCGGCGATTGTGGGCAGTTGTACTGGCCAGGCAGCCACCTGGTCCGCCTGCGCAAGCGCCTGGCTGAAGTCGGCGTGTCCATCTAGCGGGAGGTCGCGCCCGCTGCCGGCTCATCATTCGTTTCCACGTCGGGATCGGCGACGGGGGAGGGCGGAGTCGCTGGCACCTCGGCTGGCGTGGCGACCTCGTGCGGATCAACGCGCAGCATGCGCGCACGGCGCCAACCGCCCCATCGGTAGTACGCGATGGCCAAAGCCATCGAGCACAGCGAACTGATCGGGAAGCTCCACCAGATTGCGTCAGCCCCCCAGGCCGGCTGCAGCAGTTCTGCGAAAGGAACGCGCACGCCCCACAGCGCCAGCGCCAGGATCACCAATGGCGGGACGACCGCGCCGGTAGAGCGCACCACGCCGGATACGACGAACGTCGCCCCGAAGAACAGGAACGACCACACCGCGATGTGGTTGAGGTGGCGTGCGATCTCCAGCGCATCACTGCCCTGCGGCAGGAACAGCGACAGGGTCCATTGATCCAGCACGATCAGCGGCACGATCAACGCACCGGTCAGCGCGAAGTTGATCAGGACACCGGCACGCGCGGTCGCCGCCACGCGATCCCAGCGGTTCGCGCCGACATTCTGCGCAGCCATCGACGAGCAGGCCGCGCCGATGGCCATGGCCGGCATCTGCACGTAGGTCCACAGCTGCATCGCGGCGCCGTACGCCGCCGAGGTGTCGGTACCGTGCCGGTTGACCATCGTCATCATCGCGATCATCGCCAGGGAGATGACGACCATCTGCATTCCCATGGGAATGCCCTTGACGATGAGCGCGCGCAGTATGGCGCCGTTGATCTTGAGCAGGTGGATGTCCTGCCTGCCCAACCAGAGCGGATGGCGCTTTCGGCGCAGGTACACCAGCAGTGCGCCAAGCGTCAGCCCTTGCGACAACAGGGTCGACCAGGCCGCACCGGCGATGCCGAGCTTCGGAAAGGGGCCGATACCGAAGATCAGAAGGGGGTTGAACGCGATGTCGAGCACCACCGCCACCAGCAGAAACCGGAAAGGCGTTCGGGAGTCGCCCGCGCCGCGTAGTGCCGCCGACAGGAAGGCGAATGCATACAGCACCGGCATCGCCAGGAAGATCACCTTGAGGTAATCCTCGGCCAGATGCAGTGATGCCAGCGGAGTGCCCATGGCATCGAGCAGGTGCCGGGACATCCACCAGCCCAATCCCGCGATGACCGCTGCCAATCCCATGAAGAACGTGGCACTGGTTCCCATCACCTGTCGGGCGCGGCCGACATCGCGCGCGCCGATGGCCTGTGCGATCAGGATCGTCGCGGCCATGCCGATGCCGAACACCGAGCCGAGCAGGAAGAACATGATGTTGTTGGCGTTGGCAACCGCCGTCAGCGCTTCCTCGCCGAGGAAGCGTCCCACCCACACCGCGTTCACCGAACCGTTCAGCGATTGCGCGATGTTGCCCGCGAGGATGGGCAGCGAGAAGGCCAGCAGGTTGCGGCCAATCGATCCTTCGGTGAGGTTGTGAGGGGTGGGCGGCATCGGAACTCGCAGTGGCTCGTGGGCGCGGGGAGCGCGCAAGCTAGCATCGCCGCTCGGGAAAATCCGCCCCGCCTTACGGCAGGCGCCGATAGGCTCGTGGTCTGAGATAATGCGCAAGCAGGATGGCAATCAGTAGGAACCCGGAGATCCCGGAAGTTGCTGTGACCGAACAACAGAATCCGACACCGTCGGTGCGCCTAGATCTGTGGTTGTGGGCCGCCAGATTCTTCAAGACGCGCGCCCTGGCCAAGCAGGCTGTCGAAACCGGTAAGGTCGAGGCGGGCGGTCAACGTGCCAAGGCCTCGCGTGCGGTGCGCGTCGGCGACGCGCTGCGAGTGGCGCGGGGCGAGGAGATCTTCGAGATCGCCGTGACTGCGCTCAGCGATGTGCGCGGACCGGCCAGCGTTGCGCAGACCCTGTATGACGAAAGCGAGGCCTCGAAGCAGGCTCGGGCGGAAGTGCGTGCGCGGCGCGCCGCGGAACGCACGGGTTATCAGGCGCCGGTGACCAAACCCGACAAGCGGGCGCGCCGCCTGATCCGTGCGCTCGGGGACATCGACGCTACGTGATCGTGATCGTGGGCGCAGGTGCGAGCCTGCGCCACGAGGTTCAACGCGGGCCGCCGAGGAATGAGCCAGCCAGGCCCATCAGATCGGTGAAGTCGGTATCGCCGTCGCCATCGCGATCGAGCACGGCACCCAGCAGGCCGCCGCCCAGGCCGCCCTGCTGGGTAATCGACTGATGCTCCTCGCCCAGCATCTGCCCCAGCCCTTGCGGCGATGCGCCGAGCTGGTTCGCCGCTGTGGCTCCACCTTGCGAGAACATGCGCTGTGCCAGGAAGCTGAGCACGATGGGCGCCAAGACCTTCAGCAAGGTACCTGCCTGATCACCGCCGAGCCCGGTAGCCGCGCCGAGTCCCTGCGCCGCGCCCTGCTGACGTGCGCCGAAGATGTGTCCGAGGATCTGCTGCCCCTGACCACCGCCGCCGAGCACCGAGCCCAGCACGCTGCCGATGTCGAGACTGGAGTGATCGCGCTGCAGCGCTCCGAACAGGGCCTCGGCCCCTTGCGGCTGGCTCGCATTGCGGCCAAGCGCACCCAGCAGCAGCGGAAGTGCAGCTGAGACGGCGCCCGAGGCCTGCGACGGCGACAACCCGAGCTGGTTGCCGATATCGGCGAGGGGTTGGCCCTGCAACTGATTGAGCAGGTCGTCGGTCAGTGAGGCGCTCATGGCAGCCAGTCCTTGGGTGGGGGAAGACCGATGCTAGCGCCAATGAGTTCAGCGGGGGTGATGGTGCAGCGCCTTCGGCGTGCACTGTGATTTCCCGGTGTTGTCACAGTTATCTGGCCTTTGGGTTGGCATGAAAAAAGCCCGGCGATTGCTCGCCGGGCTGCATGCACATGCATCGTTGCTCTCAACTCCTGAGGTCGAAGCGATCCAGGTTCATCACCTTGTTCCAGGCCGCCACGAAGTCTCTGGCGAACTTTTCCTGTGCATCGGCACTTCCATACACTTCGGCCAGGGCGCGAAGCTGGGAGTTCGAGCCGAAGATGAGATCGACACGGCTGCCGGTCCACTTGAGTTGACCGTTCTTGCGGTCGCGCGCTTCGAACACGGCTTCGTCGCCGGTCTTCGCCTTCCACTCCGTGCACATGTCGAGCAGGTTGACGAAGAAGTCGTTGGTCAGTGCTTCCTCGCGTTCAGTGAAAACGCCAAGCCGGGTCTGTCCGACGTTGCCACCAAGAACGCGCAGGCCGCCGACCAGCACCGTCATCTCCGGCGCGGTCAGGGTCAGCAGTTGCGCCTTGTCGACCAGCAGGGTTTCGGACGGAATGCTGAACTTGTCCTTGAGGTAATTGCGGAAGCCGTCCGCGAGCGGTTCGAGCGGTGCGAAGGATGCGACATCCGTTTGCTCCTGCGAGGCGTCCGTGCGACCAGGAGAGAAGGGGACATTGACCGGGTGGCCGGCATTTCTCGCCGCTTGTTCGACACCGGCGGCGCCGCCCAGGACGATCAGGTCCGCAAGCGAGACTTTCTTCCCGCCCGGCGCTCCGTCGTTGAATTCCTTCTGTATGCCTTCGAGCGTCTTGAGCACGCCGGCAAGTTGCTTGGGCTCGTTGACCGGCCAGTCCTTCTGCGGTGCCAGGCGGATGCGGGCACCGTTAGCGCCACCGCGCTTGTCGGAGCCGCGGAACGTGGATGCCGAAGCCCAGGCGGTCGATACCAGCTGGGAAACCGACAGGCCCGACGCAAGGATCTTCGCCTTCAGCGCGGTGATGTCCTTCTCATCGATCAATGGATGATCGACGGCCGGAACGGGGTCCTGCCAGATGAGCTGCTCAGCTGGCACTTCGGGGCCGAGATAGCGCGCACGCGGGCCCATGTCGCGATGGGTGAGCTTGAACCAGGCGCGTGCGAACGCATCCGCGAACTGATCCGGGTTCTCCAGGAAGCGCCTGGAGATCTTCTCGTAGGCCGGATCGAAGCGAAGCGAGAGATCGGTGGTCAGCATGCCGGGGGCACGCCGCTTGCTCGGGTCGTGCGCTTCCGGGACCGTGTTCGCGCCACCGCCGTTCTTGGGCTGCCACTGGTGCGCGCCGCCGGGACTCTTCGTCAGTTCCCATTCGTAGCCGAACAGGTTCCAGAAGAAGTTGTTGCTCCACTTGGTCGGCGAACTGGTCCATGTGACCTCGAGGCCGCTGGTGATCGCATCGCCGGCAGCGCCGGTGCCGTGCGTGCTGTGCCAGCCGAGCCCCTGTGCGACGATGTCGTCGCCTTCCGGCGCGACACCCACGTTCTTGGGATCACCGGCGCCGTGGGTCTTGCCGAACGTATGGCCGCCGGCGATCAGTGCGACGGTCTCCTCGTCGTTCATCGCCATGCGCGCAAACGTCTCGCGGATGTCGCGCGCGGCCGCGATCGGATCCGGATTGCCATTGGGACCTTCAGGATTGACGTAGATCAGACCCATCTGCACGGCGCCGAAAGGATTGGCCAGTTCGCGATCGCCGGAATAGCGTTCGTCGCCCAGCCACTTGGCCTCCAGGCCCCAGTTGACGTCGTGATCCGGTTCCCATGTGTCCTCGCGACCACCGGCGAAACCGAATGTCTTGAAGCCCATCGACTCCAGCGCGACGTTGCCGGCGAGGATCATCAGGTCGGCCCAGGAAATCTTGCGGCCGTACTTCTTCTTGATCGGCCACAGCAGTCGTCGCGCCTTGTCCAGGCTGACGTTGTCCGGCCAACTGTTGAGCGGCGCGAAGCGTTGCTGTCCGCGGCCACCGCCGCCACGGCCATCGCCGATGCGATAGGTGCCGGCGCTGTGCCAGGCCATGCGGATGAAAAGCGGGCCGTAGTGACCGAAGTCGGCGGGCCACCAATCCTGCGAGTCGGTCATCAACGCCGTTAGGTCCTGCTTCAGGGCCTTCAGGTCGAGGCTTTTGAACTCCTTGGCGTAGTCGAACTCCTCGCCCATGGGATTCGACTTCGACGAATGCTGGGCAAGCAGATCCAGTTGCAGTTGTTCCGGCCACCAGTCGCGATTGGACCTGCCGCTGCCAGCGTGATGGAACGGGCACTTCGCTTCGAGATTCATGGGTTCTCTCCTTTGTCGTTTGCGCCCGACTGCGGCGGCTGGAAGTCCGTGTACGTATGAACGCGTTTTCCTGCGAATGGCGCTGCCCCGCTGCGTCCGCTTTCGCCGGGCCGCAGCCATGTTCTTGTTGTTGGTGTCGACGACGGGTGCAGCGCGACCGACGCAGGTTCACTGCGCGACCGCGGGCTCCCCGGTTCGGGAGCCCTGGACCCACATTAGTCAGAGTCAATCGACAGTTGAAATCGAATAATTTGAATAATTCGATATGCGCTGGCTATGAATATTCACGCGGACATAACGACCGAAGGCCGTGGGCCCTTGGCGACGCTGGTGGACTGGATGTGCCCGGCACGAGACCGGGCCATCCGCGCCAACGTCAGGACAGCGCTTTCAGGCGGTAAAGCGCCTCGAGTGCCTGCTTGGGCGTGAGGTCGTCAGGATCGATCGATGCGAGCGCGTCGAGTGCGGCGGACGAGGGTGCGAACAGGCCGAACTGCTGCGGCGCGTCCAGCGCTGCAGGCGCCAGCGAAGGCATCGGCGCATCGCGGCTCTGCTGTTCGAGCTCCGCCAGCCGTCCACGCGCCTGCTGCACCACGGCTTTTGGCAGGCCGGCCAGCGCCGCCACCTGCAGGCCAAAGCTGCGATCGGCGGGCCCGTCCTTGACCGCATGCATGAAGACCAACTGGTCGCCGTGCTCGACCGCGTCGAGGTGCACGTTGGCGATGCCGCTGCCGGGTTCGGCCAGGGTGGTCAGTTCGAAGTAGTGCGTGGCGAACAACGTGTACGCGCGATTGTGGTGCGCCAGGTGGCGTGCACACGCTTCGGCCAAGGCCAGGCCATCGTAGGTCGAAGTGCCGCGGCCGATCTCGTCCATCAGCACCAGCGACTGCGACGTGGCGTGGTGGAGGATGTAACTGGTTTCGCTCATCTCGACCATGAAGGTCGACTGGCCACGGGCAAGATCGTCGCCGGCGCCGATGCGCGTCAGGATGCGGTCGATCGGGCCGATCACGGCTCGCGAAGCCGGCACGAAACTGCCGATATGTGCCAGCAGCACGATCAGTGCGTTCTGGCGCATGTAGGTCGATTTACCGCCCATGTTCGGACCGGTGATGACCAGCATGCGGCGGTCGCCGTGCAGGATCAGGTCGTTGGGCTCGAACGGATCGGTGCGCACCGCTTCGACGACAGGGTGACGGCCGCGCTCGATGCGCAGGCCCGCATCGTCGGACAGGTCCGGTTGCGCCCAATCCAGCGATTGCGCCCGCTCCGCGAAGCAGGCCAGCACGTCCAGTTCGGCCAGCGCGGAGGCGCAGCGCTTGAGCGGCTCCAGGCGTTCGTTGAGCGCGTCGAGCAACTGCTCGTAGAGGAAACGCTCGCGGCCGAGAGAGCGTTCCCTGGCCGACAGCACCTTGTCCTCGAACTGCTTCAGCTCCTCGGTGATGTAACGCTCGGCGCCGGTCAGCGTCTGCCGGCGGGTGTAATGCGTCGGCGCCTTGTCGCTCTGGCCCTTGCTGATTTCGATGTAGTAACCGTGCACGCGGTTGTAGCCGACCTTGAGCGTCGGAATGCCGCTGCTGGCGCGTTCGCGCGCTTCCAGGTCGATCAGGAACTGGTCGGCATGGGTCGACAGCGTGCGCAGTTCGTCCAGCTCGGCGTCATAGCCTTCGGCGAAGATGCCGCCGTCGCGTGCCAGCACCGGCGGCTGAGGGACGATCGCAGACTTAAGCAGGTGCGCATGCTCGTCATGCTCACCGAGTTCGGCGCAGAGTTCGGCCAGGCGGGGCGAGTCGACAGGTGCCAGCAGGCCGCGCACATCCGGCAGCAGGCCGAGACCGTCGCGCAGCGTCGACAAATCGCGTGGGCGCGCGCTGCGAAGCGCGATGCGAGAGAGGATGCGCTCCAGGTCGCCCAGAGCGCGGAACGACTCGCGCACACCGTCCCCGGTGCGGGATTCGACCAGCGCGGCCACCGCCTGCTGCCGCATCCGCAGCGGGATGCGTTCCCGAAGCGGGCGATGCAGCCAGCGGCGGAGCAGGCGCCCGCCCATTGGCGTCACCGTCGAATCGAGCACGCCAAGCAGCGTGTGGCGGTTGTCGCCATCGATGCGCGTGTCGAGTTCGAGATGGCGGCGCGTGGCCGCGTTCATCGCGATCGCGCCATCGCCGGATTCGACCGCGATCGACGTCAGGTGCGGCAAACGCTGCTTCTGGGTTTCCTCGACGTAGCCGAGCAGGGCGGCGGCGGCGGCCACCGACAACGGCTTGTCTTCCAGGCCGAAGCCCGACAGGTCATGGAGGTTGAAGAAGCGCAGCAGCTGGCGGCGGCCGCTGTCGGCGTCGAACAGCCATGGCGCCCGGCGCCGCAGGCCGGTGCGCTCGCCGAGGAATGCCGGCCAGCCGTCCTCATCAGCGATCAGTGTTTCTGCCGGTTCCAGGCGCGCGAGCTCGGCTTCCAGCGCGTCCTCATTGGCGACCTCGTTGACCAGGAAGCGGCCACCGGCGAGGTCGGCCCAGGCCAGGCCGAAGCCGGATTTCCCCCGGGCCACGGCCAGCAGCAGGGTGTCGCGGCGCTCGTTGAGCAGGGCCTCGTCGGTGACGGTGCCCGGCGTGACGATGCGCACCACCTTGCGCTCGACGATGCCCTTGGCCAGGGCCGGGTCGCCGATCTGCTCGCAGATCGCGACCGACTCGCCGAGTGCCACCAGCCGGGCCAGGTAGCCTTCGGCGGAGTGATGCGGCACGCCGGCCATCGGAATCGGCTGGCCGCCCGACTGGCCGCGCTGGGTCAGGGTGATGTCGAGCAGCCGCGCGGCTTTGCGCGCATCGTCGTAGAACAGCTCGTAAAAGTCGCCCATCCGGAAGAACAGCAGCACGTCCGGATGCTCCGCCTTGGCGGCGAAGAACTGCTTCATCAGGGGGGTGTGCTCGGGCGGCCGGTCGGCTGGACTCATGGAATCTGCAGGCAATTCAGGCAAAGGGGTGGCCAAGTCGGCCACGAAAGGCCGCCTAGGCTATCAGCCAAGGACTCTGGCGTGATCCCCGGCCGCCTTGGAACAGGCCGGATGTTGCGCTGCGGCGTGTTGGCCGGCCCCCGGCGTGTTTAATTTCCTCTTAACGTTCGCTGCCGTACGCCCGATCTTGGGCGCGAGGTGTTGGGGAGCACAGGCGACGTCAGCCGCGACGAGGGGCGCGGTCCATAAATCACATAAATAGAAAGGGGGAGCGATGCGTTCGATTACGTCGGCCGTGCCTGTCGGAACCCGGAAGCTGCTGGCGCTGGCCATCTCGGCCGCGTTCGCGTCGATGCCGGTGCTTGCGGCATCCGCCCAGGAACCCGCCGGGCAGAAAAAGGAAGAGAAAGAGGCGACCACGCTCGCCGCGCTCACCGTTACCGCGCAGAAACGCGAGGAGGCCCTGCAGGAGGTGCCGATCGCGATCACCGCGCTGCCCGAACAACTGCTGCAGGACACAGGCGTGCGCGACGTCAAGGACCTGCAGGTGCTGGTTCCCGGCCTCACCGTCACCAGCACCCAGAGCGAGGCGCAGACCGTCGCGCGTATCCGCGGCATCGGTACCGTCGGCGACAACGCAGGCCTGGAATCCTCGGTCGGCATTCTGATCGATGGCGTGTACCGTCCCCGCAACGGCGTCGGCTTCGGCGACCTCGGCGAGATCGAGCGCATCGAAGTGCTGAAAGGTCCACAAGGCACGGTGTTCGGCAAGAACACTTCCGCCGGCGTCATCAACGTCATCACCAAGCGTCCGCACTACAACACCACGGTCGAGGGCGAGCTGACCGTCGGCAACTACAACGCGCTGGGCGTGTCCGGCTCGCTCAACACGCCGATTGGCGACAACGCCGCATTCCGCATCTACGGCGCCAAGCGCAAGCGAGATGGCTATACCGACGTGCGCACCGGCGCGGGTCCGCGCACGGAGACCGAGGACGGCGACCAGAACTTCCACACGCTGCGCGGCCAGTTGCTGTTCGAACCGACCGACACACTCGACATCAACCTCATCGCGGACTTCACCAGCCGCGAGGAGAACTGCTGCGTCGGCGTCACCACCGTGCGCGGCGCGACGGCCAACATCATCGACGCACTCGCGCCGGACGAGGGCGTGGTGCGCGTGGCCGACCCGTTCGCACGCGTCGCCTACAGCAACCGCAGCACCGAGCAGGACATCAAGGACAAGGGCGTCGCTGCCGAGGTCAACTGGATCACGCCCTGGTTCGACGGCGCCACGCTGACCTCGATCACCGCATGGCGCGACTGGGGTTCGATCAATGGGCTGGACTTCGACTTCAGCAGTGCCGACCTGCTGTATCGCGATGCAAAGGAGAACGAGTCGTTCACCGGCTTCAAGACTTTCAGCCAGGAGTTCCGGCTGACCGGCTCCAGTGACAGCTTCGACTGGATGTTCGGCGCGTTCTATTCCGACGAGGACCTCGACCGCAACGAAACGTACCGCATCGGCAATGCCTACGAGCCGTACCTGTCGGTGGCGCTGCTGTCGATGATCAACCCGGCGCTGGGGCAGAGCCCGACTGCGCCGCTGTTCCTGTCGCAGGCCACCGGGCGGCCGTTCGGCACGGTGTTCGCCGGCTTCGGCGCCAATGACGTCTATCGCCAGAACGCCAAGAGCGCGGCACTGTTCACCAACAACACCTGGCATGCGACCGACGCGCTCGACGTCACGCTGGGCCTGCGCTACACGACCGAAGACAAGAAGCTCGATTCGACCTACAGCAACCCCAACGGCAGCCCAGGCTGCTCGGCCATGCTGGGCCCAGGCGGACAGGCGCGAGTGGCGCAGGCGCTGCTGGCGCGGGGTGTGCCGGCAGCGGCACTGCCGCAGGTGATTCCGCAGGTCATCGGTTTCTCGTGCCTGCCCTGGGCGAACCCGCTGCACAACGGACGCGCGACCCATCAGGAGAGCGAAGAGAAGGAGTGGTCGGGCACGCTCAAGGCGGCCTACCAGTTCAACGAGCACGTGATGGGCTACGTGTCGGGCGCGCGCGGCTACAAGGCCGGCGGCTTCAACCTCGACCGCGTGCAGTCCAATACGGGCCTGTCCAGCGGTGGCTCGGGCATCCTGCCGGTGAACGACACTTCGTTCCCGGGCGAGTTCGTCGACAGCTACGAGCTCGGCGCCAAGACCACCTGGGCCGACGGCAACCTGCTCGCGAATGCCACGTTGTTCCACCAGGAATACGAAGACTTCCAGCTCAACAGCTTCCTCGGCACCAGCTTCGTGGTTCGCTCGATTCCTGAAGTCGTGTCCAAGGGCATCGACACCGAACTGCTGTGGCAGGCGACCGACGGCCTGATGCTGCAGGGCGGCGTGACCTATGCCGACACGCGTTACGGCGACAACATCCCGGGCGGCGATTTCGTCGCGCCAACCGGTGCGCTGTACAAGCTGCCGGGAAATCGCGTCAGCTTCGCGCCTTACTGGTCTGCAGCGGGCTCGGCCACCTACGAGATGGATATCGGCAACAGCCTTGTTGCGCGCTTCAACCTGGGCGCCAAGTACATGTCCGACTACAACACCGGCTCAGACCTCGATGTCGAGAAGGTGCAGGACAGCTTCACGGTGTGGAATGCGAGAGTCGGTTTCGGCGCACGCAACAAGCGCTGGATGGTGGAGCTGTGGGGGCTGAACCTCACCGACGAGGAATACGTGCAGGTCGGCTTCGACGCGCCGCTGCAGAATGTCTCTCCCGCGCCGAACAACCCGTTCAATTCGTTCAATGCATTCCTCGGTGCCCCGCGCACCTACGGCATGACACTTCGGGTGATGTACTGATCGGTTGCCCGGAGGTCCTCCATCCGTGGAGGGCCTCCTGGCGCCGTAAGCGCCACCACGGCTTGCCGTTATAGTGGGCGGCATGAAAACCGACGTTGCCGACGACTCCCTTCGCCGCCTTGCCGAACAGGTGGGCGAAGCCGCACGCATCAACCGCCATACCCTGGTCACCGCGGAAAGCTGCACCGGCGGTTGGATCGCGAAGATGCTGACCGACATTCCGGGCTCCTCGGGCTGGTTCGAGTGCGGCCTGGCGGCCTACAGCTACGAGGCCAAGCAGGCCTTGCTCGGCGTGCGGCCGCAGACCCTGGAACAGCACGGTGCGGTGAGCCGCGAGACGGTGATCGAGATGGTGTCCGGCGCATTGGTCCATTCCGGAGCCACGCTTGCGGTCGCAGTGACCGGCATCGCCGGGCCCACCGGCGGCACCGAGGACAAACCGGTCGGCACCGTCTGGATTGCATGGAAGCGCCGTGGCGGTTATCCCACGGCCGTGACCTTCCATTTCGATGGCGATCGCGATTCGGTCCGGCGCCAGAGCGTCGCCGCCGCCCTGCATGGCCTGGCCGAGCTGATGACCTGATCGGCGGGCGGGGTTGACGCCCGCGAAAATCCATTAGTAGTATTGCTACTAATGGACATCACCGACACCCAGCGCGCCATCCTCGCCCTGATCGCCGAGCGGATCGATGCTGAGGGCGTGCCGCCCTCGCAGACCGAGATCGCCCGCGCCATGGGCTTCAGCAGCGTTCGTGCGGCCCAGTATCACCTCGAGGCCCTCGAGCAGGCAGGCGCGATCCAGCGCATGCCGGGTCGCGCCCGCGGCATCCGCGTGTGCGTCCCCCCGGAGCAGATTGCATCTGCGACGGTCGCTGCGGAGGCGCCGGCATCGGATGACGCCCTGCGCCTGCCGGTGCTGGGGCAGGTGGCCGCCGGGCGGCCGATCGGCGCCGATATCGGTTCGGACAACGTCGTGCTGCTGGATCGCGTGTTCTTCTCGCCGACGCCGGACTACCTGCTCAAGGTCAAGGGCGACTCGATGCGCGACGAGGGGATCTTCGACGGCGACCTGATCGGCGTGCACCGCACGCGCGACGCACGCTCGGGGCAGATCGTGGTGGCGCGCATCGATGACGAGATCACAGTGAAGCTGCTGAAGATAGGCAGGGACCGGATCCGCCTGCTGCCACGCAACCCGGATTACGCGCCCATCGAGGTCGAGCCCGGCCAGGACTTCGCCATCGAGGGGCTGTACTGCGGACTGGTCAGGCCGAACCGGTGATCTCCCATGGAGGTTTCCGCAACCAGGACTGCGGCGCTTTCCGACCTCCCGATCCTCGATCCCCTGCCTACATCGCTTTCTCCACACCACTAATTTCTGCAACGGGCTCCGGTGTCTCAACTCGTGCGACCAGTGCCCGCTAGATTGCCCTCCAACA
Organism: Lysobacter niastensis; assembly: GCF_015453285.1. Lineage (GTDB taxonomy): Bacteria > Pseudomonadota > Gammaproteobacteria > Xanthomonadales > Xanthomonadaceae > Lysobacter_J > Lysobacter_J niastensis. The sequence goes on from NZ_JADLZT010000005.1 coordinate 70,299, forward strand.
AGCAACCGACCTCCAAGGAATCCACGATGGACGAGAACAAGAAGCGCGCCCTTTCGGCCGCACTGGGCCAGATCGAAAAGCAGTTCGGCAAGGGCTCGGTGATGCGTATGGGCGACCGCGTGGCCGAGCCGGCCGAGGTCATTGGCACCGGCTCGCTGATGCTCGACATCGCCCTCGGCATCGGTGGTCTGCCCAAGGGCCGCGTAGTCGAGATCTACGGACCGGAGTCCTCCGGCAAGACCACGCTGACGCTGCAAGCCATCGCGCAGTGCCAGAAGCTCGGCGGTACGGCGGCTTTCGTTGACGCCGAGCATGCGCTCGATCCGACCTATGCCGCCAAACTCGGCGTCAACGTCGACGACCTGCTGGTCAGCCAGCCCGACACCGGCGAGCAGGCGCTGGAAATTGCCGACATGCTGGTGCGCTCGGGCGCGGTCGACATGGTGGTGATCGACTCGGTCGCGGCACTGACGCCGAAGGCCGAGATCGAAGGCGAGATGGGTGACCAGCTTCCGGGTCTGCAGGCCCGCCTGATGAGCCAGGCGCTGCGCAAGCTGACCGGCAACATCAAGCGCAGCAACTGCATGGTGATCTTCATCAACCAGCTGCGCATGAAGATCGGCGTGATGATGCCGGGCCAGAGTCCGGAAACCACCACCGGCGGCAACGCGCTGAAGTTCTATGCCTCGGTGCGCCTGGACATCCGCCGCATCGGCTCGATCAAGAAGGGCGACGAGATCATCGGCAACCAGACTCGTATCAAGGTGGTCAAGAACAAGCTGGCGCCTCCGTTCAAGCAGGTTGTCACCGAGATCCTCTACGGCGAAGGCATTTCGCGCGAAGGCGAGCTGATCGACATGGGCGTCGATGCCAAGCTGGTCGAGAAGTCCGGCGCCTGGTACAGCGCCTATGACGAGCGCATCGGGCAGGGCAAGGAAAACGCCCGCCAGTACCTCAAGGACAACCCGGAAGTGGCGGCGCGCCTGGAAGCTGCCCTGCGCGAGAAGTTCGTGCCGGCCGAGGCCAGCCGCGACGAAGGCGCAGGTGAGGGTCAGGACGACTGATCTGCCGGAGGTTCCGGATGCACGATGATCACGCGGATGGCGGAGAGGGCGAAGGCGGGCGCAGCCCCGCCAAGCGCAAGCGCGTCCGCGAACAGAGCCCGACGCAGCGCGCGCTCGGGCTGCTGGTCAGGCGCGAACATTCGCGCAAGGAACTGACCCGCAAGCTCTCCGCCCGGGGCCTGGAGTCCAATGAAGTGGCCGCCGCGGTCGACCGACTGGCCAGGGAGGGCTGGCAGGATGACGCCCGGTTCGCTGAAGGGCTGGTCCGCAGCCGGGCTAACAGTGGCTACGGACCCATCCGCATCCGGGCTGAACTCGCCACGCATGGGCTCGATCGCGAGCTGATCGCCCGTGCGATGGACAGCCATGAGGGCGACTGGGGGCAGATCGCGCAGGACCTGGTCCGACGCCGTTTCGGCGCATCCATGGATGACCTTGCAGCGCGGCGCAAGGCTGCCGATTTCCTTCTCCGCCGCGGCTTCGACTCGTCCACCATCCGCAGCGCCACACGGTTCGACCCTGACGATTGAGCCCTGATGGGCGGGCCTGCCCGCATCTGCGCACGCGGCCGTGGCTCCTGATACCCTAGCGGGCTTTCGGGTTTTGGGTTGCCTGCTCCAGTCTTGCCCCCATTCTGGGGGGTACCGGCCGGTCTGAGCGTCCGCTCCCGGTCCACCGAACCTGCGCGCAGCAATGAAGACCACTACCGAAATCCGCAGCGATTTCCTCGAATTCTTCCGTGGCAAAGGCCACACCATCGTGCCGTCCGCGCCCCTGGTGCCGGCGAACGACCCGACGTTGCTGTTCACCAACTCGGGCATGGTCCAGTTCAAGAACGTGTTCCTGGGCAGCGAGAAGCTCGGCTTCGTCCGAGCGGCCGACGTGCAGCGCTGCCTGCGGGCAGGCGGCAAGCACAACGACCTCGACCAGGTCGGCTACACCGCCCGTCATCACACCTTCTTCGAGATGCTGGGCAACTGGTCGTTCGGCGACTACTTCAAGGAAGACGCCATCGCCTGGGCTTGGGAACTGCTGACCAAGGTCTGGAAGCTGCCGGCCGAGCGCCTGCTCGTCACGGTCTATCACACCGATGACGAAGCGTTCGCAATCTGGAACCAGAAGATGGGTCTGCCGGCCGAGCGCATCGTTCGCATCGGCGACAACAAGGGCGCGCCGTTCGCCTCCGACAATTTCTGGCAGATGGCCGACACCGGCCCGTGTGGTCCCTGCACCGAGATCTTCTACGACCATGGCGCCCACATCGCCGGTGGCCCGCCGGGCTCGCCTGACGAGGACGGCGACCGCTTCATCGAGATCTGGAACCTGGTGTTCATGCAGTTCGATCGCCAGCCCGACGGCACGCTGTTGCCGCTGCCGGCTCCGTGCGTGGATACCGGCATGGGGCTGGAGCGTCTCGCTGCCGTCCTGCAGGGCGTGCACGGCAATTACGAGATCGACCTGTTCCGCCACCTGATCGGCAAGGCTGCCGAGTACACCGGCACCGCCGACCTGGGCAACAAGTCGCTCCGCGTCATCGCCGATCACATCCGCGCCTGCGCGTTCCTGATCGTCGACGGCGTGTTGCCGTCCAACGAGGGGCGTGGCTACGTGTTGCGCCGGATCATCCGTCGCGCACTGCGCCATGGCTGGATGCTCGGTCAGAAGGGGCCGTTCTTCCATCGCATGGTTGCGCCGCTGGTCGAGGTGATGGGCGATGCTTATCCGGAACTGACGGCCAAGCGCGATTTCGTCGAACGCGCACTGCTGGCCGAAGAAGAACGCTTCGCCGAGACGCTCGATGCTGGCATGCGAATCTTCGACGAGGTGGCCGCACGTTCGAAGGGCGTTATTCCTGGTGTCGATGCGTTCCGGCTCTACGATACCTATGGGTTCCCGGTGGACCTGACCGCCGACATCGCGCGCGAGCGCGGCCTGTCGGTGGATATGGAAGGCTTCGATGCCGCCATGGAACAACAGCGCGAGACCGCGCGCGCCGCGGGCAAGTTCGGCAACGCTGCGACGATGCCGGCTGAGTTGGCCGCCCAGCTCGCGCCGACCCAGTTCCTCGGTTACGAGCAGCTGAGTGCGGATGGCCTGGAAGTGCTGGCCCTGCTCAAGGACGGCCGTCCGGTCGAGCAGGTGACGGCAGGCGAAGAAGTCGTCGTGATCCTGGATCGCACACCGTTCTATGCCGAAAGCGGCGGCCAGGTCGGCGACACCGGCGAGTTCGAAGCCGGCGCGGCGCGCTTCGCTGTGCGCGACACGCAGAAGTTCGCCGGGCAGTTCCATGGCCACGTGGGCGCGCTCGCGTCGGGCACCCTCAAGCGCGGCGATCGCCTCCGTGCCACGGTCGACGCGTCTCGCCGGGCCGCCACGGTATTGAATCACTCGGCAACGCACCTGCTGCACGCCGCGCTGCGTGGCGTTCTCGGCGATCACGTGACACAGAAGGGCTCGCTGGTCGCGCCCGACCGGCTGCGCTTCGACTTCGCCCATTTCGCCCCGCTCACGGGCAGCGAGCTGGCGGAGATCGAACGTCGCGTCAACGCCGAGATCCGTGGCAACTCCGAAGCCGAAGTGCACCACATGGGCATGCAGGAGGCGCTGGATTTCGGTGCGATGGCTCTGTTCGGCGAGAAGTACGGCGACCACGTGCGCGTGCTGCGCATGGGCGAAACCTCGACCGAGTTGTGCGGCGGTACCCACGTGTCCCGGACCGGCGACATCGGCCTGTTCAAGGTGGTGTCAGAAGGTGGTGTGTCGGCTGGCGTCCGCCGCATCGAGGCGTTGACCGGGCAGGGCGCCCTGGATTTCGTCTCTGACGAGGAGCGCAGACTCGGCGATGCGGCCCGCCTGCTCGGCGGTAATGTGTCGGATGTCACTGATAAGCTAAAGGCTCTGCTGGACCGCCAGAAGCGGCTCGAGCGGGAGCTGGAGGGCCTCAAGGCCAAGGCGGCTTCGGGCGCCACGGCCGATCTGGCCTCCGCCGCGACCGATGTCGGTGGCATCAAGGTCGTGGCGACGCGGCTGGAAGGGTTCGATGCCAAGGCGTTGCGCGAGGCGGTGGACCGCCTGAAGCAGCAGCTCGGAGATGCCGTGATCCTGTTGGCCGGGGCCAGTGATGGCAAGGCCGCTCTTGTCGCCGGAGTGAATGGTGCGGCCACCGGCAAGATCAAGGCGGGTGAACTCATCGCCGAGGTTGCGGGTCGAATCAATGGAAAGGGAGGCGGCCGTGCGGATATGGCCCAGGGTGGAGGCGACGATGGCCCCGCACTGGCACAGGCTCTGTCCGAGGTAGCCGCCTGGGTAGGTAGCAGGCTGACCTGAACGATGAACGGTGCGTGCCCTCGCTTGTGACCGGAAACGGCCGCTCGCTATGATGGTTTAACGTACATAGGAAATTGGAAGCGTCCTGGTCATGCGGGGCGCCAGAGCCGGCAAACGATTTGCCGGCAGAGGAGAATCACCATGTTGATCCTGACGCGTCGCGTCGGCGAAACCCTGATGATCGGCGACTCGGTGACGGTTACCGTGCTCGGCGTGAAGGGTAATCAGGTGCGTATCGGCATCACCGCACCGAAGGATGTTGCGGTTCATCGCGAAGAAATCTATCAGCGCATCCAGCGCGGCGAAGAGCCGTCCGAAGATTCTGGCAAGAGCGCCGGCTAATAAACCGCGGCTGACAAAAAGTTTGCCGTGCGGGTGCCGAGCCGTTATGCTTTGCGCCCGCAAGACGTCGTAGTCCCGCGGAGACTTGCCCGAGAGGCCGAAGGGGCTCCCCTGCTAAGGGAGTATGGGGTCAAAAGCTCCATCGAGGGTTCGAATCCCTCAGTCTCCGCCAGTTCTTCAACGCCTTGCGGTGTTGGTCATTCGGTCCGCGATCGGATGACAGAAAGATCCGGAAAATGTTTGACGAATCGGTAACGAGCAGTCATAATTTTCCGACTGAGCGCCCGTAGCTCAGCTGGATAGAGCACCAGGCTACGAACTTGGTGGTCGGGAGTTCGAATCTCTCCGGGCGCGCCACTACAAATGCACAAAGGCCAGTGAAGCAATTCACTGGCCTTTGTGTTTTTTGCGCCGATTTTGCGAGCAGGTCGAATAGCGCATCGCCACGTCATGAATGGCGATTACGCGGTGGCCAACGATTGACCACGTAGCGTCCAGGCTCGCTCATCGAGATCACCCGCGCTGGATTGCCGGCAACGGTCGCACCCGCAGGAACGTTCTTCACCACAATGGCGCCGGCGCCGATGGTGGCATCGTTTCCGACACGCACGGCTTCGACGATGCAGACGCTCGGCCCGATGTACACGTTGTCGCCGATCACGGCGGCTTGCTCGTAGTTGGAACCTATCGTCGTGAACTGGCTGATGTTGCAGTTGTTGCCGATCCGCGCCGTGTGATTGACCAGGATGCCTATGGGATGGCCGATGTAGAGGCCGAAGCCGATCTCGCAGTCGGCATGGATGCGAACCCCGTACTTGAATCGCAAATGTCTGTGCATGACCGCAGCGATGAAGCGCAGCGGAGCGAACTTTGCCCGGCGAAGCCGCAGCCAGAAGCTGTATTTGAAGGAACGGTTGAAAGTCAGGTGCTTGAGCATTGCGCTCAGCGAGGTGGTCCCTGCATACCGGTACAGGTCGCTTTTGATGTACTCGTATGGCGAAACCGGATCCGGTGTCCGGATTGCGGATCCTGTGGCTCGGAGCACGTTCTTCTCACGGCGTTCCGTCAACGGGTCCTGCTGGAGCATCCGCGCCGGAAAGCGCGACGCGCGCGGGCGCAGCGGCGCGTCTACGGCCGAATCTGGGCATGCTGCTGCGCTGTCACGGATTTGGCTGCGTTTCCAGACCATCGGTTGGCGACATAACGTCCAGGTTTGTTCATCGAAATGACCCGGGCCGGATTTCCCGCCGCTGTTGCGCCTTCCGCGACGTCGTTCACGACGACTGAACCGGCCCCGATCGTGGCGTTGCTGCCGATGACGACGTCCTCGACGATGCACGCCCCAGGGCCGATGTATACGTTGTCGCCGATGACGGCCGCGTGCTCGTGGTTGGAACCGATGGTCGTGAACTGACTGAGATTGCAGTTGCTGCCGATGCGCGCCGTGTGATTGACCACCAGTCCGACCGCATGGCCGATGAAGAGGCCATGCCCGATCTGCGTGCTCGCAGGAATGTGGATGCCGTACTTGATCGACAAGTGCCGGTGGACGATCTTGGCCACCACGCGAACCACTCGGGACCTGCAGCCGCAAAGGCGCAGCCAGAAGCTGTAGCGGAATGACCAGTTGGTGGCCAGGTGCCGGAGCAGGGCGCCGGAGGAAGTCCCGCCTTCGTAGCGGTGGAGGTCGCTGAGGATGTATTCGATGACCGCGCTCATGGCACTCGCCTCACCCGATGAGGGGCTGGAATCCCCCACTCGGGTGAACGGCTTCGCGGTCAGCTACCGGTCAGGTCAGGAACCCCCGCACCAGCCTCCAGGACGCCAGCAGTCCGGGACCTGGATCGTCCATGCGGAATACGTGGTGGTAGGAACGCAACCACTGCCCCAGTGTTTTCAGCAGCGGGGCCCGGTTGGCAGGATCCTGGGCGAGCACGGAGCGGAAATCCGACACCAGGTTCACGCAGCTTGCGCCGATCGGATAGTTCCTGGATGAGGGCGTGACCGGCCTGTCTAGCGCGTCCTCATACGCCATCCGGCAGACATTGACGCCGCAGCGCGTGGCGAACTCCACGTACCACCAGGCACGCGTGTTGACCTCGAGGATGCGGAACTCGCCGTTCCTCGAGTCGCGCTTGAACTCGGCGCTGAAGATCCCGCGGTATTGCAGCTTTTCCAACAACAGCGTCAGGCCTTCGAGTGCGCTTCCCACTTCGCTCAGCGGAATGCTCCTGGAATACGTGCTGTTGCCGAAGTCCGGCGGATAGAGCCGCTCCCGGCGCCGGGCGAACAGCCCGGGCAAGTTCCCATCGCGGTCGCGGAATCCGTCGATGAGGTAATGGTCGGACGAACTGCCTGGAACGTATTCCTGGGCGACCAGCTTGAACCCTTGCTCATCCAGCTGATGCCAAACATCCATGAACTCCGAGTGGTCCTTGGCCCAATAGCCTTTTGCACCCGTCGCCCGGCTGAACTTCTGCGAATCGGCGGGTTTGATGAATACCCGGTCCAACTCCGCGAACGGGATGGCTGCGATGTCGTCGAACGAAGTGATCGTGAACGTGCGCGGATGCGGAATCCCGATGTGCCCCAGGAACTCACCGAACAGGGTCTTGTCCTGAAGGATCTGCAGGCTTGCGTGGCTGCTGGAAGAAACCTTGAAGCGTTCCGATAGCGGAGTTCCCGGAAGTTTGGATAGCCAGAGCGCGGCGTCGTCGGCGCCCGGCACCAGCACCGCCTTTTGCAATGGCATCTGCTCCAGGGCGCGCATCGCTTCCGGACCGATCGTGCCGTCCCATGGCGTGGCGCCGGGTGTTGGCCGGTACCAGCGCGAGCGTGTGGCGACGTCATCGCCCGGGCAGGCGATGTACGTGGGGATTCCCGCCGTGGCGAGCGACCGCAGCGTGCCGAGTCCGGTGTAGCCGCGTCCAAGCGCAATCGCCGGAATCGCTTTGTCGTTACGTTTCGACATGCTCGTTGCGACCCCTGTCTTTCTCGTGGTATCGGACATCCGGCGGGCGAATCCTCGCCTGCGGCACGCGTGCTGCAGACCAAGTCGACGTGCGTGGTTCGCGCTGATGGTGCGACGCGAGGTGCTGTGTTGCCTAGACACCTGATCGGGTTAGGTACGGCAAACCCTGTGCAGGAAGTGTCATGCTTAATAGTTATGTTTGTTATTGCCTTGCTTCGGAACGCCGCAATGCGGACTAGTCGTCGGCGCGGCGGAAGTAGATGCCGGTGTAACGATCGATCGCGAGATCGTCGGAGAAGGGGACGCGCAATCCGCGCTCTTGCGACTCCCATCGGTCGACCACGGAGTAACCGAGTTTCTCGATGGATGCGATGAACTCCCCGGTCGCCATGACGCGATAGGGGCAAATCGCCACACCGATGTTCTGCAGGGTGAAGAACCCGCGATGGGGATGCATCGGCGTCAGGTTCACCAGGATATGTCGCGGGGGGTCCAGCAGTTCCTCGAGCAGTTCGGACAGCGTGTAATCCAGGTATTGCAGCGCGCCGGACGATATGAGCACGTCATGGCCGTCGGCCGCCTGGCGCGATTCGGTGAACGAGAGGCGCTGCTCCGGATCCAGTTCGCTGGCGCGTTGGCGCCCTGCGGTGACCACCGCCGGCACGTCGTGGACCAGCCACCGCAGGTCGTCCGGGTATTCGAGATGCCGGCGGAAGCCGTAGTAGCTGATGCCGATATGACCGCCGAGATCGAAGATGCGGCGCTGTCCCGCCTGCAGGAGACGCGACAACCAATACACCATCGGGTAATCGCTGACCCGGATACTGTCGATGCGCTCCGCGTACATCTTGCCCGCCGCGGCCAGGTCGTAGGTCGCCGGCAACGATTCGGGCACTACCGCCTTGGCCTGGGCGTAGCTGTCGAACACGCCGTAGTAGGCATTGCCGTCCCAGTACGGGCGCTTGAAGGCACGCCGGTACAGCGGCTCCGTCATCAGCCGAACCACCGGGAGCTCCGCGGCTTCGCGTGCGATCAGTTTCAGCTTGCTGCGGAAGACGCGGGCACTGCTACGCATCTGGAGACCCTGGTTCGTTGAAGGCGACTTGCAACGCAACGCTCATCAATCCTGTACGGGAAACAGCGCGTTTCGGGGACAAAATGCGCGTAATGGTGCGGTCGGAATCGTATCCAGGGCGCCGTCATGTGGCCGTGTTTTGCCGTTCGATTGCGTTCTATTGCTTCGGACAACGCGCAACGATCGGGGAATCCGGTGTCACGACTTGGTTGCATTTCTGAACAAAAGCCGAAGCCGTCCATTGATGCGCGTATCCACCACACCTTCATCGAAGCGTGGGAGGCGCGTGACGCGGGCACGCTCGAATCCCCGACAATTCTCGTTGCCTTGGCTCGGACGCTGGCATGGCGGCCATGGCTGCCGCAGGCGGAGCGGATGCTGGATGCGGCCGATCTCGCCAGGGTGCGCCGCCGGCGGGCCAGTCGTGATCGCGAACAACTGACGTTGGCATACGCATTGCATAGGGCGATGCTCGGCGCGGTGCTTGGAATGCCGCCCGAAGGAGTGCCGCTGTACCGCGACGCGAAAGGGTGTCCCCGACTGGAGGGCGGTATTGCCGCGACCAGCCTGAGCCACACCGATGGCGCAATCGCCATCGCGGTGACCCGCGCTTCGACCGTGGGCATCGACATCGAACCGGCGGAACGCGCGGGCGTCATGAGCGAGATCGCCGGTCGCCTGTGCCATCCACGCGAACTCCACGCAGCCAATGCCACGCCCGAACCCCGGCGAGGTGCCGCTTGGCTTGCCTTGTGGGTTCGCAAGGAAGCCCTGTTGAAAGCGGCCGGAACGGGATTCGAGATCGAACCCGACGCTTTCGAGGCGCCGGACCAGACCGTGGTCGAACTGCCGGGCGCCGGTGGACTCGCCGTCGGCATGCTCGACGCCGGACACGGCTGGAGCGCCGCCGTCGCAGGGATGCCCGGCGCGGCGATCGAGTATGGCTGGACCGGACCGCACGGCCCGCTGCGTTATCAGAAGTTGGGACTGGCCGCAGGACGCCCCGTGGAGGCGGCCGCCGGAACTTCGGAGTGGAAAGCGTGAAGGCTGCGCTGACGAGCCGGAAAAGCCGGGTCATCCGCCTGCTCTGGCTGGCGGAGCTGGTACTGCTGGTGCTTGCCGTCATGCTGGCGGCCTGGGTGCGCTTCCTCAAGGACCCGGAGGGGTTCGCCGTCTTCATCAGCGACGCGCCGCTACGTGCAGTGGTCGTGGCTAGCTTCATCACGGTCGCGATGCTGGCCTTCGGCCTGTACCAGGTCCACGTCAGGTTGAACCGGCTCGATTTCGTGCTGCGCCTGCTCATGTCGTTCGCGTTCGGCGGCATCGGCTTGCTGGTTCTCTATTACCTGGTGCCGGCTGCCTACATTGGCCGTGGAGTGCTGGCATTGGCGCTGTGCCTTGGGCTGCTGGGCGTGCTGCTGCTGCGCTGGCTGCTGCTTACGGTGCTGGGTGCGGATGCCTTCAAGCGGCGCGTGCTCGTGCTTGGGGCCGGTGGCAACGCCTGCCTGATCACCAAGCGCCTGCGCCGCAGGAACGATCGCCAGTCGTTCGTGCTCGTCGGTTTCATTCCGGCGCCGGAACAACCCGTGATGGTTCCGGAAGAGATGCTGCTGAGCACGAACTTCGGAGTGGCCGAGATCGCACGCTGGCTGCACGTCGACGAGATCGTCGTGGCCGTCGACGAACGTCGCGGCGGGTTGCCGATGGCCGAAATGCTGGCATGCGCGCAGGAAGGCGTGGTGGTGTCTGACCTGTCGACGTTCTTCGAGCGCGAAGCGGGCATGGTGAGGCTGGACGTGGCCGACCCGTCATCGCTGGTGTTCTCCGGAGGATTCGATCACTCCGTGCCCAGGCGCCTGAACAAGCGGTTGTTCGACCTGATGGCGGCCAGCGCGCTGCTGCTGGTCGCCTGGCCCTTCATGCTCCTGGTGGCATTGGCGATCTGGCACGAATCTGGCGAACCGATCTTCTATCGCCAGACCCGCGTGGGGTTGAATGGACGGCCGTTCGAGCTGGTCAAGTTCCGCAGCATGCGCGTGGATGCCGAGCAGGATGGCGTGGCGCGTTGGGCGCGCCGGGACGACGATCGCAGCACGCGGGTCGGGCGCTTCATCCGCACGACCCGGCTCGACGAACTGCCGCAGTTGTTCAACGTGCTTCGTGGCGAGATGAGCTTCGTCGGCCCGCGTCCGGAGCGGCCGCAATTCGTCGACATGCTCAGCCAGGAAATCCGCTACTACGACGTCAGGCACTGCATGAAGCCCGGCCTGACCGGATGGGCCCAACTGCGGTATCCCTATGGCGCCTCGGTGGAGGACGCTGCCGAGAAGCTGACCTTCGACCTGTTCTACGTGAAGAACCACGGCCTGCTGTTCGACCTGATGATCCTGTTGCAGACGGTCGAGGTGGTGCTGTTCCGGCGTGGAGCGCGCTGATCCGCGGAACACCGGTCGGTCAGTGGACGGCGATCGCTTCCCGCGGCTTGCTTGCTTCCGGCGTCTCCTTCGACGCTCCGGTAGGCCGGGTTTCTTCCGATGCCGGCACGCTTTCGGTGCGGCCCATGCTGTTGGCGGTGGAACCTTCGACAGTCGTCGAAACAGCGGTTTCGGGCACGATGCCGACCGGCAACCCGCTCACCTCGTCACCGACATTGGACGACAAACGATCCCAGGACGTCTGCAGGATCAGCAGCAGTGCGATCAGCAGGATCGCGATGATGAGCGTGCGGGCGAACGGCAGCTTTGGCTCGTCCTCGCGTGCAGGAGGCGACGCCGGTGGCATCCGGCGAGGTGTTGAACGAAGCGGCGCCGACGCAGCGCTGCGTACATGCAGCCCGCCGGGCAGGCGTCCGTACTGCCTGTGAAACTGGATTGCGGCGGTGTAGAGCGCGATCAGGTCGGGCAGCGCCAGGTTCTGTTCGACTTCCGGAGGATGTAGTCCAGCGCGGTCCGGATGCAGTTCGGCAACTCGCCGGCGGTAGGCACGCTTGAGCTCCACCAACGTGCAGCCGGGGCGCAGACCCAGTTCCGAGTAGAGCTGTGCGAAATCCTGCGTCATCACATCCGCGGATGGAGGGCCCTGTTGGGCATAGCGTAGCGCGCCGCAGCGCCTGTGTACGCATTTTGCTTGGTATGCCCGGATTGGCCGCTGGTCCCGGGTCGGTACGTTCCTATCTAAGCCCTAAATGGCGCATCCCACAGCGCAAGAGGGAGTTTAGAGGATGGCCCTTACAGTTCCGAAGCCGGTGGCGCTCGCGAAGGATGAGCACCAGCGGCTGGTGCCGCAGATCGAGTTCGACCCGGCGGCGTTCGACCCCTGGCGCATACAGCCCGTGCGCCATCTCCTGAGCGACCATCCACTGCTTCAGCTCGAGGCGCTGACGGCGTTGGGTGCACGACTGGAAGCGGCGGGGCGCATCCGTACGCACGCCAACGATGCGACCGCCGGAACGCCTTTCAACAACGCGCCGGATCTGCATCCGAATACGCGCTCGGCCGTGGACACCTTGAGTTCGCTGCGCGAAGCCAAGGCGTGGACGTCGCTGCTCAATGTCCAGACCGATTCCGTCTACCGCGAACTGGTCGGCATGGTGCTCGACAGCGTCCAGCCGCTGGTCGAGCAGCGCGACCCCGGCATGTGCCATCGCGCGGGGTGGATATTCGTTTCCTCGCCGCGCACGGTCACGCCATTCCATTTTGACAAGGAACACAACTTCATCCTGCAGATCCACGGCCGCAAGCGCGTGTACGTCTGGGATCACCGTGACACCGTCGTCGCCAGCGAGCTGGCGCGCGATCGCTTCCACCAGCGCCACGACCGCGACCAGCTGCAGTGGAAGGAATCGTTCCGCGAGCGTGCGCAGGTGTTCGACCTGCTGCCGGGGCAGGGCGCCTACATGCCGTCGACCAGTCCGCACATGGTCGAGAACGGGGACGATCCATCGATCACGATCAGCTTCACGTACTACACCGATTCAACGCGGCGCGACGCAATGCTGCACAAGACCCATGCGGTGTTGCGCGATCTCGGCGTGACACTCCCCGAGGTCGGGCGCTGGCCGCTGCTCGACGGTGCGACGGCGGTTGGCGTGCAGAGCGCGTTGGCGCTGCGCGCATTGGCCGCGCGCCTGACCGGTCGAGCCGGCGCGCCCGGGTACGCGCGTTTCGCGCAGGTGGGCATGTAGGGATGGCCATGCACGCACCGAACCAGGAAGAAAGGCTTTCATTGCTGGACGTGCTGCCCCAGCGTGCCGGCGATGCCGGGTGCGCGGCCATGCGCTTCACGCTCGATCCGGACCTCGCTGACATTGATCAGGAGGCGTTGACGGCGGCGCTCGCCGTGGTCGAATCGCGCCTGACCGGCCAGGACGACGTCGTCGCGACGAAGATCGGCGCGGGCATCGTGCAGGTCGACGCCCGCGTTCCCCAGCGTGGACCCTGCGCGGATTGGAGTGCCCATCTTGCCTCGGCGATGCGTGCCGGTACGAAACCCCTGCGGCAGGTGGCGTGGGCCACTTGCAGTGGCGAGCCGGACACCGCGTCGGCGAATTCGGCCTGGCGCGTGGTCGACGGAAGCACAGTCGAGGTGACCTATCGCGAGCCGCTGGGTTCCGAGGCCATGGAACTGGTATGGCAGTGCGTGCAGCGGGCGCTGCACTGGCTTGCGCAGCCGGCCGCGACCTTCGAAGGCCTGGACCTGATGAGCGAGGACGAGCGTTCGCGGGTGATGGGCGAATGGAACGACACCTCGGTCGCGAAGAGCGGAAGTGCGACCGTCCACGGCCGTTTCGCCGAGATCCGCGACCGGCAGCCGGATGCGCCCGCGGCCATCGACGACGTTTCGACGCTGAGCTATGCCGAACTCGACCGCCGTGCGGACATCCTGGCGCGACGCCTGCATGCGGCCGGCGTCCGGCCGGGCGGCGTCGTCGCCGTCGCCGCGCAACGCTCGGTGTCGGCCGTCGTCGCGGTGCTGGGCATCCTGAAGGCGGGCGCGGCGTACCTGCCGCTGGATGCGCATCATCCCTGCGAACGCCTGAAGTTCATGGTCGACGACGCAGGTGCCAGCGTGGTGCTGGTCGACCTGGATGGCGACGAGCTCACGCTGCCGTCGGGTACGCACGCGCTGGTCATCGATGACGGCTGGAGCGACCACGACTGGGCGGCCACCGACGACATCGTCAGCACCGGCGATTCGCTCGCCTACGTGATGTACACGTCGGGATCGACCGGAACACCCAAGGGGGTGGAGATCCGTCATCGTTCCATCCTGCGCCTGGTCTGCGGCGTCGCTTACATCGAGCTGGGTTCGAGCACGCGGATGTTGCATGCGGCCCCGCTGGGGTTCGATGCATCGACGCTTGAAATCTGGGGCGCGCTGCTCAATGGCGGTTGCGTGGTCGTGCACGGGGAAGCGGTTCCGACTGGCGAGGGGCTCGCCTCGACGATCTCGCGCCATGGCGTGACCACGGCCTGGTTGACGGCGGCGCTGTTCAACACCGTAGTCGACGAGAATCCGCAGCACCTGGCCGGGCTGGACGAGCTGTTCACCGGGGGCGAGGCGCTGTCGGTGGAGCACGTGCGCCGCATGCGGCTGGAGGCGCCCGCCACGCGCCTGCGCAACGGCTACGGCCCCACGGAATGCACCACGTTCACCTGCACCCACGCGATCGATGACGTTCCGGACGAGGACAGCACTTCGATTCCGATCGGGCGTCCAATTGCGGACACGCAGGTCTACATCCTCAATGCCCGCCGGGAGCCGGTACCCGCCGGCGTGATCGGCGAGCTGTACGTGGGCGGGGAGGGTCTGGCCCGGGGCTACCTCAACCGTCCGGAGCTGACCGCCGAACGCTTCGTCGCCAATCCCTTCGGTGAAGCGGGCGACCGGCTGTATCGCACCGGCGACCAGGTGCGTTGGCGTGACGACGGCACCATCGAGTTCGTCGGCCGCGCCGATACGCAGGTCAAGATCCGCGGTTTCCGCATCGAGCTGGGCGAGATCGAAGCCACGCTCGCGCGTCACTCCGCGATCCAGTCGTGCGCGGTGCTCGCGCGCGCCGATCAACCCGGCGACAAGCGCCTGGTCGCCTATTATGTCGCCCGTCGCGAGCCGCCCTCGGCGACCGCGTTGCGGTCGTATCTCGCCTCACGTCTGCCTGATTTCATGGTGCCGGTGCGATACATCCGGCTTGGCGCTTTGCCCGTCACCGCCAACGGCAAGCTCGATCGCCGTGCGCTGCCGGCACCGGACCGGAGCCGTCCCGAACTGGCCGCCGCGTTCGAACCCGCGGTCAACGACGCCGAACATCGGATCTGCGAGGCCTTCGCGTCGCTGCTGGACGTCGAGCGCGTCGGGCGCAACGACAACTTCTTCGAACTGGGCGGCAGCTCGCTGGTCGGGTTGCGCCTGCTCGAACAACTGCGCCACCTGTTCCCGGTGCATGCCGCGGGCATCGCCGTGACCGTCCTGTTCCGTTGCCCGACGCCGGCGATGCTGGCGTTGGAGCTGGGCACGCGTGCCGCCACCGCGAAGCAGGAGCCGCGTGAGCCGGTCTTTGCCAGCGCAGACAGCGTGCACGAGGCGATCGCGATCGTGGCGATGGCCGGCCGTTTCCCGGGGGCCGGTGACATCGAAGCCTTCTGGAACAACCTGTGCGAAGGCAGGGACTCGATCACCGTGTTCGCCGCGGACCAGCTCGATCCGTCCATCGGCTGGGCCGAGCGCAGCGATCCGTCGTATGTGCCCGCGCGCGGCGTGATCGAGGGCGTGGATCAGTTCGATGCGGCGTTCTTCGGCATCAGTCCGAATGAAGCCGAATTGATGGATCCGCAGCAGCGCATCTTCCTGGAGCTGTGCTGGGAATGCCTGGAGCGTGGCGGGCACGTGCCCGACGAAGGAACGTCGCGGATCGGCGTGTTCGCCGGCATGTACAACGCCACCTATTTCCAGAGGCACCTGGCGGGACGCGGTGACCTGATCGACCGCATCGGCGCATTCCAGGTGATGCTCGACAACGAGAAGGACTACATCGCCACCCGAACCGCCCACAAGCTCAACCTGACGGGGCCTGCGATCAGCGTCCACACGGCCTGCTCGACTTCTCTGGTGGCGATCTGCCAGGCGATGGACAGCCTGCGTGCGGGCCGCTGCGGGATGACCCTGGCCGGAGGCGCGTCGGTAACGTGCCCACCGCACAGCGGCTACCGCTACCAGGAAGGCGCGATGCTGTCGCCGGACGGGCATACGCGCACGTTCGACGCGCGCGCGCAGGGCACCGTGTTCAGCGACGGCGCGGCCGTGGTGCTGCTCAAGCGCTGGTCCGACGCAGTCCGCGACGGCAATCCGGTCTATGCGGTGATCCTCGGCGGCGCGGTCAACAACGACGGCGGTTACAAGGCCAGCTTCACCGCGCCGAGCAGCGAGGGGCAGGCGGCGGTGATCGCCGCCGCGCACGATGACGCCCGCGTGGCGCCGCGCAGCATCGGCTACGTGGAAGCGCACGGCACGGCGACGCCGCTGGGTGACCCGATCGAGATCGAAGGCCTGACCAAGGCGTTCCATCGCAGCACGCAGGACACCGGCTTCTGCCGCATCGGTTCGGTCAAGACCAACGTCGGCCATACCGTCATCGCAGCGGGAGCCGCGGGTGTCATCAAGACCGCTCTGGCGCTGACCGAGGAGCGCATCCCGGGCAACGTGCATTTCCATGCGCCCAATCCCTCGATCGCGCTAGATGGATCGCCGTTCGTGGTCAACGCGTCGCTGAGTGCGTGGCCGCGCGGCGAACAGCCGCGCCGCGCAGGTGTCAGCTCGTTCGGCGTTGGCGGCACCAATGCCCACGTCGTGCTCGAAGAAGCGCCGCTGCGACCCGAGTCGCAACCGGCCGAAGGTCCGCAACTGCTGGTGCTTTCGGCGCGCACGCCCACTGCACTGGCGCGCGCCGCGGCCGACCTCGCCGGGCACCTCACCAGCCACCCGGATGCCAACCTGGCCGACGTTGCCTGGACACTGGCCGTAGGACGCAAGGCCTTCGCGCATCGTCTGGCGATCGCCGCCGACAGTGTGGAGGCGGCCGCGACCGCGCTCGATTCGCCCGAGACCAATGCCACCGCGATGCGCAGCCGTCCTGCGCGCGGGCGCGACGCCGTGCTTCTGTTCCCGGGGCAGGGCGCCACTTATCCCGGCATCGGGCGCGGACTTTACGACAGCGAGCCGGCATTCCGTGCTGCCGTTGACGAGTGCGCCGGCATGCTGGCGGACGAACTCGGCTTCGATCTGCGCGAGCGGATGTTCTCGGTCGACGAGCAGGCACTGCTGCAGACATCGATCATGCAGCCGGCCACGTTCGCGATCGAGTACGCGCTGGCACGTCTGTGGATGAGCCATGGCGTGACGCCAGCAGCAATGATCGGCCACAGTGTGGGTGAGTTCGTCGCGGCCACGCTGGCCGGCGTCTTCGCGTTGCCCGATGCGTTGCGCCTGGTGGCGCGACGGGGCGCGTTGATGCAGGCGCAGCCGGCGGGCGGCATGCTGTCGGTACGCCTGGCGCTGGACGACCTGCTGCCGAGGATTCCCGAGGCGTTGTCGCTGGCGGCCGAGAACGCGCCCGGCAGTTGCGTCGTCGCCGGTCCCTTGGAAGCATTGGCGGCGTTCCAGGCGCAACTGGAAGGCGAGGGCGTCGCGTGCCGCGCACTGCGTACCTCGCACGCTTTCCATTCGGCCATGATGGATCCGGTCGTCGCGCCATTCCGCGCGGAAGTGGCCGCGATCACGCGATCGGCGCCCTCCATTCCGATCATCTCGACCGCCACCGGCGATTGGCTCGACGCGAACATGGCGGTGTCGCCGGACTACTGGGCAAGGCACCTTCGCGAGCCGGTGCGCTTCGCGGCGGCGTTGGGACGCCTGCTTGAGAACACCGGCCACGTGCTGCTCGAAACGGGCCCACGAGCAACCTTGTCGACGCTGGCGCGGCAGCATCCGTTGGCGCAGAAGCAGCAGACCGTCGCCATCGCCACGCTGGCCGACGAGCCCGATCGCGAACGCTCCGCGTTCTTCGCGGCTGCGGGTGCGTTGTGGTGCAGCGGCGTCGCGCCCGACCTGGAAAGCTTCGACCGGCGTTCGCACCGTCGCCGCCTGCTGTTGCCCACCTATCCCTTCGAACGCCAGCGCTACTGGGTCGATGCCGCTCCGGCCATGCCGGCGGTGGCTGCCGATATCGCGCCGGCTCCGTCCCCCGTGGCCGTCGACGAGACGGTTCTGGAGAACACCATGCCGCAATCCGCCATTCCCGCCGTGTCCGTCGATCGTCGTCCGCGCCTGGTCGCGCAACTGAAGGACGTGTTCGAGGATGTGGCCGGATTCGACATGGCCGACGCCGAGCCCGAGGCGAACTTCATGGAGCTCGGGCTCGACAGCCTGATGCTGACCCAGGTCGCGCTGCAGCTGGAGAAGACGTTCGGCGTCAAAGTCAGTTTCCGGCAGCTGATGGGTGACTGCGCCAGCCTCGAACGGCTCGCGGCGATGATCGACGCGGCGCTGCCACCCGATGCGATGCCCGCACCGTCGCCCGCAGTGGCACCGCCCGCAATGCCGGCTGCCGCTGCTGGACAGGCGGTTGCCGCGATCCCGCCGATCCCGGCGATGCCTGCGGCGGCCGGAACAAGCGATTTCGCCCGCCAGGTCATCGCGCAGCAGATGCAGTTGATGGCGCAGCAACTTGCGCTGCTGTCGGGCAGTCCGGCAATGGGCGGCGCGGCGCCGCCGATGGCGCCTGCCGCATCCGTCGGACCGCCGCCTCCGGTGGCGCAGGCGCCAGTCGTCGCTGCTGCGCCGCCGGCCGCTGGCGAAGGCGGAACCGACGAAGAGGCCGCATTGGCCCACACCCGCTACGACGTGAAGAAGGCCTTCGGCGCGATCGCGCGTATCGACAGCCACTCGATGATCGAACTCAGCGACCGGCAGCGCGCCAGGCTCGACGACTTCATGGCCCGCTACGTGGCGCGCACGCGCAAGTCGAAGGAGTACACGCAGCAGCATCGCGACCACATGGCCGATCCGCGTGTCGTCAACGGCTTCCGCCCGCTGACCAAGGAGATCGTTTACCAGATCGTGATCGAGCGCTCCAAGGGCTCGCACATGGTCGACCTCGATGGCAACGACTACGTCGACGCGCTCAATGGCTTCGGCATGAGCCTGTTCGGATGGCAGCCGGACTTCGTGCTCGATGCGATCCGGCAGCAGCTCGAGCTGGGTTACGAGATCGGTCCGCAACATCCGTTGGCGGGCGAGGTGGCCAGGCTGGTCTGCGACGTCACCGGGCACGACCGCGCCGCCTTGTGCAATACCGGCTCGGAAGCGGTGCTCGGCGCGCTGCGCGTCGCCCGGACCGTCACGGGCCGCGAGACCGTGGTGCTGTTCACCGGCTCCTACCACGGCATCATCGACGAGATGATCGTGCGCGGCACCAAGAAGCTGCGCGCGGTGCCAGCCGCACCTGGCATCCTGCGCAACACCGCCGAGCACGTGCTGGTGCTGGATTACGGCACGCCGGAATCGATGCAGATCATCCGCGAGCGCGCCAGCGAGATTGCCGCGGTGCTGGTGGAGCCGGTGCAGAGCCGGCGCCCGGACTTCCAGCCGCGCGAGTTCCTGAAGGAACTCCGCCAGGTCACCTCCGATGCCGGCGCTCTCTTGATCTTCGATGAAGTGGTGACCGGTTTCCGCGCGCATCCGGCCGGTGCACAGGGGCTGTTCGGCATCGCTGCCGACCTGGCAACGTATGGAAAGGTGGTCGGCGGCGGCTATCCGATCGGCGTCATCGCCGGAAAACGCGATTATATGGATGCGCTGGACGGCGGCCATTGGCAGTTCGGCGACGACTCCGTGCCGACCGTGGGCGTCACGTACTTCGCGGGCACCTTCGTGCGGCACCCGCTGGCGCTCGCAGCCGCGCACGCCGTGCTGACCCACATCAAGGCGCACGGCGAGTCGCTGCAGCAATCGCTCAACGATCGCGCCAAGGCGATGGTTACGGAGCTCAACGGGTTCTGTTCCGAGCGCGGAGCGCCGATCGAAGTCAGGAGCTTCTCCTCGGTATGGAAGACGTTCTTCCTCGAGGACCACCCGCTGCAGGACCTGCTGTTCGCGATGATGCGCAGCCGCGGCGTGCACATCCTCGACAACTTCCCCTGTTTCCTCACCACGGCGCACACCGAGGCCGACATCCAGCGCATCGTCACCGCCTTCAAGGAGTCGGTGGTCGAGTTGCAGGAGGCCGAGTTCCTGCCCCGGCACAGCGCGACGCCGAACACCGTGATGGATTCCACCCGGCCGACGGTGGCCGGTGCGCGGCTCGGGCGCGATCCCGACGGGCGTCCCGCCTGGTTCGTACCGAATCCCGATCAGCCCGGCAAATACCTGAAGGTGGGGGGATGAGGGGGATGAGTACCGTGCGGCCGTCCTTGCAGAATCCGGTCGACTACGACCCGTTTGCCGAAGGTGCGCTGGCGAGGGTGGTGCCGACCACCGAGCCGCAGCGCGAGATCTGGCTGGCCGACCGGCTCGGTCCGGATGCTTCGCTGGCGTTCAACGAATCCGCGCGGATGCGCCTGCGCGGCCGCCTCGACGTCGCCGCGTTGCGTGCATCGCTGCAGGAACTGGTGGACCGCCATGACGCCCTGCGCTCGGGTTTCGGGCCCGACGGCGAAACCTTGTGCGTGCTGGACCACGTGACGCTGGAGATCGACGAGCGCGACCTGTGCGCACTCGATCGGCAGGACCGCACGCAACTGGTCGACCGGCACCTGCGCCTGGCGGTCGACACCCCGTTCTCGCTGGAACACGACCCCCTGTTCCGCGCCGAGTTGCTGAAGCTGGCGCCGGAAGAGCACGTCCTGATCCTCACCGCGCACCACATCGTCTGCGACGGCTGGTCGTGGTGGGTGCTGGTGCAGGAGCTCGGTGCCCTCTACGCCAGGCGGACTGGCGTGTCGATGAAGGAGCTCGCGCCGGCCGACAGTTTCGCCGACTACGCACTGACGCAAAGCGAGGCGCCGGTGCTGGCCGAGGACGAGCGTTACTGGTTGTCGCGCTTCAGCGGCGAAGCGCCGGTGCTCGACCTTCCCAGCGATCGTCCGCGCCCGGCGCGCCGGAGCTTCGCATCCTCGCGCGAGGACTATGAACTCGATGCGACACTGGTGGAGGCGCTGCGCAAGCTGGGTGCCAAGCGTGGCTTCAGCCTGTTCGCAACGCTGCTGGCCAGTTTCTCCGGCCTGCTGGCACGCCTCAGCGGGCAGTCGCAGATCGTGGTGGGCATTCCCGCGGCAGGGCAGGCCCTGGATGGGCATGACCATCTGGTCGGCCACTGCGTCAACACGTTGCCGCTGCTGTTCGACGTGGAACTGGACAAGCCGGTCGCGCACGCGCTCGCGCAGGCGCAGTCGACCCTGCTCGATGCGATCGAGCACCAGCGCTACACCTTGGGCACGCTGATGCGGAAGCTCAAGATCGGCCGCGATCCGTCGCGCCTGCCGCTGATCAGTGTCATGTTCAACATCGACCAGGCACTGGAACAGCAGCGCCATGCGCTGCCTGGCCTGGAACTGGATTTCGCGACCAACCCGCGCAGCCACGAGAACTTCGAGCTGTTCGTCAACGCCGTGCAAACCGAAACCGGGCTTCGCCTGGAATGCCAGTACAACACCGCGCTGTTCGATGCCAGCACCATCCGGCGCTGGTGCGGCTATTGGCGCACGATGCTTGAGTCGATGGTGGCCGAGCCGGACCGGGCGTTCGGCCGGCTGCCGCTGCTGTCCGAGACCGAGCGCTGGCAGGTGCTGGAAAAGTGGAACGACACCGAGGCCGACTACGCACTCGACCGTTGCCTGCATGAGCTGGTCGAAGCGCAGGTCGAACGCACGCCGCAAGCGCCGGCGGTGGTATTCGACGGACATGGCCTTTCGTATGCAGAACTCAATGCGCGCGCGAACCGGCTGGCCCGGCACCTGCGCGCGCTCGGCGCCGGGCCGGACCAGCGCGTAGCCGTCTGTGCCGAACGCAGCCCGGAAATGGTGGTCGCACTGCTGGCCATCCTCAAGGCCGGCGCAGCCTACGTGCCGCTCGATCCGACCTATCCGCCGGACCGCCTGGCCTACATGCTGGAGGACAGCGTTCCCAGCGTGGTGCTGACCCAGGCGCGCCTGCAGGGGCTGCTCGGCGAAGGTGCGCGGACCGTGCTGGTGCTGGATGCACCATCGCCGGCATGGGCGAGCCAGAGCGGCGCCAATCTCGAACGCGCCGGCCTCGATTCCAGCCACCTGGCCTACATGATCTACACCTCGGGCTCGACCGGGCAGCCCAAGGGCGCGATGAACGAACATCGCGGCATCGTCAACCGCCTGCTGTGGATGCAGGACGAATACAGGATCGGCGCCGACGACGCGGTGCTGCAGAAGACGCCTTTCAGTTTCGATGTGTCGGTGTGGGAGTTCTTCTGGCCGCTGATGACGGGTGCGCGGCTGGTGATGGCTCGTCCCGACGGCCACAAGGATCCGGCCTACCTGGCCGATGTCATCCAGCGTGAGCGCATCACGACGATGCACTTCGTGCCGTCGATGCTGCACGTGTTCCTGGAGTCGACGGTCGAGCGCGGCCGGATGGCCTCCCTTCGCCGCGTGATGTGCAGCGGCGAGGCGTTGCCGGCGTCGCTGGCGACGCGCTTCCACGAGTGCATCCCCGGGATCGAGCTGCACAACCTTTACGGTCCGACCGAAGCGGCGGTCGACGTCACCGCCTGGGCCTGCCTGCCGGGCGCGAAGGAAACCACGGTGCCGATCGGCCGGCCGATCGCGAACACGCGGATGTACGTGCTCGACCGGTACGGACAGCCGGTGCCGATGGGCGTGGCGGGCGAGCTGTTCATTGGCGGCATCCAGGTCGGACGCGGCTACCTCAATCGCGCCGAACTGACCGTGGAACGCTTCCTGGCCGATCCGTTCGCGCGCGAGGCCGGGGCGCGGATGTACAAGACCGGCGACCTCGGGCGCTGGCGGCACGACGGCAGCATCGAGTATCTCGGCCGCAATGACTTCCAGGTCAAGCTGCGCGGCTTCCGCATCGAACTGGGCGAGATCGAGAAGCGGCTCGAAACGCATCCCGGCGTTGCGCAGGCGGTGGTGATCGCGCGGGAGGACCGGCCGGGCGACATGCGCCTGGTCGCCTACCTGGCGCCGCGCGCGGGTGCTTCGCTGGATGCCTCGGCGTTGGCCGAACATCTGAAATCGGGCCTGCCCGAGTACATGGTGCCCTCGCATTTCATCGTGCTGGATGCGATTCCGCTGTCGCCCAATGGCAAGGTCGATCGCAAGGCGCTGCCCGCGCCGGAGCTCGAGCAAGCCTCGGGCGATGCGGAGCAGGCCGCGCCGCGGGACGCGCTGGAGGAGGCGGTGGCTTCGGCGATGGCGTCGGTGCTAGGCCGCACGTCGATGGGCATCCACGACGGTTTCTTCGAGCTCGGCGGTCACTCGCTGCTGGCGGCGCAGGTGTGCGCGCGGCTGACCCGCGAACTGTCCATGGAAGTGCCGCTGCGCAGCCTGTTCGATGCGCCGACGCCGGCGCGGCTGGCAGAGCAGTTGCGCCAGCAGCAGGACGCACCGCGCGGCGATGCGCATCCGAGCTGGGTGGTGTCGCGCCGGTCGCAGCAGGCGAGGGCGCCGATGTCGCTGATGCAGCAGCGCCTGTGGGTGCTGGAGCAGATGGAACCCGACGGGGTGACGTGGAATACGCCGTCCGCGCACCGCCTTCGTGGCGACCTCGACATCGAGGCGTTGGAGCGTGCGTTCCAGGAAGTGGTTCGACGCCAACCGTCGCTGCGCACGCGCTTCGTGACCGACAGCGATGGCGACAACGCCGTGCAGCAGATCGAGGATTCGATCGATGTCTCGCTGCTGCCACTGGAGGATTTCTCCGATACAGACGAGGGCAGTCGCGAGCGCCTGCTGCGCGACCGCATCGAAAGCCTGATTGCAAAGCCATTCCGGCTCGACGAGGCGCCGCTGTTCCGCGCCCGCCTGTTTCGGCTGGGTCCGCAGGACCATGTCCTGTTCTTCATGACCCACCACATCATCTGGGACGGCTGGTCGTTCGACCTGTTCTACGAAGAGATGTCCGCGCTGTACGCGGCCTATAGCCGCGGCATGCCCGCGCCGCTCGCGGAACTCGAGGTGAGCTATGGCGATTACGCCGAATGGCACCTGCAGCGTCTGAGCGGTGACGAACTCAAGCGGCAGCTCGAGTACTGGCAGGGCCAGTTGCAGGGCGCGCTGGAGCCGCTGGACCTGCCGACCGACTTCCCGCGTCCGCCCGAGATGAGTGGCGGGGGCAGCACGGAGTGGCTGAAGTTCGACCGCGCCACCACCGAGTCGCTGCGTGCGCTCGGTGCGCAGGCCGAAGCGACGCTGTTCATGACGCTTCTGGCTGCGTACTGCGTGCTGCTGCATCGCATGACGGGACAGCGCGAGCTGGTGATCGGAATTCCGGTGCGCAATCGCCCGACCGAGGCGCTCGAGCGTGTCATGGGCCTGTTCGTCAACATGCTGCCGCTGCGCCTGAGCGTCGATCCGGAACGGCCATTCGTCGATCTAGTCCGGCACGTGCGCGAACGGGTGGTGGAGGCGTTCTCGTATCCGGATGTGCCGTTCGAGCAACTCGTGCGCTCGCTGCGGATCCCGCGCGATCCGAGCCGGTCGCCGATCTACCAGGCGCTGTTCTCGTTCCAGGACGTGCGCCAGCGACCGACCCACTGGGGCGCGCTCAAGCACGAGCGGTTCCCGGTGTTCCAGCCGGGAACCAGCCAGGACATCGGCCTGTGGTTCGTCGAGAACGCACAGGGACTGGTGGGCGGCCTGACCTACAACACCGACATCCTGGCGTCCGCGACGGTGGCACGGTTCCATCAGCGCCTGGCGGGGATGCTGGATACGCTGCGCACCGATCCTTCCAGGGCGGTCGGCGACATCGACATGTGCGCCGCCAGCGACCAGGAATCGCTGCGTGCATGGAACGATACCGCGAGCGAGCCGGCCGGCACGCAGACGCTGCACGCCGTGCTCGAACAGCAGGCGCGGCGCACGCCGGACCGGACGGCACTTCGCTTCGGCGAGAGAACGGTCACCTATGCCGCGCTGGATGCTTCCAGCAACCGCATCGCGCACACGCTGCGCCGGCGAGGCGTCGGCCAGGGCGATCTGGTCGGCATCTGCTTGGAGCGCGGCCCGGACCTGGTCGCGGCCATGATCGGCGTGCTGAAGGCGGGTGCGGGTTACGTTCCGCTGGACCCGGGCTATCCGCCCGCGCGGCTGCATTTCATCGCCGAGGACGCCGGGCTGTCGCTGATCGTGTCCGAGGGCCAACTCGCGGCTCCCATGGACTTCCCGAGGCATCGCCTGCTGCTGCTCGACGAGGACCGGCCGGCGATCGACGCTGCAATCGCCGAGACCGCGCCGGAACTGGACGCGACTGATCCGGAGTCGGTCGCCTACGCCATCTACACATCGGGTTCCACCGGCCAGCCCAAGGGCGTGCGCATTCCGCATTGCGCGGTGCTGAACTTCCTCGCCAGCATGCAGCGCGAGCCCGGGCTCGCCGCGAATGACCGGTTGCTGGCGGTGACGACGACCTCCTTCGACATCGCGGTGCTGGAACTGTTCCTGCCGCTGTCGATCGGTGCCGAAGTGATCATCGCCAGCCGCGAGCAGGCCGGCGATGGCCATGCATTGGCAGTACTGCTGTCTGCAAGCGGCGCCACGGTGATGCAGGCCACGCCGTCGACGTGGCGGATGCTGATCGATGCGGGCTGGCGCGGCGCGCCCCGCCTGCGCGTGCTGGTCGGCGGCGAACCGCTGTCGGCGGAACTTGCGTCGCAGCTGCGTGGCGGCTGTGCTGAAGTCTGGAACATGTACGGCCCCACCGAAACCACGGTGTGGTCGACCTGCTGCAAGGTGGAACATCCCGAAGCCGGCATTTCGATCGGACGCCCGATCGCCAACACCACGGTGTGGGTGCGCGACGAGCGCGGCCAGCTGTGTCCGGTCGGTGTGCCCGGCGAAATCTGGATCGGCGGCGACGGCGTCGCGCTCGGCTACCACCTGCGCCCGGAGCTCGATGCGCAGCGTTTCGTGCCGGACCCGTATTCGTCCGCAGACGGAGCGCGGTTGTACCGGACCGGCGATCGCGGGCGCTGGCGTGCGGATGGCACGCTGGAACATCTCGGACGCCTCGACTTCCAGGTGAAGTTGCGCGGTCATCGCATCGAACTGGGCGAGATCGAGGCGCGAGTGTCGGCCGATCCTGCCGTCGCGAGCACGGTGGCGGTGGTGCGCGAGGACCGGCCGGGTGACGTGCGTCTGGTCGCCTACGCGGTGCCGCGTGCCGGGGCGCAGATCGACGTCGCCGGACTGCGTGCGCGCCTGCGTTCCGTGCTGCCGGATTACATGGTGCCGCAGCACATCGTCGCGCTGGAGGTCATGCCGCTGTTGCCGAACGGCAAGATCGACCGCAAGGCATTGCCGCTTCCGCTTGCTGCCGGGGCCGAAGGCACGGCACCGGCGATGGAAGAGATCGCCGATCCGCGCGTCCGCTACCTGGTGGGGATCTGGACGGAGCTGCTCGCCACGACGGCAGGGCCGGACGACAACTTCTTCGATCTCGGCGGCCATTCGATGCTGGCGGTGCAGATGGCCAACCGCGTCGCACGCGACACCGGCGCGCGGATCCGACTGGTGCGTCTGGCGACGCAGACGTTGTCACAGGTCGCCGCCGAGCTTCCGGAGAACCTCAAGGAGCCCGCCGCGGCGGTGGCGGGGAAGGGGCTGGTGCGCAACGTGATGCGGTTGTTCGGCATTTCCGCGTCGGAGGGCAAGCCTTGATCCGCAGGCACCACCACCGGTGCGTGCATGGAACCCGCAGGCCAACCTGCGGGCGGAAGGAATGACCGTGGGCGTCTGGGAACCGTTCTGGCTCGGTGCTGGCGAGCAGCGCCTCTACGCCGCCCTGCACCGGGCGAATCTGCCATCGCCTCGTCTCGGCCTGGTGCTGGCGCCGCCTCTCTTGCATGAGCAGCCGCGCAGCCGTCGCCTGTTGACCGAGCTGGCGACGGCGCTGGCGCAGGAAGGCGTGCCGTGCGTGCGCTTCGATTACTTCGGAACAGGCGATTCCGACGGCAGCGGCGAGCAGCTCGACTTCGCCTCGATGCGCCGGGACCTGCAGTTCGCGGCGGACAGCCTCATCGCACGCGGCGGCGTCGAGCGGATTGGCGTGCTGGCCGTGCGCGGCGCGACCTTGCCGGTCTTCTCGTGGCTTCGCGGCGGCGGCGCGGCGAACCTGCTGGTGCTGTGGGAGCCCGTGGTCGACGGTGAGAGCTGGCTCGCCGAACTGGAGACCCGCGATGCGATGGAGCGCCGGTCGCCGTTGCGCTATCCGACCGCAGCCGGCGCGCCTCCGAATGGCGTCTCCAGCGATGATCTGCAGTTGATGGGGTATCCGGTGTCCACGCAGTTGCGTCGCGACATTGCCCAGGCGCGTGTCATCGACGACGGCGTGCGCGCCTTCCCGCGCTGCTGGAGCGTGCTCCGCGAGGATGCCGACATGCTGCCGGTCACGTGCGAGCGCGTGTTCCGGCTGCCGACCGATACTCCGTTGATTGGCGGCGCGGTCAGCATGGATGCCTCGGTGTTCGTCACGCCGGGGCTGCAGCGCGTGGTCGATGAACTGGCTCAAGCCTTGCGAAAGGAGCGCTGAGGCGATGGACACCATGGTGCAGTTCGGACCGGAGCAGCGCCTGGTCGGCGTGCTGACCGGTAATCCAGGGGCGTCGGGCATGCCGCTGGTGGTGTTGCCCAGTGCGGGCCTGTTGCCCCGGGCCGGTCCCTTCCGCCTGCATGTCGAGCTGTCCCGCCGACTCGCACGCCAGGGCGTAAGCAGCTTCCGTTTCGACGTGCCGGGTGTCGGCGAGGCGCCGCGCCTGAAAGGTTGCGGCAGCCGCGAAGCGACACTGGCCGCGCTCGAGCATCTCGCCAGCATGCACGGTGCGCGGCAGTTCATCGTCGGCGGCGTTTGCAGCGCGGCCGACGTGGCGTGGAGCGTGGCACTGGCGGATTCACGCGTGTGCGGCGTGCTGATGCTCGATGGATTGAGCTACACCGGTCCCTGGTTCCGGCTCGCCCTCGCGGCCGGCGTGCTGAGGCGGCCGATGCGCGAGTGGCCGAGCGTGATGAAGCGTTTGCTCGGGCGCATGCAGGAAAGCTCGAGCGAGCGCGCGCCAGTGATCGAGGATTACCGCGACTGGCCCGAGCGGCCCCAGGCGCAGAGTGAGTTCGCCAGGCTGGTCGCGCGCGACGTTCGTTCACTGTGGGTCTACACGGGCGGCTACACCGCACGCTTCCTGCATCCACGCCAGTTCGCCTGGAGCTTTGGCGGCGCCGTGCGCGACCGTCGCGTGGCGATGCACTACTGGCCCGACTGCGACCACACGTTCTTTGCCCGCGTGCACCGCGACCGGTTGATGGATACCGTCGAAGGCTGGCTCGTCAGTAACTTCCGGTCGCAGGGCGCGCCGGCATGAGCGCCGAACCGGCGGTACCCGACCTCACGTCGTCCACCGGGGAGCGCGTGAGCGCGCATACGCCACTCTATGCAACCGCGCATGCACGACGCTTGCGTGTGGCGTGCGTGATGCCCGCGCGCGCACCTGCCTGGCTCGCGCACCTGCAGGAGTTGGCGTCGGAACACGATTGGCTGGAATGGACGTCCATTCCGGTGGCGGGGCCGGAAGCGTCGGCGGCAGCGCGGATGCCGCGCGACCTGGCCGCGTTCCTGCGTCACGAGCGTTCGCGGCTGCATGGCGTCGGCGCCTTCGCGGCCACGACACTGCCCGTGTCAGTGCGCTCGGGAAATCCGGACGCGGTGGCGACGCGGGTGGCGGCGTTGCGGCCGGACCTGATCCTGTTGCGTGGCCCTGATTCGTGGGCTGCGACGCTCGCACCGCTTGCGGCATACGGCTGCTGGCTCATCGACGATACGCTCGGCGATGAGGGAGTCGCGGCGCAAGCGTTGCTTGCGCCGTTGCTTCGCGGCGACGACGCCACCGCGGTCGAACTTGAACTCGTGTCGCAGGACTCTCCGAGTGCCCGGCTCGTTGCCAGTTGGGGCTCCACCTGCAAGGCGTCGGTCACGCAGCAATGCGAACTCGCATTCCGCAAGATGCCAGCGCTGGTGCTGCGTTCACTGCGCCGGCTGCATCAGGGCGATCATCCGCAAGGAACGTCGCATGCCATCGCAACCTTGCGGCTGAAGGCTCGTCCGGTGCCGCCCCTGCCGGGTTTGCGCGCGATGGTGCGCACGTTCGCGGAACGCGTCGCGATCCGCTGGCGGCAGAAACACCAACCGTACGAGGATCCGTGGTTCGTGCTGATCCGACAGGATGGCGAGCCGCTGCGGCCCGAGCGCCCGGATGTGCCGGGCTTTGCCAGGCTGGTGGCTTCGAGTGCGCTCGGGGTGCAGGTCTGGGCCGATCCCTGCTGCGTCGAGGACGGTGATCGCCGGTTTGTTTTCGTCGAGGAATGGACACCCGGGGAAAGCAAGGCCCACATCGCATGCCTGGAGGTTCCGCAGCAAGGACCGGTGCGTCGCCTGGGCGTCGTGCTGGACCGCCCCTACCACCTGTCGTTTCCGCAGGTGTTTTCCTGGGAGCGGCAGTGGTACATGACGGTGGAATCGGGACAGGCGCGCTGCGCCACGCTGTATCGCGCGCAGGGCTTCCCGATGATGTGGCATCCGGTAAAGGACCTGATCAGCGGGCGCCAGTGCGTCGATCCGGTGTTGCATCACCACGAGGGCCGCTGGTACCTGTTCGCCAACATCGCCGAAAGCGGCGGCAGTACCTGGGACGAGCTTTTCCTGTTCGTCGCCGACTCGCTCACCGGTCCGTACGTACCACACCCGGCCAACCCCATCGTTGCCGACGTGCGCCGTGCCCGGCCGGCGGGACGCCTGTTCGTGCGGGATGGTCGCCTGATCCGTCCGGCGCAGGACTGCGCGGCCAGTTACGGTGCCGCGATCGTGTTCAACGACGTGTTGGAATTGAGCCCGACCCATTATTCAGAACAACCGCTCGGACGGCTGGACGCGTCGTTCGCGAAGGGCCTGGACGGATGCCATACCTACAGCGAGAGCGGTGGCCTGGAAGTCCTGGACGCACGCGGCGTCCCGGAACGCGTGACGCACAGGCAGGTGGTCTGAGGCAGGCAAAAAAAAGGGGTGCCCGGTTAGGGGCACCCCACAACGTTCGACTACGAACGAGGATCAGTAGACCGAGAAGGTCGAGTTGGCGGTGGCCGTCTTGCTGCTGTAGGTAGCGGCAGAGGTCAGCTTGTAGGAGCCCTTCGAGCTCGAGCCGGTACCGGTCACGAAGCTCCAGCGGGCATAGCCATCAGCACCGGTGGTCACGGTCTTGACGATCGTGTCCACGCCATTCGGCTTGAGCGCGGTGAACTTCACGGTGGCGCCGCTGACAGCCTTGCCGTCGAGGAGCACACGCGAGCTCATGGTCACGGTCGAACCGGCGGCGTACGACGTCTTGTCGGTGCCCACGGTGTCGGTCAGGCCGGTCGGAGCCGGAGCGGTCGCCGAGCCGACGGTGAACGTCGAGTTGGCAGTGGCGCTCGCAGAGCCGCTGGTGGCGACGGCCGACAGCTGGTACGTGCCGATCGAGGTCGAACCGGTACCGGTGACGAAGTTCCAGCGGGCATAGCCGTCGGCGCCAGTGGTCACGGTCTTGACGATCTTGTCGATACCGTTCGGCTTGACCGCGGTGAACTTGACGCTGGCACCGCTGACGGCCTGGCCGTTGAGCAGCACGCGCGAGCTCATGTAGACGGTCGCACCGGCCGCATAGGCAGTCTTGTCAGTGGCAACGGTGTCGCTCAGGCCCGTGGCCGGCGGCGGGGTCGGGTCGGTCGTCGGCGGCAGAGTCGGATCGGTCGGCGGGTTGGTCGGCGGAGTGGTCGGCGGGGTGGTGCCACCGGCCTGGACCTCATAGGCACCGATGTCGGCCTGGGCACCCGACGGACGCGGAGCCAGCACGAAGTCGCTGTTCACGCCGCTGATGACCGGAACCTTGTCGATCACCGGGCTGCCGGCGAGCGGCTGCGCGTCGAACGAGGCGAGGTTCGTGTTGGTCAGCTTCGGATCCTGACAGACGCTGCCGGACGGGCACTGGCTGTTCTTGACGTTGTAGAACAGGTTGCCGGCGTAGCTCACCGTGGCCGTGCTGTTGTAGACGATGTGACCGATCGACTGCACGTTGGTGCCGGCGACGGCCGCCAGGTAGTACGGCTTGCCGATGATGGCGTTGTTCTGGATGTTCAGCTTCGCGGAAGCCGAACCGCCGGTGTTCATGATCGCACCCTGGCCTTCGCTGATGATCGTGTTGTGACGCACGTTCACCACGTTGCCGTCCACCATCGAGATCGACAGCGCGTTGCCGTTGGCGCGGCACTGGTCGCCGGCCTGCATGAAGCCCTTGCCGCTGTAGTAGCTGCAGTAGCCGGTCAGGACCGAGTTCTCGATCGTCGCGTTGCCGTTGGTCTTGAGCTGGTTGCCGGCATTGGCGTACGAGTGCAGGCGACGCACGGTCAGCGTGGTGCCGGCCTTGCCGTCGAGGTACAGCAGGTCGACGCCGTCGGACGTGTTGTGGTGGACGTCGGAGTCCTCGATCAGCCACTGGCCGCCGGTGTAGTAGGTGCCCAGACCGTCGCCGTAACCGCCGGCCTTCTGGCCCCAGCAGTTGACCTTCTCGCCGGTCGACGGGTTCTCACCGCAACCGTTGTAGGCGATTTCGACCTGGCGCAGGATCATCTGGCCGCTGTTGCTGCTCGACGATTCGCCGACGTTGCCGTCCCAGCCGGCCCAGCCGTTGGCGTTGATCTTGACGCGCTCCATCGTCCAGTTGGCGAGACCGCCGGCGTTGACGCCGTGCAGGCCCAGGCCATGGATGTTGAGGTCGTGCAGATAGACGTTGCTGGAGGCGCTGGCAGACAGGCCGATCGAGGCCCAGTTGCCGGTGGTGGCGCACTTGGCCGCAGCGTTGCTGTGGCCCTTGATGCACTGGTCCTTGTCGGTGATTTCGAGGTTACCGATCTCGACGTTGTTGCTGCCGTTGAGGTTCAGCACGCTCCAGGTGCCATTGGCGCCCCACAGCTTCGGTGCCTTGGAGCCGGTACCGAGGATGCGGGTCTTGGCAGTGGCGCTCGGGCCGCTGGGGATCTTGCTGAGCGAGCACGAGCTCTTGTCGCCGGTCGCACAGCCGCCGCCCATGCCGGGCGCGCCGTAGCCGATCATGTATTCACCGGAACCGATGTACAGCGTGTCGCCGCCGGCGATACGCGGCGTGCCGCTGTTCGGCAGCGCGAAATAAGGATGCTTCCACGCGCAGTTCTGACCGGTGCCGCTGCCGGAATAGGGAGCGTCAGCCTTGCCGTTACATTGCGTGGCGTCACCGCCGTCGGTACGGACGTAGAAGTTGGTGGCGGCCTGGGCGGAGCCCATGGCGGCGAAACCGATCGGGGCGAGGAGCAGGGAGAAAGCAGACTGCGTCAGAGCGCGACGCGAAATAGCGAGAGACATCAGGAATGAACTCCTGTAGGCCACCGTAGTAGCGGGAAGAAACGAGGTGGCACCTCCTTGAGCCAGGGGCGCATCCTAGGGACGGGTAGCCGGGCAAAATGTGGCACGCTTCACAAATCGTGCCCGCATGAGGTCACGGGTCCTTCACGGCCCCGTTCACGAATGTGGACCGTTCACAAAAGCCCGGATTCACTGAAATCAAGCGTAAAAACGCGGTTAACCGTGGCTGGGCACGGGTCACAGTTGCGCCGCGGCGCGCGGCTGCCGCGCATCCCCATGGGCTCGGCGCGGCCTGTTCACGGTTGAGCGGCGATCCCCGTTTTCATCCGTTCGTGGCGAACTTGAACCGCTTTTCAGCAAGCGGCGTGGCGGTGCATGCACGGCTGTACTGGCCGTTGGGTAGTCCCGCGCACGTTGGTTGATATGTGCCGACGCTGTGCCTTCCCCGCATGCGTCGTCGCCAAATCCACAACAAAGGCGGGCCGTGAGCGGGCAAGAACGATGCAGGCATTTCCCAAGATCGCGATGACCGCCCCTGTTTCCTGCGAACCACCCGACTTCCGCGATGCATGCCTCAGGCAAGGCGTGCGGGCTGCATGCGGCAGCATCAATGGGCGATGGCGCCGATGACGCCGCCGTCTGCCAACAGCATCAGCCAGGGCCAGTCGGCGGCATCCGTGAAACCCGCGAATACCGTCGGCGTCGGCAAGCACTACATGCGCTATTCCAGCGCGACCGTGCTGGTGATGCTGGCCGGGCTGATCTCGTTTCCGGCGCTGACGCGCCTGCTCGACAACACCCAGTACGGCATCCTCGGCTACTACGACACCTGGATCATGATGACCGTCGCGGTCATCAAGCTCGGCGCGCAGCACGCGATCCTCAGGCTTTATCCGTTCGGCGGCGACGAAACGCGGCTGACCCACTTCGCCACCAACCTCGTGTTCCTGCCGATGATCATCTCGGTGGCGTTGTGGAGCATCGGGATCATCGCCTTCAGCAGCGTCGCCTGGTGGCAGGGCGACACGATCCAGCCGGTGCTGTGGTGCGCGATCATTTCGATCCCCCTGCTGGTGTTCAACAGCCAGGTGGAGATGACGCTGCGCGTGAGCGAGCGTTCGCGACTGCTCACCACGACCAAGATCGCTTCGCGCTGGATGGAACTGGTCATCGTGCTGAGTGCGGTGGTGCTGATCCAGCGCAGCGCGCTGTCGGTATATGTCGGCAAGCTGCTGTCGATGTCGGTCGTGGTCATTTTCTATGCGCGCTGGGTGTACCAGCATCTGCACTTCTCGAGGAAATCGATCGACCTGACGGCGTACCGGGCTTCACTGCATTACAGCGTTCCGCTGGTCATCAATGAGATCGCCGGTGCGGCGCTGGTCTCCATCGACCGCGTGATGCTCAAGCACATGACAGGCGATTTTGCCGCCGTGGGCATCTACACCATCGGGTATGCGCTGGCGATGCAGCTGGGTGTGCTGGTCAACGCACCGATGTGGGACGCCTTCAACCCGGTGGCCAATCGCGTGCATGAAGTCGAGGGTGCCGCCAAGGTGCGGGCGTTGAAGGCCAAGGTGCTGCTGCCGGCGACCTACGCCTGCATCGGCGTGGCCGTGGCGATCTGGGCGATCGGTTCCGATGGGCTGCAGATGCTGAGCGGACCCGGCAAAGCGGCATCGGGCCCGGTGTTCGCCTGGGTCGGCACGATGTTCGCGCTGGTGCTGCTGCTGGACCTGAGCGGCTATGGCCTGCTGCTGCTCAAGCGATCGAAGACCGTGCTGGCCCTGATGCTGCTGGCGCTGGCGGTCAACATCGGGCTCAACCTGATCTGGATCCCGGCCTACGGCTACATGGGCGCGGTGTATGCCACCGTCGCCGGTTACATGACGCTGGGCATCTCGCGTTGCCTGTTGTGCCCGCGGGACCTGTTCCAGGGCCCCGATCCCCGCGCGCTGGCCACTGCGATCGGGGGCGCGGCTGCCTTCCTGGTGGCCGTGCACTTCGCCGACCTGTCGGCGTTCCACGCGCCATGGCAGCGGGTCCTGGCGGCTGGCGCATTGTGGATCGCGTGCTATGCGTTGCCGGTGCTCTTGCTGGATCATCGCGTCTGGCGCCTGATCACGCACTGGCGCACCGAGATGTCGTTGGGCCTGGGGCGCTGAGCAACCGAGGAAGAGGGGATGTGGCTGTTGTCGCCGTTGAGCTGGCTGCTGCTGGCAGGGGTCGGCGCCTGCGTCGCTGCACGGCGGCGCTCGCGGCGTTGGCTGCGCGCGTGCCTGGGGTTGGCTTTGCTTTCGGTGGTGGCGATGACGCCGCTGTTCGCCAATCTGCTGCTCGGATGGCTGGAGCGTCCGCTACCGGTGCCCGCGGATTGCAGCACATCGCCGCCTCGGGTGGCGGTGGTGCTGGCCGGTGGCGTGGACGCGATTTCCAGCGACGAGAACGACCTGTCCGTGCTCGGCGTGGCTTCGCGGCGCCGGATGGAGCGTGCTGTCGATTGGTGGCGTGAGGCGCCCGGACGCACGATCGTGATCGCCGGTGGCCCCGCCTGGCGCGGAGGAGTCGCAGAGAGCCGCTGGATGATCGGGCACGCGCGGCGCCTGGGTGTGCCGGCTGCGGTGCTGCGTGGCGAGACGCGTTCCTCGAATACGTGGGGGAACGCGCACGAACTGGCGGCACTCGTGCCGCCGTTGCCCAGGCGGGTGGTGCTGGTGAGCTCGGCGATGCACCTGCCGCGTGCGCGTTATGCGATGGAACGCGCGGGCTTCCAGGTTTGCCCGATCGCGACCGACTGGCGGCGGACCACCTTCGGCATTCCCGGCTACTTCATCCCACAGAGCAGCGCGTTGCTGAAGACCGAAGCGGCGCTGCATGAACTTGCGGGTTCGGCCTACTACCGTTGGCTGGCCTGGCGCGAACGGCGCGGCTGAGGATCTATTTCGCCGAACCCTTCGCCTGGATGGCGCCGATGTCGGGCGGGCTGCCGCGCGGCTTGCGTTGGAAATCGTCCTTGGGCAAGGGCAGTGCCTTGCCTGCGCCGATCAATGGGCTGCCGGCGCGCGGCGTCGCGTTGAAGTGGGCCATCGACTCGTCCGTCAGCGCGGGATCGCGCCCGCACACATTGCCGGATGGACAGAAGTCGCCCTTGAGCTTCCAGAACAGATTGCGTTCGAACACGACCGTGGCGTCGCTGTCGCTGGCGTAATGTCCGCATACCTCGTCGTGGCGGGAGGGGTCCTTCGACCGCCATTCGCTGCCGCCGAGGAATACGTTGTTCTGCACCAGCACCTTCGCGTCGCCGTTGCCTCCCTGCGTGATCAGCAGGCAATCGCCCTGGCCGGTGAGCGTGTTGTTGCGAAGTGTCGCGAGCGAACTGCCGGTCAGCGTCAGGGAGATGGTGTTGCCCATCGCGCGGCAATGGTCGGCCTCGATCATGTTCGAGGTGGGAAAGCTGGCGAAGTAGGCGCAACTGCCGACGGCGATGCTGTTCTCGATGGTCACCGGGCCGGCGGTCTTGATCTGGTTGCCTCCGTTGCCTTCGGCGCGAACGCGCCGGATCGTCACGCTGCCGCTGCCATCCATGTAGAGCAGGTCCAGTCCATCGGACGTGTTGTGGTGGACCAGCATGTCCTCGAACAGCCAGTCGCCGCCGCTGCGTGCGGTGCCGAGTCCGTCGCCGTAGCCGCCCTGTTTCTGCCCCCAGCAGCCGAACACCTGCTTGCCGGGATAGCGTTCGCCGCAGCCGTTCCAGGCGATCTCGCCGCCGCTGAAGACGATCCGTCCGGCGTTGGCGGAGCTGCCGCCCTTGTCCTGGCTGACGTTGCCGTCCCAGCCGCCCCAGCCATTGGCGCGCAGCTTCACGCGCTGCAGCGTCCAGTCGCGCAGGCGGCCGGCGCGGACACCATTGACCGCCATGCCGTGGATGTCGAGATCGCGCAGCAGCACATTTGAGGAGTCGCGGGCGTGGATGCCGTACTCGCCCCATTCGCCGAACGGTGCCGCGTCGCTGCGGCAGCGCGCCGTCTCGCCACGGGCGTCGGCGGCGGCATGGTTGTGACCCTTGATGCAGCTGCTGTGGTCGGTGATCTCCAGGCAGGCGATCTCGACATGCGAGCTGCCGTCGAGGTTTAGCACCGAGCGGGCACGCTCGGTGGCCCACAGCTCGGGTGGCTTGCCCTTGCATTGCCCGCTCGCGGAGCTGCCGAGGATTCGCGTCGGCTGTGAAGCCGAAGGGCCGCTGGGCACGGCGGCCATGACGCACTCTGCGCGTGCATCGCCGTCGCAGCCATCGGTATCGGGCGCGCCGAAGCCCATCATGTAGGCGCCATCGTGGATCACCAGCGTGTCGCCGCCGGCGATGCGAGGTGGCTTGCCCGGCGGCAGCGCGACGAAAGGATGCTTCCAGGCGCAGGCCTGGTCGCTGCCCTTGCCGGGATAGGGCGCATCGGCGCGGCCATTGCATTGCCCGCCGTCGCCGCCATCGCTGCGCACGTGCCAAGTCGTCGCGAATGCCGGAGTCGCAGCCGCAAGTTGCAACAGCACGCAGGCCAGCATGCAGGCGCGGTGCATGGTCACTTCGAGCCGATCCGGTAGCGTCCGGGCAGGACGCGCTCCGACAGCGGATAACGGCCCGCGATCGCCTCGGTCAGCGCGATGCGGGGCGTATCGGCTTCGCGGTGCGCCGCGAGTACGGCCCGGCGCTTCAGCAGGGTGTAGCGTTCCACCAGGCCGCACATGATCCAGAAATTGGCCATGACCAGGCCTTCGTGGAACGGCGAGCCGTAGAGGTTGCCCATCGCCATCGCGATCACGGCGACCGTGAATCCCAGTCCCAGCGCCTTGACCTCCACGTCGGCTTCGTCGCCGGATCTTCGCAGCGCCAGCGCCAGACGCAGCATGCGCCACAGCACCCAGAGCAGTGCGATGAGGCCGAGCGGTCCGCACTCGGCCAGCATCAGCACGTACATGTTGTGCGCGTCGAAGTTCTGGTACTCCGAGTAATCGCCGATCTTGCGGGGGAAGCGGTCGAGGCCGACGCCGGCGGGATGGTCTTTCCACATCTTCAATGCACCGCTCCAGATGTCGAAACGGCTGGCCGTGCTGACGTCGAGCTGTGCACGACCGGTACTGCTGTACTGCTG
Organism: Lysobacter niastensis; assembly: GCF_015453285.1. Taxonomy (GTDB): domain Bacteria; phylum Pseudomonadota; class Gammaproteobacteria; order Xanthomonadales; family Xanthomonadaceae; genus Lysobacter_J; species Lysobacter_J niastensis. Next base: position 107,904 of record NZ_JADLZT010000005.1, read on the forward strand.
GGTCTCCGCGACACGCTGGGTCACGCCCGGTGGCAGCAGGCTGATCGCCGGAATGGCGGCGAGGCCGAGCAGCACGGCCAGCACCACATGGCGGCGCACCATGAGCAGGGCGACGGCGATGACCGCGATCAGATAGGACTGGCGCGAGTAGGTCAGCATGATTGCCGCCGCGACGATCGCGCAGCCGGCGATCGAGACGGCAGACCAGATCTTGCGTCCGCGCAGGAACAGCGCGAAGGCCGCGAACATCGGCAGGAACATCGCGAAGAACACGCCCGCGCGGTTGGCGGAGCGGTAGTCGCCGAATGGCCCGGCAAAGCGGTTGGTCTCGGAGTAGCCGGAAAACGCGTCGTTGGCCAGGCCCTGAAGCACCAGGTCGATGCCCGCAACGACCACCACGAGGAGGCTCAGGACGATCAGCTGCCGTGTCCCGCGCAGATCCTGCTTGCAGCGCCGGTAAACGAAGTACAGCAGCGGATAGAACACGAAGTTCTTGAGGCTGGTGAGGTCGGAGACACCATCGCCGGGCAGGGTGGTGACGGCGATGAAGTAGCCGATCACCACCGTCGCGAACAGGAACAGCAGCGGCGGCGTCAGCACGCCCATGGTATGGCGGGTCAGCTCGTCGCGCGGGGAGATGAGCAGGGCCATCACCACCATGATCAGCAGCAGGTTGGCGAGGTTGATCGACGGGATGCCGGTGTCGAGGGGCACGTACAGCAGGTTCGGCATCAGCACGATCGGGATGGCAAGGATCAGGCGCAGCAGCATTTCAGTTCCCCGCTGGCGTGGCATCGAGGAAGCGCTGCGCCCACAGCTCCAGGCAGATCACCTGCCACAGCGCTTCGCGGCGGTCGGCGCGTCCGCTGACGTGCTCGTCGAGCAGCGCACGCGCGGCGCGGTAGTCGCACAGCCCGCGTTCCCGGAAGGCGCGGCTGGTGAACAGGTCGGTGGCCATCCCGCGCAATGGTCCGCGGAACCACTGCGCCAGCGGGATCGCGAACCCCTGCTTGGGCTTGGTCAGCGAGCGCTGCGGCAACCAGCGCTCGGCGACGCGGCGCAGCAGAAACTTGCCGCGGCCGTGGCGAAGGCGGAACGATTCCGGCAGGCTCAGCGCGAAGCCGGCCAGCCGCGGTTCCAGGAACGGCGAACGGCCTTCCAGCGAGTTCGCCATTGCCATGCGGTCCAGCTTCACGAGGATGTCGTCGGGCAGGTAGCTCTGCAGGTCGATCGCGACGGCGCGATCGAGCGAAGAGCGTCCCGCGCCGAGATCGGCATCGGCCTCGTCCAGGAACGGCAGGTGGTAGTGGCGGTCGCCGCCTGCTTCTGGATGCAGCGCACGCGCGGTGTCGGCACGCATCAGCGCGACGCCGCTGAGGTAGCGATGCTCGCGCGGCAGTTGCAGGCGTTCGCCGATGCGGCCCAGCCGGCCGCCGAGCGGATCGGGCAGCAGCGCTCCGGCCACGCGCAGCGCCGCCGCCGCGGGACGGCCGAGCATGCCCAGTTGTTCGAGCGTCAGCAGTCGCAGGTAGCGGTCGTAGCCGCCGAAGAGTTCGTCGCCGCCATCGCCGGTCAGCACCATCTTCACGTGGCGTCGCGCCAGTTGCGAGACGAGAAACGTGGGGACCGCCGAGGAGTCCGCGAAGGGCTCGTCAAAGTGCCAGGCCAGTTCGTGCAGCAGCGACACCGCGTCGGGCTCGACCACCAGTTCGTGGTGTTCGGTGCCGAGATGGCGGGCCACCTGGCGCGCGTCGTCGAGTTCGCTGAAGTCGGCTTCCTTGAAGCCGATCGTGAAGGTCTTCACCGGCTGCGACAGGTGACGCGCCATCAGCGCGACGACGGTGCTGGAGTCGAGGCCGCCGCTGAGGAAGGCGCCGAACGGCACGTCCGACACCAGTCGGCTGGACACGGCCCGGTCGAGCAGTCCGGCCAGTTCCTCGATGGCGTCGGCTTCGCTGAGCGACGTCTTCGCTTCCAGGCTGGGACGCCAGTAGCGATGCAACTCGACGCGGCCGTCGCGGCAACGCAGCCAATGGCCCGGCGGCAGCTTGGAGACGCCGGCGAAGATGCTGCCCGGCGACGGCACGTAGCCGTAGGTCAGGAATGCGCGCAGCGCGTCCGGCGCGACGTCGCGCGGGCAGTCGGTCGACTGCAGCAGCGATTTGAGCTCGGAGCCGAACAGCAGGCGGCGCGCGTTGTTGGTGTAGTACAGCGGCTTCTCGCCGAAGCGGTCGCGGGCAAGCAGCAGGTCCTTGCTGCGACGGTCCCAGATCGCGATCGCGAACATGCCATCCAGCCGCGCGAACACGTCGGCGCCATGGCGCAGGTATCCCTGCAGGATGACCTCGCCGTCGCCATGGGTGCGGAAGACATGGCCTTCGCGTTCCAGTTCGCGGCGCAGTTCGCGGAAGTTGTAGATCTCGCCATTGAACACCAGGCAGACCTGGCCTTCGGCGGCATAGAGTGGCTGGTGGCCACCCTCGACGTCGATGATCGAAAGACGGCGCATGCCAAGCATCGCCTGCTCGTCGCAATGCAGTCCGTCGTCGTCGGGGCCGCGATGGCGGATCACGTCGATCATGCGACGTCCCAGCGGCGCCGATGGCGGCCTCTGGCCCGCGGAAACCACCATGCCTGCGATGCCGCACATGGCTCAGGCGCTCCCGTTCGGGACAGCGGTGGAGGCGACGGGTTGTGGCTCGCCGTCGTACAGCGCGACCAGTCTCTGGAGCACGCCGTCGAGGCCGGCCTGGCGGATGACGGTCGTGCGCGCGGACTCGCCCATCGCATGCCAGCGATCGCGATCCAGCGAGGCGGCCTCGTCGAGGCAGGAGGCCAGGCCGTTGCGGTCGCCGACCTCGAACAGCCAGCCGTTCTCGCGATGCCGCACGAAATCCTCGTTGCCGCTGATGCGGCTGGCCACCATCGGAAGCCCCGACGCCATGCATTCGAGCAGCGTGTTGGACAGGCCCTCCATCCGCGAAGGCAGGACGCCGATCGTGGCGTCCGCGAGCAGTGGCTCGATATCGCTGCGATGCCCGGTGAACGTCACGTGGCTGCCGATGCCCAGCGCCTTCACGTCGGCTTCGAGATGGGCCCGCTGTGGCCCGGTGCCGACGATCGTCAGGTGCGCCCGCGGATGGCGCGGCAGGATGTCGGCGAACGCGGCCAGCAGCGCAGGCAGCCCCTTCTCGCGCACCAGCCGGCCGATAAACAGGAATCGGGTTGGCTCGATCGCATCGCGCTCCGGAAGCAGGAAACGCGCCGCATCCACCGCGTTGGGTATCTCGGCGATGCGTTGCGGTGGAATGCCGCGCGAGGGCAGGGTTGCCGCGATCCGGTGACTGATCGCCTGCCAGGCATCGGCACGCATCAACACGCGACGCACCAGCCGGCCGCGCCAGCCCGAATCGGGTGACAGCGCACCCATCTCCAGATCCCAGGAGCCCGACACCTTGATGATCACGCGCTTGCCGAGCCAAGGGCCGAGCAGGGCGCACACGACGCCCCATTGCCGGGCGACGTGGACGTGCCAGACATCGAAGTCATCGCGATGACGCACGAGGAAGCGCGCCAGTGCCAGCCACAGCGCCGGTCCGCCGATGAACCGGATCTGCGGATAGCGAAGCCGGTACACCGGCACGTTGTCGACGTGCGAGAACTCGAGCTTGGGTGCATGGTCGGTGAGCGGCGCCACCACGGCGACCTGAAATCCACGCGCATGCATGGTCCGGGTCAGCGTGCGCACCTGCGCCTCGGCGCCGCCTCCGCGCTCAGGCGGATAGGGGCCATCCAGCACCATCAGGACGCGTGCATGGACAGTGGCGTCGTCGCGGCTCATGTGCGGTCGTCCATGGCGGAACGGCCGGGAAGGCGGCCACCGCTGCGGGTGGTGCGGGGTTCGGGTCCGCGCAGGACGCGGTCGTAGACCTCGGTGGTGTCGGCGACCATTGCCGGCACGGTATGACGCTCGTGCACCTGGCATTGCGCCTGCGCGGAGACGCGCTCGCGGAACGCCGGATCGGTCGCCAGGCGGCGCAGGCAGGCACCGAGCGCATGGTGATCGTCGTTGGCGAACAGCAGGCCGGTGCGCCGGTCTTCGATCAGTTCGCGGTTGCCGCCGACGGCCGACGCGATCACGGGACAGCCCACCGCCATCGCTTCCAGCACGGCGTTGGACATGCCTTCCTGGCACGAAGGCAGCACGAGGAAGTCGGCGGCCTGCATGAGGTCGGTGGCGTCGCGCCGCTCCCCGAGGAAACTGATGTCGGCCGTCAGCCCCGTGGATGCGACCATCATGCCGAGGTCGTCGCGCAGCGGACCGTCACCGGCAATGGCCATCCACGGCCGCGATTGAGGCGACAGGCCGGCGAGTGCCCGGACCATGCAGGCGGGGTTCTTTTCGCGCACCAGGCGGCCGACGAACAGCCCGAAGGCGCGTCCCTCCGGTGCGCCGATGCGTGCGCGAAGCGCGGCGCGCTGGCGTTCGCCGAGCATCGCGGGAATGTCCACGCCATTGGCGACGATGTCGAAGCGCTCCAGCGGTACGCCGGTGCGCATCGACGTCGCCTGCGCGCAAGCCCGTGCGTTGGCGATGATGGCGTCGCTGCGGCCGAGCACGAAGCGCTTGAGCTTCCAGAAGCGGGGCGACTCGCTCAGGTACAGCCCGCGCACCGACGAGATCTGTCGCGGGGCGTGCCGTACGAGCATCCGCGCCACGGCCGTCCACAGCTCGGCGGTCATCGAGAATGCGTGGACGAGGTCGTAGCGGCCCTCGCGCAGCAGCGAGGCATAGCGCAGCACGAAACCAGGATCGAGGCGTCCTTCCTTGGGCAGGTGATGCACGAGGATGCCCAGATCTTCGACCTCGTCGATCAGGAACGAGGGATTGCGGAAATACAACAGCTCCGGTTGCCAGCGCGTGCGGTCCAATCCGCGCAGCAGATGCGTGATCTGGCGCTGGCTGCCGCCGACCTCCATCTCGTCGCTCACCACCAGCAGTCGCTTAGCGGCCATGCACCACCTCCGCCATGTAACCGTGCAGGCGGGAGGCTTCCTTGCGCGCGTCGAAGGCGTGCTCGATGCGGGCGCGGGCACGCGCGGCCAGGCGCGCGCGCAACTCGGGTTCTGCGAGCAGTTGCTGGATCGCGTCGGCCAGGGCTTCGGGATCGCGCTCCGGCACCAGCAGGCCGTCGCGGTTGTCCTCGATCAGCTCGGGAATGCCCGACACGCGCGTGCTGATCACCGGACAGCCACTGGCCATCGCCTCCATCAGCGCCACGGGGATGCCGTCGCGGTTGCCATCGTCGGCCACTTCCGAGGGGAGCACGAACAACGTTGCCGAGTTCATCGATCCGCGCACGACGTCCTGCGTCTGCGCGCCGGCGAAGTCGATCATGTCGGCCACGCCACAGTCGTGCGCGAACTGGCGCAGTTCGTCGTCGAGCGGACCGGAGCCGATCAGCCGGCAGTGCAGGTGGGCTCCGCGTTCGCGCAGCAGTCGCAGGGCGTCGATGAGGGTTGCGAAGCCCTTGATCGGATCGAGCCGGCCGACGGCGAGCAGGGTTGCCGTGGAGCGGTTGTGGGGCTGCCATGCGTTGCGGTCGAGGTCGACGCCGCAATGCACCACCTTGAGTTTGTCGCTGGCCCTGGGCGTCGCATGCGAACTGAGCCAGTCGACATTGAAGTGCGAAATGGTGACGGCAAGCGCCGAGTCGTCGATCTTGCGCGCCAGCATCTGCCGTTCGATGAAGATGTCGTGCGCATGGCAGGTGAAGCTGAAAGGACGGTGCAGCACGCGGCCGAGCACCCATGCCACCGTGGTGGGATAGGTCGCCCAGTGGGCGTGGATCAGCTGCGGATCGAAGCGCCGCAGCCACGCCACGTGCTCAAGACCGCGCAACACGGACACCAGCGACTTCACCGCGACGACGGGGTGCCGCCAGCTGTCGGCGACGATGGCAGCCAGCGAACCGAGCACCTGGCGGGGTTCGCGCAACGTGACGGCCAGCGATCCGAAGATCGTGCCCAGCAGATGGGGATGCCTCACGCGGTCGAGGAGCGGCGCCGACTCGCGCTGGATGGGATGCGGCGATGGCGCCTTCAGCGACAGGATGCGCACGTCCACGCCCTCGGAAACCAGCGTGGCGATCTCGCGGGCGATGAAGGTTTCATGCAGGCAGGGGAACTGCGAGACGACATACACCACCCGCCGCAGCGGAGCATGGCCCGTGGCAGCCGACGGCGCGACGGTGTCCGTCGCGGCTTGTTGCGGCAGCGTCGCTTGCATGGGAGCGGGTTCGCTCATCGGTACAGCTCCCGGTGCGGCGTCGTCCGCCAGAGGTGGGCGTTTGGATTGCGCACGTAATCGGCCAGCCCGAGCAGGGCGCTGGCGTTGAGGCTCAGGAATGCCGCGGCGATGCGTGCCGGCATCCAGGCCCGCGCGAGCGCCGGCACGCCACGGCCGAGCAGTGCCAGCGCATAGGCGGCCAGTTGCAGCAGGAACAGGATCAGATAGACGCGACCGCCCAGCACGGCCAATGCCGCGTTGCTGGCCAGTGCCAGCAGCATCAGCCACGGCGCGAGAAGACGCAGCCATTTGTGGCCCCACAGCCGCCACGCCAGCGGATGCGCGCCCGGCACGGCCAGTTGCGGCCAGCGATGCAGCAGCTGGTAGTTGCCGCCGAGCGTGCGCCGCTTGCGTGTTTCCTCGACGGCCGGATCGCTGGCGGCGGCGTCGTAGGCCAGTGCCTGCGGGACGAACACGACGCGGTAGCCAGCGGACGCGATCCGCAGCGGGATCCACATGTCGTCGAGCACGATGCCGGCGGGCACGTCGCCGATCACGCTGCGCCGCGCCGCATAGAGCGCGCCGGTGACTCCCACCAGCGAGCCGCTGGCGCTCTCCAGGCGGCGGATAAGCTTCTCGTAGCGCCAATACGCATCGATGCCCCGGCCGAAACCGTCGGCGGCCTCGAATACCAGTTCGCCGCTGGCGGCACCCACGTGGTCGTCCGCCAGCGCCGCGGCCAATGCGCGCAGCGCACCGGCATCCACGCGTTGGCGCACGTCGGTGAACAGCACGATGTCGGCGTCGAGCGAGCCCAGCGTGGCACCGATGCAGGCGGACTTGCCCCGGCGCTCGCGATGCGTGAATACGCGCACGCGCGCAGGATCCGCCAGGTGCGCGATGGCTTCGGTCCCGTCGCCGCAACCGTCGCAGACGACGTTGATCCGCAGCCGGTCCGATGGGTAGTCCAGCGACAGCAGGTTTCGCAGTTTGGCGTCGAGCTGGCCCGCGGCATCGTGCACGACCAGCAGCACATCGACCCGGGGTGTCTGTGCGCTCGACCGTACCGGCCGCGGCCGCAACCGTGCCAGGGCCGCCATCAGCAGCGGATAGCCGGCGTAGGTGAAGAGGAGGGCGCCGACGCTGAGCCAGAACGCCAGCCCGAAAATCGCAACCCCCGGCGATACGGACGGCATGGTCAGCCCTCCTGGCCGGGAGCCCGCCGCACTGGCTGGCTGCCGGGCCGATCCGGCTGTGTCGAGCGACGTCGGAGGGCAGGAGCCATTCGCATGGAGGAAGTCTTCAGCGTCGATAGATCACGGTGAGGGTGACGGAGTTGGCTTCATAACTGCGTCCCGCCTCGTTGCTGTCGCGGTCCAGGTATTCGTAGTCGAAGCGGCCAATCCAGTGCCGCGTGAACTGCTGTTCCAGGCCCACACCCACGACCAGGTTGTCGTCCTCGCGGTCGGTGTCGTCGTAGTCGCGATTCTCGTACCCCGCCAGGAAGGACAACGTCGTCAGCGGCCGCAGCCGGTAATCGACGTCGAACAGCGCGCCGGCCCGGACCTGATCCTCGGCCAGGTCATCCAGGTACTCGAAGCTGCGGTAGTACGGTTGCACGCGGAAGGTGGTTCGCTCGCTCTTGTACTGGTAGACGAGCTTGCCCATGCGCTCGCGATACACCTCGGGCTGGACCAGGATGTCCGGATAGGCGAGGTAGATGAGGTCGCGGTTGGAGAAATCGAACGTCGGCGTGACCAGGTTCTGCGTGGCGTCCGTGTACTGGTAGCGCGCGGTCAGTCCGAGCAGGCTGCGCGAGGAGAAGCGCCAGTCGGCGCGCGCACGCACCAGTGCGCCGGAGTCCTTGTCCGGGCTGATGTCGCGGTCGAGTTCGGTATAGCCAAGATCGACGTCGAAGCTCAGTTGCGGTCCCTTGCGGCCGTAGCCGACATAGGCGTCGTAGCGCTTGTAGTCGGCCCGTTCGCCTTCGGGGTCGTAGTTGATGTCCGCCCCCTCCAGGTTGCCGGTGATGTAGGAGACGGCGTCGATGTCGTGACGCACCCGCGCGGCCGCGCCGTAACGGTCGCCATTGAAGTCCTCGCTGGTCTCGGCCCAGCTGTTGCCGTAGCGCAGGTCGAACTGGCCCCGGGTGGCGGCGCCGAAGCGCGCATACAGCGTGGGTCCGGTGACGAACAGGTTGACCTGCTGCACGTTGTCGGGCGAGTAGGAATCCAGTTCGTCGATCTGCTGCGGACTGAAATAGTCCTGGAAGACCCAGTCGAAGCGGTCCGGCACGATCATCCAGTCCAGCGTGCCGGAGAACTTGCCGCGGAAATCGTCGTCGAAGTTGTTCTGCAGGTAGATCGGATAGAACAGGTCGCCGCGGGCCTGCAGCTTGATGTGCGAGCTGTCCTCCTCCGCGGTGAACCGCACCACCGGGCTCAGCACGGTGTCGCTGACCTCGTTGTCCTCGGTCAGGCTGAGGTTGTCGCCGTACTTCAGCGACAGGCCGACGTCGTACTCCAGGTCGAGCGCCCCCGACGTGCCCGGCAGGACCGCCAGCAGCGAGAGCAGCAGGGCCGTTCTGCGGATGCGTCGCGGAGCGCGGTGGATGGCGGATTGCCCCTTGCGAGCGATCGTCATGGATTGCCCCTCATGAGCCGGTCCTCACACGCCCTGGTTGAACACGACGCCGGCGAACTTGTTCGGATCGAAGTTGGCCGCGGCCTGTGCGATCGCGGCGGGACTGTCGCGCCCGTAGCCGGCGACCAGCACCACGATGTCGGCCAGGTCCGACAGGATGCGCGCGTCGGGACCGGAGCTGACCGGTGGTCCGTCGAGCAGCAGGTAACGCGCCGGGTAACGGTTGCGCAGCGTGTCCAGCAGCAGGTGCATGCGGAACGAAGAGAAATACTCGCCGCCGAACTCGTCCGGCGAACCGGCCGGGATCAGGCGCAGTCTCGGCACGCCGGTCTCGTAGACGATGTCGCCGAGATCCGTTTCCGGGTCGCGCAGGTAGTCGGTCAGGCCGCCGCGCACCGGTTCGATGCGCATCGTGGTGTGCTGGCTGGGATGGTAGGGATTGCAGTCCAGGACCATCGCGCTGCGCGTGTCGTGGAAAGCGAACGCCGCGGCGAGGTTGCGGCACACGTAGCTGGCGCCGCTGCCCGGGCTGACCGCCGTCACCAGCGTGACGAAATTGTGGCCGTCCGCGGTCGCCTGCAGGCGCGTGCGCAGGTCGCGGAAGGCGTTGACCTCGGGTCGGGGCGCCAGGCTGTTGCTGATGATCGACCGTTCCTGCAACTGTGCAGGTGTCAGCGTCTGGCGCTCCATCGCCGGAGTGACATTGCGGTCGGATGCCGGCCGTTCGATATCGCCGTTGCGCGGTGACAGCGTGCTGGGCTGGTTCATTGGGCGAGGATCCATCGGGCGGACAGGGCGAGTCCGTAGGCCACGGGCACCACCAGGACCAGCAGGCATGCCAGTCGCAGCTTGTGCCTGGATTCGGCGCGACGACTCTGCGTGTTCTGCATCGGGATCGTCCCGAGCACGGGCAGGCCGGCGAGTTGCTCCACCTGCGCCGGCGAGCGGACGCGGTTGTCCATCCTCAGCATGCCGAGCAGGAACAGCAGCGGCGCGATGACCGCCAGGAACAGGCCGATGCCGGCCACGTGCACCAGGCGCAGTCCGCCGCTGGGCTGCAGCGGGATGGCCGCAGGTTCGAGCACGCGGAACGTCAGGCCCTTCTTGCTCGTGTCCATGTCCATCGCGACCTGGGCGTTCTCGCGGCGCTTGAGCAGGTCCTTGTAGACGTCGCGGTTCACTTCATAGTCGCGTGTCAGGTCGGACATCTCACCGCTGGCCTCGGCGACGCGGTCGCTGCGCGCCATCTCTTCCTGCAGCAGTTGCTGGCCGAGCGCGATGCGGGACGCCGAAGCCGCGCCGCGGCCGCGGGCATCGGCCACGCGCGTGGAAAGTTCGCCATAGGCCGGGTTGAGTGTCCCGCCGGTGGATGCGCCTTTCGGCACCACCAGCGTCGTTTCCGATGCGGCACTGCTGCGCACGCCGTTTTGCAGGTCGCGGATCTGGCTGTTGATGCGAACCACGTCCGGATGCTGGTCGGTGTAGCTCAGCAGCAGGCGGTTGCGCTCGGCGACCAGTTCGGCCATCTGCACCTGCATCTGGCTGCCACGGCTCTGCATCATGCCGAGCGGGCTCTGGCGCGAAAGCGCGGAGCGCATGGCGCCTTCCTGCGCCTGCGCATCGAGCAGATCCATGCGCGCGTCGTCGACCGCGCGACGCAGCTCGGCGATGCGACGGACGACATCTTCGTCGGAGCCTGCCCGTGCGTCGGGATTGGCTTTGCGGAACGCGGCCAGCTTGGCTTCCGCGTCGCGCAGCCGGGTGCTGTAGCGCGAGACCTGGCCGCTGATGAACTCGTAGGCGCTCCTGGCCTGGCTGGCTCGCGCCGCGAGACTTTCCTCGATGATCATCTCGCCGAGCTTGCCTGTGACCCGGTACGCACGCAGCGGACTGCTGTCGGTGTAGCTCACGCGCACCACGTTCGGCAGTTGCTTGGACGAGGTGATCTCGGTGTTCTGCGCGATCTTCTTGATCAGCTGTTCCTGCTCGAGCGCGCTCGGATGGCTGTCCATCCAGCCGCCGGCCTTGAGCACCTCACGCATCACCTTGCGGCTGAAGGCCACCTCCCGTGCGATGGCTGCACGGTCGACGACTTCGGCGTTCGCGGCGGACTTGCCTGTCGCCAGCGTGTTCTCGTCCACCATGATCGTGGTGGTGGACGAATAGTTCTTCGACAACGTCAGGCCGAAGAACAGGGCGCCGAGCGCGATCGCGGCGAAAATCGCAGCGAGGAACACGGGGCGGCGGCGAGTCTCCTCGAAGACGACGGGCAATAGCGTTGCCGCCGTCGGCAGGCGACTCTCGGGGGCGGTCCACTCGACAAGTGCGGTGCTCATGACGCCGAGCTCAAAGCGCGCGCTCGGGCACGGTGATCACATCGCCGGGCGCAACGGCGTAGTTGGTCGCCAGGTCGCCACGGTTGAGGATGCGATCGAGCTTGACCGCATAGTTGACGGTGTCCTGCCCGTTCTTGCGATACAGCCCGGAGCGGTCAGGCGCCGCGAACTCGGTGACGCCACCGGCGGCGAGCACCGCGTCGAGCACGGTCATGCCCTGGCGGTACGGAATCGACACCGGCGTGCGCACGGCACCGGTCACGCGCACGCGCGACAGGTATTCGTGGCTGCGCAGTTCGGTGAGGATCACCGTGACCTGCGGCTCGCGCACGTAGGTAGCGAGCTTGCTCTGGACTTCCTTGGCGACTTCGTCGGGCAGGCGGCCCGCGGCGGTCACGTCGCCGACCAGCGGCACGGTGATGTTGCCGTCGGGACGCACGGGAGCGGTGATGCTCAACTCGGGACTGCGCCACACCGATACCTGCACGACGTCATCGACGCCGATGCGGTACGCCGAGGCCGTGGTCGGCACGTCGGCGGGAGGTGCGGTGGAAACGGCACCACTGGAGCTCGCGCACGCGGCCAGCAGCAGGGAAACACATACAGCCCACAAACCGATCACGACGCGCATGGCTTTTCTCCGGTATACGCCCTAATTCCGAACGCCTCTGGCGGTTTAACCCGGCCAGCCGAAGCGCCCGGGACATGCAAACCCGGGGCCAACCCGGATCTTCGTTCAGGTGCCGTAAAAACTGCGGTACCACTCGACGAACTTACGTACTCCTACCTCTACCGGCGTGGACGGCGCGTATCCGGTGTCGCGCTGGAGGGCCTCGACGTCGGCGTAAGTGTCCGGAACATCGCCCGGCTGAAGAGGCAGCATCCGCATCTCGGCTTTACGGCCCAGGCATTCCTCCAGGACCTCGATGTAGCGCAGCAGTTCGACCGGGCGGTGGCTGCCGATGTTGTAGACGCGGTAGGGCGCTGACGAACTGGCCGGGTTCGGCACCAGCGGATCGAAGGTGGGATCCGGGCCGGGCACACGGTCGAGGGTGCGGATAACGCCTTCGACGATGTCGTCGATGTAGGTGAAGTCGCGGGTGTGGCGGCCGTGGTTGAAGACGTCCAGCGGCTCGCCGGCGAGGATGCGCCGCGTGAACAGGAACAGCGCCATGTCGGGGCGCCCCCAGGGGCCGTAGACGGTGAAGAAGCGCAGGCCGGTGGTTGGCAGGTCGAACAGATGGCTGTAGGTATGCGCCATCAGTTCGTTGGCCTTCTTGGTGGCGGCGTACATGCTCACCGGATGGTCGACGCTGTCGGCCACGTCGAACGGCAGCTTGCGGTTGGCGCCGTAGACCGAGCTGGAGGACGCGTACACCAGGTGCTCGACGTCGCCGTGGCGGCAGGCTTCGAGGATGTTCATGAATCCGACGATGTTGCTGTCGATATAGGCGTGCGGGTTCTCCAGCGAGTAGCGCACGCCGGCCTGGGCGGCGAGGTTGACCACGCGTTGCGGTCTGAAGTCGGTGAACGCCGTCTTCACGGCCTCGCGATCCTCCAGTGACGCCCGCGTGAAACGAAAACCGGCCTGCGGGAGCAGCCGCGCCAGCCGCGCTTCCTTCAGCCGCGGATCGTAGTAGGCGTTGACGTCGTCGTAGCCCAGGACTTCGTCGCCGCGCTCCAGCAGCCGCTCGCTGAGGCGCGAACCGATGAAGCCCGCGGCTCCGGTGACCAGTACCCGCATGTCGGGCTCCTCGTTCCTTTACAGGCAGCCGTCGACGCTGGCGCGCGGAAACGCGCCCTTGACGTCGAACAGCACCGCGTCGGGCGTGCCGTAGGCGCGGATGCCGTCGATGCCGAGTTCGACGAACTCGCGATGGGCGACGGCCAGGATGACGGCGTCGTACTTGCCGGGGTCGGGGTCTGACACCAGGTCGATGCCGTATTCGGCATGCGCGTGTTCCGCGCTGACCCACGGGTCGTACACGTCGACCAGCGCGTGGAATCCGCGCAGTTCGTTGATGATGTCGACGACCTTGGTATTGCGAAGGTCCGGGCAGTTCTCCTTGAACGCCAGGCCCAGAACCAGCACCCGCTTCGGGGCCGCCTTGCCGTTGCGCTTGGACATCAGGCGCACCAGCCGGCGCGCGACGTAGCCGCCCATGCCGTCGTTGATGCGGCGGCCGGCAAGGATCATGTCGGGGTGGTGGCCGATCTGCTGGGCCTTGTGGGTCAGGTAGTAGGGATCCACGCCAATGCAGTGGCCGCCGACCAGGCCGGGCCGGAAAGGCAGGAAATTCCACTTGGTACCGGCGGCCTGCAGGACTTCGTGCGTGTCCATGTCGAGGCGGTGGAAGATCATCGCCAGTTCGTTGATCAGCGCGATGTTGACGTCGCGCTGGATGTTCTCGATGACCTTGGCGGCCTCGGCGACGCGGATGCTGGAGGTCTTGTGGGTGCCCGCGGTGACGATGCGGCGGTACAACGCATCGACGAACTCCGCGGCCTCGGGCGTGGAGCCGGAAGTGACCTTGCGGATCGTCTCCAGGCGGTGCTCCTGGTCTCCGGGGTTGATCCGTTCGGGGCTGTAGCCCGCGTAGAAATCCTGGTTGAAGCGCAGCCCGGACTCGCGCTCGATGATCGGCACGCACACCTCTTCGGTGGCGCCCGGATAGACGGTCGATTCGTAGACCACGACGCCGCCCGGCGCGATCGCGCGGCCCACCGTGCGGCTTGCAGATTCCAGTGGACGCAGATCCGGACGCTTGAACTCGTCGATGGGCGTCGGCACGGTCACGATGAACACGTTGCAAGCCGCCAGCGGTTCAGCCTGGCTGGAGTACGTCAGCTTCGTCGCCGAGCGGAGTTCCTCGGTGGAGACTTCGAGCGTGTGGTCGTGCTGGCGTTCCAGTTCGGCGACGCGTTCAGCATTGATGTCGAACCCCAGCGTCGGGAACTGGCGGCCGAACGCCACGGCCAGTGGCAGGCCGACATAGCCCAGGCCGACTACCGCAATACGGATCCGGTCCATGGAAGGCAGCGGGGCGGTCATCGCGTCACGTTCTCCGGTCTGGCGGCAGTCTTCGGGAGATGAGCACGCGACGCGTGCCCGAAGGCGGACAGATGGCTCGTGCCGGTTCGATGTCCCCTGTATCGGGACAGAACGTGAAAGTTGCCGGTTACCGGCAAGCACGGGTTTCTGCGTTGTGTTGATGGAGACCGAAAAGGAGGCGAGCCCGATGCGAATTCTGGTGACCGGCGGTGCGGGCTACATCGGCTGCCACACCTGCGTGGTGCTGGCCGAGCGCGGTCATCAGATCGTCATCGCGGACAATTTCGTCAACAGCTCGCCACTGGTGCTGCAGCGGCTTGGCCGCCTGACCCAGAAGGTGATCGCATCGCATCGTGTCGACCTGCGCGACCACGAGGCGCTGAACACGTTGTTCTCCACCTACCGCTTCGACGCCGTGGTGCATTTCGCCGCGCTCAAGGCGGTCGGCGAATCCTGCGAGCGTCCGCTCGACTACTACGAGAACAACGTCTGCGGCAGCATCGCCCTGCTGCAGGCGATGGTCCGGGCCAAGGTGCGGCGAATCGTGTTCAGTTCCTCGGCGACGGTCTACGGGGATCCGCAGCAGGTGCCGCTGGACGAAGCCGCGGCGGTACAGCCGTGCAACCCCTATGGCCGCACCAAGGCGATGATCGAGCAGCTGATCGGCGACCTCTGCGCGTCCGACCCGATGTTCACCGCGGCCTGCCTGCGTTACTTCAATCCGGTCGGCGCACATCCGTCGGGCCTGATCGGCGAGGATCCGTCCGGGATTCCCAACAACCTGATGCCCTACATCTGCCAGGTGGCGGTCGGGCGTCGCGAGCAGCTGCGCATCTTCGGCAACGACTACCCGACGGCGGATGGCACCGGCGTGCGCGATTACCTGCATGTGCTGGACCTGGCGCGCGCGCATGCCGATGCGCTGGAGTACCTCGCCGATACCGGCCGCAACCTCACGGTGAACCTCGGCACCGGCCAGGGCATCAGCGTGCTGCAGCTGCTGCGCGCCTTCGAACAGGCCTGCGGTCGCGAGATTCCATACGAGATCGTCGAGCGGCGTCCCGGTGACGTGGCAACGATCTATGCCGACCCCACGCTGGCGGCGTCGACGCTGGGCTGGCGCACCGAGCTGGACCTGGACGCGATGTGCCGCGACGCCTGGAACTGGCAGATGAGCAACCCGGACGGGTATCGCGCACTGGAGCGCGTGCGGCGGATTCCCGCCCTGCGCACGCGGCGCCGGGGCAACATCGCCCAGGCCTGAGGGGGCGCCGCGCAGAAGTACGGTTGCGGCGATGAGCAACGCGCCGCAGCGCGTGAAGAGGGTGAACTACGGCAGGGAAGGTCTGGAATAGCCGTTGTCATCCCCGCGTCCGACTGGACTCCCTCCGGTCGCAGGAAGAACAGGCCTAGCGCACGGCTGGCCGCACCGGACCGGCGCTGCCGGCGCGGCGGCGGGCCAGGATGATGCGGCGAACCTGCAGCACCGCCCCCATCAGGAACACGAGGAAGGCTATCGCCACGCCCGTCTGGACCACCGGCGCTTCCGGCCCGGAGGCCCACGGCTGCCCCACCGGCACCCGCGTGGCGGTTTCGGTGATGGCCGGAATCATGTGGAAGAACAGTGTCAACGAGTATCCGACCACCGACACATACGCCGATGCGCGTCCGAACCAGTTCCAGTGCTCGGCGCACCAGGCGATGGCCAGCACCATCAGCGTCAGGATGCCGAGCGCGTGCGGCTTGCCGAATCCGCCGTGGCGGAAGATGAAAAAGCCCGTCAGGCAGGTCAGCACCGTCATGACCAGGTAGACGCGGCCGGAGAACGTTCGCGAGCCGATTTCCCCGTAACGCACGAGGGCTGCCACGCCAGCGGCGACCGCGACCAGGCTGATCACGGTATGGACCATGCCGAACGGTGTGATGCCTAACATGACGCCCTCCCCAGGGCTTCTCCGGGTGATTCGCCCCGGTGGACCGAAACAACGTGGTTCCGTGCCCGCGGCGGCCACGCCCCGGATCAGGCGTTCACGCCCTGTAGCGCTTCCAGCAACTGATCGGTCGTGAATATCGCATGGGCGAAGGACGGGGCATTGATCTCGTGCGCGGCATGCATCGCTTCCGGGCTGAACGCCGCGGTGGCGTCGCGCACCAGCGTGACGTGGTAGCCCAGTTCGGTGGCGAAGCGGCCGGTGGACTCGATGCAGGTATTGGCGATCAGGCCGACCAGGATCACGTGGCTGATCCGCTTCTGTTTCAGCAGGAAATCGAGGTCCGTGTTGGCGAAGCCGCTGCCGCCCCAGTGCTCCTTGACGATCGTGTCGCCCGGTTGCGGCGCGAACTCGGGGAACCATTCGCCGCCCCAGCTGCCCTTGGCGAAGACCTGGCCTTTCGCGGTACCGAGCTGGTACGGCGTCGGGTGGTCCCATCCGGCGAAGTCGTCCGGTTCGGAGCGGTGGTGCGGAACGATGAACACGGGGAGCCCAGCGGCGCGCACCGCCGCCACGATCCGCTTGAGGTTGCCGTGCAGCCCCACGGATTCCGCGACGGCGGCGACCCGCGGCCACAGCTTGCCGCCGTCGGCCAGGAAATCGTTGTACGGGTCCACGAACAGCAGGGCGGTATGGCCGGCGGGGTAGGTGGGCATGGGAGGCGTCCGGCGGAGGCAGGAATGAACGCGCATGTTCGACCCGCGTGAAGAGGCCGTCTTGTATGCCAGTGCGGGCGCTTCACGCTCTTTTTCGCACCCGCCCTTCCTACTTGGGCCCGTTAGTGCGTTCGATCCAGACAGGCGGCACCGATCGCCTGCACGAAACCAACCCGCATTCAGCCGCAACGGACCGCGCGTCGGGCGGTGCTGCCGCATTGGAGTGGCATCACCCGTTCGAGGCATGGGGCTTCACGCATCCAATGGAGAGGATGCCTGTCTGTCCGCGCCACGGCCATGCATCGACGAGGAGGCTCCGATGGACACGTTCGACGTTTCCTGGAACACGCCGGTAGACGCGCGCGAATGCGCGGCGGTTGCCGTGCCGCAGGAAGCGCCGGACGATGTCCGTGTCCACTCGCGCTGGAAGCAGGGCTTGCCGCAAGGCACCGTGCTACGCATCCACGACTACATGGCCACGCACATTGGAGAAAGCATCAGCCTGGAGTCGCTGGCGCGCGTGGCCTGCATGAGCCGGTTCCATTTCGCCAGGCGTTTCCGCCAGAGCACCGGATGCAGTCCGATGGCGTTCCTGTTGCGCATGCGCATCGAACGCGCTCGCGGCCTGCTTGCCGATGGCGATACGCGCATCGCCGACATCGCCGCGGAGCTCGGATTCTTCGACCAGAGCCATTTCACCCGCACGTTCCGCCGCACGACCGGCATGAGTCCGCGGGCCTATGCGCGTGCGCAGGTGACGCTCTCCTGACGGCCGCCGTCCTCGCCGAGTCAGTCGTGCTGGATGAAACGCAGGCCGACGCCTGGCTCGGTGGCGATCCAGCGCGGGGCGGCGGCATCGTCGCCCAGCTTGTGGCGCAGTTTGCCGACGAGGATGCGCAGGTAGTGCGTATCGTGCTGGTGGGTCGGTCCCCACAGTTCGCGCAGCAGTTGCGGCTGGGTAACGACGCGGCCCGCATGCTGCAGCAACAGCGCCAGCAGTGCGTATTCCTTTCTTCCCAGCGCGACGACCGCTCCGTCAAGGCGCACTTCGCGGCGCGCCAGGTCGATGTGCAGGCGGCCGTCGTCGTACACCGGCAGGGCTTCGCCTGATGTGGCGTGCGCGCGCAGCAGTACGCGGATGCGGGCCATCAGTTCCTGCACGCCGAACGGCTTGGTCACGTAGTCGTTGGCGCCTTCGTCGAGGCCGGCGACCTTTTCCCCTTCGTGCGCCCGTACCGTCAGCAGGATGACCGGCACTTGCGACCACTGGCGCAGTTCGCGCAGCACGTCGTGGCCGTCGCGGTCGGGCAGACCGAGGTCGAGCACCACCAGGTCGGCGCCGTGGGTCGCCAACGCCTCCAGTCCGCCGCTACCGGTGTCGCGCGTCTCCACCGCATAGCCCTGCGCACGCAGGCTGATGTCGAGGAACTTGCGGATCTGCGGCTCGTCGTCGATCACCAGGATGCGCGCGGGCGGCGTGGCGGACGCCGGACCGCTTGGCGGGGGCGCGTGGTCGTCGGTCATCGTTGCACGGCAGGCGGGGAAGGCTCGATGCGGGGCAGGGTAATGCGGATCGTGGTGCCGCGGCGACCCTCCCCCTCGACGATGCGCCCCGGCAGCGCTTCGACGCTGCCGCCGTGCGCACCGATCATGCCCTGGCAGATCGCCAGCCCCAGGCCCGTGCCCTGGCGCCCGCGGTCGCCGCGTTCCACGCTGTAGAACATGTCGAAGATACGCTTGCGCTCATCCTCGGGGATGCCCGGGCCGCGGTCGCCGACTTCGATGCGCAGTTGACCGTCCACGTCGCGCGCGTCGACGTGGATGGACTCGCCCCGCGGCGAGAACTTCGCGGCGTTCTCCAGCACGTTGAACAGAGCCTGCTCGACCAGTGCCGGGTGTACCCAGATCGCGCGCAGGTCCGGTTCGACCGTGACGTCGAAACGCGCGCCCGGTTCGTAACGCTGCAAGCGGGTGACTGCCGAACCGATCAGTTCGTCCACGCCGATCCAGTCGCGATTGAGGGTGAGGCCGCCATGTCCCAGGCGCGTCATGTCGAGCAGGTTCTGGATGTAACGGTCCAGGCGCTCGCCCTCGACGCGGATGGTGTCGAGCAGGTCGTGGCGGTCGTGCGCGCTCATCGCGTCGGCGTAGCTGTCGAGGCTGCTGGCGGCGCCGATGATCGCCGCCAGCGGTGAGCGCAGGTCGTGCGAGACCGACGACAGCAATGCCGAGCGCAGGCGCTCGGTCTCGTTGCCGACGCGCGCGTCTTCCAGATCGGCGACCAGGCGCGTGCGGACGACGGCCTGCGCTATGTCCTCGGCCATCGCTTCAGCGAGGCGGCGCTGCTCCAGGCCAAGCCGGTGCATGCCGGCGGGAAAGCGCAGGCCGATGACGCCCCCTTCGCCGCCTTCGATGGCCAGCGGCAGGAACCACCATTCCGAACCGGCGAGCGTGTCGGTGTAGTGCCCGGCCGGTTGGCGGTGGCGCTGCGCCCAGTCCGCCGCTGCACGATCCATGTCGCTCAGCGGTGGCGTGCCGTCGCTGAGCCGGATCGGCCCGCTACCGAGGCGGATCATCACGTCGGTGCCCAGCGAACGGCGCAGCGCATCGCGTCCGGCCTGCACCACCTGGCCCAGGTCGGCCGCGGTGGCGAGCTGGCGGCTCAGCGTCTGCATTGCGTTGGCCTGCGCGTTGGCGGCGCGCAGGGCCAGCACCTGCATGCGCAGCTTCGACGCCAGCCGTCCCGCAACCAGCGCGGCGACCAGGAACAGCAGCACCGTGGTGACGCCCTGCCGCGCACTGATCATCAGCGTGAAGCGCGGCTCGATGAAGAAGAAGTTGTAGGCGAGGAAGCACAGGACCGCGGCGATGACCGCGGCGGTCATGCGCGTGCGCGCGGCCACCAGCACCACCGCGACGATGAACACCAGCGACAGGTCGTCCAGGCCGATCCAGCGCTCGGCGATCCAGGCCAGCGCGGTGGCCAGTGTGGCTGAGGTCACCGCCAGCAGCGCGTCGCTACGCCCGAGGTGTTCGCCGAATCCGCGCGAAGAGCGCCGCGCCTTGGCGCGCGCCTCCGGCGTGCTGACGATGGTGAGTTCATAGTGCGCGCCGCGCTGGATCAGCTGCTGCGTCAGCGTGCGGTTGAACATCCGCGCAACAGGACGCTCGCGCGTTCGGCCCAGGACAATCGTGCTGGCGCCGATACGCGAGGCATGGTCGAGCAGCGCGTCGACGATGCTGTTGCCATGCAGGACCGCGGTGTCGCCGCCCAGTCGCCGGGCCAGCGCGAAGGCCCGGTCGAGCTCGAGCTGTTGCGCTTCGTCCGGTACGCGGGCGATCTGCACGTTGACCACGGTCCAGGGCGCGTCGCGGCGTTCCGCCAGTCGGCGCGCGACACGCACCAGGTACTCCGACTGCCCCAGCCCGTCGATGGCGAGCAGCACCGTACGCCGCAGCGGCACGCCGGGAAGCCCGCGCGCGGTCTGCGCTTCGCGCAGGTCGCTGTCGACGCGGTCGGTCGCGGTCTGCATCGCCAGCTCGCGCAGCGCGGTGAGGTTGCTCGGCGAGAAGAACGCCTGCAGCGCGTGTGCGGCCTGTTCCGGAACATAGACCTTGCCTTGCTGCAGGCGTTCGATCAGCTCGCGCGGCGGCAGGTCGACCAGGACGATGTCGCGGAGCCGGTCGAACACGGCATCGGGCACGGTTTCGGAAACGCGCACGCCGGTGATCCGGTGCACGACGTCGTTGAGGCTTTCAAGGTGCTGGATGTTGATCGTGGTATGGACGTCGATGCCGGCATCGAGCAGTTCGATCACGTCCTGCCAGCGCCGCTCGTGGCGGCTGCCGGGTACGTTGCGGTGCGCCAGTTCGTCCACCAGCGCGAGCTTGGGTTTGCGGGCGAGCAGGGCGTCGAGGTCGAGTTCCTCCATCACCCGTCCACGTCCGTCCTGCCCGACGTAGTCGATGCGCTTGCGCGGCAGCACCTCCAGGCCGTCGAGCAGCGCCTCGGTTTCGGCGCGGCCGTGGGTTTCGACCAGGCCAACGACGACATCCAGGCCTCGGCGCTGCAGTTCGCGCGCGCGCGCGAGCATGGTGTAGGTCTTGCCGACCCCGGGCGCGGCGCCGAGGAAGATGGTCAGGCGACCGGCTCCCTGGCGTTGCAGCTCGCCGATGAGGGCGTCTGCCTGTGCATTGCGTTCGATCATGGGGCGCTACTCGCCATGCACTCTGGGTTGGAGGGTCGCGGAGCCAGCTTATAGGACATGGGCCGTGCGCTCGTGGCATGCATCGTCTCGGAAACGCGACGAGGCCCGGGGCCGCGTTCGCCGCCCCGGTCCTGTCCTGGCACGTGGCCGTCGTCAGCGCGTCGCCTGTGCACCGTCCAGCGCCAGGTTGAGTTCGAGCACGTTGACGCGCGGCTGGCCCAGCACGCCGAACTGCGGCGCTTCGGTATGTTCGGCGATCAGCCGCTCGACCGACGCGACGTCCAGGTCACGTGCCCTGGCGACGCGCGCGGCCTGCACCTGCGCGCCGAGTGGCGACAGGTGCGGATCGAGGCCACTGCCGGACTGCGTGACCAGTTCGCCCGGCACCTGCGCTGGTGCGATGCCTTCGCGCGTGGCAACCGCCTGCGTCAGCTCGTCGATGCGCTTGCGCAGGTCCGGATTGCTGCGCGCCATGTTGCTGCCGGCGGCGGCCATCGGGTCGTAGTTGGCGGCCGACGGACGCGGCTGGAAATAGCGCGCATCTCCGAAGGGCTGCGGCACCAGCTCGGAGCCGCGCGCCTTGCCGTCGACGGTCACGATGCTGCCTGTGGCCTGGTGCGGGAACAGCACGCGCCCCAGCCCGGCACCCGCCAGCGAGTACAGGAAGCCGAAGCCCAGCAGGATCACACCGGCGAACACGAGGCTCGCACGAACGGTGGTGCCGTCCTCGAGCACATCCGCGCGAGCGGCGGGAGGAGCGATGGAGGTGGAAGTCAGCGAAGTCATGTCAGAACCCCAGTGCCACGAGGGCGAGATCGATCAGCTTGATGCCGGCGAACGGCAGCAGCACGCCGCCCACGCCGTAGACGAGCATGTTCCGGCGCAGCAGCGCGACCGAGCTGGCGGGCTTGAAGCGCACGCCTTTCAATGCGAGTGGAATCAGTGCCGGGATGATGATTGCGTTGAACACCAGCGCCGCCAGTACTGCGTTGGTCGGGCTCGACAGGTGCATCACGTTCAGCGCGGCCATCTGCGGGATCGCGGCCGCGAACAGTGCCGGCAGGATCGCGAAGTACTTCGACACATCGTTGGCCAGCGAGAACGTGGTCAGCGCGCCGCGCGTGATCAGCTGCTGCTTGCCGACCTCGACCACGGCCAGCAGCTTGGCCGGATCGCTGTCGAGATCGACCATGTTGCCTGCCTCCTTGGCCGCTTGCGTGCCGGAGTTCATCGCCAGGCCGACGTCGGCCTGCGCCAGCGCCGGCGCGTCGTTGGTGCCGTCGCCGACCATCGCGATCAGGCGGCCGCCGGCCTGCTCGGCGCGGATGCGCGCCAGCTTGTCCTCGGGCCTGGCCTCGGCGATGTAGTCGTCGACGCCCGCTTCGGCGGCGATGGCGGCAGCCGTGAGCGGGTTGTCGCCGGTGATCATCACCGTGCGGATGCCCATCGCACGCAGCCGCGCGAAGCGCTCCTTGACGCCGTGCTTGACCACGTCCGACAGCTCGACCACACCGAGTACATGCCGGCCTTCGGACACCACCAGCGGCGTGGCGCCGCCACGGGCGACCTGTTCGATGCGCGCGGACAGTTCCGGCGCGACCTGACCGCCCAGGGATTGCACGTGGCGTGAGATCGCATCGCCCGCGCCCTTGCGGATCACGCGGTTGCCGCCTTCGGCCGGCAGGTCCAACCCGGACATGCGGGTCTGCGCGGTGAACTGCATGTAGTTCGCCACTTCCGGTTCCGGCACGGTGCTCTTCATCTCGCGGGCCAGCCGCACGATCGACTTGCCTTCCGGCGTCGGGTCGGCGAGCGAAGAGAGCAGCGCCGCGTCGCGAAGCTGGCTCATGTCGATGCCGGCGAGCGGATGGAAGGCGGTGGCCTGACGGTCGCCGTAGGTGATCGTGCCGGTCTTGTCGAGCAGCAGCACGTCGACGTCGCCGGCCACTTCCACTGCCTTGCCGGACTTGGCCAGCACGTTGGCGGCGAGCGCACGGTTCATGCCGGCGATGCCGATGGCCGGCAGCAGGCCACCGATCGTGGTCGGAATCAGGCATACCAGCAGCGCGATCAGCAGAAGCGGGTCGAGCTTCGCACCGACGAAGCCAGCCAGCGCGGGCAGGGTGGCCACGACGATCAGGAACGTCAGCGTCATCGCCGCCAGCAGCATGGTGAGGGCGATCTCGTTGGGCGTCTTCTGGCGATTGGCGCCTTCGACCAGCGCGATCATCCGATCTAGGAAGCTATGGCCCGGCTCGGCGCTTACGCGGATGATGATCTCGTCGGACAGCACCTTGGTGCCGCCGATGACGCCGGAACGATCGGTGCCGGCCTCGCGCAGCACCGGCGCGGATTCGCCGGTAACAGCGGCTTCGTTGATCGTGGCGACGCCTTCGACGATCTCGCCATCGGCCGGGATCAGTCCGCCCGCCGAGACGATCACGTGGTCGTCCGGACGCAGCGTGGCGGCGGCGACGCGTGTTTCGCCGCCGATGCGGGTCTTGCCGTTGAGGCGGCGTGCGACCAGGTCACGGCGTGCCGCCCGCAGCGATGCCGCCTGGCCGCGACCACGCGCCTCGGCGATGGCTTCGGCGAAGTTGGCGAACAGCACGGTCACGAACAGGATCACCGTCACCGCGATGCCGAAAGCGAAGTTGCCCGGCACGGCGAACGTGATCAGCGCGGAGAGCAGCGTGCCGATCAGCACGACGAAGATGACCGGGCTCCTGGCCGCCTGTCGCGGCGACAGCTTGCGGAACGAGTCGATCAGCGTCGTGCGCAACACGGCGGCGTCGAGGCCGGCCACCGCCTGGCGGCGGGCCGTGCCGAGATGGGTTTGAGTGGTATCAGTCACGTTCTTTACCTCACGGTGCCGCCGCGGCGGCACTGTAGACAGTCAGGTGTTCGGCAATGGGGCCCATGACCAGCGCCGGCGTGAACTGCAGGACCGTCAGGACCACGATCACGGCGATCAGCGTCAGGGCGAAGGTCGGTGTTTCCACGTGCAACGTGCCGCTGCTCTCGGGGGCCACGCGCTTGCGTGCCAGCAGGCCGGCCACGGCCAGGGGCACGATGAGCGCGGGGTAGCGGCCGAGGGCGAGCACCACCGCACAGCTCAGGTTCCACCACGTCGTCGCATCGCCCAGCCCCTCGAAGCCCGAACCGTTGTTGGCGAATGCCGAGGTGTACTCGTAGAACACCTGGCTGATGCCGTGGAAGCCGGGGTTGGAGTTGCCGGTGATCGACGGAATGGCGAGCGTGACCGCGCTGAAGCCGAGCACGACCAGCGGCTGCAGCAGGATCAACAACGCCAGCAACCGGACTTCGGGGGCTTCGATCTTGCGGCCGAAGAGCTCAGGCGTGCGTCCGGTCATCAGGCCGGCGAGGAACACGCCGAGCAGCAGATAGACCAGGAATTGTTGCAGGCCGCAGCCGATGCCGCCCCAGATCGAGTTGATCAGCATGTTCACCATCGCCATGCCGCCGCTGAGCGGCGCCAGCGAGTCGTGCATCGCGTTGACCGAGCCGTTGTTGACCTGGGTGGTGATCGACGACCACAGCGCCGAGCTGTCCGCGCCGAGCCGCACCTCCTTGCCTTCCATCAATGCGATGTCGTGGTTCGTCGAAGAGAACACTTCGGACCACATCGACAGGCCCGTCGTGGTCACCGACATCAGCAACATCGTGCCGAACACCATCGCGGTCAGTCTGCGGCGTCCGACCAGCGGGCCGACCATGAACGTGATGGCGATAGGGATCAGGACGATCGCCAGCATCTCCAGCAGGTTCGACAGCGGCGTCGGGTTTTCCAGCGCCACCGCGCTGTTGGGGCCGTACCAGCCACCGCCGTTGGAGCCGAGTTGCTTGGCGGCGACCATCGGCGCAACCGGACCGACCGGGATCTTCTGCTCCTTCATCTCGACGGTCGCGTCGATCGGTGCAATCGCCGGACCGCCCTGCAATGTCGAAGGCACGCCCTGCCAGGTCAGAAGCACCGACCACAGCAGGCACAGCGGCAACATGAAGCGCAGCGTGGCGCGCGTGACATCGACCCAGTAGTTGCCGAGGTCGCGATCGGCGCCATCGGCAGCTAGACGTGCATCCGTGGGAGTTGCTTGATCCTGCGGCCATCCATGGCGCGACGATGCTGGCTTCGGAACGGCCGGCCCGGCCATCCCTGGCCGGGCGCTCACACCCGCGACCGACGAGTCGTCGGTCGAGCTTGCGGGTGTTCGCCCACCAAACAACCCGCGCAGCGTCGCCACCACGATCGCCAGGCCCATGACCGGCGTGACGATCTGCAGGCCCACGATGCCGACCATCTGCGACAGGTAGCTCAGCTGCGCCTGGCCGGAGTAGTGCTGCTGGTTGGTGTTGGTCAGGAACGACACCATCGTGTGCAGCGCGGTGTCCCAGCGCATGTTCGGGATGCTGTCGGGGTTCAACGGCAGCCACGCCTGGGTCATGAACTGCACCCAGACCACCAGCCCGACCACGAGGTTGCTCAGCGCGAAGGCCTTGGCATAGCCGCGCCAGGTCATTCCGCGACCCGGGTCGGTGCCGATGGCCTTGTAGATGACGCGTTCCACCGGCCCGAACACGCGGTCGAGCCTGGAGCGGTCGCCGCGCATCACGCGGGCGAGGTAATGTCCGAGCGGCCAGCCCAGGGCTATTGCCAGGACGAAGACAAGAAGGGTCTCGATCATCGTGCGTTACTCAGAAGTCTTCGGGTCGAAGAACGACGTACAGCAGGTATGCGGCGGATACGACCACCGCGACGCTGCATATCAGGGCAAGCCAGCCGGGCATGTCTGTCTCCTCAGAAGGACGCCTGCACGGCCGCTTCGATGCGGTCGCCGGCGAAGTCGTCGCCAAAGATGTCTTCGGCGTTGGAATCGGTCGCGTGCGCGGTCAGGCGCAACTCCAGTGGTGCCTTGACCGCCCACACCGCGCTCACCTGGCCGTGCAGATAGCTGTCGTCGTAGATCTCGTCGAGCCAGTAGTAGCCGACGGCGGCTTCGATGCGGAACGCGTCGTTGATCGGAAACCTGGCACCGACCTGCGAGTAGATGCCGTCTTCATCGCTGCCCAGCGCCTCGGGCGAATAGCCCAGCGACAGCCAGTAGTTGTTCCGGTAGGTCAGCGTGCCGTTGAGTTCGGTCCAGTTGAGGTCGACCGTGGTCGAGGGGTACTGGTAGCGAAGCACGTTGACGTCGAGCGCGAAGTCGTCGCTGATGTTGCCGGCCCAGCCGATCGTGAAGTCGAGTTCGCTGCTGGCATGCGTGTCGGGAGCGAACTCGACGTTCGAGCCCCAGACAGAGCCGTAGAAGCCGGAATCGCCGGCCAGCTTGAAACCGGCCTGCACGGCCGGGTCGCCCTGGGTCTGCGTGGTGCCGCGCCAGACGTAATCGGAGGTCAGCGCGGCATTGCCTGACACGGTCGCGGCGCTGGCCGAACTGGCAGCCAGCATCAGGGCGGCGCCAGCGCAGGCGGAGAACACGAGGGGAACCGTCGCTTCGCGCGAACGGAAAAGTTGCAGGGTCATTAACGGTCTTCCAGATGACATGAGAGGCCCGATCGGCCACGCCGTCATTCTTGGAAAAGCACCCGTAAACCCTCTATGCCGGGCGAGGGCAGCTCCGTAAATTCACCGTAAAACCTGCGCGGTCAGCCGAGCAGGCGATCGACCACCGCGCCGGGCTGCTTCATCCACGCGTAATGGTCTGCGCGCGCGCCGAGGCGCGATTCGTGGAAGACCTCCACGTGCCGCGGCGCATGGCGCATCTTCGAAAGCAGGAAGCGCAGCGAACTCTCCGGCCCCAGCCAGTCGCGGTCGAATGCGATGGCGCGCGTGTCGGCCACCAGTGCGCCCATCGCCGCTTCCAGGTCGATGTCGAGACCCTCGGCGGCATAGCGCCCGCTGAGGCCGCTGCGGGCCCAGTCCTGGATCAGGCCGCGCGCTTCGCGTCCGCCGAAGCCGATACGCCGGCCCGGGAGCGCGCCTTCCAGTCGGGCCAGCCACGGCAGGAACCGGTACGCCAGCGGCAACCAGAACTTTGTCGGCGACGGAAACACGCGCCAGTACGGCGAGCCGCTGGCGACCAGCCAAAGCTGTTGCGCGGTGTTGGGTGACAGGGCGAGCCGGCAGCACGCCAGCTGCCCGCCGAGGCTGTGCCCGCCGATGATGCGCGGCGCGCCTGGGACCTGCTTCTCGATCAGTGTCTCGCTGGCCGGCAGGTCATGCGTCAGCAGTTCGCGGTAGCCCCAGGTGTGGCGGCGATCCGCCCGCAGGCTGCTGGAGCCGTGGCCGCGCCATTCGTGGATGAACACCGCGACGCCACGCGCCGCCAGCGCTTCGGCGAAGGGCAGGTAGTGCCTGGCCGCGATGCCGAGCGCCGGCAGCCACAGCAGGCTGGCCCTGGCCGCTGGCGGAATGCGTGCCAGCACGTGCCAGTGGTGGCCGTCATCGGCGGCCACTTCCAGTTCGAGTGATTGCATCGCGTCAGGCATGCGGAGCCGCACCGAAATGATCGAGCACGACGATGTCGCTGCGCCCGGGGCGATAACCGCCTCGTAACGCGGCATGCACATAGTCGGTGGCCGCCACGCAGCTGCTCTCAAGGGAACGGCCGAGGCACAGGTTGGCGGCCACGGCCGACGCCAGCGTGCAGCCGGTGCCGTGGGCTTCCAGTTGCAGGCGCGGATGCGCGATGGCCTTGATCCGCTCGTCGTCGGCGAACAGGTCGACGACGTCACCCGACCCGGGCAGGTGCCCTCCCTTCAGCAGCACCGCGCGCGCGCCCAGGCGTTGCAGCGCTGCAACGGCGCCGTGCATCGATGCGGCGTCGGGTATCTGTTGCTGCAGCAGCAGCTCCGCCTCCGGCAGGTTCGGCGTGACCAGCGTCGCCAGCGGGATCAGGCGCGTGCGCATGGCGTCCAGCGCGGCCGGTTCCAGCAACCGTGCGCCGGACGTCGCCACCATCACCGGGTCGAGCACGACGTGCACCGGCTGGTACCGCTCCAGTGCGTCGGCGACCGTGGCGATGACCTCGGCGTTGGCGAGCATGCCGAGCTTGACCGCGCCGATGTCGAAGTCGTCGAAGCAGGCATCGATCTGTGCACGCAGGAAGCCGACATCGGGCACGTCGACGGCGGTGACTCCACGCGTGTGCTGGGCGGTCAGCGCGGCGATCGCGCTCAGCCCGTGCACGCGATGCGCGGCGAACGTCTTGAGGTCGGCCTGGATGCCCGCGCCGCCGCCGGAATCGGAGCCGGCAATGGTGAGGGCGGAGATGGGGGCGAGCGTGGCGCGTTCGTTCATGGCGACAGTGTGCCCGCCGGACCCCGCCACAGGCGATAGCCGAAATAGGCGACGCCGGTGGTGCCTGTCAGCACCGCGGGCACGTAGAGCGTGCGATAGGAGAGATGAGGAAACAGCCAGGCGCCGATCACACCACCAAGCAGGAAGCCGGAGATGATCAGCAGGCACAGCGACAGCCGGCGCCGGTCCACGGCCATGCCGCGCAAGGCATGACCGAGGAACACACCGAGGTCGGTGAACATGCCGGTGAGATGCGACGTGCGCACCAGCGCGCCGCTGTAGGTCGCGGTCATGGCGTTCTGCAGGCCGCATGCCATCGCGGCCAGCGCCGCGCCGGCGATCTGCTGGTGCTCGAACAACGGCACGGCGCTGGCGAGCAGCACGGCTTCGATTGTCAGTGCGACTCCGTAACGGCGGCCAAGCCGGAGTGTGCTGTCCTGGATGATCACGCCGCTCAGGGCGGCGCCGCCAACGAACGCGGCGATCAGCAGCAGCAGGTGCAGCGCCGGGCGCATCTGGCCCTGCGCGATGCTCGCGCCGAGCAGGCTGGTGGTGCCGGTGAGGTGGGTGACCGCCTGGTGCTCGAAGCCGAGGAAGCCGACGACGTTGACCATGCCCGCCACCACCGCCAGGCTGGCGGCGCCAATCCAGACCCAGGACGGCAATCGCGAGATCACGGTTTCCCCCAATGCTGAAACGGCCGCGGTCGCGGCCGTCGTGAATGCATTGTCGCGCAGCCACCGCCCGGAGCGAAGTCCGGGCGGGGCGTGTGCGCGGGGAGTTACAGCACTTCCGACGCCTGATCGGCGAGGCGCGAGCGTTCGCCGCGACGCAGCGTGATGTGGGCGCTGTGTTCCCAGCCCTTGAATCGATCGACGGCGTAGGTTAGGCCCGAGGTCGTTTCGGTCAGGTAGGGCGTATCGATCTGCTCGACGTTGCCCAGGCAGACGATCTTCGTGCCCGGGCCGGCGCGCGTGATCAGCGTCTTCATCTGCTTGGGCGTGAGGTTCTGCGCCTCGTCGAGGATCAGCCAGCGGCTCAGGAACGTGCGGCCGCGCATGAAGTTGAGCGAGCGGATCTTGATGCGGCTGGCGAGCAGGTCATTGGTCGCTGCGCGGCCCCAGCTGCCGCCGTCCGGGTTGTGCGTCAGCACCTCCAGGTTGTCGGTCAGCGCGCCCATCCAAGGAGTCATCTTTTCTTCCTCGGTGCCCGGCAGGAAGCCGATGTCCTCACCGACGCTGACCGTGGCGCGGGTCATGATGATCTCGCGATAGCGCTGCTGGTCCATCGTCTGCGCGAGACCCGCGGCGAGCGCGAGCAGCGTTTTGCCGCTGCCGGCGGTGCCGAGTAGGGTGACGAAGTCGATCTCCGGGTCCATCAGCGCGTTGAGCGCGAAGTTCTGCTCGCGGTTGCGCGCGGTGATGCCCCACACCGCGTGCTGGTTGTGGCGGTAGTCGTCGACGATCTGCAGCGTGGCGCGGCTGTCGGTGAGACGGGTGACCTTCAGTTCCGATTCGTCGTCGCCGGGCAGGTAGAGGAACTGGTTGGGATACCAGTCGTCGTCTTCGTGGCGCGCGATCTCGTAGAAGGTGCGGCCCTTCTCGGTCCACGACTTCAGGTCCTTGCCGTGGCGCTGCCAGAAGTCCTCCGGCAGCGCGGTGGCGCCGGTGTAGAGCAGGCTGAAGTCGTCGAGGGCGCGGTCGTTCTCGTAGTCCTCGGACACGATCCCGGCGATCGACGCCTTGATGCGCAGGTTGATGTCCTTGGAGATGAACACCACCGGCACGCCCGGCTCGGTTTCCTTCAGCGACAGGATCGAGCCGAGGATGTGGTTGTCCGGGATCACGGCGCCGAAGCGCTTGCCGGAATCGAAGTCGCGTGTCTGGAAGCGCAGCTTGCCGATGCTCTGCGCGCCGCGCAGCTGCAGGCCCTGCGGGCGACTGAGCGTGATGCCCTCGTGGATCGTGGCGGTGCCATCGGCCTCGATCAGTTCGTTGAGGAAGCGGCTGACCTGGCGGGCGTTGCGACTGGCTTCGGAGTTGCCTTTCTTGGCGTTGTCGAGTTCCTCGATCACCTGCATGGGCAGGTAGACATCGTGCTCCTCGAATTTGAACAGTGCGGTCGGGTCGTGCATCAGGACGTTGGTATCCAGCACGTAGATCCGCTTGCTTCTTGTCATCGAACGCTCCGATGCGGGTTGAACGGGTGGGTCGGGCAGGGCAGCGCCGCCGTGGCCCGCGGGGCGGGACGGCGAAGCGGGTTGAAAGCGGGGGTCGTCACTGGGCTGTGGCAGCCTTGAGAGCGTCGAGAACGGCTTGGGCATGGCCGGTCACTTTCACCGGCCGCCATGACTGGGCGATGACGCCCTCGGGGTTGATCAGGAACGTGCTGCGCTCGATGCCCAGCACCTTGCGCCCGTACATGTTCTTTTCCTTGATCACGCCGAACGCCTGGCACAGGGCTTCGTCGGCATCGCTGACCAGGTCGAACGTGAAACCCTGCTTGGCGCAGAAGTTCTGGTGGGACTTGATGGAGTCGCGGGATACGCCCAGCACGGTCGCGCCGAGTTTCTTGAACTTCGGCAGCAGCGCGTTGAAATCCAGGCCTTCGGTGGTGCAGCCCGGAGTGCTGTCCTTGGGGTAGAAGTACAGGATCAGCCACTGTCCGGCGTGATCCTTCAGTTGCGCGGTTTCGCCGCTGGACAGCGCCAGGGGCAGGCTGGAGACGTTCTTGGGAATTCGGTCGCCGGTGTCGAGCATGGTCTGCTTCGCGCTACTTGGCTCCGAGTGTGACTGGAATCCGCGATTCGTCAAGAGACCCGTCAAGTGATCCGTCGAGCGGATCAGAACTTCATCGGATCCATGATCGCGTCGAGGTTGAGGTGGTCGCAGAACTCGAGGAAGTCGTCGCGCAGCGCCGCGATGTGCATGCTCGACGGCACGCCGATGGTGACCTGCGCCGAGAACATGTCGGCGCCGGTCTGCATGGCGCGGTAGCGCGAGCAGTGCAGGCTCTCGATGGTGATCCCCTGGCGGTCGAAGAAGTCGGCCAGCTGGAACAGGATCCCAGGCTTGTCGGCGGCGACGACCTCGACCACGTAGGGCAGCAGGTTCGACTGAACCTGCTTGGCGCCGGTGCGGTACCACACCAGTTTCAGGCCTTCCTCGCGCTCCAGGCGCGTCAACATGGCTTCGAGCTTGGCGACCGAGTCCCACGAGCCGACCGCCAGCGCGGTGACCGAGACGTCGCGGCCGACCGTGCTCAGCCGGGCATCGACGAGATTGCAGCCCGAATCGGCGATCCGGCGCGTCACCGACAATAGCGGCGACTCCGGATGCGTCGTGTAGGCGTTGATCAGGAGGTGGTTTTCGTTCGGCGACGGCCGGGCGGCGGAATCGGTCAAGGCGGCGCCTGCTTGGGGAGCGTCTTGCTCACATACTGAATGGCGGCCCGTTAAGGGCTGCAGTTGTCCGGCAGCATACTTGCCCGCGCTTTCGGGCCGCAAGTAACATCCCCGGCGTCGTCCCGATGCACGAGCGGATGCCAGGCGCGCGCCGCTGTGGCCCCCGCGACATCGAGCGGGACTCCACGGAAACCCACACCTTGCAACTCTTCGGCAGCATCACCGCGCTGGCGACGCCGTTCAACGCGGCCGGCGACATCGATTTCGACGCCTGGAACTCGCTGCTCGCGCAGCAGTTCGAAGGTGGCACCCAGGCGATCGTCGTGGCCGGTTCCACCGGCGAGGCGGCCGCACTTTCCGATGCCGAATACGATGCACTGCTGCGCAGCGCGGTCGAGTTCGTCGCCGGACGCATTCCGGTCATCGCCGGTACCGGCCTGTCCAATACCGCCAAGACCATCGAGCTGACCCGCCGCGCCGCGGCGCTCGGTGCCAATGCCGCGCTGGTGGTGACGCCGCCTTACGTTCGGCCGACCCAGCCCGGGCTGGTCGCGCACTACCGCGCCGTTGCCGTCGATGGCGCGCTGCCGGTCGTGCTCTACAACGTGCCCGGCCGCACCGGTTGCGACCTGCTGCCGGAAACGGTTGCCGAACTGGCTCCGCATCCCCGCATCGTCGCCATCAAGGAGGCGCGCAGCGAGCCCGAGCGCATGCAGGCCCTGCTGGCGCTCAAGGGCGAAGGCTTCGCGATCCTCAGTGGCGACGACCCGACCGCCTGCCGCGCGATGCTCGCCGGTGCCGACGGCGTGATCTCCGTGGCCTCCAACGTGCTGCCGCGTTCGTTCCGCCGCCTGGCCGACCTGGCCCGCTCGGGGCGGCAGGCCGAAGCCGACGCCTGGGATGCCCGCATGCGCGCGTCCTACGACTTCCTCGGTGTCGAGCCCAATCCCATTCCCGTCAAGGCGCTGCTCGCCCGCCAGGGCATCGGCCATGGTCTGCGCCTGCCGCTGCTGTCGCTGTCGGACGCCCATGCCGAAACCGCGGCGGCGATCGATGCCGACGTCCGCGCCCTCGAAATCGTCTGCCGCGATACGCTCGCGGCCTGAACCTGGAGAACACAATGCGTTTCAACGCCACCCTGTCCCGTGCCGGTACCGTCCTGCTGATCGCAGGCATGGCCTCCGGTTGCAGCTGGTTCCACAAGACGAACGACCTGTACGCGCAGGCGCCGGAAATGCGCCCGCTGGAAGTGCCGCCGGACCTGGACCAGCCGAGCCTGGCCAGTGCCGTCAACATCCCGCAGTCCGCCGCGTCCCCGGGCGCGCAGGCCGGCGCCGTGGGCTTCACCACCACCGGCACGCGCGACGAGGTCTTCGCCAGGGTGGGCGAGGCGCTGGCCGCCGTCGACGGCCTCACCATCGCCAGCAGCGCCGAGGCGATGGGCGTTTACGACGTCAACTACGAGGGCAGCAACTTCCTCGTGCGCGTGGTCGGCGGTGCCGAAGGCGCCTACGTGTCGGCGGTCGACCCGCGCGGCACCCCCGCCAGCGGCGACGCGCCGCGCAAGCTCATCGATTCGCTGCGCACTTCGTTCACCGGCCAGTAAAGGCCGCGCCAGCGCAGAACGAAAAACGGGCGCCGCTGGCGCCCGTTTTTTCGTGCGTGCCGATTGCTCAGCGCTGCAATTGATCGAGCTTGCCGGGCTTGCCTTCCCAGTCCTTGGCGTCCGCCAGGGGCTCCTTGCGGGCGGTGATCACCGGCCAGGCCTTGGACAGCTCGGCGTTCAGGGCGACGAACGCCTCCTGGCCGGCCGGCACGTCGTCTTCGGGGTAGATGGCATTGATCGGGCACTCCGGCTCGCAGAGCGTGCAGTCGATGCATTCGTCCGGATCGATCACCAGGAAGTTCGGGCCCTCGTGGAAGCAGTCGACCGGGCACACCTCCACGCAGTCGGTGTACTTGCACTTGATGCAGTTCTCGGTGACGACGAAGGGCATGGCGTTGATTCCGTGGAGGGTCCCCGGCACGGGGATCGACTAAGTGTAGCGATTCGAGGCGGCGGCCCCCAAGTCGCCACCGGGCGGCAGGCAGGCACGCGGGCCAGAAAAGCATGGCCGGAAAAGCAGAAGGCCCGCACATTGCTGCGCGGGCCTCCGGAATTGGTACTCCCAACGGGATTCGAACCCGTGTATCCACCTTGAGAGGGTGGTGTCCTAGGCCTCTAGACGATGGGAGCAGGGTGAAGCGGTGAACCCCGCGCTGGACTCTCAATGCAACGCGGCTTGCTAGTATATGTGCCGCCGTTGCCTCGGGCAATGGCCTCCACGACTCCACGGAAGGCGGCGAACGCCGGCTCGATGCAAACCCAACACCAGATCCATCTCTCCCTGCAGATCATCCCGCGCGACCAGCACAACGTCTCGCGCAAGGAGATCAGCCCGAATGCCTTGCGCGTGCTCTATCGCCTGCGCGAAGGCGGCTTTGGCGCGTACCTCGTCGGCGGCGCCGTGCGCGACCTGCTGGCCGGTGGTCACCCCAAGGATTTCGACGTCGCCACCGACGCGACGCCGGAACAGGTCAAGGCCCTGTTCCGCAACTGCCGCCTGATCGGTCGCCGCTTCCGCCTGGCCCACGTGGTCTACGGCCGCGAGATCATCGAGGTCGCGACGTTCCGCGCCAATACCGACGACGGCAGCGGCGATCGCGAGCTGCACGAAGGCGGGCGCCTGCTGCGCGACAACGTCTACGGTTCGATCGAGGACGACGCGATCCGCCGCGACTTCACCGCCAATGCGTTGTACTACGCGATCGAGGATTTCTCGGTGCGCGATTACACCGGCGGCTTCGAAGACGTGCGCAACCGCCTGCTGCGCCTGATCGGCGATCCCGAAACGCGCTACCGCGAAGATCCGGTGCGCATGCTGCGCGCGGTTCGTCTTGCCGCGAAGCTCGGCTTCGAGATCGAAGCGGCCACCGCCGCGCCGATCCCGCACCTGGCGTCGTTGCTTTCGGAGGCGGCGCCCGCGCGCCTGTTCGAGGAGTGCCTGAAGCTGTTCCTGTCGGGCCATGCCGTGGAAAGCTTCCTCGGACTGGAGCGGCACGGCCTGCTGCCGGCGCTGATGCCGGAATCGGCCGCGGCGCTGAAGTCCAACCGCAGCGGTGCGCTGCGCAAGATGCTGCTCGAAGGCCTGAAGGGTACGGACGAGCGCGTCGCCAACGACGAGCCGGTCTCGCCGGCATTCCTGTTCGCGCTGCTGATGTGGCCTGCGTATTGCCGTGCCCTGATGGAACTGCAGGCGCAGGGCGTGCACGCCGCCGAAGCGCAGCGCCGCGCGGCCGACCGCGTCACCGTGCACCAGCTCAACATGATCGCGCTGCCGCGCCGGTTCTCGCTGCCGATGCAGGAAATCTGGCTGCTGCAGTCGCGTTTCTCGCAGCGCCAGCGCAAGCGCGTGTTCCGCCTGCTGGCGCATCCGCGTTTCCGCGCCTCGTTCGATTTCCTCGTGCTGCGCCAGGCGGCATCGGACGAACATGCCGCCGACGTCGCGTTCTGGCGCGAAGTGCAGGACAAGCCGGGCGACGAGATCTCGGCCCAGCTCGATGCGCAGACCTCGCATGAGGAGGCGGAGGCACCGCGCCGGCGCCGCCGGCGGCGCCGGGGTGCTCCGGCCAGCGGCGAATGAGCCCCACGGTCGACGCGTACGTAGGACTGGGCAGCAACCTCGGCGAGAGCGTCGCGACGCTGCGGGCGGCGCTCACCGCACTCGACGCGATCTCTGGCACGCACCTGGTGCGTGCCTCGCACTTCTATCGCACGCCGGCCTGGGGCGTGACCGAGCAGCCGGACTTCCTCAATGCCGTGGCGATGGTGCGCACGCAGTTGCCGGCGGCCGAACTGCTCGCGGCGATGCTAGACATCGAGAGAGCCGCCGGGCGCAACCGCAGCGCCGACGGCAGTGACCGCTGGGGCCCGCGCACGCTGGACCTCGACCTGCTGCTCTACGGCGACGCCGTCGTCGACGTTCCCGGCCTGCACGTGCCGCATCCGCACCTGCACGAGCGCGCCTTCGCGCTGGTTCCGCTGGTGGAAATCGCCCCCGATACGGTCATTCCCGGCGTCGGCCGGGCGCGCGATGCGCTGGCAAGGATGGAAACTGCCGACATCGAGGCGTTAACGTATACCGATCCCCCCGCAGACGCCTGACCTGCTCGCAGGCCGGCCAGACCAGCCCATGTACAGCGGAACCCCCAACGACAAGCCGTGGACGGTGCCGGCGCTCGCCGACGCCAAGCGGGAAGGCCGCAAGCTGGTGATGCTGACCTGCTACGACGCCGGCTTCGCGCGCACGATGGATGCAGCAGGAGTCGACCTGGTACTGGTCGGCGACTCGCTGGGCATGGTCGTGCAGGGCCACGACAGCACTTTGCCGGTGACGACGGCCGACATGGTCTACCACACGGCCTGCGTCGCGCATGGGCTCGACAAGGCGCTGCTGATCTCCGACCTGCCGTTCCAGGCCGACGCGACCCCGGAACGCGCGCTGGATGCTTCCACCAGCCTGCTGCAGGCCGGCGCGGCGATGGTCAAGCTGGAAGGCGCGGGGCATAAGCTGGATGTCATCCGTTTCCTGGTCGAGCGCGAGATCCCGGTCTGCGCGCACCTCGGCCTGACGCCGCAGTCGGTGCTGCGGCTGGGCGGCTACAAGGTGCAGGGCCGCGATGAGGCCGCTGCGGCGCGCTTGCGTGAAGATGCGCGTGCCGTGGCGCAGGCCGGTGCGAGCCTGCTGGTGCTGGAATGCGTACCCACGCCGGTCGCAGCGTCGATCACCGCCGACTTGTCGATCCCGACCATCGGCATCGGCGCCGGTCCGCAGTGCGACGGACAGGTGCTGGTGCTGCACGATCTGCTGGGCCTCAGTTCGGGCCACCGCCGCCCGCGCTTCGTCAAGGATTTCCTGGCCGAGGGCGGCTCGGTCGCCGGCGCTGTCCAGGCCTATGCGCAGGCCGTGCGCGACGGCAGTTTTCCCGACGCCGAACATTCCTACGCCTGACCGGCGCGAGTCACCGAGACCGATGATCGAGATCGTTACCGAACTGGACGCGCTGCGTGCGCGCGTTTCGCAGTGGCGCCGTGAAGGCCTGCGCGTCGGCTTCGTGCCGACCATGGGCAACCTGCACGAAGGCCATTTCTCGCTGGTGCGTCTGGCGCGCCAGCATGCCGATCGCGTGGTGACGAGCGTCTTCGTCAATCCGACGCAGTTCGGCCCCAACGAGGATTTCGCGCGTTACCCGCGTACGCCGGAAGCCGATGCCAAGGGCCTGGAGGCGGCGGGCTGCGATGCGATGTGGCTGCCCACGGTCGAGACCATGTATCCCTACGGCGCCGAGTCGACCGTGCGCGTGCAGGTGCCGGTGGTCAGCGAGACGCTCGAAGGCGCGCACCGTCCGGGCCATTTCGACGGCGTGGCGACCGTGGTGTCGAGGCTGTTCAACCAGGTCCGGCCGGACGTGGCCGTGTTCGGCCGCAAGGATTACCAGCAGCTCGCGGTGATCCGCTACATGGTCCGCGACCTCGCGTTCCCGCTCGAACTGGTCGGCGCCGACATCGTGCGCGAGGCCAATGGCCTGGCCATGAGTTCGCGCAACCAGTACCTGTCGGCGCAGGAGCGCGAGCAGGCCGCCGGCATCCACCGCTGCCTGCAGGCCATGCGCGAGGCGGTGCAGGGCGGCCAGGCGCGCGAGGACGTGGAAACGCAGGCGCGCGAGCGCCTTGCCGCCACCGGATTCGATCCTGACTACGCGGTGGTGCGCCGCCCGGACCTGACGGTGCCGGCCCACGGCGAGGGCGGGGCAAAGGTGGCCCTGATCGCGGCCCGGCTCGGCCGGACCCGGCTGATCGACAACCTCGAGTTTGCGGTCCCAGGCCTGTCGCGTTAACGGGCCCTGACCGTTCCACAGCCGGCGCCAATCGAGGCGCCGGGGTGATGTTGCACTGCGCCATGCGCTGCTAGACTTTGTTCTCTCATACGCCCGCACGTCCGCGGACGGAGCCACCCCCATGCATCTGAACGTCCTCAAGGCCAAGATCCACCGCGCTACCGTGACCCACGCCGAGCTTCATTACGAAGGCTCGTGCGCGATCGACGGCCGCCTGCTCGATATTTCGGGCATCCGCGAGTACGAGCAGATCCACATCTACAACGTCAACAACGGCCACCGCTTCGTCACCTACGCGATCCGCGGCGAGGAAGGCAGCGGCGTGATTTCGGTCAACGGCGCCGCAGCGCACTGCGCGCAGCCGGGCGACCTAGTCATCATCTGCGCCTATGGCGTCTGCGATGAAGCCGAAGCCGCCAAGTACAAGCCGACGCTGGTGTACGTCGACCGCCACAACGCGCTGACGCACACCAACCGTTCGATGCCTGCCCAGGCCGCCTGACCCTCACGCCAGCAAAGGGCCACACATGGATGCCGACGCCCGACTGAGCCACCTGCGCGCCCAGGCCGGGCGCGTGGTCCAGACCCCGCTGAAGGCGCTGATCGCCGCCGACCCCGCCCGCGCGCAGGATTTCTCGCTGCGCGTCGGCCCGGTCTACGCCAACTTCGCGCGCCAGCACTACGACCGTGAAGCGCTGCAGGCGCTGTTCGGCATCGCCACCCGCGCCGACGCGCGCGGCCGCCTGCAGGCGCTGTTCGACGGCGAAAAGATCAACCTGACCGAAGGCCGCTCGGTGCTGCATACCGCACTACGCAGCGATCTGTCGCCCGCGCCGGTGGCGCGCGATGCGCATGCCGAAGCCATGCAGGCGAGGGGGCGCATGCGCGCCCTCATCGACCAGGTGTCGGCCAGCGATATCACCGATATCGTCAGTGTCGGCATCGGCGGTTCCGACCTCGGACCGCGACTGGCGGTCGACGCGTTGAGCGGACCCGCGCCGGGCCGCTTCCGCGTGCACTTCCTGTCCAACGTGGACGGCCACGCCGCGCAGCGCGTGCTGGCCGGCCTCGATCCGCGCCGCACCGCGGCGGTGCTGATTTCCAAGACCTTCGGCACGCAGGAGACGCTGCTCAACGGCGCGATCCTGCGCGACTGGCTGGGTGGTACGGAGCGGCTGTACGCCGTGTCCGCCAACGTCGAGCGCGCGGCCGAGACGTTCTCGATTCCCGCCGAACGCATCCTGCCGATGTGGGATTGGGTCGGCGGCCGCTATTCGCTGTGGTCGGCGGTCGGTTTCCCGATCGCGCTGGCGATCGGCATGGATGCGTTCGAGGCGATGCTCGCCGGTGCGGCGGAGATGGATGCGCACGTGCTGGGCACGCCACTCGAGCAGAATCTCGCCGCGTGGCATGCGCTGACTTCGGTGTGGAACCGCAATGCACTCGGGTACGCCACGCAGGCCGTGCATGCCTACGACGAGCGCCTGAAGCTGCTGTCGAACTACCTGCAGCAGCTGGTGATGGAAAGCCTCGGCAAGTCGGTGCGGACCGACGGCGAGGCGGTGTCGGTCGAGACCGTGCCGGTGTGGTGGGGCGGGGCCGGCACCGATACGCAGCACAGCTTCTTCCAGGCCCTGCATCAGGGCACCTCGATCGTGCCGTCGGACTTCATCGGCGTGGTCCGTTCCGATGCCCCGTTTGCCGCCAATCACCGCGCGCTGCAGGCCAACCTGCTGGCGCAGACCGAAGCCTTCGCCAACGGCCAGGCCAGCGACGAGCCGTCTCGCGCCTACGCCGGCAATCGTCCCAGCACGACGATCCTCCTCGACGCGCTGACGCCGCAATCGTTCGGAGCGCTGCTGGCGCTGTACGAACACAGCGTCTACCTGCAGTCGGTGGTGTGGGGCATCAACGCCTTCGACCAGTTCGGTGTCGAGTTGGGCAAGCAGGTGGCGAGCCGCCTCTTACCGGCGCTGGCCGGCGAGGCGGAGGCCGAGGATCCGGTGACGCGGGAATTGCTCGCGCGACTGCGCTGAAGTCCCTCTACCTGGCGCTTCGCGCCTGACCCCGCAAGGAAGAGGGATCGGTGGCGATGCATTTCCTTCTCCCCTTGCGGGAGAGGGACAGACCGCCGAAGGCGGTCAGGGAGAGGGGTGTCCATGCCGCCGCAGCGCCCACTCGATGTGCTCGCGCACCATTGGACTTGCCGATTCCCGGCGTGATTGCAGCGCGGCAATGACGTCCGGCGTCGTGGGCGCGTTGCCCAATGCCACAGCGATATTGCGCAACCAGCGTTCGTGGCCGCTGCGTCGGATCGCGGTGCCTTCGGTGCGTCGCAGGAACTCGTCTTCGTCCCAGGCGAACAGCTGCACCAGCGTGGCCCGGTCGAGGTCGTTGCGCGCACGGAAATCGGGCTCGTCGGTGCGCTTTGCGAACTTGTTCCACGGACAGATCAGCTGGCAATCGTCGCAGCCGAAGATGCGGTTGCCGATCGGTTCGCGCAGTTCTTCCGGAATCGCGCCCTCGTGCTCGATCGTCAGGTAAGCGATGCAGCGTCGCGCATCGAGCCGGTACGGCGCCGTGATCGCCTGGGTAGGGCAGATGTCGATGCAGCGGCGGCACGTGCCGCAATGCGCGCTCGCCGGCGCATCGACGGGCAGCGGCAGGTCGACGTAGATCTCGCCGAGGAAGAAGAACGAGCCGCCGTCCTTGTCGATCAGGCAGGTGTGCTTGCCGATCCAGCCCAGGCCGGCGTTGCGCGCGAGTGCGCGTTCGAGCACCGGCGCGGAATCGACGAACACGCGGTGGCCGAACGGTCCTACCTCTTCGGCGATGCGGTCGGACAGGCGTTGCAGGCGTTGCCGCATCAGCTTGTGGTAGTCGCGGCCGAGCGCGTAGCGGGCGACGTAGGCGCGTTCGCCATCGTCGAGCGTCGCCCAGGCCTCGTCGCTGTCGCGGCCGTAGTCGAGCCCGACCGAGATCACGCGGATCGTGCCCGGATGCAGCTCGTGCGGACGTGCGCGCATCTCGCCGTGACGGGCCATCCAGTCCATCGATCCGTACAGGCCCTGTTCCAGCCAGTCCTTCAGGTGGGCCTCGTCGGGCGCCAGGTCGATGCCGGCGATGCCGCAGCGCTGGAAGCCAAACTCGTTCGCCAGGGCGCGGATGCGGCCGGCCAGGGCGACGTAGTCGGGCGTCGCGGCGGACGTGGCTTCGGAGGGGAGCGGGACAGGCTTCACGATGTGGCAAGTATAGAATCGCGCGATGCCACACGACGCCGCGACGTTCACCTCCGCCCTGTACGACGCCGCCGCGCTGCGCGTGGTCGAAGCGCGCGCGGCGCAGACGCTGGGCGATGCGTTCGAGCTGATGCGCCGCGCCGGCCAGGCAGCCTGGCGCGAACTGCTGGCGCACTGGCCACAGGCGCAACGCGTCGTCGTGGTCTGCGGTCCCGGCAACAACGGTGGCGACGGCTATGTGCTGGCGCGTCACGCGCAGGAGTCGGGCCGCGAAGTCCGCGTGGTGCATCTTCCAGCGCATGAGCCACGCAGTGAGCTGGCGCGCCGTGCCGCGCAGGAGTACGTGGCGGCCGGTGGCGTCGCCGTCGTGTTCGAGGACGCGTTGCCAGCGGCGGATGTCGTGGTGGATGCGCTGTTCGGCATCGGACTGACGCGTGCTCCCGAGCCCGCGGCCCAGGCACTGATCGAAGCGGTCAACGCCCGTCATGTGCCGGTGCTGGCGCTCGACGTGCCCAGCGGCGTCGATGGCGACAGCGGCCGCGTCTATCGGCCCGCCGTGCTTGCCGATCGCACGATCGAGTTCATCGCCTGCAAATCCGGCTTGCGTACGGGCGCGGCGCTGGATCACGCCGGGGCTGTTTCACTGGCGTCGCTGGATCTGACCGGCGAGCTCTTCGAAGGCATCCTCCCTGTCGCGCAGCGGCTCTCGGCGATCGAACTTCCGCGCTGGCTCGCACCGCGACGTCGAGACAGCCACAAGGGTTCCAACGGACGCGTGCTCTGCATCGGCGGCGAACTCGGCAGCGGCGGCGCCATCATGCTGTGTGCCGAAGCGGCGCTGCGCAGTGGCGCCGGACTTGTCGAAGTCGCGACGCGCGAACGGCATGTCGCGCCGCTGCTGGCACGCCTTCCCGAAGCGATGGCGCACGGCGTCGATGACGGCGAATCGCTGCAACGGGCACTGGATCGCGCGGATGCGATCGCGCTGGGTCCCGGCCTCGGCACGCAGGCATGGGGACTGTCGTTGTTCGAACGCACGATTGCCAGCGGCAAGCCGCTGCTGCTCGATGCCGATGCACTGAACCTGCTGGCCGCGCATCCGTTGGCGTTGCCCGCCGATGCCGTGATCACGCCGCATCCGGGCGAGGCTGCGCGCCTGCTCGGCATCAGTACGGCGCAGGTGCAGGAAGATCGATTTGCCGCTGCCAGGGCATTGTCGGAGCGTTATGCCTGCGTAGCGGTACTCAAGGGTGCCGGTACGATCGTGGCTGCGACGCACGAAACACCGCGCGTGATCGCTGCGGGCAATCCGGGCATGGCCGTCGGCGGCATGGGCGATGTGCTGAGTGGCGTCATCGCCGCATTGCGCGCGCAGGGAGTCGATGCATTCGAAGCAGCGAGCTGTGGCGCGCTGCTGCATGCAGCAGCGGGCGATGCAGCCGCGCACGACGGCGGTGAGCGCGGTCTGCTGCCGAGCGATCTGATGCCGTGGCTGCGCCACTACGCCAATCCGGAGTCCGCACGATGATG
This sequence comes from Lysobacter niastensis, assembly GCF_015453285.1. Taxonomy (GTDB): domain Bacteria; phylum Pseudomonadota; class Gammaproteobacteria; order Xanthomonadales; family Xanthomonadaceae; genus Lysobacter_J; species Lysobacter_J niastensis. The sequence continues at coordinate 150,509 of NZ_JADLZT010000005.1, forward strand.
TCATTGCTTTTGCCCGATGCATCCGCGACCGATGCGCTTGGCGCTGCGCTCGCACGCACGCGGCCCGCGCGTGCGGTCGTGCATCTGCACGGCGATCTGGGTGCAGGCAAATCGACGCTGGCGCGCGCGCTGTTGCGTGCGTTGGGCGTGAGCGGCGCGATCCGCAGCCCGACCTACACGCTGGTCGAACGTTATCCGTTGCCCGATGGCGGCGAGGCCTGGCATCTGGATCTCTATCGCATTGCCGACGCCGGCGAGCTGGAGTTTCTCGGTCTGGATGGCGACGAGCCGACCCTCTGGCTGGTCGAATGGCCGGAGCGGGGTGCCGGTGCGTTGCCAAAGGCCGATCTGGTGGTGGAGCTGGCGATCGAGGGCTCGGGCCGGCGCGCGGGTCTGGTTCCGGGCACGCCGGCCGGGGAGGGCTGGGTGCGCACCCTTTCAGCCGAGCATGGGGTTGCGGGTCATTCCTGAACGTTACGGCAGGAACCTGCGGCAGGTGCCGGATTTGTAAAGAAAAAATACTTGCAATCGTCTGGCGCTGGTGCTTGACTAACGGCCATGCGCGTCAAGGCCGCCACCGTCCAGAAAGTTCTGCTCGGCTCAGCCCTGCTGGCTGCGTTGGCGTGGAATCTGGCGCAAGCCTCTGAAATCAATGGCTTGGCGCTGAGCGCGGGTGCCACCGGTACTCGCGCCGAGATCGGACTGGATCGCGAAGCCGATTTCAAAGTGATCAGCCTCAAGGGGCCGGATCGCCTCGTAGTCGACCTGCCGACGTCCAGCCTCGCCAAGGGCGTGAAGCTGCCCGCGCCGGCCGGACTGATCAAGGCCGTGCGCACCGGTGCTCCCAGCGAAGGCACGACCCGTATCGTGTTCGATCTCGCGCAGCCGGTTGCCGTGCTGAAGCCCCACCTGGAGCCCGGAGCCACCGGTCCGCGACTGGTGCTGGAGTGGCCGGGTGATGGCGCCGAGCCTGCACCGCCACTTGCCGCTACGCCCGCACCGGCACCGCCAGTCAATGCGGCCGCAGCGAATCCGCCAGCCACGCCCGACTCCGCGGCCTCTTCCGCGGCGACGACGCGCCTGATCACTGAAATCGCCGCCCGCAGCGCGGGTACGCCCGTGCCCGGCAACAACGCTTCGGCGAACCCGCCGCTTTCGAATGCAGCGGCACCGTCCACGAACTCCGCCACGGTCGCCAGCAATCCGGCCACGGTGTCTCCTGCGCCGGCCACGGCCGTGCCGCCGCCGCAGCCCGCGATCGCCACCGGCGTCCCGACCCGGGTCGCGACCGGCCAGCCCGCAGCGCCGTCGCCAACCGCTTCGGCCGCTGTTCCGCCGCCCGCAGGCGGAGAGGCGGTGCCGGGCGCGGTCAAGACGATGAAGGACGTGATGCGCGGCCGCGGCATGCGTCCGCTCGTCATCGCGATCGATGCCGGGCATGGCGGCCAGGATTCGGGTGCGGTCGGCGTCAAGGGCAACAAGGAAAAGGACGTGACGCTGGCGATCGCGCGCGAACTGGCGCGTCAGGTCAACGCCACGCCCGGCCTCAAGGCTTACCTGACCCGCGACAGCGACTTCTACATCCCGTTGAACAACCGCGCCAAGCTGGCGCGCGGCGCCAAGGCCGACATGTTCGTGTCGATCCACGCCGACGCCGCGGAGAACCGCAGCGCCAAGGGTTCGTCGGTCTACGTGCTGTCGCTGAAGGGGGCGTCCTCGCAGCGTGCGCGCTGGCTGGCCGACAAGGAAAACGCCTCGGACATGATCGGCGGCGTGCGCCTGACCAAGACCAGCGACACGCTGGCCTCGGTGCTGCTCGACCTGACTCAGAGCGGCCACATGAAGGCCTCCGAGGACGCAGCCAACCACGTGCTCGACGGCCTCAAGCGCGTCGGCAACAACCACAAGCCCAGCATCGAGCGGGCCAACTTCGCGGTGCTGCGCACCTCGGACATGCCCTCGATGCTGGTCGAGACCGCCTTCATCTCCAATCCGGACGAAGAGCGCCGCCTGACCGATCCCGCCTACCAGCGCACGCTGGCGCGCGCGGTGCTCGAGGGCGTCAATACCTACTTCACCCGCCAGCCGCCGCCGGGCACGCTGTATGCGGCGAAGGCGGAGGCGAACTATTCAGCCTCGCTGGGCGGCGCGGGCGGCGGCGCGCCGTAACGCCGACACAATCGCCGGGCGACGCTCGGCTATCATTCGGGCTGATCCCTCGTGCGGCTCCACGCCGCGCTGATTGCCTAGTGACGATCCGCCAGCTCCCCGACACCCTTATCAACCAGATCGCCGCCGGCGAGGTCGTCGAACGGCCGGCTTCGGTGGTCAAGGAACTGGTGGAGAACGCCCTCGACGCCGGAGCCCGGCGGGTCGACATCGACCTGGAGGAAGGCGGTGTCCGCCTGATCCGCATCCGAGACGACGGCGCCGGCATCGAACCCTCGGAACTGCCGCTGGCGGTATCGCGGCACGCGACCAGCAAGATCGCCTCGCTCGACGACCTCGAAGGTGTCTCCACGCTCGGCTTCCGGGGCGAGGCGCTGCCGTCGATCGCCTCGGTCAGCCGCTTCGCGCTGATCTCGCGCCGCAAGGATGCCGAGCACGGTGCGTCGCTGGAGATCGAAGGCGGGCGCATCGGCACGGTGACGCCCAAGCCGCATCCGCAGGGCACGACGGTGGAAGTGCGCGACCTGTTCTTCAACGTGCCGGCGCGGCGCAAGTTCCTCAAGGCCGAACGCACCGAACTCGGCCACATCGAGGAATGGCTGCGGCAACTGGCGTTGGCGCGCCCCGACGTCGAACTGCGCGTCTCGCACAACGGCAAGCCGTCGCGGCGCTGGAAAGGCGAGGGCGATCTGCTGTCCGAGTTGCGCCTGCATGAGGCGCTGGGCGAGGAGTTCGCGCGCCAGGCGCTGCATGTCGACCACAGCGGCGCCGGTCTGCGCCTGCACGGCTGGATTGGTCAGCCGGCCTACAACCGCGCCAGCGCCGACCAGCAGTACTTCTACGTCAACGGCCGCGCGGTGCGCGACCGCAGCGTCGCGCACGCAGTGAAGCAGGCCTATGCCGACGTGCTGTTCCATGGACGCCAGCCGGCCTACGTGCTGTTCCTCGAACTCGATCCACGCCGCGTCGATGTCAACGTGCATCCGGCCAAGCACGAAGTGCGCTTCCGCGATGCGAGGCTGATCCACGACTTCGTCTACCGCACGCTGCAGGCTGCACTGGCGGAGACGCGCGCCGGCGTCGAACCCGCGATTGCGGGTACCGCCTACGAGATGCCGCCACCGTCGTCTTACGCGTCCGCACAGATGCAGTCGGCGCAGCCCTATCGCTGGAATGCACCGCAGGCGCCGTTGGGGCTGCAGGTAGAGGACACTCGTGCCGGTTACGCCGCGCTGTACGGCGCTCCGGCTCCGGCGATGCCGCAACAGCCCGTGGCGCTGCCCGTGCAGGACGACGCGACGCTGCCGCCGCTTGGCTATGCGATCGCGCAGTTGCATGGCATCTACATCCTCGCCGAGAGCGCGCAGGGGTTGATCGTCGTCGACATGCATGCCGCCCACGAGCGCATCGGTTACGAGAAGCTCAAGTGCGCCCACGACGGCGAAGGCCTGCGCACGCAGCCGCTGCTGGTGCCGTCCACGCTGGCCGTGTCCGAGCGCGAGGCCGAAGTGGCCGAGCGCGAGGCCGCGACGCTGGCCGAACTCGGCTTCGAGATCACGCGCAGCGGGCCGCAGTCGCTGACTCTGCGCAGCGTGCCGGCACTGCTGGCGCACGGCGATGTCGAAGCACTGCTGCGCGACGTGCTGGCCGACCTGCGCGAACACGGCGAATCCCGCCGTGTCGCCGCCGCACGCGACGAACTGCTCGCGACGATGGCCTGTCACGGCGCGGTGAGGGCGAACCGCCGTCTCACTTTGCCGGAAATGAATGCCTTGCTGCGCGAGATGGAAGTGACCGAGCGCTCGGGCCAATGCAATCATGGTCGTCCGACCTGGGCGCGTTTCAGCCTGGCCGACATCGACCGCTGGTTCCTGCGAGGACGCTGACGCAATGCCGACCCGAACCGCCATCGCACCAAAGACCTTGCGCGCCGCCTGCGCAGTGCTGCTGTTCGCGCTCGCCGCCTGCGGCAAGTCCGAGCCGGATGCAGAACAGCTCAAGGCGGCCGCACAGGCTGCCGCGCGCGAGGCCGCCTTTGCCGCCGAGGAAAAATCCTGGCGCGACGAACGCGTGGCCAAGCTCACCCAGCCTGATGGCTGGACCAGCCTGATCGGCCTGCACTGGATCGACCCGGGCTCGCATTACATCGGCAGCGATGCCGACAACGGCGTGCGCCTCGCGCTCGGCCCGGAGCACCTCGGCCTCCTGCACATGAAGAGCGGCCAGATGCGCTTTGTGCCCGAACGCGGCGCCGCGCTCACGCTCGACGGTGCGCCGCTGACAGGGACGGCGGCACTGCGCAGCGACGACGATCCGGCAGGCCCGAGCAAGCTCGGTTTCGACGAAGGCAAGGGCGTGGCCACCGTGATCAAGCGCGGCGATCGATACGCGCTGCGCGTCAAGCACGCCGATGCCGCGACCCGCACCGGCTTCAAGGGCATCGACTACTGGCCGCTGGACTCGAAGTGGAAGGTGACCGGCCACTTCGTCGCGCACCCGGCGGGCAAGACGATCGCGATCGCCAACATCATCGGCACCACCGACGAAGTGCCGAATCCGGGCGTGGTCGAGTTCGAGCGCGAAGGCAGGACCTTCCGCCTCGAAGCACTGGATGAAGGCGGCGACGAACTGTTCCTGGTGTTTGCCGACCGCACCAGCGGCCACGGCAGTTACGGCGCCGGTCGCTTCCTCGATGCGCCGAAGCCGGACGCCCAGGGCCGCGTGACACTCGACTTCAACCGCAGCTACAACCCGCCGTGCGCGTTCACGTCGTTCGCGACCTGTCCGCTGCCGCCTCCGGAAAACCGCCTCGATCTGGCCATCAACGCCGGTGAGAAGGCCTACGCCCACGCCACCAACTGATTCAACCGAGGCCGCGATGTCCCGCTCCTTCAAGAAGATCGGCCTGACCGCACTGGCGATCGCCGCGTTGTCGTCGGCCGCTGCGGTGGCCGTCACCCAGCAGGGCGCTGCGCCGGCCGTGGCGCAGGCCGCCACGGTCACGGCAGCCAAGGCGCCGCCGGTGCCGTTGCTGTGGAAGGTGTCCGACCGCGACAACGCCGTGTATCTACTCGGTTCATTCCACCTGCTGAAGGCCGATGACTATCCGTTGTCGAACGACATCGACACGGCGCTCGCCGCAGCGGACAAGGTGGTGTTCGAAGTGCCGCCGGAGCAGGTGACCGATCCGGCCACCGGCGAGAAGTTCCGCGTCGCTGCAGGCTTCGCCGACGGTCGCACCCTGAGCCAGGTGCTGCCTGCCGACATGCGCGAGAAGCTGAGCCGCATCATGGCGATGAGCGGTGCTTCGATTGACCAACTCGACAGTTACGAGCCGTGGTTCGTCAATCTGTCGCTGATGCTGGGCGTGTCGCAGTCGCTTGGCTTCAGCCCGGACAAGGGCCTGGATCAGTACCTGATGCAGCAGGCGGCGGCGGTCAACAAGCCGACCGGCGGCCTGGAAACGATGGAACTGCAGTTCCAGGTGCTCGATTCGGCACCGATGACGGAGCAGATCTCGTCGCTGCGCGAGTTCCTCGACCGTCCGCAGGACATGCCGGGCATGCTCACCGACCTGCACCAGGCGTGGCGCGACGGCAACGTGGCGCGGCTGGACGAGCTGTCGCGCAAGGAAATGCAGGAAAAGACGCCGCAGACCTACCGCCAGATCAACATCGAACGCAACGACGCCTGGGTGCCGAAGATCCGCGGCATGCTCGACGGCGTGAAGAAGGGCGACACGCTGGTGGTCGTCGGCGCGCTGCACCTGTTGGGCCAGGATGGTGTGGTCGAGAAGCTGCGCGGCCACGGCTACACGATCGAGCGCGTGTGCACGGCGTGCAATGCCGCGAACGACGGTGCTTCGCAGGCGAAGTAAGGCATAGGGCGGGCCTTGGCCCGCCAGAAGACTTCGATCAACCGATGCGGCGGGTTTTGAGCCCGCCTTACGGCGCCACCAGCACGATGCAGTCGACCGGGCAGGCTGGGATGCACAGCTCGCAGCCGGTGCACAGCGGTTCGATCACGGTGTGCATGTGTTTGGCGGCGCCGATGATGGCGTCGACCGGGCAGGCCTGGATGCATTTGGTACAACCGATGCAGTCGGCTTCGACGATCAATGCGACCTGCGCAGGCTTGTGCTCACCGCGCGAGCGGTCGTATGGCTTGGCGTCCACGTCCAGGACTCGCGCCAACGCGCGTGCGCCGGCGTCGCCTCCGGGTGGGCAGCGGTCGATGTCCGCGTCGCCTGCCGCCATCGCTTCGGCATAAGGCCGGCAGCCGGCATAGCCGCACTGGCCGCACTGGGTCTGCGGCAGGATGCGGTCGAGGCGTTCAGTGAGATCGGACATGTCGGCATTATCCGCTCTCCGTGCGGGAGCGGGCTTTGATCCCTGCTCCCTTGGGGAGAAGGGGGCGCGAAGCGCCGGATGAGGGTTCGGCTGGGCAAGGATGCTGCGGTCTCGATGACGCCGCTCCGCAAGCCCTCACCCCAACCCCTCTCCCGGAGGAAGAGGGGCTTGAACACGAGTGGTGCTCGCTCAGCGCACCGGCATGCCCGGTTCCACGCCGCTGTCGGCATCGAGCAGGTGCAGCGAGCCGCCGTCGAAACCGGCCGACAGGATCATGCCTTCGCTGATGCCGAAGCGCATCTTGCGCGGCGCGAGGTTGGCGATGAACACCACGCTGCGGCCGACCAGTTGTTCCGGTTCGCCGTAGGAGGCGCGGATCCCGGAGAAGATCTGGCGCTTGCCGAGCGTGCCGGCGTCCAGTTCGAAGCGCAGCAGCTTGTCGGAACCGTCCACGAACTCGCACGCGAGCACCTTGCCCACGCGCAGGTCGAGCTTGGCGAAGTCCTCGATGCCGATGTTCGGCGCAGCGCCCTGCGGACCCGGCGCTTCGGCCTTCTTGGCGGCAGGCGCCGCGGCAGCCGGTGCGGCGGCGGTGTCGGCGGGCTTCAGCGATTCTTTCGAGGCTTCAATCATGGTGTCGATCTGCTTTGCGTCGATGCGGGTGAACAAAGGCGTGTAGCCGGCGATGCGATGGCCGTTGTGCAGTGGTTGTGCGAGGTCGCTCCAGCGCGAGACCGGGGCGGCGAGGAAGGCTTCGGCCTGGGCGGCCACTTGCGGGAGCACCGGCTTGAGCGCCGCGTTGAGCACGCGGAACAGATTGAGTCCCTGCGTGCACACGGCCTGCAGTTGCGCATCGCTGCCTTCCTGCTTGGCCAGCACCCACGGCTTGTGCTCATCGATGTACTTGTTGGCCTCGTCGGCCAGCGCCATGGTCAGGCGCAGCGCGGTGGCGGCTTCGTTGCGCTCGTAGGCCTGGGCAATCGGCTCCAGTTGTTCGACGAAGCGCGCATACATCGCGCGGTCGGGCAACTCGGCGGACAGTTCGCCATCGAAGCGCTTCTCGATGAAGCCTGCGCAGCGGCTGGCGAGGTTGACGAACTTGCCGACCAGGTCCGAGTTCACGCGCGCGGTGAAGTCGGCGAAGTTCAGGTCGACGTCGTCCACGCCACCGGAGGTCTTGGTGGCGAAGTAGTAACGCAGCGCTTCCGGCGCGATGCCCTGCTCGAGGTAGGTGCGCGCCATGATGAAGGTGCCGCGCGACTTCGACATCTTCTCGCCGTTGACCATCAGGTAGCCGTTGACGTGCAGGCGCGTCGGCGCGCGGAAACCCGCGCCGTGCAGCACCGCCGGCCAGAACAGGCCGTGGAAGTTGACGATGTCCTTGCCGATGAAGTGATGCATCTCTGCAATGCTGTCGGGCGTGAGGTAGCTGAAGAAGTCGAGGCCTTCGCGTTCGCACAGCACCTTGAAGCTGGCGAGGTAGCCGATCGGCGCGTCCAGCCATACATACAGGTACTTGCCCGGGTGGCCGGGGATCTCGAAACCGAAGTAGGGCGCATCGCGCGAGATGTCCCACGCGCGCAGGCCGCCTTCGGCATCGATCCATTCCAGCAGCTTGGCCTTCACGCCCGGCGTGGCGACGTCGCCGGCCAGCCACTGGCGCAGGAAGCCGGTGAAATCGCCGACCTCGAAGAAGAAGTGTTCCGACTCGCGCACCTCCGGCGTGGCACCGCTCAGCACCGAGCGCGGTTCCTTCAGTTCGCTGGGCGAGTAGGTGGCGCCGCAGTTCTCGCAGTTGTCGCCGTACTGGTCGGGCGTGCCGCAGTTCGGGCAGATGCCCTTCACGTAGCGGTCGGGCAGGAACATGCCCTTGACCGGATCGAACAGCTGCGCGACCGCGCGGCGGCGGATGTGGCCGTTGTTGTCCAGCTTGGTGTAGATCGCCTGCGTCAGCTCGCGGTTGTGCGTGGAGTTGGTCGAGTCGTAGTGGTCGACGGCCACGCCGAAGTCGCGCAGGTCGCGCTCGTGCGAGGCCTGCATGCCGGCGATGAAGGCTTCCGGCGTTACCCCGGCCTTTTCCGCGGCCAGCATGATCGGCGTGCCATGGGTGTCATCGGCGCTGACGAAGCGCACCGTCTTTCCGGCCATGCGCCGGGCCCGCACCCAGATGTCGGCCTGGATGTAGCCGACCAGATGGCCCAGGTGGAGCGCGCCGTTGGCGTACGGCAGCGCGAAGGTGACGAAGATTTCGCGGGACATGGGGGAGGCGATGGCGAAAGAGCGGGGAATTATCGCATGCGCGCCCGCATGGCCCGTTGTGGCCGCGAAACGAAACGCCCCGGCGAGGGCCGGGGCGTTGATGGGCCGGTTTGGCCGCGTGCTGCTTTAGCGGCGTACCCAGGTCTGCGTGCGGCCGAGCAGCGAGAAGCCCATGAAGCCGCGCACTTCCAGCTTCTTGCCGTCTTCGACCGGCGTGACCTTGACCGAGTAGACCTTGCCGGTCTTCGGATCGAGGATCTGACCGCCTTCCCAGGTGTTGCCCTGCTGGCGGATGCCCCACAGGATCACCATGCCCTTGACCGGCTTGTCCTTGCGATCGCCCGAGCATTTGTCGCAGACCGGGTTGGGGCCGCGATCGGACTGCAGGACTTCGGTGACACGGCCGGCGAGGCTGCCGTCCTTGGCCTGGTAGATCTCGACCACCGACTTCGGCTTCTGGGTCTTGTCGTCGATCGTGGTCCAGTTGCCGACCGGCGTGTTCTGCGCGAACGCGCTCAGCGGCAGAGCCAGCAACAGCAGGGCAAGCAGTTTCGTACGCATGTGTCCCCTCCCAGGGATTCGGTATCGGCCAGCGCCGGTCGCGCGGTTGCCGTCCGTTATACCGCATCCGCCTGAGTACGGAACGTGGCTTCGGCCGGGGTTCGTAGGTGGTATATCGCCTGCGGCAAGGCGGCGGCGGCGCGGCGAACGTAAAATGGGCGCTCCGGAACATCGCCGTTTCTGCAAGGCCCCCCACGTGAGTGATTTGCTGCAATCCCGTATCGCCGCCCTGATCGTGCCCGACGCCGGCATGACGCTGGGCGAAGCCGGTGCCCGCATCCGCGTCGTCGAGACCGCTGGCCGTGCCGTGGTCGAACTCGTGCTCGGATTCCCCTGCCAGACCCTCAAGCCGTGGCTGCAGGCCGAAGTCGCGCGGATCGTCTCCGAGGCCGGAGGCGAACTCGCACATCTGGAGGTCCAGCAGCGCATCGCCACGCACGCAGTGCAGCCGAACGTGTCGCCGCTGGCGAACGTGCGCAACCTCATCGCCGTCGCCTCGGGCAAGGGCGGCGTCGGCAAATCGACGACCGCGGTCAACCTCGCCCTCGCACTGGCTGCCGACGGCGCGCGCGTGGGCGTGCTCGATGCCGACATCTACGGCCCCAGCATCCCGATGATGCTGGGCCTGAGCGGCCGTCCCGACAGCCCCGATGGCAAGTCGATCGAGCCGATGCGCGCGCATGGCATCGAAGCGATGTCGATCGGCCTGCTGATCGAGCAGGACACGCCGATGATCTGGCGCGGCCCGATGGCGACCTCGGCGCTGACCCAACTGCTGAACGACACGCGCTGGGCCGGTGGCGATGGCAGCCTCGACTACATGATCGTCGACCTGCCGCCCGGCACCGGCGACATCCAGCTGACGCTGGCGCAGAAGATCCCGGTGGCAGGCGCGGTGATCGTGACCACGCCGCAGGACGTGGCCACGCTCGACGCGCGCAAGGCGCTGAAGATGTTCGAGAAGGTGCAGGTGCCGGTGCTGGGCCTGGTCGAGAACATGGCCGTGCATGTGTGCTCGAACTGCGGGCATGCCGAACACGTCTTCGGCGAGGGCGGCGGCCGCCGCATGGCCGAACAATATGGCGTGCCGCTGCTGGGCAGCCTGCCGCTGGAGGTCGCCATCCGCGAGCAGGGCGACGCCGGTACGCCGATCGTGAATTCTTTAGCCGACTCGGCTGCCGCTCGTTCGTACCGCGCGACCGCCCGTCGGCTTTCGATGGCGCTTGCAATTCGTGCGCAGATCGCACAACCCCTGTCCGTCTCGCTTATTGGGTCCTGAATAGGCTTTGTGGCGTGGTGCGACGCAACATGCAGACGCCAGATTCGGCAAATTAGATTCGGATCGCGCGGCCCATGGCCGCGCTTTCTCTATTTAGCCAATTTGCCGAGGGGTTTTTCTGCATGAAGCACCCGTACCGTACTGCGGCGCTCGCTGGCGCCGTGCTGGTCTCGCTTGGTCTCTCCTCCGCCGCGTTCGCCGGCGGCCGTCCCGATCTCTCCATCGCCGGTCTGAAGGCCGGTCGCGCCCATGAGGCCGACCAGCTGCTGGTCAAGTACCGCGATGGCTCTACCTCAGCCCAGCAGGACGGCGTTCGCCGTGGCCTGGGCGCGCAGAAGCTCGACACCGTCCGTGGTGGCAACGGCAAGAAGGGCGAGCTCGCCCTGCTGCGCCTGCCGGCCGGCCGCGACCTGTCCTCGGCCATCAGCGCCCTGAGCAGCAACCCGAACGTCGAATACGCCGAGCCGAACTGGACCTACCAGCACAGCGCGACGTCGAACGACACCTACGCCACCAACGGCTCGCTGTGGGGCATGTACGGCGATGCATCGTCGCCGGCCAACCAGTACGGCTCGCAGGCTGCCGAGGCCTGGGGCGCCGGCCACACCGACTGCAGCAACGTCTATGTCGGCGTGATCGACGAGGGCATCTTCTACAACCACGAAGATCTCGCCGGCGTGGTGTGGAGCAACCCGTACGATCCGGCCGACGGCGTCGACAACGACGGCAACGGCTATGTCGACGACATCCGTGGATGGGACTTCGACGGCAACACGAACGACATCAACTCCGGCAAGGCCAACGACGACCACGGCACGCACGTCACAGGCACCATCGCCGGCGCCGGTGGCAACGGCAAGGGCGTGGCCGGCGTGTGTTGGAGCGGCGTCAAGGTCATCAGCGCCAAGTTCCTGGGCCGTCGCGGTGGCAGCACCGCCAACGCGATCAAGGCGGTGGACTACATCACCGACCTGAAGACCCGCCACGGCATGAACATCGTCGCCACGAACAACTCATGGGGCGGCGGCGGCTTCTCGCAGGGCCTGCAGGACGCGATCGGCCGTGCGAACACCGCGGGCATCCTGTTCATCGCCGCCGCGGGCAACGATGCCTACGACAACGACGTGACCGCCAGCTATCCGTCGAACTACCCGAACGCCAACATCATCGCGGTGGCCTCGATCACCAGCACCGGCGCGCTGTCGAGCTTCTCGCAGTGGGGCAAGACCACGGTCGACATCGGTGCGCCTGGCTCGGGCATCTGGTCGACGGTGCCGGTGAGCTCTAAGGGCAATGTCGTCTCCGGCTACGCCAGCTACAACGGCACGTCGATGGCGACCCCGCACGTGACCGGCGCCGCAGCGCTGTACAAGTCCTCGCATCCGGGGGCGACGGCGGCCGACGTCAAGGCCGCGATCCTGGGCTCGGCCGTGCCGACCCCGTCGTTGCAGAACAAGGTGGTCACCAACGGCCGCCTGAACGCCAGCGGCTTCTGATCCCGCCGCGCTCCGGACGGCGTTCCGGAGGTTCGATCCGAAGGCCCGGCCCCGCGCCGGGCCTTCGTCTTTTCAGGCGCCGGCGTGGCCGCGCCGGACCCGCGAGCCGGTAGAATCGCGCTTTCCGACCCGCAGGATAGCCAGACCGCATGAGCATCAAGTCCGACCGTTGGATCCGCCGCATGGCCGAGCAGCACGGCATGATCGAGCCGTTCGAGCCGGGCCAGGTCAAGACCGCGGCCGACGGCCATCGCATCGTCAGCTACGGCACCTCCAGCTACGGCTACGACGTGCGCTGCTCGCGCGAGTTCAAGGTGTTCACCAACATCAACTCGACCATCGTCGACCCGAAGCATTTCGACAGCGGCAGCTTCGTCGACATCGAGTCCGACGTCTGCATCATTCCGCCGAATTCGTTCGCGCTGGCGCGCACGGTCGAATACTTCCGCATTCCGCGCGACACGCTGGTGGTGTGCTTGGGCAAGAGCACCTACGCGCGCTGCGGCATCATCGTCAACGTGACGCCGCTGGAGCCGGAGTGGGAAGGCCACGTCACGCTGGAGTTCAGCAACACCACGCCGCTGCCGGCGCGCATCTACGCCAACGAGGGCGTGGCGCAGATGCTGTTCTTCCAGTCCGACGAAGTCTGCGAGACCTCGTACAAGGACCGCGGCGGCAAGTACCAGGGCCAGGTCGGCGTGACGCTGCCGCGTACCTGAGTCCAACTGGACGCATACGAAAAAGGCCCGCGAGAGCGGGCCTTTTTCATTCCATGGTGTCGCGGATCAACGGCGCACGTAGGTGACGAAGAACCCCTGCAGGTCTCCGTTCTCGGTGTAGCCGACCACGTCGACGACCTGGTAGCCGTTGGAGTTGAACGCCTGGTGGGCCTGGTTGAGTTCGGTGGCCGAACCGCCCTTGCGCGCGCCCCAGTCGACGTCGACGTAGATGCTGACCGTCTGCTGACCCGCGCGGGCGATTTCGGCCGCCTTCTTGTCGTACTGCGTCTGGGTGGCGGCAACGGCCGAACCGGCGCCGAAGACGGCGGTGAACAGCAGGGCGGTGGCGAGGAACTTGCGCATCGGGGTTTCCTTCAATGGGTGGCGCCCGCGGCAAGACGGACGTCGTGTTGTACGGTCAACGCGGTCGCGATCGCCAGGCGCAGGGCCTGCGTCGCCACCGTCGGTGGCAGGCTCGGCGCTCCGGGATGGTGCGCCGCCTGCGCAGGAGAATACGGAATGTGGATGAACCCGCCCCGGACGCCCGGCACGTTTTGCAATGCGTGCATCAGCCCGTAGAAGACGTGGTTGCAGACGAAGGTGCCCGCCGTCTGGGAAATTTCGGCCGGGATGCCTTCCGCGCGCAGCGCCGCCAGCATGGCCTTGATCGGCAGGCTGGCGAAGTAGGCGGCCGGCCCGTCCTCGGCGATGGCGGTGTCGACCGGCTGCGCTCCGGCGTTGTCGGGGATGCGGGCGTCGTCGACGTTGATGGCGATGCGCTCCAGCGAGATCTGCGCGCGGCCACCGGCCTGGCCGACACACAGCACCAGTTCCGGACGCACCTCGGCGATGGCCTCGCTCAGCGCAGCCAGCGAAGCGCCGAACTCCACCGGCAGGCAGCGCGTGACGACGCGCCGGCCTTCGATGACTTCGCCTTCCAGCGCGCAGACAGCGTCCTGGCTGGGGTTGCAGGTCTCGCCGCCGAACGGCGCGAAGCCGGTCAGCAGCACGGTGCCGGTCGTGGCGTTCATCGGAAGGCGAACCAGTACATCAGCATGACGTTGCACAGCAGCAGCACCGCGCCGGTGAGCCACTGCGCGCGGATTACGCCGTACGGCTCCTTCAGCTCCAGTAGTGCGGCGGGCACGAGGTTGAAGTTGGCGGCCATCGGCGTCATCAGCGTGCCGCAGTAGCCCGAGAGCATGCCGATGGCGGCGAGTGCGGCTGGCTCGGCGCCATGCTGGCGGACCAGCAGCGGCAAGGCGATGCCGGCCGTCATCACCGGGAAGGCGGCGAACGCGTTGCCCATGATGATAGTGAACAACGCCATGCCCAACGCATAGGCCAGTACGACCGCGAAGGCGTTGTCGACCGGGATCAGCATGCGCACGACACCCGCGACCGCGTCGCCGACGCCGCCGGCTTCGAAGACGCTGCCCAGCGTCGCCAGCAACAACGGCAGCAGCGCCGCCCAGCCGATCGAATCGACCAGCCGCCGCGACTGCTCGACCGCGCTCCACGGCGACTGCCGCGCCATGCGGCAGGCCGCGAACAGCGCGACCACGCAAGCCAACCCGAGCGAAACCAGGGTGACATTGGCCGGGTCCAGCAATGGAGTACCGCCGAAGTCGATGTGCTTCAGCCCCACCGCGCCGACCAGCGTCACGGCCGGGATCAGCAGCGCTGGCCAGAATAGCCGGTTGCCCAGTCGCGATGCTTCGTCATGCTTTTCCTGCGTGCTGCTTTCGTCGTAGCTGCCGCGGCGGAGGCCACCGCAGCCGGCGAGCAGCGCCAGCACCACCACGATGCCGCCGACCACCCGTGCCGGCAGGTGTTCCGCGGCGAACATCAGCAGCGCGAGCAGAGCCCAGAACAGCGCCGTGGTGTGCCGGCGCGGGTTGCCGGGATCGCGCTGGCCGCGCCAGGCCAGCGCGGCGAAGTAGGCGCCCATCAGCCAGTAGACGAAAGTCAGGTCGAGCATGCGTGCCTTACTCGCTGGCCTGGGACGGCGCGGACACGTCCTGCACCCGGGCGCGCCGTGCGAGCCTGCGCTCGAAGCGCAGCACTCGCACGGCGTGGATGGCGAACGCGCAGATCGCCGTCGGGATGCCCCACAGCGCGATCTGCAGCGGCTCCAGGCGGATGCCGTGTTCGACGAAGAATCCCTGGATAAGCAGCACGGCACCGAAAGCGATGAAGATGTCCTCGCCGAAGAACAGGCCGACGTTGTCGGTCGCTGCAGCCATGGCCCGGATGCGTTGGCGCTCGTCGTCGTCGAGTTCGCCGTGGCGCAGTTCCGCCGCGGCCTCGGCCATCGGCGCAAGCAGCGGGCGAACGGTCTGCGGGTGCCCGCCGAGACTGGTCAGCCCGAGCGAGGCGGCGATCTGGCGCATCGCCAGATAAGCCACCAGCAGCCGGCCGAGCGTCGCGCCGCGCAGGCGCGCCACCCAGGCCTGGGCGTGTTCCTTCAGTCCGTGGCGCTCGAGCAGACCGATCACGGGCAGCGTCAGCAGGAACAGCAGCAGATAGCGCTTCTCGGTGAACGCCTTGCCGAGGATTGCGAGCACATCCCACGGAGACAGCTTGGCGGTCAGCCCGGTGATGAATCCGGCGGCGACGACCACCAGCGCCGGATTGAGCCGCAGCACGAAGCCGATCACGACCGCAGCCACGCCGATGAGGGGCCAATAGCTGATCACTTCGCTCATGCTTTGGATCCGACCGGAAGAATGGCGATGCCGTCACCCTCCAATGCATCGCGCACGGCCCGTGCGAACGCCGCGGCTTCGTGGCGGTCGCCGTGCAGGCAGAGCGTGTCGGCGCGCAGCGGCACCACGAAGCCATCGTCGGCGACCACTTCGCCGCGCGTGGCCAGGCGATGCACCTGGGCGATGGCCTGGTCGAGGGATTCGATCACCGCGCCCGGTGTGCCGCGTGGCAGCAGGCGGCCGCGATGGTCGTAGCCGCGTTCGGCGAAGACTTCGTGGGCGACATGCAGGCCATGCGCTTCTCCGGCCTCGGTCAGCGCCGAACCGGACAGGCCGAACAGCACGAGCGACGGATCGAACGCCGCAACGGTGGCGGCGATGGCATCGGCCACCTCGCGGTCGTCGGCGGCGACGTTGTACAGCGCGCCGTGCGGCTTCAGGTGCGACAGGCGCATGCCTTCCTCGGCGGCGATGCGCGCCAGCAGCGCCAGTTGCGTGTGCACCATCGTGGCGATGACGTCGCTGCCGAGCGGCATGGCGCGGCGGCCGAAATGCTCGCGATCCTCGAACGAGGGGTGTGCGCCGGCGGCCACGCCGAACTGCCGGCACAGGCGCAGCGTTGCGCGCATCGTCGCCTCGTCGCCGGCATGGCCGCCGCAGGCGATGTTGGCGGAGCTGACCAGCGGCAGGATCGCGGCGTCGTCGCCGCAGCCTTCGCCGAGATCGCAGTTGAAGTCGATGCGCTTGCCTTGAGTGTTCACGTGGCCCCGTGCCGCCTGGCGTGCAGGTCAGCCTCGCTTGAAGAGCATGCCCAGGCCGACCACGATCAGGATCGCCGGCCACCAGGTCATCAGCAGCTTGCCCAGGCTCATGTCGGTGAAGCCGAGGTTGTTGAGCAGGAAGAGGGTGCCGATCACGACCAGCACCAGCGCGCCGACGACATTGGATTTCATGGGACTCCAGGGAAAGGCTGAATTGAGGAAGAGCTTTCAGACCGAGGCGAGGCGCGTGTCGATCATCCATTGGATTCTGGCGACCCGGGCCTGCGCCGCGCAAGCCAGACGACGGGCCGTGGCCGCATCGCATGCCTCGAAGTGCAGACGCTGTCCCGGAGTGCATTGCGCCAGGCGCGGCAGGTCGGCGGCGATGACATGGCCGAGCCGAGGGTAGCCGCCGACGGTCTGCGCGTCGGCGAGCAGCACGATCGGCTGCCCGTCCGGCGGCAGTTGGATGGTCCCAGGGGCGACGGGCTCGGAGACGCCGGCGGCAGCCGGCGCCGGCAGTGCCTCGCCTTGCAGGCGCAGGCCCTGGCGATTGCTGCTGGGACTGACACGCCAGACCTGGGAGCACAGCGAGGCAGCCTGCGGAACAGGCTGGTAGCGGATCGGCGCGTGCGGATCAGTGTCGTGGTGCAGGTCGATCCACCATGGCACGGAGCGCAGCGACGTGGCGTTCGCCGGCACGACGGTTTCGCCCAGCGCCAGCGTGTCGCCTGCACGCAGCGCCCGGCCGGCCACGCCGCCGAAGCCGCCGCGCAGATCGGTGCTGCGGCTGCCGAGCACCATCGGCACATCGAATCCGCCATCGACGGCGAGCCAGGCGCGTGCGCCGCCGCGCAGTGCGCCGAGTTCGAGCGTGCCTGCCGGCAGTTCGACCGGGCGTCCCATCGGCACCAACGTGCCTTCGAACTTCGCCGATACGGTCGCGCCGGTGAGGGCGATCCGCACCGGCGCATCGAAATGCAGCGTCGGACCGCGCAGGGTGATTTCGAGCACGGCAGCGTCACCGGCATTGCCCGCGAGCCGGTTGGCGAGTTGTGCCTGCGCCGGATCGAGGGCGCCTGCGTGGGCGACGCCGAGATGTCGCCACCCGCTGCGGCCCAGGTCCTGCACCGTGGTGAGCAGCCCCGCCTGCAGCACGCTCGCCTGCCGTGTCATGCCAGCTCCTGCGCGACGGCAGCGCTGTCGATGGCGACGAAACGCACGCGATCGCCCGGTTGCAACAGCGTCGGCGGATTCTGTTCCGGGTCGAACAGCACGCGTGGCGTGCGGCCGAGGATGCGCCAGCCGCCGGGGCTTTCGCGCGGATAGATGCCGGTCTGCGCGCCGCCAATCGCAACGCTGCCGGCGGCGACACGCGCGCGCGGCGTTGCGAGGCGGGGCAGGGCCAGTTCCGGATCGAGGCCCGACAGATACGGGAAGCCAGGCGCGAAACCGATCATCGCCACCGTGTATTCGCCGGCCGCGTGACGCGCCGCCAGTTGTGCGGCGGCCATGCCCAGCTCCTGCGCGGCGCTTTCCAGGTCGGGGCCGCATTCGCCGCCATAGATCACCGGGATCTCGACCAAGCGGTCGCCGGCCGTCGTGGCGACCGCTTCCATCGACTCGACGATACCCTCGAGTTCGACGCGCACACGGTCCGGCGACGATGCCGGATCGAAGAACACGCCGAGACTGGCGAACGCCGGCACCAGGTCGCGCAGCCAGTGCGGTGCGCGCGAACGGATGCGGGCGGCGAGGGCGTGGACATGCGCATTGAGCGCGGGATCGAGGGTGTCGCCGAAGCGCAGCAGCCAGGCGTCGTCGGCCAACGCCTCGATGTCGCAGGCCGGGCGCGACGGCGTCATGGCGCCAGCACGGCGCGCAGCTGCTCGATCCGGCTCACCAGCGCTTCCGGCGTATAGGGCTCGGCAGTGGCCATGCCCCAGACCGGCTTGGGCCAGGCGATGTCGTCCTGGAAGCGCGCTATCACGTGCACATGCAGTTGCGGCACCAGGTTGCCGAGCGCGGCGACGTTGAGCTTGTGCGGCTTGAACGTGCGCTTCATCGCATGACTGACCAGCGTGATCTCGTGCATCAGCTCGGCCTGTTGCGCGGTGTCGAGGTCGATCAGTTCGGTCGCACCGGGCACGCGCGGCACAAGGATCAGCCACGGGTGGTGCGTGTCGTCCATCAGGCGCAGTTCGCACAACGGGAAGTGCGCTACGGGATGGGTGTCGTCGGCCAGTTGCGGGTGCAGTTGCCAACCATTGGAAGGCGCGGAGCGGCTCATCGCAGGTTCTCCGCGAAGAAATCCAGGGTACGGCGCCAGGCCTGTTCGGCGCTGGCCGGTTCGAAGACGTGGTTGTCGACGTCGCGGTTGAAGGCGTGGTCGGCACCCGGATAGACGTGGATGCGCGCGTGCGGCTGCTTCGTGCGGTGCTGCTCGACGACGTCGGGCGGGATGCTGGCGTCGCGCTCGCCGAAGTGGAACATCATCGGCGCGCGCAGCGGTTCGTCCAGGAAGGGCACCGTGCGCGCGCCGTAATAGGACACGGCTGGCAGGCCCAGCCGGGTGTTGGCGAGGAAGCTGACGCTGCCGCCCCAGCAGAAGCCGACCACGCCGACGCGAAGTCCCTCCCGCTGCTGCAACGCATCGGCGGCGCTGGAGACGATGTCGACGGCGCGATCGAATCCGAGCTCGTTGCGCAGGGCGACACCGCGCTGGGTGTCGGCCTCGGTATAGGTCAATTCGATGCCGGGTGCGACGGGGTCGTACAGCGAGGGCGCCAAGGCGGTGAATCCGGCCGTGGCGAAACGCTCTGCCACGCTGCGGATATGGGCGTTGGCCCCGAAAATCTCCTGCAACACGATCACGGCGCTGTGAGACGGGGCGCTCGGATCGGCGCGCCAGGCGCGGACAGGGCCATGCGGGGTGTCCAGGTCGGTCCAGTGGGCCATGGCGGCAGATTCCGTTCAGCTGGGGGACGGGGACGATTCTAGGCGTGTTCGCGCTCTTCGCGTGCTCCGAATGACGGGAGTTGCGCCTGCTCAACGTCGCTGCGTCGCGTATCGACGGGCCTTTCCTGGCTGGTCCCTGCGCGTCGCAGGTCATGCGGAGACTGCAAACGCGCCTTGGCCCCGGGGGCTATAATTCGCGGCCCTCCTGACGCCCGCTCAGCCGTCCTTTTTGACGGCCGCTCCGGGCTGTTGCCGGGAGTTTCCCTCCGCGTCTGGTCCGTTACATGTCCGTTGCCAATCCCAAAGTCGGTTTCGTCAGCCTCGGTTGCCCGAAGGCCCTGGTCGATTCCGAACGCATCCTCACCCAGTTGCGCGTGGAGGGCTACGACATCGTCCAGAGCTACGACGACGCCGACGTGGTGGTGGTCAACACCTGCGGCTTCATCGATTCGGCGGTGACCGAATCGCTCGACGCGATCGGCGAAGCCATTGCCGAGAACGGCAAGGTCATCGTCACCGGCTGCCTGGGCAAGAAGCCCGAGCAGATCCGCGAGGCGCATCCCGGCGTGCTGTCTATCAGCGGCCCGCAGGACTACGGCAGCGTGATGAGTGCCGTGCATGCGGCGCTGCCGCCGAAGCACGATCCGTTCCTGGACCTGGTGCCCGACACCGGCATCAAGCTGACGCCCAAGCACTACGCCTACCTGAAGATTTCCGAAGGCTGCAATCACCGCTGCAGCTTCTGCATCATCCCGTCGATGCGCGGCGACCTGGTCAGCCGTCCGGTCGACGAGGTGCTGCGCGAGGCCGAGAAGCTCGCGATGGGCGGCGTCAAGGAACTGCTGGTGATCTCGCAGGACACCTCTGCCTACGGCGTCGACGTCAGGTACGCCGAGCGCGAATGGCGCGGCAAGTCCTACCAGACGCGCATGAAGGCGCTTTGCGAAGGCCTGTCCGAGCTCGGCATCTGGTCGCGCCTGCACTACGTCTACCCGTATCCGCATGTCGACGAGATCATCCCGCTGATGGCGGAGAAGGGCGCCCACGGCATGCCGAAGCTGCTGCCGTACCTGGACATCCCGTTCCAGCACGCCAGCCCGCGCGTGCTGAAGCTGATGAAGCGCCCGGGCGCGGTCGACAAGACGCTGGAACGCATCCAGCGCTGGCGCTCGATCGCGCCCGACATCACGATCCGCTCGACCTTCATCGTCGGCTTCCCCGGCGAGACCGAGGCGGAGTTCGAGGAACTGCTCGACTTCCTCGACGAAGCGCAGCTCGATCGCGTCGGCGCGTTCGCCTATTCGCCGGTCGAAGGCGCCACCGCCAACGCGCTGCCGGACCCGGTGCCGGAAGAGGTCAAGCAGGAGCGCCTGGCGCGCTTCATGGAGCGCCAAGCGGAGATTTCCGCGGCCAAACTCGAGGCCAAGGTCGGCACGACCCAGCGCTGCCTGGTCGATGCGCTCGATGGCGAGTTGGCGATCGCACGCTCGATGTACGACGCGCCGGAGATCGACGGCCTGGTGCAGATCCAGAATGGCTTCGAAGCCGGTCTCAAGCCGGGCGAGTTCGTCGACGTCGAGATCATGGGCAGCGACGAGCACGATCTGTTCGGCGAAGTCGCGTTCGACGACTGAGCCCCCGTCTCCCTGGCCGCTTTTCGCGGTCGTCCCTCTCCCACAGGGGAGAGGGATAAGTCCTGGCTTTCCTTCTCCCTTTGCGTGGCGCATGGCGGCGCCTGCCGCTGACGAAGGCCAGCACGGTCTTGGTGCGGCCGCGCGGATGCCCAGGACCCAGATGCGGCCGGTGCAGCAAGTCGGCCTATACGGAAAGGTAACGCGCCGCATGGTGTCATCAATGCGCGCGACGCGCTGATCGATACGAGATCGGGTAACGCGCCCGGTCGTCGCGGTCGTCGCGCGAGGAGGGCTTATGCCTAACAGCGTTGCCGACCGCTTCCACAACTTCCACTTCACCGTCCCCGGCTCGCACATCTCGGGCAAGGCGGTCATGTACGCAGGACTGGCCGCAGGTGTCGTGTTCCTGGTGCTGGAGCTGATCTTCGCGCCCTTGTTCATGGGCCTGAGCAGTTGGGTCCCGGTGCGGATGATCGCCGCCATCACGATGGGCACCAGTGCACTGTTGCCACCCAACACCTTCGACACCGGTGCCCTGATCGCCGCCACAATCATCCACTTCGCGCTGTCGCTGCTCTACGCGCTGGTCTTCGCGTTCATCGCGAAGGGGCGCTCGAGGATGACCGACACGATGCTCGGTGCGGCGTTCGGACTGGCTGTGTACGTGGTGAACTTCTACGGGTTCACGTACCTGTTCCCGTGGTTCGCCGAGGCACGCCACTGGGCCACGATCGTCTCGCACATGGCGTTCGGCGCGGTACTGGGCTACGTCTACGCGATGTATGCCAAGCGCTACGCGAAGTGGGACCACCTGGCCCACCCGTAGGCAGGACATAGCGGGAGCGGTGCCGGATCGCGCCGCTCCAGGAAGCAACAGGATCAGCGGCTGTCGTCGTTGCCGTATTGGATGTCGACGATCACGAAACGGACCACGCCGCCCGGCAGGGTCGCGTCGAACTCGTCGTCGATGCGCTTCTTCAGCATCGCCCGCGCCAATGGCGAGTCGATGCTGATCCAGCCGGCCCTGGCGTCGGTTTCGTCGGGACCGACGATGCGGTAACGCTGCGATTCGCCGGAGGCGGCGTTCTCGATCTCCACGCGGGCGCCGAAGAACACGGCCTCCGGATCGCTGGGCGCGGTTTCGACCACGCGTAGCGCGGGCACGCGCTTGCTGAGGTAGCGCACGCGCCGGTCGATCTCGGCGAGTTGCTTCTTGCGGTACGTGTATTCGGCGTTCTCGGAGCGGTCGCCTTCGGCCGCGGCGGCCGCCAGCGCCTTGACCACTTCCGGGCGCTTCACGCGCCAGAGGTCGTCCAGTTCGGCCTTGAGCCGGTCGTGGCCCGTGCGCGTGATGAGGGCGGTGCTCTTTTCGGGCGGCGGACGCCAACGGGACATTGCGGTGCGACAGCCAGGGACGGGTCGTCGTTATCGCAGACACGCCGCCGCGGCTCAAGCGTCGCGTCGGCACATGGACCAACGCTGGTCGCGCCGGTGACGGAGGCATTCATGTCCAGACCACACCGCTTGTTCTTCGTCGCGCTGATCGCCGCGTCGCTTGTCTGGGCGCCCGCGTGCAACCGGACCGACACCACGACACCGGCCGCGCAGGCCCCGGCTTCATCGCCAGCTGCCGCGCCTGCGTCCGAGACAGCGACCGCGCCTGCGGTGGCAACGACTGAGCCACCGGCCGTCGGGGCTGGTGAAACGGCTCCTGCCGCGGCGGCGCCAGTCGCCGGGCCCGAGGCACCTGCGGCGATCGGGGCGCCGGTGGCCGAAGAGCGGGCACGGCAGCTCAGCCTCGAAGTCAAACACTGGACCGGCGACTTCGACGCGATGGTCGAGCGCAGGATGATCCGCGCGCTGGTGCCCTATAGCCGCACGCTGTACTTCACCGACAGGGGGCGCGAGCGTGGCCTGAGCGCCGAACTGGTCCGCGACTTCGAGAAGTACCTCAACCAGAAGCTGGCCAAGCAGCTGGGCAAGCGCCCGATCACGATCTACCTGATTCCGACCACGCGCGACCGGCTGCTGCCGGACCTCGCGGCAGGACTCGGCGACATCGCCGCGGGCAACCTGACCGTGACCGATGCGCGCCTGAAGACAGTCGACTTCGTCGCCCCGCGCGATCGCAAACCGGTGCGTGAACTGTTGATCACCGGGCCGGCGTCGCCCCCGATCAGCAATCTCGATGGGCTGGCCGGCAAACGCGTGCACGTGCGGCCGGCCACCAGCTACAACGAGAGCGTGCGGCTGCTGAGCGACCGCCTGGTCGCCCGTGGCAAGCCGGCAATCCAGATCGTGCCGTTGCCGGATGCGCTGGAGGACGAGGACATCCTCGAGATGCTCAACGCCGGGCTGCTCGAATACGTGGTCGTCGACGACTGGAAGGCGAAGCTGTGGGCGCAGGTGTTGCCGAAGATCCAGGTGCACGAGGACATGGCGCTGCGCGAGGGCGGTTACATCGGCTGGGCGATCCGCAAGGAGAGTCCGCAGCTGGCGGCCGCCATCACCGACTTCTATCAGAACTACGCGAAGAAGCAGGGTGTGATCGACTATCGCCTGGCGCAGTACCACAAGAACATCCGCCAGATCAGCAACAACACCGGGGGTGACGATTGGGAGCACTTCCAGCAGGTGATCGCGCTGTTCCGCAAGTACGGCTCGGAGTACGACTTCGACCCGATCATGCTGGCCGCGCAGGGTTACCAGGAATCGCGCCTGCGCCAGGACGCCAAGAGCCACGTCGGCGCGGTAGGCGTGATGCAGGTGATGCCCGCCACGGGCAAGGAGCTGAAGGTTGGCGACATCCGCGAGGTCGAGCCCAACATCCACGCCGGCGCCAAGTACATGGACCAGCTGATGACCCGCTACTTCAAGGATGCGAAGTTCAGCGAGGAGGTGCGGCCGTTGTTCGCTTTCGCCAGCTACAACGCCGGCCCAGGCAACATCGCGAAGATGCGCCGCGAGGCGAAGGCGCGCGGCCTCAACCCGGACAAGTGGTTCAACAACGTCGAGATCGTCACCGCCGAGAAGATCGGCATCGAGACCACGACTTACGTCCGCAACATCTACAAGTACTACTGCGCCTACAAGCTGACGATGCAGATGGAACAGGCGCGGAAGAAGGCGCGCGAGCAGGTGGCAGGAAAGCCGAAGAGCTGAAGAGGAAAAAAGTGTATGGAGCGGTCTTTGGGGTGCTTCTGATAAGCAGTTTCAAAGTCCTCAAGGTCCCGACGGACGTGCCTCTTCGGGATATCTGGGGGTGGCAGGAGTTCAGCATCTGGATCGCTTACGCAGCTATCTCTTCCATGGTGTCCTATGCGTTGGCACGCGCCGGCAGCTCACTCCTGCTTCGAGCATTCCGATCTTTGATGCGTTTAGGTGCGTTCCCGGTTCGCCCCCTCACGGAGCTCCGAGCTCCACTCGCGGGTGATTGAGGTCGGCGCGTCGAGCAGCGTGCGCCGTCACTGGAGCAGGGCAGCCCGGCGTTCCGGGCTCGGAGCTCGGGCGGCAGAGCTTTTTGCTCCATCGTCGGAGCAATAAGGCACAGATCCGAGGTTCGACCGTCGCCGGCGCGGTGAGAAGTTCACCATCGACCGGGCAAATTGCCCGGCGCGTGGAGCAAATTGCTCGGTGCATGGAGCTCGAACAGCCAATGCGCCCGGCGGGGCTGCCCTCGCAGGCTGCTGCAGCGGGCGTTCCCTCTACAGCAGTCAGCAGTGGACAGCCCATCCGGGAATGACGGGCCAGCCCTGCGCACGACCGCCGCTCAGGGCTTGGTCGCGCGGTCCACCATCTGCGATGCCGTCAGCGGGCCGGCGGCCATCGTGTCGGTGTGCGAGGCGACCATCTGGCGGAACTCCAAGCCTGCCGGGGCGCCGATCTTGAGTCCCTTCTTGCGCGCCATCTCGTCGAGCTTGTCGGACGTGGCGTCATCGATGTCCGGCGAGATGGCGACGTAATCCCAGCTGTCGCCGTTCATGTGGGCATACCACTGCGTCGCGCCGACGCCGGCCTCGCGATCGATCGCTTCGCGGGCGGCCATCCATTTCAGGAACTCAAGTTGCTTGCCCGGGGCGATGTGGTAGATCGCCACGATGACGTGCGGGACCTTTTCCTGGGCGGGCGCCGGGGCGGGCAGGGCCATCGCCATCGCGCAGGCGACGGAAAGCAGCAGGGGGAAGCGGGACATGACGGTCTCCAGAGCGCCGCTGCGCGGCGCGACGGCCGGGGCCAGGGAGGCGCGTCGGCGTCCCCGGTCGCGGCGTCGACACGCTGCACGGAGGCCCCTGGTCCTGGCGCGCGCTTGGAACAACGCGCCACGACGTTGCGGGCGGTCAGCGGTACTGCCTAGCGAGCGGCTTCGCGGTGCAGCGTGGCGCTCGCGGAGGCTGCCTTGCCTTCGGCGTCGAGCGGTTGGAGATCGGTGCCGGCCACGGCATAGAGCCGGTCGGCTTCGGACTTGCTGTTGGGGTCGAGGCGAACGCGCGTGCCGTTCTCCTCGGCGGTCCAGGTGCCGTCGAACCCGGCGCCCGCTTCCTGCAGGCGGAACGTGCCGTCGCCGCGCAGTTCGACGGTCGTGCCGCCGCCGCTGAAGCGGCCGGCAAAGGCGCGTGCGTCGCTGGCGTTGGCGGGCGCTGGCGCAGCCGCCGCTGGCGCCACTTCCGTCGTCGTCGAAACCGTTGGTGACGCGGGTTCCGGTGCGGATGCTGCAGGCGGTTCCGGCTGTGGCTGACAGGCCGAGGTCAGCGTGGTCAAGCTGACGAAGAGGACGAGAAGCTTCCGGTTCATTCGATGTGTCTCCCGATCAGCGCCGGCCGCCGAAGATGCTGCCCAGCAGTCCGCGCACGATCTGCTGGCCGATGCGGCTGCCCACGGTGCGCGCGGTCTGCTTGGCCATCGCCTCGACCATGCCCTGGCGGCGGCTCGTGCCGAACACGGCGTCCTTCACCGACTGCCCGAAACCGCTGTCTTCGGCCTCGTCCTGTTCGCGGGTGCGCGCCGGCGGTGCCTTGGCCTGTTCGGCGGAAGCCTCGGCTTTCTTCGCCAGCAGTTCGGCGGCCGAGTCGCGATCGATGCGCTGGTCGTACTTGCCGCCGACCGCGCTGCCGGCGCGCACCTGCGCACGCTCGGCCTCGGTGATCGCACCCATCCGGCAGCGCGGCGGCGCGACCAGCGTCTTCTCCACCGGCATCGGCACGCCTTTGTCCTGCAGCGTGGAGACCAGCGCCTCGCCGGTGCCGAGCTTGGAGATCGCCTGGGCGACGTCGAGCGCCGGATTCGGCACGAAGGTTTCGGCCGCGGTCTTCACCGCCTTCTGGTCGCGCGGGGTGAAGGCACGCAGCGCGTGCTGCACGCGGTTGCCGAGCTGGCCGAGGATGTCGTCGGGCACGTCGTCGGGGAATTGCGAGCAGAAATACACGCCCACGCCCTTGGAGCGGATCAGGCGCACCACCTGTTCGACGCGCTGCTGCAGCGCCGCCGGCGCATCGTCGAATAGCAGGTGCGCTTCGTCGAACACGAACACCAGCTTCGGCTTTTCGAGGTCGCCGACCTCCGGCAGGTTCTCGAACAGCTCCGACAGCAGCCACAGCAGGAAGCTCGAATACAGACGCGGCTTCAGGATCAGCTGGTCGGACGCGAGGATGCTGATCACGCCGCGCCCGTCGGTGGTCGTGCGCATCAGGTCGGCGAGTTCCAGCGCGGGTTCGCCGAAGAACATCTCGCCGCCTTCCTGTTCCAGCCGCAGCAGCGCACGCTGGATCGCGCCGATCGATTGCGTGCTGACCAGGCCGTAGGACGTGGAGATGTCCTTGCGCTCCGCGGCGACGAGCGCGAGCAGGGCGCGCAGGTCTTCCAGGTCGAGCAGCAGCAGGCCGCGGTCGTCGGCGAGCTTGAAGACGATGTCGAGCACGCCGGACTGGGTGTCGTTGAGCTCCAGCACGCGCGAGAGCAGCGTCGGGCCCATCTCGCTGACGGTGGTGCGCACCGGGTGGCCGAGCTTGCCGAACAGGTCCCAGAACAGCACCGGGTTGGCTTCCTGCCGGTAATCGGCGATGCCGATCTCGGCGACGCGCGCCTGCAGCTTGTCGCTGGCGCTGCCTGCCACCGCCAGGCCGGCGACGTCGCCCTTCACGTCGGCCAGGAACACCGGCACCCCTTGCCGCGAGAACCCCTCGGCGATCGTCATCAGGGTGACGGTCTTGCCGGTGCCGGTGGCGCCGGCCACCAGGCCGTGCCGGTTGCCGAACCTGGGCAGCAGGAAGACCTGTCCGTGGCTCTCCGGGAGCGAATCCGGGGTGGTCACGGCCTTGCCGAGGAGGATGGCTTGCGTGGGTTCCATGTCGGGCGACTTTCCAGATGAACTGGCCCGATTCTATGCGCGAACCGGAACGCTGTCGGGCTTTGGCTAGTCACTGTTTCGATGGCGCTGCCATGGCGTGTTTCACTGGCGAAACATCGAGGGCAGCCACGCTGAACCATGAATGCGCGCCCCCCCACGTTGGCGCAAATCGTGCTTGCCCGGCTTTGCGCGGGGCGGCTACTCTGCCGGTTCCCCCTGTTTCATGCAGTTGCCATGCCAACCATCGTCCGTGCCTCCGTCGCGCTGCTCGCGCTCGGCCTCGTCGTCGCTCCAGACGCCCTTGCGCTTTCCAAGCGCGACCAGGCGGCGGTCGAAGCCCTCAACCAGCAGATGCAGGCGGCAGAGGCGCGCTATCGCGATGCGATGGTCAAGATCGCCAATGCCGATCCCGCCGGCAATGCCGACGTCGATGGCGCGCTGGAGGACATGGAAGACGTGATGGCCGCCTGCGCGAAGCAGAAGGGCTGCTCGCCGACCACGATGCTCACCGCCTACAAGCGCCTGCTCAAGCAGAACGCCGACGCCGCGGCGGGTGAGGAAACGCCGGACGATGGTGCCGACGACGGTGCCTCGCTTGCCGCCGACGTGCCCGAGGCCGCGCGCGCCGCCGCGCTGCTGAGCGCCGACGGCCAGCGCTTCGTGAAGATGGTCCAGTACAACCCGGCCGTGCAGGCCGGCATCCGTCGCTGGCTGACCGACATGCGCGGCCCGCTGATCGACACGTACGAGAACTACCAGTACATGCGCCAGCTCATGTGGCCGCAGTTCGAGCGCGCCGGGCTGCCGGAAGCGCTGCTGTTCGGCGTGATGGCGAAGGAATCCAACGGCAAGGTGCATGCGACCTCGCGCGCCGGTGCCGCCGGCCCGCTGCAGTTCATGTACGCCACCGGCAGACGCTTCGGCATCGGCCCCGACGCTACCGGCTTCGACACGCGCTACGACCCGCGCTCTTCGGCGCAGGCGGCGGCGGAGTACTTCAACGAGCGCCTGGGCCAGCTCAACCAGAGCATCGAGCTGTCGCTGGCCGCCTACAACGGCGGCGAAGGCCGCGCGCAGCGCGTCTACAACAGCACCGGCGGCCGCAACTTCTGGGACGAATCGGTCTACAACCAGTTCCCGGCGGAGACCCGCGACTACGTGCCGATGGTGATCGCCGCGGCGTGGCTGTTCCTGCATCCCAAGGAGTACGGCCTGACCTTCCCGAAGGTCGACGCGAAGCCGGCGCTGCTCAGGCTTAGCAGGCCGAGCTCGATCTACGAACTCACCATCTGCATGGGCAACGGTGGCACGCGTGATGGCTACATGCGCGCGCTGCGCAACCTCAACCCGCGCTATCAGGCCGAAAGCTGGCTGCCGGCCGGCACCACGCTCAGCGCGACCACCCGCATGGTCGGCCTGTACAACCGCTGGTGCCTGCAGGGTCAGCGCGCGGAACTGGCCAGCACCCTGGTGCGCAGCAATGCCAGTTCGGCGATCGTTCGCACCGGCCCGGTGACCCCGCTGCCGGCGGAAGACGCAGAGATCGAAGGCGGCGGCGTCGGCGCGGCGGGTGCGGTGACGACGAGCCCGTCAGTGTCCAAGGCGAAATCCAAGCCGGCCAAGCCCACCTCGTACACCGTACAGCGCGGCGAGACGCTGACCGCGATCGCGCGCAAGTTCCAGTGCGACACCGGCGACCTGGCCAAGGCGAACAAGCTGAAGGCACCGCGCTTCGCGATCCGCCCGGGGCAGAAGCTCAAGCTGACCGGCTGCGAGGGCTGAGGTCCAACGTGCAGATGCAAAAAAGCCCCGCGATGCGGGGCTTTTTTGTGGCTGCATGTTTACCGACTCAGGTCAGCCGCGCCAGCGCCTGGCCCAGCGTGACCGGGCTTTCGGCCTGCAGCGCGGGGTTCAACGTGGCCACGCCCGGCGGCAGCAGGACGATCACGGTCGAGCCGTAGTTGAAGCGCGCCATCTCGGCGAAGCGCTGCAGCGTCTTGCCGCCGCTGCGGTAGTCCTTGACGTTGATGGCATCGCCGTACTGCGGGATTTCGACGCCGCTCCACACGGTTTCCACGCCGGAGACCAGCATCGCGCCGACCATCACCATCGCCATCGGGCCGAAGTCGGTGTCGAAGTGGCAGACCAGCCGTTCGTTGCGCGCGAACAGGCCCGGCACGTGGCGCACCGCTGCCGGGCCGACGCTGAAGAGACGGCCGGGCACGTGCACGGTCTCGCGCAGCGTGCCGGTCCACGGCATGTGCACGCGGTGGTAGTCCTTCGGCGACAGGTAGACGGTGGCGAACAGGCCGTTGCGGAACGGCTCGGCCGCGGCTTCGTCGCCGAGCAGTTCGGTCGCGGTGAACGACTGGCCCTTGGCCTGGAAGATGCGGCCGTTCTCGATCGCGCCGCACTGGCTGATGCGACCGTCGGCCGGCATCAGCAGCACGCGCGGATCCGGATCGGGCACGCGCGCGCCGGGCTTCAGTGCGCGGGTGAAGAACGCATTGAAAGTCGGATAGGCGGTCGGGTCGGGCTCGGCGGCTTCGCTGAGGTTGACGCCGAACTTGCGGGTGACCGTGTCGATCAGCCACTGCTTGACCAGCGGCGAATGCGAATAGGCCAGCGTGCGCGCCATCGACGACAGCAGGCGGTGCGGGACGGCGTAGGTGAGGGCGGTGATCAGGCTCATGGATTCTTCTTGCTTGGTTCGCAGGTACGTCGCGAAGCGGCGGGGTTCAGCGCGTCGCGGCCTGCGTCAGCGCGGTCATGTCGGCGGCGATCGCCAGCGGGTCGAGCGGCGGCTGGACGATGCCGGCCATGCGTCCCTGCGGGTCGAGCACGGCCATCGAGGCGCTGTGGTCGACGCTGTACTGGTCGGCCGGAGCGCCTTCCGGCGGCGGCACCTTGGCGAAGACCATGCTCAGCGAGCGGGCGAAGGTCTCCAGGGCCGGCACGTCGGCGGTGGCGGCCAGGGTGTCCTTGTGGAAGGCGTGGGCGTACTCGCCGATGCGGTCCGGCGTGTCGCGCTCGGGATCGACGGAGACGAACAGCACGCGCGGCCGCACCGCTTCGGGCAGCGCGGCCCACTGCTTCTGCGCCTTGGCCATCTCGGCCAGCGTGGTCGGGCAGACGTCCGGGCAATGGGTGAAGCCGAGGAACACCAGGGTCCAATGGCCCTTCAGCTCGCCCGGCACCAGCGGCGTGCCGTCGGACTGGCGCAGCGAGAACGCCGGCAGCTGGCGCGGCGGCTGGAACAGTCGCACGACCTTGGTCTGCGGCTGGGCGGACTCGGCGGCAGGGCTGAAGAAGTGCTGCGCGGCCCACAGGCCGAGCGCCGCGGCGAGGGCGGCGATGAGGATGTAGACCGTGGTGCGGTTGAACATGGCGGTTCCGGCGAAATGGCACGGCTGGGAGGGCCGAAGGCGCGGGCATGATACCGGGCTGCGGCCGGTATAATCGCCGACCCCCAGCGCAAGGCCCCGACATGACTGCCGATCCGGTCCATTTTGAGCAGGTCTCGATCATCGACCTGATCCGCTACGGCGGCAGCCGCTTCAACGAGGCCGGCCTGACCTTCGGGCACAGCTACGACAACGCGCTCGACGAGGCCACCCAGCTCGTGCTGCACGCGCTGCACCTGCCGCACGACCTGAGCCCGGTCTACGGCAACTCGCGCGTCACCGCCGCCGAGAAGGCCAAGGTGCTGGCGCTGTTCGAGCGCCGCATCGCCGAGCGCGTCCCGGCCGCGTACCTGACCGGCGAGGCCTGGTTCGCCGGCCTCAGCTTCAAGAGCGACCGTCGTGCGCTGGTGCCGCGTTCGCCTATCGCCGAGCTGATCACGACCGGCTTCGAGCCGTGGCTGGGCGGCCGCGACGTCGAACGCGTGCTCGACCTGTGCACCGGCTCGGGCTGCATCGCGATCGCCACCGCGCACTACCACCCGCACTGGGAAGTGGACGGCGTCGACATCAACGACGACGCGCTGTCGCTCGCCCAGGAGAACAAGGCGCGCCTGCACGCCGACAACGTCACGCTGCGCAAGTCGGACCTGTTCAACGATCTCGGCGGCCAGGTGTACGACCTGATCGTCACCAATCCGCCCTACGTCACCAACGACGAGACCGATGCGCTGCCGAAGGAATATTCGTACGAGCCCGAGCTCGGCCTGCGTGCCGGCGACGACGGCCTCGACCTGGCGCTGAAGATCCTGCGCGACGCACCTGCGCACCTGAGCGAACACGGCCTGCTGATCTGCGAAGTCGGCGAAGCCGAGAAGGCGCTGGTGGAACTGCTGCCGGAGCTGCCGATGGCATGGGTGGAGTTCAAGGTTGGCCAGATGGGCATCTTCGTGGTCGAGCGTTCCGACCTGGTCGAGCATCACGCGCGGATCAAGGCACTGGCTGACGCGCGAGGCTGAGATCTCCGTACACGCCGGGGCGGGAATCGCGTCCCGGCAGGTGCAAAGAGCCGCGACCGTGATGGCGGTCATCACGCACCGCCAAGCGGCTCGCAGAACGGCGCCTTCGCCGGCCATCCGCGATCGACCAGCGGCCACAATCGCGACGGGGAATCATTGGACCGTCGCGATGGCCGAACAGCGAGCCAACAGCCACAGCTATGCCGTCGTGGCGCCGCCACCGGCAACATGGAAGATCGTGGCCGCTTTCGCCGCCGCACTCGCGGCCTCGGGCCTGTCGGTCGCACTGGCGCAGTCCGGGCAGGGCCGCATGTTCGCTCCTGCATTGTGGGTCGCCACGGCCGGCGCGGCGTTCGCACTGGTCGCGCTATGCCTGCTGCAATGGCGGCGATCGGTCGCGATCGAGGCGGGCATGCTGGTGGTCCGCGCCGGGCTCAACACGCGACGCATCCCGGTCAGCGCCTTCGAACTCGAGCGTGCGCGCATCCTCGACCTGGAGCGGCAGGCGGAACTGCTGCCCGGCCGCAAGACCCTCGGCGCTTCGCTGCCCGGCTACCAGACCGGCTGGTTCCACACGCGCCAGTGGGGCAAGGGCTTCTACCTGCTGACCGAGCGCCAGCGCGTGCTTTGGCTGCCCGAACGCGACGGCCCGCATCTGCTGCTGTCGCTGCATCAGCCGCAGATGTTGCTGGCCGCGCTCAACGCGATGGTGCCCCGGCGCGATCCGGACTGGTAGGCGAGCGCCGCGGCGCGGCTTCGCGGCTTGCCCCATCCCATTGCGGAGAGGACGGGGAAAGGAGGGAGGTTCCAGCAGCAACCAAATCCGGTTGCTACAGTTCGTGCTTTCCGCGACGCAGGTCGGGCACGTGTCCAGCAACACCTTCGGCAAACTGTTCTCGGTGACGACCTTTGGCGAAAGCCACGGTCCGGCGATCGGCTGCGTGATCGACGGTTGCCCGCCGGGCATCGCCATCGCAGCCGAAGACTTCCGCCACGACCTGGGGCGCCGCGCCACCGGCCGCACGCGCCACACCTCGCAGCGCCACGAGGCCGACGAGGTCGAGATCCTCAGTGGCGTGTACGAGGGCATGACCACTGGCACGCCGATCGCGCTGCTGATCCGCAACACCGACCAGCGCAGCAAGGACTACGCGAACATCGCCGCGCAGTTCCGCCCGGGGCATGCCGACTACACCTACTGGCAGAAGTACGGCATACGCGACCCGCGTGGCGGCGGACG
Source organism: Lysobacter niastensis (assembly GCF_015453285.1). Taxonomy (GTDB): domain Bacteria; phylum Pseudomonadota; class Gammaproteobacteria; order Xanthomonadales; family Xanthomonadaceae; genus Lysobacter_J; species Lysobacter_J niastensis. The sequence continues at coordinate 183,405 of NZ_JADLZT010000005.1, forward strand.
CTCCTCGGCGCGCGAGACGACGATGCGCGTCGCCGCCGGCGTGATCGCCAAGAAATGGCTCGGTGACCGCTTCGGTGTGCGCGTGCAGGGCTACCTGTCGCAGATCGGCGAGATCGTTCCGCACGGCATCGACCTGTTGGTGACCGAGGACAATCCATTCTTCTGGCCCGATGCGCGCCAGGTCACCGAACTGGAGCTGTACATGGACGCGCTGCGCAAGTCCGGCGATTCGGTCGGCGCGCGCGTGGACGTGATCGCGACCGGCTTGCCGCCGGGCTGGGGCGAGCCGATCTACGGCAAGCTCGACGGCGAACTCGCTGCCGCGCTGATGAGCATCAACGCGGTGAAGGGCGTCGAGATCGGTGACGGCTTCAACGTGGTGGCGCAGAAGGGCAGCCAGCACCGCGACCACATGGCGCCGGATGGCTTCGCCTCCAACCATGCCGGCGGCATCCTCGGCGGCATCAGTACCGGCCAGCCGCTGCGCTGCTCGGTCGCCTTCAAGCCGACGTCCAGCTTGCGCCTGCCGGTCGACAGCCTCGACGTCGAGGGCAACGTGGTCGAGGTCGTCACGACCGGACGCCACGACCCCTGCGTCGGCATCCGAGCGACGCCGATCTGCGAAGCGATGGTCGCGCTGGTGCTGATGGACCAGGCGCTGCGCCACCGTGCCCAGTGCGGCGACGTCGGGACGGTGACGCCGCGAATTCCTGGGTGAGCCAGGACGGGATTTGCGCGGCACTGCCGCGCAGTCCCGGCGAACACCCGGCCATGGATGGCCGGGCAGGACTCTCCGGAGCCATGACGTTTCGCCATGGATCGCCGCAAATGGATCAAGTGACATGAAGGTGGAAAACACACGGCCGCGCGTCTGGGTCTCGCAGCCGCTGTTCGCCGACATCGTCGGTCGGTTGCACGAGCACTTCGACGTCACGGCCACCGGCGAGGTCACGCAACACGCGCCTGCAGCGATCGCGGCCGCGCTGCGCGATGCCGACGGCGCGCTGGTGACGCTCAACGATCCGATCGGCGCGGCCGAGATTTCCGGTGCTCCGCGACTGCGCGCGATCGCCAACGTCGCGGTCGGCTACAACAACCTGGACGTCGCGGCGATGAGTGCGGCCGGCATCCTGGTCACCAACACCCCCGACGTGCTGACCGAAACCACCGCCGATTTCGGTTTCGCGCTGATGATGGCGGCGGCACGCCGCATCACCGAGGCCGAACGCTGGCTGCGCGACGGGGAATGGCAGCGCTGGAGCTTCGACACGATGCTCGGCGGCGACGTGCACGGCACCACCCTCGGCATCCTCGGCATGGGGCGCATCGGACAAGGCATCGCCAGGCGCGCCGCCGGATTCAACATGCGCGTGCTCTACCACAACCGCAGCCGCGTACCGGAAGCGGTCGAGCGCGAGTGTCGCGCCTCCTGGGTGGATTTCGACGGACTGCTGGCCCAGTCCGATCACCTGGTGCTGGTGCTGCCCTATTCACCGCAGGTGCACCACCTGATCGGCGCGGCGGCTCTGGCGAAGATGAAGCCCTCGGCGACGCTCATCAACATCGCCCGAGGCGGCATCGTCGACGAGGACGCGCTGGCCGACGCACTGCAAGGCGGGCGTCTGGCCGCCGCCGGGCTCGACGTGTTCGAGGGTGAGCCGGCGGTGAATCCGCGATTGCTGGCGCTGCGCAATGTCGTGCTGACGCCGCATATCGCCAGCGGCAGCCTCGCCACCCGCCGCGCGATGGTTTCGCTGGCCGTGGACAACCTGATCGCGGCGCTGGGCTTTGGGCCGGATGCCGGAGTACCGCCGACGCCGGTCAATGCCGACATGCTGAAACGAAAGCGCTGAAACCGCGGTCCACTCGTTCGTGCCCCCCAAATCGGAATAAGGCCAGGACGCCCAACAGGCCCCGATTGCCCGATAATTCCAACTCCACCGCTTCGCAACACCCGCCGGAACGGTTCCGGCGGCTCCTGAAACCAGGACCCCCACCAACCAGGACCCAAAAGGACCAATGAACGCCAAGAACTCCTGCAACGTAGCCATCGTCGGTGCAACCGGCGCGGTCGGCGAGACCATGTTGAAGATCCTCGCCGAGCGCAAATTCCCCATTGGCACCTTGCACGTGCTGGCGAGCGAGCGCTCGGCCGGCGAGAAAATCGAGTTCGGCGCGAAAAAACTGGTCGTGGAGAACCTGGCCACGTTCGATCCGAGCGGCGTGGACATCGCGCTGTTCTCGGCCGGCGGCAGCATTTCCAAGGAGTACGCGCCGAAGTTCGCCGCGGCCGGTGCGGTCGTGATCGACAACTCCTCGGCGTTCCGCTACGACGACGACGTGCCGCTGGTGGTGTCGGAGGTCAATCCGGAGCAGGTGAAGAACCGCCCGCGCGGCATCATCGCCAACCCGAACTGCTCGACCATGCAGATGCTGGTCGCGCTGGCCCCGATCCATCGCCAGGCCGGCATCGAGCGCATCAACGTGGCGACCTACCAGTCGGTCTCGGGCGGCGGACGTTCGGCGCTGGAGGAACTCGGCCGCCAGACCGCGGGCATCCTCAACTTCCAGGATCCTGACCCGAAGCGCTTCCCGGTGCAGATCGCCTTCAACCTGATCCCGCACATCGACGACTTCCAGGACAACGGCTACACCAAGGAAGAGATGAAGCTGGTCTGGGAGACCCGCAAGATCCTCGGCGACGAGAGCATCCAGGTGAATCCCACCGCGGTGCGCGTGCCGGTGTTCTACGGCCACTCCGAGGCGGTCAACGTCGAAACCCGCGAGAAGATCACCGCGGCCCAGGTGCGCGACCTGCTGTCGACCGCACCGGGCGTGGAGGTCGTCGACGAACCCAAGGCCGGCGGCTATCCGACCCCGGTGACGCATGCCTCGGGCAACGATCCGGTCTATGTCGGCCGTATCCGCGACGACTTCTCGCACCCGCGCGCGGTCAACCTGTGGATCGTCTCCGACAACATCCGCAAGGGCGCGGCATTGAACGCCGTGCAGCTGGCGGAGCTGGTGCTGGCCGAGCGCGACAACGCCTGAATCCAGGCGTCCAGGCGCAATACGGCGCCGTCCGCATTGCGCCCCAACCCCGGCGACGGCTAGAGTCGCCGCCGGGGAACACGATCGGGACCGGCTGTGAAGCGATACGCGCGTACTGCATTGGCATTGGCGCTGGCACTGGCCAGCGGCTCCGCCGCGGCGCTCGGTCTGGGGCAGATCGAGGTCCGTTCCAGGATCGGCCAGCCATTCCTGGCCGAGATTCCCATCATTTCGGGCGATCCAGCCGAACTGGAGAACCTCCAGGCCGAGCTCGCGTCGCCGGACACCTTCGCCCGCATTGGCCTGCAGGTGCCGACCGGTGTCGTCGCCGACCTGCAGTTCTCCTCGGCGCTGGATTCGACCGGCCACCCGGTGATCCGTGTCACCAGCCAGCAGCCCGTCACCGAGCCGCTGCTGACCTTCCTGGTCTCGGTCGATTGGGGGCAGGGCAGGCTGGTGCGCGAGTATTCCGCGCTGCTGGATACGCCGCGCACCGTATCGGCGCCGTTGCAGCCGACCGTCGAAGAGGCCGTCGTCTCGGCCCCGAACACGATCGAGCGTGAGCCGGCGGCCCCGGCCGCGCCGGAACCCGTCGCGCAGGCTGCTGAACCGCCCGCGGCGGACCGTCCCGAAGACAATGCGATCGCTGCCACGCCGGAACCGGCGCCCACGCCTGCACCGGTGGCTGCGGCTGCACCGCCGCCGCCCACTCAGGCGCCGATGCCGGCAGCGGCACCGGCAGGTGCTCCTGATGAATTGCGCGTGCGCGCCGGCGACACGCTGTCGAAGATCGCCAGCGAAGTCGATCTGCCGGGCAGGTTCACGCTCGACCAGACCATGATCGCGCTGCTGCGCGCGAATCCCGATGCCTTCATCGGCGGCAACGTCAACCGTCTGCGCCAGGGCGCGGTGCTGCGCGTGCCGTCGGGACACGAGCTGTCCGACATCGAGGCGGCTCAGGCTTCGCGCCTGGTCAACGGCCAGTTCCAGCAATGGCAGGCCGCGCGCCGACCGATGGCTCAGCCGGCGGCCAGCGCGCGGGCCGCCGCAAGCGGTGCCGTCACGCCTTCGGCGAAGCCTGTGGCCACCTCTCCCGAGGCCGCCGCAACGCGCACGGCCGAGGCACGTCTGGAAATCGTCCCGCCCGGCGCGAGCCGCGCCACGCAGGCGGGTACACAGTCCGGCATCAACGCCGGTGGTGAGGGCGAAATGCTGCGACAGGAACTGCAACAGACACAGGAAACGCTCGCGGCGCGCGACGCCGAGCTGCAGGAGATCAAGGGCCGCGTGGCCGAGCTGGAGCAACTGCAGAAGCAGCAGCAACAGCTGATTACGATGAAGGACAGCGAGCTGGCGGCAGCGCAGCAGCGCCTGGCGCAATCGCAGCACCCGGCCGCTGCCGACGCCGGCGGAGCGATGTGGCCGTGGCTCGCCGGCGGCGCGTTGCTGCTGGTCCTCGGTGGCGGCTGGCTGCTGAGGCGCCGCCCGAGCAAGCCGGTGTTCCGCGCGCCCGGCGTGACCCCTTCGATCGCCGATGCCTTCACGGCCGGCCCGGCGCCGGCTTTCGAGCCCGTTGCCGAAGCAGTCGTCGAAGCGGAAGAGATCTCGCCCGAAGTGAAGGGTGCGCAGATCGCCGCGGCGGTCGAAGCGCAGGCGCCGGCCTGGCATCAGGCGGCGAAGGGCCCGGGCGGCCGCCAGGAACCGCTGTTCGCCGTCCAGCCAGGACAGGAGCGCCTCGAACTGGCGCGCGCCTACCTCGACCTGGGCGACCACGAGAGCGCGCGACAGTTGCTCAGCGACGTCGTGATCAACGGTGACCTGACCGCGCGCCAGCAGGCCGCACGGATGCTGCAAGAGCTGGACTGACGGAATGGAAGAGCAGTCCGCCGCGGACGTCCCACCGTCGCGGCGCTATGCGCTGGGCGTCGAATACGACGGCAGCGAATTCTCGGGCTGGCAACGCCTGAGCAAGCACGGAGAATCCGAGCGGCCCGGCGAGGAGACGATCCAGGGTGCGCTCGAGCTGGCGCTGTCTTTCGTCGCTGGCCACCCGGTCGAGACCGTCTGTGCAGGCCGCACCGATGCCGGCGTCCACGCCTCCTGCCAGGTCGTGCACTTCGACACCCATGCCGTGCGCGAAACGCGCGGCTGGATGCTGGGCGTCACCAGTCGCCTGCCGCCGTCGGTGTGCGTGCGCTGGTGCCGGCCGGTGCCTTCCGACTTCAACGCACGCTTCTCGGCGCGCGCCCGGCGTTACCGCTACAGCATCCTGAACCGCGCGGTGCGTCCGGCACTGGGGCGGCAAACCCTGAGCTGGGAGCGGCGGCCGCTCGATGCCGATGCCATGCATCGCGCCGCGCAGGCGCTGCTGGGCGAGAACGACTTCTCCGCCTTCCGCACCGTCCACTGCCAGGCGCCGCATGCCCGCCGCGAACTGCAGGAAATCGTGGTCAGGCGGGACGGCGAGATCGTCGAGGTCGAGGTGCAGGCCAATGCGTTCCTGCACCACATGGTCCGCAACATCGTCGGCAGCCTGCTCATGGTGGGCAGCGGCGAGCGGCCGGAAGCCTGGATCGCGGAGCTGCTGGCGGGGCGTGATCGCACCCTCGCCGGACCCACGGCTCCGCCGGACGGGCTGGTGTTCCTGGGGCCTCGCTATCCGGCAGAATGGGACCTTCCGGCCGAGGTTTCGCTGTGAACGTCGCCAAGGGGCGGGTCCTGTTCCGCACCCGCATCAAGTTCTGTGGAATGACGCGTCCGGGCGACATCCGCCTGGCCGGCGAGCTGGGAGCCGACGCGGTCGGCCTGGTCTTCGCCCCTCGTAGTCCGCGCCGGATCGAACCCGAACAGGCCCAGGCCATGCGCGAGGCGCTGGCGCCGCTGGTCGATGCCGTCGCGCTGTTCATGGACAACTCGCAGGACGAGGTGCGCGAGGTCGTGCGCCACGTGCGGCCCAACATGCTGCAGTTCCACGGCAGCGAGGACGACGCGTTCTGCCGGAGCTTCGGCGTGCCGTACCTGAAGGCGATCCCGATGGGCGAGGCGATCACGCAGACGGCGATCGCGTTGCAGCTCAAGTATCCGGGCGCCGCAGGATTCCTGTTCGACAGCCACGCGCTGGGTGGCTCCGGCGGCAGTGGCCAGACATTCGACTGGTCGCGCGTGCCGCTCGACCTGCACAAGCCGTTCGTGCTGGCCGGCGGCATCACGCCGGACAACGTCTTCGACGCCATCCTCGCGACGCGTCCGTGGGGCGTGGATGTTTCCAGCGGCATCGAGACCGAGCCGGGCGTCAAGGACGGCGACCGCATGCGCCACTTCGTCGAGGAAGTGCGGCGCGCCGACTGCCACCAGTAGCCGGAGGCGGTGCCGACCGGTGCCGGCCGCCGATGGCCTTACACTGGTGGTCACGCCGCGCGTCGCGGCGCCCCCGCACCCGATTCGCGCTGATGGCTCCCCCAGATATCGTCGATTTCCATTCGTACCCGGATGCATCCGGGCATTTCGGTCGCTTCGGTGGCCGCTTCGTCGCCGAAACCCTGATCGGGCCGCTGGAGGAACTGGCAGCGGCCTACGACGCCGCGCGCGTCGATCCGGCCTTCATCGCCGAGTTCGATCGCGACCTGGCGCATTACGTCGGCCGGCCCAGCCCCATCTATCACGCGCAACGCCTCAGCGATGAAGTCGGCGGCGCGCGCATCCTGCTCAAGCGCGAAGACCTGAACCACACCGGCGCGCACAAGATCAACAACACCATCGGCCAGGCATTGCTCGCCAGCCGCATGGGCAAGACGCGCATCATCGCCGAGACCGGCGCCGGCCAGCACGGCGTCGCCAGCGCCACCGTCGCCGCACGCCTGGGCCTGGAATGCGTGGTCTACATGGGCGCTACCGACATCGAGCGCCAGAAAATCAACGTCTACCGCATGAAGCTGCTCGGTGCGACCGTGGTGCCGGTCACCAGCGGCTCGGCGACGCTGAAGGACGCGCTGAACGAGGCGATGCGCGATTGGGTCACCAACGTGCGCGACACGTTCTACATCATCGGCACCGTCGCCGGTCCCGACCCGTATCCGCGCATGGTCCGCGACTTCAACGCCGTGGTCGGGCGCGAGGCGCGCGCGCAGATGCTGGCCGAGTACGGCCGCCTGCCGGACGCCGTGACCGCCTGCGTCGGTGGCGGCAGCAACGCCATCGGCATCTTCCACGCCTTCCTCAACGACCGCGACGTGCGCATCGTCGGTGCCGAGGCGGCGGGCGAGGGCATCGCCACCGGCCATCATGCGGCGTCGTTGGCCGCGGGCCGGCCTGGCGTGCTGCATGGCAACCGCACCTACGTGCTGTGCGACGACGACGGCCAGATCATCGAGACACACTCGGTGTCCGCGGGTCTGGATTACCCGGGCGTCGGTCCGGAGCATGCGTTCCTGAAGGACGCGGGCCGCGCCGAGTATCTCGGCATCACCGACGACGAAGCACTCGATGCGTTCCACACGCTGGCGCGCACCGAGGGCATCCTGCCGGCACTGGAGTCCAGCCACGCGATCGCGCAGGCGATCAAACTGGCACGTGAACTGCCGAAGGACGCGCTGGTGCTGTGCAACCTGTCCGGCCGCGGCGACAAGGACGTGCACACCATCGCCGCGCGCGAAGGCCTGTCGCTGTGAAGGATTCCGCACGCATGAACCGCATCGACACCCGTTTCGCAGCGCTCAAGGCACAGGGCCGAAAGGCACTGGTTCCCTTCGTCACCGCTGGAGATCCGTCATTGGAGTTGACTGTTCCGGTGATGCACGCGCTCGTGCGCGCCGGTGCCGACGTCATCGAACTCGGCGTGCCGTTTTCCGATCCGATGGCCGACGGTCCGGTCATCCAGCGAAGCTCCGAGCGTGCGCTGGCGCGCGGTGCCGGGCTCGCCTTCGTATTCGAGAGCGTGCGCCGCTTCCGTGAGCGCGACGCCGACACGCCGGTCGTGCTGATGGGCTACCTCAACCCGGTCGAGATCCGCGGCCCCGAGCAGTTCGCCCGGGAGGCCACGGCGGCCGGAGTCGATGGCGTGCTGCTGGTCGACCTGCCTCCCGAGGAGGCGGGCGAGTTCCGGGCGGCCTTCTCGGCGCACGGCCTGGCGCTGATCGTGCTGGCGTCGCCGACCACCAGCGAGGCCCGGCTGGCGACGCTCTGCCAGGGCGCACAGGGCTACCTGTACTACGTCAGCTTTGCCGGCGTGACCGGCGCCGACCGGCTCGACACGCACGCCGCCGGCGAGCACCTGCATGCGATCCGCTTGCGCAGCCCCGTGCCGGTGGTGGCGGGCTTCGGGATCAAGGACGCCACCAGCGCCGCGGCCATGGGGCGCGAAGCCGATGGGGTCGTGGTCGGTAGCGCCCTGGTGTCCGCCCTGGGCGACGCCGACGACCCCGCGGCCGAAGCTGCTGCCTTCCTGGCGCCGTTGCGGGCCGCCCTGGATGCGCTCCCGGCGTAGCTTGCCCGGCGCACGCTGCGGCCTGCGCTAAACTGACCCGCTCGGCCGGAACCGACCGGCCACAACGATCAAGCCTGAACGGGAAACACCCAAAGCATGTCCTGGCTCAAGAAACTCATGCCCTCCGGTATCCGCACCGAAACCGGAGCGGCCAAGCGGCGCAGCGTCCCCGAGGGTCTGTGGGAGAAGTGCGACCGCTGCGGCGCGGTGCTGTACCGCCCCGAGCTCGAGGAAAACCTCGAGGTCTGCCCGAAGTGCAGCTTCCACATGCCGATTCGCGCACGCGTGCGCCTGACCGCGCTGTTCGACGCCAACAGCACGCAGGAAATCGCCGCCGAACTGGGCCCGACCGACGTGCTCAAGTTCAAGGACCAGAAGCGCTACGCCGACCGCATCAAGGCCGCGCAGAAGTCCACGGGCGAGCGCGACGCGCTGATCGCGATGAAGGGCACGCTGAAGCAGCGCCCGCTGGTCGCCTGCGCGTTCGACTTCGCGTTCATGGGCGGCTCGATGGGTTCGGTCGTGGGCGAGCGCTTCGCCCGCGCCGCCGAGACCGCGGTCGAACTCCGCTGCCCGATGGTCTGCTTCACCGCGACCGGTGGCGCACGCATGCAGGAGAGCCTGTTCTCGCTGATGCAGATGGCCAAGACCTCCGCTGCGCTGGGCCGCATGCGTTCGAGGGGGCTGCCTTTCATTTCGGTCATGACGCACCCGACCACGGGCGGTGTGTCGGCGTCGTTCGCGATGCTGGGCGACCTCAACCTCGCCGAGCCGGAGGCCCTGATCGGCTTCGCCGGTCCGCGCGTGATCGAGCAGACCGTCCGCGAAACGCTGCCGGAAGGCTTCCAGCGTTCGGAGTTCCTGCTGGAGCACGGCGCGATCGACCAGATCTGCGACCGTCGCGAGATGCGCGATCGCCTGGCGCACCTGGTTGCGTTGCTGATGGACCAGCCGCAGCCGGAAGACGACGCCGAAGTCATTTCCTGAGGAGCGACGCTTGAGCCGCAAGTATTTCGGTACCGACGGTATCCGTGGCCGCGTGGGCGAAGGCCCGATTTCGGCCGATTTCGTGCTTCGACTCGGCAACGCCTACGGGCATGCGCTGCCCCGGCGGGACTGGCGCAACCCGGTGGTCATCATCGGCAAGGACACGCGCATCTCGAACTACATGTTCGAGGCTGCGCTCGAGGCCGGCCTGGTCGCTGCGGGTGTCGACGTGCAGCTGATGGGGCCGATGCCGACGCCGGCCGTCGCGCACCTCACGCACTCGATGCGCGCCGATGGCGGCATCGTGATCTCCGCCTCGCACAACCCGCACCACGACAACGGCATCAAGTTCTTCTCGGCCGAGGGCGAAAAGCTCGACGACGAGACCGAACTGGCGATTGAAGCTGCGCTGGAGCAACCGTTCTTCACCGTGCCGTCCGAGCAGCTCGGCAAGGCCATCCGCACGCGTGACGCGCTGGGCCGCTACATCGAGGCCTGCAAGGGGTCCGTGCCGAAGGGCTTCGACCTGGGCGGCATGCGCATCGCGATGGATTGTGCCAACGGCGCGACCTACCAGCTCGGCCCGCTGGTGCTGAACGAACTCGGTGCGCGCGTCGATGCGATTGGTGTCGAACCCAACGGCGTGAACATCAACGACGGCGTGGGTTCGACCCATCCGGAAACCCTGGCCGCGCACGTGCGCGCCACCGACGCCGACCTCGGCATCGCCTTCGACGGCGATGGCGACCGCGTGCTGTTCGTCGATGGCGAAGGCGTCGTCTGCGACGGCGATGACCTGCTGTACGTGCTCGCTACCGACTGGCAGGAAAGCGGACGGCTGCACGGACCGGTGGTCGGCACGCTGATGACCAATTACGCGCTGGAACGCGCATTCGAGCAGCGCGGCATCGGCTTCATCCGCGCCAAGGTCGGCGACCGCTATGTCCACCAGCAGCTGATCGCCAACAGCGGCGTGCTCGGCGGCGAGGCATCCGGGCACCTGCTGTGCCTGGACCGGGCCAGCACCGGAGACGGCATCGTCAGCGCGCTACAGGTCCTGGAAGTGCTCAAGCGTCGTGGCATTTCGCTGCGCCACGCGCTGGACGGCTTCCGCAAGGTTCCGCAGAAGACCGTCAACGTGCGCTACGACGCTGGCGCCCGGCCCGCTGAAGCGGCCAGCGTCCAGGCGGCGCTGGCGCAGGCCCAGTCGGCCGTTGCGGGCCGCGGCCGGGCCTTCCTGCGTCCGTCCGGCACCGAGCCGGTGGTGCGCGTCACTGTCGAGGCCGATGACGCGACGCTGATGCAGTCCACGCTCGACGCGCTGGCGACTGCGGTCCGCGAGGCCGTCTGAGCTTCAGGCCCCTCTCCCTCGGAAGAGGGGTGGGGCACGTCGGTGTTCCCTGCCGGGAAACCGATCCCTCAATGACGCTGGAACCGCGTCAGCATTTCCCAGGAACTCCTGACCGCGGCGGGCGAGACATCGGCGCCCGGGATCACCCGGTACTCGCGGTCCACGACGCTGGCCGCGCCCAGGTTGTCGAACAGGTAGGTCCGGTCGCCATCGCGGATGCCGCGCTTGGACCAGCTTTCCACGACCAGCGGCCGCGAGGCCGGCGCTTCGCCGAACAGGTCGTAGCCGGTGCTGTAATCGGCACTGTCACCCTCGCAGCCGAGCGCGTGCCGCATCAGCGTCGGCACCAGGTCCTCATGTGAAGTCACCTGGTCGTGGCGCTGCGGCGCCTTGCCCGGCCAGAGCAGCACGAACGGCGTGCGCAACTGGTAGTCGGAGAAGTTGCCGTTGTGGCCCCAGTAGTTCTGGTGCAGGTCGTTGAACTCCTCACCGTGGTCGCCGGTGATCAGCACGACGGTGTCGTCGCCCAGCGGGCTTTCCTCCAGCGTCGAGAGCAGTTCGCCGATCAGGCCGTCGCTGTAGCGCACCGCGGCGCGGTAGCGGTTGTGCTCGGGCGTCGGGTCGTGGTCGGGGCCCAGGTTGAGAAAGTTCACGTCCTGCGCCATTGGCTGGAACGGCGAGGCGAACCCGCGTGGCACGTGGTACGGCGCGTGCGGCGAATCCAGGAATACGAACCCGAAGAAGCGCTGGCCGGCGGGATGCTCGCGGATGTCGGCACGCAGGCGGTCGATCACGACGCGGTCGCGGGCCTCGCTGGGCAGGTTGGCCGGGCCGTTGACGATGCGGTCGCGGACCTTGGCGAACACGGTGCGGTCGAACTCGGGGCTGTACAGCGGCGCGCTGCCATAGACGTGCATCCGGTAGCCGGTCGCCAGCATCCGGTCGATTATCACCGGTCCGCGCTGTTCGGCCAGCATGGCGTGCCAGTAACCACCCGGCAGTCCGTACATGAGACCGAACAGGCCGAAGCGGGTCGCATTGCCGCTGCTGTAGTGATGTCCGAACCACTGCGCCCGCTGGGCATGGCGCCATGTGTTGGGCATTGTCTCCGGGGTCAGCGCGTCCTCGCGCAACGATTCGACCGCGACGACCAGCACGTTCATCGACGGCGGCTTCGCGCACTGCAGAGGCTTGCGCGGATAGCGCAACACGCCTTCACCGATTTTCGGCAGGTCGGCTGCGTTGGCGGTCTTGATGCCCGCGCGACGCAGGGCCGCCTTCAGCGTGATCGGCTGGGCCCAGGGAATGTAGGTCAGTTGCGACATCACCGAGCGGTCGCCGCGGGCGTCGTAGTAGACGACCATGCTCTGGCTGACCAGCAGCATCAGCCCGGCCGCCCACCAGACGTGCTGGACGCGGACAAGCGATGGCCTGCCTGTCAGCACGCGCCACCATAGCCAGGCAGTCGCCACCTCGAGGGTCAGCAGAAGGCCGGCCCCCAGCGCGATCAGTCCCCACATCCCTGGCGAGAAGGCCACCTGCTCCTGCAGGGCGCCGCCGAACAACATGTTCAGCACCATCCCGTTGACGTGGAAGCGATAGAGCGCGAAGACCTTGGCATCGGCCAGCAGCAGGCCGATCCACAGCGACTGCAGGAGGACGGCGCTGGCGATCATCCAGCGCGTGCTGCGCAACAGGCGGCCCAGCAGCAACGCCGGCACCGCAAGCAGGGCGCCGAAGAACAGGAAGTGGCCCGGCAGCGCGGTCGCCAGGAACAGGACGCTATGGCCCTCCCAGCGGGTATCGGCGAAGGGGATGTTGCTGGCGGTGATCAGCACGGCCAGGGCCGTGTTGACCAGGACGAATCCGGTCAGCCAGGCCAAGCCGCGGCGCGTCTGCGCTTCGGAGGTGGGGACATCCATGGCGAAGGGAGGTCCGGGGTGGGGAGCCCGGATCGGCGACGATCAGATTGGGATGACATCGCCCTGTCACAATCCCCTCACCGCAATGGTGCGTTCCGTCCCCCGCGGCGGAGGGGGGTATCATGGACGGCTCTGAGAACCAAAGACGCCGACAGGACTCCCGTGAGCCAGATTCCGACCCTCGACATCCGCCGCTTCGAAACTGACCGCGACGCCTTCGTCGCCGAGATCGGCGCGGCCTACCGTGAATGGGGATTCGCCGGCATCCGGGGCCACGGCATCAGCAACGACCAGATCGATGCGTCCTACGACGTCTTCAAGCGTTTCTTCGCACTGCCCGAGGACGTGAAGCGCAAGTACCACGTCGCCGGTGGCGGCGGCGCCCGCGGCTACACGCCGTTCGGTATCGAAACCGCCAAGGGCGCGCAGTACCACGACCTGAAGGAGTTCTGGCACGTCGGCCGCGAAATCCCGCGCGACTCCAAGTACGCCGACGTGATGCCAGCGAACCTGTGGCCGAACGAAATCCCCGAGTTCCGCTCGCTCGCTTACGGCCTGTACCAGTCGCTCGATTCGCTCGGTTCGCGCGTGCTGAGTGCGTTGGCGCTGCATATCGGCCTGCCGGAGTCGTACTTCGCCGACAAGACCGACTTCGGCAACTCGATCCTGCGCCCGATCCACTATCCGCCGATCACCTCCGACGACGTCCCCAACGTGCGCGCCGGAGCGCATGAGGACATCAACCTGATCACGCTGCTCGTCGGCGCCAGCGCCGAAGGCCTGGAAGTGCGCTCGCGCAAGGGCGACTGGGTGCCGTTCACCGCCGATGCCGACACCATCGTGGTGAACATCGGCGACATGCTGCAGCGCCTGACCAACCATGTGTATCCGTCGACGACCCACCGCGTGGTCAATCCGAAGGGCGACAAGGCGCGCCAGCCGCGGTACTCGACGCCGTTCTTCCTGCACCCGAATCCGGACTTCCTGATCGACGTGCTGCCCTCGACGATCACGATGGACAACCCGAGCCGTTATCCGGAAGCGATTACGGCCCAGGGGTACCTGGAAGAGCGCCTGCGCGAGATCAAGCTGAAGTAATCATTTGGCTCAGGCGGCCGCGATGCCGGCCGCCTGCAGTGCGTCGCGCCAGGCCGCCCGCTTGGCGTCCAGGCGCATCGAGGCATGGGCTGGGCTGGTCGAGGGCAGGCGCACGCAGCGTAGTCCAAGGTCGGGCAGCGCCGGCAACACCCGCCGCTGGAAACTCTGCGCGGCCTTGCCGCCATTGAGCAGCACCGTTGCGACGTCCGGATGGGCGGTGAAAAAGCCGCGGAAGTCGTTCGTGAGCGCGGTGTCGTCGCGAATCTCCGAGTCGAGGCTGCCTTCGCGCTCGCAGCGGTCGAACACATCCCACAGCGCGATCCCCGCCGCGGTGAGGCGTGCCAGTCGCTGGGGGTAGGGCAGCGCGGGCTCGGCGCCCACGAGCATTCCCATGATCGGCCAGAACTGATTGCGCGGATGGGCGTAATACTGCGACGCGCGCAGCGACAAGGCGCCCGGCATGCTGCCCAGGATCAGCACGCGCGGGTGCGCTCCGGTGACGGGTGCAAAACCTTTCAGCATGTGCGTATCGCGGCCGTGGGGTGCTGATTTTAAGGCGCTGCTTCGCAAAGACTGCTCTTGCCTCGGCGCTGCGCTAAAATGCCGCCCTTTGATTTGTGCCGAAGGGAAGTGTCATGCGCCGCAGAATCGTCGCCGGAAACTGGAAGCTCCATGGTGATCGCCAGTTCGCACTGGATCTGCTCGAGTCGCTGGCCGCCCATCAGGCGCCGGCCGGTGTCGAGCGCATCATCCTGCCGCCGTTGCCCTACCTGGGCGAGCTGGTGGAGCACTTCGGCGATCGCGGCTTCGACTTCGGCGCCCAGGACGTCAGTTCGCGCGACAAGGGCGCCTACACCGGCGAGGTATCTGCGGCGATGCTGAAGGACGTGGGCGCGCGATATGGCCTGGTCGGCCATTCCGAGCGCCGCCAGTACCACGGCGAGAGCAGCGAGCTGGTGGCCCACAAGTTCCTGGCGGCCAAGGCGGCCGGGCTGGTGCCGATCCTGTGCGTGGGCGAAACCCTGAGCCAGCGTGAAGATGGCCAGACCGAGTGGCGCCTGCAGGCGCAGCTGGCCCCGCTGTTCGAGCTCGGCGGCGACGCCGTGTTCGAAGGGGCGATCGTCGCTTATGAGCCGGTCTGGGCCATTGGCACGGGCAAGACCGCCACTCCGGAGCAGGCGCAGGCGGTGCACGCATTCATCCGTAGCGAAATCGCTTCCCGCGATGCTAGAATCGCTGACTCGCTTCCGATCCTTTACGGCGGAAGCGTGAAGGCCGACAATGCCGCCGCGCTGTTCTCCCAGCCCGACGTCGATGGCGGTCTTATCGGCGGCGCCTCGCTGGTCGCAGCCGATTTCAACGCCATCGCGAATGCGGCGGCGCCCTGACGGATTCCCGGCTCGCCGGGTTGCGTCGAACCGAAAGTAGAGTCTTCCGATGCTGTTGTTCCTCAACGTCATCTATGTGTTGATCGCGATCGCGATGGTCGCGCTGATCCTGATGCAGCGTGGCGCTGGTGCGCAGGCGGGCTCGGGCTTCGGTGCGGGCGCTTCGGCGACGGTGTTCGGTGCGCGCGGCGCTTCGAACTTCCTGTCGAAGTCGACCAAGTGGCTGGCGATCGCGTTCTTCGTGATCAGCCTGTTCATGGCCTGGAACGCCAGCCGCAACGCCGGCGGCACTGCAGCGCCGGCCCAGGACCTGGGCCTGATGTCGAAGGTGCCGACGGCTCCGGCCCCGGCGCCCGCCACGGGCAACAACGCGGTCCCGACCGCTCCGGCCGCGGCTCCGGCCCCGGCTTCGAGCGTGCCGCAGGCTCCGGCCCCCGCGCCGGCGCAGTCGACCCAGCCGGCCGAGCAGGCACCGCCCGCTCAGCCGCCCAAGTCGGCAACGGGTGGCTGAGGCAAGCAGCGCGATATCATTAGAGTTTCATGGTCCGGCACGGATGGCCGGATACCGGCGGGTTCGCCGGGGCGGTCTGCCGGAAGCGGTGGGGCGCAGCCAGGAAGGCAAGAGGTTCAAAGCCCAGGTGGCGGAATTGGTAGACGCACTACCTTGAGGTGGTAGCGACGCAAGTCGTGGGGGTTCGAGTCCCCCCTTGGGCACCAACCTGCAGCAACGCAATACCCTGATCGAAGCACGGCCGTACGACGTGCCGTGTACAGCGGCGCAACAAGTCGCCGGGCCAAGGCCGCTTCGAGCGGCTGAGTAGCTAACACGAAGCCGAGAGAACAACCGAGTGCTGGCCGAATATCTGCCGACCCTGCTGTTCCTGATCGTCGCCGGTGGTATCGGCGTCGCCCTGCTGGTGGTGGGCAAGGTGCTCGGCCCCCAGCGTCCCTCTGTCGAGAAACTGTCGCCCTACGAGTGCGGTTTCGAGGCGTTCGAGGATGCGCGCATGCAGTTCGACGTGCGCTATTACCTCATCGCCATCCAGTTCATCATCTTTGACCTGGAAATCATCTTCATCGTGCCCTGGGCCACCGTGTTCCGCGAACTCGGTGTCGTCGGCCTGATCGAAATGGGCATCTTCGCCGGCATGCTCTTGCTCGGCTTCGTCTACGTTTGGAAGAAGGGAGCGCTCGAATGGGAGTGATCCAGAGCGTTTCAGAGTTGATGCACAACCCGCTGCCGGAAGGGCGGCTGGACGACATCCTGCGCCCGGAAGGCGACAACCCGCTGCTGCAGCAGGGCTTCGTCACCACCAGCATGGATGCGTTGTGGAACTGGGCGCGCACCGGCTCGATGTGGCCGATGACCTTCGGCCTGGCCTGCTGCGCGGTCGAGATGATGCACGCAGGCGCCGCGCGTCTGGACCTGGACCGCTACGGCGTGGTGTTCCGCCCGTCGCCGCGCCAGTCCGACGTGATGATCGTGGCCGGCACGCTGGTCAACAAGATGGCCCCGGCGCTGCGCAAGGTCTACGACCAGATGCCCGATCCGAAGTGGGTCATCTCGATGGGCAGCTGCGCCAACGGCGGCGGCTACTACCATTATTCGTATTCGGTGGTGCGCGGTTGCGACCGCATCGTGCCGGTCGACGTCTACGTGCCTGGCTGCCCGCCGACCGCGGAAGCGCTGATCTACGGCATCCTGCAGCTGCAGAAGAAGATCCGCCGCGGCACCAACTTCGGCGACAACATGCAGGGCGTGCGCTGACATGGCAGAGACTGCACAGGCTTTTGCAGATCGCCTGGCTGCGCGCTTCGAAGGTGCGCTGGTCGTCGTGGCCGAGCCGCGCGGCGAGGTGACCATCGACGTCGCCGCGGCGCAGTGGCTGTCGGCCGCGCGTGCGTTGCGCGACGAGTTCGGTTTCGAGCTGTGCGTCGACGTCAGTGGTGTCGACTACCTGAGCTACGGCAGCGACGAGTGGGACACCGACGTGTCGTCGGAAGGCTTCTCCCGTGGCGTGGAAGGCAAGAGCGCCGGCCGTTTCGTCTGGGGCGAGCAGCCCAATGGCGCCGCCGCCGCGCCGGAACGCCGTTTCGCCGCCGTCGCGCACCTGCTGTCGGTGCAGCACAACCGCCGCGTCCGCCTGCGCACGTTCGCCGAGAACGACGACCTGCCGGTCGTGGCGTCGCTTACCTCCGTCTGGCCGGGCACCAATTGGTTCGAGCGCGAGGCGTTCGACCTGTACGGCATCGTGTTCGAAGGCCATCCGGACCTGCGCCGCATCCTGACCGACTACGGTTTCGTCGGTCATCCGTTCCGCAAGGATTTCCCGCTGATCGGCAACGTCGAAGTTCGCTACGACGCCGACAAGAAGCGCGTGGTCTACGAGCCGGTGTCGATCGAGCCGCGCGTCGGCGTGCCGCGCGTGATCCGCGACGACGCCCGCTACGAGACGGCCCAAGGCGAAGCCGCACAGCGCGCCGAGGTGAAGAAATGAGCGCCGTGATTGGCAATACCTCGGGTCTCAACAATGCCGAGATCCGCAACTACACGCTGAACTTCGGCCCGCAGCACCCGGCCGCGCACGGCGTGCTCCGCCTGATCCTGGAGATGGACGGCGAAGTCGTGCAGCGTGCCGACCCGCACGTCGGCCTGCTGCACCGTGGTACCGAGAAACTGGCCGAGTCCAAGCCGTTCAACCAGTCGATCGGTTACATGGACCGTCTCGACTACGTGTCGATGATGTGCAACGAGCACGCCTACGTGCGCGCGATCGAGGCCCTGATGGGCATCGAGGCGCCGGAGCGTGCGCAGTACATCCGCACGATGTTCGACGAGATCACCCGCATCCTTAACCACCTGATGTGGGTGGGCTCCAACGCGCTCGACCTGGGCGCGATGGCGGTGTTCCTGTACGCGTTCCGCGAGCGCGAGGAACTGATGGACTGCTACGAGGCGGTGTCGGGCGCGCGCATGCACGCGACCTACTACCGTCCGGGCGGCGTCTACCGCGACCTGCCGGCGCGCATGCCGCAGTACAAGGAATCGCCGTGGCGCAAGGGCGGCAAGCTCAAGCGCTTCAACGAGTGGCGCGAAGGCTCGCTGCTGGATTACCTGGAAGCGTTCACCGACGACTTCCCGAAGCGCGTCGACGAGTATGAGACGCTGCTGACCGAGAACCGCATCTGGAAGCAGCGCACCGTCGGCATCGGCGTGGTCTCGCCCGAGCAGGCGCTGGCCTGGGGCATGACCGGCGCGATGCTGCGCGGCTCGGGCATCGCCTGGGACCTGCGCAAGAAGCAGCCGTACGCCAAGTACGATGTGGTGGATTTCGACATCCCGGTCGGCGTCAATGGCGACTGCTACGACCGCTACCTGGTGCGCGTGGCCGAGATGCGCCAGTCCAACCGCATCATCAAGCAGTGTGTGAAGTGGCTGAAGGCCAACCCGGGCCCGGTCATCGTCGACAACTTCAAGGTCGCTCCGCCCAAGCGTGAGGACATGAAGGACGACATGGAAGCGCTGATCCACCACTTCAAGCTGTTCTCCGAAGGGTACTGCGTGCCTGCCGGCGAGACCTACGCCGCGGTCGAGGCGCCGAAGGGCGAGTTCGGCTGCTACCTGGTGTCCGACGGCGCCAACAAGCCCTTCCGCGTCAAGCTGCGCGCGCCGGGCTTCGCACACCTGTCGTCGATGGACGAAATCGTGAAGGGCCACATGCTGGCCGACGTCGTGGCGATGATCGGTACCTACGATCTCGTGTTCGGCGAGGTCGATCGCTGAGCCTGGCTGGCTCGGCGATCGTTGAGGATTTGAACGAATGAAGGCGACCGGAAATTTCGAGTCCTGTCAGCACGTCGACCCGATGGTCGCGCTGTCCGACAAGACCCGCTCCCACATCGACCATTGGCTGGCCAAGTTCCCGCCGGACCGCAAGCGTTCGGCTGTGCTGCCCGGCCTGCATGCCGCCCAGGAACAGAACGAGGGCTGGCTGAGCGACGAGCTGATCGCCGCCGTGGCCAAGTACATCGGCATCCCGCCGGTGTGGGCGTACGAGGTCGCGAGCTTCTATTCGATGTTCGAGACCGAGAAGGTCGGCCGCAACAATGTCGCCTTCTGCACGAACATCAGCTGCTGGCTCAACGGCGCCGAGGACCTGGTCAAGCACGCCGAGAAGAAGCTCGGCTGCAGGCTGGGTGAATCCACGGCCGACGGCCGCGTCTTCCTCAAGCGCGAGGAAGAGTGCCTGGCCGCGTGCTGCGGCGCGCCGGTGGTCGTCATCAATGGCCATTACCACGAGAATCTCGACGCCGCCCGGGTGGACGAGTTGCTCGACGAGTTGAAGTGAGGCGATCACCGATGGCGCATCAGCATCACGACTACTCCAAGGGCTACGGCCCGGTGGGTCCGGCTCCGCAGGAGCACAACGTCGTCTACACGACGCTGCACTACGAGACCCCCTGGTCCTACGAGAACTACCTGAAGACAGGTGGTTACGCAGCGCTGCGCAAGATCCTCACCGAGAAGATCGAGCCGGCGGCCGTCATCGAGATGGTCAAGGCCTCAGGCCTGCGCGGCCGCGGCGGCGCGGGCTTCCCGACCGGCCTGAAGTGGAGCTTCATGCCCAAGGGCAGCGGCACCCAGAAGTACATCCTGTGCAACTCGGACGAATCCGAGCCGGGCACGGCCAAGGACCGCGACATCCTGCGCTTCAACCCGCATTCGGTGGTCGAAGGCATGGCGATCGCGTGCTACGCGACCGGTTCGACCGTTGCCTACAACTACCTGCGCGGCGAGTTCCATCATGAGCCGTTCGAGCACTTCGAGCAGGCGCTGAAGGAAGCGTACGAGCACGGCTGGCTGGGCAAGAACGTGCTCGGCAGCGGCGTCGATATCGACATCTACGGTGCGCTCGGCGCCGGCGCCTACATCTGCGGCGAAGAAACCGCGCTGATGGAGTCGCTGGAAGGCAAGAAGGGCCAGCCGCGCTACAAGCCGCCGTTCCCGGCCAACTTCGGCCTGTTCGGCAAGCCGACCACGATCAACAACACCGAGACCTATGCCTCGGTGCCGGCGATCATCCGCAACGGTTCCGAGTGGTTCCTCAACCTCGGCAAGCCGAACAACGGCGGCCCGAAGGTGTTCTCGGTGTCCGGCCATGTCGCGCGCCCGGGCAACTACGAGATCCGCCTCGGCACGTCGTTCGCCGACCTGCTGCAGATGGCCGGTGGCATGCGCAACGGCCGCAAGCTCAAGGCCGTGATCCCGGGCGGCTCCTCGATGCCGGTGCTGCCGGGCGAGGTGATGATGGGCCTGACGATGGACTACGACTCGATACAGAAGGCCGGTTCCGGCCTGGGTTCGGGCGCGGTCGTCGTCATGGACGAGACCGCCTGCATGGTGCGCGCCTGCCAGCGCATTGCGCGCTTCTACTTCAAGGAAAGCTGCGGCCAGTGCACGCCGTGCCGCGAAGGCACCGGCTGGATGTACCGCATGCTCACGCGCATCGTCGAGAAGCAGGCCACGCTGGACGACCTGCAGATGCTGCGCGCCGCCGCCGGCCAGATCGAAGGCCACACCATCTGCGCCTTCGGCGAGGCCGCGGCTTGGCCGGTGCAGGGCTTCCTGCGCCATTACTGGAACGAGTTCGAGTACGCGATCGTGAACAAGCGTTTCCTGGTCGACGACCAGCGCGACGGCGTCGTGGTTGAGAAGGTGGCCGCATGAGCGCGCAACCCGTCAATCCGAACCTGCCGCCGGATCACGTCACCGTCTTCATCGACGGTGTCGAGATGGCCGCGCCGAAGGGCTCGATGATCATCCAGGCCGCCGACAAGGCGGGCATCGCGATCCCGCGTTTCTGCTACCACGACAAGCTCGCCATCGCGGCCAACTGCCGTATGTGCCTGGTCGAGGTCGAGAAGATGCCGAAGCCGGCGCCGGCCTGCGCCACGCCGGTCATGGACGGCATGCGCGTGTCCACGCGCAGCGACAAGGCGCTGAAGTCGCAGCGCAACGTGATGGAATTCCTGCTGATCAACCATCCGCTCGACTGCCCGATCTGCGATCAGGGCGGCGAATGCGAATTGCAGGACCTGTCGCTCGGCTATGGCCGCTCGGTCAGCCGCTTCGCCGAGCGCAAGCGCGTGGTGCCGGACGAGGACATGGGTCCGCTGGTCGCCACCGAGATGACCCGCTGCATCCAGTGCACGCGTTGCGTGCGCTTCACCGCGGAAATCGCCGGCACCTACGAGCTGGGCGGCATGTACCGCGGCGAGAACCTGCAGATCGGCACCTTCGACGGCAAGCCGCTGACGACCGAGCTTTCCGGCAACGTCATCGACGTCTGCCCGGTCGGCGCGCTGACCAACAAGGTGTTCCAGTTCAAGGCGCGCCCGTGGGAACTGACCGCGCGCGAGTCGCTGGGCTACCACGACTCGCTGGGCAGCAACCTGTTCCTGCACGTGCGCCGCGGCGAAGTCCTGCGCACCGTGCCGCGCGACAACGAGGCGGTCAACGAGTGCTGGTTGTCGGACCGCGACCGCTACGCGCACCAGGGCCTGTACGCCGCCGACCGCGCCAACGCGCCGCTGGTCAAGGAGAACGGTGAGTGGCGTGAAGCCTCGTGGGAAGAGGCGCTGGCCAAGGCCGCGAAGATCCTGCGCGACAACGGCGCCGATGCGCTCGGTGTGCTCGCGCACCCGGCGACGTCGAACGAGGAGGGCGCGCTGCTGGCCCGCCTGGCGGATGCGCTGGGTACCGGCAACATCGACCACCGCATCGCCCAGCATGACCTGAGCGATGGCGCGAGCGCCACGACCTTCGCGATGCCGGTCGCCGACATCGGCCAGGCCGACGTGATCGTCATCGTCGGCTCGAACCTGCGCCACGAGCTGCCGCTGGTGCACCAGCGCGTGCGCAAGGCCTGGACGCGCGGCGCCAAGGTGCACGTGGTCAACCCGGTCGACTTCGACTTCACCTTCGAAATCGCCGGCAAGCACATCGTCGCGCCGTCGCAGATTGCCGCGACGCTCGGCAATGCCGCGCTGACCGATGCCGCCAAGGCCGGTACGCGCGCCGTGGTGATCGTCGGTGCGCTGGCCGAGAACGGCCCGCACGCGGCCGCGATCCGCAAGGCCGCCGCCGATTTCGCCGCCGCGACCGGCGCCGCGCTCAACCGCATCCCGCAGGGCGCCAACGCCGTCGGCCTGTCCGATTACGGCGTGCTGCCGACCGCGCGTGATGCGCAGTCGATGCTGGCCGATGCCCGCTCCGCCTACGTCCTGTACGGCATCGAGCCGGGCCTGGACTTCGCCGACACCGCGACCGCGCTGAAGGCGCTCAACGCCGCCCAGGTCGTGGCGTTCAGCACCTTCGCGTGCCGCTCGACACGTGCCGTCGCCGACGTGATCCTGCCGATCGGCCTCCTGCCGGAGATCGAGGCGACGCTGACCAACCTCGACGGCCGCCAGCAGTCGACCGTTGCCGGTGGCAAGCTGCCGGGCGAGGCGCGTGCCGGCTGGCGCGTGCTGCGTGCGCTCGCCGGTGAACTCGGTGCCAAGGGCTTCGACTTTACCGACCTGGCCGGCCTGCGTGGCGGCATGCAGATGCGCGAGACGCAGGTCGCTGCCGGCAAGGCTCCGGCTGTGTCCGGCGAAGGCCTCGAGGTCGCGGCCAGCGCCGCGATCTACCGCAGCGATGCGGTGGTGCGTCGCGCTCCGGCGCTGCAGGCGCATCCGCTCAATACCGAGCCGAAGGCCGTGCTGAATCCGCAGGACGCGAACGCGCTCGGCTTCGCCGACGGCGTGGTCGGCAAGTTCAGCACCGCTGCGGGCACCGCAACGCTGCCGGTCGCCACCAGCGACAAGGTCGCGCGCGGCACCGTGTGGGTCGAGACCGGCCACGGCGCGACCGCGCCGCTCGGCGTGGGCCGCGTGCAGGCGGGGAGGGCATAAGGGACATGCTGTCGAATCTCGTGATCGATCCGTTCCGCGACTGGCTGTTGTCGTTCGGCAACATCGGCGCCGTGCTCTGGATCGTGCTGAAGATCCTGCTGATCGCCATGCCGGTGATCATCACCGTGGCGTTCTACGTGGTCTGGGAGCGCAAGCTCATCGGATGGATGCACGTCCGCCACGGACCCATGTACGTGGGCCGCGGCATCCTCCAGGCCTTCGCCGACGTCTTCAAGCTGCTGTTCAAGGAAGTGATCCAGCCCACCCGGGCCGAGCGCTTCCTGTTCAAGCTGGCACCGTTGCTGACATTGGCCCCGGCGTTCGCCGCCTGGGCGGTGGTGCCGTTCGACACCAAGCTCGTGCTGTCGAACGCCAATGCCGGCCTGCTGTACCTGCTGGCGATGACCTCGCTGGGCGTCTACGGCATCATCCTCGCCGGCTGGGCGTCCAACTCGAAGTACGCCTTCCTCGGCGCGATGCGCGCCGCGGCGCAGGTCGTCTCGTACGAGATCGCGATGGGCTTCGCGATGGTCGGCGTGATGGTCGGCGCCGGCAGCCTCAACCTGACGGACATTGTCATGGCGCAGGCCGGCAACGCCGGCGCTGCGGAATGGTTCTGGGTGCCGATGCTGCCGCTGTTCGTCGTCTACTTCATTTCGGGCGTGGCCGAGACCAATCGCGCGCCGTTCGACGTGGTCGAGGGCGAATCGGAAATCGTGGCCGGCCACATGGTCGAGTATTCGGGTTCGGCGTTCGCGCTGTTCTTCCTGGCCGAATACGCGAACATGATCCTGATCAGCTTCCTGACGGCGATCTTCTTTCTCGGCGGCTGGCTGAGCCCGTTCCACGGCCTCGGCATCCCGCTGCTGTCGGTCGACGGCTGGTGGTGGTTGCTCGCCAAGGTCTTCTTCTTCGCCAGCTGCTTCATCTGGTTCCGCGCCTCGTTCCCGCGCTACCGCTACGACCAGATCATGCGCCTGGGCTGGAAGGTGTTCATCCCGCTCACCATCGCCTGGATCTGCGTGGTCGCGCTGATGGCCTACTTCAAAATCTTCGAGCCCGGCGTGTAAGGGGCAACAGGCATGAATCGCATCGTTTCCTACTTCAAGAGCCTGCTGCTCATCGAGCTGGCCCAGGGCCTTTGGCTGACGCTGAAGTACCTGTTCCGCCCGAAGTACACGCTGATGTACCCGATGGAGAAGACGCCGCAGTCGCCGCGCTTCCGCGGCGTGCACGCGCTGCGCCGTTACCCGAACGGGGAAGAGCGCTGCATCGCCTGCAAGCTGTGCGAGGCGGTGTGCCCGGCGCTGGCGATCACGATCGACTCGGAGAAGCGAGAGGACGGCACCCGCCGCACCACGCGCTACGACATCGACCTGTTCAAGTGCATCTTCTGCGGCTTCTGCGAGGAATCCTGCCCGGTCGACTCGATCGTGGAGACGCACATCCACGAATACCACTTCGACAAGCGTGGACAGAACATCGTCACCAAGCAGCAGCTGCTGGCCATCGGCGACCGTCTCGAAACCGAGATCGCCGAACGCCGCGCTGCAGACGCGCCCTTCCGCTGAGGCCTGACGCATGGATCTTGCCCAGATTGCTTTCTTCGTCTTCGCTGCCTTCGCCACGGCTTCTGCCGTCGGCGTGATCAGCGTCAAGAACCCGGTGCACGCGGTGCTGCTGCTGGTGCTGACGTTCTTCTCGGTGGCCTGCACCTGGATCATTGCCGGTGCCGAGTTCCTCGGCGTGGCCCTGATCCTGGTCTACGTTGGCGCGGTGATGGTGCTGCTGCTGTTCGTGGTGATGATGCTCGACATCGACGTTGCCCCATTGCGCGAGGGTTACGTGCGCTACCTGCCGATCGGCCTCGTGGTCGCGGTGGTGATGCTGGTCGAGATGCTGACCCTGATCGGCGTGAAGTCGGCTGCGGCCACGCCGTTCGCCGCGGACGCCGCAACCGGCGGCAATACCGCCTGGCTGGCCCGCTCGCTGTTCACCGACTTCCTGCTGCCGTTCGAAGTGGCCGCGGTCATCCTGACCGTCGCCGTGATCGCGGCAGTCACGCTGACGCTGCGCCGTCGCGTGGGCGCCAAGCACCAGAGCCCGTCGATGCAGGCGCGCGTCCGCTCGGTCGACCGTCTGCGCATGGTCAAGATGGATGCCGTCAAGCCGGTCGCGCCCGCGCCGGCCGAAACCCCTGCCGAGGAGGGCAAGCCGTGAGCGAGATCCTTGGAAGCGGACTGGCCCTGGGCCATTACCTGGCGCTTGGCGCGGTGCTGTTCTGCATCAGCGTTGCCGGCATTTTCCTCAACCGCAAGAACGTGATCCTGTTGCTGATGTCGCTGGAGTTGCTGCTGCTGGCGGTCAACATCAACTTCATCGCGTTCTCGCGACAGCTGGCCGATCCGGCCGGTCAGGTGTTCGTGTTCTTCATCCTGACCGTGGCCGCGGCCGAGGCTGCGATCGGACTGGCCATCCTGGTCACGCTGTTCCGCAACAGGCGCACGATCAACGTCGCCGAAATCGACACGATGAAGGGCTGATCCGATGCCGGGCATGGAACACGTCATTTCCAAGACCGTCCTTCTGGCGATCGTGCTGGCCCCGCTGCTGGGCGCGATCATCGCCGGTCTTTTTCGTCGCCAGGTCGGCCGCGCCGGCGCCCACTGGGTGACCATCCTCGGCGTCGCCGCGAGCTGCGTCATGTCCGGCTACGTGCTGTGGCAACTGGTCGGGCAGGGTGCCGCGCCGTTCAATGAGAACGTCTACACCTGGTTCCAGGTCGGCGGCATCGAGGCCCACGTCGGCTTCATGATCGACAAGCTGACCGCGATGATGATGGTGGTCGTCACGTTCGTGTCGCTGCTGGTGCACATCTACACCATCGGCTACATGGAAGAAGACCCGGGCTACCAGCGTTTCTTCAGCTACATCTCGCTGTTCACCTTCTCGATGTTGATGCTCGTGATGAGCAACAACTTCCTGCAGCTGTTCTTCGGCTGGGAAGCCGTGGGCCTGGTGTCGTACCTGCTGATCGGCTTCTGGTTCAAGCGCCCGACCGCGGTGTTCGCCAACCTCAAGGCGTTCCTGGTCAACCGCGTCGGCGACTTCGGCTTCCTGCTCGGCATCGCCGGCGTGCTGCTGATGTTCGGCACGCTCGACTACGCGACCGTGTTCGCCAATGCCCCGACGATCGCCGGCCAGGCCATGTCGATCATCGACGGCCATGAATGGTCGGTGGCGACGGTCATCTGCATCTGTCTGTTCATCGGCGCCATGGGCAAGTCGGCGCAGGTTCCGCTGCACGTCTGGCTGCCGGACTCGATGGAAGGCCCGACCCCGATCTCGGCACTGATCCACGCCGCGACGATGGTCACCGCCGGCATCTTCATGGTGGCGCGCATGTCGCCGCTGTTCGAGCTCTCGGAGACGGCGCTGAACTTCGTGCTGTTCATCGGCGCGACCACGGCCTTCTTCACCGGCCTCATTGGTATCGTGCAGAACGATATCAAGCGCGTGGTCGCGTACTCGACGCTGTCGCAGCTGGGCTACATGACGGTCGCGCTGGGCGTGTCGGCATACAGCGCCGGCGTCTACCACCTGATGACGCACGCCTTCTTCAAGGCGCTGCTGTTCCTCGGTGCCGGCTCGGTCATCATCGGCATGCACCACGAGCAGGACATGCGCCGCATGGGCGGCCTGAAGAAGTACATGCCCATCACCTACTGGACGATGGTGATCGGTACGTTGGCGCTGGTCGGCACGCCGTTCTTCAGCGGCTTCTACTCGAAGGACACCATCATCGAGGCGGCCGCCGAGCACGCCCATGAGGCCCACAACTGGGTCGCCAGCTATGCCTACTGGGCGGTGTTGGCGGGTGCGTTCGTGACCTCGTTCTACAGCTTCCGCCTGCTGTTCCTGACCTTCCACGGCAAGGAGCGCTTCCACGATCCGGTGCCGGATCACTACGTGGCCCCGGAAGCGGACTCGACGGAGCACGAGGAGGCGCTGTCGCACGAGCACGACTCGCATGACGACCATGGCCATGGCGACCACGGCCACGCGCACACGCCGCACGAATCGCCGTGGGTGGTGACGCTGCCGCTGATCCTGCTGGCGATCCCGTCGATCCTGATCGGCTTCTTCACGGTCGGCCCGATGCTGTTCGGCACCGACGCGATGGGTCACGTCAAGCAGTTGCCGTTCTTCCTCGGCGCCATCGACGTGCCGGGCGCACACGACATCGTCGGCAAGCTGGCCGAAGAGTTCCACGGTCCGGTCGCGTTCGCACTGCATGGCTTCCAGGCGCCGGCGTTCTGGCTGGCCCTTGGCGGCTTCGTTCTGGCAGCGGTCATGTACTGGTGGAAGCCGGAGCTGCCCGAGAAGGCACGCAAGGCGTTCGCCTGGCCGGTGCGTGTGCTCGAGAACAAGTACGGCTTCGACAACCTGTGGATCGATGGATTCGCTGGTGGCGGCCTGCTCCTCGGCAAGGCCTCGCGCGCGATCGACTCCCATGTCATCGATGGCGCCGCGGTCAACGGCAGCGCCCGCGTCGTCGACTTCGTCGCCAACGTGACGCGCCGCGTGCAGTCCGGCTACCTCTACCACTATGCCTTCGCGATGATTCTCGGCCTGATTGTTCTTCTGGCCGCGCTGATCCGTTACTGGCGCTAATACACGACAAGGACCCGACGTGAGCTCCGAGCCCTTGCTGCAAAGCAATTCCTTCCTGCTCAGCCTGCTGATCTGGCTGCCGATCCTCGGCGGCTTCGCCACCCTGGCGTTCGGCAGCGGCCGCGCCAACAGTGCCCGCTGGTTCTCCACCGGCGTCGCGCTGGTGACGCTGGCTGCCAGCGTGCTGCTGCTGACCGGCTTCGACTATGCCAATCCCGGCATGCAGTTCGTCGAGAACAAGGTCTGGATCGCTGCGTACGACATCCGCTACCACCTCGGTGCCGACGGCATCTCGGTGTCGTTGATCGTGCTCACCACGCTGACCTCGCTGCTGGCGATGATCGGCGCCTGGACCTCCATCGACAAGCGCGTCAGCCAGTACTACGCGTCGTTCCTGATCCTCGAAGGCCTGATGGTGGGCGTGTTCGCTGCGCTCGATTCCATGCTGTTCTACGTGTTCTTCGAGGGCATGCTGATCCCGATGTTCCTGATCATCGGCGTCTGGGGCGGTCCGCGCCGCATCTACGCCGCGATCAAGTTCTTCCTCTACACGTTCCTCGGCTCGCTGTTCATGCTGGTCGGCCTGATCTACCTGTACCTGAAGGGTGGCAGCTGGCAGCTCAGCGACATGTACGCGCTGCAGCTCAACGCGACCGAGCAGATGTGGCTGTTCTTCGGCTTCCTGGTGGCCTTCGCCGTCAAGGTGCCGATGTTCCCGGTCCACACATGGTTGCCGGACGCGCACGTCGAGGCGCCGACCGCCGGTTCGGTGATCCTGGCCGCGATCATGCTGAAGATCGGCGGATACGGCTTCCTGCGTTTCGTGCTGCCGATCGTGCCGGACGCCGGCACCGAATGGGCCTGGCTGGTGATCGCGCTCAGCCTGATCGCGGTGATCTACGTCGGCCTGGTCGCGCTCGCGCAGGACGACATGAAGAAGCTGATCGCCTACTCGTCGGTCTCGCACATGGGTTTCGTCACCCTCGGCACCTTCATCGCCTTCGGCCTGGTCCGCGACTACGGCAATGGCGATGCGGCGCGCCTCGGCCTGCAGGGCGCAATGGTGCAGATGATCAGCCACGGCTTCGTGTCGGGCGCGATGTTCAGCTGCGTCGGCGTGCTGTACGACCGCATGCACAGCCGCATGATCAAGGACTACGGCGGCGTCGCCAACGTGATGCCGTGGTTCGCCGCGCTGTTCGTGCTGTTCGCGATGGCCAATTCGGGTCTGCCGGGCACTTCGGGTTTCGTCGGCGAGTTCATGGTCATCCTGGCCAGCTTCCAGAAGCACCCGCTGATCGCCTTTGCCGCCGCGACCACGCTGATCGTGGGCGCCGGTTACACGCTGTGGCTGGTCAAGCGCGTGATCTGGGGCGAGGTCGGCAACGCACACGTGGCCGAACTCGAGGACATCAACGCGCGTGAAGCGTTCGTGCTGGGCGTGTTCGCCGCCGGCGTGCTGGTGCTGGGCATCTGGCCGAAGCCGCTGACGGACCTGATGGAACCGTCGATTGCGAATCTGGCGATGCAGATCGCCTCGTCGAAGCTCTGAGGTTGCACCGCATGATCATGCCCGTCCGCACATTCGCCGACCTGATGCCGCTCCTGCCGGAGTTGGTGGTCATCCTCGGCGCGTTCGCGCTGCTGATGCTCGACCTCTTCGTCGACGAGCGTCGCCGTTACCTGGTGCATGCCGGCGGCATCGCCGTGCTCGCCGTAGCCACGTTCATGGTCGCGACCGGCGTGGGCGGGCAGGGCACCGTGCTCAACGGCATGTTCGTCCGCGACACCGCCGCCGACGTGATGAAGGTCGCCATCGGCGTCGTCAGCATGCTGTCGATGGTCTATGCGTGGTCGTACCTGCGCGCCCGCGAACTGTACAAGGGCGAAGTCGCGGTGCTGATGCTGTTTGCCACCGCCGGCATGATGCTGCTGGTCTCGGCCGGCAGCCTGGTGATGGTCTACCTCGGCCTGGAAATGCTGGCGCTGTCGTCCTACGCGCTCGTCGCGATCGACCGTGACGGCCCGGTCGCCTCCGAAGCCGCGATCAAGTACTTCGTGCTCGGCGCGCTGGCCTCGGGCCTGCTGCTGTACGGCATGTCGCTGGTCTATGGCGCGACCGGTTCGCTGGACCTGACGCGTATCGCAGAAGTGGCTCGTTCGCCCGACGTGTCGTTGATGCTGGTCACCGGCGTGGTGTTCATGGTCGCCGGCATCGCCTTCAAGTTCGGCGCCGCGCCGTTCCACATGTGGCTGCCCGACGTCTACAGCGGCGCGCCCACGGCGATCACCATCTTCATCGGCGCTGCACCGAGCCTGGCCTCGTTCGGCATGGCCTATCGCCTGCTCGAAGTCGCCGCCGGTCCGCTCAGCGACCACTGGCGCATGGCGCTGGCCGGCATCGCAGCGATCTCGCTGGTGATCGGCAATCTCAGCGCGATGGTGCAGAGCAACCTCAAGCGCCTGTTGGCGTACTCGACCGTGTCGCACGTCGGCTTCCTGTTCATGGGCCTGGCAGGCGGTGGCGCGCAGGGCTTCTCCGCGGCGATGTTCTATTCGATCAACTACGCCGTCACCACGGCCGCGGCGTTCGGCGCGATCGTGGTGCTCTCGAGCCGCGGCTTCGAGTCCGATCGCGTCGACGACTTCAAGGGCCTCAACGCCCGCAGCCCGTGGCTGGCCGGCCTGGTGCTGTGCGTGATGGCGTCGCTCGCCGGCGTGCCGCCGTTCCTCGGCTTCTGGGCGAAGCTTGCGGTGCTGCGTGCCGCGCTGCAGGGCGACATGCTCTGGCTCGCGCTCGTGGGCGTCGTGTTTGCGGTGGTCGGCGCGTTCTACTACCTGCGCGTGATCAAGGCCATGTACTTCGAGGAGCCTGAAGGCCATGTGCCGCCGGCGCCGTCGGATCGACCGCTGCGCGTGGTATTCGGCGTCAATGCGCTTGCGCTGCTGGCGCTGGGCTTTGCCTGGAGTCCGATCATGGCCTGGTGCCAGAGGGCTTTCGCGGGTTGATCCGTGGGCCCGGTGAACCGGTCGTGATCGATTCAATGATCAATCTGGTGAATTGGGGTTGCGGAAGTTTTAGTCGGTCGTTATTATGATCGGCCTGATGCGGGGTGGAGCAGTCTGGCAGCTCGTCGGGCTCATAACCCGAAGGTCGCAGGTTCAAATCCTGCCCCCGCTACCAGCTTCGACCTGGGCCCATGGCCCGCGAGAAGCCTGAAGTTTTTCAGGCTTCTCTAAGGTCAAAGGCTCGGGCTTGGTGATCGTGCTCTGCTCGCACGGTCACGCCGAAATCCAGTTGTACGGACAAGGGGCCCAATGGGCCCTTTGTCGTTTCTTGCGTCCGGCAAGGCCGGGTGCGTGCAGGAAAGCCTTCAGGCAGCGCTTCTCGGTCAACGTTCGATGATGTCGGATCTTCTGGTTCTGGCTGTCGTTGGCGTTCCGGATCGCAACGTTGAGGAGTTTCGCAGGAGTCGTTTTGCATGACGGACAAAGCAGTCGAAATCGCCAATCTGCTGGCCCCGACGGTAGCGTCGCTGGGCGTGGAATTGCTGGGCGCGGAATACCTTCCGGCGCCGGGCAGTGCCGTGCTGCGCCTCTACATCGATGTGCCGTCCGATGCGGCCATTGGCCCGGATGGCGAGCCGCGCTCGGTGACCATCGACGATTGCGAGGCGGTGAGCCGCGAAGTGTCGGCGCAGCTTGACGTCGAGGACCCGATCAGCGGGCAGTACACGCTGGAAGTGTCCTCGCCCGGCATCGATCGTCCGTTGTTCACGCTGGATCACTACGCACGTTTCGTCGGCGAGAGCGCGAAAGTCGCGCTGAAGCTTCCGCAGGACGGCCGCCGCCGCCTGCAGGGCCGCATCCTCCGCGTCGAAGGCGACAGCGTTGTGTTCGAGGTCGAGGGTGTCGGCGGTGCGCTGGTCGAGCTGGTTGCCGCGTTCGGCAACATCGACAAGGCGCGGCTGGTGCCGGATTGGGTCGCGCTGGGCTTCTCCAAGCCCAAGCCCGGCAAAGACAAGCCTTCGAAGGCCGTGCCTTCGAAGGGAAAGAAGTAACCACCTTAGTAACCACCAAGTTTGCCGGCGGCTTCGGGCCGACCCGTGCGGAGTCAATAGATGAGCAAGGAACTTTTGCTGGTCGTGGATGCGGTTGCCAATGAAAAGGGCGTGCCGCGTGAAGTCATCTTCGAAGCCATTGAGGCGGCCCTCGCGTCGGCGGCCAAGAAGCGCTATCACGATGAAGACGTGCTGGTGCGCGTGTCGATCGACCAGAAGGACGGCAGCTACGAGACCTACCGCCGCATGGAGGTCGTTGCCGACGACGTCGTGATGGAGTCGCCGGACCGCCAGATCCGCCTGATGGACGCCATCGACGAGGTCGAGGGCGTCGAGGTCGGCGACTACATCGAAGAGCAGATCGAGAACCCCGAGTTCGGCCGCATCGCCGCTCAGGCCGCCAAGCAGGTGATCGTGCAGCGCGTTCGCGAAGCCGAGCGCCAGCAGGTCGTGGATGCGTGGAAGGATCGCGTCGGCGAGCTGGTGACCGGCGTGGTCAAGCGCGTGGAGCGCGGCAACATTTACGTCGACCTGGGCGGCAACGCCGAGGCGATCATCCCGAAGGACAAGGGCATCCCGCGCGACGTGCTGCGCGCCGGCGACCGTGTCCGCGGCTACCTGTTCGACGTGCGCTCCGAGCCGCGCGGCCCGCAGCTGTTCATCAGCCGCGCCGCGCCGGAGTTCATGATGGAGCTGTTCAAGCTCGAAGTGCCGGAAGTCGGCCAGGGCCTGGTTTCGATCAGGGCGTGCGCCCGCGATCCGGGTGACCGCGCCAAGATCGCCGTGCTCGCGCACGACAACCGCACCGATCCGATCGGCGCCTGCATCGGCATGCGCGGTTCGCGCGTGCAGGCCGTGAGCAACGAGCTCAACGGCGAGCGCGTCGATATCGTGCTGTGGTCGGACAACCCGGCACAGTTCGTCATCAATGCGATGGCGCCGGCCGAAGTGCAGTCGATCATCGTCGATGAAGAGAAGCACTCGATGGACCTGGCCGTGGCCGAGGACCGTCTGGCGCAGGCGATCGGCAAGGGCGGCCAAAACGTGCGCCTCGCCAGCCGCCTGTCGGGCTGGCAGCTCAACGTGATGACGCAGGACCAGGTCACCGCCAAGTCCGAAGCCGAGCAGACCACTGCGCGCCAGCTGTTCCAGGACAAGCTGGAGGTCGACGAGGAGATCGCCGGCATCCTGGTCTCGGAAGGCTTCAGCACCGTCGAGGAAATCGCCTACGTGCCGGTCGGCGAGCTGCTCGCCGTCGAAGGCTTCGACGAGGACATCGTCGAGGAGCTGCGTGCGCGAGCACGCGACGCGCTGCTCAACGAGGCCCTTGCCGCAGAAGAGGAACTCGACGAGCACCAGCCGGCCGCCGACCTGCTCGAACTGGGCGGCATGGACGAGGCCACTGCCTTCGCGCTTGCTGCGCGCGGCGTGGTCACGCGTGACGACCTGGCCGACATGGCGACCGACGAGCTGACCGATATCGAGGGCATCGACGCTGAACGCGCCGCGGCCTTGATCATGGAAGCCCGCAAGCACTGGTTCGAGTAACAGAAAACCGTAGGGCGGGCCTTGGCCCGCCATGTGCAAAGTGCGGCGGGGCAGGACCCGCCCTACAATCGCCACCGCGGGATCAACCCGTGGTGGCCAAACGGAACCGGAAACCGAATGTCGCAGCAAACCACCATCCGCAAGCTGGCCGAACTGGTGAACACGCCGGTCGAAAAGTTGCTGGAGCAGCTGGCCGAGGCCGGCATGACTTTCAGCGGCCCCGACCAGGTCGTGACCAGTATTGAGAAAGTCAAGCTGCTCGGCTTCCTCAAGCGCGCCCACGGCAAGGCCGACCAGGCCGCCGAGGTGGGCGAGGTGCCGAAGAAGATCACGCTGAACCGCAGCCGCAAGCAGGAGCTCACCGTCGGTGGCGGCAAGAATCGCTCGACGGTCGACGTCGTCGTGCGCAAGAAGGTCACGCTGGTCAAGCCGACCGACGGCGCCGCAACGCCGGGCGACGAGCGCGCCGAGATCCTGCGCAAGCTGGAGGAATCCAAGCAGCGCAACCTCGCCGAGCAGGAGAAGCTGGCCGCCGACGACAAGCGCCGCGCCGACGTCATCGAGGCGGCCCGCCGCCAGGCAGAGGAAGCCGCCAAGCTCAAGGCCGAGGAAGACGCGAAGGCCAAGCTCGCCGATGCCAGCGCACTGGCGGGCGATGGCGAGGAGCAGCCCGTCCGCAAGGCGGCGACCACGCATGGCCATGGCCATCCGAAGCCGGCACCGGCGCGTGCGCCGGAAGCGGCGCGCGGCGCTCCCGCACACAAGACCCGCGGCTCGCACGCGATGGTGTCGACGGTCGAGGACGATGACCGCACCAACCGTTTCGCCGGCCAGATGCACTTGAGTGCATCTGACCGCGCCCGCCGTTCGACCAGCTCCCGCGGCAAGCCCAAGGCCCGCCGGCAGACCGAGCAGGCCCGTTCCGGCAGTGGCTTCACCCGTCCCACCGCGCCGATCGTGCGCGAGGTCGCCATCGGCGAAACCATCACCGTCGGCGATCTGGCGCAGAAGATGGCGCTGAAGGGCGGCGACGTGGTGAAGGCGCTGTTCAAGATGGGCGTCATGGCGACCATCAACCAGGCCATCGACTACGACACCGCCGCGCTGGTGACCGAGGAACTCGGCCACACCGTCGTCAAGGCCGGTGCCGAGACGGCCGAGGACGCACTGCTGGCCCACGTCGAAGAGACGCAGGGCAACAAGGTCGCGCGTCCGCCGGTGGTCACCATCATGGGTCACGTCGACCACGGCAAGACCTCGCTGCTGGACTACATCCGCCGCACCAAGGTCGCCTCGGGCGAAGCCGGTGGCATTACCCAGCATATCGGTGCCTACCACGTCGAAACGCCGAAGGGCGTGATCAGCTTCCTCGACACCCCGGGCCACGCCGCGTTCACCTCGATGCGCGCGCGCGGCGCCAAGCTCACCGACATCGTGGTGCTGGTGGTGGCTGCCGACGACGGCGTGATGCCGCAGACGAAGGAAGCCATCCAGCATGCGAAGGCGGCCGGCGTGCCGCTGATCGTGGCGATCAACAAGATCGACAAATCCGACGCCGATCCGCTGCGCGTCAAGAACGAACTGCTCAGCGAGCAGGTCGTGGCGGAAGACTTCGGCGGCGAAACCCAGATGGTGGAGCTGTCGGCCAAGACCGGCGATGGCGTGGACGACCTGCTCGATGCGATTTCGCTTCAGGCCGAAGTGCTCGAGCTCAAGGCAGTGCCGGATGGCCGCGCCACCGGCGTGGTCATCGAGTCCGCACTCGACAAGGGCCGCGGCCCGGTCGCGACCGTGCTGATCCAGCAGGGCGAGCTGAAGAAGGGCGACTACCTCGTGTGCGGCGTGCAGTACGGCCGCGTGCGTGCGCTGTTCGACGAGACCGGCTCGCAGGTGCAGAGCGCGGGTCCGTCGATCCCGGTGCAGGTGCTTGGCCTGTCGGGCGTGCCGGATGCCGGCGACGACTTCGTCGTCGTCGACGACGAGCGCCTGGCCAAGGACGTCGCGCAGCAGCGCGACGCCAAGCGCCGCGAATCGCGCCTCGTCGCCCAGGCGGGCAACCGCATGGAAGACATCATGGCGCAGATGGGCAAGGGCGAGGGCCAGCTGAGCCTCAACCTGGTCATCAAGGCCGACGTGCAGGGTTCTGTCGAAGCGCTGCGCCAGGCACTGACGGCACTGTCGAACGACCAGATCCGCATCAACGTCATCACTTCCGGCGTCGGCGGCATCACCGAGTCCGACGCGAACGCCGCGGCGACCGCCAAGGCGACCGTCATCGGCTTCAACGTCCGTGCCGATGCATCGGCACGCAAGGTGATCGAGTCCAACGGCGTCGACCTGCGTTACTTCTCGATCATCTATGACGTGATCGACCAGGTGAAGCAGGTGGCGTCGGGCATCCTGGGCGTCGAGATCCGCGAAGAGATCATCGGCACCGCCGAGGTCCGCGACGTGTTCCGCAGCTCCAAGTTCGGCGCGGTCGCCGGCTGCATGGTGGTCGAGGGCGTGGTCAAGCGCCACAAGCCGATCCGCGTGCTGCGCGACAACGCCGTCATCTTCGAGGGCGAACTGGAATCGCTGCGTCGCTTCAAGGAGAACGTCGACGAGGTCCGCAACGGTACCGAGTGCGGTATCGGCGTGAAGGCCTACAACGACGTCAAGCCGGGCGACCAGATCGAGTGCTTCGAGCGCATCGAAGTCCAGCGCACGCTGTAATCCGGTAGGAAGAAATGACGAGCAAGTCGTTCCATCGCACCGACCGCGTTTCCGCCCAGCTCCGTCGCGAGCTGGGCACGCTGGTGCGCGAGGCCGTGCGCGAGCACGACCTGCCGTCGGTCAGCGTTTCCGACGTCGAGGTGACGCGCGACCTGGCGCACGCCAAGGTGTTCGTCACCGCGCTGCAGGCGGAGCGTTCCAAGGAGGCCGTGAAGGCCCTCAAGGAACTCTCGCGCGAACTGCGCTTCCAGCTGGGCAAGGCGATGAAGCTGCGCCATGTGCCGGAACTGCATTTCCACTACGATGATTCGGTCGATCGTGGCGAGCGCATCGAGACCCTGCTGCGCGACAATCCGTCCGGCGGGGAATCCGAGGACTGAGCCCGTTCCGGGCAAGCTACAAGGCGGCGGTTTCGCCGCCTTTTTGTTGTCCGGCGCTTCGGCAGACAATGACGCCATGAGCAAGAAACCCCGTACCGTGTTCCGCCCGCTGGACGGGCTGCTGCTGCTCGACAAGCCGCTCGGGCTGAGCTCGAACCAGGCGTTGCAGCAGGTGCGCCACCTGTTCCGCGCGGAGAAGGCGGGCCACACCGGCAGCCTCGATCCGCTCGCCACCGGCCTGCTGCCGGTGTGTTTCGGCGAGGCGACCAAGATCGCCGGGCTGTTGCTGGGTTCGCGCAAGGCATACGAGACCACCGCGGTGCTCGGCACGACGACCGACAGCGACGATGCCGATGGCGCCGTGCTGGTCGAACGTCCGGTGCCGGAGCTGGACGACGCGGCGATCGAGGCGGCGCTGGCGCCGTTGCGTGGCGCCATCCACCAGCGCGCACCGATCTATTCGGCGCTCAAGCAGGGCGGAGAGCCGCTGTACGCCAAGGCCAGGCGCGGCGAGTCGATCGAAGCGCCCGTGCGCGAGGTCGAGGTGCACGCGCTGCAGCTGACGGGCCGCGAAGGGCCGCGTCTGCACCTGCATGTCGAATGCGGTTCCGGCACCTACGTTCGCAGCCTGGTGCGCGACCTCGGCGAAACGCTGGGCTGTGGGGCGCACGTCGCGACCCTGCGCCGGCTCTGGGTTGACCCGTTTGCCGCGCCGCGCATGTACACCCTGGATGAACTGCGAGCCATCGCTGAACAGGGTGAAGCCAGCCTAGACGCCTGCCTGTTGCCGGTGGAGGAGGGGCTGGCTGGCTACCCGCGTGCCGACCTGGATGAGGAGGGCACCCGGCGCCTGGGCTTCGGCCAGTCGGTTCGCATCGAGGGCGGTGCCGACGGACTCGCCGTCGCGTACGGCCCGGATGGCCGTTGCCTCGGCCTGGTCAGGCGTGAGGACGGAAAGCTCGCGCCGCAGCGCCTGTTCCGATGGGCGGCAGCAGCGCAGTGATCCGCCTGTTCAGGCCCGGGCCCAAGCCGGGTGCCGCAACCTAACGCCTTGTCTGGAATGAGACCGGCGGCTACAATTCGCGGGCTTTTCCAAGCACTCCCGGCACCCACAGGTGCCATTCCTCGAAGCAAACGGCGGGCCAAGCGGTGCGTCGGCGCGAAGATGACGCGACCGATCCGCTTCTGCAGGCCTCGCATCTACGGAGCAATACAGATGTCCATCGACACCAGCAAGATCATCGAAGACAACAAGCGCGGCGCCAGCGACACCGGTTCGCCGGAAGTCCAGGTCGCCCTGCTGACCGCTCGCATCGAGCAGCTGACCGGCCA
Source organism: Lysobacter niastensis (assembly GCF_015453285.1). Classification (GTDB taxonomy): domain Bacteria; phylum Pseudomonadota; class Gammaproteobacteria; order Xanthomonadales; family Xanthomonadaceae; genus Lysobacter_J; species Lysobacter_J niastensis. The sequence continues at coordinate 221,350 of NZ_JADLZT010000005.1, forward strand.
CTTCAAGGTCCACAAGCAGGATCACCACAGCCGTCGCGGCCTGCTGCAGATGGTCAACCGCCGCCGCAGCCTGCTTGACTACCTCAAGCGCAAGGACAACGAGCGCTACAAGGCCCTGATCGAGAAACTGGGTCTGCGTCGCTAAACCAGACACCGACCGCGGCGCAGCGATGCGCCGCGGTTCGTTTTTGGGCAGTACACGAAATACAGGCCGCACAGACGGCCGACCCGGGCGGGGCAAGGGCCTCGAACCGAACGCATTGAAACGATAGGAACCCAACGTGGCAAAAATCACCAAGACCTTCCAGTACGGCAACCATCAGGTGACGCTGGAAACCGGCGAAGTCGCTCGTCAGGCCAGTGGCGCTGTCCTCGTCAAAGTTGACGGGACGGTCGTGCTGGTCACCGCTGTCGCCGCCAAGAGCGCGCGCGAAGGCCAGGACTTCTTCCCGCTGACCGTCGACTACCAGGAGAAGTTCTACGCCGGCGGCCGCATCCCCGGTGGCTTCTTCAAGCGCGAAGGCCGTGCGACCGAGAAGGAAACGCTGATTTCGCGCCTGATCGACCGCCCGATCCGCCCGCTGTTCCCCGAGGAATACAAGAACGAAGTCCAGATTATCGCGACGGTGATGTCGCTGAATCCGGAAGTCGACGGCGACATCCCGGCACTGATCGGCGCATCGGCCGCGCTTGCGCTGGCCGGCACCCCGTTCCAGGGCCCGATCGGCGCCGCCAAGGTCGGTTACAAGAACGGCCAGTACATCCTCAACCCGACCGTCTCCGAGCTGGTTGATTCCGACCTCGAACTCGTCGTGGCCGGTACCGCCAACGCCGTGCTGATGGTCGAGTCCGAAGCGAAGATGCTGTCGGAAGAAGTGATGCTCGGCGCCGTGACGTTCGGTCATCGCGAGATGCAGAAGGTCATCAACGCGATCAACGAGCTGACCGTCGAAGCCGGCACCAAGCCGTCGACCTGGGCCGCTCCGGAAAAGAACACCGCCATGATCGCGGCGATCAAGGAAGCCATCGGCGGCAAGCTCGCCGAAGCCTTCCAGATCCGCGACAAGCTGCAGCGCCGCGACGCCATCTCCGCGATCAAGAAGGACACCATGCAGGTCCTGGCCGGCCGCGCGGAAGCCGACGGCTGGAACGCGGGCGACATGGCCAAGGAGTTCGGTGATCTCGAATACAGCACCATGCGCGACGCGGTGCTCGACACCAAGGTCCGCATCGACGGCCGCGACCTGACCACCGTCCGCCCGATCGCTTCGCAGGTCGGCGTGCTGCCGCGTACCCACGGCTCGGCGCTGTTCACCCGCGGCGAGACGCAGGCGATCGTCGTCGTGACCCTGGGCACCGCCCGTGACGGCCAGATCATCGACGCCGTCTCCGGCGAGTACAAGGAAAACTTCCTGTTCCATTACAACTTCCCGCCCTACTCGGTCGGTGAAGCCGGCCGCATGATGGGCCCGAAGCGCCGCGAAATCGGTCACGGCCGCCTCGCCAAGCGCGGCGTGCTGGCGACGATGCCGACGCTGGAAGAGTTCCCGTACACCATCCGCGTCGTTTCGGAGATCACCGAGTCGAACGGCTCCTCGTCGATGGCCTCGGTCTGCGGCTCCTCGCTGGCCCTGATGGACGCGGGCGTGCCGGTGAAGGCGCCGGTGGCCGGTATCGCCATGGGCCTGGTGCTGGAAGGCGACCGCTACGTCGTGCTGTCCGACATCCTCGGTGACGAGGATCACCTCGGCGACATGGACTTCAAGGTGGCCGGTACGAAGGACGGCATCAGCGCCCTGCAGATGGACATCAAGATCCAGGGCATCACCGAAGAGATCATGAAGACCGCGCTGGCCCAGGCCAAGGCCGGCCGCCTGCACATCCTCGGCGAGATGGCCAACGCCATCACCACGCCGCGCGGTGAGCTGAGCGAGTACGCGCCGCGCCTGCTGACGATGAAGATCCACCCGGACAAGATCCGCGAAGTGATCGGCAAGGGTGGCTCGACCATCCAGGCCATCACCAAGGAGACCGGCACCCAGATCGACATCCAGGACGACGGCACCATCGTCATCGCCTCGGTGAATGCTGCAGCTGCCCAGGCCGCCAAGGCGCGCATCGAGCAGATCACCTCGGACGTCGAGCCGGGCCGCATCTACGAAGGCAAGGTCGCCAAGATCATGGACTTCGGTGCGTTCGTCACGATCCTGCCGGGCAAGGACGGCCTCGTGCACGTCTCGCAGATCTCCAGCGAGCGCGTCGAGAAGGTCTCCGACAAGCTCAAGGAAGGCGACGTCGTCAAGGTCAAGGTGCTGGAAGTCGACAAGCAGGGCCGCATCCGCCTGTCGATCAAGGCCGTCGAGGAAGGCGAGGGCGTCGCGGCCGAATAAGCCGCGCGCTCCAGCGTCAGCGATACGAAAAAGCGGGCCTCGGCCCGCTTTTTCTTTTGCATCCCACCGGATTCCCGGATCAGGGCAGCGCTTCGGCCCAGGCACGCTTCCTCGTGCGCATGCCGATCCCTGCAGGACCGACGGGCCGGCTGGGCGTCATGCCTGCCTCGCCGCGATCGGATGAGGTGGCCTTGAGCATCCCATGCCGCTCGCAGATCACCGCCCACTGCCGCTGCAGGCTGCGCAGGCTGGCGTGGACCGAATAGGCGATCTCGGCGCGGGCATGCAGTGCATCGTCTTCGGCAACGCGCGCATGTTCGGTGGCGCGTTTCAGCGTGCGGGCCAAGGCGCATTGGCCTGCGAGCGGCGCGTTGATGAAATACACCGACACGGCGTCGAGGAACGGATGGGCCTCCGCACCCATCGCGTCCGCCACCAGCAGGCGCATGTGGGCCAGTACCGCCGTGCGCTCGCAGTCCGCCTCGGGGCTTCGCAGGATCAGGGTCTGGGCGATTTCCTGGACCGGTTCGCCCGCGACGATGGCCCGCTGGATCATGTCGAAGAAACCGGTGTAGTCCGAATGGACCGCGTCGAGCGCGGTGAAGAGCGCGGTGATCTCCGCCGTCGCCGGGTTCGAACGACCCGTAGCCATCTGGTTGGTCCTTGTGAGCAATTCGACGACGCTCTCGAGCATGGCAAGCCTGCTTGGCTGGTTTTGCTCAACTAGAACAAGGGCGCTGTGATGACGGCGTGCGGGATCGGCCTGTTCATTCGATGCAGGACTGAACGATGCTCCGTTCTGTGCGCTGTGCCTTCATTTCGTTCATTCGCGGGTCGTGGACGCATGCGCCACGTCAACGCGCGTGATTGGCTGGAAGCGCAGCGTGGTGGTGGTGCCGCGACCCTGGCTGGAGGAGATGTCGAGTTGCCAGCCCAGGTGCTCGCATAGCCGTGAAATCAGATCCAGCCCGATGCCGCTGCCGCCGCGGTCGCCGCCGCCGCGTGCCATGCGGGCGTAGATCGCGCTGATTTCCTCCGGTGTCATTCCGTGTCCCGGATCCTCGATGACCAAGGTCGCCGGGCTTTCCAGGCGAATCATGATCTCGCCCCGGTCGCTATGCTCGATGGCGTTGCGCACGAGGTTGCCGATCGCCGCCTGCACGATCGGCAGCGGCGCCACGATCTCGACGGCGGGCATCGGCGCCACCGTCAGGGCCAGGTCCTTGTCGCGGGCCAGGTAACGGTGGTCTTCGACGATCTCCGGCAGCAGCTGGTCCAGGGCTACGCGGTCGCTGTTGCGGGCGAGCCTGGCCGGATCGCGCGCGAGCACCAGCAGCAGCGAAATCAGCTGCTCGACATCCCGGGCCGTGCGCTGGATGCGCAGGAGCTGGCCGCGTGTCGCCGCTGGCACTCCGCCGTGGTGCAGGGCGATCTCGCTCGCGCCGGAAATCACCGCGATGGGCGTGCGCAGCTCGTGGCTGGCGGTGTCGATGAACACGCGTTCGCGTTCGACGAAGCGGTCGTTGCGTTGCAGGTAGTCGTTGAGCGCGTCGGCAATGACGACCAGCTCCGCGCTGGCGCTGCGGGTGACCTGGATGCGCTGTCCGGGCTGGTCCGGCTGCAACCGTCCGATGTCGTTGGCCATGTTGCTGAGCGGGCGCACCAGGCGGTTGACGCTCCACGCGATGGCCAGGCCGAGCAGCACGATCAGCGTGATCGCCGAGCCGATGACGGTCAGGCCCATGTCGAACTCGCGCTGCTCCAGGTCGGTGATGTCCAGGGCCAGCATCAGCGGCCTGCCGTCGACTTCGCGGACCAGCACGACCCGTTCGACGCCATCGACCAGGACATCGTCGTAGACGCCGGGTCCCAGGCCGCGCAGCGCCGTGGGCAGCGAGGCGCCATCGCGTCCGTCATAGAAGGCGATGTTGTGGGTGTCGACCCAGCGGAACCCGGGGTCTTCGCGCTGCCGCTCCAGCAGATGGTCGAGTTCGGAATCCAGCAGCGTCTGCCAGACCAGCTGCTCGGCATGTTCGTTGACGATGAAGCCGTGCAGGATCACCGCGACCGATAGCGCCACGACATAGCCGAGCAGGCCAAGCAGGATGCGGCGGCGCAGGTTCGATCGGCGAAAAGCCGGGCTAGCCGCGGTCATGGTCGCCCTCCTTGACGGGGCTGGATGCGGACACTTCGGCGAGGCGATAGCCGACCCGCGGCAAGGTCTGGATCAGTTTGACGGGAAACGGTCCGTCGACGCTTCGGCGCAGTTCGTAGATATGGGACCGCAGCATGTCGCCGTCGGGCGGGCTGTCGCCCCACAGCGCATGCTCCAGGCGTTCGCGCGTCACCGCGGCGGGGCTCGACTGCATCAGCACTTCGAGCAGCTTGCGGCACGCCGGATACAGATGCAGCGTGCGACCGTCGCGGGTCACTTCGAGCGTCGTGAGGTCGAGGCGCAGATCGGCGACCTGCAGGACCTTGCTGCGGCTCCTTCCGCCCGCACGCGCCGCGAGCGCTTCCAGGCGGACTTCCAGCTCGGGGAGTTCGAAGGGTTTGGTGAGGTAGTCGTCGGCGCCGGCGCGGAAGCCGGCGATCTTGTCGGGCAACTCGTCGCGCGCGGTCAGCATCAGCACCGGCACGTCCGCGCCCGAGTCCCGCAACTGCCGCAGCACCTCGCGGCCGTCCATCCGCGGCAGACCCCAGTCGAGCACGATCGCGTCGTAGTCGTGGCTCAGCGCCAGGTGCAGGCCGGTCGGGCCGTCGGGCGCTGCATCGAGCACGTAGCCGCGCGACTCGAAGTAGTCGAACAGGTTCGCGACCAGGTTCCGGTTGTCTTCCACTACCAGCACGCGCATCGGCGGGATCCTGGATTGCCGTTGGTGCGCTGTCGTGTGCGCAGCCGGACAGCGTGTTCGCGCAAATGTCGGAATAACGTCGGAATGACGGTGTGACGGCGCCGACGATACTCCACCCGCCCGCCAGGATGAACGCCACCTTTCGACGGTGACCTGGCTTTGCGCATCGAGCGTTGGACTCCCACCGCTTTCCGACACAGCGCCTTCGATCATCTCGCGACCTTGATTCGCAGCCGGATGCCCCCGGCCCAGATGAAGAAACCGCCCTCGATGAAAAGCAATGCCAGAAGCGGCGCCGCGTTGTGGCTCGCCCCCAGCGAGTTCGCGTCCGACGTCGCGCCCACCATCGCCAACCTTCCCGCCGTGCGCCACGACGCCCGTTTCTTCCTGCTGCATGCCTGGCTGCCGATGGCGGCATTCGTCGTGCTGGTGATGGCTTCGATGGGGTTCGGCGCCGATCAGTGGCTGGCCGACCGGCTTTACGAATGGCAGGGCCATCGCTGGCTGCTGCGGCATGCACCTGCGACCGAGTGGTTCCATGCCGCCGGCCGCGACGTCAGCACGGTGGCGTGGCTGGGTGTGCTCGCGGCGTGGCTGGTTGCCCGCTCACGCCGGAGCCTGGTGGCGCTGCGCCGGCCGCTGGCCTATCTGGTCATCGCCACTGCGTTGTCGACCATCCTGGTGGCCTGGACCAAGTCCTGGTCGAACATGGACTGCCCCTGGGATCTGGTCCGCTACGGCGGCGATCGGCCCTACGTCGGGCTGTTCGCGCTGCGTCCGCTCGGCCTGACCCGCGGCGACTGCTTCCCGGCCGGCCATGCCAGCGGCGGCTATGCCTGGTTGTCCCTGTACTTCTTTCTGCTGGCGGTCCGTCCTCGCTGGCGCTGGGCGGGACTCGCAGTGGGCGGCGGGGCGGGACTGCTGTTCGGTCTCTCGCAACAGTTGCGCGGCGCGCACTTCGTTTCGCACGACGTCTGGACCGCCGGCATCTGCTGGGCGACCGCGCTGCTGCTGTACCTGCTGTTCTGGCACCGGCCGGTGCGCGGCATGGAGGCGGGCCGATGAGCACCGTCGTCCAGGGGCGGTCCAACGCCATCTCCGCCTTTACGCAGGCACTGCGTCAGTTCGCCGAGTTCCGTCCGGAAATGACCGTCGAGCGACTGGCACTCCTTGCCAGCGCGTTCTTCACGGTGTTCTGCAACGTCGCCTTCTTCCGGGCCGCCGCCGCGACGGGAGCGCTGCAAGGCCACTGGCCGACCGCATTGAGCCTGGTGGCGATGGTCGGCGGGCTCAACCTGCTGTTGTTGTGCCTGCTGCTCAATCGCTGGACCGCCAAGCCGCTGCTGATCGTGCTGCTGCTCGTGACGTCGGTGGCCGCGCATTTCATGAGCCGCTACACCATCTACCTGGACGCGGACATGCTGCGCAACATCCTGCACACCGACGGCAAGGAGTCGGGCGAACTGATTTCGCCCGGTGTGCTGCCGTCGCTGTTGAGCCTCGGGGTGTTGCCATCGCTGCTGGTCTGGCGTGTGCGCCTTCGCCATCGCACGCTGCGCCGCGCGGCGCTGGTGCGTGCTGCGTGGGTGGTGCTGGCGATGCTGATCGCGGCGGGTGCGGCGCTGGCGTCGTTCCAGAACCTGTCGGCGCTGATGCGCAACCATCGCGAATTGCGCCACCTGATCACCCCCGGCAATTACCTGGTCTCGCTGGCACGCGTGCTGGCCGACGACGAGGTCGCCAAGCACCGCCCGCGCACGCCGCTCGGCACGCACGCCCATATCGCCGGCCGACCGGCCGAGGCGCGGCCGCGTCTGCTGGTGCTGGTCGTCGGTGAGACCGTCCGCGCGCAGAACTGGGGCCTCAATGGCTACGCACGCCAGACCACGCCCGAGCTGAGCCGCATCGCGCCAGTCAACTTCAGCCAGGTCAGCTCGTGCGGCTCGGCGACCGAGGTGTCGGTGCCGTGCATGTTCTCGCCGTGGGGCCGCGCGAACTACGACAAGGACCGCATCAAGCATTCCGAGTCGCTGCTGCACGTGCTGGAGCACGCCGGTGTCCACACGCTGTGGCGCGACAACCAGACCGGCTGCAAGGGCGTCTGCGACGGGCTCGCGTTCGAATCGTTCGAGCACGCCACGTTGCCGAAGGTCTGCGATGCCGAAGGCTGCCTCGACGAAGCCATGCTGCAGGGACTGATCGGCGAGGTGGATCGCCGTCCCGGCGACATGGTCGTCGTGCTGCACCAGCTCGGCAACCACGGTCCCAGCTATTACAAGCGCTATCCGCCGCACCTGCGTCGATTCGTGCCCGCCTGCGAAACGTCCGAGCTGGGTGATTGCAGCCGCGAGCAGATCGTCAACGCCTACGACAATGCGGTCCTGCACACGGACGAATTCCTGGCGAACACCATCCGCCTGCTGGCGGCACAGACCGGACGCGACACGGCGCTGATCTACGTGTCCGACCACGGCGAATCGCTGGGCGAGAACGGCCTGTACCTGCATGGCGTGCCGTATGCGATCGCGCCGGACACACAGACCCGCGTTCCGATGGTGATGTGGCTGTCGTCGGGCTTCGCCGCCTCGCGTGGCATCGACATCGCATGCCTCAAGCGAGAGGCGAAGGCGCCGGCCAGCCATGACAACCTGTTCCACTCGGTGCTGGGCCTGATGCAGGTGAGCACGTCCGAGTACGACCCGGGCCTGGACCTGTTCCGCGGCTGCGCATCGCGCTGATCGGGTCGGCCGCCTACGCGAACAGGTCGCTCTGCGTGTCGACGCCTTCGTCGTCGACGAAGCCGGACAGGCCGACGCCGACGAGCCGGTAACGCGTGCTGTCCGGCAACTGCACGCGCCCGCGGAGGTCGCTGGCAATGCGCACCAGCGCTTCCAGCGATGCCGGCCGCTCCGCCGGCGTGAGGCTTCGGGTGAGGATGCGGAAGTCGCTGGTCTTCAGCTTCAGCACCACGGTGCGTGCGACGCGGGCGTGCTCGCCGCCGCGCTCGCGCTCGTAGCCGGCCCAGGTCTTCTCGGCGAGCCGGCGGATGTGCGGCTCCAGTTCGTCCAGCGGCAGGTCGTGCTCGAAGGTGTCCTCCGAGGAGATCTGCAGGGTGGGGCGCTCGGGTTCCACCGGGTTGTCGTCGATGCCGAACGACAGTTCGTGCAGACGGCGCCCCCAACGACCGAAGCGCAGCTCCAGTTCGGCCAGCCCGATCTGGCGCAGGTCGGTGACGGTGGCGATGCCCAGTTCCTGCAGGCGTGCCTCGGTCACCTTGCCCACGCCGGGCAGGCGCCCGACCGGCAATGGTGCGAGGAACGACTCGACCTGGTGCGGGCGGATCACGAACAGGCCATCGGGCTTGCGCCAGTCGGACGCGATCTTCGCCAGGAACTTGTTGGGCGCGACGCCGGCCGACGCGGTCAGTTGCGTCTCCTCGCGGATGGCCGCACGGATCGCTTCGGCGGTCGCCGTGGCGGTGGGCAGGCCGGTCCTGGTCGTGGTGACATCGAGGTAGGCCTCGTCCAGCGACAGCGGCTCGATCAGGTCGGTGTGGCGGGCGAAGATCCCGCGTACCTGCTGCGAGACCGCCTTGTAGCGGGTGAAGTCCGGCGGCACGAACACGGCATCCGGACAGAGCCGCTCGGCCCGTATCGCCGGCATCGCCGAGCGCACGCCGAACGTGCGCGCTTCGTAGCTGGCCGCGCAGACGACCGATCGCGCGCCGCGCCAGGCGACCACCACCGGCCGTCCCCGCAGGCTGGGGTCGTCGCGTTGTTCGACCGACGCGTAGAACGCGTCCATGTCGACGTGGAGGATCTTGCGCGGGGGAACGGACAAGGCTGAGCGGCGACAGCCGGCGGGGCGTGGCTGTTAGTACAAATACTAAATCACACAATGGCCGCCGGCCAAGGCCAGCCAGCGGCTCAGGAGGGCCTGCGTCCCCGCACTCCGATACCGTGTTCGTAGACGAGCCTTCCGCCCCACCAGCCGGCGATGCACAGCACCAGGAAGCCAATCACGCTCATGCCGAGGCTGAGCATGCCGGGACGCGTCAGCGATGTCCCTTCGAGCCGCAGGAACAGGCTCGTGGCGTAGCAGCACCATGCCGCCATCATCAGCAGCATGTGGCGGTTGACGGCGCCGATCACCGGGCTGCCGTCTTCCAGCTTCTGCAGCTCGACGAAGCCGGTCGCCATCGCCGCGAGCGCGGCCAGCGTGCCGATGGCCATCGTCACGCCGGCGAACTGCCACGCCGGCTGGCCCCAGTGAAGGCTCGCCAGGTCGGCCACCGTGGCCAGCGTCCAGGTCGCGATCGGGAAGTGGACGAACGCGGGATGCAGCGGATGGCTCACGCCGCCAGCACCGCGCTCAGCAGCGTGAGGAAACCCACCACGGCAACACCGGCGTGGACGAACACCACCGCCTTGGGCGCGATCTTGCCGCGCAGGTGGATCGAGGCCAGGTAGAAGCCGCCCAGCGCCGCGAGCACCAGGATGCCCAGTGCGGCCGTGACGCGCGCCGGCGCACCGCCCTGCAAGGCGATGAGGATCAGCAGTACCAGGCCGCTGGCGCCGAGCAGCGCGTGTGCGATGGAGATGGCCCATGGAGCCAGCCGGCCGCGAAGCACGTGGGAAGCCAGCACCAGACCGCCGAGGGCGGCAATGGCGAAGACGAGCAGGGCAGTGGTCAGCATGTCGGTTCTCCTGTGGTCGAAGATGGGCGCAGCTCAGTCGCAGGCGGGAAGGTGCGTTCGAGGCGTTGCATCACGGCGGCGGTCATGCGGTCGCAGCGCGTGCCGAGGAAGGGGAACGCATCGGCGAGCGTCGCCGACAGCGCATCGTTGAGTTGCGCGCGCAACAGCCGGCGCGCGCGATGCAGCCGCGTCTTCACGGTCTCGGGGCGAAGCTCGAGCACGACCGCGGTTTCCTCGACGGTGCAGTCCTCGATCTCGCGCATCACGAACACGATCCGGAACGGCTCGGGCAGGCGATCGACCGCATGTTCGATGAGCTGGCGCGCCTGGTCGCGTGCGGCGAGGGCCGCCGGGTCCTCGTTTCCGAACTTCTCCGGAAAGGAAATGATGTTGTCCACCTGCAGTGCCTCCACCTGGTCGATGTCGACGACCGGGCGGCGCTTGCGCAGGCGCCCGTAGCATTCGTTGAGCACGATCCGCGTCAGCCATGTCAGCAGGGAGGCCTGTCCGCGAAAGTCGCCCAGTTTGGCGAACGCATCGACGTAGGCCGCCTGCACTACGTCCTCGGCTTCGGCATCGTCGTTGACCACGCCGCGCGCCACGCGGAACAGCCGCTGGTTGCAGCGCCGCATGATGTCGCGGAACGCCTGGCGATCGCCGCGAAGCACCAGGTCCACGAGGGCGGCATCGTCCATCGCGGCGTAATCGCGGGCGAGCGTGCTGCCGGGTTGGGCCATGATCCGTATCTCCTGCTGCGTACTCGGAATTCGTCCTGCAACCATTGGATGCAAGCGTGTGCTTCAGGTTCCCGCCGGCGCATTCAGTGTGGACAGGATCTCGCGCCGGAAGGGTTCGCGCTCGAAGCGGCCGAGCAGGCAGCGCGTCATCATGGCTACGCCCTGCATGTCGACGCCACGTGAAGCGATGCACTCATGCGCGGCCCGGATGACCACCGCGACGCCGCGCGGCTGCAGCACGCGGTCGAGCGTGTGGGCGATCTCCTGCGTCAGGCGTTCCTGGATCTGCAGGCGCCGCGCGAAGGCGTCGACCAGGCGAGCGAGCTTGGAGATGCCGACGACGCGCTCGCCCGGCAGGTAGGCGACGTGGGCAACGCCGCGGATCGGCGCCATGTGGTGCTCGCACACGGAGCGGACCGGGATGTCCCGCAGCAGCACGATGTCGTGGTAGCCAGCGCCCTCGAACGTGCGTCCGAGCACGTGCGCGGGATCGATTGCGTAGCCGCCGAACCATTCCTCGTAGGCGCGCACCACGCGGGCTGGCGTATCGGCCAGGCCCTCGCGCGAGGGATGGTCGCCCGCCCAGGCGGATCAGGGTGCGCACCGCGGCTTCCGCTTCCTGTCGGGTAGGGCGTGGGTCGACCGGGGCGTCGGGCGCCGGCTTTTCGTCGATGACCTGCAGTCGGGCGTCCAGCACGTTCTTTACCTGAGTCCGGGGTTCAGTCGTAAAGATGCAGCAGGGCGCGAGAGGTTCCCGCCGGCCTGGTGTGTGGCCCGGAACCGCGCCGGGCCCGCCGCGTCCAATGCGCATGCCCTTCGCGCGCCCAGCCGCAAGCCGATGTCGATCTGATGGAGTCATGCCATGTCGCAATCCGATGCTCCTCCTCCTGGCCCGGACCTGCGTCAGGGCGTCCCCCTGTCGATGGTTCCCGCCTCGGGCGTGCTCGCCGGCCATGTCAATGGAGCGCCGGTGCTGCTGGCGCGTCTGGATGACGGCATTCATGCCATCGGCGGGGCGTGCACGCATTACGGCGCGCCGCTGGCCGAGGGCCTCGTGGTTGGCGAGGAGATCCGCTGCCCATGGCACCATGCCTGTTTCAGCCTCCGCACCGGGCTGGCCCTGCACGCTCCCGCTTTCGCAGGATTGCCGATGTGGCGCGTCGAGGTCACCGGCGACACCGTGTTCGTGCGCGATGAGCAGTCGCCGGAGTCTGCGCCGCCGGCTGCGAACAGCGGGCATCCCGCCAGCATCGTCATCATCGGCGGTGGCGCCGCGGGCTATGCCGCGGCCCTGCGGCTGCGCGAACTGGGATTCGAAGGAACGCTGACGATGCTCAGCGCCGACGAAGCGGGTCCCTACGACCGGCCGAACCTGTCGAAGGACTACCTGGCAGGCACGGCGCCAGCGGAATGGATTCCGTTGCAGGCGCCTGACTTCTACGAATCGCAGCGGATCGACCTGCGGCTGGACTGCGAGGTCGCCAGCATCGATACCGGGGCAAGGCAAGTGGTGACGTCGTCCGGCGAGCGCATCGCCTATGACGCATTGCTGCTCGCGACCGGCGCCGAGCCGCGGCGTCTGCCGCTGCCGGGTTTCGACCGGCCCAACGTATTCGTGCTGCGCTCGCTGGCCGATTCGACGGCGATAGTGACCGCATGCGAAGGCGCGAGATCGGTTGCGCTGGTGGGAGGCGGCTTCATCGGCATGGAAGCCGCGGCCGCGCTGCGGGCACGGGGACTGGACGTGCACGTCGTGGATCTCGACGAAGTGCCGATGTCGCGCGCCCTCGGCCGCGAAGTGGGTGGCTTCATCGCCGGCCTGCACCGCGAACAGGGCGTGACGTTCCATCTCGGCGTCGCGCCGAAAGGCTACGACGGGAAGCAACTGGAGCTGGCAGACGGCACGCGCGTGCCCGCCGACCTGCTGATCGTCGGCGCCGGAGTGACGCCTCGCGTGGAACTGGCTACTGCCGCCGGGCTCGACGTCGACAACGGCATCCTCGTCGACGACACCCTGCAGACATCGGCGCCGAGCGTTTTCGCCGCCGGCGACGTCGCCCGCTACCGTTATCGCGGCGAGTTGATCCGCGTCGAGCATTGGGTGCATGCGGAGCGGCAGGGACAGGCCGCAGCGGCGAACATGCTCGGCGCCGCCAGGGCCTTCGCCGACGTGCCGTACTTCTGGACGCACCATTACGGCCTGGACGTGCGCAGCACCGGCCACACGACGGGCTTCGACGAGGTCCGCATCGATGGCGACCTTCAGGCCCGGGATTTCACCGCTCGCTACTTCCGCGCGGGGCAGTTGATCGCCGCGGTGTCGGCCGGGCGCGACCTGGAGAACCTGGTGATCGAAGCCGAGCTGAAGGCGGGCTAGGGCCTGTTAACGCTATTGGGATAAGCCGCGTTGCCCCTCAGGGGCCGCTAGGTGGTGCTGCGCGCCGCAGCGGCTTGCTGATTGCAAGCTCAAGGCACGCGGCGTCGCGTGGCGGCCCCTGAGGGGCAACCCAAAGGGTCGGGCGTGGAGGCGCGCGATGCGGCGTCATCGCTCGGTTGCGTATCGACATACGCGTCCTCGCTCTTCCTTGCCTCACACGCCTCCATGCCCGGCGCGGCCTATCCCAATAGCGTTAACAGGCCCTAGACCAGTCCGGTCGCGTAGAAGGTCGCGATCACGACGAACACCGCGGCGGTCTTGATCAGCGTGATCGCGAAGATGTCCTTGTAGGCCTGGCGATGGGTCAGGCCGGTGACGGCGAGCAGCGTGATCACCGCGCCGTTGTGCGGCAGCGTGTCCATGCCGCCGGACGCCATCGCCGCGATGCGATGCAGCACCTCCATCGGGATGCCGGCCGCGTTGGCGTTGGCGATGAACGTCTCGGCCATCGCCGCCAGCGCGATGCTCATGCCGCCCGAGGCCGAACCGGTGATGCCGGCCAGCGCGGTCACGGTGACCGCCTCGTTGACCAGCGGATTGGGAATCGCGCTGAGCGCGTTGGCGACGACCAGGAAGCCGGGCAGGGCGGCGATCACCGCGCCGAAGCCGTACTCGGACGCGGTGTTCATCGCCGCCAGCAGCGCGCCACCGATGGCCGACTTGCTGCCTTCGGCGAAGCCGGTCATCACCGGCTTCCAGGCGAACGCCAGCACTGTCGCGATGCCCAGCAGCAGTGCGCCCTGTACGGCCCATATCGCCGCGACCTTGGACACTTCCTGCACCACCGGCGCGGCGCTGCCGATCACCGCCGGGTCGAAGCTGTGGCTGTCGCCGTAGAAGCGCGGGATCCAGCCGGTCAGTAGCTTGTTGGCCACGCCCACCAGCACCAGTGGCAGGATCGCGATGGCCGGGTGTGCGAGATGGCCACCGGCAAAGGGCGTGGGTTCGTTGACCAGCGTGTCGCCATAGCCTTCGCCGGCCTTCAGCGCGGCGCGGCGGCGCCAGTCGAGATAGAGCAGGCCGATGGCCAGGATGAAGACGCCGCCGAGCGTGCCCAGCACCGGCGCCGCCCAGGTGTCGGTGCCGAAGAACGTGGTCGGGATGATGTTCTGGATCTGCGGCGTGCCAGGCAGCGCGTCCATCGTGAAGGTGAAGGCGCCCAGCGCGATCGTGCCGGGGATCAGGCGCTTCGGGATATGGCTTTGGCGGAACAGCTCGGCGGCGAAGGGATACACCGCGAACACCACCACGAACAACGACACGCCGCCGTAGGTGAGCAGCGCGCAGACCGCCACGATCGACAGCATCGCGCGGCTGGCGCCGAACAGCCGGATGGTCGCGGTGACTATCGACTTGGAGAAGCCGGACAGTTCGATCACCTTGCCGAACACCGCGCCGAGCAGGAACACCGGGAAGTACAGCTTCAGGAAGCCGACCATCTTGTCCATGAACAAGCCGGTGAACATCGGCGCCACCAGCGACGGGTCGGTCAGCAGCACCGCGCCCAGCGCCGCGACCGGCGCGAACAGGATGACGCTGTAGCCGCGGTAGGCCACGAACATCAGGAAGCACAGCGCGGCCAGCACGATCAGAAAAGCCATTCCCTTATCCCCGCTCCCCGGTGGGTGCCGATCAAGACGGATCCAGTGAAGACGGATCCGCGGCGGGACGGCGGCCGTCAGGCGCACCTTCCCTGCAATGGAGCGGCAGTGTCGGCAACGCGCGGCGCGACCGGCATTGTCCAAAGGTACAGATGCGGCCCGGGGTGGCCGCCTCCTAGTCTGTCGGCCATGACGGGGGAGGGCCCGTCGGTCAATGCGTATTCCGGCCAGGAGGAGTCACGGCCCGGAGCGCTCAATCGAACGGGACTGGGGAGGAAGCGTCACCATGATTCGCAGCAGCAAGGCCATCAACATCAAGCCCAGGAACATCAAGCCCAGGAGCGGCCTCGCCGTTGCCATCGCCTGTGCGCTGCTGGCGCCGGCGGCCTGGGCGCAGGACGTGTCGTCGCAGACCGAGGCCAGCGCCGACGCGACCACGCTCGGCTCGGTCACGGTGACTGCCCGCAAGCGCGAGGAGACGCTGCAGGAAGTGCCGGTCGCGGTCACCGCGTTCACCGCGCAGGCGCTGGACAAGCTCAACGTCGAGGATCTCAGCGACCTCGACGGTCAGGTGCCGAACCTGACCATCTACGCCGCACGCGGCTCCAGCAGCACCGTCACCGCCTACATCCGCGGCATCGGCCAGTCCGACCCGTTGTGGGGCGTGGACCCGGGCGTCGGCATCTACATGGACGACGTCTACATCGCCCGGCCGCAGGGCGCGCTGCTGGACGTGTTCGACGTCGAGCGCGTCGAAGTGCTGCGCGGCCCGCAGGGCACGCTGTACGGCAAGAACACGATTGGTGGTGCGATCAAGTACATCTCGCGCGGCCTGACCACGGGTACCCAGGGCTTCGGCTCGATCACCATCGGCAACTACAACCAGCTCGACGTCCGCGCCGCGATCGGCGGCTCGGTCGGCGACGGCGCGCTGCGCGGCCGCATGGCCGTGGCCAGCCTCAACCGCGATGGCTTCGGCGACAACCTGACCTCCGGCCAGGAGGTCAGCGACAAGGAGATCCTGGCGGCACGCGGCCAGCTCGGCGCCTACGTCAGCGACAACCTCGACATCCAGTTCGCGTTCGACTGGATGGACGACCAGTCCGGCGTGCGCGGCGCGAAGATGCTGGCACCCAACCGCTTCGCCCCGACGTTCGCGCCGCTGGATGATCGCTACGACGTGCGCAACGGCATGCTCAACATCAACGACACCTCGATGAAGGGTGCCTCGGCCGCCGTCAACTGGCGCATCAACGAGGACTGGAGCGCCAAGTACATCCTGGCCAAGCGCGAGTCCGACACCGAGACCAACATCGACTTCGACACGCTGCCGAACAAGATCGCGGACGTGAAGGCGTTCTACAGCGACGAGCAGGTCAGCAACGAGCTGCAGGTCAACTACGATGCCGGCGGCCGCGCCCGCGGCGTGATGGGCATCTACGCGTTCGACGGCGAGGCCGGCGGCCAGGTGCTCAACAACTTTTTCAATCTGTCGTTCGGTGACACCCAGGGCACGGTCTACACCGACAGCATCGCCGCCTACGCCGACTGGACGTTCGACCTCACCGAGAAGCTCAAGCTCGACGTCGGCGCGCGCTACACCGATGAGAAGAAGCATGCGGTCGTGCTCAACCGCTGCTACACCGACGCTACGTTCAGCACGCTGGCAGTGCGCTGCGCGGCCAACAACCCGACTCCGATCGCGGCCAACTTCGACAAGCGCATCGGGTTCGAGAACACCTCGCCGAAGATCTCGCTCGACTACCAGATCACGCCGGACGTCATGGTCTACGGCCTCGCCACCCGCGGTTTCAAGTCGGGCGGCTTCAACATCCGCGCCCAGGCCACCGCCGTGCCGCGCTCGGCCGAGCCGTTTGACGACGAGACCGTCGACAGCTACGAAATCGGCAGCAAGATGGCGTTCTTCGACCAGAAGCTGTTCCTGAACCTGGCCGCGTTCCACAACGAGTACGAGGACATCCAGCTGTCGGTGTTCACCGCCTACGACAGCAACGGCGACGGCACCAACGACGCGTTCTTCGGCGACTTCACCAACGCCGGCAAGGGCACCATCGACGGTGCCGAAGTCGAGTACCAGTGGCTGCCTACGCCGCACTGGCTGATCAGCGGCAACCTGGCCTGGCTCGACGCGAAGTACGACGAGTTCCTGTACGCCGGCATCGACATCGCCGACGAGCAGGAGTTCACCAACGCTCCGGACTTCTCCGGTGCGATCAACGTCGAGTACCGCACCGACCTGTCCAACGGCGGCAACCTCTCGGCACGCGTGGGTTACACCTACCAGAGCGACGTGGTCGCCACGACCGAGATCGTCCGCACCGGTGCGCAGCCGATCACCCAGGACGGCTACGGCCTGGTCAACGCCGGCATGATCTGGACGATCAACGACGCCTGGTCCCTGTCGCTGCAGGGTACCAATCTGGCCGACAAGGAATACCGCACCACCGGTTACAACCTGAACGCGGCGCTGGGGGTGATGACCGGCTTCTACGGTCCGCCGCGCCAGTACTCGCTGGCGGTGCGTTACCAGTTCTGATCGCGCGCAAGGCGATGAAGAAGGGCGGCGGCGGGCTTCGGCCCGCCGTCGTTTTTTGGCTATCCTGCAAAGCGGGCAGGGGACGAAGCATGGCGAGCGGTGCAGCGCGGGGCTATCCCCGGGGATCTGAAGCATGTTGAGCCTGGCGGCGGTCGCGCTGGCGGGCATCGCGTGGCTCGCGCTGATGTTCGGCACGGCGCTGTACGCCGAGCGCCAGCCTGCGGCACTCGCCCGCCATTGGCGCCACATCTACGCGCTGTCGCTCGCGGTGCACTGCACCTCGTGGACGTTCTACGGCACGGTCACGCAGGCCGCGCGTTACGGGTGGCCGCTGCCGCCGACGTTCCTCGGCGCGATCGTCCTGTACGTGCTGGCGTACGGATTCATGATGCAACTGGTGCGGCTGTCGCGCGAAAGCAACGCGACCTCGCTGGCCGACCTGATCGCCACGCGCCTGGGCAAGGACGCGTGGCTCGCGGCGACAGTGACGCTGGTCGCCGCGCTGGGACTTATCCCATACATCGCGCTGCAGCTGAAGGCAGTGGCGATGAGCTTCGCGATGCTGACCACGCGCTCGCTCGACGAGGCCGCCTCGCCCTGGTGGCGCGACAGCGCGTTGTACGTGGCGCTGGCGATGGCCCTGTTCGCGATGCTGTTCGGCACGCGCCATGCCCGTGCCGCGGAACACAATCGCGGACTGGTGCTGGCGATGGCGTTCGAGTCGCTGTTCAAGCTTGCGGCGATGCTGGCGCTGGGCGCGTTCGTCTGGTTCGGACTGGATGCGCTGCCGGACGTGCCAGCGGCCGCGCCGCCGCGCTCTTCGGGCGGTTTCGCGCCGCTGGTGCTGCTCGGCGCGCTGGCGATGTTCATGCTCCCGCACCAGTTCCACGTCGGCGTGGTCGAGTGCCGCGACGAGAAGCATGTGCGTACCGCGCGCTGGCAGTTCCCGTTGTACCTGGTGCTGATCGCGTTACCGGTGCTGTCGCTGGCCAAGGCCGGCGACGCGATGTTGCGCGGTACTGGCGTGCCGTCGGACCTGTATGTGCTGGCGCTGCCGCTGTCGCAGGGCCAGCACGCACTGGCGCTGTTCGCCTTCCTCGGAGGGCTGAGCGCGGCGACCGGAATGGTCGTGGTCAGCACGCTGACCCTGAGCCTGATGATCGGCAACCACTGGTTTGCGCCGGGCCTGCTGCGTGGTGCGTGGTCGCATGCCGGCGGCGGCGATCTGCGCGGGCGCGTGCTGATGCTGCGTCGTACCGGCATCGTCGCGACGATGCTGCTGGCCTGGGCCTACAGCCGGCTGGTGGTCGGCAACGACGCTCTGGCCGACGTCGGCGCCGTGTCGTTCTCGGCACTGGCGACCCTGGCGCCGGCGTTGGCGTTCGCGGTGTGGCGCCCGCAGACGCCGCCGCGCGCGGCGGTCGCCGGCATCCTCGCCGGCTTTGCGGTGTGGGCGTGGATCCTGCTGGTGCCGATGTTGTCCGCTGCGCGCGGCGTCTCCCCCGCATGGCTGCAGGAGGGCCCGTTCGGATGGGCCTGGCTGGCGCCGGAGGGCATGTTCGGCCTGACCGGATGGAGCCGACTCGGTCGTGCGGTGGGCGCAAGCCTGTTCGCCGGTACCGTGGTGACCGTACTGGCCGCGATCTGGCGCCGGCCCACGCCTCATCGCAGCGATCGCGGCCTCGACGCACGCACGTTGCGCGCGGCCGGCCTGCGCTTCCTGCCGCGCGAGCGCGTGACCGAACTGCTGCGCGATGCGCCGACCAACGGCGCGGTCACGCCGGCGACCGAAGCGGCTATCGAACGCGAACTTGCGGCGGTGCTCGGTTCGGCCTCGGCGCGCGTGCTGCTCGACGCCGCACGCCGCGACACCGGCCGCGACCTCGACACCATCGCTTCGATCGTCGGCGAGGCCACCGCGGACTTCCGCTTTAACCAGCGCGTGCTGGAGGCGGCGCTGCAGAACATGAGCCAGGGCATCAGCGTGGTTGACGCGCAGTTGCGGCTGGTGGCGTGGAATCGCCGCTACGCGGAGCTCTTCGGCTTTCCACAGGAGATGCTGCAGGTCGGGCGTCCGATCGCCGATCTCGCGCGCTGGGCGATGCTGCGCCTGCCGCCGCTCGGCTACGGCGATCTCGAGCGCGGACTGGAGCGACGCCTGGCCTACATGCGCGCGGGCACGCCGCACCTGTCCGAACGCGTGCTGCCCGACGGCAGCATCATCGAGATCCGCGGCAATCCGATGCCGGGCGGCGGATTCGTCGCCACGTTTACCGACGTCACCGCGTTCCGTCGCGCCGAGGCCGGGTTGATCCAGGCAAACGAGACGCTGGAGCAGCGCGTCGTCGAGCGTACCGCGGCGCTGGAGATCGCCAAGCGCGAGGCCGAACGGGCCAATGAAGCCAAGAGCCGCTTCCTCGCAGCGATTGGCCACGACCTGATGCAGCCGCTGCACGCGGCCCAGCTCTTCACGGATGCGTTGTCGCAGCAGCTCGGTGCCGGACGCCCGCTGACGTCGGCACAGGGCGAGACGGTGGCGCAGATCGCCGGCGCGCTGGATTCCACGGGCGACCTGCTGACCGGCCTGCTCGACATGTCGCGGCTGGAGGCGGGTGGCCTGGTGCCGCAGTTGCGCGAGTTCCCGCTGGCCGAAGTGCTGGAGCCGCTGGCCTCCGAGTTCGGCGCGATTGCGTCTGCACGCGGCCTCACGTTCCGCTACGTGCCCAGTCGCGCGTGGACGCGCAGCGACCCGCAGCTGCTGCGGCGCGTGCTGCAGAACTTCCTTGCCAACGCGGTGCGTTACACCGCCGAGGGCGGGCTGCTGCTGGGCGTGCGCCACGAAGGCACGCATCTGCGCATCGAAGTGCTGGACACCGGCCCGGGCATCGCGCCGGAACAACAGAAGGTCATCTTCGAGGAGTTCCGCCGTGGCGAGGACGCGCCGGGGCAGGGGCTCGGGCTGGGCCTGTCCATCGCCGACCGCATCGCGCAGTTGCTCGACGCACCGCTGACGCTGCGCAGCCGAATCGGACACGGCACCGCCTTCGCGGTGCGGCTGCCCCGGCTCGTGCGTCAGACGGCGCCGGTGCCGGCATCCTCCGGTAAGCGCGGGTTGGCCGGACGACGCGTGCTGCTGGTCGACAACGATCCAGCTGCTCTTGCATCGCTGGCGGCGCTGCTGCGCGGCTGGGATTGCGAGGTCGCCACCGCGCACGACGGCGCGCAGGCAGAAGCGTGCATGCGTGTCGCGCAAGCCGACCTTTGGCTGTTCGATTACCACCTCGACGACGGCGACACCGGCGTCGCGCTGGCGGGACGGCTGGGCGAACGCTTCGGTACACAGCCCGCGCTGATCCTCAGTGCCGACGCCAGCGAGGCGGTGCGGCGCGACGTGCTCGAGGCCGGGCTGTCGCTGCTCGGCAAACCGGCCAAGCCGCTGGCCTTGAAATCGGTGCTCGATCGATTGCTGGCAGCGCGGGAACTGCAGCCCGCGTAGGTATCAGCCCGCCATCTGCCGCGCCGGATCCACCAGTTCCAGTTCGCGCAGCACCACGCTGGCCTGCGTGCGATTGCGCACACCGAGGCGGTCGAAGATGGCCGACAGGTGCGCTTTGACGGTGCGTTCCTGCACGTCCAGGCGATCGGCGATCTGCTTGTTGAGCAGCCCTTGCGCCACCAGCGTCAGCACACGGAACTGCTGTGGCGACAGGCTCGCCAGGCGCGCCGCGAGGTCGGCGTCGCCACTGGCGCTCTGAGTGCGCGCCACCGACGCCCGCAGCGAGGCCGGCAGCCATTGTTCGCACGCGAGCACGGCGCGGATCGCGTCGCGCAGTTCGTCCAGACCCGCGCTCTTGGGCAGGTAGCCCGCTGCACCGTGGTCGAGCGCGCGGCGCACCACGCGCGGGTCGTCATTGGCCGACACCACGACCACCGCGACGCCCGGGTACTGCGCGCGGATCGCGGCGAGGCCGGCGAGTCCGTGGTTGCCCGGCATGTGCAGGTCCAGCAGCACCAAGTCGATGCCGGGGTCGGCTTCGAGCGCGGCGAGCACGCCTTCGAGCCTGTCGGTTTCGCTGACGCGCGTGTCGGCCACGGCATCGGCCGCGGCCTGACGCAGCGCGGCGCGGAACAGCGGATGGTCGTCGGCGATCAGCAGCGTGGGCATCGGCCCTAGCCTAGCAAGCACGCCGGGCTGCGTGGCGATCTTCGCACTGGTACCAAAGTACGATGAGCGCATGCCACGGCCTTGCTAGGCTGCGGTCATGAGCCATCTTCCGCTTCGTATTGCCGCCGTTTCGGCGGTCCTCGCCCTCGCGGCCTGCGCCACGCAGCGCGTCGCCAAGGAGTCCGCGCCGATGTTCACCGCCCAGCGCGTTACCGAGCATCGTGGCAGCGACGACCTGCTCACCGGCGGCCTCGGTCTGAGCGGGTTGCGTGCGATGGTGCCGCCCGCATTCGCCGATGCGGAGCACCCGGCGCCCGCCGAACTGCGCCGCCGCGCGTTATGGAGCAACTGGCGCGGCATCGCCGACCTCGCTCCGGGCGGTGGCTACGGCGATCTTTACGGCAGCACTGCGGCCGTGCCGGGACGCGAGTTCAGCGCGCTCGCCACGGTACCGGGTGCAAGCCAGCCGCACCGCGTGCTGGTGCAGGTGCCCGATGCGTTCGACACGAAGAAGCGCTGCGTTGTGGTCGCGGCTTCGTCGGGTTCGCGCGGCATCTATGGCGCGATCGCCGTTGCAGGTGCCTGGGGCCTGCCGAAGGGGTGTGCCGTCGCATACACCGACAAGGGCGCGGGTACGGATTACTTCGATCTCGACGCCGGGCAGGGCATCAATGCCGACGGCACCGTCGCCGCCCCGGCCACGGCCGGGCTCGCCTTCGCACCCGACGCGCCGTCGGCCGCCCCGGGCGTGCGTGGGGTCGCCTTTAAGCATGCGCATTCGAAGGACAACCCCGAGGCCGACTGGGGCCGGCACGTGAAGCAGGCGGCGCAGTTCGCGCTTAGCTCGCTCGACGAGGCCTTCCCGCAGGCGGCACCGTTCACCTTCGACAACACCCGCGTCATTGCCGCGGGCATCTCCAACGGTGGCGGTGCGGTGCTGCGCGCGGCAGAAGGCGACAGCGACTGGCTGGACGGCGTTGTCGCCGGCGAGCCCAATGTGCTGGTCGAAGGCGAGGGCAGTCGCGCGCTCTACGACTACACCACGCAGGCGGCCTTGCTGATGCCGTGCGCGCTGCTGCACCTGCAGGGCCTGCCGCAACCGCCGCTCGCGGCCCAGGCAACGCCGCTGTGGACGCAACGCTGCGCGCTGCTCAAGGACGCCGGGCTGGTCGAAGGCGCCGATACCGCCGCGCAGTCGAAGTCCGCTTACGATCAACTCAAGTTTGCCGGCTGGACCGACGAGGCGCTGCGCGCCGGCGCGTTGTCAGTCGGATTCGACCTGTGGCGCGCCGTGGCCGTGCCGTATGCCTCGGCCTATGGCCGCTATGCCTTCGGCGAGATGCCGTGCGGCAACCGCTACTCGGCACTCGGCGCCGACTTCAGCCCGCGTGCGGCGACCGCCATCGAGCGCGCGGCATGGTGGTCCGATGCCAGCGGCATTCCGCCGGGCGCAGGCGTCAACATCATCGAGGAGCATCCGACCGAACCCCTGCGCACACTGCGCTGTCTCCGCGAACTGTGGCAGGGCGACAGCGCCGACGCACTGCGCGTGCGCAAGGGCATCGCCGAAACCCGGGCCGGCCTGCCGCGCGAGGGTTTACCGGTGGTCGTCATCCATGGCACCGACGACGGCCTGATCCCGATGGCCTTCACCAGCGCGCCCTATGTGCGCTGGGCCAAGACGGCCGGGCGCGACGTGCGCTACTGGCAGGTCCGCAACGCCCAGCACTTCGACGCCTTCCTCGGCTTGCCGGATTACGGCTCGCGCTACGTGCCCTTGCTCCCGTACGTCTACGAAGCGCTGGACCGCGTCGATGCGCACCTCGATGGCAAGGCCGGGTTGCCCGCGGATGCCGTGATTGCCACGACACCGCGCGCAGGCGCGCCATTGCAGGCCGCGAACCTGGCGATGCCGCCGCGCTGATCGCGCGCGCTCCCAATCCGACAGGCAGGTCTTCACCGTTCATCCTGAGCGTAGGCGCGCAGCGCCGAAGTCGATGGACGAGCGGGAGACGTAGGTCCGGCCTGCCTTCGACTTCGCTGAGCTACGCTCAGGGCGACCGGCGTGGGTGCGCCCGGGAAGGGTGGGTACGCACGTCCCTCTTGCCGGTTTAACGTCACGTTTGGCAGGCTGTCGGCCTTCGATGGAGTTGGAGCGCCGCATGCCTCGCCACTTTTCCATGCTGCGCGGTTTCCACCTCGCCGACTGGTTCACCCTTGCCAACGCCTTCTGCGGCACCGGCGCGATCTTCGCGGCGATGCGTTTCCTGCAGGACGGCGTCGTCCGCGACCTGCTGATCGGCATGGCACTGATCCCGCTGGCCTTCATCTTCGACGCGCTCGACGGCCGCGTGGCGCGCTGGCGCAATTCCGCGTCCACGCTCGGGCGCGAGCTGGATTCGCTGGCCGATATCATCTCCTTCGGCGTCGCGCCGGCATCGCTGGCCTATGCCTGCGGTCTGCAGGGGGGCTGGGATTGGGTGGTGCTGAGTTACTTCGTCGGCTGCGGCGTCAGCCGCCTGGCGCGCTACAACGTGACGGCCGAGCAGTTGTCCGGCGGCGGCGACAAGGTCAAGTATTTCGAGGGCACGCCGATCCCGACCAGCCTGGTCCTGGTCGTCGTGCTGGCGATCGCTGCCTGGCAGGGTGCGATCGGGTCCAACCTGTGGCTGGGCATGGTCAAGCTGGGCCCATGGCAGTTCCATCCGCTGGTGCTGATGTTCGCACTGTCGGGCTCGCTGATGATCAGCAAGACACTTCACATCCCCAAGCCCTGAGCGGTCGCGATTGCCCGTCTCAGCATCGCAACACCGCGTTGGTACCATGATGGGACCCAGCGTAGACGGCGAAGGCGAGCGAATGGACGATTTCGAGAACTGGTCCCGGCAATACTGGAATGCCTGGGGCGATGCGTTGCGCGCTGCGGCTCCCGCGACGGCCGCGCCCGGCATGCCGGGCTGGAACGACGCGATGAACTGGTGGTCGAAGCTGGCGCAGGGCGGGACCGGCGCGGGCGATGAGGCGGTTTCGCGTTTCAGTCAGCAGGCGCAGGGCTGGTTTGGGCAGATGCAGAAGCTGGCCGCGCAGTTCGCCGGCCGCAACGCCAGCGCCGCCGACATCGCGTCGGCGTGGAAGCAGGCGCTCGGCGGCCATGGCGCCAACCCGTTCGCCGACATGCTCGGCATGATGCCCGGCAGTGGCCAGACCGACCCGTCGCAGTGGTTCGCGCAGGCCGCGCCGTGGCTGCAACAGCAGCCCTGGCAGGCGCGGGGGCGCGAGTGGCTGGGGTTGCCGGCATTCGGCTTCGCCCGCGAGCACCAGGAGCGCTGGCAACAACTGGCGCAGGCGCAACTCAACATGCAGGAGCAGAGCCAGGCGTATCAGACGCTGCTGGCCGAAGCGGGACAGGATGCCTTCGTCCGCTTCGAACGCAAGCTGGCCCAACGCAGCGAGCCCGGACGCCAGCTCGAATCGGTGCGCGCGTTGTTCGACCTGTGGATCGACGCGGCCGAGGAAGCCTATGCCGACGTCGCGCTGTCGCCGCGTTTCCGCGATGCCTACGCCGCCCTGGTCAACTCGCAGATGACGCTGCGCGGACGCCTGCAGAAGGAAGTCGAGCAGGCCAGCGCGCAGTGGGGCATGCCCACCCGCACGGAACTGGATTCGGCGCACCGCAAGATCGTGCAGCTTGAGCGCGAACTGCGCCGCCTGCGCGACGCCGTGCAGCAGTCGGCGTCGCGCGGCAGTCGCGCCGAACCGGCCGCAGATCCCCAGGCGAAGGCCAAACCTGCGAAGCGTCCAGCGCGGGCGGTCGCGAAACCTGCATCGACCACCGCCGAGGCAGCGCCCGCCGCGCGCAAGGTGGCCAGGACGGCGAAGGAGAAGCGCTGATGGACCCGATGAATCCGCAAGGCCCGCTGGCCTTTACCGTCGAATCGCTGGCGCAGGAATCGCTTCGCTTCCAGTCCAAGCTGCGCGCAGGGCTCGACACGCTGCACCAGGTCGAGGACATCGGCTATGGCGCCACCGCGCGTGAGGAAGTCTGGCGTGACGGCAAGGTCGTGCTGTACCGCTTCCGCGGCGAGCGCGCGGCTACCGCGAAGGTGCCGCTGCTGATCGTCTACGCGCTGGTCAACCGGCCGTACATGGTCGACCTGCAGGCGGACAAGTCGATCGTGCGTGGCCTGCTCGAGCGTGGCGAGGACGTCTACATCCTCGACTGGGGCTATCCCGACCGCTCCGACCGCTATCTCGAGCTGGAGGACTACATCCAGCGCTATATCGGCGGCGCCATCGACCACCTCTGCCACGAGTACCGCATGGACGCCGTCAACCTGCTCGGCATCTGCCAGGGCGGGGCGTTCTCGCTGTGCTACACCGCGCTCAATCCGGCCAAGGTCCGCAACCTCATCACGATGGTCACGCCGGTGGACTTCCACACCGGCGACAACATGCTGGCCAACTGGACGCGCGGCCTCGACGTCGACCTGTTCGTCGATACGCTCGGCAACGTGCCGGCCGACGTGATGAACTGGTGCTACCTCACGCTCAAGCCGTGGCGGCTGTTCGTCCAGAAGTACGTCGGCATGGTCGACGTGCTCGACGACCGCAAGGCGCTGGAAGACTTCCTGCGCATGGAGAAGTGGATCTTCGATTCGCCCGACCAGGCGGGCGAGGCGTTCCGCCAGTTCGTCAAGCAGTTCTACCAGGGCAACGGCTTCATCAAGGGCGGCATCGACATCGGCGGCCGCAGCGTCGACCTGCGCAATGTCGACATGCCGGTGCTGAACATCTACGCCGAACAGGACCATCTGGTTCCGCCGGATTCATCGCGCGCCCTGGCCGACCTGGTCGGCACCGACGACTACAGCGAGGTGTCGTTCAAGGGCGGGCACATCGGCATCTATGTGTCGAGCCGTGCGCAGCGCGAAGTCCCGGGTGCGATCCACGACTGGCTGGCGCAGCGCTCGCGCTGAGGCCTCGCGTGCGCGGTGCAGGCGCCTTGCCTGCATCGCGCCATACGGAAGATGAAGACAGTGACGCAGGTGCGCGGTCGAAGCGCGCGCGCCGTGACAGAATCGCGCACCCCTACTGGAACGTTGCCGTGATTCGAGTCCTGCTGTCGCTCTGTCTTGTCCTGCTCGCCGGCTGCAGTACCGCGCCGGTGGCTCACTCCCAATCCGTCGCACCGCAGGCCGCTGATTCGGCGCAGTTCGAGCCCGAGATCGCTGCGTTCGAACAGGCCGACAGCCTCGTGCGCCGCCGCGCAGGCAGCGTGGTGTTCGTCGGCAGCTCGTCGATCCGGATGTGGGACTCGCTTGGCGACGATTTCACGGGCGTGCCCGTGATCAACCGTGGCTTCGGTGGCTCGCGCGTCCGCGATGCGACGTACTTCGCCGGCCGCATCGTCACCGCATACCAGCCGCGCGCGGTCGTGCTCTATGCCGGCGACAACGACCTGGCCGAAGGCCGCACGCCGAAGCAGGTGCGCGACGACTTCGCTGCGTTCGTGGCGAAGGTGCGCGAGTCGCAGCCGCAGGTGCGCATTGCATTCGTGTCGATCAAGCCCAGCCCGGCCCGCGAGGCGCTGATGCCGCAGGCCCGCGAGGCCAACGCACTGGTGCGCGAATGGGCCGGCCGCCAGCAGGGCGTGGACTACCTGGACGTGTTCCTGCCGATGCTCGACGGACAGGGGCGCCCGCGCGCCGAACTCTTCGTCGACGATCGCCTGCACATGAACAGCAGCGGCTACATGATCTGGGCAGGTGTGGTCAGGCCGTGGCTGGCCGGGTTGTAATCCCGGCATGACCCCGATCCGATCGCTGCCGCGCTTCGTTCTCGCCGCATCGCTCGCGCTGCTTGCCGCGACGGCGTCCTTCGCTGCACCGCCGCCGCAGGCCCAGCGCGAGATTGACCAGCTGATCTCCGCGCTGGGCGGCTCCGGCTGCCAGTTCCAGCGCAACGGCCGCTGGTACGCCGCCACTGACGCGCAGGCGCACCTGCGCAAGAAGTACGAATGGCTGCGCAAGCGCGACATGGTCGCCAGCGCCGAGCAGTTCATCGAACGTGCCGGTAGCCAGAGCAGCATCAGCGGGCAGGCCTACCAGGTGCGCTGCGGGAATGCGGCGGCGGTCAGTTCGGCCAGGTGGCTGAACACCCGGCTGGCGGAGATCCGCCGCGCGCCATGACAGGCGTGTCGTTGGTCACATCACGACCCGGTATGCGATTGGCTAGACTGAGGACGTCTTCCGACAGGGATCCATCGGCATGAACGCATCGCGTCCGTTCACCCGTTCGCGGCACGACCGCATGATCGCCGGCGTGATGGGCGGGATCGCCCAGCGCTACGGCTGGAACTCGACGTTGCTCCGGGCGGTCTTCGTCATCGTCTCGATCGCCTCGGCGGCGTTCCCGGGCATTCTGGTCTACCTGATCCTGTGGCTGCTGATGCCGGAAGGCGACTGACCGGCAGCGCCGCCATGCGTGCGTTGCTGATGCGTCTCCTGATCGCGCTGGGCGCGATCTGGACCTTGCCCAACACACTGATCGGCCTGCTGCTCGGCGCCGTCGGCCTGCCGTTCGGCGCACACGCGCACTGGCGCCGGCGCGAACTCGCGCTGGTATTCCACAAGTGGCCCTGGGGTCCGGGCGGCGCCATCACCTTCGGCAACGTCATCGTCCATACCGGCGACGATCTGGACTCGCCGTGCGTGACGTACGCACATCGCGCGGGTCATGGTGCGGAGCCGCCCATCGTGCTGGCCGACCACGAGCGCGCGCACGTCTACCAGTACCTCGTGCTCGGCCCGCTGTTCCTGCCGCTCTACCTGGTGTTCGGCGGCATCAGCGTGCGCAATCGCTTCGAGCGCGCCGCCGACCGCTATGCGCGCACCGGACGTGGCTGGTGGCCGTTCAGCCAATCTTGACCGGGCGGTAACGCACGGTGCGATAAGTTCGACGCGTCGGAGAAGGTATTGGACGCCAACGTTCATTACGCTCCGATACGGAAGGCTCAGCCACTCGGGATCAACACGAACCCTGGAGACTGGGCCTTCTCTATGTCCGGCGTTCGGTGACGCCGATCGCCAGCACCGACTGCGTTTCCCCGATGGGCATGGCGTCCGGTCCGAACCGGCGCTCGGCGAAAGTGATTTCCTGGCCGTCGATCAACACCACGCTGCTGCAGCGCGTGCCGTAGCGCGGGCTGCGCACGAACGGCGGCGACAGGGCGCGTTCCAGATCGAGGCCGACGCCGGTATCGGGCAGGGCGGTGTCCGGTGCGGGCGTCGTGTCCGCCAGCGCATCGAACAGCGGGGTGAGTTCACGGGGGCTGGCGGCATCGTCCAGCGGCTGCTCCAGCCAGCGGTCAAGCGCCCTCATCGCCAGTCCGCTCTTCGGCCACGCCGCATCAAACGCTCCGTTCGACATCGCGTGAAGCCCCGGTGCTACCGCATGCGTCGAGTACTGCGGATGGTTGCTGGCGAAGCGCAGCGAGCGCCCATCCCAGACCAGAAGATTGAATCGACCGTACTCGGCGGCGGTATCGGCGAGCGCGGAGAGATATTCCTCACTGCCGGCTTCGCCATGTGCGAAGTCATGCACCAGCGCGCCGCGCGAGCGCGGCATCGGCTCGGCCGACAGCCCCGCACGCACGTTGGTCACGGCGGCGAGGCGGCCGCGCGTGGACACCAGCAGCCAGCTGCCTCCCTGTTGCAGGTCGCGCCCGCCGTAGACGTCCGATCGTTCGGGATCGGGCGCCGCGGCGCTGGCCGGGCGGGCGTGCAACTCGTCGCGGTTGGCGATCAGGGCCAGCCGGTAGCGTGGGTGCGCCTCCCAGGCGAGGGCGATCAGGCACATCGGCAGCCTGCCGGGCGGCGGGCGCGGTGCCGTACGTCGGGTTTCTTCACGCTCCTGCTCCTTGGCCGGTCGACGGGACGCCGGCCGCGTGATCAGAGTATGGGGTAGGGGAAGTCCTACCTCCGTCAGCGCCTTGCGCCGACAGCGTTGCGAGCTGGATGCCGCCAATCTGCCGCATGTCACAGATGCGCGGGCGATCCCGCGCGGTGCCATCCGAGTAAACGTGGAGACGTTGCATGTACCGGGTTGAAGTTTCGCACCAGGACGGACGCCAACTGGTCCCGCCGATCGCGGAGGCCAGCTTCGACTTCGGCACCGCCGAAGCCGCTCTGGCGCAGGTGCTACCGCAAGCCAAGCAGTGGGCCGAGAGCCGCCGCCAGACGGTCTGGCTGCGCATCTACGACCAGAACTCGCGCGTCGTCTTCGGGACGCTGCTGCCGTAATAGCCGTTGGGCCGCGGAGGGCACACCTTCACGCGGCCTTACCGGCGATCGGTATGGACTCCTACCCGGTTCGGGTGACGCCGGCAGTCGGCGAACGGGAGCCCCTGATGTCTGTTCTGGCGATGCCGCGGATTCGCGGCATGCGTATTGCCATGGCAATCACGGTCGTGATGGCCGCACTCTCTGCCTGCCAGAAGGCGCCACCCGAGGCGGTGGCTCCGGCTGCGAAACCCGCTGAGCCGGCGGCTGCGGCGGACGACACCCGCGCCATCGCCAAGGACGCCTACATCTACGGCTTCCCGATGGTGGACAACTACCGCATCCAGTATTCGTACTTCGCCGATCCGAAGAATCCCGAGTACAAGGGCGCGTGGAACGAGATCCACAACACTGCGCGGGTCTACACGCCCGAAGACAAGGCGATCCAGTCGCCAAACTCCGACACGCCGTATTCCCAACTGGGCGCCGACCTGCGCGCCGAGCCGCTGGTGATATCGGTGCCTGCCGTCGAGAAGGGGCGCTACTACTCGGCGCAGTTCATCGACATGTACACCTACAACTTCGCCTACGTCGGCAGCCGGGCCACAGGCAACGGTGCGGGCAACTATCTGTTGGCGGGGCCCAACTGGAAAGGTGAGACACCCAAGGGCATCAAGGACGTGATCCGCTCGGAAACGGAGCTGGCGTTCGTGCTGTTCCGTACGCAGTTGTTCAACGCTGGCGATATCGAGAGGGTCAAGAAGATCCAGGCCGGTTACAAGGCGCAACCGTTGTCGACGTTCCTCGGTACTCCCGCGCCGCCGCCGGCGCCGAAGATCGATTTCATCGCGCCACTGACGCCGGAGCAGCAGAAGACCTCGCCCGAGTTCTTCCGCATCCTCAACTTCGTTCTCCAGTTCTGTCCGACGCATCCCAGCGAGACGGAGTTGATGGCGCGTTTCGCCAAGATCGGCGTCGGCGCGGGCAAGCCGTTCGATGTCGCGGCGTTGCCTGCAGAGCAGCGCAAGGGCATCGAGGACGGCATGGCCGACGCGTGGAAGGCGTTCGGCGAATACAAGACGACGAAGCTCGACACCGGTGAAGAAAGCAGCGCCGACGGTTTCGGCACCCGGGACTTCCTGAAGAACAACTATCTCCGGCGCATGGCCAGTGCGGTGCTGGGCATCTACGGCAACTCCAAGGAAGAGGCGGTGTACCCGGCCTACTTCACGGATGCGGCCGGCGGGAAACTCGATGCATCGACGAGCCGTTACACCCTGCGCTTCGCTCCTGGTCAGCTACCGCCGGCCAACGCGTTCTGGTCGGTCACGATTTACGAGCTTCCGTCCAGTCTGCTCAGTACCAACCCGCTGAATCGCTACCTGATCAACTCGTCGATGTTGCCTTCGCTGAAGAAGGACGCCGACGGCGGCATCACGCTCTACATCCAGCACGAGTCGCCCGGCAAGGACAAGGAAGCCAACTGGCTGCCGGCGCCGAAGGGCCCGTTCTTCGCCGCGATGCGCGTGTACTGGCCCAAGCCTGAAGCGCTCGACGGACGCTGGAAGGCGCCGCCCATGCAACGAGCCAACTGATCGAACCCGGAGACCGTCATGACCGTTCGCCTCGCAACGCTGCCCTTCCCGACGGGCGTGCTCGCCGTCACCATCTCGCTGTCGCTTGCCGCTTGCCAGCGCAACGAGTCGGCAGCGCCCACCGAAACCTCGGCGGCGCCGCCGGCCGCCGCCACCACGGCTGCCGCCGCGCCAACCACGACGCCCACGGCTGGGGACACCGCGCCGGCCGTGCCGGCGTCCGAGCCCGGCACCGTTCCCGTCACGGTCGACAACTTCGTGCGCGCCGAGTCCGACGTGTACTTCGCCGGGATCGCCAAGGACGGCGGCTTCGGTAAGTTCTTCCACCGCCGCGAGCCCACGCCGCTCGACAAGCAGACCGTGATCCGCATGAATCGCGACACGCTGTATTCGGGCGCGCTGTTCGACCTGGATGCGGGGCCGGTGACGATTACGCTGCCCGATGCAGGGAAGCGCTTCATGTCGATGCAGGTCATCGACGAGGACCAGTACACCTCGCAGGTCATCTACAAGCCCGGTACATACACGCTCACGCGCGACAAGATCGGCACCCGCTACGTCGCCACCCCGGTCCGCATCCTGGTCGATCCGAACAATCCCGAGGACGTGAAGCAGGTGCACGCGTTGCAGGATGCGATCAAGGTCGAGCAGGCCAGTCCTGGCACGTTCGAGGT
Organism: Lysobacter niastensis; assembly: GCF_015453285.1. Lineage (GTDB taxonomy): Bacteria > Pseudomonadota > Gammaproteobacteria > Xanthomonadales > Xanthomonadaceae > Lysobacter_J > Lysobacter_J niastensis. The sequence continues at coordinate 253,336 of NZ_JADLZT010000005.1, forward strand.
CCCGAAGTGGGATCCGGTCAGCCAGAAACGCGTGCGCGAAGCGTTGCTGACGCTGGCCTCGACCTTGCCGGATGCGCGTCACAGCTTCGGCACCAAGGGCGAGGTCGACCCGGTGCGGCGCCTGATCAACTCCGCCGCGGCCTGGGGTGGCAACCCCGACAAGGACGCGGTCTACCTCAACGTCACCCCGCCGAAGAACGACGGCAAGACCGTCTACAAGCTGCATGTGGCGGATGTGCCGGTCGACGGTTTCTGGTCGATCAGTCTGTACAACGCGCAGGGCTACTTCGAGGCCAACCCGCAGAATGCCTACACGTTCAACAGCGTCACCTCCAAGCGCAATGCCGACGGCTCCGTGGACATCCAGTTCGGTGGTTGTGACGGTCAGGTGCCGAACTGCCTGCCGATCATGCCCGGCTGGAACTACATGGTCCGGCTCTACCGACCGCGTGCGGACGCGCTGAGCGGCAAGTGGAAGTTCCCGGAAGCGCAGCCCAAGGCAGGCTGATACGCGGCATGTCGCGATAGAGCTTCGCGACACCCGCACCAAGGGCATCCGGCAGGCGTCGGCAGGCCTCCTGTCGGCGCGCGTTGGCCGGCATCGCCCTTGGACCTGTTTGGGGGATGCAGCCGGGTTGGACGAGGCGCATGCTTGAGCGGCGAGACACTGCCGCCCCGGGTGGCCCCCATGCCTGCACGTCCTCCCGAACCGAATCGCTTTCGCGGACTGAGCTTCGGCGAGTTGTACGAGGCATGCCAGGTCAGGGCTTCCACCCTCCTGGGGCTGGACAGGGGTCGCGACACCCGGGAACGCGCCAACCTCGCCAAGGACACCGCCCACCTCCTGCTGGCAATCGCCCCGGTGTTGACCAAAGGCGAGCAGGCGTCTGGTACGCCCGCCAGTGCCATATTCCGGGACAACGAAGATTTCCTTCCCGCCTTCTTTACTGCGTACGAGCTCGAGATGCGGCAGGTGCGGTACAGGATGTTGGTGGCGGCGTCGGAACTCGCCTACGAGGCGCGTGCGGAACAATGGTTGCGCGTCGGCCGGCTCAATGGCCAGCGCGCTTACGACCTGGCCCTGGACAGCGAAGAGGGGTTCGCGTTCGTCCTGGCGCACCTGGAACAGACATACAAGGCGAAGTCATCGCGCTGACCCGCGCATGGCGCCTCACCTTCAAGGCTGGATGTGAAGGCCGCCTCATGTTGTATCCGGATGTATCCAGCGCGGCCGCTGCGAGGTTTCCAGACAAAAGCGCGGCCGGGCTGACACCTGCGCGATACCTCCGGGTCCCGGAATACCGCTCCGGAAGCGGCGTCATGCCGTCGTCCGACCATCCCCCACCGGAGTATCACGATGTCCCGTAACACCCCCCGTAACATCGGCGCGCTTGGCGTTGCCCTGGCCGGCCTCGTCCTCACTGGTTCCGCGTTCGCCATGCAGCCGCTCGCGCAGGGCTACATGCTGGCGGCCGGCCACGCCGCGGCCGAAGGCAAGTGCGGCGAAGGCCAGTGTGGCGACGAGAAGTTCGCCCAGGTCGATACCGACAACGATGCCCTCGTTTCGCGTGCCGAGTTCCTCGCCGTTGCCCCGGGCCAGGAAGCGCTCTTCGCCCAGAAGGACGTGAACCGCGACGGCTACATCTCGGAGAAGGAGTCCTACGACTCGGTCAAGGCGGCCTACGAGACGCACGGCAAGAAGCTGCCGTCCGGCCTGTTCGCCAATCCTCCGCGCAAGTGAGGAAATCGCGCGGGCAGTGAGTGTTCACGGCCTCCCGTGAGTCGAAGTGCCCGGCCGCATTGCGGCCGGGCACTTCCGTTCCGGGGGATGCATTCGTCAGTCGAGGCGGTTCAACGCCCTGATTCGCACCTCGCACGGGCGCGTTCCGTGAGCAGTTGCCGCCTGTTGCCGGACGCGCGCCAGCACGATCTCCGGGTCCAGCGCGCCGCCTTCCGGGATTTCATGCACCAGTGTGGCCTGTCCCCAGATGCGCAGCCTCTCGCCCATCTGTATTTCGTAGTCCGCGAAGTAGCAGTAGCGCATGCGAGTCAGGTGCCAACGTGTATGTCGTTCTCGCATTCGGCACAGCCGAGGTGTTCAAGGGCGATGGACAGCGCCAGCACATATCCCTGCGCGCCATAGCCGTCGATCACGCTCAGCGGCTTGTCCGTTGCCGCGGCCTGCGCGGCCTGCGCGGCCTGCGAATGGTCGGCGTGGACTTCGATGTACGGGATCCCCGAGCGAACCAGCCAGGCATCGAGATCGCCGTCGGGCACATGGACGCCGGGGTCCAGCAGCAGGAACTCGGTGCCGTCGTCGCCTGTACGGCGCAGCTTCTCGATCACGTCCGGAACATTGCGGCAGCTGCACAAGGTAACGGTCTTTCCAGCCTGTGAAGCGCGCTGGACCAGTTGCGACACGACTTCCCGGGGCAGGCCGTTGGCCTGTGATCGAGGCCCCTGGGGAGCCGTGATGATGGCGATGGACATAGGTCCTCCGTGGTGACTGCGATCAGTCTCCGCCGGCAGCAGGTAAAGCCTCTATTCGCAAATTCCCAATGCGCATAACCTGTGCGTAAAGGATTGCGGGGAGTGCCTGCTTCTCCAAGCACCGCGAGCCGCCGGACGACGGGTTATGCTGCGCCAACGCCGGTTTCCAATGACCGCATCCAGAATGCGCATATCGAGTTCGCTCACCGTCGAAGGCAGCCACGGCTCGTTCGGAAGCCGCCGCTGGATGGAGCTGCTGGCGGCGATCGGCACCGAGCAGTCCATCGCCGCCGCTGCGCGCGAGGTCGGCCTGAGCTACAAGGCGGCCTGGGATGCCGTCGATGCCATGAACAACCTCTCGGATGCTCCGCTGGTCGAACGCCTGGTCGGCGGCAAGGGCGGTGGCGGCACGCGCCTGACGCCGGATGGCGAACGGCTTGTTGCGACGTATCGCGCGGTCGAAGCCGAGAATGCTCGCTTCATCGAGCAGCTGAACACCCGCATCGCCAACGCCAGTCATGATCTCAACCTCATCGGGAGATTTGCCGTGCTGACCAGTGCCCGCAACCAGTTGTCCGGTCGTGTCACCCGCATCGCCACGGGGGCCGTCAACGATGAAGTCGAACTCGAGCTCTCGGGCGGCGGCAGGATCGTCGCGATCATCACGCACGAAAGCCTGGAGCGCATGGGTCTGACGGTGGGTGGCCATGCCATTGCACTGATCAAGGCGCCCAGCGTGATCGTGGCCACCAACCTCGACGGAGTGCGCCTGTCGGCGCGCAACCAGCTCGCCGGCAACGTCATCCGCGTGGTGCCAGGCGCGGTCAACACCGAGGTCGTGATCGCGCTGGCCGGCGGCAACTCGATCGCGGCGATCATCACCAATACATCGGCCCGGCACCTGGGGCTGGCCGAAGGCGCGCCCGCCACGGTGCTGTTCAAGGCGTCGAGCGTTATCCTCGCGGTTACGCCGTAACATCGGCCTGCAGGCGTCCGCTTTCCATGCCGAGCACGCGGTCGGCGAGGTAGTCGAGTTCGCTGCGCGCATGCGTGACGTACAGCATCGGGATGCGTGTCTCGTCGCGGATGCGTTTCAGGAACGGCAGGATCTGCTGCTTGAGGCGGTCGTCCAGTGACGACAGCGGCTCGTCGAGCAGCAGCAGTTGCGGCGAGTACAGCAGCGCACGGCCCAGCGCGACGCGCTGGCGTTCGCCACCGGAGAGCAGGGTGGGGCGACGGTCGAGCAGCGGCGTGAGTTCCAGCAGCTGAGCCACGCCCTGCAGGTCGAACCGGCGCAAGCCCGGCGCAATGCGCGAGAAGCCGTAAAGCAGGTTGTCGCGCACGGTCAGGTGCGGAAACAGCTGGCCGTCCTGGAATACCAGGCCGACATGACGATCCCACGCCGGCACAAAGCGTTTGCCGTGCGTATCGACCAGGATGCGGTCGCCCAAGTTCACCGTGCCGCGCGTGGGTGAGAGCAGACCGGCCAGCAGCGCGAGCAGCGTGCTCTTGCCGGAACCGGACGGGCCGAACACGCCGGTGACTCCCGCGCCTACCGTCGCGGCTGCAGTCAGCTCGAATCCACCACGCGAGAAGTGCAGGTCAAAGTTCAGCATGCTGGCCCCGGTCCAGATATCCGAGCCGGCGTTCGGCACGCAGACTGATCCAGCGGCTGACCAGCAGCGCCGCGACCGCCAGCCCGATCGACAGCAGCGACAGGCGCATCGCCGCCGCTTCGCCGTCGGGCACATGCGTCAGGCTGTAGATCGCCAGCGGCAGCGTGCGGGTTTCGCCGGGGATGTTGCCGACGAAGGCCATCGTTGCGCCGAACTCGCCGAGGCTGCGCGAGAAGCACAGGATGCAGCCGGCGATCAGGCCGGGCACCGCAAGAGGAAGCGTCACGGTCCAGAACGTGTCCCACGGCCTGGCGCCGAGCGTCGCCGCCGCCTTTTCCAGGCGCGGATCGATCAGGCGGATGGCGAGCCGGATCGGTTGCACCATCAGCGGAAACGCCATCACCGCCGATGCGATCACCGCCCCTTTCCAGGTGAAGGCAATCACGATCCCGAAGACATCCTGCAGCCATCGCCCGAGCGGTCCCTGCGTGCCCAGCAGCAGTAGCAGCAGGTAGCCTGGCACCACCGGCGGCAGCACCATCGGCAACTGCACCAGCGTGTCGATCCAGACCTTGCCGCGGAACTCGCGGCGCTCCAGCAGCCAGCTCAGCGCGACGCCGAACGGCAGGCACGCCACGGTCGCGCATAGTGCGACCTTCGCCGACAGCGCCAGGGCTTGCCATTCTTCAGGCGACAACCACATCGGATCAGTGCTTCACTCGGTTAAAGCCGTATTTCTCGAAGATCGCCACGGCGGTCGAGGAATCCTGCACGAAGCGCAGGAACGCCTGCGCTTCCGGACGTCCACCCTTGACTGCGGCGAACGGATAAACGATCGGCTTGTGCGTGTTCTGCGGGAACGTGGCCAGCACCTCGATCTTCTGGCTGATCTTGGCGTCCGTGGCGTAGACGATGCCGAGCGGGCACTCGCCACGTTCAACGAAGGCCAATGCGGTGCGCACGTCGTCGGTGCCGACGATGCGGGGCTTCAGCGCGTCCCACCAGCCGAGGTTCTGTAGCGCTTCCTGGGCATAGATGCCCACCGGAACCACGCCCGGTTCGCCCGTGCAGAGCCGGCCACGGAAGGCATTGGCGATGTCGAAGCCGCGCGTCATCCGGACGGGAAAGCCCTGGCCCTTCGGCACGATCATCACCAGCGAGTTGCCAAGCACGCTGGCGCGGGTGCCCGGCACCAGCTTGTCGCGCTGGTCGAGGTAGTCCATCCACGTCAGGTCGGCCGAGGCGAACACGTCGGCCGGGGCACCGGCCTCGATCTGCTTGGCCAGCGCCGACGACGCCGCGTAGGCGAGGCTCGGCTTCGGATGCCCGGCCTTTTCCCACGCGGCGGCGATGTCGTTGAGCGCGTTGGTGAGGCTGGCGGCGGCGAATACACGGACCGGCTGCTCGGCCAAGGCGGGGCCGGCGGCGAGCAGGGCCAGCAGCAGGAAAGCGCGTTGGATCAGGGCACGCATGGCGGTGGTCCATGGGGGGGGCGGTATATATTCAGCTATATAGCGCAAATTGCCGTCGCTTGAGGCCAAGGGCTGTCCTTTTGCCTCGGGTCGCACGACATGCAGAATGTGCCGGCGCAAATGACGGCCCGCGTCCATTGGAGGCCGAATGGAAGACAACCTGCTGATCCGGGTGGCGCTGCCGCTGGTCAACTTCATCATCATGTGCGGCATCGGACTGACCCTGGAGGTCGCGGACTTCCGCCGCATCGGCCGGTCCCCGAAGTCCGTGGCCGTTGGTGTTGCTGGCCACTATCTGCTGTTGCCGGCGATCGGCTTCGTCATGGCCTATGTGTTTCGCGATACGCCAGGCTTCGCCATCGGATTCGTGCTGCTCGCCGCCTGTCCCAGTGCAAGTGTCTCCAACACGCTGTCCTATCTTGCGGGAGGCAACGTGGCACTGGCCGTGGCCTTGACCGCGATCAGCGCGGTGGCGTCGCTGCTCAGCGTGCCGGCGTGGATACTCCTGGCCGCGCGCGCGTTCGATATCGAAGGACGGATGGTCCAGCTCCCCGTCTCCGAAACCATCGCCCGGCTGGCGGTACTGGTGCTGCTGCCGGTGGCGCTGGGCATGGGTGCGCGGCATTGGGCCCGCGCCTGGGCGTTGCGCGTGCAGCCGTGGATCAGTCGTGTCGCGCTGCTGTCGTTGATCCTGGTAGTGGTTGCGTTCGCGGTGACGCAATGGGAACTCGTGTCCCGGTCGATCTCCGAACTGGGCGCGGCCACGCTGGCAATGAGCGCCGCCGCCATGGTGGGCGGCTTGCTGCTCGCGCGCGCCGTGAAGCTGTCATTTGCAGATTCGGTGACGATCAGCATCGAAGTGGGCGTGCAGAACTGCATGCTGGCGATGCTGGTCGCGCTGACGATCCTGCACTCGGTGCAGGCCGCGCTGCCAGCGGCGACGTATGGCTTGATGATGTTCGTCCCCGCGTTGGCGGTGGTGGCCCTAGGGCGAAGGGCGCGGCGGGAAGCCCCGCAGACCTAGCGCGAGTCACTCTACGCTGCGCGCCACAAGCTGCCCTAACGTCGCCACGGCTGCCTCGACTTTCTCGTCGAAGGCGTAGCCGTAGTTGAGGCGGATGCAGTGGCGGAATCCGCGGCTCGCGGAGAAGATCGGGCCGGGCGCGATGCTGATGCCGTGCTCAAGCGCCTGGCTGTGCAGCGTGAGCGCGTCGACGCGCGGGTCGAGTTCGATCCAGACGAAGTAACCACCGCTGGGGCGCGTGGCGCGCGTGCCCGGCGGGAAGTGGCGGGCGACGGCCTCGATGAAGACCTCCTGCTGTTCCTTCAGCATGCGCCGCAACTGGCGCAGGTGGCGTTCGTAGCCGCCATGCTCGAGATACGACGCCAGCGCGGCCTGCGGCGGCGCGGACGTGGTGATCGTCGTCGACAGCTTGTGCCGCGCGACTTCGCGGAAGTAGCGGCCAGGTGCTACCCAGCCGACCCGGTAGCCGGGCGCGAGGCTCTTGGAGAACGAGCCGCAATGCATCACCAGGCCCTGGCGGTCATGCGCCTTGGCCGGGGCAGGGCGTTCGTCGCCGAAATAGAGCTCGGCATAGACGTCGTCCTCGATCAGCGGAACGCCGTGCTGCGCCAGCAGTTCGACCAGTGCACTTTTCTTCTCATCTGGCATGCGGCTGCCAAGCGGATTCTGGAACGTCGTCATCAGCCAGCACGCGGCGGGGCGGTGCTGCTCGATCGCCCGTGCCAGTGCCTCGAGTTCGATGCCGTCGCGCGGGTGTGTCGGTACTTCGATCGCGCGCAGGCCGTTGCGTTCAATCGATTGCAGCGCCGCGTAGAAGCACGGTGACTCGATGATCACCGCGTCGCCGGGCCGCGCCACCGTCAGCAGGCACAGGTTCAGCGCTTCCATCGCGCCGTTGGTGATGACGATCTCCTCCGGCGACACGTGGATGCCGTCGGCGTGATAGCGCAATGCGATCTGCCGGCGAAGCGCAGCGTTGCCGGGCGTGAGGTCGTCGAGAAACTTGCGCGGGTCCAGCGTCTGCACGCTGCCGGCCATCGATTTGGCGAGGCGCCGCAGCGGGTACAAGAGGGGGCTCGGAAAAGCCGAGCCCAGCGGCACGACGTCGCGATGCATCGTCGACTGCAGGATCTCGAACACGCGCGCGCTGACGTCGAGGGTCGCCGCTTCGCCGGAAGGATGCGAAGGCGTTTCGGGCTCCGGCGGCAGCGCCGGCAGGCCCGGGGCCACGTAGTACCCGGACTTGGCGCGGGCCCGGATCAGGCCGCGGGCTTCGAGCAGGTAATAGGCCTGGAATACCGTCGACGGGCTGACATGCCGGCTCTCGCTGGTCTGGCGCACCGACGGCAGCCGATCGCCCGGGCGCAGCACGCCGGAGCGGATCGAGGCCGCGACTTCCTCGGCTAGGGCTTCGTAACGCTTCATTGGCGGGCTCGGCGGCGGACTCAGGGGCTGGGCCGCCCATGCGGGGCAACTGATATGGTTTTTTGGGCAGGCATCTGAATCTTACCAATCTGATACGGGTCGCCTAGGCTGTGATGGCCCGGCAAAGGCACGGCCTGCCGCCTCCCCCCAAGTCCGATGTCCCCGCAAGTCGAATTCAACCTGGCCCTGATCCTCTTCATCCCGTGGTTCGCGATCCTCGGGGTGCTGTTCTGGTGCTTCCCTCGAGCGCCTCGCAACGCCGCCCGCAAGCTGTTCGACATCGTGTCGCTGGTGCTGGCCGTCGCGGCCTCGGCGTGGGGCATGCAGTGGAGCATGCACAACGCCGATCCCGGCTACGGCCATCTGTGGCCGCAGATCCTCGCCACGTCGGTCTCGTACGGCCTGTTCCTGGCGGTGATGACCGCTGCCTTCATCGTCCGCTTTCGCGTGTTGCGTGCGCCGTCGGCCGTCGAAGCTCAGGACTGAGCACCCGATCTTTCGCCGCGGCGCCGCCACGGCATCCCGGAGCCCTCATGAAAACGCTGTTCGTCGTCGCCTTCCTCGGCGTGATCGTCTACAACCTCGGTGCTGGTCTGTATTACATGCTCGTCGATCACGGCACCAGCAAGCGCACCGTCAACGCGTTGACGTGGCGAATCGGTCTGTCGGTGGCATTGATCCTGCTGGTCGCAGCCGGCATGGCGACAGGCGTGATCGAAGGCCACGGCGTCGGGCGCTAACGAGTCGCTTTTTTTGCCGCAATTGCATGGCGTGGACGGCCATCCGGACACCGGATGGTCACAAACGCTTCACGGTTTCGGAGCCACTGTGAGCGCCTGAATCGCACCGCCAAACCGGTGTGAAAGGGAAGGAGCGGGGTGGCGGATGCGCGGCAAGCTGGGTTACGCCGTGATGGTGTTGTTGTGCGCCGGGGCCGGCTTCGCAGCCGCGCCGTGCCACGCACAGGATGCCGATGAACTCGCCAAGCAACTGTCGAATCCGGTTGCAAACCTGATCAGCGTGCCGCTGCAACTCAACTGGGACGATCGCATCGGTCCTGAAGAGGACGGCGAGCGCTTCCAGCTCAATGTGCAGCCAGTCGCACCGATCTCGATCGGCGAAGACTGGAACATGATCTCGCGCACGATCCTGCCGATCGTTTCGCAAAGCGACGTCTTTCCCGGCGCCGGCAGCCAGACCGGCATCGGCGACATCACGCAGAGCCTGTTCTTCTCGCCCAAGCAACCCACCGCCAGTGGCTGGGTTTGGGGCGTGGGCCCTGCGTTCCTGATTCCCACCGCCAGCGACGACCTGCTCGGCACCGACAAGTGGGGCCTTGGCCCGACAGCAGTCGTATTGCGCCAGACCAAGGAGGGCTGGACTTACGGCGCGCTGGTCAACCACATATGGTCGGTCGCGGGCGACGACGACCGGGCCGACATCAGCAGCACGTTCCTGCAGCCGTTCGTCGCCAAGGGTATCGGAAAGGGCCGAACGATCAGCGTCAATTTCGAATCGACCTACGACTGGAAGGGCGAGCAGTGGACCGCGCCGCTCAACCTGAGCTATTCGAAGGTGAGCAAGATCGGCTCGCAAATGGTGAGTTACGCCGGTGGCGTCCGCTACTACGTGGACGCGCCCGACACCGGCGCGGAGTGGGGCCTTCGCTTTGTTCTGACGTTGCTGTATCCGACGAAGTAATCCAATCGCGACGCGCATGCGCCGCCGCGGAGGCTTGCATGGAAGAGATCTTTCGTACCGCGTCCGGCTACATCGCCCTGGTCCTGGAATCGCTGTCGGTGCTGGTCATCGCGATTGGCGCGGTCGACGCGCTGGTGCGGCTTCTTCCTGCATTCCGCTTCCGCCGCGTCACCCATGGGATCCGTCGCGCGGCGTGGTTGAGCCTGGCGCGATGGCTGCTGCTCGGGCTGGAGTTCATGCTCGCCGCCGACATCGTGCGCACGGCCATCGCACCCAGCTGGGACGACATCGGGCAGCTTGCCGCGATCGCGGTGATCCGCACGTTCCTCAACTACTTCCTCGAGCGAGACCTCGAAGCTGCCGCGCGTCCGGCCGAGGCCGTCGCCAATCCGGAGCTGACATGAGCGTCGATCCAAGCCCACCGCAGTTGCCGGACGACCTGGCTGCCCAGATCGAAGGCAAGCCGGATGCCGCCACGTCGTCGACCGTGCTGTCGATGTACCGGACGCGGCTGTCGGTGTACCGCACGCAGGTGTCCAACCTGCGGTCGCATCTGGCGAACGAGCGCACGCACCTGGCCTACCTGCGTACCACGGTGTCGCTGATCGGCTTCGGCATCACCATCAACCGCTTCAGCATCTACCTGATCCAGCAGGGCACGGCGCCGACCGGAAAGCACACGATGCTGCGCGATGCCGGCAATGCCGGGCTCGGCATGGTGGTGCTGGGCCTGGCCCTGCTGGTGTGGTCCATCTACCGCTATTGGCGCGTCGGCAAGGACATCGAGGAAGGTCATTACGTGCCGTATCGGCGCGGTGTGATGGTGACCAGCCTCGGCTTGCTGTTCCTGGGCGGGCTGACCGCGTTGTGGCTGTTCCTGTTCTGACTGGAGACGACCATGTCCGCTCCCGAACTGCTCGTTCTACTGCAGGCCGCGGCCGAGGCGCCGCAAGCCTACGATCTGACCGCGGAAAACGTCTTCCTGGCTTTCTTCATCATGCTCGGGCCGATCAAGGCGATCGGACCCTTCTTCGCCGCCACCCGCGAGCTCGATCCCGGCAAGCTGCGCGCGCTGGCATTCAAGATCTTTGTGTTCGGCGTGATCGCCGTGCTGTTGGCCGGACTGGTCGGCAGCGCGATGCTGCGCAAGTGGCAGATCTCGACGCCCGCAATGATGCTCGCAGGCGGCCTCATATTCCTGTTGGTCGCGCTGCAGATGGTGCTGGCGCAGTACGAAAAGGATCCGCCGGCTCCCGCCGCCGGTGGGCCGCAGGTCATGCATCTGGTCTTTCCCGTCACCGTGACGCCGTATGGCGTCGCAGCGCTGATCTGCCTGATGGCGCTGAGTGGCAGCTTCGACCGCTCCCTGACCGTGCTCGGCCTAGCGCTGGGCGTGATGGTGCTGAACCTGCTGGCGATGCTGGCGGTGCGCCCGATCATGCGCTGGGTCGGGCCGGTGCCGCTGCAGATTCTCGGTGCCGTGCTCGGCATCCTACAGGTGGCGCTGGCGCTGCAGATTATCGTGCGGGCGCTGCAGAAGCTTGGACTGCCGCTCACCACGTGAGCGCGCCGGCGAGTTCATCGCCGCGCTCGACCTTCATGACTGGACATTAAAGGCGCGGCGCGACCGAAACACCCCGGACACGGCCCGTTTATCACAGGTCGCTCATCATGCGGGTTTCCTCCGCAAAAACGATAGCCATTGCAGATGGGCAAGCCATTGATACGTTCGTCGGATCGACGTGGCGGCGCCAGCGAAGGGCAGTGTTTTCTTTACACGTTGCCGTGCCGCGACGAGGACCTGGTTAAAGTCGGGTTCTCGCGCGATCCGCTGGCGCGGATGGAATCGCTCCATGCCCGGTACTACGACTTCTTCGATCTTGACCGCGGTTTCGTGGTCGAGATCGACACCGTGAGCGAGGCGAGGCGATTCGAGCTCCGACTGAAGAGCGCGCTTGCCCAGCACAACGCTCCACAGCCATTGTCGATCCACGATCCTGCCGGTGGATCCACCGAGTGGTATCGCGGTGCGTACGGGCGCCTGATGGAGGAAGCAGAGATGCTGGAGAGCGACGGTTTCACCGTCCACCATCCGTTGCGTGATTGGATCGGGCCGCGCCTTGCGATGCGCAGCGATCGACTGTACGGCTGGGGCGAGGTGGTGCTGACGGCCGTCGAAGGCGAGCCGTCGGACCTGGATCTTCCCGAGTCGAAGAGCCTGCGCGCGAAAGTGCTCTCGACGCTGGATGCGTATTCGGCGCTGGACATCCCGCTCGCACCGCTGCTGCCCGATGCCGTGATGGCGTGGTACCGGCGGGAGTGGAGCGCCACCCATATCGATCCGTTGCCGGGAGAAGCCGATGACGCCATTGGACAAAGCCATTAGACGGCAACTGGACATCGGTGGCGTGCGCTACACGCTGCTGATCGATCCCGATGGCTTGCGCCTGACCGAAAGCGGCCATCGCAAGGGCATCAGCCTGTCCTGGCGCGACCTGGTGTCGGGCGACGCGGCGCTGGCGACGGCATTGCAGGCTTCGGTGAAGGAAGGTTCCGGGGCTGAGTCGTAAGTACCAGGCTTACCGGGCGGACGGAGAACCGTTGTCGCGGGGGCGAGCCTGATCGCCAGCCCGGCTTGCCGCTGGCGTGATCCGCCAGATGACGTTGCCTACGTCGTCGGCCACCAGCACCGCGCCCTTGGCGTCGCTGATAACGCCGACCGGTCTCCCGCGCGCATTGCCGTCGTTGTCGAGAAAGCCGGTGAGTACGTCGACGGGTGCGCCACTCGGGTGGCCATCGACGAACGGAATGAAGATCACCTTGTAGCCGCTGTGCGGTTTGCGGTTCCACGAGCCGTGCTGCCCGATGAAGGCGCCATGGCGGTACGGGGAGGGCAACAGCATGCCCTGATAGAACGAAAGCCCCAACGACGCGGTGTGCGGGCCGAGCGCGTAGTCCGGCACGCGTGCGGTCGCCACCAGCTCAGGTCGGGGCGGTTTCACGCGCTCGTCGACGTGAGCGCCGAAGTAGCTGTATGGCCAGCCGTAGAACGCGCCGCCATGCACTTCGGTCAGGTAGTCGGGCACCAGGTCGCTGCCGATCTCGTCACGTTCGTTGACGACGGTCCACAGCGAGCCGGTCTCCGGCTGCCAGTCCATCCCGTTGGGATTGCGAAGGCCGGATGCAAAAACGCGGTAGGCGCCCGCGACCGGGTCCACTTCGAGGATCGCGGCGCGGTCCTTCTCCTCCTCCATTCCGTGCTCGGCGACGTTGCTGTTGGAGCCGACGGTCACATACAGACGTCGTCCGTCGCGGCTGGCGATGACGTTCTTGGTCCAGTGGTGGTTGCGCTTGCCACCGGGTAGCGGCGTCACCGTCGTCGGCGATGCCGTGATCCTGAGTTGACCTGGCGAGTAACGGTAGCGCACGAGCGCATCGGTATTGGCGACGTAGAACTCATCGCCTACCAGCGTCATGCCGAACGGTGAGTTCAAGCCTTCGAGGAATACGGAGCGCACCTCGGCGCGACCATCGCCATCGGCATCGCGTAACAGGGTGATGCGATTGGCGCTCGGCACCGCTGCACCGGCCCGCTTCATCATCTGCTTCATCACCATGCTGCGTATGCCGGCAGGCGCGTCCTTGGGCCGCGGCGGTGCATTGGATTCGGCAACGAGGACGTCGCCACTGGGCAACAGATAGAGCCAGCGTGGATGTTCCAGGCCCGTTGCGAATGCGTCGACGGCGAGGCCGGTGGCCGCGACAGGACGTTCGGCATCGCGCCAGCCTACGCGAGGTGCGACGTTGACGGTGGGGATGAGTGTCTTGTTCGGCGGGGGCAGGGTGGGCTTCGGTCCGAAGCCGTCGCTGACCGGCAAGGTCGCCTGCTCTCCGCAGGCTGACAGCGCCATCGACAAGGCCAGGCAGATCGCCGTCGAGCACAGGGGTGGGGGCGTGCGTGCAGGCATGGGTACCTCATCCTGAGCCCACACCGTACGACAACGCCGGTGGAGGCGGCGTAGCGCCGCAGTGAACAGCCAGTACCGGGGACGTTTCCGTCCCCGGTACTTCGATAATGGTATGGAGGAGTACCCGACCCGGACTGCGCGTCATTCCTGCGCGGCTGACCGTGGCTCGCCTGGCCCTGCGTCGAGGGTGAGGCTTCCACGTATCGTCGTCTCTCCAGCGTCAGGTGTGGGACCAGTTGTCACTCGTGATCGCTGGACCCGGTGCGGGAACGCGAAGGCATATTGGTGGCTGGCTTGTCCTTGCCGGTGCTCTGGCGCTGGTCGTCCCGGTTGGGGCGGCCCTGGGTCTGTTGTGTGCTGGAGCCCTGACGGTCCTGATCATGGCGGGGCGGCTGGCTCGGCTGATTCGGCTTGTTGGGGTTGTTAGGGTTCTGCATGCAATTTCTCCGTGGTTGCGCGAAGGGTGTCGTCTTCGCGCGGAGAACCATGCATGCCAAACCGTTACCGTTGCGCGACGCGTGCGTTAGACCGAATTGCAACGTGAGGAGCATGTGGACGACGCGGCGCGATGAACTGAACTGTTCACGTTCCTCCTTCACTCCGGATTTCCTCCACCACGCTATATAGAAACCTGACAGGGCACAGGTTTCATTGCATCGTGGGGAACTCTCGTGAACAGCCGCGAATTGCTGCAGGCGATCATCGATAGCCCCACGAGTCACGCCATCATGTTCATGGGGCCAGATGGCGTGATTCAGCTCTGGAATTCAGGGGCGGAGCGCATATTCGGCTATGGCGATGAGGAGATCGTCGGACAGCCGGCCGATGTGTTGTTCGTGCCGCAGGACCTCGAGGATGGCGCGCCGCAGACGGAACTGGATGACGCGCTGCGCACCGGGTGCGGCGGGGATTTCCGGTGGCACGTGCGCAAGGACGGTTCGACGTTCTGGGCCGACGGCATGATCTATCCGGTTCGCAGCCGAAAGGGAGCGCTCATGGGGTTCGTAAAGATCCTCCGCGACGCGACGGAACAGAAGCGCGCCGAAGAGCAGATCTCGAAACTCGCACTGGCGGACGTGCTCACCGGCTTGCCCAACCGGGCCGAGTTCATGACCCGCCTGGAAGAGGCGGCAGCGCTGTCCGAACGCAATGGCCATTCGTTCTTCGTGATGCTGATGGACCTCGATCACTTCAAGAGCATCAACGACCGTCTCGGCCACCTCGGTGGCGATGATCTGCTCAAGCAGGCCGCGGCGCGGATGCGGTCGGTGGTTCGCGAGACCGACGTGGTGGCGCGCCTGGGTGGCGACGAGTTCGCGATGCTGGTCAGCGATGCCGACGGCGGACAGGTTGGCAGCGCCATTGCCGAGAAAGTGCTGGCCGCGATGGCGGAGCCGTTTCGCACGGACGGGCACGAGGTAAGGACGGGCGTCAGCATCGGGATCAGCGTGTTCCCCAGCGATTCCACCGACATCGAGCAGCTGCTTCGCAATGCCGACGCCGCCCTCTACAAGGCGAAGTCGGAGGGGCGGCATGGTTATCAGTATTTCACCGAGATCATGGACTTCCGTGCCCACCAACGCAGCCGGGAGATCCAGATGCTGGCGCGTGTGTCGCCGCGCCACTTCCATCTGATGTACCAGCCCGTAGTGGACGGGGCCGGCAATGTGCTTGCGATCGAGGCGCTGCTGAGGTGCTCGCATCCGTTCTTCGCGAGTTACCCGGTGGAGCGGCTGGTGGGGCTGGCCGCCGAAACCGGCCGCCTGCGCGACATCGGCATCCGATCGGTGACGAAGGCCTGCACGCAGGCGGCGAAGTGGCAGCGCGAAGGCTGGCCCCAGCTGCATCTGGTGATGAACTTCTGCAGGGTGGAGATCGGTGCGGCTGGGCTGGCCGAAAGGATCGCCAAGACGGTCGTCAAGACGGGCTTTCCCCTCGAATGCTTCGAGGCCGACTTCCCCGAGGATCAGTTGCATGGCGGCCGTCGCGACGAGGTGACACTGCAGGAGATCCGCGAGGCCGGGCTGGCACTGACGATCGACGATTTCAGCGGCACACAGGTGGGGCTCACGCGGCTGGCATCGACGGCGGCGCGGATCAAGATCGACCTGAAGCACTTTCCCGGATTCCCTTCCGATCCCGGCGCCTGCGCGGTGCTGTCGGCAACCATCCAACTGGCCCATGCACTCGGGCTGCTCGTGGTCGTGGAGCGCGTGCAGACGCCGGCGGAGGCGGACTTCATCCGCGACCGTTGCGATGCGATGCAGGGGTTCCATGTTGCCGAGCCTATGACGGGGTCGGACATGGGCCACTGGCTTGCGGCGCACCGCACCGGGCTGGTGGCATGACCGTCACTCCAGGCGGGTTGGCCTGAACGGCCGTTCCGCCTGCGTTGGTCATGGGCAAGGCCACTCAACGGCGGACGATGGACGCCTTCAACTACCTTGCGGTCATGGTATCGGTGGTCGTGGGCCTCGGGCTCACGCAGATCCTTGCCGGTGTCGGTAACTTCGTGCAAATCCGGCGTCGCGTGAAGTTCTACTGGCTTCACGGTGTCTGGGTCGTCCTGCTGATCGCGCTGCACCTGCACATGTGGTGGTCGTTCTGGCTGTTGCGCGTGGTGACGGACTGGACGTATGGGCTGTTCGTGTTTGTCCTGATCGGGCCGGCGGCGCTGGTGATCGCCAGCCATGTGATCGTGCCGGAGCTGATCGACGGACGAATCGATGTCGAGCGTCACTACTTCGACACGCGGGGCATCTTCTTCGGAATGCTGGCGTGCGCCGGCGTCTGGGCGATGTTCATCGAACCGTTGACCGGTGTGCGCACATTCTTCGTCGGGTTCCGGATGCTGCAGGTGGTCGGAACGAGCTTGATGATCGGCTGCGCCATCCTCGAAAGCCGGCGCTTCCACGCCATCGCGACCGGCGCGATATGCGTGCTGTTCGTCATCGCCGTCGGCTTCACCCGGCTGCACCTGGGGCAGATCGAGCCCAGATTGTGATCGCGTACGCAACGCACGTGCATATAACGTGCCCGACTTCGCTGACCTGCGGTTCACGCTGCTGAATCATGGGTCGTGCGCCGTGCAGGGTTTCACGTCGATGTGGCGCAGCCGTGGTAACCATGTGCGCGGGGATGGAGGCTCAGATGCTCAACGTGCCAATAGAAGGTGATCTGGATCTGGTGGAAGCGCGGGTCAGGAAGCTGGCCCGGTCGGCAGTCGATACGAGCGACCACCAGAAACTCCGTCAGCTCTGGTGTCTTCTCAGGAATGCCGAGGTGCGCAGGGTCGCTGGCGACGCAGACCGGTTACGCCGGTTGCGTGACGCGGTTGCGGCGGACCTGGCCAGGATGACGTGACCGTCCGGGGCAAATCCAACGATCTGGTCCGGCTTGCATCCGGCGATGGGCCAGTGTCGAGCGTCCGTCATACAAGCTGAATTGTTCAGCCGGCATGTTGACGCTGCGTCGACATGCGGCAATGCATGGCAGGAATTGCGTCACAATCCTGTCAAATGACGAACAAATTTCCGTGGGAAGAAATCCAGCGCCGTATCCAGTCCCTGCGTGACGAGATGCCGCAGCTGATCGAGCAGTTTCCAGTGCCCGGGGATCTGGTGGTGCGCTTCTCCGAGAAGGCCGGCGAGATCCTGGAGGCCGTGGAAGAGGCGCACCTGGACGATGCATCCGTGCTTATCTGCGACATCCTCTTCGACCACGAGTACGTGGACATCCGCGGCGATGGCGGAACATACCTCGTGCGCGGAGACGTGAACGAGTAGGGCGAATCACTGTCTCCAGCAGATCACTTCTCGAGGAGATAGAGGAACTCGGTGACGTGCTTGGACCGGTTGCCGAGGTTTCGGCTGCCGCGGAATACGTTGTAGGGCGTCTCCAGCACCGACAGCTCGCCATTGCGCTTCATGATTTCCAGAAAACGCGCGTGCGGGATGAAGCCTTCGGAGTTGTAGGAGACCATCACGAACTTCGCCGGGCACCGCTCCACGACCTCAAGTAGCGCCGCTTCGGCTTCCCTGCGCCGGTTGTAGCGGCTTCGGTTCCAGCCCGCAGGGATGCCGGAGACCTCGCTCATGTCCGCAGGCCGCTCGTACGACGCGAGCAGGTTGAGCATGAAGTAATTCGAGCCGTACGGGTGCTGGTTGTAGGGCGGATCCAGGTAGGCGAGGTCGAACTCGCCGCAATCCCGTTGCGAGAGAAGTTCGTTGGCGTCATGGCGGACGACCGAGACCTCACAGGAGAATCGGGAGAAGACCGGGGATTCGATCTCGATCTCCTTCGTGATGCGCGACAACGCGTCCTGTCCGTGGCCGCCGAACCGGCCGATCCCGTCCCTGGATTTATGGAAACCCTTGAAGACCCCCGAGGTATTCGCGTGCACGGAGGCCTTGGCGAGCAGGGGCGCGAGGAAGAAATGCTGGATGTTTCGCGGTAGCCGGGCTATCTGCTGGCGCGCGGTGTCCAGGTACTCGGCGTTCCTTCGCGTGTAGAACGCGCGTTCGCCGGGGCGGATGTCATCGTCCGAAGCGGGGGCATAGAGTTCGGCGATGAAGCCGCGGGTCCAGTTCCGCGCGATCTCTTCCTGGAGCTGGCGGTGCGCGTCGGTGAGTTCGCGCAGGTCCACGCCAGCGGGATTGGTGAGATAGCAGCGGTTGGTGATCTCGCTGTAGAGCTCGAGATCGTTGGCGACCAGCCGGCTGGAGTGCTGCTTCATGAAGCGCGCCACGACGCCCGTTCCCGAGAACAGGTCGAGGCAGGCGAGCCGGTGCTTCGACAAACGTTGCTTGACCCGGGCAATGCCCTGGCCGATGAATGGAAGCAGCGCCCGCTTGTTGCCGATGTAGGTGATGAGCTGGCTTTGCAGGTACTCGGCCGATTCGTCGGTGAGGGCCTCTGCGGCCACGTACAGGTGTTCGCCCACGTTCCCCCAACAAGCCTGCCGGCGCCGTTGAATGCGGAAGCATGGTGCCACAGCGCCGCCGGATTACGGCTGGCTGGCGGCGCCCCGAGGGGGCTGAGTGCCATTTTGTCGCCCACATCACCTGCCTCTGTGCCACCTTCTGGCACGCTCGTTGAAGCAGGCCAGCCACTAGCTTGGCGAGCGGATGCAGGCAGGCGAATGTAGACAGGCCAGGCTACCGACGAGAGACAGACAACCATGAAGAAAGCTGCCACGAAAGGTGAGGGTGCCTCGGGAGAAAATCCCTCACGTCTGATCGACGCAAGAATCAACGAACTGGACGACTGGCGTGGCGAGACGCTCGCCCGGGTGAGGGCGCTCATCATGGAGGCGGATCCAGAAGCGGTCGAGGAATGGAAGTGGCGGGGCGTCCCGGTGTGGTCGCACGACGGCATCATCTGCACCGGCGAAACCTACAAGAGCGCCGTGAAGATGACCTTCGCCAAGGGCGCCGCGCTGGAGGACCCTACGGGACTCTTCAACTCCAGCCTCGAAGGCAACACCCGTCGCGCCATCGATATCCACGAGGGCGAAGCGATCGATGAGAAGGCCTTGAAGTCGCTGATCCGGGCCGCCGTGGCGCTCAACGCGTCAACGCGCTCGCAGAAGAAGGTGAGGAACGCCTGACCGGGGTTTCAGTCCGGTACGCGATTGCCGGGCGCCTGCGCAGCACGAAACAAAGGGCCAGGTGAGAGCCTGGCCCTTTGGCTTGAGGTCACTTCTCCGTTTCCTCAGCGATCGCCACCGTATCCCCGCTGCTGGGCTTGTCGGACTGGACAGGCACCATCGCTGCCCGCTGGGCCTGGACGCGCGCCAGGGACGCCCTGACGCGGGGCTCGATGCGGTCGTACGAAGTCCGGTACTGCGGGAACTGGGTGCGGCTCCCCAATACCATCCGCACTTCGTTGATCGAGACGCCGGCATCATCGGCGACCTGCTGCAGCATCTCGCGTTCGCCTGCGCCGGCATTCAGCCCGATGCCACAGAGAACCAGGCCAGCCAGCCACGTCGCCCTCATGCGTTTCATGGTGTGCACCTCTCGCGCGGTCGGGGCGCGGTGCCGGCAGAACGAGGTATTCCCGCTGCAACTCTGGATACGGAATCCGGCACCCACGATTACGGCGTCGCGCCTGATCGTGTCGCCGGAGACCAGGGCGAGGCGCCAGCAGGATTACGCGGTGCCGTTCGCGGTGCGCATTCAGTAATCGGCGCCGCCCAGCACGGAACGCAATACGTGCAACTCCTCCATCAGGTCCGCTTCGCTGCCGGTGGTATCGGCAAGTTCCTCGCGCACGAGTTCGCGCAGGCGTACGCGTAGCCGATGCACCGACACCGCGATGGTGTTGGCGCGCACGCCCAGTTCCTGGCTCAGCCGGGTGTAGTCGGCGGAATCGGCCGGTTCGGCGATGTATGCCTCAAGCCGATCGAACAGCTCGCGCTTGCCCGCACGCTGCGCTTCATCGCGCAGCCTGTGGTAGCTCCGATCCAGTACGGTCAGTGCCCACGCCCGGTCGAAGGCCTGTTCCGGCGAGTCGTTGTCCGGTGCTGCGACATCGGTGCACGGATCCATGGTGGCCTGGCGCTGCCCACCACCCCGCTTCTGTGCACCGGTCGAGTGCCGGGCGTCGATCAGGAACCGCTGCAGCGCGGTCAGCAGGAAACTGCGGAAACGCCCGCGCGCCGGATCGACGACGGTGTCCCATCGGCGTTCCAGCAGGCGGGCGAAGAAATCCTGGGTGAGGTCTTCGGCATCGTCTTTGGAATACCCATGCCGGCAGACGTAGGCGAGCACCGGCCCGCGATAGGCGCCGCAGATCTGCTCCAGCGCCGTCCGTGCGGTCTCGGGCTGGCGCGCCTCCAGGATCAGGCTCCAGCGCGTGGTGTTGAATCGGGTCACAACGGTTTCCCCCGTCGCGCGGGCGCAGAGCGTCCGGTAGAGGCGTACAACGCAGGCGAGACTCTCCTTCCGTTCACCGCGGTTGTTCCATCGATGGAGCCGCATTGTGCTGAGCGACGGAGGCGATGGCAGGGTCCGCTGCCGGTTCCAGCGTGATCGCAATGATGTTCAGGCCGAGAAAGATGGGTCTCACGGTGCTGATCTCGATCGCGAGGACTTCGCGGTCGGGATGCGGATTGGGCACGCGCATTGCGTACAGGCGCATCACCTGGCCTCCCGCGCGCGCTTGTTCGGTCAGGGGCGGGCCTTCCCAGCCGACACGTGCGAGCGCGGGCCGGTCGTCCACTTTGTAGCCGAAGCCGGTGCCGAATCGCAGCGGCATTTCTGCAGGCGTGCCGCGGCGGTAATGCAGGCGCAGCATCGCCAGCGTGTCTCCTTTCGTGGCATCGCTGCCACCGACGAAGCCGAGCAGGTTCATGGCTCCGACGCGTTGTGGCGTCAGCGGGATGCGCAACGACGACGGAGGGAACAACTGGTCGGTCGCATCCGTCCCGGCACCGACGGCTACGCGGCCGCGGATGTCGTAGTCGACGCCGAGCAATCGTTGCTGCCCGAAAGGCAGCTCGCAATGATTGCTGATGTCGAAGTCGTACCACTCCCGGCTCTTGGGACGGAGCGGCCGGTTGTAGTAACGGCTGAGATCGAGCAGATGCGGCGGCGTGCCAGCCGCACGTGGGGGAACGGTGGCTTCCGGCGCAACACAGGACCATGGCGAGATCGCAACCGGGGGAACGAGCGGTGTGGCGCCTGGATCTCGTGCGTGCAATGCCGTGCGGAGGGTCCTGGGGGGCTTTACGAACAGGCGGCCAGGTTCTGGTGCGAGCACCGCGGCCTCGTCGGCGATCGTGCCCGCCGGGCGCCGATCGGGTTCGATGTGCCAGACCAGCCAACGGCCCAGGAAGGTTCGGCCGACCAGATGCCTTCCGTCGGTACCGAAGGCGACCTGGGCGACGAAGTCGGGCTGCGCGAGCGGCGTTCGCAGCGGCGGCCCCAGCGGCGAGCCGTGTTCGATGTCGTGCAGGATCACGCCATCACGAAGCGCCTGGGCGAGGACCCGGCCGTCAGCACTGAATGCCTGCGCGACGCCGAGCTGCTCCTGATGGGTCAGGTTGAGCGCGCGCTGACGGCCTTCGTCGTCGATCAGCAGCGCCAGGTTCTGGAACGCCGTGCCGCTGCCCGGCATGGCGTTGACGGCGGCCAATCCATCGGCGCGCATCAGCAGCCCTTTGGGCGTGATCTCCAGTCGCGCACGCCGCAGCGACCGGCCATCGTTCAATGCCCAGCGTTCCAGCCAGACCTGCGCGGGCGAGTTCGGGTCGGTCTCCCACCGCAGCTTCAGATGTGCCAGTTCGTCACCGGCGACGGCGAGATACTGCAAATGCTGATGCGCCGGCTCGGGTTTGCCGAGAGTCCGGACCACCCGGTCCAGCGAATCGAGCGCGCGGACAGTGATGGCGCCGTCGGCGGCGATCGCCACCTGCCTGTCGTCGGGAGTGATCTTCCAGTCGGCGATGCGTGTAAGCGTAGCCGGGCCGAGCGCGCGGCCATCTGCGAGCGAGTGCGCCCGGATTCGATTGAGATTGCCGGCACCGGCGCGGAATGCGGCGGTGCTGGTGAGCAGGCTGCGGCCATCCGCGCTGAGCAGCATCCGCGTAGGCGAGCCATCGAGCACGATGGCCGGATAGCGACGACGGCCGGTGCGCCAGTCGAACACGTGCACCTCGTGTCCGCTGCTGGCGATCAGGCTCCGGTTGTCGGAAGTAAGCAGGGCGAAGCCGACGGGCTGCGGCAATTCGATGACCGGCGACAGACGTCTCTGGTCGGTGGCGTTGAATACCCAGATCCTGGGACCGTCGACGGCCACGAGATGTTCGCCGTCGAAGCGCAACTCGCCCTCGCGTTGGGTGGCGGCCAACGCGGCTCGCAGCGGTGATCGCGGCATCCGCCACAGTCGCAGGCTGCCTTCGGTGCCACCGGTGGCCAGCAATGCGTGCACTGGGTCGAACGCACTGGCGAAGCGGGGGACATAGGCGGGATGGGTGATATCCGGCGCCAGCGGCACGGGCGCGCCAGCCAACTGAGCTGAACCGGCCAGCCCCCACATCGACACGCGGTCCCAGTGCATGGTCAGGGCGATCGCGGTATCACCATCGATACCATCGCGCTCCAGCTGATGCCCCCACAACTCATCGTCCAGGTAAAGCGGTTGCCCCAGCAGTCGACCGTCGGCCACCGACCAGACGTGCAGGCTGCCGTCCTTGGCGCTGGCCGACAGCAGCGTGCCGTCGGAACTGAAGCGAAGCCAGTTGATCGCATCGCGCGGATGGGGGAACAGGGCGCGCTGTGCCCCCGTGTTGGGATCGACCAGCAGCACTTCGCCATTGGCGCGGCCCAGCGCCAGCCAGCGGGCGTCCGGTGACACCCCCCAGGCCATTACGTAATGGGCCCTGTCCACGGGCATGAAGTCATGGCGTTTGCGCAACGTGGCGGGGTCGCGGATCGCAACGCTGGGCGTGAGATCGAACGAGGTGACGATGAACTTCGCCTGCGGAGCGATCAGCCACTCCGGCGCTTCTGCCGCCACGGCAGGACTGATCGGCTTCCAGGTCTGCGCATCGAACAGTTGCGTCTCGTAGCGGGACGTCTCCCGGTGCAGCAGCACATAACGGCCATCGTCGCTCCAGGTCTGGTCGACGTAACCCGTTTCGGAAGCAGGCTGCGTCTGGCGGCCATCGGCAAGCGCCAGGCGTGCCATCTGGCCACTGGGTCGCATCGAGAGCAGCGTCCAGTGCCGGGTCACCACCAGGTATCGGCCGTCGGGCGTGAACTGCAGGCGCCTGATCTGTCCATCGGTATTGGGCCCATCGCCGAAGGACACCCTGACGCGCCACAGCTGCTTTCCGGTCTCGAGTTCGTATATCGCCACCTGGAGCGGATTGAGGCCAAGCGCGACGTGGCGGCCGTCTGGACTGAGCACCATCGTGTCGATCGGCGCGCCCACGTCGATCACGTCGATCAGCATCGGCATCTGGCCGAGCGCGAGGCCCAGGCGCAGTCGCTCTCGCTGCGCCGCATCGTCGTCGCCCGCGGACTCCTGTTCGCGCAGGTTGGCCGCGAGCGCTGCGATGGCGTGGTAGCCGCGATTGCTCTCGAACAGGCGCCACGCGGTTTCGTGGCGTTGCGACCACAGGTTCTGCCGCGCCTGGATCTCGTGCTCCCTGGACTGGCGCCACTGCTGCGTGGCCACTACCAGGCCGACGATGAGCGCGGCGACCGCGGAGAACACCGCCAGCGCGAGCCTGGGCTCGCGTCGTGCCCAGCGCGCGGTGCGGTGCAGCACGTTGAGCGGCCGCACAGCGACGGCACGGCCTTCGACGAAACGACCCAGGTCGTCGGCGAGTTCGCGGGCGCTCGGATAACGCTGTGCCGGATCGCGCGACAGGCACTTGAGGCAGATTGCCTCAAGATCGGCCGGCAGCTCGCGATGGTGTGAAGGCCGCAGGATCTCGCCCTCGTGCAGCGATGCAAGTGCACGAGAGGCGGCATCGGCCTCCAGAGGCGTGTGACCGGTTAGCATCTCGTACAACATCGCACCCAGCGCCCACACGTCGGTGGCAGGCGACAACGCGGGGCCGTCCAGTTGCGCCTGCTCGGGCGCCATGTAACCGGGCGTCCCCGACACACGCAGGTGCTCCAACGCCTGTTCCAGGCGGCGAGCCAGGCCGAAATCGGCGACCAGGGGCTCGCCGTCTTCGTTGATCAGTACGTTCCCAGGCTTCAGATCCAGGTGCAGCACGCCGAGGCGATGCGCGTAGTCCACCGCTTCCGCGATCGTGCGCAGGATCCTGGCCGCCTCGCGCGGTGCAATCGGCCCGGAATCGTCGAGGTGTTGCGACAGGCTCCTTCCGCGCACCAGCTGCATCGCATAGAAGATCAGCCCGGCGTGCTCGCCCATCTCGTGCACGACGACGATGTTCGGATGCTGCAGCATCGCGGCGTTCTGGGCTTCGAGCCGGAAGTTCTCGACGAACTCCTCCGTGGCCCACAAGCCAGCCGACAGCAGCTTGACCGCCACCTCGCGGTTCAGCGAGCGCTGCCGTGCGCGGTAGACCACGCCCATGCCGCCGCGGCCGATCTCCTCGAGCAGTTCGTAGTCGCCGAACTCGCGCTGGAGCGGATCGTCCAGGTCGATGGTCGGCACGGCTTCTGGCGAAAGCGTGGGACGTGTCGAACGGGTGACCCGGCTGCGCGTGTCCCGACCGAACGCCACCCGCGCCAGTGCCGACCTGAGCCACCAGCGAGAGGCGGGGTTGCTGGAATCGTCGTCGTTCACGTCAGGTCCGGGACGGAGCCGAGCAAATGCGGCAGTTCCGGCTACGTCGAGTCGTGATCATGCGCATCCGGGGGCGCGGTGGGGGCTCGGCAAAGGCTCGACTCGCCATTGGCTGGAACGGCTGCGGGCCTTGTCGTCGGCCAGCCTGCCTGCGCAGGTGCACCCATCGAGGTCAGAATCGCTGCCGCCAGCTCGCGTACCAGAATCGCCCCGGTACGTCGTAGGCCGGGTCGTAGGAGTTGATGGCGATGTACGACACCGGCGGATCGCGATCGAAGGCGTTATTGACGCCGATGCTGAACTGCACGTCATCCACCGGTTGCCAGCGCAGCTGCAGGTCGGCGTACGTACGCGGGTCGATGATGTGCTCGGGGAATCCGTCGAAGACCGGGCTCGCGAAGTCGGGGCGGTCGCACAGGTCGGGGCGGTCCGCGGTCGCGGGAAACTCGCAGCTTTCGTCGAGGGCCGAGTAGTAGCGCAGGCGCAGCGTGGCGCCGAAATCGCCAGCGTTCCAGTCCAGCGACAACACCGACCTCAGACGCCAACCTGGATCCAGGAAGAAGTAATTGCCGACCGTGCTGACATCGGGTGCGCCGCGGGGAATCTCCCTGTCGTAGCGGCTGAGGTAGACACTGTCCCAGGCCAGGTGGAAGTCGCCCCAGTCGCCGTGCCAGCGGTAGTCCAGCGAGAAGTCGTAGCCTTCGATCCAGTAGGTGCCGTAGTTGAACAGGCGCGCATCGATGTCGGTCAGCACACCCGTGGCCGGGTCGCGCCGTAACTGCAGGCACGCGCTTTCGATACCCTGTGTGTAGCAAAGCCTGGGCAGCTCGAACTCGGGAATGTCGTCGATGGCGTTGTTCAGTTCGATCTGCCACCAGTCCAGCGTCAGGTCCAGCCCGCTGAGGCGGGCGGGGCTCCACACCACGCCGATGCCGCGATTGCGCGCCTGTTCCGGCTGCAGGTCCGGATTGGAGCCGAACCGCGTCAGCGGCCCGAACGGTGGATCCAGGCCTTCCACCGGCACGCCCGCAGCATGGCAGCGATCGGCCAGTTCGCCGCTTATTTCGCCGATGCAGGGATCAAGGAATTGCGCCGCAAGCGCGGTCTCGCGGAACGCGCCGCTGACCGCAAACAGTTCGCTGGTCGAGGGCGCGCGATAACCCTCCGACCAACTAGCACGCAGCAGCCAGTCCTTGTGCGGGCGCCAGGACAATCCAAGCTTGTGGTTGGTGGTGCTGCCGAACGTGGAGTAGTCCGACAGCCGTGTGGCCACGTTGAGGTCGAGGCTTTGCGCCCACGGCTTCGAAGACAGCAGTGGAAGGTCGAGTTCGACATAGGCCTCGCTGGTGCGGATCTCGCCGTCGACCGGGTCGGGAACGACGCCGCTGAAATCGAGGGCGTCGTTGCTGAGAAGGGAATCGGGTTCGACGCTGCCGCGTTCGCGACGGAACTCCACGCCCGCCGCCAAAGCCAGTGGGCCAGCGGGAAGGTCCGCCACGTCGCCGCTGATGTTCAGGCTGAGATCGTTGAGGCGACGTTCCTCGTCGACGTTCCCTTGGGCGGAGAGGTAATCGAACATCGCATCGGTGAATCCACTCCGGCCGTGCAGGAAATCCAGCGGTACGCAGCCGGCGAGGGGAGTGGTCGTACTGCCGCAGCGCGGCTGTCCTGCGCTGTCGAGAAACGACGGGCCGACGCCCAGCCCCAGCCGATTGAGGTCGTAGCCGCCGCCGATCGAGAAGTCCTTGTCCGTGCGTGCATCGATGAAGTTCGCATCCCAGGCGAAGCCGCGCGATCCGATCCGCAGAATCCCATCGATGTCCAGCGACACGTAGCGCGTCTGTGCATCTTGCTCGAAGCGGCGAGGCTGGTTCAACGGCCGAAAGGCGAAGAAGGTCACCGGCTGGCCGAACGGGTTGTAGAGATTGTCCGGTGAGATGTCGTACTGGTTCGCATCGCCGCCGCCGCCGAACTGCAGGATCGGCGTGGGTGCCTGCTGCTTGCGCGAAATCCGATGCTGCAGCAGCACGGTGCCCCGCATGGACACGCTGTCGGAAACTGCGTAATGCCCCTGCGCGAACAACGCCGTCCTTTCGTACGGAGTGCGCAGATAGTTCTCCGGGGCGTAGTTGTACCCATCGCTGCGGAAATCGAACTGGCGGTAGCCAGGCAGTTGCGCATCCCAGGTCAGTTGCCCCTCCTCGCCATCGGGCAACTCGTCGCCTCCTGGACCGAAGCCGATGCGGCCGTCCGGGGTATTGATCGAGGCCCCGGCGAAGGCATCGTTCGCGGGCAGGTTATAGGTCGGTACGGCGGAGATCGCGCGGTCGCCAGCCCAGATCGGACGCTGGTCGGCGTAGGACAGGTTCACGGACAATCCGCCGCGCGCGCCTTCGCGCCCCCAGGTGATGTCGGCGGTGCGGCGCTCGCCGTCGCCATGCTCGCTGCTGGCGTAATAGGCACTCGCCTCGACGCCTTCGTAGCTGTTCCGCGTGATGATGTTGACGACGCCGGCGATGGCATCGGAGCCGTAGATCGCCGAGGCGCCGTCGGTCAGCACCTCGATCCGCTCCACGATCGGCAACGGAATGCTGCCGACGTCCACTGCGCCATCGAGCGAGGTGACATAACGATGGCCGTTGAGCAGCACCAGCGTGCGTTCGGCACCGAGATTGCGCAGGTCGACCCGCGTCTCGCCGTTGTTGAGCTCGGCGGTGTAGTCGCTGTTGACGTCGGAAACGTGCTGCGGGAGTTGCTGCAGGATCTCGCCGACGTTGCTGAGGCCCGTGCGCAGCAGGTCGGCGCGATCGAGCACCAGCAACGGTTGCGAGGTTTCGAATTCGACACGGCGGATGTGACTTCCGGTCACCTCGACAGTGCCCAGGGTCACCGGTTCATCAGTGGAGGAGGCCTGCGCGAACGCCGCGCCGATCGGCAGGGCGAAGGCCAGCGCACCGCCCAGGCGGCGGTGGCGGCTCGCCATGATCCGGCGGTGCGTTCCAGGCTTCACCTGCTATGCGAACGTGCTGCCGGGCTGGCCTCGGCCGGGGGGCACCCGGGCTACATCGACAACCAGGTCATCAGCTTCCGATCGCGGGCGTGCGGCGCCTTACGACCCCCATGGCCGTCACGTGGCGCGGGCCGTCCGATTGTGGGACACAACCGGCTTAACTATGCTTCACGGCGCATCATGGAGCTGGTCGCAACTCAACAAAGGGGAAGCAAGCGATGAAGCGGATTGCAGGGATGACAGTCGTCGTGGCTCTGGGTGTGTGCGGCTGTTCGGTCGGGGGCGGGGCGGAGACGTTCAGCGAGGCCGATTGCAAGGTGTTTGCCGGCAAGCTGGTGGGAATGTCCGGGATGGAGGACAACCTTTACATGCAGCAGAAAGACGTCGACGAAATGCGCACCGGCATCGTCGCCGAATGCATGGCGGACAAGATCGGCCTGAGCCGCGAGCAGCTTGACTGCGCGGTGAAGTCCACCAGCAACGACGAGTTCGCCAAGTGCGGGATCGTGCTCAAGGGCTAAGCCGCGATGGCGCCGGGTGCATGGACGCACCTGACTCTCGTTCATTCGACGCCAATGCGCGACTCGGCTGATTCAGGTGCTGGCAGTGCCGCTTCTCGCCGGAAGCCGTCGTTGGCGCTTCTGTCTGGCTCAGAAAAAGAAGCCCCCTTTGGGGGCTTCTTTTGGGCGGCCGAGTAATTGGGGGCAATGACCGCCCATGCCCCTCCAGGCATGCCCCCGGCCTGGGGCCAGGACGGTTTTGCTAGTCGGCGCTCTCTTCTGTCCCTCAAGCCTGCGACAGCACAGGAAACCGCTCCCACATCCGCTCGAACTGTCCGCCGAAACAGCGCACCAGATAGGCGTCGCGGCTGACCACGAGGTTCTCGTGGTTGGAGGTGCTGGCGCTGCGCGTCCAGTTGAAGCTGCCGTTGGCGAGCTGGTCGCCGTCGAACACGGCGAACTTGTGGTGCATGTGGAACGGCGTGTCGTCTACCCGGACGTCGATTCCCAGTTCTGCGAGGCGGGCAACGTCGCTGCCTTCGTCGAAGCGCTTGTCGTTGTCGCTGATGATCCGCACGCGGACGCCCCGCTTGTGCGCGGTGGCCAGTTCGTCGGACAGGCGGTCGTCTGCGATGGTGTAAACACAGGCGTCGATGCTGGTACGGCTGCCGCGGCACAACTCGCGCAGCTTGTGCAGGCAACTGTCGCCCGGCGTGAAGAATGCCGTCGTGCCCGCTGCGGCGGGCAGGGACGACAGGTCCAGCGTTCGAACTACCTGCTCCAGCCAGCGCAGCGCCGCCAGGCTGTCGGCGCCTTCGACCGCCACCAGTTCGCGGGCCATGTCGAAGGCGCGGTTGCGCAGATAGCGGATCCGCTCGGCGTCGATGCGGGCACCGAGCTCGCGCAGCTCCTGGCGCTCCTCGTTATCGAGAGTGAGGTCGGTCGCGCTCGCGCGAAGGGCCTGGTCAAGCTGGCGGAAATCCATGCGCCGCGCCTCAACCTGCGCCTTCGATCGTTGGCGCCGCCATGCGCTTCTGCACATCCTCGCGCATGCGCGTCAGTTCGACCTCTGCCTGCCGACGCTTTTCGATGCCCTCGCGGTGGATGGCGCGGACGTCCTCGACCGTCTTGATCAACTGGTCGTGGACGTACTGCAGGGTTTCCACGTCGATCACGCCGCGCTGATTGGCCTTGGCCGTGGCCACTGAGTTCTCGTGCAGCAACCGGGCGTTGTTTCGCATCATCTCGTTGGTCGCATCGTCGATGGCGGTCGCCAGCTCGACTGCGTTCTTCTGCTCTTCCAGCGATAGCTGGATGGCGAAGCTACGCTTCCAAGCCGGGATGGTGATGTCGCGCACCGCGCCGAACTTCTCGATCAGCAGGATGGCGTTGGCCTGGATGATGCGGATCGTCGGCAGCGACTGGTCGGCCGCGTGCTGGAGCAGGACCAGGTCGCCGACGCGCTTGTCGAGCAGGCGCATGGCGTTGTCCAGCTCGGAGCGGCGCGTGCGCGACTGTGGGTCGTCCAGGCCGTCCAGTCCCTTTCGCTCGGCGTCCAGCGAGGCCATGCGCAGGCGGCCCGCGGCGACGTGGATGCCGAGTTCGCGGCGCTCGTCGACGACGATGTCGTGCATGCGGTCGAAATCCTTGACCCGCTTGCCGAGGTCCTCCTGCTGGCGCGATACATCGCGCATCAGCTGCTCGATCTGCTGGTTGGTGCTGCTGAACTTCTGCACCAGCTCGCCTTTGGAGGCGCGCATGCGGTCGATCAGCGGGCCGACCACCGGCAGTCGCGAGCGGGCACCGAGCTTCTGAAGATTCAACGTGCGGGCGATGCGGACGACCTCGCCGAGCGTCTCGCCAGTGGCGTCGAGGTCGCGATTGCGCACCTGGTCAAGCAACTGGCTGGAGAACTGCGTCGTCTTGTTGGCCACGTCCTTGCCGAAGCCCATCAGGTTGGCCGGGGCGATGTCCTGGGCGGCGCGGGCGACTTCCTGGATGCGTGCGGTGTCCGCCGCGGTCAGGCCAAGCGCCGTCAGTGCGGCTTCGTCCAGCACACGTTCCGCGGGAAGGGCGACGGCATCCTGGGTAGTCTGGTTCATGACGATGACTCCTTGTTGGCGCGGCCGGCGTCGATGCCGGCGGGCGGGGTGGCGTTGCGTAGGGTATCGGGGGTATCGGGATTGGGATTCTCGCCGCGCAGCGCTTCGCGCAATGCAGCCAGTTGCGAGCGCAGCGTGTCCTGCAGCCGCGCGGTCGTTTCGGCCTCGTCACGCGCGGACGGATCGGTGAGCAGGGCTTGCTGGCGCCACGCGGGCACCAGCAGGTCGCGTACCTGGGCGTGGCGCATCAGCAGGTGCCTCACGTGCTGGTGCATTAACTCGACCTGCCTAACCGTGGTGTCCCAAGTAGCGGCGATCGCGCCAAGATGCACGCGCCTGCGCGCCAGCGTTGGCTCGGAATCGGCGTCCGCCGACGTGGAGTCGATTACTGCTCGCAAACGATCGGACTGCTCGCGCAGCCAGGCCGCGAGTGGCTCCAGTTCCGCCGCCTTCGCGGCGAGCCGTTCGGCCAGCGCCTGCGCCGAGGACAGGTGCAAGCGAACCCGCGTATCGGCCGGATCGGGCTGGGCTTGTGCGACGAGGTCACGGCCGAGCAGG
Source organism: Lysobacter niastensis (assembly GCF_015453285.1). Classification (GTDB taxonomy): domain Bacteria; phylum Pseudomonadota; class Gammaproteobacteria; order Xanthomonadales; family Xanthomonadaceae; genus Lysobacter_J; species Lysobacter_J niastensis. Next base: position 284,473 of record NZ_JADLZT010000005.1, read on the forward strand.
CGCCCGAAGAACCCGGCACGGCGACGGCGCCGCGCCGGATCGGCGTTGTCGATGGCGATGGCGATGCCTTCGAGTTCGCTCAGCAGCGCGGCGGTCGGCAGATTCGCCAAGTGCGCACCGATGGCGTCGAGATCGACCTGCGCCACCAGCTCCGCGCCCAGCGCGGCGGCGTCCCGCGCATCGCGCGGTGCGGGTACGCCAGCGACGGATCGCGGATCCGGATTCACTTGTTCGACGGGTCGCGGTTGAGTTCGGACAGGGTCATGCCGCTGAACTGCTCCAGCGCAGCGTCGAGCGGCCGCTCGGTCTGCGTCGGCTGATGCTGGCGCTTAGTCGGCAGCCTGGTCCTGGCCGGAGCGCCGCTGCCTTCGCGCATCGCCAGCGCGAGTTGGAGCAGGGCGTGGTTGATCCGTTCCTGGCCTTCGTGGCTGTTACGCATCGCCTCCAGCAGGGGCGCGATGGTGCCATGGAGCGATTCCGGCAGGGTTTCGGTCCAGGACATGTCGATGGCCTGCGCCGGTACCGGCACTTCACGTTGCTCGGCTACGCGTTGGAGCAAGGACAACATCGCCTCCCACGGCGGTGGCGCAGCGACCGCCACTGGCGCGGGCGCCTGCGTAGCCGAGCCGATCGCCTGCAGACCACCGGCGATGTCGGCCAGTTGCGCGACGACGCGTCCGCCAACGTCGCCGTCCTCGGCGCCCATGGCCTTGTTGCGGAGAAAATCGCGCTTGATCTGCGCCCAGCGTGCGGATTCGTCCGGGCTCATCGTGCCGCGCAGTTCGGCGAGCTTGAGCAGGTTCTCCTCCGCGCCGGTGGTCAGCAGCTGCGCCTCGCCCAGGTAGTGGTCGCTGATCAGTTGCTGCAACTCGGCTTCGTTGAGCACCGGAGATATCTTCTCTGCGAGCTTGTTCATGTTGCGGTAGCTGCCCTGCAGCTTGAACGGCGGCTCGGTGCGGTACTTGTCGGCCTGCGCGGCACTGGCGATGTACTGCTGGTTGACGCGGTAGACCACGTCGCGGACCTCCATCAGGCGCTGCAGCGTGGCGATGATCTCGCTGGTCTCGGCGGCGCTGTAGGCGTGGCTGAGGTTGTTGAGCGACACATCGCGGCCCCGGGCCTTGTCCGCGAGCAGGTAGAGGTCGGCGAGATCGCGCGTCGCCAACGGCGCCAACACGGGGTTGGAGGTCAGGCTGTTCTCGATGTAGCTGAGCGTGAAGGCGTCTTCCTTGCCGCCCAGCACGTCGCCGAGGTTGTAGATGTCGGCACGGTTGGCCAGCATGTCCGGGATCTTGAACACCTCGCCGGACTCCGTGTACGGATTGCCGGCCATCACCACGCAGAACTTCTTGCCGCGCAGGTCGTAGGTGCGGGTGCGTCCCTTCCACACGCCTTCAATGCGGCGCGTGCCGTCGCACAAGGAAATGAACTTCTGCAGGAACTCCGGGTGGGTGTGCTGGATGTCGTCGACATACAGCATCACGTTGTTGCCCATCTCCAGCGCCAGGTTGAGCTTCTCCAGCTCCTGGCGCGAGGTCGCATCCGGCGCCTGCGCCGGGTCGATCGAGCGCACGTCGTGGCCGAGCGCCGGGCCGTTGATCTTCATGAAAATCAGGCCGAGGCGGTGAGCGACGTACTCCATCAGCGTCGTCTTGCCGTAGCCCGGTGGCGAGATCATCATCAGCAGGCCCATCAGGTCGCTGCGCTTGTTCTCGCCTGCCGCACCCATCTGCTTGGCGAGGTTGTCGCCGATGATCGGCAGGTAGACGTCGTTGATCAGGCGGTTGCGCACGAACGAAGTCAGCGGGCGCGCCTGGAACTCCGAGAGACGCAGCGTTTCGCGCTGGCGCTCCATGGTGCCCTGGCGGATCGCCTGGAACTGCCGGTAACCGGGCAGGAATCGCCCGTTGTGGTGGCGCAGGCGCGCGAGCAGGTCGTCGGCGGCCAGCGCCAGACGTCCGCCGGTGATGCGCGGGTGCTCGCCGAGCAGGCCCTCGACGCTGGCCAGCAGCGAGGTGTCGTTAGGACGGCGCCGCAGCGTGGCGCCGGTCAGCAGCAATGCGGCCGCCTCCGGTACATACGACGCGAGCGCCGCAAACTGCGGTTGCGCGCACAGGCCTTCGAGCCAGTGCAGTGCGTGGACCCAGCGCGCCGGCAGCGGCAGCGCTGCCAGCGTGCGGGTGAAGGAGTCCTGCATTCCGGCCGCCTCCAGGCGCTGACGCAGGCCGTCGGCAAGTTCGCGTGCGTATCGCGACAACACCAGGGCGACATCGGCTTCGGCCAGTTCGTCCAGCAGGTAGTCCGCAGCATCGGCCGACAGCGATTGGTCAATCGCGATCGTGGTGCTTGCCACGTACCCGGCGATGACGGTGGCGATCTCGCCGCCCAACGCATCGATGCCGGCCTGGCTGCCGAACAGCTGCTGCATGGTGCGTGCGCCGGCGAGGCGCTGGCTCCAGGCGCGCGCGTCCTCGCCGTGCTGGTGCTCCGCCCAGAACAGCGTGGCGAGCGCACGAGCGGTCGGCGCGTGGAGCAGTTGTCCCGCAGCGGCGCGCTGGCCGAGCAGGACGCGCAGGATCGCGGTCGCGTCGTGGTCGTGGATGCCGCGTTCGTAGCCGTCGCGATAACGCGGCGCGGCGAACTCGCGCACGCTCTTCGCCAGCGCGTCCGCGTCGCCGAGTTGGCGCTGCAGCAGGTCAATCGACAGCCCGTCGCGCCCGGCCTCGGCGGCTTCCAGCACTTGGCCGGCCAGGTACTCGCCGCGGTACAACGCCGGCGATTCGGATTCGAGCGTCACGGGCCAGAACTCGCGGAGTGTCGCGAGCTCCTCGCTGTGGATCGGCTCCATGAAGTCGGTGCCGGTCAGGTGCACGGCAAGCTCGTCGCCGCGGGGCAGGATGGTCAGGTCCAGCGGTTGGGTGTTGACGCTGAAGCGGTGGCGGCCGAGCTTGATGACGTTGCCGCCGTCCTCGAACAACTCGCTGCGGTCTCGCAGCGTCCGTACGGCCTGGTCGCGTGCGCCCTTCAGCCGCGCCTCGACGTCGTCTGCCTTGACGCTGTCCTTGAGCGCGCGCAGACGCTCAGCCAGCTCCCGGATCTTCAGGATCAGCGGGTCGCCGGCGAAGAACGCGTTGAGTTCGTCGATGCCGGCGAGCTTGGCAGTGCGGCGGCCCAGGCCTTCGAGAATGCGGTTGGCAGCGTCCAGCACCGTCTGCGCCTTGCGCTGTCGGTCGTCGAGCAGGGCCTGCTTGTGCGCGTCGAAGACTTCCAACAGCTCCTCGCGCTTGGCCAGGATGTCGCCGAGGAACTGCTCGTGCTCGCCGAACTGGCTCTCCAGCTCTTCCAACTGCACCATCAGGCGCGAGAGCTGCTCGTCGGCGCGTTCCGGATCGCTGGCAAGGCCGAGTGCGTTGGTGATGGCCTGGCCAAACAGCGCGAACTGCGCGCCGAACTGCGCGACCGCCTCGTTCGAACCTAGCGTCCTGCGGCGCTGTTCGGCGCGGGCCTTGGCTTGGTTGAGGCGGGCGTAGATGACCGAGATCGCCTCGACCACGCGCGTGCGCTGGGTCGCGTCGTCGACTTTCAGGGTCGCGACCAGCTCCGAGAGCATGTCGAGATCGGCCGAACGGGCCTGCAGCGCGGCGATCTGTTCTCCCAACTGCTTCGCGGTCTGCGCCTGCTGCGCGGTCGCGTCGAGTTCTTCCACCTGGCGCGCGAATGGCTGCAGCGCCTTCTCCTGCCCGAGGAACATGCCGGTGGCGTGGCCGATGCGCTCGTGCGCGGACTGAAGCTCGGCACCCATCGCATCTATTGCGGCGGTGTCGATGTAGCGATAGTCGCGGATCGTCAGCAGGTGCCCGCGCAGGCGGCCGATTGCGCCGAGCGCCTCCACGAACTCGGCAATCTGGTTCCAGTTATCGGGCAACAGGCGCCCGATCAATGCCTTGTGGTCGGTACGCGCCTGCGCGATGGCCGCTTCGGACTGGCGGCGGATGTCCTCGACCTTTTCGAACTCGTCGAGCACCGATTCGCCGGTCGCGCAGATCTCGCGCAGCAGGCCTGCAGCACCCTCGCAATTGCCGTCGTCGAGCCAGTGGTGTGCGTCGAACAGGCGGCGCGCATGCTGCGTCAACAGCTGGTAGCGCTGCACCGACACTTCCGGACTGTCGATCTCTCGCGCCAGGTCGAACAGATTGGAAATGCCGCGGACCATCTCGGCGTTGCCGATGCGACCCATGAAGCTGGTGCCCGGCGGCCGGCTGGCAGCGAACTCGTCGCTGACGAACGGCGTCTGCCAGACCTGCATTGGATGCACGCGGGTAGCGCCGTCGCCTTCGGCATGGAACAGCACCATGCGCCCGTCCGGCAGCACTGCGTGGCCGTGGCCGAACAGTGGGTTCTGCAGCTTGCGCTGGATCATGTTGTAGACGAACAGCGCGCTGCGCCCTTGCTCCGGCTCGTAGAAGGCGTACATGACGTCTTCGCCGTTGGGCGAGCGGATAGCGCGCTGGAACTGCATGCCTGCCATGGCAGCGTCGAACGCCTTGTGCTCGCCGCTCTGCAGGTAGTAGCCACCCGGAAAGATAATCCCGTGGTCTTCCGGAAGCTGCACGCAGGCCTGGGTGACGGCGTCGTTGCGGGTGACCTTGCCGGTCAGCGTGTTGTAGACCAGGCCGCGCCAGGTGGTTTCGCGATACGGCAACACCTTCAGCAGGATCAACGAGCCAACGCGTGCGAAGTCGATGCTGGCGTCGTCCAGCGACTGGGTCTTGTCTTCGACCGGCTCGCTGTAGATGCCCTGGCCGAGTTCGGTGTTGTTCTCAACCTTGATGGTCAGGTCGCCGCCGGTGGTCTCGACGAATATCGTGTCGAGAATGTTCAGATGCGGGAAACGGCCGTTGACCATCAGCTCGCGCGTGGCCCGGGTCCATTCGAAGTCGAACGGCGGCGGAAGCACCAGGTCGCGCTCGCCGCGCGTGTCGATGTAGCTCAGTTCGCCCTGGTTGGAGATGGCCCAGCGGAAAACGCGCACGTCGCTGCTGCGCTCGCCGATCTGGAAGGCCGCCATCAGCTTGCTGCCTGCCACGTCCAGTTGCAGCAGGCGGGCGTTCTTGTAGTAGGCGTAGAGCTCGCCGAAATCGCGGACGAAGGCGGGATCGCCGAGGAAGCTGGTGGCGATGTCGGCGGGGGTAACGTCGTAACCTTCGGCGCCCTCGACCAGCCGGTACAAGCCGAAAACGTCTTCCACGCGCGTGGTGGTCTTCAGCCCGAGGAAGACGTTGTAGCCGAACAGCAGCAGGTCGCCGACCGGGACGATGTCGCGGCCGATGCAGTTGTTCTCAGTGCGGATCCGCAGGCGGCCGGTCACTTCCAGGCGACTGTCGCCGAACTCCTGCAGGCGCCGCTGGTTGAGCGTGCCGGCGACCTGCTGCAGGCGCTGGCCCTGCTCGTCGAGGCGACGGCGCAGCACTTCATAGGCGCCGCCCTGTGCGACGGCCTGGTCGACCTGCGTGGCTGCGTCGGTTGCTGTGACGGGTTGCGACATCGTGGTACCTCGCCCATCCGGGGCGGTTAGGAAGCAACTGCAGGAATCGCCAGTACCGGCGTGCCCCGGCTGACATCGCGCGTGCGCGAGTGCCAGCCGAGACTGGACATCAGGCCGAAGTGCCTTCGGGGACTTGGATGCCGAACTTGCGCGCGATCGCGGTCAGCTGCGCCTTCATCGCCGTGTCGATCTCGTCCGGCCGGATGCGCGCGATGATGTTGCTCAGCACACGCAGTTCGTTGGCGTCGGTGACGCCGTCACGCTCGGCGATGGCGAGGATCTTGCCCAGCTCTGTCGCGTCCAGGCGGCCGTCGTCGCCGAAACAGCGGACGGAATGGAAGGCCATCTCAAGGAAGTCGCGGCTCTCTTTGCTCATGTCGGGTCTCGTTGGGCGGGTAGGGATGTCGTTGAAGCGGGATGGAGGCTGTGACGAGGCAGACCCGCACGAAGCCCCTTTGGCCGAAGCGGATGAAGTGGGTCATCCGAGCGGCCAATGGAGTTCGGGCGTGTTGGACGTCAGGCGTCGACCGTCGGCTCGACTTCGCGCGAGGTCTTGCCCTTGCCGGCGGTCATCGTCGGCGCGGCGTCGATGGCCTCGGCCTTGTCGATCGTGCCCGTGCGGCCTTGCGGACGCGCCACGCCGAGGAAGCGCTCAAGCAGGTCCTGCACGATCGGGCTCTTGCCGGCGAAGCCTTCGATCGACTTGCCCAGCGACAGCGCCTTGGAGAAGCTTTCGAACAGTCCGCCGTCGCCGCCGACCAGGTCGATGTTGGCGTTGCGCAGCGCCGAGGCGATGACTTCCGCGTTCTCCTTGGACACTTCGCGGCCGGCCTCGATCGCCGCCATCGCCTGTTCGAGGTGCGTTTCCAGCGTCATGCGGAACTCCTCGTGGCTGCGTGCGGTATCACTCAGCGAATCGATCGCTTCGAACTTCGCGGTGAGGCCCTCGGCCTCGGCGGTGAGCTTCTTCACCGTGACGTTGGCCTCGGCGATGCCGACCGACTCTACCGCGGTGGCCTTGGCGCGGCCCATCTTCTCCTCGCCGTCGGCCTGTGCGGCGAGGCTCTCGGCCAGCACGCGCGCCTCGCTGCTGCCCTGCTTGTAGGTCGCCTCGGCCTTGGCCTCGATCACGCGTGCCTCTGCGACGCCGACCTTCTCGATCGCGCTCGCGGCGGCCTCGCGCACCTGCGCTTCAGCCAGGCCCGGCGCGGCGGTTTCGGCCCTGATGCCATCGGCCAGCAGCTTCTTGGCGTCGGCCGACTTGGCAGCGGCGTCCAGTTCGGCCTGCGCAAGCGTGGTGATCTCGGTCGCGCGGAACTTGGCGGCGGACTCGGAGGCCTCCGCGTCCTTCACCGTGCGCACCAGGTTCTCCTGTGCTTCGGCTTCGGCGGCGATGACCTTGGCCTGGCGCGCGCGTTCGGCCTCGGAGACCACGCGCACTTCCTTGATGCGCTCCTCTTCCTGCGCCACGGTCTTGTCGATGGCGATGCGTTCGCGGGTGATGTTGGCGACGTCCATCTTGCCGGTCTCGACGACCTTGTCTCGCTCCACGCCCTGCAGTTGCACCTCGCGGTCGGTGGTGACCTGCTCGAGCTTGCGTGCGCGCTCGACGCGCTCGGATTCGATCGCGACCGCTCGCTGGCGGTTCTGCTCGGCGACCTCAACCTCGCGCTGGCGGTTCTGGTCGCGGATCTGGATCTGCTCCTCGGCGGCCAGACGGGCCTGCTCGGCCAGCAGGCGCTGCTCTTCCTTGACGCGGGCCGTCTCGGCCTCTTCCCGGGCGCGGATGCTGTCGACTTCGCGCTTCTGGCGCGCCTCGGCCTCGGCCTGCTGGCGCTCCAGTGCCAGCGTCGCTTCGCGCGCTTCCACATTCTTCTTGGTGATGGCCAGGCGCTCGTTCTGCTCGAGCTCGTTGGTCACCACGTTCTGCGCGGCGGTCAGCTCGGTGATCTTGCGGATGCCTTCGGCGTCGAGGATGTTGTTCTGGTCGAGCAGGTGCTTGGGGGTCTGCTCCAGATAGTCGATCGCGACGTCCTCGAGTACGTAGCCATTGAGGTCGTTGCCGATGATCTTGATGATCTCGTCACGGAACTCCTGGCGCTTCTCGAACAGCTCCGTGAAGTCGAACTTCTTGCCGACCGTCTTCAGCGCCTCGGAGAACTTGGCGTTGAACAGCTCGTCGACGGCATTCTTGTCGGAAGCGCGGTCGGCGCCGATGGCTTTGGCCACGCGCAGCACATCGGCCTGGGTCTCGTTCACGCGCAGATAGAAGGCCACCGTGATGTCGGCGCGCATGTTGTCGCGGCAGATCAGGCCTTCCTTGCCGCGGCGGTCGACCTGCAGCGTGATCAGGCTGATGCGCATGTGCTCGGCGCGGTACAGGACCGGAATGATGAGCCCGCCGGTGAAGCGCACCTTCGGCATCGAGCTCATGTCGTTGACGATCAGGGCGGTGCCCTGGTCGACCTTGATGTAGAAGGCCCTGAACAGGCCAAACAGGCCCAGCATGACGACGAGCAGGATGCCCGCCCCGATCAGGAACGGGAGGATCAGGGACATGCTCATTGCAACTTCTCCTTGTTGAAACGATTGGTGCGGTCTTGGGATGGGCTTGGTCGGGTGTCGCGGGCGCTACAGGTTCTTGAACTGCTCCTCGGACACGACGCGATAGGCGTGCCTGGCACCGAGGTATTCGATCAGCACGACGCGGTCGCCGCGCTTGAAGCGAACCGGCTGGTCGTCGCGTATCTGCAGCACCAGTCCGGCACCGCCGTCGTCGACGGTGGCCTGGCCGTAATGGGTATCGACCGAAGGCGTGCTGACGATCGCGGTGCGACCGAGGATCGACGGCTCGGCCGGTGGGCGCAGCCGCAACAGCAGGCGGCTGAGCGGCCGCAGCAGCAGCGAAGCGACGATGGCGCCAGGCACCAGCATGACCACGGCCGCAGCGAGCCCAACCAGAACGCGCAACAGGTCCGGCAGGAGCTGCAGCAGAAGCAGGTGCACGAAGTACGTGCCGAGCCAACCCAGGAAGGCCAGAACGGTCAGCACGATCATCACCGGCACGCCACTCAGGCCGAGCCTGGCGATCATCGCGGCGATGCCACTGGCTTCGCCGCCGGTGTCGCCATCGCCGCCGAGCAGCCCGTCGGGGCCGTCGGTATCGATCAGGCCGGTGGCTGCGAGCAGCCAGTACGCGACGCAGACCGCAAGCACGATGCTGTAGAGCAGGGTGGGGAACGTCAGCGCGGTTTTCAGGAAGTCGATCATCGCGAGCCCTTCGGAGTGGTGCGTTGCCTGGTACGGCGCCCACCGGCCGGTGCGCCTGGCGGGCTTGTATCGGCCAGACGCTGGGCGAGCCGGTCGAGCACGAGTTGCACGCGTGCGTTGCGATCGTCGATGCCTTCGGCGAGCAATCGCGCGTCGAGATCGGCATCGCCGGCCGGCTCCACGGCGGCGCCATGTGCCGGACGCGCGGTGTTCTGGCGTCTTGCGCGCAGCAGCGACTCAATCGCGTTCTGCGGCAATGCCGCTCTGCCGCCCTGGCGTCCCGCCACGGTTTCCTGTGCCCTCTGCACTGTTTCGGCTGCGCGCAACGCGTCGAGTTGCAGTTGCAGCCGGCGCAAGCCGTTCTCGCTCTCCTCAATCAGGTGCCGCATCTGCGCGATGCGTGTGTCGAGCTGCAATGCGAAGGCCTGTTCGTCGTCGCGCGCCTGTTCCAGCTGCACGATGGCCGCGGCGACCTCCTCGGCCAGCGCGCGCTTGCCCGCCTGCAGGGTCGCCAGGGCCTGCGCCTCGCGCTGCACGATCGCGGCAACGGTGAGGTCGATGCGCTCCTGCGCGGTGAAACGCCCGGCTTGCAGCTCCGCCAGGCCGGCGCGCCAATCGTGGAGACGAGCGTCGCTGGCGCGGATCTCCTCGTCGAGGTCGCGTTGCGCCTGGTTCGGCAAGATCGATTCGCTGAGCTCGGCGAGTTGCTCCCGAACACGGCCGAAAATGCGGGCCAGCGCGCTCATGCGGCGCCTTCCATGAGGAGGTCGTCCTTCAGGAAAGGAGCGTAGGCCTCGGCTGCGTTGAGTACGTTCTCGGCCAGCGTCTCGATCTCGAACAGTACGTTGGCAAGGCTGGAGCGCGTGTCCAGCGAGCCGAACATGATGTAGCAGGCGACGCCACCGATTACCTCGATCGCCATGTTCGAAAGCGGCAGGATCTTGTGAGTGCGCAGCACGTGAGCGTTGAACGCGGCAGCGTCTGCCACGTCCGAGAGCGGCCACATCAGCGATTCGACCACGACCTGCTCGCCGCTGACGGCCACGAACACCGGCAGGTCGCCGTGTTCGTGCATCACCAGGTGCAGGCTGGGTTCGACGCCCTCGAGCAGCTCCAGCGAGACGTTGCCGGCCAGCGCTGGCCGCGTTTCAGCCAGAGCCGCGTGCAATGAGCGCGCGGTCCAGGCGCGGGCCGTGCCTTCGCCGAGACGGCCTTCGGCGGCGCCCGGCATGCGCAGGCGCCGCTCGACGGACGCCAGTTCCTGAGCGTGTTCCGGCAGGATCCAGACGTCTTTCTTGACGAAACCCTCGCGCCGCATGCGTTCGCGGAATTCGCGGACGTACTCGGTCGACGACTTGGGTCGAGGTCCTTTCATGAAACTTACGGTAAGTATTACCTGAAAGGTTCGTCAATGGGCTTTGGTTTGCGTTCCGACGAACGGCAGGGTGGGGCGGAGCGGTCCCAGTTCGCAAACTCACCCGAGAATCCGCACTTTCCTTGGGCAATTCGAGGAGGCGACTGGGGCGGCATGCTCGCCGTGTCGATGCCGCTTCGACGGCGGCGAGCATCAGGTTGCCGACGGTCTATGCCGCGTACTCGTGGACGGGTGCCTAGAGCCATTCCTTGCTCACCTTGTCCGACCGTTCTCCGCATCGCCACATTTCATCCGCGGTGTCGAGCTTGCAGCGCGGTTCGCACCGGGACGGAGGACGGCGCCCAGATGGCACAAAAAAAGCCCTGAAGTGTCCTTCAGGGCTTTTCGAATGCTGGTGCCGGAAGTGGGACTCGAACCCACACGCTTTTAAGGGCGGCGGATTTTGAGTCCTTAGGTGATTCCTTGATAGATTAAGGCCTGGAGGCTGATTTCTGCTCCGCAAAATGTGCGGTTTGGCGACGCGTAACCCTATGATTCGCAAAGATCCGCGTTGATATTGCGGAGCGCCAAGCGTCGGGATCGAAAGCGAGGCATTGCCTTCGCAGGCGGCCTACCGCGGATGTCGGCTATCGGCCAGAAGCGGACATCCACGCCGTCATCCGGCCTCTCCCGGCGCATGGGGACGCATCTAATTGCCCTTGCATGCAACCGCGTGTTCGACCAACTCGGCTGTCCAATCCTCAGCAAACGCATAGCACCTCTCGGTGACGTACTCGCTGCCACGAGCGTACACGGGCAACACGGCAGGACCGGACGCAATATCCGAAACTGTCGTACGCCATGCAGCCAAGCAGGCGTCCGGATCGGGATGCGTACGAATCAAAGCCCGTAGTGCCATCCGAAGGACAAGAACCTGAGCCTGCAAATCGCAAAGCGCTTCCTCCGTCAGTCGGTCCATAGGCTCCACCAGCATTGAGGTGAAAGAAAGCGCCCCGCCTCTGCGGGGCGCTACTAGATCAGTTGTTGAAGGTTGATCCCACCTGGATGCGGCGAGGGGTGGTCTCGGGACGCTTCGGGATCATGATCTGCAACACGCCGTTGTGACCGGTCGCTGTAATCCCTTCAGGGTCCGCGCTATCGGGGAGCGCAAAACGGCGATGGAAGCTGCCGTGTTGGCGCTCGATGCGGGAGAAGCGGTCGCTTTCGTCGATCTCGCTCATACGCTCTCCTTTGATAGTGAGCAATCCCCTATCCATCTGCACATCGATGTTCTTGGGGTCCACGCCGGGAATATCGGCATAGAGGATGAAGCGGTCCTGCTCTTCCTTGATGTCTACTAACGGAATCCATTGGCTTGTGACGACTGACGATTCGTCCCTGGAGCCGCCTTGCAAAAAGTTGCCTTCAAAAAGGCGATCGATGATTTGGCGGACTGGGTCTGTGGTTCCCTGTCCGCCCCACTGCGGAAAGCGAGCCATCTGATTCATCGCATCTCTCCAATTAAGCGTTGATCTCCGGATGTGGTAGGTCCCATCCGGCCCGAAAAATAGCGCGCCGACGCGTCTTTTCAAGCGGGGGAAATAGGTCCGTTGGCGATTCTTAAGGGTCGTCAAAAATGCATAAAAATCGCACCCGCAGGAATGTCCGCTATGGGTCGAAACGGGCATGCGCCCGGCCGGCCGACTGAATGCCGCGCCGCGATGCTGCACGGGCTTTGCGGAGCGCGAATTCGCTGGGGAGGAAGCGCCGGACTCGGGGCACTCGTCGCTATCGGCCAGCAAGAGCGCCTCCCACCACCTGAATTGCGGAGCAGAAATTCAGGGATTGCGGAGCAAAACAAAGGGCGCTCAAGGCGCCCTTTGTATCAAAAAACCACTTAAAAACAGTGGTGCCGGAAGTGGGACTCGAACCCACACGCTTTTAAGGGCGGCGGATTTTGAGTCCGCTGCGTCTACCGATTCCGCCATTCCGGCGCGGGCGCGCAGTATAGCCGACGCGGCCCGAGCGCGGCAGCCGGGCTCAAAGTCCGCCGTGGCGGGCCATTGCCGCAGCCAGCACGAAGATCGCCGCGAGCAGGAGCAGTTCGAAGCGGACGATGCCGCGCATCTTCGCCACGTCCGCCGGATCTGGCAGGAACCCCGGATTGGTGGCCAACGCCTTGCGCCAGCGCAGGAAGCGCACGGTGGGCAGGATTGACAGCAGGCCGGTCAGCAGGAACGCACCGATCTTGGCGTGGAACCAGGGGTTGTGCAGGTAGAAGTCGTAGCCCTTGATGCCGTACACGACGCGTGCGACGCCGACGACGATCAGCGACATCGCACTGAGTCCGTAGCCGAGGTCGATGCCGGCCAGTCGATGCATCGTGGCGCGGTCGAGCGTGCCTCGCAGCAGCACCGATTCGGCGACCAGCATCGCCACGATCGCGTAGAACAGCAGATGGTGGAGTGCGGCGAGCAGGAAGTCGGTCATCATCGGCGCGAGCCCGGGGCCAGGGAGCCGGTGAGCTTACCCGCGGCGATGTGACGATGTATGTGACCGGGCGCTGGCTGTGCGCCAGGGCGCTTCAACAAGCCAGCTTCAGCCGGCCCGCTGCGTCAGGCCGCTTCGTCGGTCTTGAGTTCCTTGGCGACGCGCGCGAACCACTCGCCGTCGTTCGGGACGAACATCGAGCAGGCTTCCATCGGCGCCTTGTAGATGTGCAGCGACACCGCCACCTCGCGATCGCTGGCGTTGCGGATCGTGTGGTACTCGTGCGGCGGAATCAGGCTGCCGGCACTGCCGGGGCCGGCGTGCATGCCGCCGGCGGCGCGGAAACGGAAACGTTCGCCCTCGCGCTCGAGCAGTTCGTACTGGGTGATCTCCAGCTCGCCGTCCCACACGCCTTCGACGCACCACAGGCCGCAGTGATCGTGGACGGGCGTGCCCTGGCCCGGGCCCCAGGTCATCGCCACCACGCTGTAGCCGTGATCGCGGCTGCGGTAGATCTCGCGCCGCGCGTAATGGTCGTCGATCGGATCGTGCACGCACGACGGCAACTGCACTTCCTGGTCGCGGATCATGGAGCACAGCGCGCTGCGCAGCGCGGCCGTGACGGCGTGCTCGTCGCCGGCGCCGACCGCGGCGTCGATGGCGGCGACCAGCTTGTCGTGGCCGGGAAAATCGAGGTCGGGCAGCGCGTCGTTGGCGTTCATGGGGCGATTCTAGCGCGGCCGCTGCGTGCCGTTTTGAGTTGGATCACAACGTGGCGAGGAATCCCGCCACCGCCGGCCCGAAACGGGCGATGTCGACGAGGAACGCATCGTGCCCCTGCGGCGAGGGCAGCGGCAGGAACTCGCTGTACGCGCCACCGGCGCGCAGGCCTTCGGCAATCTCCTCCTGCTGCTGCAGCGGGAACAGGATGTCGGTCTGCACGCCGATTGCGAGGGCTCTCTCCACGCGGATGCCTGCGAGACCGGCGCGGACGCCCCCGGATCCGGGATTGCCGGCGCGATCGTTACGGTTACCGTCCTGTTCGCGGCCGTACTCGCCCAGGTCGAACCAGTCCATGGAGCGGCTGAGGTACAGGTAGCAGTTCGGATCGAAGCGGCGCACGAAGCGGCGCGCATGGCCTTCCAGGTAGCTTTCGACTTCGAACTCCAAGCCGAACGGGTCATCGCCGGCATGGTCGGAATCGAGGCGGACACGGCCGAAGCGGCCGTCCCACTCCAGCGCGGAGCGATAGGTAATCACGCCGAGCTTGCGCGCCATGCGCATGCCCGATTCAGGATAGTGCGCGTCGTCGTACTTGCCGTGGTTCCAGTCCGGATCGAGGCGGATCGCCTCGCGCTGCAGCGAGCGGATCGCGATCGAGAACGGCAGCGCCTGTGCGGCACCGGAGATGTTGATATGGCTTCGCGCCAGGCCCGGGTTGCGCAACATGAAGGCCAGCGCGGTCATGCCGCCCATCGAATTGCCAATGATGCAGGCGAGGCGTTCGATGCCGAGCGCACGCACGACGTGCGCGGCCGCATCGGCGCCGTCTTCGACGGACAATTCCGGGAAGTCGAGACGGTAGGTTTCGCCGGTCTGAGGGTTAATCGAGGCCGGCCCGGTCGAGCCTTTGCAGCTGCCGAGCGAGTTCACGCAGATCACGAACCAGCGATCGCTGTCGATCGGCTTGGCGGGGCCGACCATCTGCTCCCACCAGCCCGGCTCCGCGTTGCCGGCATTGCTGGCGGCGTGGGCATCGGGCGACAGGCCGGTGACGATCAGGATCGCGTTGTCGCGCGCCCCGTTGAGCGTGCCCCAGGTTTCATAGGCGATGCGCGCGCCGTGCAGCGCACCGCCGCGCTTCATCGGGAAGGGCGAGGGCAGGGCGCAGAACTGCGTGCCGGGAGGAATGAACTCGGTCATGGGTGCAAGCTTAACGGGGCAGTGGTTCTTTTCGGAATCACGTGCGAACCGCTTGCGCCTTCGTGGTGCCGATTCAGCGGCGTACCTGGTCGATCACCAGCTCGATCGCAGCGGAATCTTTGCCGGCGGGCTTGGCCACCGATTCGAAATCGCCCGCCTGCGGCATGGCATTGCCGCTGGCCGAGACGCGTGCGAGCACTTCGACGCGATCGAGTTGCGAGAGCTTCATCGTCGGCATCGGGCTGTCGCCATCGTCGAGCATGACCTCGAGTGGGAAACCGCGCGCAGGCAGCTTCTCGACCGCGACCGGCATCGGCGGACCGCCGGGCTGGCGCGCCAGCACGAACAGGCTGGCATTGGCCGGAAGCTTCGCCGCGAGCTCCGGTGCGAGCGCCACTCGTACCTTGATCGAGCCAGCGACGGTCTCGCCAGTCGCGCTGACGGGCGCTGCCGCTGCCGCTGCGGTTGCAGGCAGCGGCGGCAGTCCGGCTTCGCCGCGTGCGGAATTGATCTGTTCGCGCAGGCTGCCAGCGGTGCGCTCGTCGACGATGGCCAGCAGCGGTTCCCAGGTCTTCGCTGCTTCCGCCGGCTGCTTGGCCTGGCGTTGGGCGATGCCGAGGAACCAGCGGGCGCGCTGGTGCATGGGCTGGGTGGCAAGGGCGTCGCGCAGCATCGCCACGGCCTCGTCGTCGAAGCGGCGCTCCGGTGCGGCGAGCGCGCGCATCTCCGCCGCTTCGGCGAGCAGGTCGGGATCGGTGGGCGCCAGCTTCAGCGCGCGCAGCGAAGCGTCACGCGCATTGGCGGCGCGGCCTTCGGCGAGGTAGGCACGCGAGAGCAGACGCCAGCCTTCGACCTGGTTCGGATCGCGCTTCAGTTCCGCCTCGAGCTGGCTGATCGCGTCTTCCAGCGACTGCGGGGCGCGGCGCTGGGCCGGATCGAGCGCGTTCGGCGTGCCGACGACGAAGTAGAGCAGGCCGGTGGCCAGCACCAGGCCGGCGACGGCGCCGAAGCCAGCGATGGGACGCGTGCGCCACAGCGGGCGCAGCACATAGGCGAGGGCGAGCACGGCCAGCGCGAGGCCGGCGATCACGAAACCGGTCATCACCATTCCTGGTCGTCGTTGTTGTTGTCGGATGCGGAAGGCGCGTTTCGCGTGCGCTTGCGCACCGCGCCGGCGACGATCAGGCCGCCGGCCAGCAGTACCAATGCCGGTCCGAACCACAGCAACCAGGTCTTGGACTCGACCTGCGGGCGGTACAGCACGAACTCGCCATAGCGCTCGACCAGGAACTCCTTGATCTCGCGGTCGTTCTTGCCCTGGCGCATCAGCACCAGCACTTCGCGGCGCAGGTCGACGGCGATCTGCGCGTTGGATTCCGCCAGCGAGTTGTTCTGGCACATCACGCAGCGCAGCTCAGTCACCAGTGCGTGGAAGCGCTGCTCCTCGGCAGCGCTCTCGAACTTCAGCGGCGTGGCGTCGCTGGCTGGCTGGGCGGTCGCGGCGAGCGGCAGCGCCAGCAGCTGCAAGGATGCCGCCAGTGCGAGGCTGCGCAAGAAGTGCTTCCGCTGGCGGAGCAGGAAGCTCATCGCGCCTTCTCGATTTCTGCCAGCTTCGGCAGCAGGTCGTTCTGGATCACTGTGTCGGTCATCGGACCGACGTACTTCCAGCGGATCACGCCCTTGCCGTCGACCAGGAAGGTTTCGGGAGCGCCGTAAATGCCCCAGTCGATCGCGACCTTGCCGTCGTAGTCGGTGAGCACCAGGAAATACGGATTGCCGAACTGCTCCAGCCAGCGCAGCGCGTCGGCGTGTTCGTCCTTCCAGTTGAAGCCGACCACGCGCAGGCGCCGGGTCTCGGCGAAGCGCGTCAGCACCGGATGCTCGTCGCGGCAGGCCGGGCACCAGCTTCCCCAGACGTTGAGCAGGTAGGGTGCGCCCTGCAGTTCCTGCGACGTCACCAGGCGGCCCGGTTCGTGCAGCACGGGCAGGCGGAACGCCGGTGCCGGTTTGCCGATCAGCGGCGAGGGCAGCGCTTCGCGGTTGGGGTTGCGGCTGAGCATCACGCCGGCGAACAGCAGCACGCCAAGCGCGGCGACGATGATCAGCGGCAGCCAGCGCATCGTGGACTGGCGGGGCTGCGGTGCGGCGTCGCTCATCGGGCGGGCTCCGGAGCAGGCTGCGGACTGGTTCGGGTCGGTGCGAGTGCTGGCTGCACTTCGGCGGCGACACGGCGGAACCGGCGGTCGGTCGCGGTGACCAGGCCGCCGAGCATCATCAGGATCGCGCCGGCCCAGATCCATCGTACGAACGGCTTGATGTGCACGCGCAGCGCCCAAGCGCCGTTGCCCAGCGGTTCGCCGAGCGCGACATAGAGGTCGCGCGAAAGCCCCGGCTCGATCGCGGCTTCGGTCATCACCTGGCCGCCGCTGGCGTAGGTGCGTTTCTCCGGATGCATCACGGTGAGCGGCCGGTCGTTCTCGAAGACCGTGACCGTGCCGCGATCGGCTTCGTAGTTAGGACCCTGCGAATGCTCGGCGCCGTCGAAGCGGAAGGAGAAGCGGCCCACGTCGACCGACTGGCCCGGTACGACCGCGATCTCACGTTGCAGCGCAAGGCCTTCTGTCAGCAGCGCGCCGACCAGGAACACGGCGACGCCGAAATGCGCCAGCGTCATGCCGAGCATCTCGGCGGTGAAGGCGCTACCACCGGTCTGGCTGCGCAGCCGCGACCACACGAAGCGCAGCGTGCCCAGCAGCACCCAGGCGGCGCCGACGATGCCGGCGGCAACCTTCCACGGCCCCTGCGGCGCGAGGAAGAACGCAGCGACGCCAGCGACTAGCGCCAGGCCCGCCCACGGCAGCAGCATCGCCAGCGGTTTGGAAACCTGCTCGCGCTGCCAGCGGGTCACCGGGCCGAACGGTAGCAGCGCCACCAGCGGCGACATCAGCAGCACGAACATCAGCGCGAAGTACGGCGGGCCGACCGAGATCTTGCCCAGTTCCAGCGCATCGGCCAGCAGCGGGTACAGCGTGCCCAGCAGCACCATCGCGCAGGCGGTCGACAGCAGCAGGTTGTTGGCCAGCAGCAAGGTCTCGCGCGATGCGGGCTCGAACGGCTTGCCCGCATCTTCCGCGGAGGGGGCGCGCAGCGCGTACAGCAGCAGCGAACCGCCGATGACGACGCCGAGGAAGGCGAGGATGAACAGTCCGCGTGCCGGGTCGGCGGCGAACGCGTGCACGCTGGTCAGCACGCCGGAGCGCACCAGGAACGTGCCCAGCAGCGACAGCGAGAACGTGGCGATGGCCAGCAGCAGCGTCCAGCCGCGGAAGCTGCCGCGCTTCTCGGTCACGGCCTGCGAATGCAGCAGTGCCGCACCGGCGAGCCACGGCATGAAGCTGGCGTTCTCGACCGGATCCCAGAACCACCAGCCGCCCCAGCCGAGTTCGTAGTACGCCCACCACGAACCGAGCGCGATGCCGAGCGTCAGGAATGCCCAGGCGACATTCGTCCACGGCCGCGTCCAGCGCAGCCAGCGCGCATCGATGCGGCCGTCGAGCAGCGCCGCGATCGCGAACGCGAACGGCACGGCGAAACCCACGTAGCCGACGTACAGCATCGGCGGGTGGATGATCATGCCCGGGTCCTGCAGCAGCGGATTGAGGTCGCGGCCTTCGGCGGCGGCCGGCAGCAGGCGCAGGAAGGGATTGCTGGTGAAGATCAGGAAGGCGAGGAAGCCGATGCTGACGACGCCCATCACGCCGAGCACGCGGGCGATGACGTCGGCCGGGAGCTGCCGCGAGAAGCGCGCGACCGCGCCGGTCCATAGCGCCAGGATCAGCGCCCACAGCAGCAGCGAACCTTCGTGCGCGCCCCACACCGCGGTGTAGCGGTAGACCATCGGCAGCAGCGAGTTGCTGTTCTCGGCGACGTAGCGCAGCGAGAAGTCCTGCTGGACGAAGCCCAGGGTCAGGATGACGAAGGCGAGCGCGACCAGTCCCAGTTGCGCGTAGGCCGCCGGCCGCGCCACCGCCATCCACGGCGTGATGCCGCGCTGCGCACCCGCCAGCGGCAACGCCGCCTGCAGGACGGATACCAGCAGCGCCAGGATCAGCGCGATCTGACCGAGTTCAGCCCACACTTACGGCGTACCCTGCTTGGCCGACGGCGCCTGCACGTCGTGCTTCTTGTGCGCGACGCCCATCTTGTCGGCGACTTCCTTCGGCATGTAGGTCTCGTCGTGCTTGGCGAGGATTTCCTCGGCGACGAACGTGTCGCCCTGCATGCGGCCGGTGGCGACCACGGCCTGCTTCTCGCGGAACAGGTCGGGGAGGATGCCGGTGTAGACCACCGGCATCAGCGCATCGCCGTCGGTGACCTTGAAGTGGGCTTCCAGCGAACCCGTCGTGCGCTGGAACGAGCCGGCTTCGACCATGCCGCCGAGGCGGAAACGCGCGTGGTCGCCTGCTTCGCCGCGGAGCACTTCGCTGGGCGTGTAGAGGTAGGCGATGTTGCGTTGCAGGGCCGTCGCGACCAGCGCGGCGGCCAGGCCGGCGGCCACGACCAGGGCGATGACCCAGAGCAGGCGGCGGCGACGGATAGGATTCATCGGATCAACTCGTTGGTGGCGGTCTTGCCGGGACGCGCGGCTTCGCGTGCGGCGCGAAGGCGGGCGCCGCGCAACTCGCGGCGGATCTGGAGGCGCGTGGCGACGAAGTCCCAGCCCAGCACGACGACGAATACCGCGTAGGCGGCAATGACGTAATTCAGGTAGCTCACGGGCGGCCTCCCTGCGCGGCCGAGGAAACCCAGCCCTTGCCGGCTTCGCGGCGCAGGTTGTCGGCGCGGGCACGCGACAGCAGCGCGCCGACGAACCACAGCTTGGTGCCGACGATCATCCACACCAGCGGCGGGATCATGCTGGCGTCCATGCTCGATTCGCCGAGCAGGCGGATGGTCTGGCCCTGGTGCAGCGAGTTCCACCACACCACCGAATAGCGGATCACCGGTAGCAGCACGACGCCGACGATGGCCAGCAGGCCGGCGGCGCGGGCCGCGGCGCGGCGGTCGTCGATGGCGTGGTACAGCCCGGTCACGCCCAGGTACAGGAACAGCAGGATCAGTTCGGTGGTCAGGCGCGGGTCCCAGTCCCACCAGGTGCCCCACATCGGCTTGCCCCAGATCGAACCGGTCAGCAGCGTGATCAGGGTGAAGGCAGCGCCGATCGGGGCGCAGGCCATCGCCAGGATCTCGCACAGCTTGATGCGCCAGATCAGCGCGATGGCGGCATAGATCGCCATCAGCCCGAAGATCGCCATGCTCATCCAGGCGCTGGGCACGTGGATGTAGAGGATGCGGAAGCTGTCGCCCTGCTGGTAGTCGGCCGGCACCTGGAACAGGGCGCCGTACAGACCCCACGCCATGACCAGCAGGCCAAGGCCGTAGCCCCACGGCGCCCAGCGCGCGGCGAAGCGGTCGAAGTAGGGGGGCGAACCGAGTTTGTGGAACCAGCGCAGGATCGGATTCATCGTGTCTCAGCCCGCTCCCGGGCAGTCAGGCCCAGGCGGCGGAGGGATTGTTCGCGGCAGGGGCGGGTCGCTGCTTGATTTGGATCAATGGGGTCGCGCCAGCGCTAGCTGAGCGCAATCCGGATCGCCGCGGCGGCTGCCAGCGGCGCCAGCACCAGCGCGACGGCCAGTCCCGCGCCCAGCAGCAGCAGCGCACCGACCGGGTCCAATCCCTGGGCTGCGGCGGCTACGCTGCCAGCCCCGAACACCAGTACGGGCACGTACAGCGGCAGCGCCAACAGGGCCACAAGTATACCGGAGCGCCGCATCCCGACCGTCAGCGCGGCGACGACCGCTCCGAGCAGACTCAGCAAAGGCGTGCCCAGCGCGAGCGACGCCAGCAGCACCGGCAGTTGCGGGCGCGGCAGGTGCAGCAGCTCGCCCAGGAACGGCGTGGCGATCAGCAGCGGCAGCGCGGTCGTGGCCCAGTGCATGAACGTGCGCACCGTGACCAGCCACGCGAGCGGCACCGGTGCCAGCATCCACTGCTCCAGCGAGCCGTCCTCGGCATCGCCCCGGAACAGCGTGTCCAGCGCGAGCAGGCCGGCCAGCAGTACGGCCAGCCACAGCACGCCGCCGGCCACCTTGGAGAGGGCTTCCTTCTCGCCGCCCAGGGCGAGGGCAAACAGCACGACGACCAGCAGCGCGAACAGCGCCGGCTGCAACGCATCGCCGCGGCGGCGCCAGAGCAGGCGCAGGTCGCGGGCGAGCAGGGCGCGGGCGGCGCCGGCGAGACCTGGCAGGGCGGCGCCGTTCATGCGATCTGCTCCCGCAGTTCCAGGCCGCGCTTTTCCATGACCAGCATGCGGGTGCGCACCGGCGGCGCCGCGTAGGCGCCATGGGTGGTGACCAGGGTTGCGCCGCCTTCGCGCAGGTGCGCCTGCACCATGCGGTTGACCAGTTCGATGCCTTCCAGGTCGAGATTGGCGTAGGGCTCGTCCAGCAGCCACAGCGGCGCGGGCGACATCCATAACCGCGCCAGCGACAGGCGCTTCTTCTGGCCGGCCGAGAGCTGGCGGGCCAGGGCGTCCTCGTACCCGGCCAGCCCCACGATGGCCAGGGCGTTCTCGGGGAGCTGGGCGCGGCGGCGGCCGTGCAGGCCGCACAGGAAGTTCAGGTTCTCCAGCGCGCTGAGGTCGGCCTTCAGGCCCGGCAGATGGCCGAGATAGG
This sequence comes from Lysobacter niastensis, assembly GCF_015453285.1. Taxonomy (GTDB): domain Bacteria; phylum Pseudomonadota; class Gammaproteobacteria; order Xanthomonadales; family Xanthomonadaceae; genus Lysobacter_J; species Lysobacter_J niastensis. The sequence goes on from NZ_JADLZT010000005.1 coordinate 305,789, forward strand.
CGATCGCCCTGGCACGGCGGGCCGGACCGGCGGGATGGCCATCGATGTCGATCTCGCCATCGTCGGCGCGCAGCAGGCCCGCCAGCACGCGCAGCAGCGTGGTCTTGCCGGCGCCGTTGTCGCCCTGCACCAGCAGCGCCTCGCCGGCATCGACGGCGAAATCGAGCGGACCGAACACAGGCTCGTCGTTGCGCGCGAAACGCAGGCCGCGGGCAGCGATCAGCGGCAGGGCAGGTCGTTCGACTGGAGTCATCGGTCGGCTGGCAACGGCGCAGGCGGCCGTGAAGCGGCCATTTTATGCGACTGAGCCCGCGATCCCGCACGTCTGTGCATTGCCGGCCCAGTCGGTATGGGGCGCCATCGACGCGAAAGGCGGGCGCGGCATCATCATTCGCAGGCGCACCGGCTCTCCCCCGCGCCAGGCGAGCACGCCGGCCTGGCCGAACTCCAGCGCCAGCCGATGCAGCTCGTCCTCGTCCAGTCCGGCCAGCAGCCAGCCGGGTTCGCGCCAGTCGCCTGCCGGATCCTGCGCCCAGGCCGGATGGCGCACGGCACCAGCGGCATCGAGCTGGGCCACCAGCAGTGCATCAGCGGCTTCGTTGGCCGTGTCCGAGCGCGGCTCCGAAGCCGGGTTCCAGGCGGTGATGAAGGCATAGCGCGGCGCCGGCGAGTAGGCCTCCAGGTCGCTGGCAGGCTGCCCGACGCGCAGCGGCAGGGTGTCGCCGTCGAGCATCACGACGTATTCCGCGGCGGCGTACGCGGTGGCGAGTTCAGCGGCGTCGACGATCTGCAGCTCACGCATGGCGCGAGTTTCGTGCCTTGCCGCAGCCGGCGCAATGACAGTCGAGGGGAGGGGGATGAGGGATCGTCATGACGCAGGGCCGTGCGGGTCCGTACACTTCCCCGCCTCAGCTATTTCCGCCACCACACCGATGACCCTGGACACCAAGCTGCCGAAGGTCGGCACGACCATCTTCACCGTGATGTCGCAGCTCGCGATCGAACACGGCGCCGTCAACCTCGGCCAGGGCTTCCCGGACTTCAACGTGCCGGAACGCCTGATCGAAGCGCTGGACCGCGCCATGCGCGAGGGCAAGAACCAGTACGCACCGATGACCGGCATCCCGGCGTTGCGCCAGGCGATCTCGGCCAAGACCCAGCGCTGCTACGGCTACCGTCCGGATCCGGAAACCGAGGTGACCGTCGTCTCCGGCGCCAGCGAGGCGATCTTCGACGCGGTGGCGGCCGTCGTGCGGCCCGGCGACGAAGTGATCGTGCTCGACCCCTGCTACGACTGCTACGAACCCGCGATCGACCTGGCCGGCGGCCGCGCCGTGCATGTGCCGCTGGATCCGCAGACCTTCGCGCCCGACTGGAACCTGGTCCGCGCCGCGGTCACGCCGAAGACCCGGCTGCTGATGATCAACTCGCCGCACAACCCGTCCGGCGCGATGTTCACCGTCGACGACATCGCCGAGTTGACCGCGCTGCTGCGCGACACCGGCATCTACCTGCTGTCGGACGAGGTCTACGAGCACATCGTGTTCGACGGCCGCGTCCACGAGTCGGTGCTGCGCTATCCGGAGCTGCGCCATCGCGCCTTCGTCGTGTCCAGCTTCGGCAAGACCTACCACTGCACGGGCTGGAAGGTCGGCTACTGCATCGCGCCGGCCGCGCTGTCCGCGGAGCTGCGCAAGGTCCACCAGTACAACACCTTCTGCACGTTCGCCCCGGCGCAGTGGGCGTTCGCCGAGATGATCGAGGCCGAGCCGGAGCATTACGAGCAGCTCGGCGCGTTCTACCAGGCCAAGCGCGACCGGTTCCGCGAGCAGCTCCTGACCACGCGCCTGAAGCCGCTCACGGTGCCGGGTGGGTATTTCCAGCTGGTCGACTACTCGGCGGTGAGCGACCTGGACGATGCGGCGTTCTGCCGCTGGCTGACCGTGGAGAAGGGTGTCGCGGCGATCCCGCTTTCTCCGTTCTATGAAGTGCCGCCGTCGGGCCAGCGCTTGGCCCGCTTGTGCTTCGCCAAGAACGAAGCGACGCTGGACGCGGCGATCGAGCGCCTGCAGAAGCTCTGAACGACGAGACCGAGCGTATGGAAAACCTCCGCGTATCCCTCATCCAGGGCGACACCCGCTGGCACGATCCGGCCGGCAACCGCGAGTACTACGGCCGCCTCATCGCGCCCCTTCACGGCACGACCGATCTGGTGATCCTGCCGGAGACGTTCACCAGCGGCTTCTCCAATGAAGCCATCCACAATGCCGAGACCATGGACGGCCCGTCCGTCGAATGGATGCGCGAGCAGTCCGCCAAGCTGGGCGCCGCGGTGACCGGCAGCGTGCAGCTGCGCACCGAAGAAGGGGTCTTCAACCGCCTGCTGTTCGCCACGCCAGACGGTGCGCTGAGCACCTACGACAAGCGCCACCTGTTCCGTTATGCACGCGAGCACGAGCGCTATGCCGCCGGCCGCGACCGCCTGACGATCGAGTGGAAGGGGTGGCGCATCTGTCCGCTGGTCTGCTACGACCTGCGCTTCCCGGTGTTCTCGCGCAACCGCTTCGACGTGGAGCGAGAAGGGCAGCTCGACTACGACCTGCTGATCTACGTCGCCAACTGGCCGTCGGCGCGCAGCTATCCTTGGAAGACGCTGCTGCGGGCGCGGGCGATCGAGAACCTGTGCTTCGTCGCCGCCGTCAACCGGGTCGGCACGGATGCCAACGGGCACCATTATTCAGGCGACAGTGCCGTGATCGACTTCCTCGGGCATCCGATCAGCGAATGCACCGACGAGGAAGTGGTTGCCACGGCCACGCTGCAGGCATCGGAACTGATCGCGCATCGCGAGCGCTTCCCGGCGATGCTCGACGGCGACCGCTTCGAGCTGGCCTAAGGGATTCTTCACGTTCGAGGCAGACCGCCATGCGCGCAATGCGTGTGGCGCAGTGCATCGACTTTCGCATTTCCCGCACCTTTCTGTCGCGCGAATGAACGGCTCTGCCGTCTGTGCAAGGGATTTCCCGAAGCGTGCGCGGTTTCGCGATTAGCGGCGTCCTTCGGCGCATTCATACAACGCGCGCGCCGAACCGGCGCAGTCGGCAACCGAGCCGTCGCCGAATCCGGAAACCTGATTCGTCAGCGGCCAGGTGCGCATGACGACGGAGCAGCATCCCGCCGCTCCGCCGGGAAGGCGCTGCGCACCCGATGCACGGCCTTACTTCCCACGAAGTAGCGACTACACTGGCAGTGCCGCGCGCAAGGCGCGGCCAGGATCGAATTGACAGGGACGCCGACGCGGCGCGTCCGCTTCCGCCTTCGCTTCGCGCCGGCTCCGACACTGGAGGAGCCCGCCATGTCGTTACCCAGACTCGAGGAATACCTCAACTCCAACCACGTGCCGTACGACACGATGCGGCATGCGCACGCGTTCACCGCGCAGGCCACCGCGGCGAGTGCCAACATCAGCGGCAAGGAAATGGCCAAGACCGTGATGGTCCACCTGGACGGCAAGCTGGCCATGGCCGTGCTGCCCGCGAACGAATGGCTCAACCTCGCGAGCCTGCGCGAATGCAGCGGTGCCCGTGAAGCGGCGCTCGCCAGCGAGTCCGAGTTCAAGGACCGCTTCCCGGAATGCGAAGTCGGTGCGATGCCGCCGTTCGGCAACCTCTACGGCATGGACGTGTATGCCGACGATGCGCTCACCGAAGACGAGATGATCGCGTTCAACGCCGGCAGCCACCGCGAGCTGATGCGGATGGACTGGCGCGACTTCGAGCGCCTGGTGCATCCGCGCGTCGCGCACTTGTCGCGCATGTAAGCGAGGCCGCGATTGGCAAGCCGGGCGGTGCAGCGCCGCCCGGGACAGGATTTGGGGCCCGTCCGCCGAAGGGCGGCGGGTGGGGGCATGTGCGCGCGTCCGCGCCGGAGGCTTCTTCACGTAGGCATTGACTATGCTCGGCGCGAGTCCGGCGCAGGGATGGGGACCGCATGATCGGGAAGGCTCTGGGACCATGGCTTGAACACATTCCGCACCCGCTTCGGCCGTGGCTGAAATGGGGCGCGCTGGCGCTGCTGGTCCTCTATGGCGGCTACGTGCTGCTGGGCAACCTGTTCCTCAACACGCCGCTGGGGCCGTGGGCGGCCAACCGGAAGCCGGAAAAATTCCAGATCGAGTGGGGCCCCGGCGTGACCTGGTGGCCGGGCCGGGTGACGGTCTGGGACGTCAGGATGAAAGGCCATGTCGGCCGCACCGTCTGGGCGGTGCAGGCGGACAAGGCGCGCGGACGCCTGGCGTTGCTGCCGCTGCTCCACAAGGAGGTGCGCGTGCCCGAGGTCGTGGCCGACGGTGTCAGCGGCGATGTCGACCAGACCAGCCAGCGCCGGCCGCCGCCGGTGCCGCGGCCGGGCGGGTGGGTGCTGAACTTCCAGCGCATCCACACCGACACGATCCGGCGCGGACGCTTCGCCAAGCTGGTGCTCGAGGGTCAGGGCAGCGCCGATGTCGGCTTCTACAAGCAACTGCGTGGCGGCCCGCTGGAAATGCTGCCGTCGCAGGCCCATTTCCCGAAGGCGCGCCTGTCCTTGGACAAGCACGAGTTGCTGCGCGATGCGGCGATCGATGCCCGCTTCGCCATCGCCCGGCACACACGAGCGCAGGCCCCGGGCGTGCGCAAGTTGCTGATGACCGACGCCGAACTCAGCCTCGACGGCACGACGGCGGGCCTGCATGTGGTCGCGCAGCCGGGGGGCAAGGTGGCCTTCTCCACGGTCCCGGCGAAGGGCAAAGCGCACGTGCGTCTGGGCTTCGCCCGCGGCTCCATGAAGCCCGGCAGCCAGTTGCGCTGGCACATGCCGGTGACCGGCGTCGACGCCACCGGCCGGCCGCGCGAACAGGCCCTGGACCTGCAACTCGATGTCGACCGGGACATGCACGTCGTGGCCAAGGCACCGGCCCGCGAGAGCGGCCCGCTCGCGCTCGATGCCGACCTGCGCATTCGCGGCACGCAAGTGCCGCTCACGGACTTCCGCAGCCTGGTGCCCAGGAGCTCGGGGCATGTGGTCGGACGCTGGCAGTTCCCGTCGTTGAAATGGCTCGGCAGCGCTTTCATCCAGGCGCCCTGGCTGTCGCTGGAGGGCGCGGGCGTCGTCGACGCGGACGTGCAGGTCGCCGACGGCAAGGTCGCGGCGGGCAGTCGTGTCGGCGTGCCCGACGTCCAGGCCGTGGCGGTGGTCATGGGCAACCGCATCCAGGGACGTGCACGCGCCGATGGCCGGCTCGACGCAGGCGAGGGCAACGAAGTGCTGCCGCGGCTCGACCTGGTGATGGAGGAGTTCAACATCGCCGCGGCCGATGCGCCCAATCGACCCTATGTCACCGGCCGCAACCTGCGCCTCGACGTGCAGACGCTGTCGGGCGTCGATCGTGCCCAGCTGCGCCGGCCGGGCGGCATCAAGGAGGTCGGCGAGCTGCTCAAGGCGCACCTCACCTTCCAGGATGCGCAAGTCCCGGACCTGCGCGCATACAACCGCTACCTGCCGAAGACGCATATGCGTTTCGATGGCGGCTCCGGCCTGCTCAGTGGCGACCTCAACCTCGACACGTCCGGCGACATCGGCCAGGGCTGGCTGCGCGTGAAAGGCAACGGAACGCGCATGAGCGTGGCGGGAATGGCGGTGCGCGGCAATCTCGACGTCAACACGAAGCTGCGCCGCGCTGACCTGGGCAAGCGCCAATTCAACCTGGACGGCAGCACGGTCAATCTCGCCGACATCAGCTTCACCGAGCCGGGCGGCGAGTCGCGCAGCGGCTGGTGGGCGCGCATCGAACTCGACCGCGCGCGGCTGGCGTGGGGCAAACCCGTCGGCGTGAACGGCACCGTGCAGATTGCGATGAAGGACGTCGGATTCCTGCTGTCGATGTTCTCGCGCCAGCGCGAGTATCCGAAGTGGGTCTACAAGCTCGTCGATGCCGGGCAGGCGCGCGTCCATGGCAACGTGCAATGGCAGGACGACACGCTGACGCTGGACCGGATGGTCGCGAGCAACCAGCGCTTCGACCTGAAGGCGCGCCTGCGGCTCAAGGACAAGACGCGCAAGGGCAGTCTGTTTGCGCGCTGGGGCGTGTTGAGCATGGCGGTGGAAGTCGACAGCGGCAGGCGCGACTTCCACATGATGCACGCCGAGAAGTGGTACGACTCACAACCCGCCCTGATACGTTGAGGCGGCCATGGGCGAGGGGATCCGGAACAGAACGCTGGGCGGGGAACCGATGATGCGCATACGAAGCTTGCTGGCCGGCAGCGTGCTGATGCTGGCCTCGATGACGACGGCCTGGGCGGCTGGTCCCGCCTCGCCAACGGCGGAGCCTGTCAAAACGGCCGCCGCTGCACCGGCTCCGGAAACGACCCGCGCGGCACCCATCCGGGTCTGGAACCAGGAACTGGTGAGGCTGGAGGTTCCGTACCGCGGCCTGACACCGCAGGTGCGTGCGGAGCGCGCGACGGACCGGATCGCGGAGGCCATCGACGAACTCGAACCGGATGCGATTCGCGCCGAGTGGACGCAGGTGGGCGCGGATTCGGGCGTGATGTTCCTGCAGGACAACCAGATCCTGTTCGCGCTGCGGCCGGGCGATGCCGATGCGCCGGACCGGGCGGCGTTGGAACAGGTGGCGCCGCAGGTGCTGCAACGTTTCCGGCAGATACTGAAGGAACGCCGGGAGGCACGCAGCGTCACCGGGCTGCTGCGCAACATCGGCCTCGTCGTGCTGGCGACCCTGTTGTACGCGCTGCTGCTGTGGTCGATCGCCCGCGCCAGCGAATGGCTGCGGTTGCGTGTGCAGGCGGCGGCAGCACGCGCAGCGGGGCCGGTGCCGTTGCGGGGCGTCGATGTCCACGCGGTGACCTCCACGACGGTGCGCTTCGGCTTCCGCGGCCTGCGCCTGCTGCTGGTGCTGTTCTTCACCTACGTCTGGCTAGGTTACGTGCTGACGCGTTTTCCCTACAGCCGGCCATGGGGGCGGGCGCTGGGGCAGTACCTGGTCGATGGGGCCTCGGATCTCGGGCGCAGTTTCGTCCACGCGATCCCGTCGCTGCTGATGCTCGCGCTGATCTTCCTGATCACGCGCGGCATCGTGCGCCTGGTCGGCACGTGGTTCCGCGGCGTCGAGACCGGCGCGTTCACGGTCGACTGGCTCGAGCCCAGCGCCGTGCCGACCACGCGGCGGCTGGTGAGCTGGGTGATCTGGCTGTTCGCGGTCACGGTCGCCTATCCCTACATCCCGGGTTCCAAGACCGAGGCGTTCAAGGGCGTCAGCGTGTTCGTCGGCCTGATGCTGTCGCTGGGTTCGGCCGGCGTGATCAGCCAGATCGTCAGCGGCTTCATCGCGCTGTACTCGCGCGCGGTGCGCCCCGGCGACATCGTCCGCATCGGCGAGAACGAGGGCATGGTGACCCACATCGGTACGTTCTCGCTGAAGATGGTCACGCGCACGCGCGAGGAGATCACCATCCCCAACAGCACGCTGGCCGCCACGCCGGTGCGCAACTACACGCGGCACGCCGCCGAGGGCGGGCTGCTGGTCACCACCAGCGTCACGATCGGTTACGACGCGCCGTGGCGGCAGGTGCATGCGCTCCTGCAGCTCGCCGCCGCGCGCACGCCGCAGTTGCTCCCGGGGCACAAGCCCTTCGTGCTGCAGTCGGAGTTGACGGACTTCTATGTCAACTACCAGCTCAACGTCGCGGTCGCCGATCCGAAGGAACGGCCGCACGCGCTGTCGCGGTTGCACGCGGAGATCCAGGACGCTTTCAACGAGTTCGGCGTGCAGATCATGTCGCCCAACTTCGAGGCGCAGCCTGAGCAGAAGGTGTGGGTGCCGCGCGACCAGTGGCATGTGGCGCCGGCGGCCCCGGATGCGCCGGGGAACACCGACGGCCAGCGCCCGGAAGGCGGTACCGCCTCCTGACCTTGGCTCGCCGCGCCATGCTTCCGCTGCGTTAACGGGGCAGGGTGTCTACTGTTTCTGCGGTGGCCGGCCTCGCGCCGGCTGCCAACAGCGATGAGCAAGGCGATTCGAGCCTGGTGCCTGGCCGGCATCCTGATGCTGGTTCCGGTCCTGCAAGCTGCCCCGCCGGCACCTGCCGGCGGAACGCGCGGCGAAGTCGTGCTGCTCGACATCAAGGGCGGCATCGGTCCGGCGACACGGGATTTCATCGTCCACGGCCTCGAGCGCGCCCGCGACAACAACGCACGCGCGGTCGTGTTGCGAATCGACACCCCCGGAGGGCTGGACGCCGCAACGCGCGACATCAACCGAGCCATCCTTGCCTCGGAGGTGCCGGTGATCGCCTGGGTGGCGCCCGAGGGCGCACGCGCGGCCAGCGCTGGCACTTACATCCTTTATGCCTGTCACCTGGCCGCGATGGCGCCGGCCACGTCGCTGGGCGCGGCAACGCCGGTCTCGATGGGCGGTCCCGCGCCGGGACCGATGCCGGGCGGCGAGCGCGAGCCCGGAAAACCTGGGCCGCCGCAAGATGGGAAAGGCACTCCTGCGAAACCGGAAGCCCCCGCCGATCCGATGTCGCGCAAGGTCGTCAACGACGCGGTCGGGTATCTGCGGAGTCTTGCGGAACTGCGGGGGCGCAATACAGCGTTTGCAGAGGCCGCGGTGCGTGACGCTGCCACGTTGACCGCCAGCCAGGCGGCGGCGCAGGGCGTGATCGAGTTCGTCGCTGCAGACCTTCCGACCTTGCTGCGCGAGGCCGACGGGCGGCGCGTCCGGCTCGCGCACCGCGAGGTCGTTCTGGCGACGGCCGGACAACCGGTGCGAATGCTGGAACCCGACTGGCGTGCGCGACTGCTCGCGGTGATCACCGAGCCGACGGTGGCCTACCTGCTGTTGCTGGTCGGCCTGTATGGACTGGTGTTCGAAGGCTACAGCCCGGGCGCGGTGCTGCCGGGCGTGGTCGGCGCGATCTGCCTGCTGCTGGCGCTGTATGCATTCCAGGTGCTGCCGGTGAACTACGCCGGCATCGGCCTGATCTCGCTGGGCGTGGTGTTGATCGCGGTGGAGTTCGTGATGCCCAGTTTCGGCGCCCTGGGCATCGGTGGCGTGGTCGCGCTGGTGGTCGGCACGCTGATCATGTTCGACACCGATGTGCCGGGCTTCGGCGTGCCCGGGCGGCTGGTCGCCGGCATCGGCGCGGCCAGCGCGGTGGCGTTCATGGGAATGATCTGGCTCGCGGCACGCGCGCGGCGGCGCCCGGTCGTCACCGGCGTGGAGGAACTCGTCGGCCACACCGCGGTAGCGACGCGGGATTTCCACGGCCGCGGCCAGGTGCGCATACGCGGCGAGGAATGGCAGGCAGTGTCGGATGTTCCGGTGCGGCGCGGCGAGCCCGTGCGCGTGCTGGCGCTGGACGGCCTGGTGCTGCGCGTCGCGCCGTCCGGCGCAGCGGGCGATGCCCGATGACCCAACGAGGAGTGCGGACATGTACCTCCCCCTGTATTTCCCGCTGATCCTGCTGGTGGCCGTGCTGGCCGCCAGTGCGATCAAGGTGCTGCGCGAGTACGAGCGTGGCGTGGTGTTCCAGCTTGGCCGCTTCTGGAAAGTGAAGGGCCCCGGACTGATCGTGCTGATACCCATCGTGCAGCAGATGGTGCGCGTCGACCTGCGCACGGTGGTGATGGACGTGCCGCCGCAGGACGTGATCTCGCGCGACAACGTGTCGGTGCAGGTCAATGCGGTGGTGTACTTCCGCGTCGTCGATCCGCAGAAGGCCATCATCAACGTCGAACACTTCTACGAGGCCACCAGCCAGCTCGCGCAGACCACGCTGCGTTCGGTGCTGGGCCAGCACGATCTCGACGAGATGCTCGCCGAGCGCGAAAAGCTCAACGACGACATCCGCAACATCCTCGATGCGCAGACCGATGCCTGGGGCATCAAGGTCGCCAACGTCGAGATCAAACGCGTCGACCTCAACGAGACGATGGTGCGGGCGATCGCGCGCCAGGCGGAGGCAGAGCGACTGCGCCGCGCGAAGATCATCCATGCCGAAGGCGAGCAGCAGGCCGCGGAGAAGCTGGTCGAGGCAGCCAGACTGCTCGGCGGTGACCCGCGCGCGATCCAGTTGCGCTACCTGCAGACGTTGACGGAGATCGCCGGGGAGAAAAGTTCGACGATCGTGTTTCCGCTTCCAATCGACCTGATCGACTCGGTCTTGTCGAGGTCGAAGGCACAGGGATCCTGACGGGCAGGAGAGCGCCATGCACCACTCGCGTCTTTGTGCACTGCTGATCGATTGCCGCACGCCGGATGTCGACGAGGCTGCCCGGTTCTGGGCCGAAGCGCTGGGCCGTGCGATGGACCCGGGACATCCGGGCTCCCGCGGCAACTACCGGATGCTGGCAACGCCTCCGGATGAACCTCTGGTGCAGATCCAGCGCGTCGAACACGAGAGCCGGGTCCACATCGACATCGAGACCGACGACATTCCTGCCGAGGTCGCCCGCCTGGAGGCGTTGGGAGCCGTGGTCGTGGATCGGCTGGAGCGCTGGGTCGTGATGCAGGCTCCCACCGGTCAGCGTTTCTGCGTCGTGCGCGTTCAACGCCCGGGATTCCCCAGGAACGCTACGCGTTGGGATTGAGCGGCTGCGGCACCAAAAGAGAAGGGCGCCTGTCGGCGCCCTTCTTCATTGCGATCAGCTTTTGTCGCGATCAGCCGCGCGGACCGCGGCCACCGCCGGGTCGGCCGCCACCACGCGGGCCGCCCGGACGCGGGCCGCCGGCGGGACGCGGACCACCCGCCGGGCGCGGACCGCCACCCGGACGGCCACCGCCCGGACGACCGCCGGGCTTGCCGCCCGGACGCGGGGCGCGCGGCTTGTCGCCGTAAGGATTGAAGCTGCCGGGATTGGCGTGGTCGGACGGGAAGCTCGGTGCATTGCCCGGATGCCCATAAGGACGCGGACTGCGCTGACCCTGGCCTTGGCCCTGGCCGCCACCACCCGGACCGCGGCGTTCGCCATAACCGCCGCCGCCGCCGCCGCTGCGCTCGCCGCCGAAACCGCCACCACCACCGGGACCACGCTCGCCGCGACCCTGGCCGCCGCCACCCGGACGGGAACCGCCGGGCTTGCCGCCATAAGGCTTCTTCGGGCCGCGCGCGCCATCGGGATTGCGGTGACCGCTCGGGCCGGTATCGACGCCTTCGGGCACGTACCAGGTGCGGAACGCCGCCGGATTGCCTTCCGGCAACGGCCTGGGGCCCTTTTCCTTGCGCTGCTTGAACGGCTTGTGCGACTGCTTGGCGGCGGCCTCGCCGCTCACCGTCAAGCCGCCGTGCTTGCGCGGACCGCCGCGGCCGCGGCCGCCCCGGTCTTCACGCACATGGTCGAAACGGCGCAGCTCGCGGCCTTCGTCGGCCGTGTTGTGGCCGCCGACATAGCCGTGCGAGCGTTCGCCGGCGCCGCTGAAGTGCAGCGTCGACTTGGCGGCCTTGCGCTGTCCGATCACCGGCTGCAGCGTCAGTGCCGACGGCGTGCCGTCTTCCAGGCCGAGCTTGCCGCGCAGCGACTCGACCGCATCGGCCGCCAGCTCGCGCGACTGGCCGCGCAGCAGTTCGCGCGGCAGCGAGACCTCGCCGTAGCGGATGCGCTTGAGGCGGCTCACCTGGCAGCCCTGCGACTCCCACAAACGGCGCACTTCGCGGTTGCGGCCTTCCTTCACGACGACGCGGAACCAGTCGTGCGAATCGCTGCCGCCAATACGCTCGATCTCGTCGAACTTGGCCGGACCGTCTTCCAGCGCGACGCCACGGCCGAGGCGGTCGATGATGTTGTCGGGCACGTGCTCCTGGCCTTCCGGCGCGCGCACGCGGCAGACGTACTCGCGCTCGACCTCGAACGACGGGTGCATCAGCGCATTGGCGAGTTCACCGTCGGTGGTCAGCAGCAGCAGGCCGGTGGTGTTGATGTCGAGTCGGCCGATCGCGATCCAGCGGGCGCCCTTGAGCGCGGGCAGGGCCTCGAAGATGGTCGGACGGCCTTCGGGATCCTCGCGCGTGGTCACTTCGCCTTCGGGCTTGTTGTACATCAGCACGCGTGCGGCTTCGGTCAGCGCGCTGGCGACGAACTGGCGACCGTCGAGTTCGATCTTGTCGCCGCTCTTGACGCTCATGCCGACCTGCGCGACCTCGCCGTTGACCTTGACCAGGCCGTCGGCGATGCGCTGTTCCAGTGCGCGGCGCGAGCCGAGTCCGGCCTGGGCCAGGACCTTGTGCAGGCGTTCTTCCAGCCGCGGTGCTTCCGTGGTGGTCTCGGTGATGCGCTTGAGGGTGAGCTTGCGGCTCTTTTGCTCAGTCATGTTTCACTTGCTCCGACTCGGCCAGTTCGGCTTCGTCTTCATCCTGCTCGGGAACGGTCGTCGTCTCGACGGCGTGGGTGTCTTGCTCGGGATCGTTCGCGTCCGCCGCGCGCTCGCCCGGCGCGGCTTCGGGGTCGCCCTCGGGGGCGTATTCGGTGTCGTCGCTGGCGATCTCGTCGCCTGCGTTTTCGCCATCGCCGATGTCGCCATCGGCCTGGTCATGGGTGTCGGTATCGATGCCGGGATCGGCATCGGTGCCGGCGGGCTCGTCCGACCCGGTGTCGCCGGAATCCTGCATGCCGGCTTCACCTGCGTTTTCGCCGGTGCCCGCTTCGCCAGCGTCATCGGCATTGGAGGCCTGGACCTCGTCGCCGGTGGCGATGCCGCCGGCTGCGATCGGGGCGCCTTCCAGCTGCAGTTGCGGTTCCAGTTCGCCGATGTCCTTCAGTTCCGACAGCGGCGGCAACTCGTCCAGCCGCTTGAGGCCGAAGTAATCGAGGAAGCCCTTGGTGGTGCCGAACAGGGCCGGCTTGCCAGGCACGTCGCGGTGGCCGACGACGCGGATCCACTCGCGCTCTTCCAGCGCCTTGATGATGTTGCTGTTGACCGCGACGCCACGGACCTGCTCGATCTCGCCGCGCGTGATCGGCTGGCGGTAGGCGATCAGGGCCAGCGTCTCCAGCGTGGCGCGGGTGTAGCGGGTCTGGCGCTCGGTCCACAGGCGCGCCACCCACGGGTGCACGTCGGCCTGGACCTGGAAGCGGAAGCCCGAGGCCACCTCGACCAGCTCGACGCCACGGCCGGCGCTCGCCTCGCGCAGCGTCTCCAGCGCCTGCTCGACGCTGTCGGCCGGCGGCGGCTGGTCCTCGGGGAACAGCGCATTGAGCTGCACCAGCGTCAGCGGCTGGTTCGAGGCAAGCAGCGCAGCCTCGATGATGCGGGTGATGAGTTGTTGATCCATGAGCAGGATGAGGTTCTCTGGGCTCGTTGGCTGTTGCTGTTGCGCGTCATTCCCGTACAGGCGGGAGGCCTGCGGGGGAGCGACGGGCCACGGTGTGCTTACACCGGGGAGTCATCGTTCGCTGCCGGTTCGTCGAACTCGCTGCTGAGCTCGATCTCCTCGCCCTCGCTGATGACGGCTAGCGACTTGACGTAGATCGGCATCAGCGGTCCTTCCTGGATGATCTCGACCAGCTGCTCCTTGGCCAGCGTCAGCAGGCCGAGGAAGGTCACGACCACGCCGAGCTTTCCTTCCTCGGCGGTGAACAGCGACTCGAAGCGATGGAAGGCGCCGCCTTTCATCCGCTCCAGCAGCTCGCCCATGCGCTGGCGCACGCTCAGCGCGTCGCGCTTGATCGCGTGCTGGGTGAACAGCTCGGCGCGCTTGAGCACGTCGTGCAGCGCCAGCAGCATTTCCTTCAGCTCCACCGGAGGCGGCAGGCGTACGGCGGCCCGGTCCGGGACGAAGGCCTGCACCGGGGCGGTGTCGCGCTCCTGGCGGGGCAGGGAATCGATGTCCTCGGCCGCCTTCTTGAAGCGCTCGTACTCCTGCAGGCGGCGGACCAGGTCGGCGCGCGGGTCGTCCTCCTCGCCTTCCTCGTTGGCCGAGCGCGGCAGCAGCATGCGCGACTTGATCTCGGCCAGCATCGCGGCCATGACCAGGTAGTCGGCGGCCAGCTCGAAGCGCATCTCGTGCATGGCCTGGATGTAATCGACGTACTGGCGGGTGATGTCCGCCACCGGGATGTCGAGGATGTCCAGGTTCTGCCGGCGGATCAGGTACAGCAGCAGGTCGAGCGGTCCCTCGAATGCTTCGAGGATCACCTCGAGGGCATCCGGCGGGATGTACAGGTCCTGCGGGATCTGCAGCACGGGCTGTCCGTGCACCATCGCAAGCGGCATTTCCTGCTGCTGCGGGTGCGTGGAGGCCTGGGTGGGGCCGGGCACGTTCTGCGGATCGTTCGCGTCGGCTGCGCGTTCTTCGGTCATTCGGGGGCGGCCCCTCCGGGCCGTCGGCACTGCTATCGCTACGGTGCTGGCGGCCTGGGACGGTCGCCATCGGGTGTAACGGACTGCTTGAAAGTCGACTGCTTGAAGTCGGTGCTGAGCCCGAACGGCTGAGGGCCTGCGCGTCACGCGGAAGGGCGTGGCGTCGGGGCGATCACGGTTGCGGGCGCGGGCCGCGGAGTGCAGCGACGCACCATTCAGGTGCGTGCGTGGCGACGGTGTGGGGGGCCTGTCGCGACGGGCCGCTGCGTCCGGCCTCGTGCAATTGAAGGCTAGGTTACGGCCTCGCCATGGCGGTGTCCAGCGGCACCGGGAACATCGCTGGCTACAATTCATCAGGCACTTGGAGCAGGAGAAGCGGCACTCATGTGGTACGTGATCGAGGGATACGACGGTGAAGGCGTGCTGGCGCGCCGGCTGCAGGCCCGGCCGGAGCATCTGGCGCGGTTGACCGCGCTGCGCGACCAGGGGCGGCTGCTGCTGGCGGGGCCGTGCCCGGCGATCGATGCCGAGGATCCGGGCCCGGCGGGCTTCAGCGGCAGCGTGGTCATCGCCGAGTTCGAGTCACTGGAGGCGGCGCGCGCCTGGGCCGATGCCGACCCCTACGTGGCGGCCGGGGTCTATGCGAGGGTCGAAGTGCGGCCATTCCGCAAGGTGCTGCCGTGAACCGTGCTGCCGAGAGCACGGGCCCGCTGCCGCGCGAGCAGCGGGAAGCGGCGATCCGCCGCGTGCTGGAGGCGGCCCTGGCGCCGCAGTCGCTCCAGGTCGAGGACGAGAGCCATCTGCACGCCGGCCATGCCGGCGCCGCGGACGGGCGCGGCCATTTCCGGGTCGACATCATCAGTCCGGCGTTCGTGGGAATGAACGCGATCGCCCGCCATCGTGCCGTCTACGCCGCGGTCGGCGATCTGATGACGACCGACATCCATGCCTTGGCGATCCGTGCCCGGACTCCGGACGAGGCCGGTTGAGGCCGGACCGGACCGCATGGCGCATGTCGCGGCGCAGCATGCGCGTGCTCTGAAAAACACCGGTTTCAGGGCTTTTCAGCGGTATCGCGGCGCTCTCTAACGATCGCTTTACACTTCGGCTTGTAAACGTTTACATTCGGCCCGCTTCCACCGCGGAGGGCGGGCAGGACGTGGCGAACGTAACGATCAAGGATGTGGCTCGCGTGGCCCAGGTCTCGGTGGCCACCGTCTCCCGTGCGCTCAACGGCCATGGCAACGTGGCCGAGGAGGTCCGCAACCGCGTGTTCGCGGCCGCCCGTGAGCTGCGCTACACCCCCCACGCAGCCGCCCGCAGCCTCAGCAGCCGCCGCACCCAGACACTGGGCGTGGTCCTGCCCGACCTGCATGGCGAGTTCTTCTCGGAACTGATGCGCGGCATCGACCAGGCCGCCCGCGAGCACGGCCTGCATCTGCTGGTCTCCAGCTACCACGGCGACCCGGAAGAGCAGGGTGCGGCCCTGCGTGCGATGCGAGGACGCGTCGACGGCCTGCTGGTGATGTCGCCCTACATGGAAGCGCCGGCGGTCCTCGACGACAGCCTGCCGATGGTGCTGATCAACTCGCAGTGCCAGGGCGAAAGCGTGGCCGCGCTCGGCGTGGACAACTACGGCGGTGCGTTCGCGATGGTCGAGCATCTGGTGATGTGCGGACATCGCCGCATCGCCTTCATTGCCGGGCCGGCTGGCAACTTCGACGCGCACGAGCGCCTGCGCGGCTACCGCGAGGCGTTGAAGCGCTTCGCTCCCGATGCGGAGTCCTGGGTCGTGCCCGGCGATTTCGACGAGGCCTCGGGGCACCGCGCCGGCTTGGCGCTGCTCGATGCAGCACAGCGCCCGGACGCGGTGTTCGCCGCCAACGACATGATGGCGCTGGGTTGCCTCTTCGCGTTCGCCCACGCAGGCGTGCAGGTGCCGGAAGACGTCGCCCTGGCCGGTTTCGACGACATCCCGATGGCGCGCTACGTGCGCCCGAGCCTGAGCACCGTGCGCGTCAATATTTCCGAACTGGGGGCACGCGCCGCGCGGATGCTGATCGCGCGCCTTGCGGAAGGTGTGGTCGTGGCACCGCAACCGCAGGCACTGACGCCGGAGCTCATCGTCCGCGAGTCGAGCGCGTCACGGCGGCGCGCAGACGCATGATCGAAGTTTCATAAGCAATCCAACAACAAGAAACGGTTCCATTTCTTTGGGAGGGGTGAAACATGAAATCCAATCGGTATTCCGCGCATCCCCATCGCCGGCCGTCGCGCACGCTGCTCGCCTGCGCGCTGGCCAGCTGCCTGGTCGTCGCCGCGCCTGCCGCGCTCGCGCAGAGCACCGGCGCGACGATCCGCGGCCAGGTGACGGTCGATTCCGTCCCGGCCACCGACGCGCAGGTGACAGCGACCAACGTCGCTACCGGCCTGACCCGCCGGGTGCAGGCGTCCGGTGACGGCAGCTACAACGTCGGCGGCCTGCCGCCCGGCGACTATCGCATCGACGTCACAGCGGGCGGCAGGACCAATTCGCAGGTGGTGACACTGAAGGTCGGCCAGACTGCCACGCTGAACCTCTCCACGGGCGGCGTTGCCGAAACGGCGGCGCCTGGCGCGGCCACGACAATGGAGGCGGTGACGGTCACGGCGGCGCCGGTGTTCGAAACCAAGACGCCGGAGGTGGCCACCTACATCTCGCAGGTGCAGATCGAATCGCTGCCGCAGGCGTCGCGCAACTTCCTGGCGTTTGCCGACATCGTTCCGGGCATGATCTTCGACCGCCGCGGCAACAGCACCACGCAGCTGCGCAGCGGCGCGCAGAGTTCCAACGGCATCAACGTCTTCATCGATGGCGTGGGCCAGAAGAACTACGTGCTCAAGGGTGGCGTGAGCGGCCAGGACCAGAGCAAGGGCAACCCGTTCCCGCAGCTGGCGATCGGCGAATACAAGGTCATCACCTCCAACTACAAGGCGGAGTACGACCAGATCAGCAGCGCGGCGGTAACGGCCGTGACCAAGTCGGGCACCAACGACTTCCATGGCGACTTCTTCTGGGACAAGACCGGCATTCCCGAATGGCGCACGCCGACGCCCGCGGAAGAGCGTGCGGGCACGAAGAGCCCGTCGGGCGAAACCCAGTACGGCGCTGCGTTTGGCGGCCCGATCCTGCGCGACAGGCTGTTCTTCTTCGTCACCTATGAATCCAAGGAGTTCGAGACGCCGGACACGATCGCGCCGGGTCCGCTTCCGGCCGGCATCTCCTTGACGCCTGAACTCCTGGCATTGACCGGTCCGACCTCCGAGCCGTTCAACGAGGACCTGTGGTTCGGCAAGCTGACCTGGCAGGTCAACGACAACAACCTGGTCGAGCTCAGCGCCAAGGATCGCAAGGAAGACGAGATCACCGACCTCGGCGGCCTCAACACCGACAGCTACGGCAAAACCAACATCAACGAAAGCACGCGCCTGGACCTGCGCTACCAATGGAGCAACACCAACTGGCTCAATGACATGCACGTCACGCACGAGGACGAGAAGTTCAATCCTCGCGCAATAACGCTGGCACCGGGCTTCATCATCCAGGACAACCAGCGTCGTACCGTGCTGAATGTTGGCGGCGGCCAGGACTTCCAGGACAAGGGCCAGGAGGGCTGGGGCTTCCAGGATGACCTGACTTTCACAGGTATCGACGGCCACACCCTGAAGGGCGGCTTCAAGTACAAGTCGGTCGAAATCAACGCGTTCGAACAGCAGCCGTTCAACGCGCAGTACTCGATCAACTACCCGGCCAACGTCATCCTGATGGGCAATACCGCGCTGGCGAACTTCCAGCCCTTCGAGGTGCGCTTCGGCGCACCGCTCCCGGGCACGGGTGATCGCAACATCACCTCGAAGAACAAGCAGTATGGCATCTACTTCCAGGACGACTGGGAGGTCAACGACAAGCTGATCATCAACCTCGGCCTGCGCTACGACTACGAGAAGACGCCGAGCTACGAGGACTTCGTGACGCCGGCCAATCTGGTCGCCGCGCTGCGCGGCTGGAGCAACATCCACCAGCCGGGCGTGGACTACGACATCGAGGACTACATCAGCACCGGCGGCAACCGCGATGCTTTCAAGGACGCCTGGCAGCCGCGCGTGGGCTTCTCCTACGACCTGTTCGCCGACCAGCGCCACGTGATCTTCGGCGGCGCCGGCCGCGCCTACGACCGCAACCTGTTCGATTACCTGGCGCTGGAGCAGTCCAAGAGCACGTTCCCGTCGTACTCGTTGCTGTTCAATACGCCGGGTAATCCGTGCACCGTCGACAACGTGCGCTGCTTCAACTGGGATCCGCGCTTCCTCGACCAGGAACAGCTGTACGCGCTGGTGGCCGCGAACCCCAATCGCGGCTCCGAGGTCAACCTGATGAACAATGACCTCAAGGTGCCGTACTCCGACCAGTTCAGCCTCGGTATGCGCAATGCCATCAAGCTGGGCAATGTCGACTGGAACACCTCGGCGACCATCGTCCGCATCGAGAGCCACGACGGCATCATCTTCTCGCTGGGCAACCGCTACCCCGACGGCACGTTCTACGGGCCTGGCCGCACCTTCGGCGGCGCGCCGTTCGGTAACGGCATTCCGGGCTTCGGCACGCTGATCAAGGCCGACAACGGCGTCGAGACCAAGCTCAACCAGCTGCTGCTGTGGGCAGAAAAGCCGCTCACGGCGGAATCGCCCTGGGGCGTGACGCTGGCCTACACCTTCAGCGACGGCGAGGAGAATCGCGCCAACGCCGCCAATACCGACGAGCACTACGTGTTCGACTATCCGAACCTGGACGACCATCCGTGGGTCGCCTCGGTCGGCATACCGAAGCACCGCTTCGTCGGCACCGGCATCTACGAGCGCTGGGGCTTCAACTTCTCCACCAAGGTGCTCTGGAGCAGTCCGATCGCGAAGGACATTCTGGATTGCACGGAGCCGACTCCGGCAGGACTGGACAACTGCGCCTTCGGAACCATCGATTCGGCGTACTTCGACGATGCCGATTTCTTCCAGTGGGACATCGCCGTGCAGAAGTCCTTCGACACCGGTGCCGGGATCAAGTACATGATCCGCGGCGACGTGTTCAACGTCACGGACGCGCGCAACTGGAGCGGCTTCAACAACTTCCGGGGCGTCGATGGCGTCATCGATGCCAATTACGGCAAGCACAACGATGAGATAACGCTACCGACACGCTCGTTCAAGCTGTCGTTTGGCATTTCCTGGTAATGCATCGCTTCCCCGGCCGCGTGGTGCGGCCGGGGGGATGCGACAACGGATATTTCAAGAAGACGTAGTGATGCTGGATAAGTTCCATCGCAACTGGATGCTGGTCCCGCTGGTGGCGGCGCTGGTCGTGGCCGGGGGCTGCCGCAAGTCCGAGCCGGCATCCACGCCCATTCCGATCGAGACCGCGCCGCCGGTTCAGGTCGAGCCGCTCAAGGAAACGCGGCCCGAGCTGCCGCCGCTGTTCCGCGACATCGAGAAGCGCACCTTCCAGTTCTTCTGGGACACCACCAACGAGCAGAACGGACTGACGCCGGACCGCTATCCGTCGCGGCCGTTTGCGAGCATCGCTTCGGTCGGATTTGCGTTGACGGCGTACCCCATCGGCGTGGAGAGGGGATGGGTAAACCGCACGCAGGCGGTCGACCGCACGCTGCTGACGCTGGAGTTCCTGAAAAAGCTGCCGAAGGGGCCTCAGCGCACCGGCAAGGGTGGCTATCACGGCTTCTATTACCACTTCCTCGACATGCAGACCGGCCAGCGCTTCCAGAGCTGGGTGGAGCTGTCGAGCGTGGACACCGCGCTGCTGATGATGGGCGTGCTGTTCGCGCAGTCGTACTACGACAAGGAAGACCCGCGCGAGAAGAAGATCCGCGCGCTGGCCGACGAGTTGTATCGCGGCGTCGAGTGGACCTGGCTGCAGAAGAACAAGCCTCTGATCTCGATGGGCTGGTTCCCCGAGAGCGGCGTGATCAAGCACGACTGGGTCGGCTACAACGAAGCAATGATGCTGTACATACTGGCGATGGGATCGCCGACCCATGCGGTCGGGCCCGAGGCCTGGGAGGCATGGAGCCGCAGCTATGCCGACAGCTGGGGCAAGTTCGAGGACGAGGAATACCTGTCGTTCGGTCCGCTGTTTGGTCATCAATACAGCCATGTGTGGATCGACTTCCGCGGCATACAGGATGACTTCATGCGGGAGCGCGGCATCGACTACTTCGAGAACAGCCGCCGCGCCGCCTATGCGCACCGCGCCTATGCGATCGCCAACCCGCTGCGCTGGAAGGGCTATGGCGAGAACGTCTGGGGCCTGACCGCCAGCGACGGTCCGCAGCACACGCTGCAGGAGTACCAGGGCGAGAAGCGCCAGTTCCGCCACTACTCCGCCCGTGGCGCAGGCATTCGCGACACTTTCGACGACGGCACCATCGCGCCGACGGCAGCGGTCGCGTCACTGCCGTTCGCGCCGGAGATCGTAATCCCGGCGACGGTGCAGATGCACCAGCGCTATGGCGAGTTCCTGTATTCCAGCTACGGCTTCCTCGACTCGTTCAACCCGAGCTTCGAGTACGACGTTCCGCTCAAGACCGGACGCCTGGTGCCCGGCGAGGGCTGGGTGGCGAGCGACTACATCGGCATCGACCAAGGGCCGATCCTGGCAATGATCGCGAACTACCGGAGCGAGTTCGTCTGGAACGTGATGAAGCGCAATCCGTATATCCGCGCCGGGCTGGAGAAGGCGGGATTCCGTGGTGGCTGGCTCGAACCTCAGCCAGAGTCCGGATCGGCCGGCGTGAAGACCGAGCCATTGCCAGCCGAACCTGAGGCCGCGGCCGGCAAGCAGACCAATGGCAAGAAAGAACCGAAAGCCAGGGAGCCGGCCAAGGCGGAGCAGGCGCGTTGATCGTCGCGACGCCAGCCGTCAAGGCGTGGCGAAGCCGGCTCGGCCTCGTGCTGTTGCTCGCCCTTCTGGCACTGCTCGGCGGTTGCGGGCATCGGGATGACGGCCGCGAGGTCGTGCGTTTCTGGGCGATGGGTTACGAGGGTGAAGTCGTCGCCCAGCTGATCCCCGAGTTCGAGCGGCGCAACCCCGGCATCCGTGTCGAACTGCAGCAACTGCCCATCACGGCCGCCCACGAGAAGCTGTTGACCGCGTTCGCTGGCGACGCGCTGCCGGACGTATGCGCGATCGGCAATACCTGGGTCTCCGAGTTCGCGCTGCTCGATGCGCTCCAGCCGCTCGATGCCAGCATCGCCGCCACGCCCTCGCTGCAGGCCAGCGACTATTTTCCGGGCGCCTGGGACACCGGCGTCATCGGCGACACGACCTACGCGGTGCCGTGGTACGTGGAAACCCGATTGCCGTTCTACCGCCGCGACATCGCCGAACGCGCCGGAGTCAAGGCGCCGCCACAGACCTGGGCCGAATGGAAGCGCGCGCTCGAGGCGATCAAGCGCGAGGTGGGGCCGGACCGCTACGCCATCCTGCTGCCGCTCAACGAGCATGAGCCGCTGCTCAACCTGGGCATCCAGTCGTCGGAGCCGCTGCTTCGCGACGACGGCCGCTACGGCAACTTCCGCAGCGCGGGCTTCAAGCGCGCGCTGGCGTTCTACCGCGACATGTTCGACGAGCAGCTTGCCCCGGTCGCCACGAACCGCCAGATCGCCAACGTGTGGGATGAGTTCGGCCGCGGCTACTTCAGCTACTACATCAACGGCCCCTGGAACATCGCCGAGTTCCGCAAGCGTTTGCCGCCAGACCTGGCCGGCGACTGGATGACGATGGCGTTGCCAGGCGAGAACGGCCCGGGCGCGTCGGTCGCAGGCGGTGCCAGTTTCGTGGTGTTCAAGCAGGCCCGGCGTCCCGAAGCAGCGTGGAAACTGGTGGCGTTCCTGTCGGATTCCGCGATGCAGGTGCGCTTCCACGCGATGACCGGCAACCTGCCGTCGCGGCGCAGTGCCTGGCAGGCGCCGGCGCTGGCAGGCGATCCCTACGCGCGAGCCTTCCGCGACCAGCTCGAGCGCGTGCGGGCGGTCCCGAAGGTGCCCGAATGGGAGCGCATCGCCAACGAGATCAAGCTGGTTGGCGAAGAACTCGCCAATCGCCGGCTGAGCGTGGACGAAGCCGCCGTCGAGCTGGATCGCCGTGCCGACGCGATCCTCGAGAAGCGGCGCTGGATGTTGGATCATCACACCCTCGGAACGGCGCCGTGATCCGCGCTTCGACCGCCGGTTGGATGTTCGCCGCACCTGCACTGGTGGTGATCGCGCTGTTCTTCGGGTTGCCGGTGCTGGCCGCGTTCGCGCTCAGCCTGACCGATTTCGACATCTACGCGCTCGCCGATCTCGGCAACCTGCGCTTCGTCGGTTTGCACAACTACTCGCAACTGTTGCAGAACCCGCTGTTCTGGAAGGCGCTAGGTAACACGCTGTATTTCGTTGCGGTGGGTGTGCCGCTGTCGATCGCGATGTCGCTGGGTGCAGCACTGCTGCTGCATTCGAAGCTCGCCCGCTTCAAGCCATTCTTCCGCACTGCCTATTTCGCGCCGGTGGTGACGACGGTGGTCGCGGTGGCGGTGATCTGGAAATACCTGTTCCACACCCGCTACGGCCTGGTGAACTGGGCGCTGTCGTTCCTCGGAGTGGATCCCATCGACTGGCTTGGCGACCCGCACTGGGCGATGCCGATGATCATCCTGTTCGCGGTGTGGAAGAACTTCGGCTACAACATGATCATCCTCCTCGCCGGGCTGCAGTCGATCCCCGAGGATCTGTACGAAGCCGCGCGCATCGATGGCGCGACGCCGGCGCGGCAGTTCTGGCACGTGACGCTGCCCATGCTGGGCCCGGTGCTCCTGCTGGTCGGCATCCTGACGATGGCCGGTTATTTCCAGCTGTTTGCCGAGCCGTACGTGATCACGCTGGGCGGGCCGCTGCAGAGCACGGTGAGCGTGCTCTACCTGATGTACGAGGAAGGCTTCAAATGGTGGAACCTGGGCAACGCCTCGGCCGTCGCGTTCCTGCTGTTCGTGCTGATGACCGCGACCACCAGCGGCCTGATGTGGTTCGCCCGCCGCAAGGGCGTGGAGTGACGCCATGAGTCCACGTCTCGCGAAGGCCATCGTTCATGGATTGCTTGCCGGCCTGGCGCTGCTGAGTCTGGCGCCGCTGTTGTGGATGCTGTCGGTGAGTTTCATGCAGCCGGGCGAGGCCAGTCATTTCCCGCCGACGCTGCTGCCGGCGGAGCCGACGCTGCACAACTACCACGAGCTGTTCGCCCGGGTCGGCATGGGGCGATACCTCTTCAACAGTTTCCTGATCGCGCTGCTGACGACGCTGATCGCGCTGCTGCTAAACACGATGGCGGGCTACGCATTCGCCAAGCTGCGTTTTGCAGGCCGTGAGCGGGTGTTCCAGGTCCTGCTGGCGGTACTCGTGATCCCGGCGCAGGTCACGATGATGCCGCTGTTCCTGATGCTGAAGCAGTTGGGACTGGTCAACAGCTACGCCGGAGCCATCGTGCCGGGCATGGCCGGCGTGTTCGGCATCTTCCTGGTCCGCCAATACGCGCGCTCGATTCCGGACGAACTGCTCGAGGCGGCTCGCATCGACGGGGCCGGCGAGCTGCGGATCTTCTTCCAGATCGTGCTGCCGGTGCTCAAGCCGATCCTGGTGACCCTGGCCATCTTCGTGTTCCTGGCCTCGTGGAACGACTTCATGTGGCCGCTCATCGTGCTGAGCGACAGCCAGCTGCACACGCTGCCCGTGGCGCTGGCAACGTTGTCCCGCGAGCACGTGCAGGACAACGAGCTGATGATGGCCGGCTCGGTGGTGACCGTGCTGCCGGTGCTGTTCCTGTTCCTCGTACTGCAGCGCTACTACCTGCAAGGCCTGTTGCTGGGCAGCGTGAAGGGTTAGGCATGCTGGGAATGCTTCTGCGGGCTTTGGGTCTCCTCCTTGCCTTGTCCGGTGCCCAGGCCTGGGCGTCCGACGGACGACGGCTCGACGACTTCGAACGCCCGGGCGCTTGGAGTGTCGTCACGTCCGACCAGGTACTCGGCAAGCTGCGGATGGCCGACGGTCATCAGGGCAAAGCACTGTGCCTGGACTACGACTTCAAGGGCGTGTCGGGTTACGCGGGACTGCAGCGCGAACTGCCGCAGGATTATCCCGACAACTATGCGTTCTCGTTCCGCTTGCGGGGCGAGTCGCCGGCCAACGACCTGCAGTTCAAGCTCGTCGACGACAGCGGCGACAACGTCTGGTGGGTCAACAAGACGGGCGTCGTCTTTCCCTCCGCCTGGACCGAGGTGGTCTACAAGAAGCGGCACATCACCAGGGCCTGGGGGCCTTCGCCGGATCCGGTGCTCCGGCACAGTCGCCGGGTCGAGTTCACGATCTACAACCGCGCCGGTGGCAAGGGTTCGGTGTGTTTCGACGAGCTGTCGCTGCGCCCGTTGCCACCGGAGGATCATTCGCCACTGACCGGGTCGGCCACGGCAACGGCGGACCAGCCGGGCAATCCCGCTGCGAGCGCGCTCGATGGAAACGCCGGGAGTGCGTGGCGTGCGCCGGTTTCTGCGATGCCGCAATGGCAGCTGGATCTGCAGCGCCAGCGCGAGTTTGGAGGTGTCGTGCTGCGCTGGCTGCCCGGCATGGCGGCGACTTCCTATCGCATCGATCTGTCCAACGATGGACGAAGCTGGTGGCCCGCGCGTGAAGTGAGCGGGGCCGACGGCGGCAACGATTACATCGCGCTGCCAGAGAGCGAGGCGCGCCATTTGCGACTGGTGGTGGCCAAGGGCGAGGGCGGCGTCATCGGCTTGTCCGAGTTCGCCGTGCAGCCGCTGCCGTTCGCCGCGACACCCAACGACTTCTTCAAAGCGGTCGCGGCTGAAGCGCCGCGCGGCCGCTTCCCGCGTGCCTTCAGCGGCGAGCAGCCGTACTGGACCATCGTCGGCGTCGACGGCGGACGGGAGCAGGGGCTGATCGGCGAGGATGGTGCGATCGAGCTGGGCAAGGGCGCGCCGAGCGTGGAGCCGTTCGTCTACAGCGACGGCAAGCTGGTGACCTGGGCCGGCGTGAAGTCGGCGCAGTCGCTGCAGGACGGTTACCTTCCGATTCCCAGCGTGGACTGGACCCATCCGGACTTCAAACTGCGCATCACGGCGTTCGTTGCTGGCGAGCCGGGGAGCTCGCAACTGGTGGCGCGCTACCGGCTGGCCAATACCGGCCGAGTGCCGCGCAAATTCTCGCTTGCACTGGCGGTTCAGCCGTTCCAGGTGAACCCGCCCAGCCAGTTCCTCAACACGATCGGTGGCGTCAGCCCGATCCATCGCCTGCAACTGGTCGACTCGCGGGTGCTGATCGACGGCAAGCAGCGGGTGTTCGCGGATCACGCCGAAAGCGCGCTGGCGACCACGTTCGACCAGGGCATGGTGTCCTCGCGCCTGGCCAGTGGCGACTTCTTCGTTTCAGGGGAGGCGCCGCAGCCCGCGTCGGTAGACGACCCCGTCGCGGCAGCGTCGGGTGCTTTGCTGTATCCGCTGATGCTCGCCGCGGGCGAAAGCCGCGAGATCAGTTGGGTGGCTCCGCTGGAGGGCGAGTTCGAGCCCCAACCCGGTTTCGATGCGGCGGCCGCGCAACAGCAGGTCGCGGCGCTGTGGCGCGACAAGCTCGACCGTGTGCGGCTGCGTGTTCCGGCGCAGGGACAGAAGGTGGTCGACACGCTGCGCACCGGGCTGGCGCACATGCTGATCAGCCGGATTGGACCGCGACTGCAGCCCGGTACGCGGTCGTACTCACGCGCGTGGATTCGCGACGGCGCGATGATCGGTGAAGGGCTGCTGCGCATGGGGCGCGAGGACGTCGCGGAGGAGTTCCTGCGCTGGTATGCGCCGTACCAGTTCGACAACGGCAAAGTACCCTGCTGCGTGGACGACCGGGGCAGCGATCCGGTGCCGGAGAATGACAGCCACTGCGAGCTGGTCTTCACCATCGCCGAGGTTTACCGCTACACGCGCGACCGCGCCTTGCTGGAGTCCATGTGGCCGCACGTGCAGGGCGCCGTGAAATACATGGACCAGTTGCGCCTGAGTGAGCGCACCGAAGCCAACCGCGCACGGGATCCTGCCTTCTACGGAATGATGCCGGCCTCGATCAGTCACGAAGGCTATTCGGCGAAGCCGATGCATTCGTACTGGGACAACTTCTGGGCGTTGCGCGGCTACAAGGACGCGGTCGAGATTGCGCAGTGGCTCGGCAAGAGCGACGAGGCTGCGCGTTACGCCGCGTCCCGGGACCAGTTCCGAGCCGATCTGTATGCCTCGCTCGACGCGGCGACGAAACGTCATGGCATCGACTACCTGCCGGGCGCGGCGGAACTGGGCGATTTCGACGCGACGTCGTCGACGATCGCGCTGGCGCCGGGCGGCGAGCAGGCGAAACTGCCGCAGGACCTCCTGCACAACACCTTCGAGCGCTACTGGCGCGAGTTCGTCGCACGCCGTGACGGCACGCGGGAGTGGAAGGACTATACGCCATACGAGCTGCGTACCATCGGCAGCTTCGTCCGCCTCGGGTGGCGCGAACAGGCGCATGACGCGCTTGCATTCTTCTTCGCGGACCAGCAGCCACGAGCTTGGAATCAGTGGGCCGAAGTGGTCTCACGCACGCCACGCAAGCCTTTTTTCGTCGGTGACCTGCCGCATGCCTGGGTGGAGTCGGACTATGTGCGGTCCGCGCTGGACCTGTTCGCGTACACACGCGACGACGACCAGGCACTGGTGGTCGCCGCTGGGCTGCCGCCGGCATGGCTGGATGGAGAAGGGGTTTCCGTCGAGGGTCTGCGCACGCCGTACGGTGCGCTCGGCTATTCCATCCGGCGCACCGGCAACGGCCTGCAACTCGCGCTGTCGCCGGGCCTGCAAATGCCGCCGGGCGGCGTCGTGCTGCGTTGGCCGTACCCGCAGCCGCCAGGCCGTACATCGATCAACGGCAAGGACGCGAAGTGGAACAACGGCGAACTGCTGATCCGCGCGGTGCCAGCCCGGGTGACGGTGACGGAGCGTTGATCGATCGCTCGAAGCTACGGGCACCAGTGGATCTGCAAGGGCGGTTCGCCGCCTCCGCCTAGCGCGGCCAGGACTGGCCAACGTGACACGTCGCCATCGGCCAGTGCGCGCTCCAGCACAGCACGCTTGCCAGCGCCCTGGATCAGCAGCAGCTTCGCATGGGCTCCGGACAGTCCGGCAGGCGTCAGCGTGATGCGCCGGAGCCATTGCCGGGCGCCGGGGCAACCCGTGGCGTCGACAGCGGCGTACGCCTGGCGGCTGGCGAGCGCGCGCTCGAGGTCGATCGAGCCGGGGAACATCGATGCCGTGTGTCCGTCCTCTCCCATGCCGAGCACGGCGGCCGCGGCCGGTTGCTGTGCATGCGCATTGGCTCTGGCAACCACATCCTCGATGCGGAGGCCTGGCTGTGTCATCACTTCGAAGCGCGCGGCCTTGGCGTAGTGGTGCAGCAGGCTGGCGTTGACCAGGTAAGCGTTGCTGTCGGGATCGTCCGGAAGCAGCCAGCGCTCATCGACCAGAGCCACGTCGACGCGCGACCAGTCCAGTGGCGCCTGGGCCAGTGCCCGATAGACAGGCGCTGGAGTCGTACCGCCCGACAGCAACAGGCGCGCACGCGGACGGTCGCTCAGGTCACGGCGGAGCTCTGCGGCGATGGCCACGGCGCTCGCCCAGATCCACTCGTCCGTTCCCGAGTGCACATGCAGCGCATAAGCGCTGCCAGACCCGATCGGATTGTGCGCTGTGCCGTCGACCATGGTCCGGATCTTCGCATGGAGGCGTGCAGGCTCCGTGTGTAGCGGCGACTCAAGGCCCGGCTGTTCAAGGCATTGGCTGCGCCATCGCCGCGGCGCCGAGCAGTCCGGGTTGCGGATGCACGACCGCCAATGCCGGTACGCGCGCCATCACCGGAGCGAAGCGGCCCTTGTACTCGAAGCGCTGTCGGAATCCCGAGTGGGCGAGGGTCGGCAGCAACTTCGGTACCAGCCCGCCGGCGAGGAACACGGCATCCCACGCGCCCAGCGTGAGCACGAGGTCGCCGGCGGCGGCACCGAACACCGCGCAGAACACGTCGATCGTGCGCAGGCTGCGCGCATCGCCTTCGCGGGCGCGAGCCGTGATGTCCTCCGGTTTCAGCGGCCCCGGGTCTTCGCCGGCGATCGCGCTGAGCGCGCGGTACAGGTTGACCAGGCCCATGCCGCTGACCAGGCGCTCGTTCGACACGCGTCCGAACTCGGCCGACAGTTGCTTGAGGATCTCGATCTCCTCCGGCGTGTTCGGCGCGAAGCTGACGTGGCCGCCTTCGGTCTGCAGCGGGTAGTAGCGTCCGTCGCGTCGCAGCAGGCCGCCGACGCCCAGCCCCGTGCCGGCGCCGATGATCGCGTAGGTCTTGTCGCCGCCATCGCGTGACCACGCCGCGCCGCCGATCGGCACCACGTCGTTGGGGCCATACAGCGAGGCCGCCATGGCCTGGGCGGCGAAATCGTTGACCAGCTTCAACGACTGCAGGCCGAGCGCCTCGCCGGTGCGCTGCGCCGAGATCACCCAGGCGTGGTTGGTGATGCGCGCCTCGTCGCCATCGACCCGCCCGGCGACCGCGAAAACGCCGGTGCGAGGGCTCGCACCGGTTCCGTCGAGGTAGTGCTGCGCGGCATGCGCCAGGGACGGGAAGTCCGCGACCGCGAACTCACGCACGCTGTCCATCAGCAAAGGCGCGTGCGCATCGATGCGGGCCAGCGCGAAGCGGGCATTGGTGCCGCCGATATCGGCAAGCAGGACATCAGCGGAGGCGGGCACGGGAGCGCTCAAAAGTCACCACGTTTCGTTTCACAGGGCGGCCTGGCCGCGGTCGCGGGCAGGGTACTGCCGAATGCGGCGCCGGGGGGCGCAAACGTCGATGAATACGAAACCAATGGGGCGCGCTTCGGCATGCCGCTGGGATGGGCCGGAAGAGATCCGCTGTCGACGAGGAAGCAGCGGATCCCGTCCGGCAGAACTCTAGGGCAGCGGATCGGCCAGCTTTCGCCCGTGCGTGCGGATGACCTCCGAGTACCAGCGCGCACTGTCCTTGGGCGTACGCTCCTGGGTGACGTAGTTGACGTGCACCATGCCGAATCGCTTGGAATAACCGAGCGACCACTCCAGGTTGTCCAGAAGCGACCACAGCATGTAACCGCGGATGTCGACGCCGGCGCGGATCGCATCGTGGATCGCGCCCAGGTGCTTGCGCAGGTAGTCCATGCGCAGCGGATCGCGCACGCGGCGGTTTCCGTTCTCGTCGACGGAGGCGGCCGGCGGGTCGAAGAAGGCCGCGCCATTCTCGGTGATGTAGACCGGAAGATCGCCGTAGGTCTGCTTGAACCACAGCAGCAGGTCGGTGAGACCCTGCGGGAACACCTCCCAGCCGGTCTCGGTGTAGGTGCCCAGCGGTTGCTTCACCACGCCGGTGTTGAGCGGGTAGCTGGTGGCGGCCTTGGTCACGCTGCGCGTGTAGTAGTTGATGCCGACGAAATCGAGCGGCTGCTTGATCAGCTCGTAGTCTTCGGCCGGCCATTCCGGCCAGGCTTCGCCGAAGATTTCCTTGAGTTCCGGCGGGTAGTGGCCGAGCAGGGCGGGATGCAGGTACTGCTCGTTCATGTAGGCATGCGCGCGGCGCACGGCGGCCGCATCCTCGGCCGAATCGCTGGCCGGATACTTCGGCTCGATGTTCACGACCAGGCCGATCTCGTGCTTGCCGATCTCGCGGTAGGCCTTTACCGCGGCGCCGTGGGCGCGCATCAGGTGATGGGAGGCGATCGGTGCTTCGAAGCGGCTGCGATGCCCCGGCGCCAGTGCGCCGTGCAGGTAGCCGCCGTCGGTGACCACCCACGGTTCGTTGAGCGTGACCCACTTCTTCACGCGGCCGTCGAGCGCGCGGTACAGCACGCGGCCATAGTCGGCGAACCAGTCCGCGATGTCGGGATTGAGCCATCCGCCGCGGTCGTCGAGGGCTGCCGGCAGGTCCCAGTGATACAGCGTGAGCAGCGGCTCGATGTCGTTGGCGAGCAGTTCGTCGACGAGGCGCGAGTAGAAGTCCAGGCCCTTCTGGTTCACGCGACCCTTGCCCTCGGGCAGGATGCGCGACCACGACACGCTGAAGCGGTAGGCCTGCAGGCCCAGTTCGCGCATCAGCTTCACGTCGCCCTTCCAGCGGTTGTAGTGGTCGCACGCGACGTCGCCGGTGTCGCCGTTGAGCATCATCCCGGGCGTGTGGGCGAAACGGGTCCAGATGCTCGGACCGGCGCCGTCCGCCAACGGCGAACCTTCGATCTGGTGAGCGGCGGTGGCCGCGCCCCACAGGAATCCTTCTGGAAAGACGGGGGCGTCGCTCATCGTCGGGTCTCCGGAATGGCCCGCGGTGGGCCATAGGCAATGTAAACGGTTACATGGCAGGATAGCGGACGTCGGCGACAATTGCATCGCTGCCGGCGCTCACCGGATGCCAGGCTCTCTGGGGAACTCATGGCGAAGCTCACGCTGGATCGTCTGCGCAAGGTCTATCCCAACGGCTACGTCGGCGTGGACGACGCGAGTTTCGAGATCCGCGACGGCGAGCTGCTGGTCCTGGTCGGACCCTCCGGTTGCGGCAAGTCGACGCTGCTGCGGATGATCGCGGGCCTGGAAGCGATCAGCGGCGGCGAACTGCGCATCGGCGAGCGCGTGGTGAACGATGTGGCGCCGAAGGATCGCGACATCGCGATGGTGTTCCAGAGCTATGCGCTCTATCCGCACATGAGCGTCGCCGAGAACCTCGGTTTTGCCCTCAAACTGCGCGGCCTGGGCAGGGCCGAGATCGATACTCGGGTGCGCGAGGCGGCGCGGATGCTGGAGCTGGAATCGCTGCTGGAGCGCAAGCCGGCGGCGCTGTCCGGCGGCCAGCGCCAGCGCGTCGCGCTGGGCCGGGCGCTGGTGCGTCAGCCGCAGGTCTTCCTGCTCGACGAGCCGCTGTCGAACCTGGACGCCAAGCTGCGTGCCAGCACGCGGGTGGAGATCTCGCGCCTGCATCGCCAGCTCGGCACGACCATGGTCTACGTCACCCACGACCAGATCGAGGCGATGACGCTGGGCCAGCGCATCGTCGTGCTCAACGCCGGGCGCATCCAGCAGATCGATACGCCGATGGCGCTGTACGACCGCCCGGCCAACCTGTTTGTCGCCACGTTCCTCGGCAGCCCGAAGATGAACCTGCTGTCGGGCGAGGTGGTGGAGCGCGGCGGCGCACTCGCGTTGCGGGTCGGCGAAGGCGTGGACCTGCCACTGCGCCCCGATGGCGTCCTGCGCGAGCGGGTGCAGGGCTACGTGGGGCGCCAGCTGACGGTCGGGCTGCGGCCAGAGGACCTGCGTCTTTCCGAAGCCGGTCCGGCGACACTCCCGGCGCGGGTGGAGGGGGTCGAGCCGGTGGGCAACGAGGCCTTCCTGGACCTGGCCTGCGGAGGCGGCGATCTGGTGGTGCGCCTGCCGCCACGCGATCTCCCGCGTATCGGCGATACCGTGCACCTCGGACATGACCCAGGGCGCATGCATTACTTCGATCCTGCCAGTGAGTCGAGGCTGGACGCGGTCGAGTCCCGGCAGGTGGGAGGCGTGAACACGGGGGGCGCTGGCACGGCCCATGCCGTGCCGTGAGACAGGCGCGGGACGGCCGCGGAAGGCCCCGCTATACTCGCGTGAAGATATGGTCTATGGGCCTGATCTCTCCCATATGAATCAAGTGTTTGGGAGCCACACCTAATCTCAGTTGGTAATCACGGCCGCGCCTCCCGGGGGCGTCGCCAGAGGCAACCCCGCCGCATGCGTCTGTCCACGATCAAGCTGTCCGGTTTCAAGTCGTTCGTCGATCCGACCACGCTGCATCTGCCGACCAACATGACCGGCGTTGTCGGTCCGAATGGCTGCGGCAAGTCCAACATCATCGACGCGGTGCGCTGGGTGATGGGCGAAAGCTCGGCCAGCCGGCTTCGCGGCGACTCGCTGACCGACGTGATCTTCGCCGGCTCGTCCGCGCGCAAGCCGGTCTCGCAGGCGATGGTCGAGCTGATCTTCGACAACTCGGATCACACGATCACCGGTGAGTTCGCCGCGTTCAACGAGATCTCGGTCAAGCGCACGGTCAGCCGCGACGGCACCAGCCAGTACTACCTCAACGGCGCCAAGTGCCGCCGTCGCGACATCACCGACCTGTTCCTCGGCACCGGTCTGGGCCCGCGCAGTTACTCGATCATCGAGCAGGGCATGATCAGCCAGGTCATCGAGGCCAAGCCCGAGGATCTGCGCGTCTATCTCGAGGAAGCCGCCGGCATCTCCAAGTACAAGGAGCGCCGCAAGGAAACCGAGACGCGCATCCGCCACACGCGCGAGAACCTCGATCGCCTGAACGACCTGCGCGAGGAAGTCGGCAAGCAGCTCGAACACCTCAAGCGCCAGGCGCGTCAGGCCGAGCAGTACCAGACCATCCAGGCCGAGCGCCGCGTCAAGGACGCGGAATGGAAGGCGCTGGAGCACCGCGCCCTGGACCAGAAGCTCGCCGGGCAGCGCGAGAAGCTGAGCCAGCAGGAAACCCGCCTGCAGCAGTTGATCGCCGAACAGCGCGAGGCCGAGCGCGAGATCGAAGTGGGGCGCGTCAAGCGCGAGGAAGCAGCCGAGTCGCTCAACAAGGCACAAGCCGCCAGCTACGAAGTCGGCGGCACGCTGGCCCGCATCGAACAGCAGATCCAGCACCAGCGCGAAATGACGCAGCGCCTGCACAAGGCACGCGACGAGGCGCTGGCCGCACTGGCCGAACTGGGCCAGCACATCGGCAGCGACCAGTCCCGCCTGGATGTACTGCGCAGCGCCGTGGCCGAGGCCGAACCGCGCCTGGAACAGCTGCGCGAGGACGATGAAGCCCGCCAGGAAGCGCTGCGGGACGCCGAGCAGAAGCTCAACGACTGGCAGCAGCGCTGGGACGAGCACAGCCGTGCCCAAGCCGAAGCCTCTCGCGCGGCCGATGTCGAGCGCACGCGCATCGAGCACCTGGACCGTCAGGTGTTCGACGCCGATCGCCGCCGCGGTGTGCTCAACAGCGAACGTTTCAACCTCGACCTGACTGCGCTGACCGAGGCGTTCAGCGCGCTGCAGGAGGAGCACGAGACGCAAAAGCTGTCGATCGACAGCCTCAGCGACGAACTGGAGACCCGCAAGGGCGCGCTCGGCGATCTGCAGGAGCAGCAGCGTGCCTCGCAGGCCGCGCTTGCCGAGGTGCGCAAAAGCGCCCAGACCGCGCGTGGCCGCCTGTCCTCGCTGGAGACGCTGCAGCACGCTGCGCTGGGCCAGGAACAGGGCGCTGCGCTGAGCTGGTTGAAGTCGCGCGGCCTGGATTCGGCCGCGCGCGTCGGCGAAAAGCTGGTTGTCGAGGAAGGCTGGGAGAACGCCGTCGAAGGCGCGCTCGGCCAGATGATCGAAGGCGTGCTGGTCGAATCGCCGGAAACCCTGGTCGAGGCGATCGGCGAGCTGGGCGAAGGCCGCCTGGCCCTGGTCGATCCGCAGAACGACGCGGTCGATTTCGCGCCGACGTCGCTGGCGTCGAAGGTTCGCGGACCGATCGCGATCCGCCGCATTCTCGCCAAGCTGCATGCCGCGGAGAACCTCACCGAAGCGCGGACGATGCTGCCGATGCTCGGCGACGGCGAATCGGTCATCACCCGCAGCGGCGAGCGCCTCGGTGCCGGCTGGGTGCGGGTGCTGCGTTCCGGTGCCGCCAAGCAGGGCGCGCTGCTGCGTGAGCGCGAGATCCAGTCGCTGCGTGGCGAGATCGAATCGCTGCAGAACCGCGAGCGCGAGCTCGACTCTACCCTGGTGCAGCTGCGCGACCGCCTGCTGGCCGCCGAGCAGCAGCGCGAGGATGCGCAGCGCACGCTGTACATGGCGCACCGCAGCGTGTCCGAACTGGCCGGCCAGCTGCAGAGCCAGCAGGGCCGCCTGGATTCCGCGCGCGACCGCATCGAGAAGATCGACGCGGAGCTGGCGCAACTGGCCGAATCGCTGGAAGGAAGCCGCGAGCAGGCGCGCGAAGCGCGCGTCCGCCAGGAAGAAGCGGTGATGCTGATGGGCGAGCTGGAGGACAACCGCCAGCAGCTGGAAGCGCAGCGCCGCGCCTTCGGCGAAGCCCGCGACCAGGCCCGCAACATGGCACGTGAAACGCGCGACACCGCGCACGCGCTGGCGTTGACGCTGGAATCGCAGCGCACCCAGATCACCGCGCTGTCGCAGGCTCTTGACCGCATGGGCGGCCAGCGCGGCCAGATCGATTCGCGCCTGGGCGAACTGTCGGCGCAGCTCGCCGACGGCGATGCCCCGGTGCAGACGCTGGAAGAGCAGCGCCAGGTCGCGCTCGAGCAGCGCGTCATCACCGAGCAGAACCTCACCATCGCGCGCACCACGGTCGATGGCATCGACCACGACCTGCGCCGCTTCGAACAGGTCCGGCACCAGCGCGACGACCAGGCCATCCAGCAGCGCGAAGGCATCGGCCAGCGCCGCCTCGAGCAGCAGGCGCTGGTACTGAAGGCCGAGCAGTTGGCGGCGGCGGTGACGGAAGCCGGCTTCGTGCTGGAGGACGTCGTCAACACGCTGACCGACGACATGGAACCGCAGGTGTGGGAACGCACGGTGGCCGAACTCGACGGCAAGCTTCGCCGCCTGGAGCCGGTCAATCTGGCCGCGATCCAGGAGCACGCCGAGGCCGCGCAGCGCAAGGAATACCTCGACGCGCAGTTCACCGACCTCACCACCGCGCTGGAAACGCTGGAAGACGCGATCCGCAAGATCGATCGCGAGACGCGCGGCCGCTTCAAGGACACCTTCGACCGCGTCAACAGCGGCGTGCAGGAGCTGTATCCGCGCCTGTTCGGCGGCGGCCACGCATACCTCGAGTTGACCGGCGAAGACCTGCTCGACACCGGCGTGTCGATCATGGCGCGTCCGCCTGGCAAACGCGTGTCGAACATCTCGCTGCTGTCCGGTGGCGAGAAGGCGATGACCGCAGTGGCGCTGGTGTTCGCGATCTTCCGGCTCAATCCTGCGCCGTTCTGTCTGCTCGACGAGGTCGACGCGCCGCTCGACGAAGCGAACGTCGGCCGACTCGCGCAGATGGTCAGCGAGATGAGCGAACAGGTACAGTTCCTGTTCGTCACCCATAACAAGGCGACGATGGAAGCTGCGCAGCAGCTGTCCGGCGTGACCATGCGCGAGCCCGGCGTGAGCCGTCTCGTGTCGGTCGACCTGGCCGAGGCCTCGCGCCTGGCAGGCGTGGCCTGACGGCCGCCGGAACGCCAGCCGTTTCCTCGTCGCAGCAAGCCGCCTGAGAGCAAGGAGAAGCAACGATGTCGGATGTGACCATGCTGCGGATCGGAATCCTGATCGCCGGCCTGATCCTGATCGGTGCGATCGTGTTCTTCGGGCGCCCGCGCAAGCCGGGGCAGGGCAAGCGCGTCGCGCGCGAAAGCGGCGAGACGCTGCGCCAGGAACCCACGCTGAGCGAGCAGCTGCAGAGCGAGCTGGGCGGCCTGGGCGCCGCCGAACCCACGACGCAGGCGGAGCTGGAACTGCCCGACCGCGGCACCGAAGGTGGCGCGAATACCGAACTTGGCCGCCGCGCCACCGAGGAGTTCGACAAGATCGTCACGCTGTACCTGGCCGCCCGTGCCGGAGAGAAGCTGCACGGCCCCGACATCGTCGTCGCCGCCGAGAAGGCGGGGCTGGTGTATGGCCACATGGGCGTGTTCCACCGCCTGGTCGAAAACCATCCCGAGCGCGGTCCGGTGTTCAGCGTCGCCAACATCATGAAGCCGGGCAGCTTCGACATGGCGCAAATCCAGGCGCTGGAAACCCCGGCGATTGCGTTCTTCCTGACCCTGCCGGCGCCGGTCAACGCGCTCGACGCCTGGGAAACCATGCTGCCGACCGCGCAACGCATGGCCGAGCTGCTCGACGGCGTGGTGCTGGATGAGTCGCGCAACGCGCTCGGCCGCCAGCGCATCGCCCACATCCGCGACGAGTTGCGCGCCTACGACCGCCAGCGCGAAGCGCCGCCGCTGACCAAGCCGGCGCGCTGGTAAGCGCGAGGCACGTTTACGGGCCATCGACTCCGCTTCGCTACGCTCAGGACGAACGGAGTCGCGTTACCAGCACAGCCTGTCCGACCTGAGCGCCGGCGCAATCGCGCCGAAGTCGAAGGACTGCATCCGGGCACATCATGCCTAAGACCGACATCGCCACCCGCATTGCAGAGCTGCGCTGCCAGCTCGACGACGCCAACTACCGCTACCACGTGCTCGACGACCCGGCCATTCCGGATGCCGAATACGACCGCATGCTGCGCGAACTCGACGAACTGGAGGCCGCGCATCCCGAACTGGTGACGCCCGACTCGCCGACGCAGCGGGTCGGTGCCACGCCGGGCGGTGCCTTCGCCGAAGTCCGTCATTCGATCCCGATGCTGTCGCTGGGCAATGCCTTCAGCGACGAGGAGATCGTCGATTTCGAGCGCCGCATCGAGCAGAAGCTGGGACGCAAGCGGCCGAGGTTCTCGGTGGAGCCGAAGCTCGATGGCCTGGCGATCAGCCTGCGCTACGAACATGGCCGCTTCGTGCGCGGTGCCACTCGTGGCGACGGCGCGACCGGCGAGGACGTCACCGCCAACCTGCGCACCATCAAGGCGATCCCCTTGCAGCTGCGCGGCAACGGCTGGCCCGAGGTGCTGGAAGTGCGCGGCGAGGTCTATATGCCGCTGGCGGATTTCCGCCGCTACAACGAGCAGGCGCTCGCGCACGGCGGCAAAGTGCTGGCCAATCCGCGCAACGGCGCGGCCGGCTCGCTGCGCCAGCTCGATCCGCGCATCACCGCCAAGCGCCCACTGGCGTTCTACGCCTACGCGGTGGGTGAGGTGGATGGCGACCTGCCCGACACCCACTCCGAAACGCTGAAGCGCCTGCGCGACTGGGGCTTCCCGGTCAGCACGGAAACCTCGGTCGTCGCCGGTGCCGACGGCCTGCTGGGCTACTACCGGGAGATCGGCGCCAAGCGCGACAAGCTGCCGTTCGACATCGACGGCGTGGTCTACAAGCTCGACGACTACGAAGGCCAGGCCGAGATGGGGTTCGTCTCGCGCGCGCCGCGCTGGGCGATCGCGCACAAGTTCCCGGCACAGGAACAGATGACGGTCGTGGAGTCGATCGAGGTCAACGTCGGCCGCACCGGAGCCGTGACTCCATGGGTGCTGATGCAGCCGGTGCAGGTCGGCGGCGTCACCGTGACGCGCGCGACGCTGCACAACGCCGACCAGGTCGCGCGGCTGGATGTCCGCAACGGCGACACCGTCATCGTCAGGCGCGCCGGCGACGTGATCCCGGAGGTCGTGCGCGTGGTGCCTGACTTGCGTCCGCCGGGCACGAAGCCATGGGCGATGCCGAGCCACTGTCCGGTGTGCGGATCGGAACTGGTGCGCGAGGAAGGCGAAGCGGTGTGGCGCTGCTCGGGCGAACTCACCTGCGCCGCGCAGCGCAAGGAGGCCATCGGCCACTTCGCGTCGCGGCGCGCGATGGACATCGACGGCCTGGGCGAGCGCCTGATCGAGATCCTCAGCGATTCCGACTCGATCCGTAACGTCGCCGACCTGTACTCGCTGACGCTGGACGACCTGCTCACCGCCAAGGCGCTGCTCGATTCGGAGTCGGTGGAAGGCTTTGTCGAACTCCTTGGCAAGAGCGCGAGCGAGCTGACGTACAAGGGCGAGGCCGTCAAGGAATTCTCGCCGGCCGCGCGTGCCAGCCTGGGAGACTGGAAGCAGCGGCTTCCGGAAGGCTATGGCGTGGCATGGAACCGGGCCAAGGTCGCCACGAAGTGGGCCGAGAACCTGATCGAGGCGATCGACCGCAGCCGCAGCACCACGCTTGAACGATTCCTTTACGCGCTGGGCATCCAGCACGTCGGTGAAAGCACCGCCAAGGCATTGGCGACGTGGTTCGGCGACATCGAACTGGTCCGCCACCTGCCGTGGCCGCTGTTCAAGCGCGTGCCGGACGTCGGCGGCGAAGTCGCGCGTTCGATCGGCCATTTCCTCGACCAGCCCGGCAACCAGCAGGTGATCGACGACCTGCTGGCGCGAGGCGTGACGATCACCGACACGCACGCGCCGTCCCCGAAGCTGCTCGACGGACTGACACTGGCCATGCTGCTGCAGGACCTTGAAATTCCCAAGGTCACCAAGGTGCGAGCCGAGCAGCTTGCGTCGGCGTTCCCGAGTGCGGAGGCGCTGCTGGATGCGCCCGAACACAACTTCGTCACCGCCGGGCTTCCACCCGACACCGCCCGCACGCTGGCCGGCTGGCTCGAGGACGAGCACCAGGCGAAGCTGCTGGGCGACAGCGCAGTTGCACTGTCGCGCCTGCTGGCCATCACCCCGACGGCGACGTCAGCAGCGCAAGGTCCGCTCGAGGGCCAGATCGCAGTGTTGACGGGTACGCTCGCGACGATGGGCCGTGACGATGCCAAAGCGAAGCTCGAGGCATTGGGCGCGAAGGTCGCCGGCAGCGTGTCGAAGAAGACCAGCTTCGTCGTCGCCGGTGAATCGGCCGGCTCCAAGCTCGACAAGGCGCAGGAGCTGGGCGTGGAAATCTGGGACGAAGCCAGGCTGCTGGAGTTCCTCGGAACGCACGGCGCATGACCCGGGACTGGCTGCCGTCCGCGGACTTCGAGGCGTTGCGCCTGCGTGCGCGGCTCAACGCAACGATCCGCGCATTCTTCGCCGAGCGTGGTGTCACCGAGGTCGAGACGCCGGTGATGTCGGTGGCAGGCAATACCGATCCCAACATCGCTTCGTTTTCGTTGCAGTTCAGTGGCCGCACCGACGGCGCTCCGCGCACGCGATGGCTGCGCACGTCGCCCGAATACCCGCTGAAGCGGCTGCTGGCGGCCGGGTTTGGCGACTGCTATGAGCTCGGCCGGGTGTTCCGCGATGGCGAAGCAGGCGGGCGCCACAACCCCGAGTTCACGATGCTCGAGTGGTACCGGCTGGGCTGGGATCACCGCCGCTTGATCGAGGAGACCGCGAACCTGGTGCGGGCGGCACTGGCGCTGGTCGGCCGGCACGCGGAGTTGTCGCTGGTTTCCTATCACGAGCTTTACCGTCAACGGCTGGGTATCGATCCCCATAGCGCCAGCGACGAGGAGCTCCGCGCGGCATTGGGCGACGTCGTGATCGACCCGGCCGGACTGACCCGCGACGACTGGCTCGACCTGCTGATGACACACCGGCTGCAGCCGGACTTCCCGGCCGGCCAGTTGCTGGCCGTGTACGACTACCCCGCGTCGCAATGCGCGCTGGCGCGTGTGCGCGATGGCGGGCCGGAGGACGGCGTGCCGGTCGCCGAGCGCTTCGAGCTTTACCTGGGGCCGCTGGAACTGGCCAACGGCTACCACGAGCTGGCCGATGCAGTGGAGCAGGGGAGCCGTTTCGACCGCGACCGCGACGTGCGCAGGGAGAGGGGCGACATCCAGCCGCCCCGTGACGAGCGGTTGCTGGAGGCGCTGGCGGCGGGCTTTCCGCATTGCGCCGGTGTCGCGCTGGGCGTCGACCGGCTGATGATGGCGATGCTCGGCACCGGGCGGATCGCCGATGTGCTTGCCTTCGAATTTTCACGCGCGTGACACGCTTCCCATCCCGCGATTGTGATAATTGCTATTGCGGAATCGTGATGGGATTTTTCTCTGCTCGCGCTAGAGTGTTCCTGCAGCAACCGCGTCGGGGTGGGCAGTGGTGATACGCAGTATCGCGGCTTGGATGGGCGTGGCGATCGTCGCGATGGCGATCGCGCCGGGCGCCGATGCCGCTCAGGAAATCCTGCGCCGCGACAGCGAACGGCGCGTGCGCTGCGAATCCAACGGCGATGAAGTCACGCGCTGCGCGGTCGACACGCGGCGTGGCGTTCGCATGCTGCGCCAGCTTTCCGAGAAGGCCTGCACCGAAGGCAAGACCTGGGGCGTAGGCGTGGACCAGGACAGCATCTGGGTCAGCCAGGGCTGTCGCGCGGAGTTCCTTACCGGTTTCGGCGGCAGCGGTGTCAGTTCCGGCTATGCCGAACGGGTTGTCCGTTGCGAGTCCCGCGGTGGCCGCTGGAACCAGTGCGCATTCGAGACCGCTGGCGGCATGGAGCTGGTCCGGCAGCTGTCGAAGAATCCCTGCATCCGTGGACAGAACTGGGGCTGGGACCGGAGCGGCGTCTGGGTATCGGGCGGGTGCCGCGCCGAGTTCCGCACGGTCGCGGCGGGCGGGGACGAGAACGACGACAGGCCGCGCTTGCGCATCGTTCGTTGCGAGTCGAAGGACGCCAGGCCGCAGCAGTGCCAGGTCAACACCGGCGGTTCCGTGAAGCTGCGGCGACAACTGTCGAAGGCACCCTGCATCGAAGGCAAGAGCTGGGGTTACGACCGCGGCGGTATCTGGGTCGAGCGTGGCTGTCGCGGCGACTTCGAGATCGGTGGCGGCGGCTGAGCAACGCGCTCTCCCTAAGTTTCGTCTGAACGTTTTTTTGACGCCGCTCCCGCTTGCGGAAATTGCGGGGTGTCCATTCAGTTTGCGCGGATAGAGTGATTAGCAAATCCGATAGGGGACACACACGCATGACCGCTCAAGCTTGGGCATCGGCCGCACTGGCCGCAGCGATGGGATTCACGGCAATTTCGGCGCAGGCGCAGAACGGCGACAACCGCCACGGAGACGGCTATTACGGCGGGGGCGCCGGAACCGTCCGTTGCGACTCGAACGACAACCGCTATCGTCGCTGCGCTGCCGATACGCGATACGGCATCCAACTGGTGCGCCAGTATTCGGACGCGCGATGCATCGAGGGCCGCACCTGGGGCACCGAGCGCGATGCGGTGTGGGTCAGCGGCGGCTGCCGGGCCGAGTTCGCCATGGGGCGAGGTGGCTGGAACAACGGCAACGGCAACGGCAACGGCAACGGCAACGGCAACGGCAACGGCGCCGGCTACGGCCAGAGCGTGCGTTGCGATTCCAACGACAACCGTTATCGCCAGTGCCCGATCGACGCGCGGCGCGTCACCCTGGTGCGCCAGTACTCCAAGTCGGCCTGTGTCGAAGGACGCACCTGGGGCTCCGAACGCGGCTACGTGTGGGTGTCGGGCGGTTGCCGCGCCGAGTTCGCCGGCCGCAATGGCGGTGGCTGGGGCGGTGGCGGCAACAACGGCGGCCCGAACAATGGCCAGGGCTGGGGGCAGGCGCAGACGCTGTACTGCGGGTCTGACGATCGCCGCCACCGCCGTTGCAACGTCACCATCCGTCGCGACGCGCGCATGACCCGCCAGATGTCCAAGGCTCCCTGCATGGAAGGCCAGAGCTGGGGCTGGGATCGCGATGGCGTATGGGTGTCCAACGGCTGCCGGGCCGAGTTCGCGGTGCGCTGATCCGATTCCGGCGACGCCGGGAGATCCTCTCGGCGTCCGGTGCGAAGCGGTCGCTGCCGTTAAACTGGCGACATGGACAACGTCATCGATTTCGACCGCTACGACCGCATCCGCC
This sequence comes from Lysobacter niastensis, assembly GCF_015453285.1. GTDB lineage: Bacteria > Pseudomonadota > Gammaproteobacteria > Xanthomonadales > Xanthomonadaceae > Lysobacter_J > Lysobacter_J niastensis. Next base: position 347,877 of record NZ_JADLZT010000005.1, read on the forward strand.
CGATCCGCTGGACCGGCGATTCCCTCGAACTGCTCGACCAGCGCAAACTGCCTTTCGTGGTCGAGTACGTGCGCTGCGACGACAGCGACGCCGTCGCTGCAGCGATTCATGCGCTGACCGTGCGGGGCGCCCCGGCGATCGGCATTGCCGCAGGCTGGGGCGTGGTGCTGGCCTCGCGCACGGTGGAGGCAGCCAACGGCGTCGAAGCCGCAGCGAAGCTTGAACCGGCGATGCAACGCCTGAACGCCGCGCGCCCGACCGCCGTCAACCTGGCCTGGGCGCTGGCGCGCATGCGCCGCGTGCTGACGGCTGCCGGCAGCGACTGGCGCGCGGTGCTCGAACGGGAGGCCCAGGCCATCGCCGAAGAGGACCTGGCCGCCAACCGTCGCATGGGCGCGTTGGGCGCGGCCCTGATTCCGCCGGGTAGTGGCGTGCTGACCCATTGCAACACCGGCTCGCTCGCGACCGCCGGCTTCGGCACCGCGCTCGGCGTGATCCGCGCCGGCGTCGCCGAGGGCCGCATCGACAAGGTCTACGCTGGCGAAACCCGTCCGTGGCTGCAGGGTGCACGCCTGACCGTGTGGGAGCTGCAGCAGGACGGCATTGACCCGACCCTGATCGCCGACGCCGCCGCCTCGCACCTGATGAAGACCGGGCAGGTGCAGTGGGTCATCGTCGGCGCCGACCGGATCTGCGCCAATGGCGACACCGCCAACAAGATCGGCACCTACCAGCTCGCCATCGCCGCCCGCCACCACGGCCTGAAGTTCATGGTCGTGGCGCCGTCCTCGACGGTCGACATGGAAACGCCGTCGGGCGATGCCATCCACATCGAGGAGCGCGATCCGGGCGAGCTGTTCGGCGTAGGCGGGGTGCGCACGGCGGCCGAGCAGGTCGGTGCCTGGAACCCGGTGTTCGACGTCACCCCGCACGAGCTGATCGATGCGATCGTCACCGAACGCGGCGTCATCGAGCGGCCCGATGCGGCGGCCATGAAGGCGGCTTTCGGCGGCTGAGGCGCGGGCTGCGCAAAAAACTGAAAAAATCCCCGCAAGTTCTTGTTTCTGCGTGGGAATCGGTGTGCCGTGAACGGCCTTCACGTGTTACCATTTCCTGTCCTTTTGATGCCGCCGCGCGCGGGCTGAAAACAGGCCCGTTGCGGGCGGTTTTCGACCCCGTCCGCGAGGGCGCCGAGGGGCAGTCGCGAGGCCCCTCGCAAGCGCAGCGCATGCGCTGACGATTCGATCAGCACGTAAACCAGCACGGAATCTCGATGGCCGAACTCGCCAAGGAAATCATCCAGGTCAACCTCGAAGACGAGATGCGCCGCAGCTACCTCGATTACGCGATGAGCGTGATCGTGGGGCGCGCGCTCCCCGACGTCCGAGACGGCCTCAAGCCCGTGCACCGCCGCGTACTCTTCGCGATGAACGAGCTTGGCGCGCACAGCAACAAGCCGTACTACAAGTCGGCGCGTATTGTCGGTGACGTCATCGGTAAGTACCACCCGCACGGCGACACTGCGGTGTACGACACGCTGGTGCGCATGGCGCAGCCGTTCTCGCTGCGCTACATGCTGGTCGACGGCCAGGGTAACTTCGGTTCGATCGACGGCGACAACGCCGCGGCGATGCGATACACCGAAGCGCGCATGTCGCGCCTCAGTCACGAGCTGATGGCCGATATCGACAAGGAAACCGTCGACTTCCAGCCCAATTACGACGAGAAGGAACTCGAGCCCACCGTCATGCCGACGCGTGTGCCGAACCTGCTGGTCAATGGTTCCGCCGGCATCGCAGTCGGCATGGCCACCAACATTCCGCCGCACAATCTCAGCGAAGTCATCAACGCGACGATCGCGCTGATCGACCAGCCGGAGATCGACGTCGACGGCCTGATGAACTACATCCCGGGTCCGGACTTCCCGACCGCGGGCATCATCAACGGCACCGCAGGCATCGTCGCCGCCTACCGCACCGGCCGCGGCCGCGTGCGCATGCGCGCCCGCGCCGAGATCGAGACCACCGACAACGGCCGCGAGGCGATCGCTGTCACCGAGATTCCGTATCAGGTCAACAAGGCGCGTCTGATCGAGAAGATCGCCGAGCTGGTCAAGGAGAAGAAGCTCGAAGGCATCAGTGAACTGCGCGATGAGTCCGACAAGGACGGCATGCGCATCTACATCGAGGTCAAGCGCGGCGAATCGGCCGACGTGGTGCTCAACAACCTCTATCAGCAGACGCAGATGGAGTCAGTGTTCGGCATCAACATGGTGGCGCTGGTCGATGGCCGCCCGCAGCTGCTGAATCTCAAGCAGATCCTCGAAGCCTTCGTCCGCCACCGCCGCGAGGTGGTGACCCGTCGCACCATCTTCGACCTGCGCAAGGCCCGCGCCCGCGCACACATCCTGGAAGGCCTGACGGTCGCGCTCGCCAACATCGACGAGATGATCGAGCTGATCAAGACGTCGGCGAACCCGAACGAGGCGCGCGAGCGCATGCTCGCCCGCACCTGGGAAGCCGGCCTGGTCGGCGCGCTGCTGGCCGCCGCGGGCAGCGAAGCTTCGCGTCCCGAGGACCTGCCGCAGGGCGTGGGCCTGATCAATGGTCGCTACCAGCTGACCGAGACGCAGGCCCAGCAGATCCTGGAGATGCGCCTGCACCGCCTGACCGGCCTGGAGCAGGACAAGCTCACCGAGGAATACAAGCAGCTGCTGGAAACGATCCGCGGCCTGATCGAGATCCTCGAGAACCCGGGCGTGCTGCTCAACGTGATCCGCGAGGAGCTGAACAACCTCAAGGCCGAGTTCGGCGACGAGCGCCGCAGCGAGATCCGCGCCAGCGAGGAAGACCTCGACATCCTCGACCTGATCGCGCCGGAAGACGTGGTTGTCACGCTGTCGCACGCCGGCTACGCCAAGCGCCAGCCGGTCAGCACCTACCGTGCGCAGAAGCGTGGCGGCAAGGGACGCAGCGCCGCGGCGACGAAGGAAGAGGACTTCATCGACCAGCTCTGGCTGGTCAACACGCACGACACGCTGTTGACCTTCACCAGCGCCGGCCGCGTGTTCTGGCTGCCGGTGTACCAGCTGCCTGATGCCGGCCCGAACGCGCGCGGCCGTCCGATCATCAACTGGATCCCGCTGGAGGCTGGTGAGCAGGTCCAGGCGGTGCTGCCGGTGCGCGAGTACGACGAGAACCGCTACGTCTTCTTCGCCACCCGCAACGGCACGGTCAAGAAGACCCCGCTGACCGAGTTCGCCTTCCGCCTGCAGCGCGGCAAGATCGCGATCAACCTCGACGAGGGCGACGCCCTGGTCGGCGTGGCGCTGACCGATGGCGAGCGCGACATCATGATGTTCGCCAGCAACGGCAAGGCGGTGCGTTTCGCCGAAGGCGAGGTCCGCTCGATGGGCCGCACCGCCACCGGCGTGCGTGGCATGCGCCTGGCCGAAGGTGAAGGCGAGGGCGACGACGCCACGACCGGTGCCGAGGTGGTCAGCCTGATCGTGGTCGACGGCGAAGGCGACATCCTGACCGCCAGTGCGCGCGGCTACGGCAAGCGCACCCCGGTGTCGGAGTACCCGCGCAAGGGTCGCGGCACCCAGGGTGTGATCGCGATCCAGACCAGCGAGCGCAATGGTTCGCTGGTGGGCGCGATCCAGCTCAGCGACCACCACGAGGTCCTGCTGATCTCCGACGGCGGCACGCTGGTCCGCACCCGCGCGGCGGAGATCGCCCAGGTCGGCCGCAATACCCAGGGCGTGACGCTGATGCGCCTGGCCGCGGACGAGACCCTGCAGGCGATCGAGCGCGTCGACGCCTCCCTGGACGACGAGGCCGAGGACGCCGAATCGGTCCCGGCAGCCGCCAGCGCGACCGCCGAACCGTCTTCGACGCCGTAACAGGTCGGTTCCCAGCCGAAAAACGCCGCCTCCGGGCGGCGTTTTTTTTTTTTGGGATGGAATGGCCGCGGCGGCCTGACCGGCTTAACGGCAGTTCACCGGCCCCGCGGCGGGGACCCGAGCCCCCCGTTGTGTGATGACGACCCGGTTTTATAGGCTTTGCGCAACCTTGGGAGGTCGCATGAAGCGCAGTGCCCGCAGTACGGATGGATTCGGTCAGGCCCGCCTGTTGTGCGGGCTTTTCTTTGCCCTGGTGTTCCTCGACATCGCGCTCGTTGGCTGCAAGCGCGACGCCGACGGCCAGTTGCCGGCAACGTCCGGCGAGGCGATCAAGGCGCAACGCGAAGAGGTGAAAGGCTTCGCATTGCTTTCCGCCTATCCCGATCAGAAGGGCGACGAGCCGCTCGCGATCGCGCTGGAGTTCAGTCGGCCGCTGGTGGGCACGCAATCGTTCGACGACCTGCTGGCGATCAGCGACAACAAAGGCGCGGCCGTGAAGGGCAGCTGGGTGCTGTCCGACGATGCCAAGGTGCTGCGCTTCCCGCATGTGGAAGCCGACAAGGACTACGTAGTCGTCCTCAAGAGCGGCCTGACCGCAGCCGACGGCCAGCGCCTGGGACGCGAGATCCGCAAGCCGGTGCACACCGGCCCGCTCGAGCCGGTCGTGGGCTTCGCATCGCAGGGCAGCGTGCTGCCGGCGCGCGAGAGCCGCGGCTTGCCGGTGGTGTCGGTGAACGTGCCGGAAGTCGATGTCGAGTTCCTGCGCATCAAGGACAAGGAGCTGCCGAGGTTCTTCGCCGAATACCAGCGCGGCGGCCGGCGAGGCAGCTGGGAATTGAGCAGCGAGTACGGCGATAAAACGCCGCTGGCGAAGCTGTCCGAACCGGTCTACGTCAATCGCTTCGTGCTGGGTGGCAAGCCCAACGAGCGTGTGGTGACCTACCTGCCGGTGCAGGACATCCGCGAGTTGCAGCAACCGGGCCTGTACTTCGCGGTGATGAAGCGCCCGGGCCAGTTCAAGGATCAATTCGAGACCGCATTCTTCACCGTCAGCGATCTGGGCCTGCATACGAGGGCTTACAGGGACAAGCTCTTCGTCCACACCGCTTCGCTCGAGAGCGGCTCGGCCGTCGCCGGCGTCGAGCTGAAAGTGCTCGACGCTCGCGGCGAGGCGGTGATGAAGGGTGAAACCGACCGAAATGGCAATGCATTGCTTGCCTACAAGCTCGATGCCGCGCATGTGCTGGTGGCCCAGCACGGAAACGACGTGTCGATGCTGCCGTTCAACCAGCCAGCGCTGGACCTGTCGGAGTTCGCCGTCAGTGGTCGCGAACAGGCCTGGTTCGATGTCTTTGCCTGGTCTGGCCGCGATCTCTATCGTCCCGGTGAAACCGTGCGCCTGTCGGCGCTGCTGCGCGACCAGGACGGGCGTCCCGTTGCGGGCAAGGGCAAGGCGCTGCAGCCGCTGTTCCTTCGCTACGTGCAGCCCGATGGCAAGACGTTCCTGGAGACGCGGTTGCAGCCCGATGCGCAGGGCTATGTCCGCCACAGCCAGGTGATTCCCGGTGATGCTGCGACCGGCCGCTGGCGCGTCGAGTTCCGCACCGATCCCGGTAGCAAGGAAGCCGTGCAGGGCATGACGCTGCGAATCGAGGAGTTCCTGCCGGAGCGGCTGAAGCTCGATCTCGAGGCACCACCGGTGCTGGCGCCGCGTGAACCGATACGTCTAGGCGTAGTGGGCGCATACCTGTATGGCGCGCCCGCCGCCGGCAACCGCTTCACCGCCAAGCTTGCCGTCGCGGCCGAGCAGCATCCGCTTGAGCAATTGCCGGGCTGGTTCTTCGGCGATCCGACCATGGCCTTGCCGAAGGAAGCCAAGGACGTCGTCGACACCAAGCTCGACGCACAGGGCAAGCTGCAGCAGGACATCGCATTGCCTGCCGAGGCCAAGCCTCTGGCACCGATCGCGGCGATCGTGTCCGGCAGCGTCTACGAAAGCGGTGGCCGCAGCGTCAATCGCAGCCTCAAGCGCGTGCTTTGGCCAGCCGCCGAGTTGGTCGGCGTGCGCCCGTTGTTCGACGACAAGGAAGGCGCCGACGCCAACGCCAGCGCCGGCTTCGAACTGGGACGTTTCGGCCGCGACGGAAAGCCGCATCCCGGAAAAGCCCTGCGGGTGACGCTGGTGCGTGAGCATCGCGACTACCACTGGAGCTATGACGACGACGGCGACGGCTGGGACTACGACTTCACGCGCCGGTACGAGGACGTCGAGACTCGCACGGTAGACGCCGGCGCATCGCCGCTTCGCATCGACTTCCCGGTGGAGTGGGGCGACTACCGGCTGGACGTGTTCGATCCGGCCACGCGCCTGACGATGCGCTATCCGTTCACCGCAGGCTGGAGCTGGGAAGACGAAAACCGCGGCCTCGACGCACGCCCCGACAAGGTCAAGCTCGCCCTCGACAAGACCACGTATCGCGCAGGCGACACGCTCAAGGTCACGCTGACGCCTCCGCACGCCGGCAAGGGCCTGCTGATGGTCGAGAGCGATCGTATGCTCTACGTGGAAGGGATCGATGCCAAGGCCGGCAGCACGTTCGAGATCCCGGTGACGAAGGACTGGGAGCGCCACGACGTCTACGTGACGGCGCTGGTGTTCCGGGGCGGCAGTGCGCCCAGCAGGATCACGCCGGCGCGCGCGGTGGGCGTCGCGCATGTACCGATGGACCGGCGCGACCGCAAGCTCGCGGTCGGCCTGTCGCTCCCGGAGCAGATGCGTCCCGAGCGCGATCTGCCGGTGACGGTCAGCGCGCCGCAGTTGGCCGGGCAGAATGCCTTCGTTACCGTGTCCGCGGTCGATGTCGGCATCCTCAACATCACGCGATTCCCTGTGCCGGACGCCGCTGCGCATTTCTTCGCCCAGCGCCGGCTCGGGGTGGATGCCTACGACATCTACGGCCGCGTGATCGAAAGTTTCGAAGGCGGCATCGCCAAGATCCGCTTCGGTGGCGACATGGCGCTGGCGGCCTTGCCGCAGGCACGCCGTCCGACCGCGAAAGTGCAGACCGTGGACCTGTTCACCGGCCCGGTGAAGCTCGATGCCCGTGGCATCGCGCGGATCAACCTGGCAGTGCCGGATTTCAATGGTTCGCTGCGCGTGTCGGCACTGGTCTATTCGGCTGACCGCTACGGCAGCCAGAGCCGCGAGACCGTGGTGCGCGCACCGCTGCTGGCCGAGGCGAGCCTGCCGCGCGTGCTGGCGCCCGGCGACCGCAGCAGCGTCACGCTGGATGTGCAGAACTTCACCGGCAAGGCCGGCGAGTTCAAGGTCCAGGTGAGCGGCGAGGGTCCGTTGTCGCTCGCCGATGGCGCACGGACGGCGAAACTGGCGGTAGAAGGCAAGACCACGTACACGTTCCCGCTGGTCGCGAAGGAGGGCTATGCGACCGCGGCGGTGCGCGTACGGGTCGACGGCAATGGATACCGCGTGGATCGCCGCTACGAGGTGCCGGTGCGTCCCGCCTGGCCATCGGTGTTGCGCGCGCGCACGCAGGTGCTGGACCGTCTCGCGCCGGTGACGCTTGCACCGGATCTCGCCGAAGGGTTGATGCCGGATTCGGTCAACGCGCGTCTGTCGGTCAGCGCCTTGCCGCCGATCCCGTTTGGCAGCGCACTCCGCGGCGCCGTCGACTACCCCTATGGCTGTGTGGAGCAGACCACCAGCAAGGGCTTCGCCGCGCTCGAACTCGACGAGGCGACCGCGAAGATGCTCGGCACCACTGGCCTCACGGCAACCGCGCGCCGCAATGTGCTGGAGGGCACCTTCGGGCGCCTGGCGGCATTGCAGATCGGTTCGGGCCACTACTCGATGTGGGGCGACGGCGACTACGTCAACGCGGTGCTCACGCCTTACGTCGCCGAGTTCTTGCTGGACGCGCGCGAAGGCGGATTCGCGGTGCCCGAGACGCTTCTGCAGAAGACGCTGAAGGTGCTCAACGAGGATCTGCTCTCCGGTGGCGTGCCGTTCTTCGGCTACGACCGGCGCGAACACCTGAAGTTCGCCTACCAGGCCTACGCAGGCTATGCACTGGCGCGCGTGAACCGTGCTCCGCTCGGGACGTTGCGCGCGCTCTACGACAACGAGCGCAAGAACAGCCTGACCGGTCTGCCGCTGGTGCATCTGGGGCTGGCGTTGTCGTTGCAGGGCGACAAGGCGAGAGGCGCCAAGGCGATCGCCGAAGGCTTCGCGCGCGATCCGTCGGCGCGTCCGATGTACATGGCCGACTATGGCAGCCGTCTGCGCGACGACGCATTGATGATCGCGCTGCTGCACGAGCACGGCCTGTCCACGCCCGAGTACGACGCCCGCGCCGTGGCGTTGGGCAAGGAGCTGGATGCGAGACGCCGCAGCCCCTGGCTATGGTTGAGCACGCAGGAGCAGGTGGCACTGGCGCGGCTGGGCAGGGCGCTGATGGCCGACCAGGGCAAGGAGATCTCGGGGCAATGGAAGGTCGGCGACGCCGTATCCGCCGCCATGCCTGCGAAGTACATCGGCCGCCAGTTCGATCGGGGCATGCTCGATCGCGGCGTGAGCTTCGCCCCGCAAGGCCAGCCCCCGCTCTATGCCAGCCTCGAGGTCGCGGGTGTCCCGCGGCGCGCGCCCGAAGCCGACGACTCGGCCATCAAGGTCGTGCGCAAGTACTACACGATGCAGGGCCAGCCATGGGAGGGCGGCAAGCTGGAGGAGGGCGAGGCGTTGATCGTGCAGGTCGGCATCACCGCCCGCCAGCCGATGCCCGATGCGCTGCTGACCGACCTGCTGCCGGCCGGGCTGGAGATCGAGAACTTCAATCTCGGCGACGGCAAGCAATGGGCCGGCGTGGTGATCGACGGCATCGAAATCAGCGATCGCGACGAGGCCGCGCAGGTACGCCACGAGGAGTTCCGCGATGATCGCTACGTCGCCGCGCTCAAGCTCGATACCGGCGACACGGCCCGCGTGTTCTATCTCGTGCGTGCGGTGACCCCGGGCACCTACACGGTGCCGCCGCCGCTGGTGGAGGACATGTACCGTCCGGAACTCCGCGGTGTCGGCAGGTCGGTACCGGCTTCGCTGACGGTGACGCAGCCGGGAAGCAGGTGAAGCGACCACGCCGCCTTGGACTGAAGGCCCTGCTCGCGGCGATGTCGTTCGCGATCGCCGCGATGCTGCTCGATCTCGCGTTTCCGCTTCCGTTGCCGCACGACCGGGATGGGGGAGCTGTCGTCGTGGCGCGCGACGGCTCGCCTTTGCGCGCATTCGCCGATGGCGATGGCGCCTGGCGCTATCCCGTGGCGGCCGGCCAGGTATCCCCGCTGTATCTGCAGGCCCTGCTGAACTACGAGGACCGCTGGTTCCGCTGGCACCCGGGCATCAACCCGGTGTCGCTGCTGCGCGCGGGCGGGCAATGGCTTCGCCACGGCCGCGTCGTGTCGGGCGGCTCGACATTGACGATGCAGGTCGCGCGCATCCTCGATCCGCATGCGCGCACGCCGTTCGGAAAGGCCAGGCAGTTGCTGCGTGCCCTCCAGTTGGAAGCGCATCTGTCGAAGGACGAGATCCTTGCGCTGTACCTCAATCGCGCGCCGTTCGGCGGCACCGTCGAGGGCGTGGAAGCCGCCAGTTGGGCCTATCTAGGCAAGCCCGCATCGCGACTGTCGCATGCCGAAGCAGCGCTGTTGGCCGTGCTGCCGCAGGCGCCGAGCCGATTGCGCCCGGATCGCGAACCCGAACGTGCGCGCGTGGCACGCGACAAGGTGCTCGCGCGCATGGCTTCGCTCGGCGCTTGGTCCAACTCGGACGTGGCCGAAGCCCGCATCGAACCGGTCGTCGCGCGCTCGCTGCATCCGCCTCGCCATGCACCGCTGCTGGCGCAGCGCCTGCGCAGCGAGTCGCCTCGTGCAACGCGCGTCGTCAGCACGCTCGACCTCGAACTGCAGCGCACGCTGGAGGAGCGCGTCACGGCCTATTTCTCGCAATTGCCCGAACGAACGTCGGCGGCGCTGCTGGTCGTCGACAACGCCACGCTGGAAGCGCGCGCCTACGTCGGATCGGTCGACTTCACCGATGCGGCGCGGCTCGGACACGTCGACATGGTGCGGGCTTCGCGCTCGCCGGGATCCACGCTGAAGCCGTTCCTCTACGGCCTTGCGCTCGATGACGGACTGATCCACTCCGAAAGCCTGCTCGTAGACGCGCCGCAGTCGTTCGGCGATTACCGGCCCGGCAATTTCGATTCGGAATTCAACGGTCCCGTCGGCGTGGCCGAGGCGTTGAGGCTTTCGCTCAATGTGCCGGCCGTCGATCTGTTGGACCGAGTCGGGCCTGCGCGTTTCTCGGCCCGGCTGGCGCACGCTGGAATTCGACTGGAATGGCCGCCGGGGGCCGGACCGAACCTGGCGATGATTCTCGGTGGAACCGGTGCCCGGCTTGAGGATCTGGTGGGTGCCTATGCCGCGCTCAACCGTGAGGGAATCACCGGGAGAGTGCGCTACACGACGTCGGCACCGCGCGTCGAGCGGCGGCTGATGTCGCCGGGTGCGGCCTGGATCGTGCGCGAGATGCTGCAGGCCAATCCGCGGCCGGGAAGCGTCGCTGATGCGTTCGATGCTCGTGGGCCGCGTGTGGCGTGGAAGACCGGGACCAGCTACGGCTTCCGCGACGCATGGGCGCTCGGCACGACGCGGCGCTACACCGTGGGCGTGTGGGTGGGGCGTCCCGATGGCACGCCGTTGCCGGGCCAGTACGGCGCGGTGACCGCGCTGCCACTGCTGTTCGAGGTGGTCGACAGCTTGCCGCATGGGCGCGGCGATGACGTGCCACGACCGCCGCCGCCCGGCGTGGCCTTGGCCGACGTGTGCTGGCCGCTGGGGTTGCCGCCCGATCCGCAGGCGCCGCAGTTGTGCCACAAGCGCAGGGAGGCGTGGACGCTGGACGGTTCGGTGCCGCCCACGTTTGCCGAGCGTGATGCGCGGCTATGGAATGCCGGGCTGGAGCGCTTCGATGTCGACGCGGACAGCGGCCTGCGCCTGTCGGCGGAATGCGCTCTTCCGCACCGGCGTCGATCCGTGCAGGTTGCGCGCTGGCCGGCATTGGCCGCGCCGTGGCTCACGGCCGAGCTTCGTGCGGCTTCGCGCCTGCCGGCGTTGTCACCGGACTGCCCGGGCGACGGACGCGACGCGGCTGCGGAGCTGCGCATCGAAGGACTGGCCGATCGCGCCACGCTGGCCAGCGCCAATGGAAACTCGCTCAACCTGTCCTTGCGCGCCATCGGAACGGAGGCGCGGGTGCGTTGGCTGCTCGATGGACGCCTCGTTGCCGAAACCGCAGGCGATGCGCGCTTCGCCCACCGTTTCGACGAAGCGGGCGAGCACACGCTGACGGCGCTTGCCGACAGCGGTGCGTGGTCGCGGTTGCAGTTCCGGGTGCTTCGCTGACGCTTACGGAAGCTCGGCCAGCATCTGTTCGGCTGACGACACGCGGAACTCGCCGGGAGCCTCCACGTTGAGCAGGCGCACGATGCCGTCTTCGGCATAGAGCGCGAAGCGGCGCGAGCGCGTGCCCATGCCGTAGCCGCTGGCATCGAGTTCCAGCCCCAGTGCGCGCGTGAAATCGGCGTTACCGTCGGCCAGCATCATCAGGCCTTCGGGCACATGCTGGCTCTGGCCCCAGGCCTGCATCACGAAAGGATCGTTCACGGCCATGCACGCGACATCGACGCCCTTGCGGCGAAATTCCTCGAAGTGCTGCACGTAGCCGGGTAGGTGCTTTTCAGAGCAGGTCGGGGTGAAAGCGCCGGGCACGGCGAACAGAACGACCTTGCGGCCATCGAACAGGGCGTTGGTGTCGACGCTTTCGACACCGTCGCGGATGCGTTGAAGCACGACTTCGGGAAGGGAGTCGCCTACCTGGATGCTCATGGGAATCTCCTGAGGGATGCGGACAGTCTAGGCGTCCGGACGTTAACCCGGACGTCACGACTTGAAATCGGCGCGGTGGCTGCCATTGTGGGCGGGGAGTGCGTCCTGCGTTCCTTCGATCATGCAGGACAGGCCAGAGGAGCCGTCGATGCAGTTCAAGGATTACTACCAGACACTGGGCGTCGAGCCCAACGCGGGCGAGGCCGAGATCAAGACGGCGTACCGCCGCTTGGCGCGCAAGTACCACCCCGACGTCAGCAAAGAAGCCGGCGCGGAGGACAAGTTCAAGGCCGTCAATGAGGCCTATGAGGCATTGCGCGACCCGGAGAAGCGCGCGGCCTACGACCAGCTGCGCGCGCGCGGTTATCGTCCCGGCGATGAAGTGCAGCCGCCTCCGGGCGGTTTCGGCGGTGGTTTTGGTGGCGTGGATTTCGAGGAAATCTTCGCCGGTGGCGGCGCAGGCGGCGGCTTCAGCGACTTCTTCGAGAGCCTGTTCGGACGCCAGCGCGGACCGGCACCGCGAGGTGACACGCGCGCGAAGCTCGCGGTATCGCTGGAAGTGGTGCACGACGGCGGCAGCGTACGCATCTCGATCAACAACAAGACCCTCGATGTGCGAGTGCCCAAGGGGATTCGCCCGGGGCAGAAGATCCGGCTGGCGGGGCAGGGTCCGCACGGCGACCTGCTGCTGGAAATCGAGTACGCCGCGCACCCGCAGTTCGAGGTCGACGGCCGCAACGTCATCCATGTGCTGCCGCTGGCGCCATGGGAGGCTGCGCTCGGCGCGACGATCAGCGTGCCCACGCTGGGCGGGGCAGTCGAGCTGAAGATCCCGGCCAATTCCGAAGCCGGACGCAAGCTGCGCCTGCGCGGCCGTGGCCTGCCGGGCAATCCGCCGGGAGACCAGATCGTCGAACTGGAGGTGCTGGCTCCGCGCGCCCACACCGATGAGCAGCGGGCGGCCTACGAAACGATGCGGGAAGCGTTCGGCGACGACTGGCGCCGCGCCTGAGCTTGGCTCAGGCCGGCAGCAGCTGGCGGATGATGTCGGCCAGGTCGCCTTCGCTGAAAGGCTTGGTCAGGTAGGCCTTCGCGCCCTGGCGCATGCCCCAGACACGGTCGGTGTCCTGGTCCTTGGTGGTGACCAGGACGATCGGGATCTTGCTCGTGGCCGGATCGCGGGTGATCGAGCGGGTGGCCTGGAACCCGTTGAGGTTCGGCATCACCACGTCCATCAGGATCAGGTCGGGAAGCTCGCGCTTGGCCGCCTCGACACCGGCGGCGCCATCCTCGGCGGTAACGGCTTCATGACCGAGCTTCTCGACAATGCGGCGAATGCCCATCAACTGCGACGGCGAATCGTCGACGATCAGAATGCGCGCCATGTGGTTCCCCCGGGAGACTGCATCGATTGTAGCGAGGCGAAACCAGCCCGCATAGACGGGCCGATCGCGCTTAGAACGTGACCAGCGTCCGCCCGAAGGAGCCTCCGGCAAGCATGGTTGCGAACACGTCCGGCAGTCCCTCCAGTCCGGTTTCGCGCGTGCGGATGCGATCCAGGTGGCGCGGCTTCCAGTCGCTCGCAAGGTGCTGCCACACCGCTTCGCGGATGTCGCGGGCGGTTCCAGCGGAGGCCACGCCCAGCAGCGACACGCCACGGATAATGAAGGGCATCACCGTCGTGCCCAGGTCGGCCGACGCGGCGAGTCCGGCGCTGGCGACGTTGCCGTAGGGCGAGGTCTGCGCCAGCAGGCTGGCCAGCATCGGTCCGCCGACATTGTCGAGGCCGCCGCCGAAGCGTGCGGACTCCATCGGGCGCGCGGTCGCGAGTGCATCGCGGCCCAGTACCTGGGTCGCGCCGATCGAGGTGAGGTAGTCCGCGTGCTCGGCCTTGCCGCTGATCGCGTGCACTTCGAATCCGGCTCGGCTGAAGATGTCGACCGCAAGCGAGCCGACGCCACCGGTCGCGCCGGTGACGGCCAGCGGACCGAGGTCCGGCGTCTGCCGGTTCTCGCGCATCCGGAACAGCGCAAGCGCCGCGGTGAAGCCGGCGGTGCCGAGGATCATGCTTTCGCGCAGGCTCAGGCCCTTGGGCAGCGGAATCACCCACTGCGCTTCCAGTCGCGCGTACTCGCCATAGCCACCGTCGCGCGTCTCGCTGAGGCCACAGCCGGTGACGAGCACTTCGTCGCCTTCCTTGAACCCGGGATCGGTCGAGGCCACCACGTGGCCGGCGACGTCGATGCCTCCGACCAGCGGGAAGCGGCGCAGGATCTTGCCCTGGCCGGTGCCGGCCAAAGCGTCCTTGAAGTTGACCGACGAGTACGCCGCCTTGACGACGACCTCGCCCGGCGCAAGGTCGTCGAGCGCGAGTGTCTCCACGCCGCTGCGATAGCCGGATTCATCGTTGTGGATGCGGAACGCCTGGAATCGTACGTCGTTCATTGCGTTAGGTGCCTGTCGAAGTAGTGCGCGCGCCGGCGCGATCTGCGTTTGCTTTCGGCTCTTTGTCGTTCACGAGGAAAACCCTGCCTTTCTCTACGCGCCAGAGCATTCCGTTCTGCGTGGTGGTGACGTACAAGGGTTTGCGGTACTGCAGGCTCATGAAGACGTGGAACATCGTCGGCGCCTTGGAAGTGAGGTGCGTGACGGCGAGCGCGGCGGTTTCCCTGGATTGGCTTCCACGTCCTAGCGGGCAGGCCCGGGTCTGCGAGAAGTGGCTGATGACCGTGTTGCCGTCCTCGCTGACGCGGAACATGTGATAGCCGCCCAGTGGGGTTTCCGCGTCGGACACCCATGCCGACATCACGAACACCTGGATCTCCTTGCGGCCGTCCTCGTCGGCTTCGATCACCACCGTGTTGGGTGGGTGGTTAGTGCAGACCATCAGGCCGTCGGTGGCCAAGGCGAGCATTCTTGCGCGCATCAGCCGCTGCTCCCGCTCGCTCATCGGCTCGGCGGGCGACAGCTTGCGGGCGTCGCGGGCCTTGAACGCCCGGGTATCGAGCGTCGCGCTCGCCACCGCCGCGGTACGGCCATCGTGTTCGAAGAAATAGCGGACTTCGATGTCCTCGCCATTGCCGAGCGTCAGCCATCCGCGTCCCTTTCCTTGCTGGCCATCGAATGCCTTGATTTCCTGCAGTGCGTCCGTTGTCAGCCAGGCGGCGCTGTCGTGCAGGCGGATCATCTGCCCGACGAACTCAGCGAGACCCACCTCATAGCGGTAAGCCTCCGGGATCTCGCAGACAATGCGCCGCGACTCTTCGTCGGCGTCGGCCGGGAGACGGCGGGCTTCCTCACAGTCGGAGCGGGCGTCGGCGCCGAAGGACAGTAGCGCCAGCGCCAGGGCGATCAAACAAGCAGCATTCGCTTTCGACATGGTTCCCTCCGTGCATTGGACGGAGGTTACCGCAATGCGCCGCGCCGCTTCTCGTCCATCCACTTGTCGGCCTGCGCGGGCTCGTAGCGTTTCATCCATTCGAGCATCGCGTGCAGGTCGTCGCCGTGCCACAGGTCGCGGCGTTGGTCCGGGTGCAGGAAGCGCTCCTCGACCATCCTGTCGAGCATCGCGATCAGCGGCGAGTAGAAGCCGTCGACGTCGAGGAACGCGCAGGGCTTGTCGCCGATGCCGAGCTGACGCCAGGTCAGCATCTCGAACATCTCGTCCAGCGTGCCGAAGCCACCGGGCAGGGCGATGAAGCCGTCGGAGAGGTCGAACATGCGTGCCTTGCGCTCGTGCATCGAGCCCACCACTTCCAGGCGCGTCAGCCCTTTGTGCGCGACTTCCCAGTTGACGAGCTGCTCCGGGATCACGCCGACCACGTCGCCACCGGCTTCCAGCACGGCATCGGCCACGATGCCCATCAAGCCGACGTTGCCGCCGCCATACACGAGGGCGACGCCGTCCTTTGCCAGTTGCGTACCCAGCGCGATCGCGCGCTCGGTGTAGATCGGCTTGGCGCCGGCGTTGGAACCGCAGTAGACACATACAGAGCGCATGGCGTGTTCTCGTTCAGTTCTTTAAGGTCAGTTCGATTGCAGCAGCACGATGCCCGACATGCGGCGGCCTTCTTCCTGTCGTTGCCTGGACTGGAATCGCGACAACAGGTTCCACAACCACGCCATCGGCATCGTGCGATTCAGGCGAAGGGATTCGTCCCAGGTCGAGCGGAACTCCGCTTCATGCCAGCCCATCGGCAGGAAGAACGCGGTGCCTTCGGCCGGGCCGAAGCGGAACGGTGCGTTGGCCTCGCGCAGCTTGGGCGACCAGCGGCGTTCCAGCAGCTTGAGGAGCATCGGCGAAGCGAGGTCGGTCAGCCACCATGTTGCGTGGGCGAAGTCGCGCAGGTCACGTGCGAGGTCGGCGACCTGGTCGGCTTCCAGGTAGATCAGCAAGCCCTCGGTGATCGCAAGCACGGGGCCACGTTCGGCCGCCTTGGCGAAGACCTCGCGACGCGCCGAAGCTTCGCGCAGGTCGGCCGCGACGAACTCGAGCTGGCAGTGCGGTGTTTCGCCGGCCATGTTGTCGCGGAAGTGGTCGACCATGTCCGGCAGGTCGACGTGCAGCCAGCGCAATGTAGGCGGCAGCGCCAGGCGGTAGGGGCGTGCATCGAGGCCGGCGGCCAGATTGAGCACGGTGGCCGCACCTTCGTGCACACAACGCAGCACGATCTCGTCCATGACCGCGGTACGCACCACCATCGGCCAGCTCATCGATGCGCCGCGAGGCAGCGCCTTGACGATGGCCTCGCCCCGTTCGCCGCCGAGACGCCGTGCGTAAGGGTCGTGGAACAGGGCATCTGGCCGCTCGCTCTCCATGGCGCGATAGATCGCGACCCAGGACGCGGTATCGGATACGTTGCGGATGGGGTTGCTTTCAGTCATGGCGATGCCTCACTGAAAAACAAAAGCCGCCAGCACCGGGTCGGTGATGGCGGCTTCATGCGGCTCACGCTGCGATGGATCAGTTCGCCTTGTGGATCGAACGCTTGGCGACGGCCATCGCCGCGTCGTGGACCGCTTCGGACAGCGTCGGATGAGCGTGGCAGATGCGGGCGAGGTCGTCGGCCGAACCGCTGAACTCCATCGTCAGGACGCCTTCGTGCACCAGTTCGGACACGCCGACACCGACGAGGTGCATGCCCAGCACGCGATCGGTTTCCTCGTGCGCGATGACCTTGACGAAGCCAGCCGGCTCGCCCATCGCCACCGCACGGCCGATCGCCGCGAACGGGAAGCTGCCGGTCTTGTACGGCACGCCCTCGGCCTTGAGCTGCGCTTCGGTCCTGCCGACCCACGCGATCTCCGGCTCGGTGTAGATGACCCACGGAATGGTCTCGAGGTTGACGTGGCCCGGCAGGCCGGCGATCAGCTCGGCTACGGCGATGCCTTCCTCGAAGCCCTTGTGCGCCAGCATCGGGCCGCGCACGCAGTCGCCCACGGCCCAGACGCCGTCGACGCCGGTGTGGCAGTGCTCGTCGACCTCGATCATGCCGCGCGCATCCAGCTTCACGCCGGTGCCATCGGCCAGCAGGCCCTTGCTCGCTGCGCGACGGCCGACCGAGACCAGCAGCTTGTCGACGACGATGGTCTTCTCGCCTTCGGCGTCGGAGTAGGTGACCTCGACTTCCTTGGTCTTGCCCTTGCCCTTGATCTCGGCCTTGCTGACCTTCGCGCCAAGCTTGATGTCCAGGCCCTGCTTCTTGAATTCCTTGGCCGCGGTCTTGGCGACCTCGGCGTCGGCGGCTGCGAGGAAGTCGGGCAGGGCCTCGAGGATGGTGACCTCGGCGCCCAGGCGCTTCCAGACGCTGCCCAGCTCTAGGCCGATCACGCCAGCGCCGATCACGCCCAGGCGCTTCGGTACGGCGGTGAAGTCCAGCGCGCCGACGTTGTCGACGATGGTGTCGTTGTCGAACTTGGCGAACGGCAGTTCGATCGAATCCGAACCTGCGGCAAGGATGACGTTGGTGCCCTTGAGCTCGACGACGCTGCCGTCGTGCTGCGTGACCTTGACGACGTTGCCCGGCTGCAACTGGCCGAAGCCGTAGAACGGCGTGACCTTGTTCGCCTTGAACAGCATCGCGATGCCGCCGGTGAACTGCTTCACGATCTTGTCTTTGCGGCCAATCATCGTGGCGATGTCGATCTTGGCATCCTTGGTGGTGATGCCGTGTTCGCCGAACAGGTGGTTGAGGTTGTAGAACTGGCGCGAGCTGTCGAGCAGCGCCTTGGACGGAATGCAGCCCACGCGCAGGCAGGTGCCGCCGAGGGCCGGCTTGCCGTCCTTGCCGAGAGCGGCGTCGATGCATGCCGTCTTCAGTCCGAGCTGGGCTGCGCGGATGGCGGCGTGGTAGCCGGCCGGGCCGGCGCCGATGACGACGACGTCGAAGTTCTGCTGTTCGCTCATTGATCTAGATCCTTTGCCTTTATCCCTTCTCACTTTTGGAGAAGGTGGCGCGAAGCGCCGGATGAGGGTTCGGCGGAGTGGGCGGTTGCAGGTCGTGACGCTTGTGCCGAACTCCGTCGCGGGATTCAGGCCGCGCGACTTCGGCGGCCCTCACCCAACCCTCTCCCGCGGGCGGGAGAGGGGTTCGAGCGATCACATGCCCAGCAGCATGCGGTGCGGGTTCTCGAGCTGGTTCTTGATGTCGACCAGGAACAGCACCGCTTCCTTGCCGTCGATGATGCGGTGGTCGTAGGACAGCGCGATGTACATCATCGGCGCGATCACGACCTGGCCGTTCTCGGCGATCGGACGCTCCTTGATGGCGTGCATGCCGAGGATCGCCGACTGCGGCGGATTGACGATCGGCGTCGACATCAGCGAACCGAAGGTACCGCCATTGGTGATCGTGAAGGTACCGCCCTGGAGGTCTTCCAGCGCCAGCTTGCCGTCGCGCGCCTTCTTGGCGTAGTCGGCGATGCCCTTCTCGACGTCGGCGAAGCCCATGCGCTCGACATTGCGCAGCACCGGCGTCACCAGACCCTTGTCGGTCGACACGGCGATCGAGATGTCGGCGTAGCCGTGGTAGATGACGTCGTTGCCGTCGACCGAGGCGTTGATCACCGGGTACTTCTGCAGCGCGTTGGCGGCGGCCTTGGCGAAGAAGCTCATGAAGCCCAGCTTGATGCCGTTGGCCTTCTCGAACTGCTCGCCCAGCTCCTTGCGCATCGCCATGACCTTGCCGAGGTTGACCTCGTTGAACGAGGTCAGCATCGCGATCGAGTTCTTCGACTGCATCAGGCGCTCGGCGATGCGGGCGCGCATGCGGGTCATCGGCACGCGCTCTTCCGGACGCGCGCCACCGGCGACGCCGGAGGTCTTGCCGCTGGCGTAGTTGACCAGGTCTTCCTTGGTGACCATGCCGCGGCGGCCGGTGCCTTCGACCTGGGACGGGTCGATACCCTGCGTGACGGCGGTGAAGCGTGCGCCCGGCGGGAGTTCGGCGGCGGCAGGAGCGGCGGCAGCCTTCGGGGCTTCGGCCTTCGGCTGCACCGGCTGGGCGACGTCCTTGGCGGCGGCGTCATTCTTGGCGTCGAGAGTCGCCTTCGATTCCGGAGCCGGAGCGGCCGCGGCGGCGCCGGCCTCGACGATCGCGATCAGCTGCTGGCTGGTCACGGTCGCGCCTTCGGCGAACTTGATTTCCTTGATCACGCCGTCGACCGGCGAGGGCACTTCGAGCACGACCTTGTCGGTCTCGAGGTCGACGATGTTCTCGTCGCGCTTGACGGCGTCGCCGACCTTCTTGTGCCAGGTGGCGATGGTTGCGTCGGAGACGGACTCGGGCAGGACAGGAACTTTGATCTCGGTGCTCATGGTGCGGGCATCCTGGATTGCGTAATGAATGGGTGGCGCAAGCGGGTGGGGGCTGCGGTTACTCGACGGTGACTTCGCCGCGCAGCGGGTTCATCAGCGCATCGGCGACCAGGGCGGTCTGCTCGGCGATGTGGTCGGCGAGGTGACCGGCGGCCGGCGACGGCGAACGGGCGCGGCCGGCGTAGTGCAGGGTCTGGCCGGAGTGCATGGAGGCGGCGAGGTGGTGGCGGATCTGGTACCACGCGCCCTGGTTCTGCGGCTCTTCCTGGCACCACACCACGTCGGTCGCCTTGCCGAAGCGCTTGAGCTCGGCGGCCAGCTGCGCCCGCGGGAACGGATACAGCTGTTCGATGCGCACGATCGCGACGTTGGCCAGGCCCTGCTTCTGCTGCTCTTCGAGCAGGTCGTAGTAGACCTTGCCGCCGCAGACGACGACGCGCGTGACCTTCTTGGCGTCGGCGCTTGCGTCCGGGATCAGGTGCTGGAACTCGCCCTTGGCCAGCTCGTCCAGCGTAGACACCGCCAGCTTGTGGCGCAGCAGCGACTTGGGCGTCATCACCACCAGCGGCTTGCGCGTGGTCATGCGCATCTGGCGGCGGATCATGTGGTAGGCCTGCGCCGGCGTGGTCGGCGTGCAGACGATCATGTTCTCCAGTGCGCACAGCTGCAGGAAGCGCTCCAGGCGTGCGGAGCTGTGCTCCGGGCCCTGGCCTTCGTAGCCGTGCGGCAGGAACAGCGCCAGGCCGCACAGGCGGCCCCACTTGGCTTCGCCCGACGACAGGAACTGGTCGATGACGACCTGCGCGCCGTTGGCGAAGTCGCCGAACTGCGCTTCCCAGATGTCCAGCGTCATGGGATCGGCGGTGGCGTAGCCGTACTCGAAGCCCATCACCGCTTCTTCGCTGAGCAGCGAGTCGATGATGGTCACGTCGCTCGGGTTCTTGACCAGGCGGCGCAGCGGCAGGACGTATTCGTCGTTGGTCTGCTCGTGCAGGATCGCGTGGCGGTGGAAGAACGTGCCGCGGCCGCAGTCCTGGCCGACCAGGCGCAGCTTGTAGCCTTCGTCCATCAGCGTCGCGTAGGCGAGGTTCTCGGCAAAGCCCCAGTCGCCGCCGAGTTCGCCGGCCGCCATCTTGCGGCGGTCCTCGTAGATCTTGGCGACGCGCGGGTGCAGCTTCAGGTCCGCGGGAACATCGTTGATGGTGGTCGCGAGCTTGTCGAGCTTCTTGCGGTCGAAGGTGGTGTCGACCGGGTCGCTGAGCTTGCCCGACAGGTACTTCGACCAGTCGATCGTGAACTCGTCCGGCTTCACCTCGACCACGTCGGCGGTGACCAGGCCGTCGTCGAGTTTCTGGCGGTGGCCATCGACCATCGCCTGCGCGATGTCGGCGGTAATCGTGCCTTCCTCGACCAGCTTCGTCGCGTATAGCTCACGCGGTGTCTTGTGCTTGCGGATGACCTGGTACATCACCGGCTGCGTCGCCGCCGGCTCGTCGGCTTCGTTGTGGCCGTGGCGGCGGTAGCAGACCAGGTCGATGACCACATCCCTGCCGAAGCGGTTGCGGAAGTCCAGCGCCAGTTCGGCGCAGAACGTCACCGCTTCCGGGTTGTCGCCGTTCACGTGCAGGACCGGCGCGCCGACCATCTTGGCCACGTCGGTGCAGTACAGCGTCGAGCGGGCGTCCTGCACGGCGCTGGTGGTGAAGCCGACCTGGTTGTTGATGACGATGTGCAGCGTGCCGCCTACCGCGAAACCGCGCGCCTGCGACATCTGGAACAGCTCCATCACCACGCCCTGGCCGGCAAACGCGGCGTCGCCGTGGATCAGCACCGGCAGCACCTGCTCGCGGCCCTTGTCGCCACGGCGGACCTGGCGCGAGCGCACCGAGCCGGCGACCACCGGGTCGACGATCTCGAGGTGCGACGGGTTGAACGCCAGTGCCAGGTGCACCGGGCCGCCAGGCGTGGCGACGTCGGCGGAGAAGCCCATGTGGTACTTCACGTCGCCCTGGTGGGCGAGGTCGCTATGGACGTGCTCGAACTTGCCTTCGAACTCGTCGAAAAGGTGGCGCGGCGGCTTGCCGAGCGTGTTGATCAGGACGTTGAGGCGGCCGCGGTGGGCCATGCCGATGACCACGTCCTTGGCACCCTGTTCGCCGGCGCGGCGGATCGTGGTGTCCATCAGCGGGATCAGGGCGTCACCGCCTTCCAGCGAGAAGCGCTTCTGGCCGACGTACTTGGTGCCGAGGTAACGCTCGAGGCCGTCGGCCGCGGTCAGGCGCTCGAGGATGCGCTTCTTGTCGTCGGCGGTGCGGCCGAACTTGCCGCCGGCCTTCTCCAGGCGCTCGTAGAGCCAGCGACGCTGTTCGGCGTCGGTGATGTGCATGAACTCGGCGCCGATCGGGCCGGTGTAGGTGGCCTTCAGCAGGGACAGCAGGTCACCGAGCTTCATGCGGTCGTTGCCGCCGACGCCGCCGGTGCTGAACTCGGCCTTCAGGTCGCTCTCGGACAGGCGATGGAAGCCCAGCGCCAGATCCGGCGCGTCCGGCTTCTGCCACAGGCCCAGCGGATCGATGTCGGCGGCGAGGTGGCCGCGCGAACGGTAAGCCGTGATCAGGCGGCCGACCTGGCGCTCGCGCTCGTCGCCGGCACCGGCAGCCACCGCGACCACGCCACGACTGGCCTGGCGGCCGGCCTCGGCGATGTTGTCGATTACGGCCGAGTGCGGCACGTCACCGGCTTCGCGGCCCTTGAAGCCGTCGAAGTAGGCCTTCCATTTGGGTTCGACACTGTCGGGAGAAACCAGGTACTGCTCGTACAGATCCTCGATGTAGGCGGCATTGGCGCCGAGCTGGGAGGACTGGGAAAACTGCTTGAGGAGACTGTCCACGATTGCGTCGGGAAACTCGATGGGAGAGGGCGGAAAGGGGCTTCGAGACACCGGCGCCGATGCGCCGATGGCTATTCAGGCACTTAAGACTCGGAATTATAGCGGGACGATGTGAGTCAGCGGCTAACACTTATGTCGAAAGACCCACGCGGGCCAATCCACGGACTCAGGTTTGGGCCCCGACGGGGCCGCTTCAAGGCACAGGCGCACGCCGCCGGCTCAAATCCCCAGCGCGCGGTACTCCGAGCACGGACGGGCGCGCTCCCAGACCGGATCGAATATGGCGTGCAACTGACGCGCCCGGGCCGGGTCGTCCATGCGGCATTCGCCCTCGAAGCGATGCCCCAGGGCACGGAAGTACCAGCCTCCGCGGTCGTTGACGGCATAGGCGGAGGGGTAGTCACGGTCGACCGGCTCCTCGATCGCACGGAAGGCGAACGCGGTGGTCAGGCGCTGACCGAGTCCCAGCAGCGGCGCCAGCGCACGCTGTGGCGTGGCCGGGTCCTGCAGCAGCACCCGGACCTCGCCGCCGCCGGTGGCGAAGCGGCGCAGGGCGGAAACCGCGTCGGACTGGTCGAGCAGGCCCGGGTCCAGTTCGCGGCTGTAGATCAGCAGTTGCCGCCGGGCGCCGGCGATGACTCCCTGCAGCGCGGCTTGGGCGGCCTCGCGTCCCTCGACCGGTGTCGCGGCATCGAGCCGGCGCCGCATCGACTGGTGGTCGATGCCGGCTTCCGAAAAACGCGGGCCGTACGGAATGAAGCCATGGCGCGAGTAGAACGCGAGCGCCGACACCTGCGCGTGCAGGCTGACCTCGTGCCAGCCGAGCCGGCAGGCCTCCTCGACCAGCGCCTGCAACATCGCCTCGCCGACGCCGCGGCTGCGCCACTGGGCCAGCACGGCCATGCGGCCGATGCGGTGGTCCGGCGTCAACCGGCCGGCGCCGATGGGGCGCCCTTCGGCGTCGCGGGCGAGCACATGACGGCAGAGCGGATCCAGCGCGTCGCGTTCGATGTCGGCCGGCACGCCCTGTTCGACGATGAAGACCTGTTCGCGAACCGCGTGCAGGCCGGCGCGCGCGGCTTCGAAGTCGACGATGTCGACGGCGAACGATGCTACCTGGGCCACGGCATCGGGCATGTCATTCCCCTTGTTCGTCGTCCGCTTGGTCCAATGCGAGGTGGTAGTGGCCGGCCTGCACCAGTGCGTAGACACGGTCGCGGCCCGCTTCCGACAGGGCGGCATAGAGCGGCCCGTCGATCGTGCCGGAACCGGCGATACGGCGCGCGTCGTCGGCCGGCAACTCATGCTCCTGGCCGCTGACGTACAGCCTTGCCGGTTCGCCGGCGTGGTGCGCACGGCGCCAGGCCATGCGCGACCACGGATGGCGTTGCAACCAGGCGCCCTGCTGCAGGTCCCATTCGATCTCGATGCGCGAACGCGGCTCGCTGCCGGGATGCACTTCGCCGGCAGCGCGATACACCGTGATGAATCGGCCGAACCAGTCGCCGAGGCGGTCCGGATCGTTCATGCGCAGCAGGTTCAGCGCCTCGACGGCGCGATTCATCGCGGCCACGTCGATCTCATGGCTGTCCGACGCCGGCACCAGGTCGGGATCGCGGTAGCGCAGCGCCTCATCGGCATCGGCGGCCAGCGTGTCGACGAAATCACCGAGCAGTTCCGCGGCCGAGGGCGCGCGCATGCCCACCGAGAAGGTCAGGCACGCGTCCTCGGCGACGCCGTGGTGCGGCACGCCCGGCGGCAGGTAGAGCATGTCGCCGGGGCCGAGTACCCAGTCGTGGGTGGGCGTGAACTCTCGCAGCAGCTTGAGTTCGACGTCGTTGCGGAACTCCAGCGAAGGGGCGGGGCCGGCATCGATCTGCCAGCGGCGATGCCCCTGCGCCTGCAGCAGGAACACGTCGTACTGGTCGACGTGCGCGCCGACCGAACCGCCCGGCGCCGCGAACGAGATCATGATGTCGTCGATGCGCCAGCGCGGCAGGAACTCGAACGCCTGCAGCAGTGCGCCGACATCGGCATCCCACTTGTCCACGTCCTGCACCAGCAGCGTCCAGTCCTGGTGCGGCATGCCCGGGAACTCGTCCTCTTCGAACGGTCCGTGGCGCAGCGTCCAGCGGTCGTTGGCGCGATCGTGCATGACGATGCGGGAAAGCGCGGCTTCCTCGCAGGCCAGGCCGGCCAGGTCCTCGGGCTGGATCGGCGATTCGAAGCCGGGGAATGCGTTGCGGATCAGCAGAGGCTTCTTCTGCCAGTAGTCGCGCAGGAACTTCGCGGCCGGCATGCCCAGCGGGGGCAGTGCACTGGCATCGATCTCGATCGGCAAGGCTGCCGGCGCGCGCGACGGGTTCGAGGTCTTCTTCGTTGCGGCCTTCGTGGCCTTGCGTGGGGTGGGGCTCATGTGGCGATCTCGTCGTAACCGCGGCCGCGGAACTGCAGCAGACACCAGCCATGGCCGAACGGATCGGCAACAGTGACTATCCGGCCCCAGTCGGCTTCGCGGATGGCGCCTTCCTGCGATGCGCCGGCAGAGAGCGCACGCGAGAGGGCGGATTCCAGGTCAGTGACCACGACGTCGCAATGGACCGGAGTCCAGTGGCGTGCGTAGTCGCGGGTCATGGTGCCGGCGCCGATGGTGCCGGCATCCTTGCACAGCAGATAGATGGGCGTCTGCGCGCCCAGCAGTTCGACGGCCCCGTTGCCGAAGCGTCGCGCCGGCTGCAGCCCGAAAGCCTGCGTGTAGAAGGCCTCGGCCGGAGCGAGTTCCGCGACGTCGATGTTGACCAGCAGGTTCATCGTGTCCTCCCGTCCGGGCCGGGGAGGAGGGCTATGCCCCCGCTCCGTGGTGTACTCCCAAGGAGAACACGCGCAACTCAGATTTCCCGGGCCAGACGCTCTGCCAGGCCGGTGTAGCTGCCCGGCGTCATGTCGAGCAGGCGCTGCTTGTCCGCGGCCGGCAGGCTCAGCGAAGCGATGAACTCGCGCATCGAGGCCTCGGTGATGCCCTGGCCGCGGGTCAGCGCCTTGAGCTGCTCGTACGGGTTGGGCAGGCCGTGGCGGCGCATGACCGTCTGCACGGCCTCGGCCAGCACTTCCCAGGCGGCATCGAGATCGGCGGCGAGGCGCTCCGGGTTGGCGCTGAGCTTGCCCAGGCCGCGCTGCAGCGCGTCGAAGCCGATCAGCGCGTGGCCGAACGCGGTACCCAGGGCGCGCAGCACGGTCGAGTCGGTCAGGTCGCGCTGCCAGCGGCTGATCGGCAGCTTGGCGGCAAAGTGCTCGAACAGCGCATTGGCGATGCCGAAGTTGCCCTCGGCATTCTCGAAGTCGATCGGGTTGACCTTGTGCGGCATCGTCGAACTGCCCACTTCGCCGGCCTTCACCGCCTGCTTGAAATAGCCCAGCGAGATGTAGCCCCAGATGTCGCGGCACAGGTCGATGCAGATCGTGTCGATGCGCTTGGCGGCGTCGCAGACTTCGGCGATGCCGTCGTGCGGTTCGATCTGGGTGGTGTAGGGCTGCCAGTTCAGGCCCAGCGAATGCACGAAGTGCTCGGAGAACTTCGCCCAGTCGACCTCCGGGTAGGCGGCGACGTGCGCGTTGTAGTTGCCAACCGCGCCATTGATCTTGCCCGGCATGCGCGCACCGGCGAGGGTCTCGCCCTGGCGCTGCAGGCGGGCGACGACGTTGGCCAGTTCCTTGCCGACGGTGGTCGGCGAGGCGGTCTGGCCGTGCGTGCGCGACAGCATCGGCAGCGCGGCGTGCTCGTGCGCCATCGCGCGCAGCTTCTGGATGAGCTCGTCGAGTTTCGGCAGCAGCACGTACTGGCGCGCCTGGTTGAGCATCAACGAGTAGCTGAGGTTGTTGATGTCCTCGGAGGTGCAGGCGAAGTGCACGAACTCCAGCGCCGGGCCGAGCTCGGCGTCGTCCTTCAGGCGCTCCTTGATCAGGTACTCGACCGCCTTGACGTCGTGGTTGGTGGTGCGCTCGATCTCCTTGACCCGAGCCGCGTCGGCCGGGGACAGATCGTCGGCGAGCGCGCGCAGGCGTGCGGCAGCGGCTTCGGAGAACGGCTTCAATTCGGTGATGCCCGGCTCGTTGGCCAGAGCCAGCAGCCATTCGACCTCGACCTTCACACGCGCCTTGATCAGGCCGTATTCGGAGAAGATCGGACGCAGCGCGTCGACCTTGCCGGCATAGCGGCCATCGAGCGGGGACAGGGCGAGCAACTGGGTTTCGATCTGGCTGGACATGGCGCGGGCACTGGGAAGCGAGCCCGCCATTCTACAGCCAGCGGGTTCAGGCAGTTCCCGGCCGGAACCCGGCGTGAAAGCCGGGTGTGCGACGGCGGGCGTAAGCTGCGCCCCATCCCCACAAACGAATCCGCCAGGAGTTGGCCATGGCCACCAGAAACCCCCGCGGGCCGCGCTTTCGCATCGAGCACGACAGCATGGGCGAACTGCGGGTCCCGGCTGAAGCGCTATGGGGCGCGCAGACCCAGCGCGCCGTGCAGAACTTCCCGATCTCCGGCCGACCGATGCCGCGCGAGTTCATCCGTGCGCTCGGCCTGATCAAGGCCGCGGCCGCCGAGGTCAATGGAGGCTTCGGCCTGCTCGGCAAGGGCGCGGCGAAGGCGATCCATACGGCGGCCCTCGCCGTCGCGCAGGGTGAGTACGACGCGCATTTTCCGATCGACGTGTTCCAGACTGGCTCGGGCACTTCGAGCAACATGAACGCCAACGAGGTCATCGCCACGGTGGCAACGCGCGATGGCCGCGCCAAGGTGCATCCGAACGACCACGTCAACCTCGGCCAGAGCTCCAACGACGTGATCCCGACCGCGATCCGCGTGTCGGCACAGCTGGCGACGATGGAACGCCTGCTGCCGTCGCTCCGGCACCTGCGGCGCACCATCGAACTGCGCGGTCGTGCGCTGGGCAAGGTCACCAAGACGGGCCGCACCCACCTGATGGATGCGATGCCATTGACGTTCGCGCAGGAGTTCGGCGCATGGGCCGCGCAGCTGGCCTCGGCCCAAGGGCGCATCGAGGATGCGCTGAAGCGCCTGCGC
This sequence comes from Lysobacter niastensis, assembly GCF_015453285.1. GTDB lineage: Bacteria > Pseudomonadota > Gammaproteobacteria > Xanthomonadales > Xanthomonadaceae > Lysobacter_J > Lysobacter_J niastensis. The sequence continues at coordinate 375,529 of NZ_JADLZT010000005.1, forward strand.
CGGTTGCCGATCGGCGGCACTGCGATAGGCACCGGAATCAACGCCGATCCGCGTTTCGGCCGGGCGATGGCGAGGTCGCTGTCGTCGCTGTCGGGGACGAAGTTCGAATCGGCCGCCGACAAGTTCGAGGGCATCGCCGCGCAGGATGACGCGGTCGAACTGTCGGGCCAGCTCAATACGCTGGCCGTGGCGTTGATGAAGATCGCCAACGACCTGCGCTGGATGAACTCCGGGCCGCTGGCCGGCCTGGGCGAAATCGAATTGCCGGCGCTCCAGCCGGGCAGTTCGATCATGCCGGGCAAGGTCAACCCGGTGATCCCGGAGGCGACCTGCATGGTCTGCGCGCAGGTGATGGGGCACCACACCGCGATCACCGTGGCCGGGCAGAGCGGCAACTTCCAGCTCAACGTGATGCTGCCGCTGATCGCCTACGACCTGCTCGGTTCGATCGGCCTGCTGGCCAACGTCATGCGGCTGCTCGCCGACGACGCCATCGCCGGCATCAACGCGCGTCCCGATCGCGTGCGCGAAGCGTTGAACCGCAATCCGATCCTGGTCACCGCGCTCAATCCGATCATCGGCTATGAGAAGGCCGCGGCGATCGCCAAGCAGGCCTACAAGGAAGGGCGCGCGGTGCTCGACGTCGCGATGGAGGCCACCGGGCTTCCGGAGCGGGAACTGCGGCGCCTGCTTGATCCTGCCGCGCTGACCCGCGGAGGCATCCAGGAGGGCGGGGGCGGAGGCGGCGGCTGAACTTCGCTGTGGGAGCGCCCCGGCTTGCGGTCCGTCGCGGCTGACGCTCCTACATGGGTGCACATGGAAAAAGCCCGGATACCTGGCGGCGTCCGGGCTTTCATGTTGCGGCGGCCGTCGCAGCGACGGCCCGTGCAGGCTTACTGCTTGACGGACTCGGCGGCCGCTGCCTTGTCCGCGAAGTTCTCGTGCTTGCCGCCCTTGTCTTCCTTGGCGTCCTCACGGCACTCGTCGATGTCGGACTGGTCCATCGTCGCGTACGGCGCGAACTCGGGCACTGCCGTCTTGAGCTTCTGCTGCGAGGCCATCATCGCCGGCAGCCGGTCGCACAGCTTCAATGCCGAGGCCTTGATCTTGCTGGCTTCGGCTTCGACGTGCTTCTCGACGTCCTCGGTGTTGCCGGTGAACACGCCCTTCAGTGCGGCGCCCACGGCCTTGGTAGCCAGGTCGGCGCCCTGCATGCCGATCTCGACGCCGGCTTCGGCCACCGAGGCAACATGACCGCGGTATTCGAGCAGCAGCTTGCGCTGTTCCTGATTGATCGCGACTGCGCGGCCGTCGATCAGCAGGTCGCCCTTCGGCGTGATTTCGGCCTTGCCTTGTCCCGACTTGTGGTCGTTGGAAACGGAGATGTTGCCTTCGTTGATCTCCTTGCGCGCCTCTGCAACGGCTTCACGCGTGGCCTGCGAGATGATCGATTCTTCCTTGACCTTCTGCACCTGCTGTTCCGGAGTCTTGGATTCGCAGGCGCCGAGCAGCGGCAGGGCGGCGAGCAGTGCGGTGGCGGCGATGGTGCGGATCGAGTGGTTCATGGTTTTGCTCATGGTATTGAGTGGGACCAGCTCAGTGCTGCCCGGGCAGCGACACTGCGCCGGCCACGATGTCGTGATCGATTGAACCGCTGCCGACGGAGCGCACCGACAGCGTGCCGCGGACGTCGCGGACATCGAGGTTGCCGGAGCCGATGCTGCCGACCTGGACATTGCCGCCGACGCCCTGCAGGCCGACGTCACCGGAGCCGATCTGGTCGACCTGGGCGCCGTGGGCGATGCGCCTGGCTTCGAGGTCGCCGGAGCCCACCGACACGACACGCAGCTCGCCGATATCGTCTAGTTCGATGTCGCCGGAGCCGACCTCGGCCGCCACCAGGCCGCGGATGCGGCTGGCGCGGACGTCGCCGGAACCGACGTCCGCACTGAGCGAGGCCGCGCCGGTCACCACCGCGTCGCCTGAGCCGACCTTCAGCTGCACCGGCATGCCTTCGGGGATCTGGGCCTCAAGGGTCAGGTAGGCGTAGTGGTTGCCGAACAGGTACTGGCCGAGCGAGGCGGTGTCCTTGAAAAAGCCGTTCTCGATCTGCTTGCGCTCGGCACGCACGACGAGCTTCTCTCCCTGGCGCTCCTGCGTCAGCGACAGCAATTCCAACTGCTGTGCGTCGGAACTGCAGGCCCGGCCCTGGATGCCGGGGCGGGCGGTGGCCGAGGCATCGACGCGCAGGTCGTGCGGGCCGATCTCGAACACGACGGCCTTCACGCCCGCGAGGTCGAGGGTCAGGTTGCGTGGCTGCGAGTGCTTGCAGTGGTGGTCCTGGGCAGCGGCGGATTGCCAGGCCAAGGCGAGGGGGGCTGCAAGGGGAAGGGCAAGGGCAAGGGCGGGAAGCATCTTGTGCATGGTGGGTCTCTGCGTGGTTGGCCCTGCTGGGATGCGCGCAACGGAGCTGCAGTTGCGGTACCGCGACCTAATTTCTGCCATGCCTTCCATGGCGTCACGTTATCGGCTTCGGAGAGCCCGGCCCGGCCGATCCGTGGCCGGGCGTTCGGCGCCGCACGGTAGTGCCGCGCAAGCGGCTTGCCTCAACCCTCGTCGCGCCAGCGGCGCAGGCGGATCGCCGCGATGATCATCAGTGCGCCGGCCATCACGCCGATCCACAGCTGGGGCGTCGCCAGGACCGAATACATGGTGCCCAGGTTGACGACCGAGTGGATCGCCTGCGGGCCGTCGACGTTGACCGGGCCGACGTTCGCGACGTCGAACCAGCTGCCCGGAACCACGCTCAGCAGGGCACGGGCGACGATGTTCTTCCAGAACCACGTGGATTCCAGGTCGAACACGTGCATCAGGTCGAACCAGCTGACGAAGATGCCGGCGAACACCGGGATCATGATCGCCCACAGGAACGGCTTGCTCTTGGCCCAGGCCGAGCACAGCATCAGCCAGCCCACGGTCGGCATCGCCCACAGCGCGTAGACCGGGATCGAGGCGATCAGGGTTCCGGCGACCTTCAATGGGCTGGCGGGTCCCCACAGCAGGGAGACTGGATTGCCGCCGTGGAACAGTGCCACCAGGCTGAGAATCGTCAGAAACCCGAGCATCGAGACGAGGCCCACGAGCACGGCGAGCGTCGGCGCGACAATCGTGGAAGTGATCACCTTGGACAGCACGGTGTCGCGGTCGGAGACCGGCAGCGACTTCCAGAACAGCACGCTGCGATCTTTCCGGTCGTCGTACAGGCTGCCCAGGCAGTAGAAGAACACCACGAAGATCAGCACGACCAGTGGCCAACCCGAGGCGGCGTACAGGGCGAAATCGAGACCGCCGCCGAACTGGTGCAGTTCGTCCGGGCTCAGCTTCTGGGTCAGCATGTTCAGATCGATGCCATTGATCTGGAAACTGCCTCCCTCGACATTGATGCGGGCATGCTCCGGTACGCGTCGGATCATCAGCTCGAAGGTACCGATCGCCATGAGCGTCAACAGCAGGGAGATGGCGCCGGCAACGATCGGAGCCCAGAAGAAGCCGCCCTTGTGCTCCCAGAACTCGCGCTTCAGCAGCAGCTTGAGCTTGTGGGTGGGGTGGTTGACCGCGGCATGCGGATGGCTGGCTGCAATGGCGTTCATGCGTAGGTCCCCTTCATGGTGGCGACGAACAGGTCGGCCAGGCCCGGCGTACGGGTTTCGCCGAGACCGGCGAGCTGGTCTTCCGTCGCGCCGTCGAACAGCATCACGGTCTTGCCGAACGGCAGCGCGCGTTCGTCGATCGGCTTCAGGGCGCGGCCCTGCTCGAGCTTGCCGGCATCCACGAGCACCTCGGTGAAGCGCTCGCCCAGGTGGTCCATGTCGTGGTTGAGCACGATCTTGCCGTCGCGGATGAACATCACGTCGGTGAGGATGTGTTCGATCTCCTCGACCTGGTGGGTCGTGACGATGATGGTCTTCTCCTCGTCGAAGTAATCCTCCAGCAGGCGCTGGTAGAACTGCTTGCGATAGAGGATGTCCAGGCCCAGCGTCGGTTCGTCGAGGACCAGAAGCTTGGCGTCGATCGCCATCACAAGCGCCAGGTGCAGCTGCACGATCATGCCCTTGGACATTTCACGGACGCGCAGGTTGGGCTTGAGCTGGGTGTGGGCGAGGAAGCGTTCGCACTTGGCCCGGTCGAAGCGCGGATGCACGCCGGCGACGAACTCGATCGCCTCCTTGACGCGGATCCAGCGCGGCAGCACCGCGACGTCGGCGATGAAGCACACGTCCTGCATCAGCTCGTCGCGCTGCGTACGCGGGTCGCGCCCCAGCACCGACAGTTCGCCCTCGAACGGGATCAGGCCGAGGATCGCCTTCAGGGCCGTCGTCTTGCCGGCGCCGTTGGGGCCGATCAGGCCGACGATGCGGCCGGCCGGGATCTCGAACGCGGTGTCGTCGAGCGCAAGCTTGTTCTTGTAAGCCTTGCGCAGGTGACGTGCGGTCACGACGCTGCGGGTTTCGGTGCGGGCGCCGCCGTTGAATGCGATGTCGTTCATGGCATACCTGCCGCTGCGTTAGGACCGCCGCTGAGAAGTTCTTCCATGCTCAGGCCGAGGCGCTGGATGCGTTCGAGCACCAGCGGCCATTCTTCGCGGAGGAAGCGCTCTCGTTCGTTGACGAGCAGTTTCCTTGCTGCCTCTTCAGTCACGTACATGCCCAATCCTCGGCGTTTTTCGACTAGAGCCTCGTCTGCCAGTTCCTGATAGGCGCGCGAGACGGTGATGGGGTTGAGCTGGTACTCGGCGGCGACCTGCCTGACGGATGGCAGGGCGTCTCCGGGCTTGAGGACCCCGTCGAGCATCATCGCTACGACGCGCTCCTTCAGCTGGCGGTAGATGGGAGCGCCGTCGCTCCACTGGATGGCGGTCATGGTTCAGCCCCGCGGTGCGAATGAGAAGTAAGGCATGGCTAGAGTCTGGCGGCTGCGATGCCGGGGTTTGTTGGCGGAGCGTGGCGACTCGCCGCTGGCCTCGGCGGTGTCGATCAGTACAGCGGCCGTGGCCAGTTCGGCGGTGAGGGCGGCAGCGTCGGCCAGGGTTTCGACCTTGTCGGCGCGGCGTTCGATGCTGCGGGCCAGGGCCTTGGCATGTTCCGCATTGGAAACACCGGCCTGGTTCGGCACGTAGCGGAAGCTCAGTGCGCCGATCTGGATCGGGATTTCCTCGGGGTTGGGTTTGACGGTGGCCGGGCTGGCCATCATCAGGGCCATGGCGAGGGTGGCTCCCGAGGCCAGCAGTGCGGTGTACGTGTTCTGGAGCCTGCGGTTCATGGCGAACATCCTGCTCGTTGGTAGACCGGTGTTGTAGGCAACTATAACACCAAAATACGTCGCGTCAATACGGGTGTACCCAACTGAAGTCATACTTCCCGCGCTTCCTGAATGAGCCCCCGTCCATGCGCCCCCAGACCCTGCTTGTTTCGGCCGTTCTGGCCCTGTCCTTGAGCGCCACGGCGGCGCTGGCCGCCGCCAGCCTGCTGTCCGGCAGCTACCGGCCCCTGGCCGGGAAAACCCCGGTCGACCTGGGGCGGACCTATCGAGGTGACGTCGTCCTGGTGGTCAATACCGCAAGTAAATGCGGCTACACGCCGCAGTTCGAAGCGCTGGAAGCCCTGCACGCCCGTTACCGGCCACAGGGCTTCGCCGTCCTTGGCTTTCCGTCGGGGGACTTCAAATCGCAGGAGTTCGATGACGAGAAGCAGATCCAGGAATTCTGCACGCTCACCTATGGCGTGAAGTTCCCTATGTTCGAGAAGGTCCACGTGGCCGGCGACGAAGCCACGCCGCTTTATCGCAGCCTTGCGCAGGCTGCGGGCGAGGCGCCGAAATGGAACTTCCACAAGTACCTGCTGGGCCGCGACGGCCGGCTCGTCGCCAGTTTCGGCAGCAAGACCCGCCCCGACGACCCCACGGTCGTGGCAGCGATCGAGAAGGCGCTGAACGCGCCGCGGCCACGCTGAAAGTCCGGAGATGGTCGCGATTGCCGGTTTTGCCAGCGACCGCGACAATAGGCGACCACACACACCGCGCCCGCGGTGCGACAGGAGTAGGAAAACGATGAAGGGTTTCGTGCGCGGCGCAGCCGTGTTGCTCACCACTGCGGCCGTGCTCGTCAGCGCGGCAGCCATTGCCCAGGACAAGACCGTGCTGACCACCGACCGCGAGAAAGCCAGCTACATGGTGGGCAGCGACATTGCCCAGTCGATCGCGCCGGTGGCGCCGGACCTCGACATCGCCGCGTTCCAGCGCGCCGTCGACAATGCCTTTGCCGGCAAGCAGCCGCTGATCACGGAAACCGAAGCCAAGACCGTCGGTCAATCGCTGATGCTGCGCATCGCCTCGCGCGCCGGCCAGGCCCCGGCGGATGCCAAGGTCCCGGAAGTCGCGAAGGACAAGGTCGGTTACCTCGTCGGTGCCGACGTCGGCCGTTCGCTGGCCCCGATCAAGGACGAGATCGAAGTGCCGGTGCTGGTGCAGGCCATCCGCACCTCGTTCGCCAAGGGCAAGCCGCTGCTGAGCGAGGCCGAACTGAACACCGTGCGCCAGTCGTTCCAGCTCAAGGTGCAGAACAAGATGATGGCCGAAGTGGCCGCGCTGGGTGAGAAGAACCGCAGCGAAGGCGCGGATTTCCTGGCCAAGAACAAGGCGACGAAGGGTGTGTTCACCACCGGCTCGGGCCTGCAGTACATGGTGCTGCGCCAGGGTGCCGGCCAGCGCCCGAAGGCCACCGACCGCGTCCGTGTGAACTACCGCGGCACGCTGCTCGACGGCACCGAGTTCGACAGCTCCTACGGTCGCGGCCAGCCGGCCGAGTTCGCGCTCAACCAGGTCATCGCGGGCTGGACCGAGGGCGTGTCGATGATGCCGGTCGGCAGCAAGTTCAAGTTCTGGGTCCCGGGTGAACTCGCCTATGGCCCGAAGGGCATGCCGCAGGGTGGCATCGGTCCGAACGCCACGCTGGTGTTCGAGGTCGAACTGATGGCGATCCTCTAAGGTCCTTCCACGTTCCATTGCACCCATCGTTCAGCTCTCCGCTGGCAGCTTGTCTGACCTCACGGCCGCATCCGCAGGCCGTGCCCCGTCTCCTGGAGTCCACTAGATGTCGATGAATCCGTACCTGCGTCACACCGCGCTCGCGCTTGCCGTGGGTTCGCTGGCGCTGTTTGCCGCCGGTTGCAACAAGCCCGCCGAAAAGGCCGACGCCGCCAAGAGCGAGACTGCCGAGGCCGGCAAGTCCGCTGACGGCAAGTCGATCCCGGGCCTTCCGACCGAGAAGGACCGCGTCAGCTACATGATCGGCATGGGCCTTGCGAAGTCGCTGGAGCCGGTCAAGGACGAGATCGATTTCGACGTCGTTTCCAAGGCGGTCAAAAGTTCGCTGGCGGGCGAGAAGCTGCTGCTCGACGAGAAGCAGGCGGCCGAGATCAACGAGGCCTTCATGCAGAAGATGCAGGCCAAGCAGATCGCCGAGATGATGGCCAAGGCCAAGAAGAACCTTGAGGACGGCCAGAAGTTCCTCGCGGAGAATGGCAAGAAGCCTGGCGTGAAGACCACCGCTTCGGGCCTGCAGTACGAAGTCGTCACCGAAGGCACCGGTCCCAAGCCCAAGGCCAGCGATGTCGTGCGCGTGCATTACAAGGGCACTCTGCTGGACGGCAAGACCTTCGACAGCTCCTACGATCGTGGCGAGCCGGTGATGTTCCCGCTCAACCAGGTCGTTCCGGGCTGGCAGGAAGGCATCGCGCTGATGCCGGTGGGCAGCAAGTACAAGCTGTGGATTCCCGCCAAGCTGGGCTATGGCGAGAAGGGCACCCCGGGTGGTCCGATCGGCCCGAACGCCACGCTGGCGTTCGAAGTCGAGCTGCTTGAGATCGTCAAGCCCGGCAGCAACTGAACCAGTAACAGGACGCCGGCGGCGCGGCCGCCGGCGTTTCCATTTCCAGGAAAGGAAACAGCAATGCGCGTCACCATTTTCGGCACCGGTTATGTGGGCCTGGTCACCGGCACCTGCCTGGCCGACGTGGGCCATGACGTGGTCTGCGTGGACATCGACCGGGAAAAGGTCGATGGACTCAACCGCGGCGTGATCCCGATTTACGAGCCCGGCCTGGAGCCGATGGTCAAGGCCAACCATGCTGCCGGCCGCCTGCATTTCACCACCGATGCCGCCGAGGCGATCGGCCATGGCGAAGTCATCTTCATCGCGGTCGGCACTCCGCCCGACGAGGACGGCAGCGCTGACCTGAAGTACGTGCTCGCCGTGGCGCGCACGATCGGCCGCCACCTCGGCGGGCCGACCGTGATCGTCAACAAGTCGACCGTGCCGGTCGGCACCGCCGACAAGGTTCGCGCGGCGATCGCCGCGGAACTGGCTTCGCGCGGCGCCGACTTCGCGTTCGAAGTTGCTTCGAATCCCGAGTTCCTGAAGGAAGGCGATGCCGTCAACGACTGCATGCGCCCGGACCGCATCGTGATCGGTGCGAGCAGCCTGCAGGCCGTGGAGAAGCTCAAGCGGCTGTACGCGCCGTTCAACCGCAACCACGAGCGCATCGTCGTCATGGACGTGCGTTCGGCAGAGCTGACCAAGTACGCCGCCAACGCGATGCTGGCGACCAAGATCAGCTTCATGAACGAGATCGCCAACATCGCCGAGCGCGTCGGGGCGGATATCGAAATGGTGCGACAGGGCATCGGTTCCGATCCGCGCATCGGCTGGCATTTCATCTATCCCGGCGCCGGTTACGGCGGTTCCTGCTTCCCGAAGGACGTGCAGGCGCTGGAGCGCACCGCGCACCAGCATGGCTACCGTGCCGAACTCCTCGGTGCCGTCGAAGCGGTGAACGATCGCCAGAAGGGCCATCTGTTCGAGTTGATCGAGCGCCATTACGGCAGCGTCGAGTCCGTGCGAGGCAAGACCTTCGCCGTGTGGGGGCTGGCGTTCAAGCCCAATACCGACGACATGCGCGAGGCTTCGAGCCGGCGCCTGCTGCAGCAATTGTGGGATGCGGGCGCCAAGGTGCGTGCCTACGATCCGGAAGCCAGCCACGAGGCTGCGCGCATCTTCGGCGAGCGCGATGACCTGGCGATGTGCGACTCCGCCCATGCCACGCTGGCCGGTGCCGACGCTCTGGTCGTGGTGACCGAATGGAAGCAGTTCCGCAGCCCGGACTTCAGCCGCCTGCACGCTGCGTTGGCCGATCGCGTCATCTTCGATGGCCGCAACCTCTATCACCCCGACGAGGTCGAGGCCGCCGAACTGGCCTATTACGGAATCGGCCGCGGACGCTCCGTGGTCGCAGGTTGAGCCCGATGAACGGCACGGTGGAAGAGCGCCTGGTCGACCTGGAAACGCGTCTGGCGTTCCAGGAACACGCCATCGCCGAGCTGAGCGATGCGCTTGCCGCATCGCGAAGCGAAGAGGCGCGCACGTCGCTGCTGCTGCATCGCGCGCTCGAGGAATTGCGCCAGCTTCGCACCGCGCTGGCGTCTGGCCCGCTGACGGGCGATCCTTCACAAGAACCACCCCCGCCGCATTACTGATCCGAGCAATGAGCGACAGCCTCCGCGACCAACTCCTGGGCCTGGGTTTCAAGCCGGCCCCCAAGCCCGAGCGTCCTGCACCGCAGAAGTCAGGGAAGAAGCCTGGCGGCCATGCGCCTGCACGTCCGGACGCTCGCAAGGGCAAGCCCGCGCCGCACGGCCAGCGTCCGCACGGTGGCAAGCCTGCGCCGCACGGTCAGCGTCCACAGCACGGCGCAGGGCATGGCAAGCGCGAGCGTGAGGACATCGATCTCGCCAAGGCCTACGCCATCCGCGCGCAGCGCGAGAAGGACGAGCGCATCGCCGCGGAAGCCGCCAAGCAGGAAGAGGCGCGCAAGCGTCGCGAAGCGCGCGCGAAGCTGGCGGAGCTGGTCAAGGACAAGGAGCTCAACGATCCGGCCGCGGAGATTGCGCGCCACTTCCCGTACGGCGGCAAGATCAAGCGCATCTACGTGAACGAGGCGCAGCTGAAGGCGCTCAACGCCGGCGAGCTCGGCGTATTGCAGATGGACGGGCGCTACCTGCTGGTCGATGCGGCATTGCTCGCGCAGGCAGAGGAAGTGTTCGCGCCGGCTTTGGCACTCAAGGTCGATCCGAATGCGCCGCCTGAAGCCGATCCCTATGCGGATCCGATGTACCAGGTGCCTGACGACCTGGTCTGGTAGTTCGCGGGATTCAAATCGCAAGGCACCGGCGGCGCGCCTGAGCAGCGCCGCCGGTAGCCATTACTCCGGGTCGTAATCCAGGTTCGATGCGAGCCGCGCCGCCTCAACGTATGGCAACGAGAAGGCCATCCGCGCCGCCGCGCGCCGGACGCGCGGCAACTAGTCCGGGTCGTAGTCGAGATTGGATGCCAGCCAGCGTTCGGCCTGCGCCAGGCTGACGCCCTTGCGGCGCGCATAGTCCTCGACCTGTTCCTTCGACACGCGGCCGACGACGAAGTACTGGCTGTCGGGGTGGCTGAAGTAATAGCCGGACACCGCCGCCGCCGGGTACATCGCGAAACTCTCGGTCAGGCGCATGCCCGCGTGGTTGCCGGCGTCGAGCAGGCGGAAGAGCGTGGCCTTCTCGCTGTGCTCGGGGCATGCCGGATAACCGGGAGCCGGGCGGATGCCACGGTAGGACTCGCTGATCAGGGCGTTGTTGTCCAGCGATTCGGCTTCGGCATAGCCCCAGAATTCCTTGCGCACGCGTTCGTGCAGGCGTTCGGCCAGCGCCTCGGCGAGCCGGTCGGCCAATGCTTTGAGCAGGATCGCGTTGTAGTCGTCGTGGTCGGCCTCGAAGCGGGCGACATGCGGCTCGATGCCAATGCCGGCCGTGACCGCGAACGCACCGATCCAGTCCTCACGTCCACTGTCCTTCGGCGCAATGAAATCGGCCAGGCAGAAGTCGGGACGCTCCACTGGCTTGTCCGCCTGCTGGCGCAGGAAGTGCAGGGTTGTGGCACCTCCCTGGGTTTCGACAACAACATCGTCGCCGGTGCTGTTGGCGGGCCACATGCCGAACACCGCCTTCGCCACCAGCCACTTCTCCGAGACGATCTTCGCGAGCATCGCCCGTGCGTCGCGATACAGCTCGCTGGCCTGCGCGCCGACGACCTCGTCGGTCAGGATCGCAGGGTATTTGCCGGCCAGTTCCCAGGTGTTGAAGAAAGGCGTCCAGTCGATGTAGTCGACGAGTTCGGCCAGCGGGTAGTCGTCGAACACCTGCAGCCCGGTTTGTTTCGGCGCGGGCGGAACGTACTCGTTCCAACGGCCGTCGAAACGCTGCCCGCGGGCTTTCTCCAGCGAGACCAGCCGTTTGCCATCGCCACGATGCTTGTGGCGTTCGCGGATCTCGGCATAGTCGGTGTCGTTGGCGGCAACGAACGCAGTGCGCAGGTCGTTGCTGATCAGCGACTGCGCCACGCCGACCGCTCGCGAGGCGTCCTTGACCCAAACGGTCGGCGCCTTGTAGTGAGGATCGATCTTCAGCGCCGTATGCGCTCGGGAAGTGGTAGCGCCGCCGATCAGCAGCGGGATCGCGAAGCCCTGGCGCTGCATCTCGCGCGCGACATGGCTCATTTCCTCCAGCGACGGCGTGATCAGGCCGGACAGGCCGATCAGGTCGGCGTTCTCGGCCTTCGCGCGGTCGAGGATCGTCTGTGCCGGCACCATCACGCCGAGATCGACCACCTCGAAGTTGTTGCATGCCAGTACGACGCCGACGATGTTCTTGCCGATGTCGTGCACGTCGCCCTTGACCGTGGCCATGACGATCTTGCCGTTGGATTTGCCGGCGTCGCCGGTGCGCAGCTTCTCGGCCTCGATGTAGGGCAGCAGGTAGGCCACCGCCTTCTTCATCACGCGTGCCGACTTGACCACCTGGGGCAGGAACATCTTGCCGGCGCCGAAGAGGTCGCCAACGACATTCATGCCATCCATCAGCGCGCCTTCGATCACGTCCAGTGGACGCGAGGACTGGGCGCGGGCTTCTTCCGTGTCCGTCTCGATGTACTGGTCGATGCCATGAACCAGCGAGTGGCTCAGGCGGTCGCGCACCGGCTTGTCGCGCCAGGCGAGGTCTTCGACCTTCTTCTCGCCCTTCTTGCCCTTGTAGCGGTCGGCGATCTCCAGCAGGCGTTCGGTGGCGTCGCTGCGGCGGTTGAGGACGACATCCTCGACGCGCTCGCGCAGGTCGGCATCGAGATCGTCGTACAGGGGCAGGGCGCCTGCATTGACGATGCCCATGTCCATGCCGGCCTTGATCGCGTGGTACAGGAACACGACGTGGATGGCCTGGCGCACCGGCTCGTTGCCGCGGAACGAGAACGAGACGTTGGAGACGCCGCCGGACACGTGGCTGTAGGGAAAGCGGCGCTTGAGTTCGCGCGTGGCTTCGATGAAGGCCACGGCGTAGTCGTTGTGTTCCTCGATGCCGGTAGCGATCGCGAACACATTCGGGTCGAAGATGATGTCTTCGGGCGGGAAGCCGATCGACTCCGTCAGCAGCCGGTACGCGCGCGTGCTGATGTCGACCTTGCGCTCGATGGTGTCGGCCTGGCCGGCCTCGTCGAACGCCATGACCACCACGGCCGCGCCATAGCGGCGCACCAGGCGCGCCTGGCGCAGGAACTCGGCCTCGCCTTCCTTCATCGAGATCGAGTTGACGATGCCCTTGCCCTGCAGGCACTTGAGGCCGGCCTCGATGACGCTGAACTTGGAGCTGTCCACCATCACCGGGACGCGGGCGATGTCGGGTTCCGCGGCGATCAGGTTGAGGAAGGTGACCATGGCCTGCTCGGAGTCGAGCAGGCCTTCGTCCATGTTGACGTCGATGACCTGGGCGCCGTTCTCGACCTGCTGGCGCGCGACCACCACCGCTTCGTCGAAGCGGCCTTCGAGGATCAGTTTCTTGAATTGCGCGCTGCCGGTGACGTTGGTGCGCTCGCCGACGTTGACGAAGTTGCTTTGCGGAGTGATCTGCAACGGCTCCAGGCCGCTCAGTCGCGTCTGGCGGGGTAGTGCGCTCATGCGGCGGCCGTCTCCAGGTTCGGCAGTGCGCGCGGTGGATGCGCCGCTACCGCCTGTGCGATTGCGGCGATGTGCGCCGGCGTGGTCCCGCAGCAGCCACCGACCAGGTTGAGCAGGCCGGCCTGGGCGAACTCGCCGAGCACCGCCGCCATGTCTTCGGGCGTCTCGTCGTAGCCGCCGAACGCATTGGGCAGGCCGGCGTTGGGGTGGGTGCTGACATAGGCATCAGCCACCTGGGCCAGGATGTCCACGTGCACGCGCAGGTCCTTGGCGCCGAGCGCGCAGTTCAGGCCGATCGCCAACGGCTGCGAGTGGCGCAGCGAGTACCAGAAGGCTTCAGCCGTCTGCCCGGACAGGGTCCGGCCGGACGCGTCGGTGATCGTGCCGGAGATCATCACCGGCAGTCGCGCTCCACGCGCCTCGAAGGCTTCCTCGACCGCAAACAGCGCGGCCTTGGCGTTGAGCGTGTCGAATACCGTCTCGACCATCAGGATGTCGGCGCCGCCGTCGATCAGGCCGTCTGCGGCCTCGCGATAGGCCTCGCGCAGTTCGTCGAAAGTGATGGCGCGGAAACCCGGACGGTTGACGTCGGGACTGAGCGAGGCCGTGCGGCTGGTCGGACCCAGCACGCCGATGACGTAGCGCGGCCGGCTCGGGTCTTTCGCCTCGACCGCGTCGCAGGCGGCGCGGGCCAGGCGCGCGCCGGTTTCGTTCAGCTCGCGGGCCAGGTGTTCCAGGCCGTAGTCCGCCAGCGATACGGTGGTCGAATTGAAGGTATTGGTCTCGATCAGGTCCGCGCCAGCGTCGAGGTATTGCGTGTGGATGCCGCTGATGATCTGGGGCTGGGTCAGGTTGAGCAGGTCGTTGTTGCCGCGCTGGTCGCGTGCGCAGCCACAGCCGTCGCCGTGCGCGTGACCAGTGGAGGCATAGGCCCGGTCGTAACCGTGGGCGAAACGCTCGCCCCGGTAATCGGCCTCGTCCAGATGGTGCTGCTGGATCATCGTGCCCATGGCGCCGTCGATGATGAGAATGCGCTCGCCGAGCAGGCGCTGCAGGGCCTGTGCGCGTCGCGGGTCGATCCAGGGAAGGGTGGCGGTCATTACGGGTTCTTCTTCGCGGTGGGGCGCGCGTGGGTCTTGTCGGTGTGGCGGCGCGCGGAGGCGGGCTCCGCCGGCTTGTGGGCGATGAGGGCGATCACCTCGAAGTGGGGCGGACGCCGTTCGCGGGTGACGGTGTTGCAACTGCTCACGTCGAGCCCGGCCTTGGCCGCGTACTTCAGCAGCTCCTTCTCGGAGAACCCGAGATTGACGTGGCCGTAGGCCTCGACCACGCCGCGGTGCTCGTGTCGTGCGAGGCTGGTGAGCAGCAGGCGCCCGCCTGGCTTGAGCACTCGCGCGGCCTCGACGACGGCCTGGGCCGGCTGGTCGGCGTAAGTCAGCGCATGCATCAGCACAACCAGGTCAAAATGCGCTTCGGGAAACGGCAGGGCGTGCATGTCGCCCTCGCGCACCTCGACGTTCTTGAGGCGGCGCAGGCGTTCGGACGCGGCCAGCACGACCTTGGTGCTCGAGTCCAGGCACACGTACCGGTGTGAATGTGGCGCGAGCAGTTCGGCCAGCACGCCGTCGCCGGACGCGATGTCGAGCACGTCGCCGGGCTCCAGCAGCGGCAGGGCGGAACGCGCCATGGCTTCCCAGGTGCGTCCCGGGGAGTAGTGGCGTTCCATGTCGCCGGCCACGCTGTCCGCCCAGTTCTGGTCGACCGCGCGCGAGGCCAGCACGTCCCTGACCCGGTCGGCGTCCTGGCGCAGCAGCGGGTCGTCGCTGCCTTCGCGGAGCGTTTGCCACAGTGCCTTCTGCGCGCTGTCGAGCGCCGCGTCGTCGAAGCGGTAGTAGGCCGACACACCGGCGCGGCGGTCGCGGACCAGGCTGGCTTCCTTGAGCTTTGCCAGATGGGTCGATACGCGCGGCTGGGCGAGGCGGGTGATGGCCGACAGCTCGGCCACGGTCAGCTCCTCGCGCTCCAGCAGCGCCAGCAGCCGTACGCGCGTCGCGTCGGCGAACACCTTCAGTCGGGACGACCAGCCTTCGAGGTCCATGCTTTATCAACCTATCGCGATATAGCGATAAGTGTGGGTCCGGAGGGGTGGATGGGTCAAGTTCGAAGGGTGGGACGGG
>NZ_JADLZT010000006.1 GCF_015453285.1 Lysobacter niastensis
GCGGGTCCGGTACCCGCCGCGCTTCCATCACGAAAGATTCCCCACGGAGTGACGCACGAATGACTGATCAGGCCTTCTATCCCATCGGCACCCCCGGCCAGCCCTGGGGCGACGCGGAAAAGGCCGGATGGCTGGCGCGCCAGGTCCGTCACCGCAGCTACGTGGACGAAGTGGTCAGCAAGATCGATGCGCTGCGTTCGCGTTTCGACGTCGCCGAGTACGGCCGGTTGCATTACGGCGACGACAGCTACCCGCTGCTGGCGATCAGGAGCCGCGACTGGAACGACGCGCTGCCCGTCGCGCTGGTGACCGGCGGCGTGCACGGCTACGAGACCAGCGGCGTGCATGGCGCGCTGCAGTTCGTCGACCTGCATGCGGCGGACTACGCCGGCAAGATCAACCTGCTGGTGGCGCCGTGCATCAGCCCGTGGGCGTACGAGCGCATCCACCGCTGGAACGCCAACGCGATCGACCCGAACCGCTCGTTCCGCGCCAACAGTCCGGCCGAAGAGTCGGCGGCGCTGATGCTCCTGGTGGCGCCGGTGAGCGATGGCGTGCTGGTGCACATCGACCTGCACGAAACCACCGACACCGACGAATCCGAGTTCCGGCCGGCGCTGGCCGCGCGCGACGGCAAGCCGTACGAGCCGGGCGGGATTCCCGACGGCTTCTACGTTGTCGACGATGCCGAACACCCGCAGCCCGGATTCCAGCAGGCGGTGATCGAAGCGGTAGCCAAGGTGACCCACATCGCCCCGGCCGACGGGAACGGCGAGATCATCGGCTCGCCCGTGGTCGCTCCGGGCGTCATCGAGTACGCGCTGAAGCCGCTCGGTCTGTGCGCGGGCGTCACCGATGCCCGCTACAAGACCACTACCGAGGTCTATCCCGACAGCCCGCGCGCGACGCCCGAACAGTGCAACGCCGCGCAGGCGGCGGCGGTGTGCGCGGCCATCGATTACGCGCTGGCTCACCGGTAACCGCATACAAATCCAAAGCGGCGCGAACACCGCGCCAGACTCGTTTTCACCATCACTGCTGGGGAGCGTCGCATGGGGACATGGGGTCTTGAAGGTCGGGTCGCGCGGAAGCGCGCATGGAAGCTTGCAGCGCTGTCGCTGCTGATCGCAGGGGCCACGCAGGCCGCCACGCCGGATCGCGATGCGATCAAGGCGCAGGTCGCGCAACGCCACGATGCTTCGGTGAAGGCGCTGCAGGAGTGGATCGCGCTGCCGTCGATCGCGGCCGAGAGCCGCAATTCGCAGCAGGGTGCCGAGTACATGGCGAAGCTGGCTCGCGAGGCCGGCTTCCAGCATGTCGAGATCGTCGACACCGGCGGCAAGCCTGGCGTGTACGCCACGCTCGATGCCGGCGCGCCGACCACGGTCGGCCTGTACTTCATGTACGACGTCAAACAGTTCGATCCGGCGGAATGGTCGTCGCCGCCGCTGGAAGGCCGCATCGTCGACAAGCCCGGCGTGGGCAAGGTGATGGTCGGTCGCGGCGCGACCAACCAGAAAGGGCCGGAGATGGCCTTCCTGACGGCGCTGCATGCGATCCGCGACGCGAAGCAGGCGATGCCGGTCAACCTGGTGCTGGTGGCCGAGGGCGAGGAGGAGATCGGATCGCCCAACATCGGCAAGCTGGTTCTGCGTCCCGATATCCAGGCGGCGCTGAAGAAGAGCATCGGCGTGTTCATGCCGATGGGCCTGCAGGATGGCGATGGCACGGTGACCGTCAACCTGGGCGCGAAGGGCGTGATCGAGCTGGAGCTGGTTGCCGACGGCAACGCCTGGGGGCGCGGCCCGTCGAAGGACGTGCACTCCTCGCTGAAGGCGATGGTCGACAGTCCCGCGTGGCGTCTCGTCAAGGCGCTGGACACGCTGGTGTCCGACGACGGCAATACCGTCGCGATCGACGGCTACCCGAAGGCGGCACCGCTGACGGCAGACGAGCGCGCGATGATCGCCAAGTCGACCGCCGCGCGCGATGAAGCCCTCGCCAAGCGGAACCTCGGCGTGCCGCACTGGATCGACGACCTGTCGTGGCAGCAGGCCAACGAGCGGCTGGTGTCGCAGCCGACGATCAACATCGAGGGCCTGGTCGGCGGCTACACCGGCGTCGGTGGCAAGACCGTGCTGCCGCACCGCGCGGTGGCGAAGATCGACATGCGGCTGGTGCCGCCGATGACGCGCGATGGCGCGGTCGCCGCGCTGAAGGCGCACCTGGCCAAGCGCGGCTACGGCGACATCGCCGTCAATGTCAGCGGTGGCTACGACCCGACCAGCACCGACGCGGACTCGCGCCTGATCCAGTCGCAACTGGCGGTGCTGCGTCGCGACGGATTCGACCCGCTGCTGTGGCCGCGCATCGCGGGCTCGTACCCCGGCTTCGTCTTCACCCAGCCGCCGTTGTCGCTGCCGGCCGCGCACTTCGGCCTCGGCCGCGGCGGCGGCGCGCACGCTCCGGATGAGTTCTTCGTCATCGAATCCGCGCACCCGAAGGTGCAGGGTTTCGACGGCGCGGTCATGTCGTACGTCGACTACCTCTTCGAACTGGGCCGTCCGACAGGCGTGGCGACGGGCCGCTGAAGCGAGGGCCCGCTGAAGCGAGGGGCCGCGTCCTGCTGGCGTGCCGGTGCCCGGCTTGACCTGGATCAGGGCAGGGAAGCCCACCGGCGCGCACGCTGTCGCCACCTCAACGACAGCAGGCGACCATGGACTACCACCTCATCCTCGCGGGTCCGGCACCGGACCTGGCTTCCTTCGATGCCGCACTGCGTGACGCGGACCCGTCGGCGCTGATGGACCTGGACCGGACCGGACGGATCGTGAGGCTCTCGACGGCGCTCGACGAAAGCGAGATCGGCGCGCTGCTGGCCAACGGCCTTTCCGCGCTGCCGGCCGTGCGGATCGAGCGTCAGCCTTCGAACTGCTGCGGCGGTTGCGGCGGCTAGGCCATGTAGCGGGGGACCTCCGCGGGTGAGGGCGCGACAGGATAGGATCGTCGCGCCCGGCCCATTCTGCGGAGGTAGCGATGCTTCGACATTTCCTGGCAACCATGGCGCTCGTCTTCGCCAGTCTTGCCGCAAGCATCGCTCACGCCGATGGCGCTCCCGCGGACACGGTCATCGGGGCCTATTACCCCGGTGGCTCGGCCGGCCGCTACCCGATTGCGAGAATCCCGGCCGATCGGATCACGCACCTGTTCTATGCCTTCGCGCGCATCGAGGATGGCCGTTGCGTCGTCGCTGCGGACGCAGGCGAGCATTTCGCTGAGTTGGCGAAGCTCAAGCGCGCGCATCCTCGCCTGCGCACGCTGATCTCGATCGGCGGCTGGGAAGCGGGCGGGTTCTCCGATGCTGCGCTCTCGGAGGAATCCCGCAAGCGCTTCGTGGCGTCCTGCATCGCGATGTTCTTCGACCAGCATCGCGGCAGTTTCGACGGTGTCGACATCGACTGGGAGTTTCCGGTCTACGGCGGGCCGAAGCACATCGTCGCGCGGCCGCAGGACAGGGAGAACATGACGCGGCTGGCGCAGGAGTTCCGCCGCCAGCTCGATGCGCTGGACAAGCAGCGCAGGCAGGCGCTGCTGCTCACCGCTGCGTTGCCGGCGGGCCGCATGCAGTCCGACGGCCCGTACGACCCCGCGCGCAGCTTCGACCTGGCGGCGCTGGGCAACACGCTCGATTTCATCAACCTGATGAGCTACGACATGGGCACCGCATTCTCGGCGGTGGCCACGTTCAACGCGCCGTTGCGCGAGGTCCCGGCCGATCCGCTGGACCCGGAACTGCGCCGCTGGAACAACGTCGAGGGCGCCGTCGACTACTACCTCCAGCACGGCGTGCTCGCCAGCAAGCTGGTGCTGGGCGTGCCGTTCTACGGACGCGGCTTCCGGGTGTCCACCGATGCCAACGACGGCCTGTACCAGCCCTACAGCGGCACCTACGACGCGGGCAACTGGAGCGACATCAAGGGCAAGCTGCTGGGCAATCCGCAATGGCAACAGCACTGGCACCCGATCGCGCAGACGCCGTGGCTGTTCAACGCAGCCGAGCGCATCTTCGTCAGCTATGAAGATCCGAAGTCGATCGGGCTGCGAGCGCAGCTCGCGAAGGACCGCAGCCTGCGCGGCGTCTTCATGTGGGAACTGACCGGCGACGACGAGCAGCACAGCCTGCTGCAGGCGATGACGAAGCCGTTCGACTGAGCGCTATTTCGCCGGTGCGCGCGGCAGTTGCTCCAGCGTGCGCGTCGCGATCGCGTCGAGGTTGACCTTCTTCGCGTCCTTCGCGCGCACCGACCCGCGATACAGCGCACGCCACAGCACGCGAATGTCGGAGGGCTGGATCACCTCGACCATCAGGCCGCCCTCGACCTCGTCGACGGTGTGGACCTTGATCGTCGGCACGCCGTTCTCGCCCTGGGTCACGATCTGCGAGCAGCCGGCGCCGAGACTGCATTCCACCGCGGTTTCCGGCGCGCTCGCCAGCGTGGTGGATTCGCGCACGGTGGCCTGCTGCACGTCGCGCACGCCGACGCGGTAGGCGACGGCGATGTCGGCTTGGCGCAGGTCGTCGATGCGGCGGTAGCCCTTGGCCTGCAGCGCCTTGTCGAGCGAGGCCTGCAGACGCGCACGCAGTTGCGGGTCCTGCACGCGCGGGTCGGACTCGGCAGAAAGTCGGGCCGGCATCGGCACCCAGGCGTAGGTGGGGCCGGGCAGGGAGGCCGCGGACTGGGAAACTTCCACGTGGGCACTCGGTTCCTGCGCGGCGGTGGCGGGCATGGCGGCGGACAACGCGGTGCAGCAGGCGAGCACCAGGGCCAGCGTTCTCATGGGGGCCGTTCTCCCGTAGCGGTCGGTCCACTCTGGGTGCCGCCGCATCACGGCCGCGTGACGTGTGGCACGGCTCATTGCCCCGCGGCCCGGGCTAGAGTGGCCGCCAATCTGCCAGCGAAGGAGTCGTTGCCGTGAACCGGTCAAGCCTTTCGATTGCCGTCGTGCTCGCCACCGCCACGCTGTCAGCCTCGGCCGGCGCGTTGCACGGCATCGACCCGAACGACATGAACCGCAGCGCTGCGGCATGCACCGATTTCTTCGACTACGCCAACGGCGCCTGGCGGCAGCAGAACCCGATCCCCGATTACATGGATCGCTGGAGCCGGCGCTGGCAGTCCGGCGAGGTCAACAAGGAGCACGTGCGCGATATCCTGGCCGACGTATCGGCGAAGACCGACTGGCCCAAGGGCAGCGCCGAGCAGCTCGCCGGCGATTACTACGCGGCCTGCATGGACGAAAGCCGTGTCGACCAGCTCGGCATGAAGCCGATCCAGCCGTGGCTGGACGAGGTCCGTGCGATCAAGTCCCGCGCCGACCTGCAGAAGACCATGCGCCACCTGCATACGGTCGGCATCGCGGTGCCGTTCGTGCTGTATTCCAACCAGGACCTGCACGAGCCGACGCAGGTGATCGCCCATGTCGATGCCGGCGGCCTCGGCATGCCCGACCGCGACTACTACCTCAAGCCCGAGGCGCGTTTCGTCGAGGCGCGCGCGAAGTACCACGAGCACGTGGCGAAGGTGCTCACGCTGGCCGGTGCCAAGCCGGATGCGGCGAAGGCGGCAGCCGACACCGTGTTCGAGTTCGAGAAGCGCCTGGCGCAGGCATCGCTCGACAACGTGGCGTTGCGCGACCCGGTGCAGCAGGACCACAAGATGGACTTCGCCGGCCTGCAGAAGCTGGCGCCGTCGTTCGACTGGGCCGCGTACTTCGACGATGCCAACATCCCGCGCATCGGCCTCAACGTCACCCAGCCGAAGTTCCTGCAGCAGGTCGACAAGGAACTGAAGAGCACGCCGGTCGAGCAGTGGCGCACGTACCTGGAATGGACCGTGCTGCGCGCCGCTTCCGATTCGCTGCCCGAACCATTCGTGCAGGAGAAGTTCGCCTTCTACGGCAAGTACCTGAGCGGCGCGACCGAGATCAAGCCGCGTTGGAAGCGCTGCGCCGAGGACACCGACAGCCAGCTCGGCGATGCGCTGGGCCGCGCCTACGTGGAGAAGTACTTCCCGCCTGAGGCGAAGGCGCGGATGCAGGACATGGTGAAGAACATCCTGCTGGCGATGCACGACGACATCGAAGGCCTGGACTGGATGAGCCCGCAGACCAAGGCCAAGGCATTGGAGAAGCTGGCCACGTTCAACCCCAAGATCGGCTACCCCGACAAGTGGAAGGACTACCAGGGCGTCAGCATCGTACGCGGCGCTTATCTCGACGATGCGATCGCCACGTCGCGCTGGAACGTCGCCGACGATCGTTCGCGCATCGGCAAGCCGGTGGATCGCGACCGTTGGGGCATGACGCCCCCGACCTCGAACGCCTACTACAACCCGTTGTTGAACGAGATCGTGTTCCCGGCCGGCATCCTGCAGCCGCCCGCGTTCGACGTCACCGCCACCGATGCGGTCAACTACGGCGCGATCGGCGTGGTGATCGGCCACGAGATCAGCCACGGCTTCGACGACCAGGGCGCGCAGTTCGACGCGCAGGGCCGCCTGGCCAACTGGTGGACGCCGGAGGACAACGCCAAGTTCCAGGCCAAGGGGCAGTGCGTAGTGAAGCAGTTCGAGGGTTACTTCATCGAACCGGGCATCCACCACAACGGCAAGCTGGTGCTGGGCGAGTCGATCGGCGACCTGGCCGGCGCCAAGCTTGCGTACAAGGGCTATCTGAAATCGCGCGAAGGCAAGGGGCCGGAGCCGACCATCGACGGCTTCACGCCGGAGCAGCAGTTCTTCATCGCCTGGGGCCAGTGGCGTGGCGACGAGACGCGTCCGGAAACGCAGCGCACGATGATCCAGGGCGATCCACACCCGATCGCGAAGTACCGCGTCAACGGACCGCTGTCGAACCTGCCCGAGTTCCGCGCGGCATTCAGCTGCAAGGCCGGCGACCCGATGGTGCGTCCGGAGGCGGATCGCTGCGAGGTCTGGTGATCGGACCCGCGCAGGCATGAGGAACCCGGGCGCTCCCGGGGTTCCTCATGGAAGTGATGGAGGCACGCAGTCCCGGGCAGCGAAGCGCGCCCGGGACTGTCGTCGTGCGAACTCACGTTGCCGATGAAGCGGGCTCGGCCTTCGCGATGAAAATCCACAGCAGCAGATAGGCGACCAGGCCGAAGCCTCCGGCAAAGACCAGTCCGGCGAAGGCGGTGCGCCACATCCATGCCGGAACCGGCGTGTACTCGCCCAGGCCGCCGCAGATGCCGGCGAACTCGCAGTCGGTGGCGGAACGGCGCAGCGCGGCGAGGTCCCAGTCCGGGCCGGCGTGCGCACCCGTGCTGCCCGCGGCCGGCATCAGCCACCACATCAGCAGATACGCGATCAGTCCGGCACCGCCGCTCAACGCGGTGAGCACGAAGATCACGCGCCACACCACCGACGGCACCGGCGTGTACGCGCCCAGTCCGCCGCAGATGCCATCGATCACGCGGTCGTTGGAGGATTTGCGCAGTTCCTGCAGCTTCCAGTCCATCACAGCCTCCGTCGCGGGCCGCCGCGAAGCGCAGCGGCGATGTCGGAATGTTCAACCCGGAGCGCATGGCCGGCAACTGCAGGAAGTCACCCGCACTGAACGGTGCTTGCGCGACGCTCAGCGCTGCCCGCGCATCCAGTAACTGAACCCCGCCGCACGTTGCATGCCGGAGATGCCTCATGGTCGATCGTCGCCAGTTCCTTTCCGCGGGTGCTGCCTGCCTTGCCGCCTCCGCCATCGGTGGCGTCTCCCGGGCAGCGGAACGCCCGGGCCAGCCAGAAGCCGTGGAAGGTTTCGAGCTGTCCGTCCAGCCCGGTCGTGTGTTCAAGCGGAGCGCCGACCAGAACCGGCTTCGGCATGAGCAATGGGTATTCACGCTGGTGTTGCTGTCGCGAGAGCCTCGCGAGGTGCAGATCGAGCGCCTGACCATCCGCAACGCGGCGGGTACCACAGTCAGAAGCGAGACGACGTATCCGCAGGCAGTCGCAAACGCGATCAATCTGGTTCCCGCGGTTGCTGCGCAGCCCGCCCGCGATAGGTATCCGGTCGCGGCATTCCAGGTCGCCGACAGCATGGCCGGCGCGCTCGCCATCGATCGCGTGGCGTGCGAGCTCGCCTGGCGCCGGGACGGGAAGCAGGAGC
This sequence comes from Lysobacter niastensis, assembly GCF_015453285.1. Classification (GTDB taxonomy): domain Bacteria; phylum Pseudomonadota; class Gammaproteobacteria; order Xanthomonadales; family Xanthomonadaceae; genus Lysobacter_J; species Lysobacter_J niastensis. The sequence goes on from NZ_JADLZT010000006.1 coordinate 8,179, forward strand.
ACCTGGCCAGGGAGTTCCCGCTGGAGACCTACCGGCAGCGGACGGAGCTGATATTTCCCTTCGTGGGGCGCGGCCTGATCACACAGGGCGGGGCATGGAACGACGGCCATCGCAACCGCAGTGGCGCTTTCGCGATCGACGCCATCGGGCTCGGCGACGTCTACGCGATGATGGTCGCTGACGGCGATGCCCCCGCAGCGACCGCCGGCTGGGGCAGGGCGATCATCGCGCCGGCGGCGGGAACGGTGGTCGTCGCGCGAGGTGACAGGCCCGACCAGCCCGTCGTTGGGGTGTCCGACCCGAAATACTTCGCACCGGAGTTCCCCCAGGGAGGGGATCCCGGCAATCACTGCGTCATCGACCACGGCAACGGCGAGTTCAGCCTCGTCGCGCACCTGCAGCAGGGATCGCTGCGCGTCCGCATCGGCGACCACGTCGTGCAAGGCCAACCGCTGGGACGGCTCGGAAACTCCGGCGACTCCAGTGCGCCGCACGTGCATCACCAGTTGCAGTCCGGCCCGCAATGGACGAATGCCGACGCGCTGCCGCACGCCTATCGCAACGGGCCGCGGCAACACCATGACCGGGGCGCGATTTTCGACGCCATCGAGGGCGCTGCCCCCTCCGCCTGAGCCGTTCCCAATCGAGGCACAGCGGTTGCTATCCTGCCGGCGGGGCGGCTGGGGCAGACCCGGCCGAAGCAGGAACGGACGGGGGATTCATGCACGAGGACTTGGGTGACCTGCACCAGCGCACGCGGGCGGGTGCCATGGGACTGACGCGCTGGCTGGTGTCGGTTGCCCTGTTGGCCATGGCATCGCAGGCGATGGCGATGCGGCAGATCGACCCGGGCGAAGCGGTCAAGCTCGCCCCCGACGAAGGACTCGTCGTGCTGGCGGTGGAGGCCTCCGCGCCGATCAGCAGCGTCCATGTCGGCAACGTGGGCGGTGGCACGGCGGAAGTGCTGAACTACCTCAACGTCGGCCGCAGCCTGCGCATGTTCGCCACCAAGGCCGGCGAGTACGAGTGGAAGCAGGTCAACGTGCTGGGCTGGTCGACGCGCACGCGCTTCGAGCTCGACGAGAAGCAGTACCGCTTCAAGGTGGAGGCGGGGAAGATCAACTACGCGGGAGACCTGATCCTGCGCCCGACCAGCTGGACCACGCTGGCGGTCCACGTCGCCAATCACTCGCTGCCGGTGATCGACTGGCTGGAAACGCAGCATGCGGACTTATACCGGCAGCTGCCGTTCCAGTACGAAGGCCTGTATCCCGATCCGTTCCCGGACTACTACCGCACGGTGCGTGCCGGCAACACGCAGACGCCGGAGCAGCTCAATGCCGGCAAGGAGCCACCGAAGCCCGGCACGCTGCCGATCCCCGCCGAAACGATGTGGAAGGCCGGGCGCATCATCGCGTTCAACCTCAATCCCGGCGGCGACCTGCTCGCCGAAACCGAGCTCGAGGACAACGGCAAGTACGCGCTGGAACTGATCAACCTGGCCAAGGGCACCTCGCAGCGCCTGGCCCTGTCGAGCCGCCCGGCGTATTCGCTGATGTGGAAGGACAACTACGTGCTGATCGCCAACAACGGCAACGGCAACCACACCGTGTTCCACGTCGGTCCGCACGACGGCAGCAAGCACGAGATCGAGCGGCTGCCCATCGTCGGTTCGGGGCGCGTCGTCGACCTGCTGCCGAACGAGCCGGGTCTCATCCTGTTCGAAGGCTTCGACAGCCGCGGTGAACTCGCGGTGCATCGCATCGCACTGATCGGCGACAAGGACATCCGCGACTACGCATCCGCGAAGAGTCGCGACCGCCTCAATATCGGCGCCAGCAAGGACTTGCGCTGGTACGCCGACGGACACGGGCGCCTGCGCATGGCCATGGTGGTGCGCGACGGCACCCCGGTGCTGGTGCACGGCCGCGATGGTGTGTTCACTGAGGTGTGGCGTCCCAAGGCCGAAGGCGGCTTCGACCCCGAAGGCCTGTCGTACGACGGCGACATCATCTACGGCCTGACCGACGACGACCGCGCGCAGCGCGACCTCGTCGCGCTGGATCCGGCCACGCGCAAGATCACCCGCACGCTGTTCTCCAAGCCCGGCGTCGACGTGCTGAGCATGGTCACCAACAACCGCCGCGAACCTGTCGCCGTGCGTTACTACCAGTCCGGGCGTCTGGTCACCGAGTATTTCGACAGTGCCAGCCAGCAGCAGGAGCAGGCCCTGCAGGCGGCGTTCCCCGAACGCACCGTCGCCGTCGTCGATCGCAGCCAGGACGACGGTCACCTGATCCTGTGGGTGGATGGCAGCGACCATCCGCCGCAGCTGTTCCACTACGACGCGACGAAGAAGCGCGCCGAACTGCTGGAAGACTACGCGCCGTGGCTGTCGAAGCTGACCTTCGCCCCGGCGCACGTCATCAAGACCAAGGGCAGCGATGGCCTGCCGATCGAAGCGTTCCTGACGCTGCCCGCCGGAAGCGGCAAGCGGCCGCTGGTGGTGTTCCCGCATGGCGGACCGATCGGCATCAGCGACGACCTGCACTTCAATCAGGACGTGCAGTTCCTCGCTTCGCAGGGTTACGCGGTGCTGCAGGTCAATTTCCGCGGCTCGGATGGCTACGGCAAGGCGTTCCGCGAGGCCGGCCACGGCAACTACGGCCGCCTGATCGAGGACGACATCGACGCCGCCCTGCGCGCGGCGCTGGCCGAGTATCCGCTCGACGAAAGCCGCATGTGCACGCTCGGCGCCAGCTACGGCGGCTACTCCGCGCTGGTGTCGGCGATCCGTTGGCCGGGCCGCTTCCGCTGCGCCGTGTCGATGTCGGGCGTCAGCGATCGCGTGCTGTTCTTCACCGCCAGCGACTGGGGTCGCGACGAACAGGTGCGTCCGCTGGCCGAACGCATGATGGGCAACCCGCGCACCGACATGGCCGAGATGCAGGCGCGCTCGCCGCTGTACCACACCAAGGAACTGAAGGTGCCGGTGATGCTGGTGCACGGCCGCGACGACGTGCGCGTCGACTTCGAGCACACGCGCCGCCTGGTGCGCATGCTCAACCTGCAGGGCGATCCGCCGGTGGTGCTGGCTTTCCCCAACATGGGCCACGGTTTCGACGATCCAACGGCGATCGACATCGCGTGGACAGGCATCGCCGGCTTCCTCAAGGAACATCTGGGTGCAACGAATGCCGTGACGGCGTCGGGTAGCGCGCCGGCCACAACGCAGACCACCCACTGATTGATGGGGACACTCCGGGACGGTCTCGCCCTCGTCCCGGAGTGCAGGCATCACTCGCCCGTGACGCGGGCGATACGCCACGGCTGCTACAACCCGCTGCTCGTCATCACAGGAGCAACGGATGGAAACCCAGGAACTGCATCGCGGCCGCCTCATCGACCACATCCAGCTGGTCGTGCGTGATCTGCCCGCCAGTCAGGCGTTCTACACGGCCGTGTTCGATGCGCTGAAGGTGCCGATTGCCGGCACCGGCGACGACTACTTCTGGGCGGACGAGCTGTTCGTCTCCACCGCCGACAGCGAGGCCGCGCAGGGCGAGCTGACCGGGCGTCACCACATCGCGTTCCAGGCACAGGACCGCGCCATGGTCGATGCGTTTCACAAGGCGGCGCTGGCCGCCGGCGGCCGCGACAACGGCGCCCCGGGCGAGCGTGCGTACCATCCCGGCTATTACGGCGCCTTCGTGCTCGATCCAGACGGCAACAACATCGAAGCGGTCCATCACGGCGAGGCCAGGCGCAGCGCGCCATCGGTGAAGGTCACCTTCTGAAGAAATGTTTTGCCGGAGATGTCGATCCGGCGCCTCACCAATCGTCGTCATGACAGGAGCGCGGTTTCCGTCGTCCGGATACCCCCGGTCAGCCGCGCGCCGTCACCCCAACAACAGAGGACTCACCATGCGCTTTCTTTCCATGATCCGCGTCGAAGAGAACACCGGCCAGGTTCCCAGCGAACGGCTGATGACCGAGATGGGCCAGTTGATCGACGAGATGACGAAGTCCGGCGTCCTGCTCGACACCGCCGGGTTGCGACCGACCTCCGAAGGGGCCCGTGTGCGCCTGCGCAACGGCAAGCTGTCGACGGTCGACGGCCCGTTCACCGAAGCCAAGGAAGTCATCGGCGGCTTTGCCCTGCTCGAGGCCGCGTCGCTGGAAGAGGCGCTCGAGCACACCCGGCGTTTCCTCGCCATCCACGGCGATGAGTGGAACCTCGAGTGCGAGGTGCGTCCGCTCGAAGAGCCTGGCGACATGCAGAACTGCGCAGCCCAGGCCAAGGACGCCCACAACTACGCCTGAAGCCTGACGCACGGAGCCCGTTGGCGGGCTCCGTCGTTCACGCGTCCAGCACGATCCGGTAGCGCGCCTTGCCGGCGCGCAGGTGGTCGAGCGCGTCGTTCACGCGGTTCATCGGGAAGTGCTCGGTCTGCGGCGCGATGCCGTGTCGCGCAGCGAAGCCGAGCATCGCGTCGATGGTGCCGCGCGATCCTGTCGGCGAGCCCGATATGCTGCGCTGGCCCATGATCAGCGAGAACGCCACCACCGGGATCGGCTCCAGTACCGCGCCGACCACGTGCAGCTTGCCGCCCGGTGCGAGCGCGCCGACCACGCCGTCCCAGTCCAGCGGCACGTTGACGGTGTCGATGATCAGGTCGAACGTGCCGGCCAGTTGCTTGAGCGCGGCGCTGTCGCGACTCGATACCACATGGTGCGCGCCGAACGCGCGCGCTTCCTCGGCCTTGGAGTCGCTGCTGGTGAACGCCGTCACCTCGCAGCCCCAGGCGCGGCAGAACTTCAGCGCCATGTGGCCCAGCCCGCCGATGCCGATCACGCCGACGCGGCTGGTCGGGCGGATGCCGAGGATTTCCAGCGGTGCGTACACCGTGGTGCCGCCGCACAGCAGCGGTCCGGCTTCGGAGTAGGGCAGAGCGTCCGGAATAGGGGCTGCCCACACCCAATGGCAGCGCACCTTGTCGGCAAACGCACCGTGACGCCCGGCGATCGTGCCGATCACTTCGCTGCACAGGTGCTGGCGCCCGGCGAGGCATTGATCGCAATGCAGGCAGCTCGACGCATTCCAGCCGATGCCGACGCGCTGGCCGACCTTGAGTCCCTTGGCCTGCGGCCCCAGCGCCACGACGCGCCCGATGCCCTCGTGCCCCGGCACGAACGGATACGTCGTCATGCCCCAGTCGTTGTCGAGCATCGACAGGTCCGAATGGCAGATGCCGCAATGCTCGATGGCGATCTCCACATCCTCGGCGCCGAGCGGCCCCGGGTCGTATTCGAACGGTTCCAGCTTCCCACCCGCGGCCTTCGCCGCCCACGCCTTGATCGTCGCCATCGCTCGCACTCCGGGCAGAGGGGACGATGCTACGGATGGGGCGTTTGGTTGTTGTGATTGCTGGACGATCCGACGTGCGCGCGTCGGATTTATGAATTTCTCCTTCGAACGATGCGCCGAGACCGGCGACAGAATGTCTCCCCGAAGATGCCATCTTGCGCTGATGCAGACCCGCGACCAGGTGCGATTGCGCAGCGTCTGATCGAGTCGCGTGCCGCTTCCGATGACGACGAAGCGCCCCTGCCGTCGCAATGCTTCGAGCGCCTGGCCGGGGATCTCGACGGCGTCGTCGGTGCCGCGCATTGGTTGGCCGAGCGGGGCAAATAATGACGCTGTGCAGGGCAGTTAGTGACACTCCGTGGCGACCTTGTGACGCTCCTTCACGTGCGTGATAACCGCTCGTCCGAAGCATGCGCTGATCGCGAAAATCACGTTTGCCTATCGGGCTTGCAAGGGCTATATCTCCGCCCCGGGCGGCTGTCTCCGCCGCCGGACAGGGGGCGTTATGAGCTACACCAAGATCGGGCTGGTGTTTTTCTTCATGTACGTGGTTTTGTCGGTGGTGCAGCGCATGCTTGAAGGTGCGGAGCTGTCCACCACCATCGCGTTGTCGACCGTGTTGATCGGCATGATGGCGACCGTGATGTTCGTCGGCGTGGTTCGCGTGGTGGGGAAGTGATCCCGGGGATCACGGACGGCTGATCGCTACTCAGGCGACGGCGCACCACGCGGCCGCTGCGCCAGCCAGCGGTCCAGCTGGCTGGCGAAGTTCTGGCTGTCTCGGGCGTGGAAGGCGGACGGTCCGCCGGTCTGCACGCCGGCGCCTCGCAGTTCTTCCATGAAGTTTCGGATCGACAGGCGCTCGGCGATGTTGTCGGCGGTGTAGCGCTCGCCGCGCGGGTGCAGCGCGACCGCGCCTCTTTCCAGTACACGTGCCGCGAGCGGGATGTCCTGCGTGACCACGAGGTCGCCGGGATGGACGCGCTCGACGATGGCGGTGTCGGCCACATCGTATCCGCCGGCCACCTGCAGCGACCGGATGAAGCGCGAGGGTGGCGTGCGCAGCCACTGGTTGGCGACCAGCGTGACCTGCACGCGGGCGCGTTCAGCTGCGCGAAACAGGATTTCCTTGATCACGCCGGGGCAGGCGTCGGCGTCAACCCAGATCTGGGTCGGCTCGCTCACCTGCGCGAGGGGTCGTCTTCGCCGCCAGGTGCCGGCGGGTTGGCACTGTCCTTGGTGCGCTGCTTCTTGGCTTGCTTCTCGTCCTGCTTCTTTTTCTTGGCGAGTTCGCGCTGCTTTTTCTCGAAGGAGTAGTTGGGCTTGGCCATGGGCGATCTCGTTGGGAAGGTCCCAGTGTACCGGTTGCGCGCGGTGGCGACGTTGCCCGGTCGGTGGAGGCCCCTGCCCGAACCGGGTGAGCCCGGTGTGAAGCCGGCATCGCCGTTCACGCGCAGAATGGGCCCCTACCGGCATTGAGGAGGGACCGATGACCACGCCAACCGACGACACGGCCGTCCTTCAGGCGCTGCTCGACCGGCTCGTGAAGGTCAGGCTGCCAAGGGCGATGGAGCTGCGGCAGCGCGTCTTCGCGGGCGAGCGGCTGAGCGATACCGACATCGCTTTCCTGAAGGAAGCCCTGGAGGACGCACAGCAGGGCCAGCATTTCGTCGCGCGCAACCCGCAGTTCCACAAGGTGGGAATCCAGCTGGTGCAGCTGTACGACGAGATCATCCAGAAGGCGACGGAAAACGAACAGGGCGCGTGATGCGCCCTGTTCTGTAGGCTGCTCCGGACACAACGCCCGGACCGTGAGGCGGCTTACTTCTTCAACGCCTGCACCGCATCCAGCGTTTCCTTGACGTGCTGGCCCGGGTTGAGGTCCGAGTGGACGTGCACGATCGTGCCGTTCTTCGCGATCACGTAGGACGTGCGGTTGGACCATTCCGGCTTCTTGTCGAGGATGGCGTCGTACTGCTTGGCGATCTTCGCGCCCGGGTCGGCGGCGACCGGGAACTTGCCCGCGCAGTGCTCGGTTTCCTTGGAGAAGTCGGCCAGCTCATTGATGTTGCCGGCGGTCACGCCGATCACGCTGGCGCCGCTGGCTTTGAACTGGTCGATGGCCTTGGAGAACATGCCGGCTTCCAGGTTGCAGCCGGGCGTGTGCGCAGCCGGGAAGAAGTACACGACCACCGGGCCCTTCTTCAGCGCGTCGGCGAGCTTGAAGGTGAAGGGCTGACCGGCGAGGTAGGCCTGCGCGCTGAACTCCGGCGCCTTGGTTCCTTCCTTCAGTGCGGCCAGCGACGGCGCGACGAACGCGACGGTGCCGATGAGGCCGAGGGCGGCGGTCTTGAGCAGGGGATTCATGAGGACTCCGGATTGGGTTCGGGACGGCGCAGAGGGTACACCGCCGGCCGTGGGTTGGCGCTGCCGACGGTGTGATGACGGCCCCATCGCGACAGCCATCCTTCAGTCGCGGCAGCCCACCTGTGCGCGCATGGCAGGGAGCTGTTCCGGCGGGACTTTCGCCATCACCTCGGGCGGCATTTGCGCTTCCTCCTCGCGGACGATGCGGTAGCTGCCATCCGCTTGCCTCAGCCAGACCACATAGCCGCAATAGAACGCGGCGTTGGCGTAGCCGGCGCTGTAATCGGCCGCAGCGTAGCGTCCTGGCGTGGGCGCGTTGGGCGGATTGTCGTACCACGTCACGCGCACCACCTGGCGTCGCTCGGGCCGACCCGAGGCCGCATTGAACGCGGCACGGGCGTCGCGCCATGAGGCTTCGGTGAACATCCCGGCGCTGCTCTCGCTGAACATCGCAAGGGCAGACTCGAACGACCCTTCATCCTTGGCGGTGAGGTAGTGCAGCGTCTGTGTGCGGATGCCGGCTTCGTCCTCGGCCGTGGGCGGTGTCGCCGGGGCCGGTGGCGGCGGCGAAAGCCGGGAGGCCGTGATCGCGGTGCCACAGCGCACTTCCTGCATGAAGCGCACCGAAGCGTGCGACACGCCGGATGGCTTCGTACCCGCCAGCGGCGCATTGGACTCGAAGCGGTAGCGGCCGAGCTGCACAGGCAAAGCACCGCACAGCTCCGTCGCCGCAGGTCCCAGGCGCTGCTGCGCAAGGTCCGGGTCGGTCACGCCGGCCAGTTCGACGCTCAATTCGAACCTCCCATCGCCCACTGGCTTGACCTCGACCTGCGCGGAATCGCCGGCGGTGGCGCGCATGGCGAATGCGGCAACGATCAGTGCAACTGCGGAACTGCGCATGTCCGTGGTTCCCCCGTGTCCCCGTGCGCACGATACGCGAGCCGGAAATCGCCCGCAGCCATGCCCGGACACGGCCTCGGCCATGCCCGGGCGGTCGTCATCCGTTTCCGGGGCGATGCTATTTCTGTACGACCACGTACCCGTACATGCCGCCGGTGAAGTGCGGGACGATGCCGCAGATCACCAGGAACGTGCCCGGATCGTCGAAACGCACGGCTTCGATACGGTCGATGGGCTGCAGCGTCGGGTCGAGGCCGCGATAGATGCGACCGTTCGGGTCGTTGATGATCGGCACCGGCGGATTGGGCACCGGACCGGTGGTCGAGACGGGATTCGAGATGTCGATGTCCCCGGGCTCGATGCCGTCTTCATAGACGGCGATGTTGTGCAAGCCGGAGATGATGAAGTTCACCGTGCCGCCGGCCTTGATCTTCACCACGTTCGGCGTGACCAGATGGTCGTTGTTGAGCCGGGTGTTGGACGAGTTGGGGAAGCGATCCAGCGGCGGCGAGCTCATCCAGGCGCCGAAGGTGACGGTGGCGGTCTCGTGGGGATTTTCGGCGGAGGCCGGAAGGGCCGTCAGTCCCAGGGAGAGGACAGCGGCCACCAGCGGGAAGCGGAATCGATTCATGGCGCAGCTCCGTGTTGTGATGCAGCCCGCAAGGCGAGCGCACACTTCACAACGCGGAGGCTTGTCAGGCGCCGGTCAGGAAAATCGTGACCCCGATGGGTCATCGTGCCCCTGTCGGGTGATCGGGTGCGCGACATGTCATCCCCGCGAAAGCGGGATCCACGGTTCGGGCGATGGATGCCCGCCTGCGTGGGGATGACGGACTACCGGGTTGGACAGGCTCAGCTGGATTTCGATTTCGACCCGAGTTCGACCACCGGAGAGAAGCCGCCGTAGATCAGGCGCATGCCATCGAATGGCATCGGGTTCACTTCGGGCTTCATGCGCGGGTCGTCCATGACCTTCTTCATTCCGGCATCGCGAGTCGGCTTGTCGGGCCATTCGATCCAGGAGAACACCACGGCTTCGTCGTCCTTGGCCTTCACGGCGCGGCGGAAGTCGGTCTGCTTTCCGTCCGGTACATCGTCGCCCCAGCATTCGAGGACGCGGGTGGCGCCGTATTCCATGAAGACCGAGTCGCCCTGCCGGGCGTGATCGATGAACTTCTGCTTGTTGGCGGTGGGGACGGCCAGTACGAATCCGTCGACGTAAGACATGGTGGAGCCTCCTGTTCGAGTGCACGGTCGAACAGGCAAGGTGACCCGGCCCGGGTTAAGGGCAGGTCACCGGATGGGAAAAAACGGGTCGCCGGCCTGTGTGGCAGCTAAACGATGGGCGCGCGCATCGTCATGCCGGCGGCTGCATCGCCTCCAGCACTTTGGTGATGGTGCCCGGCAGGTCCTGCGTCCAGCGCAACACGACGACGAGGTCGTGCTCGCGGTCGATGTAGATGTAGTGGCCGCCAAAGCCTGCGGCCCAGAACGCCGACTCGGGCGCGGCGGGGATTGCCTTGCGACCGGTGTTGAGCCACCACAGGTAGCCGTAGTCGGACTTCACCGGCGAGGGACGCGTGGCCTGCGCGATCCATTCCTTCGACAGCAGGCGCTTGCCGCCCCAGTCGCCGTTGCGCAGCATCAGCAGGCCGAAGCGTGCGTGGTCTGCGGCGCTGATGAACATGCCGCCGCCGAAGTGGCCGCCTCCCGACACCGACTGCATGCTCAGGCCATCGACCGTCGTCCACGAGTTGTCGTAGCCGTGCCAGCGCCACGTCGCCGAGGCGCCGATCGGGTCCATGATGCGTTCCCTCAGCACGACCGGCAGCGGGTCGCGCAGCACCTGCAACAGACTGAAGGCCAGCAGGTTCACGCGCACGTCGTTGTACTTGTAGTGCGTGCCGGGCGTGTGCAGTTCGCGCTTCGACGGGTCGTCGCCTTCCGGGCGATCGGCCCAGTCGTGCACGTCCCAGAGCGTGCCGCTCCAGTCGGACGTCTGCTGCAGCAGATGGGTCCAGGTGATCGGGCCGTTGTGCTCGCCCTCGTACCACGGGCCGGGGACGTACGACGCGACGCGGTCGTCGACGGCGTGGATGCGGCCTTCCGCGATGGCCAGCCCGGCGACGGTGGACAGGTAGCTCTTGGCGACGCTGAAGGTCATGTCGGGGCGGTCGACGTCGCCCCATTCGGCGACGATGCGGCCGCCGCGCACGACCAGGCCGCTGGCCTGCGCGCGCGGGTACACCGGTCCGAGGATGCGGTAGCCGGGCTCGCGTTCGCGGTAGTAGTCGAGCAGCACCTGGCGCATGTCCGAGGGTTCGACTTCGGCCTTGCTCTTCGCGTACTCGACGGCGGCGGCGAGCTTGCCTGCATCGAATCCCGCCTTCGCCGGCGCCTGCCGCGCCCAATCGTGCCGCGGCGGGACGTAATCGGCGGCCCAGGCGGGCGAGCCGAGCAGCAGTGCCGTGCACATGAAAGCGTGGATCAGGCGGAGCATCGGACTGTCTCGGTGGTGGCGGCTAGCGCGCAGCATAGCGGCTGGTGACGTACCGTTGGCCGGGCGATGAGTACCCGGCCGTTGTAGCGGTAATGCGGCGTGTCCGTTGCGGGCATCAGCGGGGGAAGGCGATGAGCGATGCACAAGGGGTAGGGCCGTACAACATCCTGTTCCTGCTGACAGACCAGGAACGGTTCTTCCGGCCCGGCGAACTGCCCGATGACTTGAGCCTGCCTGCGCACGAGCGCCTGGCGAGACACGGAACCACCTTCACCAATCACCGCATCAATTCCTGCGTGTGCACGCCGTCGCGATCGGTGCTGTACACGGGCCAGCACATCCAGCACACGCGGATGTTCGACAACACCAACTTTCCATGGATCACCAGCTTGTCCCCCGACATCCGCACTGTCGGCGACATGCTGCGCGAGGCCGGGTACTACACCGCCTACAAGGGCAAGTGGCATCTCACGAAGGAGTTCGAGACCGTCAACAAGCTCGCTGCGCCGACGAAGATCTTTACGCAGGAGATGGAGGCTTATGGCTTCTCGGACTATTTCGGTGTTGGCGACATCATCGCGCACACGCAGGGCGGCTATCTCCACGACAGCATCATCGCCGCGATGGGCGGTAGCTGGCTGCGTGGCAAAGGACGCGAGTTGGCCGGCGAAGGCAAGCCCTGGTTCCTGGCGGTCAACCTGGTCAACCCGCATGACGTGATGTTCTACGACACCGATGCGCCCGGCACTCCGGTGCAAACGCGGCGAGGCCTGGCCCATGTCGCACGTGACCCGGTGGACCCGCTTTACGCTCGGCAATGGAGCTTCGATCTGCCGCGCAGCCACGCACAAGCCCTGGATGCACCGGGGCGGCCGCCTGCCCACCGCGATTTCCTGCGTTCGCACGATGCACTGGTCGGGGCCATCCCCAACGAAGAAGCCCGCTGGCGCCGGCGCCACAACTACTACCTCAATTGCCTGCGCGACGTCGATCGCAACATCGCCACGGTGCTGGATGAACTGGATGCGTCGGGGCTCACCGACAGGACGATCATCGTGCTCACGGCCGACCACGGCGACATGGATGGCGCGCACCAGCTGCATGCCAAGGGAGCGGTGTCTTATCGGGAGCAGAACCATGTGCCGCTTATCGTGGTCCATCCGGCGCACCCCGGTGGCAAGCAGTGCCGCGCCGTCACCTCGCACCTGGACATCGCGCCCACGCTGGTCGCGATGACGGGCGCGCCATCGCAGACGCAGGCGGCCATCAGCCGAGGATTACCGGGAAAGGACCTGAGCGGACTGCTGGCGGCACCCGAAGGCGCGGGCCTGGATGCCGTGCGCGATGGCTCGCTGTTCAACTACAACATGTTCGCCTATCTCGACGGGGACTTCCTGCACCAGGCCATCGACTACATGCAGGAGAAGGGCAGCAAACCCGCCGATATCAAGGCGGCAGGCATCGTCCCGGACATGATGAAGCGCGGCGCGGTTCGCTCGGTCTTCGACGGTCGCTACGTGTTCTCGCGCTACTTCTCGCCCAAGCAGCACAACCGGCCCGACTCGCTGGAGGCGCTGTACCGCTTCAACGACGTCGAGCTGTATGACCACGAGTCCGACCCGCTGGAGATGGACAACCTCGCCGCGAACGGCAATGCACATCGAGATCTCGTCCTGGCGATGAACGAGAAGCTCAACCACCTCATCGACACCGAAGTCGGCGACGACCGTGGACAGATGCTGCCGGGTGGAATCGAAGCGGGGTGGGACGTGACGCCAGAGACGATGGCGCCATGATCGCGACGCCGTGGCGGCTTGGCACAGCGGGACAGGAAAGGCGCCGAGCGGTAGCGTGACGGGAATGATCATCCCGAGGGACGCATGCTGATCCGCGACGCGCATGCCGGCGAGGTCGATCAGCTGGCCCGGCTCTGGTACGACGGCTGGCAGGACGCGCACGCGCGCATCCTGCCGGAGGAGCTGGTACGCGTTCGTACATACGAGAGCTTCCGGGAGCGCCTGCTGGCCGGACTGGATGACGTGAGCGTGGCGGTGGTGGACGGCGAAGCAGCGGGCTTCTGCATGATCCACGGCGACGAGCTCTATCAGCTCTTCGTCGGTGCGAAGGCGCGCGGTTCCGGTGTGGCCGCTGCGCTGGTCACCGACGCGGAATCGCGGCTGGCGGCAACGGGTGTCGAACTGGCCTGGCTGGCCTGCGCGATCGGCAACGAGCGGGCTGCGCGCTTCTACGAGAAATGCGGATGGCGTCGCACCGACGCGATGGTCAATCCGCTGGAAATGCCCGGCGGCATATTGCGTCTGGAAGTCTGGCGTTACGAAAAGCGGGTCGGCCTGGCCGCGTGTTGATCGAAGACACGGTCAGCCCCGCTTCGGTGCAGTCTCCAGCAGGTTCAGTAACGCATCGATCAGTGGTTCCTGCCCGGGCAGGATGCGACGCCGGGCCTCGGCGATGCCGAACCATGCGGCGCGGTCGATCTCCGCGAACTCGGCCATGCGGCCGCTGCGCGGTGGCCATTCGGCGCTGAAGGTGTTGCTGCGCAGCGTGGCGGGATCGAAGTCGCCCTCCATGACGTAAGCCTCGACCCACTTGCCGCTGCGCTGCCGGACGCGGGCGAGCGGCTGCAGGTCGCCGTTGGCCGCACTGCCGAGTTCCTCCTCGAACTCGCGGCGCGCCGCGGCTTCACTGGTTTCGCCTTCGTCGACGAGGCCTTTCGGGATCGTCCATGCGCCTGTGTCGCGGTTGCGCCAATACGGCCCGCCCGGATGGGCGAGCAGCACCTCCAGCGCGCCATCGCGATGGCGGTGCAGCAGGATGCCGGCACTGATCAGGGGCACGGCGCCACGCCGCTCACATCCCGGGCAGCGGCAGGCATTCCATCACCTCGACGCCGTCGCCGGGGAACAGCGTGAAGTGCGGGTGGTTCTCGAACAGCTTCGCCGCGGCTTCATGCGTTTCTGCGCGGACGATGGTGTAGGCGGCCATGTGGTTGCGGATATCGCCGATGCCATCGGTCGCAATGCGCTTGGTCTTGCCGAGCGGCGCACCGTGGTCGACGATCGCCTCCTGATTGTTCTGGACCCAGGCCATCCAGGCCTCTTTACCGGCTTTCTCGCGCGCTTCGCGCTGGGCTGCGTCCAGCGCTTTCCACGCGTCCATGCCGGACGGCGAACCGGTGAAGATGGCGAGGAAGTTCTTCATGGCGCGCTCCTGGCAGCGGAGCGCCGATGCTATCGGGCTGCGCGTGAGCGCGATGCGCAAGGCCCGCGTCAGCCTGCCTGGCTGGCCGTGAGCAGGCGGCGCTGGCGTTTGGCGGCGTACATCGCGGCATCGGCGCTCGCGAGCAGTCCCACGGGATCGGACTGGCTGTCGCCCGCGGCAACCACGCCGATGCTGGGACCGCCGTACTCGATCATGATGTCGCCCAGTTCGAACAGGCCACGCGTGCATTGCGCCAGCCTGTCGTGCAGGGCTTCGATGGCGTGCGGCACGTCGTGGTGTGGCACCAGGCCGAGCACGGCGAACTCGTCGCCGCCGAGGCGGGCGGCGAAATCCTCGGTGCGCAGCGTGCTCGACAGCGCACGGCCGATGGCGGCGAGGAAGCGGTCGCCCGCGTCGTGGCCATGGCGGTCGTTGATGGCCTTGAAGCCGTCCAGATCTATGAAGGCCACCAGCAGCGTCTCGTGCTGGCGCTGGCTGTGGGCGAGGCGCCGCGACATTTCGTGCATCAGGGCGCGCCGGTTGGGCAGGCCGGTGACGGCGTCGATCAGGGCGCTGGCGGCGAGGGCGGCGTTGGCGGCCTGCAACTGGCCGAGCAGCCGCTCGCGTTCCAACTGCTGGCCGATCAGCCGCGAAAACATGCGCAGTGCGCGCTCGGCATCGTCGGTCAACGGCATGCGCTCGGCACTGGCGGCGCACAACGTGCCGTACAGGCTGCCATCCTCCATCCGCACCGGCGTGCTGACGTAGGTCTGGATGCCAAGAGCGCGGGCGGCTTCGGAATCGCCCCAGCAGTCCGCGACGTCGTCGGTGTACGGGCGCTGCTCGTCGAGTGCACGCTTGCACAGCGTGTCGTTCCACGGCACGACCAGCTGCTCGGGGATCCGCAGCTGGCGCGAGTTGCGGGCAAAGAGCACGTTCTGCACGCCGGCCTGTTCGTCGATCGACGTCAGGTAGGTGGACTCCATGCCGGTGAAGGCTTCAAGCACTTCCAGCAGCGGCCGCACCAGCTCCTCCAGCGTGCGCGCCGAGGCCACGGAGTCGGCGAACAGGGCGAACGGCATGGGAGCGGGCGGGGTGGGTAGTGGGTCCATATCCGCATCTTATCGGCAGGGAGCGTCGCAGATTCAGTCCCTTCCCACGATGCAGCGATGAACGGTGCGGGGACGCGGGGCGGCGCGTAACATGCGATTTCCCCACGCAGTCCGCAAGCCATGGAAGACCTGGAACGAAAAGACGGATACGCGCTATTCCGGCCCGTTGGCGCCTACACCTTCCCGCAGGCCGTGCAGGCGGTCGCGGATGCCATCGCGCAGGTGCGCGACGAGGGCATAGGCAAGCTCCTGGCCGTGGGCACCGCGATCCATGGGTTCGATCCGCCGTCCGTCGCCGAACGCCACCAGATGGTGCGTGAATGGGCGGATGTCTCGCAGGGGCGGGTGGCGGTGGCGCTGGTGATGCCGGCGGCGTTCCATGACCCCGAGAAATTCGGCGTGATGGCGGCGCGCAACTTCGGGCTGACCCTCGAGGTGTTCCTGTCCGAGGACGATGCCATCGCCTGGCTGCAGGATCCGCACTAGGCCGTGCCCCATGCTTACGGGGATATGATGGCCCCTGGCGCTGGACCTCATTGCATGCGAGGTGGGACATGCCGCGTTATCGACACGCGCTGCCGCAACTGGGCACGCACCCCTTCCTGACCGACGGCGGCATCGAGACCACGCTGATCTTCCACGAAGGGCAGGAGCTGCCGTATTTCGCGGCCTTCGACCTGCTGCGCACCGAAGAGGGCACGGAGGTGCTGCGCAGATACTTCCGGACCTATGCCGACCTGGCACGATCGCTAGGCACCGGCGTGGTTCTGGAGAGCGCCACCTGGCGGGCCAGCCCCGACTGGGGCGAGCGCATGGGTTACACGGCCGACGAGCTGGCGCAGGCTAACCGCCGAGCGATCCGCCTGCTGGAATCGATCCGTGACGATGCCGGCGCGGACACGCCCGTGGTGATCAGCGGCTGCGTCGGTCCGCGCGGAGACGGCTACATCCCCGACCAGTCGATGACGGCGCAGCAGGCAGCGGATTATCACCGCGCGCAGATCGACGTGTTCGCCGGTACCGAAGCCGACATGGTCTGTGCGATCACGATGAACTACGTCGAGGAAGCCGAAGGCGTGGCCCGCGCCGCGCGCGACGCCGCGATGCCGGTCGCGCTGTCGTTCACGGTGGAGACCGACGGCCGGCTGCCGACCGGCGACTCGCTGCGCTCAGCCATCGAGCGCGTCGACCAGTCCACGTCCGGGTATCCCGCCTACTACATGATCAACTGCGCGCATCCCACGCACTTCGCCGACGTGCTCGAGAGCGGCGAAGGGTGGCTCGGCCGCATCCGTGGGTTGCGCACCAATGCCTCCTGCCTGAGTCATGCAGAACTCAACGAGGCCACCGAACTCGACATGGGCAATCCGGAGGAACTGGCGCGCGAGCATGTCCACCTGAAGCGGCGGATGCCGGCGCTGACCGTACTCGGCGGCTGCTGCGGCACCGACGACCGTCACGTCGCGGCTATCGTGAAGGCGTGCCTGCCGCTGTTCGGGGCGCACCGGCACTGAAGCCCCATCACTCCTGCCGCAGCGGCGGCATCGGGATCGGGATGGCGTGGACGGTGGCGCCGGTGCCCACGCCGCCTTCGCAACCTCCGGGCGGCTGAGTGGAACGGCCGTGGGTGGTAGGCCGCTCGGCCGCCCAGAACATGTAGCCCAGCAATCCCGGCGTGGTGCCGGCACCATTCGGTGCCGCGCTTTGCACGAAGGCGCCGGTGCTGCTCTGCAACGATGCGGCGAAGTGGTTGCATTCCGGCCGTGGCCGGCGGTCGCCGGCCAGGTACAGCGCAGCCGTGAGCTTGGCCGGGGCCAGCGGTTCGACGGCGAGTCCGTGGCGCACGCCATCGATGTGCTCCTGCCAATGGGAGGTGGCGCTGCCCTGGCCGGGCTGCACGTCGGGGACGATCGCATTGGCGTAATCGAGCACGGGCCGGTCGGTGCGTAGCCAGTCGGCGGCAGCCTTTCGGCTGAGATCGACCAGCCAGCGGTTGCCGGCGGCGAGGTCGATAGTCAGGCGTGCCGCAGGACGGCGGCCGGAGGCGTCGTATGGCAGCGCCGAGCGATACGCACTGATGAAGTCCTGCAAGCCGGCGAGGTCGGGACTGCGGTCCTGCTCGTAGTCGATCTCGACACCCACGCCGAGCTGCATCGCCATCTGCGCCGCGGCCAGGCCAAGCAGGGTCGGGTCCCGTGCGAGTGCCGTGTCCCAGGCGCGCGTGTAGGTCACGCCACCGATGGACACCATCACGCGGATGCCGCGGTCGGTGAAGTACCGCACGATCTCCGGCGTCATACCACGCGGGATGCCGTTGAGCGTGGTCGCGTCGGTCGTGCGGTCGAGCAGCTTGAGCGGATGCACGAACGACAGCACCACCAGGTTGACCGATGGCCGGCCGTCGCCGCGATCGACCAGCCAGCGATTCATCGAATCGAACTCGGCGATGCTGCGGGCCTTGCCCCAGTTGCAGCCGTCGTTGGAGCAATGCCACACGCCATAGACCTGGATCTGCGCGGCCCCGGCAGAACCGGTGCGGAACAGTGCAAGCAGCGCGAGCAGCATCCCTGCCAGCATCGACCACCGCATCGTGTGTTCCTCCAACCGCAGGGGGAAGTCGCCGCGCGGTGCGCGGTGTGTAATCCCCTGTGCCGGAGCCCCCAACGGGCCTGTCGGCTACATCCGCGTGAAGGCGGATTCGTCGGTGTTCCAGGTCACCAGCACTTCATTGCGCCGGCAGATGGGCAGGACCCGTTCGTCCAGCGAATCGAGCACGATCGTCCCTTCGCCGCTCGCGCAGCCGTAGAACTTCAGCCCCATGCTCCTGGATTCCGCGAAGCCGGCCATGGCGGCGGACGCCATCGCCGATGCGAAGGAGAGGCTGAGGAGGAACGAGGCGACTCGAGGTGCGTGCACGGCTCACGCTCATGATGCAGTCATCAAAGTGTACGCGGGCGACGGCTTTGCCCGGCCTCACCCGCTCGGGTGGGAGCGGGCGCTGGTGCCGCGGTTTCTTGCCTGATATAGGATGAACGGCGCCCTGAAGGCGCCTTTCGCGTGTGTCAGCGGCTCGCTTATTGCTGCCTCAGCGGCGTCATCGGCACCGGAATTCCGTACACCGATGCACCCACACCGACACCGCCTTCGCAATTGTTCGGCGGTTGCGTGGACTTTCCGCGCGTGGTCGGGCGTTCGGCCGCCCAGAACATGATCCCCAGCATGCCCGGCGTGGTGCCGGCGCCATTGGGCACGGCGGTCTGCACGAAGCTGCCGGTCTTGTTCTGCAGCGACGTGGCGAAGTTGTTGCACTCCGGCCGGACCTTGGTGTCTCCGGCGAGATAGACCGCGCCGGTGAACTTGGCCGGAGCGAGCGGCGGATACGCCGGCACGTAGTTCGACTTGCCGTCGATATGCTCCTTCCAGCTGGCGATGGCCTTGTCGAACGACGGCTGCCGCGCCGGCACCATCGCATTGGCGTAATCGAGCACGGGCAGGTCGGTGCGCAACCAGTCGGCGGTGGCCTTGCGGCCGATGCCGATCAGCCAGCGGTCGCCGGCCGCCAGGTCGATGGTCAGCCGCGCGGAATGGTTGGCGCCGGTGGCGTCGTAGGGAATGACCGAGCGGTAGGCGTCGATGAACGCCTGCACGCCGGCCAGGTCGGGATCGGTATTCTGCTCGTAGTCGATCTCGACACCGACGCCGAGCTGGGTCGCCATCTGCGCCGCATACAGGCCGAGCAGCGTCGCGTCCTGTGCCATCGCCTGTTCCCAGGCATCGATGTAGGTGATGCCGCCGATGGACACCATCACGCGGATGCCGCGGCTCTTGAAGTAGTTGACGATCTCCGGCGTCATGCCGCGCGGGATGCCGTTGAGCGTGGTCGCATCGGTCGTGCGGTTGAGCAGCTTGAGCGGATGCACGAATGACAACACGACCAGGTTGACGGACGGACGGCCGTCGCCACGATCGATCAGCCAGCGGTTCATCGAGTCGAACTCGGCGACGCTGCGCGCCGCTCCCCACGTGCAGCCGTCGCTGGAGCAGTGCCAGGCCCCGTAGACCTGCATCTGGGTGGCGTGGGCCGGAGCGGGCACCAGCGCGCCCAGGACCGGAAGCAAGCACAGCAACGCGGACGCAAGCCAACGCATAACGCACTCCCCCAAAAGTGGTCATCGAGGCGGTATTACGGGAAAGGCCCGGTGAAGAGGCCGTGTGCGTGCGGGGATGGGCGCGGCCCGACAAAAGTCGGGCCAGCCCCTCGCGGAGCTGGCCCGGCCGTGTCCCGTTCGCGTCGCCGCCTCCGTGTGGCGTGATTCCCGGTGCTTCCCCGGTAAGCACCCGGGCGCCGCGATGCGGACACGTGGAGCGCAGAAGGTGGTGGAGCATCATCGCCAACGCAGCGGTTGTGGCGGGACGGACAGTGCGATGAACGGCCCGATGGGGGATGCCGCGTATCACCCTGCCTGGCTGCGGCGAACGAGGGGCTGGGAGGGCGGGTGATAAAATCCCGCGGCGTCGTTCGGTCGTGCGGCGCACCCTGTACCGCATCCGTGGGAGGGGCAGCCGTGACCCATCCGCAGCCGAGCTATGCCTTCGACCGCTTCCGGTTGCGGACGGCACAGCACGAGCTGCTGTGCGACGGGCAGCCGGTGTCGCTGGAACCCAAGGCGTTCGCGCTGCTCACCGAACTGCTGGCGCGCCGCGGGGAGCTGCTCGGACGCGACGACCTGCTCGACGCGGTCTGGGGGCATCGCTATGTCACTCCCGGCGTGCTGAGCCGTTCGATCGCGCAACTGCGCCGGGCGCTGGGCGACGACTCCGATCACCCGCGTTACATCCAGACGGTGCATGCACTCGGCTATCGCTTCATCGCGCCGGTCACGTGTGCGGGCGATGGCCATGCGATGGACGCGGTTCCCCGGGAGGCGCCGGTGACGCCCCAAGCCGGCGCCGATGCAACCAACGAGTCCTCCGTGTCGCCCGGAGACGGTCTTACCGTTCCGATCGCAGTGCTGCCCTTCGCCAACATGAGTGGCGACCCGGAGCAGGTCTACTTCAGCGACGGCATCACCGAGGACATCATCACCGAGCTTTCGCGCTGGCGGATCCTGGCGGTGCGCTCGCGCGCGGCATCGTTCCGCTACCGCGGCGTGGCGGCCGACATGCGTCAGGTCGCGCGTGAGCTGCATGTGCGCTACATCCTCGAAGGCAGCGTTCGCCGGATGGGCGATCGCATGCGCATCACCGCGCAGCTGGTCGATGCGCAGGACGGCAAGCACGTCTGGGCGGAGAAGTTCGACCGGGACGTGGCCGATGTGTTCGCGGTGCAGGACGAAGTGGTGCGCACCATCGTTGGCACGCTGGTCGGCCGCGTGCAGGCGGTCGGCGCCGAGCAGGCGCGCCGCAAGCCGCCCGCAAGCCTGGCGGCCTACGAGTGCGTCCTGAAGGGCAATGCGCTGCCATGGGCGGAACCGTGGGGCGCCGAGGAGGCGACGCGCATGTTCGAGCGGGCCATCGCACTCGACCCCGGATACGGCTTCGCCCATTCGCTGCTGGCGGCGATGCGTTACGGGGCCTGGTACGAAGCGCCCATAGGCGACGACGCCGCGCTGCAGGAGAGCTACGCGCTGGCCACGCGTGCGCTGGAGCTGGACCCCGACGAGAGCACCTGCCACTCGATCTATGCCCAGCTCTGCCACCTGCGGCAGGAGTACGAGCTGTCGCTGCAGCATGTCCGGCGCGCGGTGGAACTCAACCCGAACAACCAGTGGAACGCCGGCGACATGGGCATGATGCTGAACTACGCCGGCGAGCCCGAGGAAGCGCTGCAATGGTTCCGCCGCGCCCGCGAACTGGACCCGTACTTCGACGTGCCGTGGTACTGGCGCGAGTACGGCCTGGCGTACCTGCTGCTGCATCGCTACGACGAGGCGCTGGCGATGCTGGATCGCATCACCGGGCGCAACTACCGCTACAGCGCGCTCAGGGCCGCGAGCTACGCCCTCCGTGGTGACGACGAGATAGCCCGGATCCACGCCGCCGACTGCCTGGCGCAGCGGCCGGAGTTCACCATCGCGCATTACCTGGCGAAGACGCCTTTCAAGCGCCACCAGGACAGCGACCTCCTCGCCGAAGGCCTGCGGCGGGCCGGGCTGCCGGACTGAGCCCGAGCACGCGAAAGGGAGCGCCGCTTTCGGATAACCTCCGTCCGCACACCTTCAACCGCACGAGGCATCCATGGCCCGGACTCCCCGCAGCAAGGCCAGCGACTTCGATCCCGAAGTGCTGCAGCTTTTCGACAAGTACGTGCACGGCATCATCGATCGTCGCGGTTTCCTGGCCGGTGCTGCGCGGTTCGCGGTCGGCGCGACGGGCGCGGCGGGATTGCTCGCGGCACTGAGCCCGCAGTTCGCGGCCGCCCAGCAGGTCAAGCCCGACGACAAGCGGCTCTCGGCGGGCTACATCGAGTTCGCATCGCCGCAGGGCTACGGCAAGGCCCGCGGCTACCTCGCCAAACCGGCCAAGGCGCGCGGCCCGCTCCCGGTGGTGCTGGTGGTGCACGAGAACCGCGGGCTCAACCCGCACATCGAGGACATCACCCGCAGGCTGGCGCTGGAGAACTTCATCGCGTTCGCCCCCGACGCGTTGTTCCCGTTGGGTGGCTACCCGGGCAACGAGGATGCGGCACGCGAACTGTTCAAGCAGCTCGACCAGGCCAAGACGCGCGAGGATTTCGTCGCCGCGGCGCAGATGCTGCGCGGCATCGAGGGCGGCAACGGGCACCTCGGCGTGATCGGCTTCTGCTACGGCGGCGGCATGGCCAATTTCCTCGCCACGCGCTTGCCCGACGTGGCGGCGGCCGCGCCGTTCTACGGCAGTGCCGCGCCGGTGGAGGACGTGCCGAAGATCAAGGCCGAGCTGCTGGTCGTGCTGGCGGCGAACGACGAGCGCATCAATGCCGGCTGGCCGGCTTACGAGGCGGCACTGAAATCGGCCGGCGTGCGCTATTCGCTGTACCAGCCCGAAGGCACCCAGCACGGTTTCAACAACGACACGACGCCGCGCTACGACGAGGCGGCTGCACGCGAGGCATGGAGCCGGGCGCTGGCGTTGTTCAACCGTACGCTGCGCGGCGGAGCGAAGGGTTGATGGCGGCGATGACTCCCAACCCGGCCTACATCCAGGCACTTCAGGAGCAGGTGCGCTCGGCCCCGTATCCGCACCTGATCGGCATGCGGATCGCGGCGCTGGAGTTCGACAGTTGCCGCATCGAGATGGAACTCGGAGAGCGCCACCTGCAGCCGTTCGGCATCGTGCACGGCGGTGTACTTGCGACGCTGATTGATACAGCCACGTTCTGGGCCGGATTCCTGCGCCTGCCCGAGGACGCGGGGCTGGTCAACGTCGACCTCAAGCTCAATTACCTGAAGTCGGTGACCAAAGGCGGGCTGCGCGCGGAAGGCCGCTGCCTGCGCGCGGGCCGCCAGATCAGCTACACCGAGGCCAGCGTGTTCGACGACGCGGGAGAACTCGTCGCCCATGGCACGTCCACGTTGATGGCGTTGCCGGGCAAGGGCTTGCAGCTGGGGATCAGCAAGTTCCTCTAGGGAAACATCCGCGCGGCGGCCGGAGCCGCCGCGCGTTATACCGGCTCAACGGCCTTTCAACTGCGTGTTGGTGACGAAGCGGCCGACTTTCTCGCTCTGCCGTACCGCGGCCTCGCATCCGCTACGGAAGTGGATGCCGGCATAGACACGTGCCGAAGCACTCTCGGCCGCCGCCTGCGACAGGCTCGTATAGCTGCGCGTGACGCTGGGTGGCAGCGCGGTGGCGGTGAACGTGAAGGGCACTTCGTCGGTGCCGAAGAAGTCGCGCCAGACTTCGGTGGCGGCGCCGACCGTGGAGGGCAGGCCGCACGGATAGTCCGGATACGGCGGCGTGGTCAGGTACGACGACCAGTTCGGATCGCTGTCGGTGTTGGGGTTGCCGTCGTCCGCGTAACGGATCGCCGTCTGCGGACGCCAGAAGTTGTAGCGGAACTTCAGGTGGAACGTCACCACCAGTGCGTCGTTGATTGCGATGTTGGTGAGCGCGAACAGACGGGCGTGCTCCCACAAGTCCAGGCCCATGCCGTTGACGATGGTGCGTGCCACGGCATTGAGGTTGCCGCCACCGCCGGGCCAGAAGCGGGCGATCTGGCTCTCCTCGGAGTCGGGTGCGGCGCCGCGCACGGCCGACGAACCGACCGACTTCACTTCGTTGTAGTCCGCGGTGTAGGTCTTGCCCTTGAGGTTGAAGAAATCGGTCCTGCCGGAGCCGAACTGGGAGTGGCTGCCGAGCGCGAACGGCTTGACGTCGCCCCAGCCACCGAACTGCGGGAACGGTGCGGGCGGTGCCGGGGTCGGCGTTGTCGGTTGGTAGACGCCGCGCCCCGGGGCGAGCGTGTACGGCACGTGCGGGGTTTCCGAGCCGTCCAGCGTGCGCATCTCCACGATCGCGGCAGCCGCGGCGGCACCGGCCGCTTCACCGTCGGCGATGCAGGTCGGGGCCGAGACCGGGCAGGCCGGCAGCGCGGCGATGTAGTTCGAGTAGGCGGTATTGATCGCGGCCGACTGCGACGGCACGGTCGCCAGCAACACGTCCGCGGTGGCGCGGGCGACGGCCGCGTCCGGCGAGGCATTGGGGTTCGCGGCACCGAGCGGCGCATAGGTGCGGTAACGCGGATCGATCGAGTTGAGCGCATCGTGTACGGCGATCTGCGCCATCGCGGCCACGCGGAACTGTTGCGGCGGCCCCCCGGCGGCGACACCGAACTGAGTGGTCAGGGCATTCCAGTCGGTGACGGCATCGGCGAGTGCCGTTCCGGGCAGGGCAAGGGCGATCGCACCGGCCAGCAGGTGATGCGGGACACGGGAGGCGAAGGGCGACTTCATGGTGTTACTCCTTGAGGAGAGGAGCGCGGGAGGCATGCCGCCAGATCGCGGCATGAGCAACGAACGCGCCGCCGATATCGCCTCGGTCAGCGCGAAGCGCCGTTCGTCGTCGCCGATGGGTGATGCCGATCCGCCGCGGGTTCGGTCAAATTCGTGGGGCGCGGCCGAATCAAGGCATCGTGAACGCATCGATCAGGCAGCCGTACCTTCACCCGTCCCCCATCAAGGGGATGGGCCTTCGCGGCGTGGAGCTGCCGCGGGTCTGGGCGGGACTACGAGGCGAGTGCTCGCTGCAGATCGCCCCGAGCGCTCGCACCGATTCGACGTTGCGTGGTTAGGCGATGTGAGCCGGGCCGGACAGCGGTTCCCTGGATGTGTGTTCGGTCATGGCCGGGCGCCCGCACCCCGTCAGGGCCCTAATGCCAGAACCGATACACACTCCGCTGTTCGGCCGGCATCTCGTCGCGCTCCCTGGCAGGAGGCGGGACGAGGATGCCCGCGTGCTCCGCCACCGGCATCGGGACGCACAGGAAATCCTCCAGCACGTCAGGCGATTCGATGACCTCCATGACGACCTCGTGCGCGTCGTGCGCAACAACGTGGTCGTGATGGATCGCGCGGCTCATGGATGCACTATCGGTGCGGACGAATCCGCAGGTAAAGCAACGAACCGTGAATGCCGTGTGCGTTACCTGAACCCTTCAGACACGAGACCGGATGAACAGCGCGGTCCTTCACGGCGATGTTGCCCACTCGCGGTTGTACTCGGCGGGTCTTCGCTTTGAGGAAAGAAGAATGAGGGCAGGGTCGTCGCCGGAACAGATCGATCAGCGGATCCGCATGTTGCTTCGCGAGCTGCCGAGGCTGGTGGGAAATCATCCGCAACCCGACGAACTGGCCTGTGTGCTCAACGCACGCGCCGCCGAAATACTGGTGGACGTGGATGCGGGAGACTACCACGACACCTGCAGGCGCTTGTTCGAAATGCTCGCCGAGCACGGCTACCCCGACCACGATGCCTTGCGCTGATGGTGGCCCGGGCCCGGCTGCCCTACGGCCGCGGGAAAGGGCAAACTGTGCGCCGCGATCGTCCCTGGAGTCCGGAATGAGCCATTCCCCTTTCGGCCCGATGCTCGAGCGGGCCCACGACCATGCCCTGGCCTACCTGCGCGACCTGCCGGACCGGCACGTCGATGCGCGAGTGGACCGGGAGGCCCTGCTGGCGGCGCTGGGTTCGCCGCTTCCTCAGCGTGGCGAACCGGGAGAAGCGGTGTTGGACGTGCTCGCCCGGCAGGCCGAGCGTGGCACCGTGGCCTGCAGTTCGCCGCGCTATTTCGGCTTTGTCATCGGCGGCGCGTATCCGGTGGCATTGGCGGCCGACTGGCTGGTGTCGACCTGGGACCAGAACGCCGGCATTTACGTGATCTCGCCATTGGTGGCGGTGGTCGAGGAAACTGCCGCGCGCTGGCTGCTGGACCTGTTCGACCTGCCGCGCGAATCGGGCGTGGGATTCGTCACCGGCTGCCAGATGGCGAACTTCACCTGTCTCGCCGCGGCCCGCCATGGCGTGCTGCGCAGGATTGGCTGGGACGTGGAAGCCAACGGCCTGTATGGCGCGCCTCGCGTCAACATCGTGGCGTCGGCCGAGTCGCACATCACCATCGACGTGGCGTTGCGCTATCTCGGCTTCGGCACCAAGGCCGTGCGCCGCGTTGAATCCGACGAGCAGGGCCGGATGCGTGCCGACCGGCTCGCCGAAATGATGGCCACGCTTGAGGGGCCGACGATCGTCTGCGCGCAGGCCGGCAACGTGAATACCGGCGCGATCGATCCGCTGCGCGAGATCGGCGCCATCACGCAGAAGCACGGCGCCTGGCTGCATGTCGATGGCGCCTTCGGCCTGTGGGCCCGCGCCAGCCGCGGCCTTCGCGAACTCGCCGATGGCGTCGAGCTCGCCGATTCCTGGGCCACCGATGCGCACAAGTGGCTCAACGTCCCCTATGACTGCGGCGTCGCGATGGTGCGGCACGCCGAAGACCACCGCGCCGCGATGACGTCGACCGCGGCCTATCTGATCCAGACACGCGGCGCCGAGCGCGACGCGGTCGACTGGGTGCCCGAGTTCTCGCGGCGCGCGCGTGGTGTCCCGGTCTACGCCACGCTGCGCGCGCTGGGGCGCGACGGTATCGAGGCACTCATCGAGCGCGGCTGCGACCGGGCGCGCCAGATGGCGAAGATCCTGTCGGCGGAACCGGGTGTTCGCATCCTCAACGACGTGGTGCTGAACCAGGTGCTGGTGCGTTTCGGCGATGACGACGAGACCACGCGCAACGTCATCACCGGTGTGCAGCGCGACGGCACCTGCTGGCTCGGTGGCACCACCTGGCACGGCATGGCGGCGATGCGCATCTCGGTTTCGAACTGGGGCACCACCGAGGACGATGCTGGCGTCAGCGCCGAAGCGATCCTGCGCGTGTTCCGCGGGCTGCGCGGCTGACCGCGGCGATAGCCGCGATTCGAGCGGCAGCCAGCTTGGCAACGCGCGTCATCGTCAGTTGGATGCATGCCTCAGGCGGTCAAGCTCGGCACGGTAGGCGGCACGCGTCGCGCCGTCGCTGAGGGCCAGTGCGCGCGCCAGCGCCTTGGCGGCACGGCGCGGCTCGTCGTTGTGCAGGTAGGCACGGGCGAGCGCGGAATAGAATCGATGTTCGTCCGGATACAACCGGATCGCCCTGCGATAGTGGCGGATCGCCTGCGCGTAGTCACCGGCGCGCTCGTACTGCATCGCCTGCAGCACGTGGTGGAATGGATCCTTGCGTTGCACCCGTTCGAGGCGCTGGCGGTATTCGGCCTCGAGGCGGCGATCGCCGATCCGGTTGGCGAGTCCGGCCATGTTGAACAACGCGCCCGGCTCGTCGGGTTCCAGCGCGAGCGCCCGGTCGTAGGCTTGGCGCGCGCTGACGGCATCGCCCGTCCGCAGGCGGATGACGCCGGCGTTGCTCCAGTGCGGCGCGTAGGCCGGGTCGAGTTCGAGTGCCCTGGTCATCTGCTGCGCCGCGGCCTCGGCCTGGCCGCGCGCAAGCAGTTCGACCGCGAGGTTGTTGTAGTAATGCGACAGCAGCCGGGCGTCGCTAACCGGCACCGGATCGTCGCGGGCGATGACCGAACCCCCCGCGACGTCGACGACATAACCTCGGGCACCGATGCGCACCGCGGCATTGATGTGGTTGTTGCGATAGACGATGTCGGCGTCCTCGCGCCAGGACAGCGTTTCGCGGATCTCCTGCGGGTACGCGTCCAGGCCAACCTCGCGCGCCAGCGCCAGGAACAGCATGGTGAAGGCGAGGCAATTGGCGGTGCGGGTGGCATAGGCCTGTTCGACCGCGTAGGTCGCGTCTTCCCGGTAGTCCATGCCCAGCCCGCTTTGCGCGTCGAACATGAAGTGGGCGAGGCGCTCCAGGCGCTGCGTCTGCGAAGGTGCGCCCTTGAGGACTTCGCGATGCACGCGCTCCCGCAGCTCCGGCGGCAACGCCATCACCTGCGCTGGTGGCGCGGCCACCGCGACGGCGTCCGGTCCGGGCGCCGGTGCAGGCGTCGTAGCGGGCGCCGAGGCCGCCAGCGCCAGGGCGATCAACCAGGTGAACATCCGCAAACCCCTCGCCGCCGGGGCGGCAGGACGGGTTGCCGTCAGTGTAGTCCCACCGAAGCGCGGTGGCGTGCAGGCGGCGCGCCGGCGGCGGCAGGATGCCCGATACTCGGCGGCGCCGGGCGGTGGGTCCGGTTTGAGCATTGCCACGAAATCACCGCCACAAACCGGGGAGTTGGAACCATGTCCGACATCGATCGCGCGTCCCTGCCGTCCACCGCCTGGCTGCAGGTCCTGCTGGGTGGGCTCCTCGTTGCCATCGGCGACATCGTGTTCGCCACGACGGTGTGGTTTTCGTGGACGCAGGAGGGACTGGTCCGCGTGTTCCAGACCATTGCCGTCGGCGTGCTGGGCAAGGCCAGTTTCGACGGAGGCGCCGCTTCGGCCTGGCTTGGCGCGGGCCTGCACCTGTCCATGGCCACGCTGTTCGTCGTCGCGTACACGCTGGCGGCGCGGCGCGCTCCGTCGCTGCTGCGGCGGCTGTGGGTGCTTGGGCCGCTGTACGGCGTGCTGCTCTACGTGGTGATGAACTTCGTGGTGATGCCGCTCTCGCGGGTGGGACGGTCGCCGTCGTTCGCGCACCTGGACTGGATCACGCTGAGCGTGATCGCGCACATGGTGTTCGGCGTGATCTGCGTGCTGTTCGCGCGGCGGGCGTTGCAGCGCCCGGCATGAAGTAGCGGGGCGGCTACTTTCCGGCCAACTGCCGGAGCCGGGCCAGGGTCTCCACCGTCGGCGGTCCGAGCACGCCGCGGCGTTCGGCGGGTATGTGGCTCGCGGCGTCCTCGTCGGCGAATACGTAGTGGTCCAGCAGCGTCTTCCACGCGTCTCGTTCCGCTCGCGGCAACGAGCGGTACGCGAGGATGCAGTGCATCAGCGCGTCGAGGCCCGGCTCGACGGCATGGCCGGCAACGATCGCGGGGCGCCACCAGTAATTGACCAGTGCGTTGAGTCGTTCCAGCGACTCGACGTGGTGCCACCACACTGGCGGGATGTAGATCGCATCGCCGGGTTCGAGTTCGGCGACCTGCGCGTGGGCGAGGGCGTCCTTCAGGCGCGGATAGCGGGGATCGTCCACCGCATCGAGCGGCGCAAGGCTGATCGCTGCAGCCGTCGGCGCGAAGTCGAGCGGTCCCACGTAGAGGTTGCGCACCTGCTCCGGCGGAAACAGCGTGAAGCGCCGGCGTCCGCAGGCGACGACGGCCAGGTTGTGCGAACTGTCGAAGTGCGCGGGCGTGGTGACGCGGTTGCCCATCCACAGGCGAGGCTGCACGGACGGGTCGAAGAACGGGATCGAGTGCGCTTCGATCAGGCCGGGCAGGCTGGTGGCGATCAGCGCGCTCTGCATCGCCAGGCCGGGCGTGTCGCCGTCCTGCCGGCTGTAGGCAGCCAGGCGCTGCAGGACCTGCGTCACGGTGACGCGGAAGTGCTTGTAGTTGAAACCGTCCATGGCCGTGTTGTAGCCGACGAGGCCTTGCGCCTCGGGCGGCATCAGCAGCGCGTCGACCGGCGTTCCGTTGTCGTGGGCGAGGAGACCTTGCGCGAACGCCGTGTCGGACTGCCGGGCCAGCTTGACGATGGGCCAGTCGCGGCACAGGCCGCGCAGCACCCGGGGACGTCCGCCCTCGACGATCTGTTGCAGCAGGTTCGTGCTGTCGAGCGGGAGTTCCCCGATGGCGGTGGGCATGCGCGTGTGGAGCCGGTAAGTGCGTTTGCCGATCCTAACCGGGTGGGCGCCGGCTGCGTGCAGGAAAACGAAAGGCCCGCCGGGTGGCGGGCCTTCCGGTGCATGTCATGCAAAGCAACGCATCATTGGCGGGTGCGGCCCGGTGCGGGCAGGGCAAGCCCCTTGGCCAGCGCCTCGTCGATCAGCTTCTGGGTTTCGCGCTCGGCCTGATCCGACAGTTTGTCCATCTGTTCGCCCAGGGCGTCCATCTGTTTGCCCAATGCGTCCATCGGCTTGCTGGCTTCGTCCATCTGCCTGCTCAATGCATCCATTGGCTCCGACTGCTTGTCCATGCGCCGGGCTTCGGCATCCATCAGCTCTCCTTCGTGCTCGAACTGGCGGCCAATCGCCTCCTGCTGATCGGCGAGCGCTTCCATCTGGCGTTCCAGTTCCTTGTACTGGGCCTGGTCGGCCTTGACGAGAGCCGCGGTCACCTTCACCTGTTGCTCGCTCAGCTTCGTCTGCTGCTGACCAAGGGCATCCATGCGCTTGGAGATCTCCTCCATGGCGGCGCTGGAGGTGTACTGCGTCGACAACTTCTCCATCTGCTCGCCGAGCGCCTCCATCTTGTCGCCGTGCACTTCCATCTGATCGCCGAGCGCATCCATCTGCGCGCTGAGCTTGTCGGTCTCACGCCACGCAGAGTGCGCGCGCGACACGATGGACGGATCGACGACGACGTAGGCCTTGTCGTCGCGGCGGAACCAGAGGAAATCATCCGACAGGCTGCGCTGCGCGTTGCGGATGGCATCGATGTCCTTCGACGAGCCATGCATCGTAAAGCCGTCCTGGCCCTTGCGGACGAGGCCATAGGCCTGGCGCGGCGCCTTGTCGTCGCTGAGGCGGATAGTGCTTGAATCCCTCACCGTCACGGCCTTCGCTGCTGGCTGCGCGGCGTTCGCGGTCTTTGCTTGGGCTGCAGGCTGCGCGGCCGCGGCGCTCGTGGCCTTGGCGGCCGGGGTCGCCTGGACTGCGGGCGTCACGACCTCAGGCTTGGTGATCTGCGCATGGGCGTAGAAGGCGACGCATGCGGCGGCCAGGCCGATCAGCGGGAAGGCGAGGCGTCCATCGCGGCTGCGTGCGGGACGGACGAGCTGTTCGATACGGGACATGAGGTGGCCTCCGTGGGCGGCTTGCGCGAGGTGGAATGACGGCTGTGGATGCGACTGCGAGAGCAGGTCGGACAGTTCGGAGAGGGCCAGCGCGAGGCGGCGCGGTTCGCCGGTCGCTTCGGCGGCGAGGCGGTCGGCGATGTGTTCGCGTTCGTCGCGGATCCGGCGCGACAGCCACCACGTCACGGGGTGGTAGAACAGCAGCGCCTCGACCACGCCCTGCAGCAGGTTGACCAGGTAGTCGTGGCGTCGGATATGCGCCAGCTCGTGGGCGAGCAGGGCTTCGATCAGGTCGGTGGGCATGCGCGTCAGCAAAGCGGTGGGTAGCAGCACCACCGGTCGCCACCAGCCCGCCGACGCCGGCGAGTCGATCGCGTCGACGAGTTGCAGCGCGACCGGACGGCGGATGCCGAAGCGCTGGCAGAGGGCATCCAGCCGCGCCTGCCAGGCGGCCTGCATCGGGCCTTGCGGGGTTGCACGCAGGCGGCGGATCCAGGCCACGCCCATCGCCATGCGCAGCGACAGAGCGCATGCACCGGCGGCCCACATCGCGACGATCCACGGCAGGCTGTCTTCGATGCGCGGCGACCAGGTTTCGATTTGCATCATCGGCGCCGCCGCGGTCGTCTCGAAGCTGGTCACGCCCGCGGCCGAAAGCAGCATCGGCGACTCAGCCACTGTGGACTGGCCCAACTGCGCCACCACGCTGGCCAGCGGCACGAGCAGGCAGGCCAGCAGCGCGATGCACGCCACCGCGTAACGCTTCTGTGGACGCGCGTTGCGCAGGCATTGCAGCGCGACCGCCGCGAGCAGTCCGATCAGCGCGCCCTGCCAGAGGAAGTGCAGCAGCGCACGGCCGAGCACCTGGACCAGTTCCGGCATCAGTCCATTCATCGCGGTTCTCCCTTGCCGGCGTCCTGCTTCAGGAGCTGGCGGATCTCGTCGCGTTCCTTGTCGGTGACGTGGCTGCTCAGCGCGGCCAGCACCAGGTCCTTGCCGGAACCGGAGAAGGCCTTCTGGATCAGGTCGCGCAGCAGGTTGGTCTGCAACGCGTCCTGTGCATGCGCGGCGGCATAGACGTGCGAGCGCTGGCTTTCGTCGCGGATCAGCAAGCCCTTGCCGTGCATCACCTGCATCAGCCGCAGCACGTTGGCGTAGGCCAGGTCGGGGACCTCGGCCAGTCGGGCGTGATGCACGTCCTTCACCGTCGACGGCCCCAGCTTCCAGATCACCCGCAGCAGGTCGAGTTCGGCGGCGGTGGGCTTGGGCGGCTTGGCGGGTTTCCTGGACATTGCGGCTACCGGGACGGGCTTGGTGAGCATGCTGGAACAAGTAGACGCGTTTGTCTAGACCATTTTGTCTAGGCCGTAAGTCATGGGTCGGCCTCGGCTCATACGGCCGGGGCTAGCATCTGCGTCATGCAGGACCGCAGATGCTTTCTGCGTTGCTCGGGCGGCATCGTGCTCGGTGCGATGGCCGGGATGGCGGGCGCGTCGATGCTGGCTGCTGCTTCGCCCGGCGCGGTAAGCGAGCCCAGGCCCGCGGCCGGCGCGAGGCAACCCATCCGCTTGTTCCTGTGCGGCGACGTGATGCTCGGGCGTGGAATCGACCAGATCCTGCCGTATCCGTCGGACCCCGCCCTGCATGAGGCCTTCGTGCGCGACGCGCGGGACGATCTCGAACTGGCCCTGCGAACCGGCGCGGAGATTCCGGTTCCGGCGCAGTTCGACTACGTCTGGGGCGACGCGCTGGAAGTGCTCGCGTCGAGGCGCCCGCAACTGCGCATCATCAATCTCGAAACCAGCATCACGCGCAGCGACCGGCCGTGGCCAAAGGGCATCCAGTACCGCATGCACCCACGCAATGCGCCGTGCCTGACGGCGGCGCGCATCGATTGCTGCGTGCTGGCCAACAACCACGTGCTCGACTGGTCGCGCGAAGGGTTGCTGGAAACGCTACGGACACTGCGTCGCCTGCGCATCGCAACGGCGGGTGCGGGCGCCGACGGCGAATCGGCCCGCGCGCCTGCCGAGCTGCCGTTGGGCGAC
This sequence comes from Lysobacter niastensis, assembly GCF_015453285.1. Taxonomy (GTDB): domain Bacteria; phylum Pseudomonadota; class Gammaproteobacteria; order Xanthomonadales; family Xanthomonadaceae; genus Lysobacter_J; species Lysobacter_J niastensis. The sequence goes on from NZ_JADLZT010000006.1 coordinate 41,110, forward strand.
GGCGCGCGATTGCTGGTGTTCGCCGCCGCGACGGGGGACTCGGGCGTACCGGAAGCCTGGGCTGCGGACGACAGACGCCCAGGCATCTGGCGTCTGTCCGACCTTTCGGACGCGACGGTGTCGTCGATCGCCGCCGAGGTGGCGCGCCACCGGCAGCCGCTGGATCGCGTGGTGATGTCCCTGCATTGGGGCGACAACTGGGGCTATGACCTGGCGCCCGGACAACGCGTGTTTGCGCACGCGCTCATCGACCAGGCAGGCGTCGATCTCGTGCACGGCCATTCATCGCACCATCCGCGCACGCTCGAGGTGCACAACGGACGACTGGTCCTCTATGGCTGCGGCGACTTTCTCAACGACTACGAGGGCATCCGCGGCCACGAGGCATTCCGCGGCGAGCTGGGCGCGATGTACTTCCCGCAGCTCGATGCCACGAGCGGTGCTTTGCTTGGAATCGAACTGGTGCCGACGCGGGTGCAGCGTTTCCGCATCAATCGCGTGGGAGACGAGGATCGCCGCTGGCTGCTGGCGATGCTGCAGCGCGAGTACGGCCGCTTTGGCGCGCGCGTGTCGCCGCTGCCCGGCGGCGGTTTCGCGGTGTCGTGGTGACGACGCGGGACGGAGCCGGACTCCGTCCCGCCACGTCCGCATCAGGGACGCTCGAACACCAGTTCGGTCGAGTACTGCGTATCGCCTGCCAGGTCGGGGTCGTAGCTCATGCCCGGACCGGGCAGCACGGTCACGGCGATCGTGGCGCGGCCGTTGCTGCCGAAGCGCAGGCGTGCGGGGCCCGATGCCAGGTTGAGGACCGCATCGCCCGAGCCGTTGCCGACGGTCTGCACGACCGATCGCGCCGGCCCCTGTGTGCCGGACTTGAACGAGACATTGAGCTCGATCGGATCGGACGGGCCACGAACCACCGTGATGTAGGCGCTGCCGAGCATCTGCGCATCGACGCGGATGGACGTCTTGGACGAGCCGCTTCCGCGGGTGTGGATGCGCGGCGACACCTCGGCCAGCACGGCGCCATCGGTGAAGAAGCCCATCGTTCCGGCACGGCTGCCGGTATACCAGCGTGCGCGGCTGAATCCGACGATGGAGTCGAAGAATGTCGTGCCTTCCTCGCCGAGCAGTTCATCGAGCGCATCGACGAAGTCGGGTTCGTTCTTGGTTGGATCGGTCTCCGCACCCGGCGGGTTGATGCTCAGCAGCCACATCTCGTTGGTGAAGCCGAGCCCGTTGTTGAAATGGCGGCGACTCACGTAGTCGAAGTACAGCGCACCGCCGTACATGGACCAGGTGCGGAACGCGTCGTCGCGGAACGGGCTCCAGTCGGGCCGGGCCTGGAAGTCAGCCCAGGCGAACGACAGGCGCGCGAAGCCATAGCGTCGCGCCTCCCAGAACGTCGCATCGGCCTCGAAGATCGGGAAGTCCTCCCACCAGTCGGTGGCCGCCTGGTGACTGGCATGACGGAACTCGTGGTAGATGTTCGCGCGACGTTCCTCGAAGGTAGCGCCGTACTTGCCCCAGGGATCGAGCACGATATAGGTCGCGGCGTCGTCCCACCACGTAGCGTCGTTGCCCGTCACCGAGTCGACGTAGAGCGTGTCGATCCCACGCCACAGATACACATCGAGCTTGCCATTGGGCGGCGCGATGCCGTTGTCGCTGAGCGGCGGCAGCGCATGGTTGACGACGATCTGGTGTTGCCAGGCGCCTTCGAGGTGGCCGAGCACTTCGACCGCCATCGCCAGGTCGCCGGCGTCGGTGTAGTGGACGACGAAATGGTCGGACTGGTTCGGCGCCTGGTCGCCGATGGCATAGGGCCAGTATTGCGGCGTCTGCCAGGGTGTCGTGTTCTTCGGTACCGCTGGTTTGGCGGCCTGCGCGACGGCCGGAACGGCCAGAACGAGCGCCAACAGAATCGGCGCGCACAGGATGGGCATCAACCGTCGTGTCATGACTGCTTTCTCCCCGGAAGGAAAAACCATGGACGAACATCGATCGCATCGGATGGCGCCCGAATCCCCCGACCGGGCACAGCAAGCGTAGGAGAACCGGCGGCGCGAGGTGTGCGCTATGCGCGCGCAGGCCGGCCATCGCGCGGATCGCGGATGAATGGTGGAAAGCAGGCGGACCGCCGGTCCCTGACGCCGGATTCAGGCGCGCGGCGTTATCCTCGCCGCCTCATCCATGAGTGGGAGACACGCCATGGCGACCGGTTGGGCCGGCGACGGCGCCGTACAGGACCAGATCGACGCGACCGTCAAGGACGCGATCAAGCGGGCGCGCAGCCAGTTGCCGCAGGGCCCGGGCCTGACGCATTGCGAGGAATGCGAGGCCGCGATTCCCGAGGCGCGGCGCAAGGCCTTGCCCGGCGTACGCCTGTGCGTGAACTGCCAGGAAGCGCACGACCGTGAGGAGTCGGCGCACAGCGGCTACAACCGCCGCGGCAGCAAGGACAGCCAGCTGCGCTGAGCGCGGAGCGGCTTCGAACTGAGCGTCGTGCAGCTTGGCCGCGCCTCAGCTCTCCACCGGATAGAGGCCGTCGGCATAGGCGCCGGCGTGATAACCCTTGGTGCCGATCGACTGCGCCAGTGGACTGCGCGGGTCTTCATCCGCGCGCAGCCGTTCCAGTACATGGGAAAAGTCGTAGCGCGGCTTCCAGCCCAATGCCTCGCGGGCGCGGGTGTTGTCGTAGACGCGCTCGATGCCGGGGAACATGCGCCAGCCGCGGCGGGCGTATTCCGCCTCATAGCCGGGGACGCGGCGCGCAACGACGGCCGGAGCATGCGCGCGCAGTTCCGCCAGGTCCTCAGGCGTGAACGGCGTGGTGGCGCTGAGGATGTACCGGCCGAACCCGATTAGCGGCGCGCGCTCGACCGCCAGCAGGTGCGCTTCGACGATGTCCTGCACGTCTGCACGGCGGTACAGGAATTCGTTGGCCTTGAGGTTGGCGTCGACGAATGCATTGCGCTTCGCCGGGCTGTCGTCGGGCTCCGGGAAGAAGCGCGAGGTGCGCAGCACCAGGCACGGCATGCGCTGGTTGCGATGGAACAGCCGGCACAGGTCCTCGGCGGCAAGCTTGGTCGCGCCGTAGATGTTCTTCACCACCGGCACGACGTCCTCGTCGATCCACACTGCCGGTTCGCCATCGGCGGGCGTCAGCGCATCGCCATAGGCGCTGGTCGTGCTCGTGTACACGAACGCGGCAACGCCATGGGACGCTGCGGCTTCGAGCAGGTTCAGCGTGCCGGTGATGTTGGTGTCGATGAAGTCCTGCCTCGAGTGCGTGGCCACATGCGGCTTGTGCAGCGTCGCGGTGTGCACGACGGCGTGCACGCCTGCCATGGCGCGCTCAACGAAGGACGAGTCGGCGATCGAGCCGACATGGTCGGTGAAGGGCGAGGGCACCAGATCGAGTCCAACCGCCGGGCGGCCCTGCGCGCGCAGCGTCCGCATCAGTGCTTCGCCGAGATGGCCGGCGCTGCCGGTGACCAGGATGTGCATGGGGGACGGTCTTCCGGTTGGGTTCAACCGGATTCTAGCGTTGGATGGCCACCAAGGCCGTCAACGCCAGTCGTCGATGACGAAACGGTCGGGCAGGTTGTAGCCGGGCGCATTGCCTTTCAGCATCGCGACGCCCTGCAACTGCGTCTTGAAGCCGCGTGCCAGCATCTGCCGGTAGGCCTCGAAGCGCGACGTGTTGACGCCCGCGAGCAGACGGGTCGCGCCATGTTGGCTGGCGAGCGATTCGCAGGCGAGCAGCAGGCGATCGAAGTGCCTGGCGGCATCTGCGCCGGGTCGCGCCGCGCCGAACTTCACGTACGCGCAGTCGCTGCCGGCTTCGCTGCCCTTGCCGATGTGGCAGACCGCGAACGCGACCAGGTCGGCACCGTCAAGGACCAGCACCGTGTCGCCCAGCCGTTGCCTGGCAGCCGACTCGATCTCGATGGTGAGGTCGAGCCCTGGGTACACGGCATCTGCAAGTGCATGGCACGCCGACAGGGCAGCGGCGCGTTGGTCGTCCGCGAGACCCGAGTACGACTGCCAACGTCCGGCAGATGGCTGGGGCTCGACGGCCTTGCTCATCACGGCCGTCAGTTGCTGCGGCCAGTAGTCGTACTTCTGGTAGAGCCCGACATGCTTTGCGCTGTGCGGGAAAGTGAACAGTGCCGTCTGGCGCGTACCGCGGCGCTCGAACATCGCGACGGTTTCGGCGAGCAGGAGCCGCGCGACGCCGCGGTCCCAGTAGTCGGGATGCACGGTGAGCGGCCCGAAGAAGCCGAAGCTGCCCCAATGGGCGGCGAAGTTGGACCCGATGAGGACGCCGTTGGCATAGGCGCCGAGCGCGGCGTGGGGTGCCGCATGCCAGCGCGTGGTGACGAGGTCGGCGTCGTCGGCGAAGGCCATCGGATCGGGCAGTCCAAGGAACGTGCCGAAGGCCAGGCGGAAGATGCGGTCGGCTTCCGGCAGGTCGCCCTGGCCAAGCGGGCCGATGTCGATGTGCGTGCGCTCGATGTTCATGTCCAGGGCTCCATGCAAACGCGTTCAGTCGCGGGTCTGTGGCCTGCGTGCCGCATCCACCAGCGCTCGGATCGCCCAGCGCCGCACCTTGCGCGCTTCGGCGTCGTCGAGCTGCAGGACGTCCTTGCATACCACCATCGACTCGGTGCCGATGATGATGGCCAGCGCCTGCGTCAGCGTCCTGAGCGAAGCCGGCGTGAACTGCTTCCGCGCGGGATCGAGCGCAGCCTCGATCAGCGGCGTGCGCCGGTTCTGGCGCGCGGGCAGGGCATCGCTGCTGGCGCCGTCGAGGCGCTGCTGCAGCGTGTGGATCAGCATGGTGCGCAACTGTGCTTCGTTCGCTTCGATCACGCCGTGGATCGCGCCATCGACCCGCTCCACGCGCGCTACCGGGTCGGCCGGCGCATGCGCATCGAACAGGGTGTCGGCTTCGGGCACGGCGACGTCGAGCGCCGCTTCCAGCAGCAACGCATCGACGTTGGCGAAATAGCGGTAGGCCGTCGCGCGCGAAACCAGCGCTTCCTCGGCGATGTCCTCAAGGGTCGGTCTGCGGCCCAGCCGGACCAGTCGGCTGGCGGCCTGCAGCAGGTCCTTGCGCGTGCGCTGGCGCTGGCGCGGACGTCCAGGCCTGGTGGCGGCATCCATAGTCAGTCCTGCGGCAGTTGGCGAATGATCGAGGCGAGATCGAGCCAGACGTTCTCGCGGCGGATGTCGCCGTTTCCGGCGAACTCGACCACGTGGAGCAGGCGGAACTCCAGCGGGCGATCGCGGCCCTCCAGTCCGAACGGACGGCCCGGCGCGCGCCCGCGCCACAGCGATTCGTCGACGAGGAAGTCCGCGCCGTACAGGCGCCGCAGTGTCTGCACCTGGCCGTCGGCGAGGTCGGCGAACAGGTGTTCGTAGAAGCCGCGCGCGCCATCGCGGCCGAGGGTCGGTCCGGTCGGCACGCCGACGATGTCGTGCTCGACATCGCTGGTGAGCGTGGCCAGCACGCCTTCGACGTCGTCGCGGGCTTCGTAGCCGAAGTGCTCGTCGATCTTCCGATCCATGTCGGCGCGGGACAGGGCCATGGCCATCTCCGGAGCGTGGGATTGATCGAACAGTAATGAGACTAAAGTCTCAAAGAAAGATCAGTTTCGCACAATCCGACGAGCGGCAACTGGCCTCGATTCGACGCGTAGACGGCGCATGCGCTGTTCCTGAGCTCAGGCGTCGGATGGCAGCGGCGCTTCAGGGTGGACCAGCCCGGCGCTGCGCAATTCGCGCCAGAAATCCGCGGGAATCGCCTCATGCAGGGCAGCCCGGTCCTCCCCGATCCGGCTGGGCTTGCTGGCACCGGGGATGACCGCTGCCACGGCCGGGTTGGCCAGGGCGAACTGCAGGCCGGCGGCCTTCATGCTGATGCCATGGCGGTCCGCGATGGCCTTGATGCGGGCGACTTTGTCGAGGATCTCAGGCTTCGCCGGGGCGTACTCGAAGTTGGGGCCGCCGACCAGCGCGCCGGAGCTGTACGGTCCACCGACCACGATGCCGAGTCCCCGTTCGGCGACCTTCGGCATCACCCGCTGCAGGGCACGTGCGTGGTCGAGCAACGTATAGCGGCCCGCGAGCAGGAAGCCATCGGGACGCGGACCTTGCAGGTCGAGCAGCAGTTCGATCGGTTCGACGCGGTTGACGCCCAGCCCCCAGGCTCGAATCGTTCCCTCGTCGCGCAAACGGTCCAATGCCTTGAACGCGCCTTTGCGCGCGCTCTCGAACATCGCCAGCCATTCGTCTCCGTAGAAGTCCTGCGCCACGTCGTGCACCCAGACGATCTCGATGCGATCGGTCTTCAGGCGCTTCAGGCTGTCCTCGATCGAGCGCAGCGTGGCGTCACGCGAGTAATCGTTGACGATCTTGTTGGGACGCCCGTACTTGAACACGTCTCCCTTCTCGCCGAGGTCACGGCTGCTGACGTCCTCGACTTCATCCAGGACCAGCCGGCCGACCTTGGTGCTGATGACATATTCATCGCGCGGTTTTCCGGCGAGGGCGTCTCCCATGCGGATTTCGGCCAGGCCCGCGCCATAGAAGGGCGCGTTGTCGAAATAGCGGATGCCGTCGTTCCAGGCCGTATCCAGGGTCGCCCGCGCCTCCGCCTCGGGAATGTCGCGGAACATGTTGCCCAGCGGTGCCGTACCGAAACCGAGCTTGCCGGGTATCAGGTCCTTCAGAGCCATGGGGAACTCCTGGTTGGGAAGGGGCGCCGTTCAACGCCCAGGTTGCCCGCGTGTTCCGGTCCACACGCGCGCAATCAGGTAAGGCGGCTGCCCGCGGTCTTCGGCACCGGTAAATATCGGATTGCGGTGCAGCTGGTTGATCGCCACGTACAACCACGAGTCCTGGCCGAAGTGCGCATTGTCTGCCCACAGAAAGCGCGGATCCCTCACCAGCGGCTGCAGCTTGCCGTCACGGGTCAGCAGGTCGATGCCGTTGTCCGGCAGGTTGGTGATGAAGTGGTTGCCTTCGGCATCGGTGGCCGCTCCGTCCGAAAGCGGCTTGGGCCCGACGCGGGCAATACCGCTTCCTATCGTGGCGTCTGGTGCACCATCGCGGAACAGGCGCGCGGGCACCGAGAACCAGCTGGTCCCGTTCATCGAGCCGTAGTACAGCGTCTCGCCATCGGCGGACAGCGTGATCGGGTTGATGCCCACGCGCGCCGGACCCATGCGGCCGTCCGCACCGGGGAACAGCAACGGCTTGCCTTCCACGACCAGTTCCACATCCTCGGCCTGCAGCGAGGGATGCCCGCTGAAACGCCGCGCAGTTCCCTTGTTCGTGTCGACCACGACGATGGCCGGATCGGGTCCGCAGTCGGCCACGTAGACGAAACCGCGTTCGCCGTCCACGGCCAGGTCCTGCAGGATCTGGCCGGCGGGCGCGGAGACTTTGTCAAAGTCGTGGCGATAGGCCAGCTTGCGCGAATGGATGTCGAAGGCCAGCAGCTTGGGGGGCTGCGGTTTTTCCATCCAGTTGCCGTGGTCGATCACCCACAAGCGGTCGCGACTGTCGATGACGACGCCGTGCGGGGTGTTCAGCACATCCTTGCCCGAGCCGGGCTTTGCGTTCCATGCCTGGTCGGGGAAGGGGACGTAGGCATTCCGCCCCGTTACCTCGATGAGCTGTACGGGGCCGCGTCGCATGCCGTGGATGCTCGCGAACACGCGGCCATCGCGCGAGGCGGTGACGTTGCCTGGCGTGATGTCGAGTTCGGCCACGACCTCGACCTGGCCGACCGTTGGGGCTGCGCCTTGCGGTGTGGCCGGCGTCGCAGCCGCAGTGCTCGCGGCCTCGCGGCCACTCGATACGCTCGCGGCATCCTGCGACGTACACGCCGTCAGCGCGGCCAGGGCCGCCAGCATCAGCAATGGAGCGGGCTTCATCGCATGTCTCCCGTCTGTCGCCCATGAGGCGAGCGCGGCCGCACGCCAGCGGGCGTTGAACATCACCATCGGCAGAAAGGGTAAGTCCGATGGCGGCGCGCGCGCGGCCCGCTAACCAGAATTCACGATTCTTAACTTCTCATGTGGCACGGCCCGGGCGATAAACGAGCGAGCCCCTCATGGCTCGTCCGGCGCGGAGGACGCAACAGGCCGTGACTGCTGCAGATTCCAGGCAGGTCTCCTGCGGCGCCCCTCACGCGCCTTGGCAATGCGCGTCCGTGGCCGGGGGCCGTGTGCCATGAAACTCGAAGACTGGTTTGCGGGAGTGCATATCGTGGAAGCGCGCGCAAAGATCCTGGCGATCCTGACCGCCAGGCCGGGACAGGAGTCGATGCTGGAGACGCTGCTGCGCGGCATGGTGGCCCCGAGCCGGCAGGAGCCTGGCAACCTGCGCTGGGACATCTGGCGCGATCCCGCACGGCCGGGACGATTCGTCCTCGACGAGCTGTATCAGGACGAGACCGCCGTTGCCGCGCACCGGGCCACGGCGCACTTCAAGCATTACCTGTCCATGGTCGACACGCTCGCCGAGAGACAGGCGTATGTCGTGCTCCCTGTCGTCGTCGCCGACCTGGTGCCTGACAAGCAGGGAGCCTGACGCGGCGACGCGGGACATCGACTGGCATTCGCGGAATACCGACATGCAAGAACGCGAGCAAAATTCCGAAGTCGATCCAGGGCGTCGCGAGATGCTGCGCGCGACGGGTACCACGGTAGTCGCAGGACTGGCTGCTGCGGCATTGCCGGGTGCGCTGTCGGCGGCTGCACAAGGCGGCGGTCCAGCGCCTGCGGCGCGGCTTGCGCCGGGTTCCATCGGCGCACGCCTGCAGGGCGTGCAACATTTTGGCGTGACCGTGCAGAACATGGATCGGGCGTTCGAGTTCTACACCGAGGTCCTGGGCGGCACGGAGGTCATGCGCGACGGGGACTTCCAAGGGGAACGCATCCACAACACCTTGTTGACCGACGAGGAGATCGTCGCGCGCGAGCGCAAGGTCAACCCGCGCACGCGCGGTATTCCGGACCTGCGTGGAGGATCGCAGCGTCTCGATGTGCGCTTCATCCAGTTCGACAACGTCGTCATCGAACTGTTGCAGTACCGCGACGCCGAGCAGCCGATGGGTCGCGGCAACAGTTTCGCGGAACCGCGGGACCACATGAGCCCCGCCTATCCGCGTTCGATGCATATCTGCTTCTACCTTCGCGACGATGTCGACTTCAACGCCTTTATCCGCGACCTGGAAGCCGAGTCGGCCCGGCGCGGCATGACCCAGGTGAAGGCAAACCGGGTCATCACGGTGACCAGCGAACAGCAACGTCAGGCAGCACCGCTGGAGGCGAACTCCAACAGGATCACGCAGGGCCAGTCGGACGGCTGGTCGCTGATCTACTGCAAGGGTCCGGAGGGCGAGCAACTGGAGTTCGTGCAGGCCCTGGGTCCGGTCAAGCGGACCTTCCAGAATGCCTTCCAGGCCCGTCAGCGGATCATCTCCGGCACGTAATCCACGGTGCAGGCGGTGGCCGCGATCACGCAGCCGCTGATCTGGATTCGGAAATATTCCATCCATGGACGGTCCCCGGTCTTGGCCGTGAACTTGCGTGTGCGGCCGCAGGGCCCCTGCCAGCGAGCCAGCTCATGCCAGCGACAATCAACGTAAACGGAGCCCCGCGCACGGTCGATGTGGACGACGACACCCCGCTGTTGTGGGTGTTGCGCGACGTCCTGCAGCTCACCGGCACCAAGTTCGGCTGCGGCGTCGCCCTGTGCGGTGCGTGCACGGTACACATCGACGGCGTGCCGAGGCGGTCGTGCATCACTCCCATCGCCGCCGTGGGCGACGCGAAAGTTCGCACGATCGAAGCGCTGCACGAGCTTCCGGTGGGCCGTGCGCTCCAGCAGGCATGGCTCGACAACGAAGTGATCCAGTGCGGCTACTGCCAGTCGGGCCAGCTGATGTCGGCGGCGGCGCTTCTGGCGGGCAATGCCGCGCCCAGCGACGACGACATCGACAGCGTTATGAGCGGCAACATCTGCCGTTGCGGCACCTACGAACGCATCCGCGGCGCGATCAAGTCGGCGGCGAAGCAGGCCGGCGGACGCGGAGGTGCGTCATGAGCGCCGATCCCCGTGACGAGATCATGGCGGCCGCGCTCGGCGCAATGCGCCAGTCCCGCCGCGCATTCCTGCAAACCGTGGCCGTCGTCGGCGGCAGCCTGGTCGTCGGCTTCCACCTCGCCGGCCCCGCACGGGCGGCACCCGCGGCCGCGAAGGGCGGCCAACCGTGGTCGTCCAACGCCTTCATCCGCATTGCGCCGAGCGGTGCGGTGACGCTGGTGGTGCCGTACGTCGAGATGGGGCAGGGCGCATACACCTCGCAAGCGCAACTGCTGGCCGAGGAACTGGACGTCGGCATGGACCAGGTCACGGTGGAACATGCGCCACCGGATCCGAAGCGCTATAGCCATCCGGTCTATGGCGACCAGATCACCGGTGGTTCCGCATCGCTGCCCGGCAGCTGGGCGACGCTGCGCCAGGCCGGTGCGGACACGCGGGCGCTGCTGGTGGCGGCCGCCTGCAAGCGCTGGAGCGCGCAGCCCGCCGATTGCAGCACCGGGCAGGGACAGGTCATCCATGCCAACGGGCGGCGCCTGGGTTATGGCGAACTGGTCGCGACGGCGGCGACGTTGCCGGCGTCAACGGACAAAGCACCGCTCAAACCGCTCGCCGATTACAAAATCGTCGGGCATTCGGTCAAGCGCGTCGACACGCCGGCCAAGGTCAACGGCACGGCGAAGTTCGGCATCGACGCGTTGCCTGAAGGCGTGCGCTTTGCCGCAGTGCGCGCCACTCCGGTGTTCGGCGGACGCGTTGCCGGCGTCGATCAGGCACCGGCGCTGGCCGTGCGTGGCGTGCGCCAGGTGGTGGTGCTGGACGACCTGGTGGCAGTGGTCGCCGACAACACGTGGGCTGCGCGCAAGGGCATGGCGGCGCTGGACATCCGCTGGAACGAAGGCGCCAACGCCAGCCTCGACACCGCCGCGCTGGTGGCGCAATGCGACGCCGCGCTCGAGCGCGAGGGTGTGGTGGCGGTCAAGGTCGGCGACGTCGCCAAGGCGCGCGCGGCGAAGGGCTACGAGGCGACATTCCGGCAGCCGATGCTGGCGCACGCGACGATGGAGCCGATCAACTGCACCGCGCATGTCACCCGGGACCGCTGCGAAGTCTGGGTGGGCTGCCAGGTGCTGGGGCGTGCGCAACAGCGCGCTGCCGAAGCGTCCGGGCTGCCGCTCGACAAGGTGGTCGTGCACAACCACCTGCTGGGCGGCGGATTCGGCCGGCGCCTGGAGGCCGACTACGTGACCCAGGCGGTCCGCATCGCCAAGCACGTCGATGCCCCGGTGAAGGTGACGTGGAGCCGCGAAGAGGACATCCAGCAGGATTACTTCCGTTACCACAACCACAGCCGCGTCTGGGTCGATACCGACCGCGCCGGCATGCCGGTCAGCTTCCACCACCGCGTCGTCGGGCCGGCGATCATGGTGGTGTTCCTGCCGATCTTCTTCAAGGACGGCGTCGATTACGACGCGGTCAACGGCGCGGCCGGACCGTACGACTTCCCCAATGCGCTGGTCGACTACGTTCGCCAGGAACCGCCCGAGGGACTGCACGTGGGCAACTGGCGCGGAGTGGGGCATACGCGCAACGTGTTCGTCGTCGAGTCGGTCATCGACGATCTGGCGCAGCGCGCCGGCATCGACCCGCTCGAGTACCGCCGGCGCCTGCTGGGCAAGAGCCCGAGATCGCTCGCCGTGCTCGAGCTCGCAGCGGACAAGGCCGGCTGGGGCCGCAAGCTCGGATCGGGACAGGGCATGGGCCTGTCGCTGCAGGAAGGCTTCGGGAGCTTCCTGGCGACCGTCGCGCAGGTGCGCGTGGCGCAGGATGGCAAGCTCAAGGTCGAGCGCGTGGTCTGCGCGATCGACTGCGGCGTGGCGGTCAACCCCGACATCGTGAAGGCGCAGCGGACATAGCGCTGCAATTGCAGTGCTTCGACGAAGGCCGCCAGGGTCGCGGCGAGGGCATCGAACGTATAGACGTAGTTGCGCCCGGTGGGCACATTCGTAAACCCGAACCCCGGCATGTCGGGCGCAACGACATGGAACTGGTCCGACAGCTCGGCCAGAAGGTGTCGGTACATGTGCGAGCTGGTGGGAAAGCCGTGGACCAGCAGCAGCGTCGGCAGGCGCGGATCACCGGCCTCGCGATAGAACACCTCGACGCCGTCTGCGGCAACGAATCGATGATGGACGGGAGAACGCGGATTGAGCGGCATGGTCGCGGCCCCTCAGGGAGATGATTCGTAATGAAGATTCGCCGGCCGGTTCTGGCCTGTATGGCGCGCGGGCAGCGTCGCATCCGACAGGGCGAAGCGGCGTGAAGCGGTGAACCAAGGGCGGTTGGCCCCCTGCCGAACCCGGATGCCAACATCGTTGCGACGCACAGGCTCCAAATTTCTTGACGCGCCGTTGAGTAACATCGCCCGGACTGCACCCAGGAGCACGGCATGGCCAGGGTTTCCACCACGAACCACAGTCGTGGAGCAGCACGTGTTTCGTCGCCGGCCGGACGGCCGGGCAAGGCGCCGGTACCTGCGATGGTCCCGGTCGACGAGCAGGTCGAGACTGCCATCGCCTGGCTGAAACGCCACGCGACCAGCAAGACCCGGGACGGCATGGCGCGCTATGCGATTCCGTCCGAGCATGCCTTCGGCGTGTCGATGGCCCACATCCAGCAGCTCGCCAAACAGCTTGGCCGCAGCCATGCGCTGGCCGATGCGTTGTGGGACACCGGCTGGTACGAAGCGCGCATGCTCGCGGCCTACGTCGATGAGCCCGCCCGAGTCACCTCGTCGCAGATGGATCGGTGGTGCCGCGACTTCGACAACTGGGCGATCTGCGACACGCTGTGCTTCGCCCTGTTCGATCGCGCGCCGCACGCGTGGAAGAAGGTGCCGCTGTGGGCAGGGCGTCGCGACGAGTTCGTCAAGCGGGCGGCGTTCGCGTTGCTTGCGAGCCTGGCGCTGCACGACCGCGAAGCGGCGGATGCGCAGTTCCTGCATGGGCTTGAGCTGATCGAGCGCGAGTCGGGTGACGACCGCAACTTCGTCAAGAAAGGAGTGAGCTGGGCATTGCGATCGATCGGACGCCGCCGCAGCCCGGGTCTCAGGACGGCTGCACTCGCGACCGCCAAACGCCTGGCCGAATCGCAGGAGCCGGCAGCGCGCTGGGTGGGAAAGGATGCGCTGCGCGATTTCGCCAAGGCGCAAGCGAAGCGGGATTCCGCATGACCGGCACCGGGGCGCTCGTGCACCCGTCGGAGTGACGTCCGGACGGGCCTTGCCTGCGCGCTGGCGCCGTTAAGGTTTGTGCGGTCCTTGTCGATGTGACGGATCGCGCCACGCGGATCGTCCCGCGCGGCCTTCTTCGCGGAGGACTTATGAAACCTACACGTCTGTGGTGCGCAGCCCTGTGCTGCGCGTTCCTGTTGTTCGCCACCGGTGCCGGGGCCCAGGAGCGCCCGTACAAGGACGGGCCGGTCACCATCGTGACCTCGATCAAGGTGGTCGACGGCCAGTTCGAGAACTACATGGACTTCCTCAACACGAGTTGGCGCAGGATCCAGGAAGAGGCGAAGGCCGCCGGCATGGTCCTCGACTACCACGTGATGGGCGCCCAGCCGCACGACCCGGACGAAGCCGACCTCTACCTCGTGGTGACCTATCCCAACATGGCCACGTTCGACGACATGGACAAGAAGATGGATCCCATCGCGGCCAAGGTCACCAAGATGTCCATCAAGCAGCAGGACGAGGCCTCGGGCAAGCGCACGGCGATGCGCACGATCCTGGGACAGCAGCTGCTGCGTGAGATTGTCTTCAAGTGATGGCTTCGCGCACCTCAGGCGGGCGGGTGCCCGCCTAGGGTGTTTCGCGCTCGGATGGTCTTGTGCAGTCGTGCCTGGCCGAGCGTTCTCGCCTTCTGCATCGTCGGCCATGGCTGGCCTCTGCGGCTCCCGCGAAAACGAGGCCCGGAAAGGGCCAATGCGAACCCGTTCGCTGCCGGGTTGCCGCATGCTGCCTCCGGACACGTGTTACGAACTATCGACCGTCAGGAGGATGTTCATGTTCAGGAAGGTGGCTTTCACGATGTATCCGATCAGCGACGTGCAGCGTGCGCGGGACTTCTACGAGAACAAGCTCGGCCTCGCAGCGGGTTCCGTCGGCAACCAGGGCGACCAGTACTGGATCGAGTACGACCTGCCCGAAGGCGGATGCCTGGCGCTGACCAACTTCGTGCCGGACAAGCCGAGCGAATCGTCGGGCGGCACCATTGCGCTCGAGGTCGAGGATCTCGACACCCTGATGGCGGACCTGAAAGGGAAGGGCGTGACCTTCCGCAGCGACGTCATCCACAGCCCGGTGTGCCGGATGGCCGTCTGCCTCGACTCGGAAGGCAATTCGATCCTGCTGCACCAGCTCAAGCCGAAGGCCGCGTAAGCGCGGCCGCGGCGGCGGTCAATTCGGACCGAAGTTGCCGCAGCCGTCGTAAGTCCGTTCGGCCACGGTGAGCGTGGCGACGGCTTCGAATGCCTGGCCGCTCATCACGTCACGGCAAGTCTTCAGCTCGACCTTCAGCATCAGGGAGGTGCCGTCGGCGGCCTTGCCGCTCCAGCCGTCGGGCAGGCGGGTCGCCGGGGCGATGTCGAACTTGCGTTCGCCGTAGTCGACCTCGGCATGCAGCGCGGGTGCGTCGCCGGGAGCGACCTGCGCGGTCCAGCCAGGTTCATTGCCTATCGCGCGAAAGCCGGATGCCATCCGTGCGGCGTCCGGCGGCGGGGCCTTTGCCGTGGTGGCCGCAGGCGCGGGCGCGTCGGCCGGTTTGGCAGGCGAAGGCGGCGTTGCCTCATCGCCCTGCTTGCAGGCGGCGAGCGCGAGCGACACGGCGGCAACGGCGTGGAGCAGGACGATGCGATGGCTCATGGCGTCGGGCCGATGCGGGGCTGGGGGGAGCATCCGCATGCCAACGTTGCCCGGCCGTGAAGGCGGTAACGGGGTCTTCAGGCGCCGCGTCGCCGCAGTACCTGTTCGCGATCGAGTTGCATGATGTAGCGCAGCAGGCGGGTCTGGGTCGCAGCCGGCAGGTCGGTGAATTCGCATCCGAGCTGCTGCATCGGCTTGCCGCGTTGCGTGGTCGGCACGATGTGGCGGATGTCGAGCGTCACGCTCATCGGCTCCAGCCCCGGCAGCTCGACGACGCATCCGCTCAAGCGGTCGCCCACCTGGAATCGCGAAGCCGCGGCGTGAAGCAGCAGTGCAACGCCGCCGCCGCCGATGTCGCGAATGGTCGCCGTCAGCCCTCCCGGATGCTCGACATACGGCCCGGCGGGAATGCGGCAGCGCAGTCCACCCAGCGGCTCGCGCCGCATGAACTCGCGACGCTGCATGTGCAGCAGTTGGTCAGGCAGCGGGAGCGCGAGCGCCGGCTGTCCCTCCTGTGTGTCGAGCCGGGCCGTTCCACAGGCGAACCGGACTGCCACCCGTTCGACATGCCCTTCGAAGTGCAGCCGCTGGCTGCCCAACCAGTGTTCGAGCTGCATGCGTGAGGGCGGCACGTCGATCCAGAACGACGACGTGCCCACCTCCAGCAATACCGTCAGCGTTCCCGCATCGTGCCCGCCGGCGTGGACACGCAGCGTGCAGCGGCCATCCAGCAGGCGTTGCAGGTGCCTTCGTATGTCCGCGTGCGTGCGGACCAGGCACTTGTCGTAGTGCTCTTCGATGGCATCCGGCGTGCCGTAATGGGATGGGGCGTTCGTCATCGCCGTCGTTAACGGCGGCAGGGCGATGGACTTTAGCCGCAATCGACAATTTCCCTGCGCAATGCGATGCGCGACACGGACGGTGGCTGCCCGTTACGATAGAGGCTTGATCCAGAGAGCTTGAGGGGGCAGGCGCTGGACGGGGTCGAACGAATGAAGATCGGGACCGCAGCATCGGACCACAGCGCTGTGTCCGATCCGCTGCGCATGGTCGCGCGCATCCATCGCATGCGAACGCTGGGCCTGGGCGCCGGAGCGATCGCGGTGGCGGGCGTGCTGTATGAGAACGGTGCGTCCTGGCCCGTGTGGGCGCTGCTGTTCGCCAACGGCTTCGTCTGGCCGGTCGTGGCTTACTTCATCGCAAGCCGCAGTGCGGATCCGCATCGTGCCGAACTGCGCAATCTCGCCTTCGATTCGGCTGCCGGCGGTTTCTGGGTGGCGATGATGCAGTTCAACGTGCTGCCGAGCGCGGTGATCGTGGTGATGCTGTCGGCGGACAAACTCGGTGTCGGCGGCTGGCGGCTGCTCCGGCGCACGGCCACCTTGCAGGTCGTTACCTGCGCGGTGACGGCGGCGCTGTTGGGCTTTCCGTTCAAACCCGAGAGCAGCATGTTCAACATCCTGCTCAGCCTGCCTTTCATGTTCACCTATCCACTGGCGATCAGCGCCGTCGCCCATGCGCTGTCGCGCAAGGTGGTGCGGCAGAACCGCCAGCTCGACCAGATCAATCGCACCGACGGCCTGACTGGCCTGTCCAACCGCGCGAACTGGGAAGAGACCGCGCGCCACGAGCTGGAGCGCGCGTTGCGCACGCAGCGGCCGGCGGCGCTGATGATGCTCGACATCGACGACTTCAAGCGCATCAACGACCAGTACGGGCATCCGACCGGTGATGCGGTCCTGCGCCGCGTCGCGGACACGATGCGCGACAATCTGCGCAGCATCGACACGCCCGCGCGTTTCGGTGGAGACGAGTTCGGCGCCGTGCTGGTCGAACTGGAGCCCGCCGACGCGGTGGCGCTGATCGAACGGATTCGCCGCTCGCTGGAGTCGGCGCGATTCGACGAGGCGCCTGGGTTGCGCTTCACCGTCAGCATCGGTATCGCGATGGCGGACGCATCGGTGACGGACGCCGGTGCCTGGGTGCGCCAGGCCGACGCCGCGCTGTACCGGGCCAAGCAGGCCGGGCGAAACCGGGTACAGGTGCAGGCAGCGGCCATACCCGGCTGATTCGCGGACGTCCGGGCCCGTTCGGGCTGCCGGAAGCGGGCATGGCACGGAGGTAGCCTACTCCCGTCGGGTGCACCCGGGTCACGCTCACGTGCACGCGAGTACGCTGCGGCGATCCCTCCGAGCGAGATGGTGCTGCCATGTCCCTGACGCGACGCGAATTCCTGGCCGTGCCAGCCGCACTGGCGGCGGGCTCCATGCTGCCGGCCGGCCTGTTCGCGGCCGTGGTTTCCGAGACGCCGGCGATGCCCGACCTGTCCGACTGGGGCAAGGTCCGTGCCCAGTTCGTGCTTGATCCGGCCTATTCGCATTTCGCCAGCTTCTTCATTTCCAGCCATCCGGCGCCGGTACGCGATGCGATCGAAGCCTATCGGCGAGCCATCGATCGCAATCCGTTCCTGACGGTCGAGCAGGCGATGTTCGAAGACGTCGAGCACAACCTGCCGATCAAGGTGGCCACCGAGATCGCCGACTACCTGGGCGGCCGTGCGCAGGACGTGTGCCTGACCCGCAGCACCACCGAGTCGCTGGCGCTGGTCTATCACGGCCTGCCGCTCAAGCCCGGCGACGAGGTGTTGTGCACGACGCACGACCACTACTCGCATCACGAGTCGATCCGGCTCGCCACCGCGCGTGCCGGCGCGACCATGCGCAAGGTGCCGCTGTTCGAGGACGCGGCGCAGGCCACCACCGAGAGCATCATCGCGCGCCTGCGCCAGGCGATCGGGCCGAAGACGAAGGCGATAGGCCTTACCTGGGTGCATTCCAGCAGCGGCATCCGGCTGCCGGTGCGCGAGATCACCGCGGCGTTGCGAGCATCCGGCGAGCCGCCGCTGATCATCCTGGATGGCGTGCACGGCCTGGGTTCGGTCGACGAGACCGTGGCGACGATGGGCGTCGATTTCTTCTGCGCAGGGACACACAAGTGGATGCTCGGGCCGCGTGGCACCGCGCTGGTGTGGGCGAACGCGCAGCGCTGGGCGCAACTGCGGCCGACGATCCCGAACTTCACCGACATGGAGTCCTACGAGGCCTGGATGGCAGATCGCGAACCGGCCACGCCGAACAACGCGGCACGCATGGCACCGGGTGGCTTCCATGCATTCGAGCACCAGTGGGGCGCCGCCGCGGCGTTCCGCATGCATCGGCAGATGGGCAAGGCGAAAGTGGCCGCGCGGATCCGCAGTCTCAACGACCAGCTCAAGGAGGGGCTCGCGAAGAATCCGAAAGTGCGCATGCATACGCCGCGCTCGGGCGATCTGTCGGCTGGACTGGTGGCGTTCGAAGTCGACGGTCTGAAGCCGAACGAGGTGGTGCAGCAGCTGCTGGCTCGTAACATCATCGCCAGCACCAGCCCCTATGCGATCACCTATGCGCGGCTGGCGCCGAGCCTGGTCAACACCCCTGAGGAAGTCGACAAGGCGGTCAAGGCCGTGCGCGAGATCTCCGGCTGAGCGTTGCGCATGCCGGGAAGCGTGCCGCGCTGCCTTAGAATGCACGCTCCCCCGTATCGCTGAGTCATCGCAATGCCCACGTCTCCCGCATGCCCGCAGTGCACCCTCGAGAACACGTATGTCGACGGGGGGCAGTACGTCTGCGCGGATTGCGGCTACGAATGGCCGATGGCCGGCGACACCTCGGCGGAATCCGGCGTCGTCGTGCGCGACAGCAACGGCAACGCGCTGGCCGAGGGCGACACCGTGGTGGTGATCAAGGACCTGAAGGTGAAGGGTTCCTCGATCCCGCTCAAGCAGGGCACCGTGATCAAGAACATCCGCCTGGTCGAAGACGACGCCGAGCATATCGAAGGCAACTCCGACAAGATCAAGGGGCTGGTGCTGAAGACCTGCTTCCTGCGCAAGGCGTGAACGCCACTGCGTGCGCGCGAGATGCCGTCACGACGCGGTAACGGCCGGCTTCCAACAGTAGGGCCTCCATTGCCGGAGGCCCCCTGGGAGCATCGAGATGAGTCAGTTCCGCATCGCCCTGATCGTTGGCAGCCTGCGCCGCGAATCCTTCAACAAGAAACTGGCCGATGGGCTGGTGCGGCTGGCGCCGCGGGATTTCACCTTCCATCACTGCGAGATTGGCGACCTGCCGCTCTACAACCAGGACGATGACGGCCACCAGGCCGCGCCGGTGAAGCGGCTGAAGCACGAGATCGGCGAGTCGCAGGGCGTTCTGTTCGTTACGCCCGAATACAACCGGTCCATTCCCGGCGTGCTGAAGAACGCGATCGACCACGCCTCGCGCCCGTACGGACAAAGCGCATTCGCCGGCAAGCCGGCCGGCGTCATCGGCATCTCGGTGGGGGCGATCGGCACCGCGATCGCGCAGCAGCACCTGCGCAACGTCCTCGCCTACCTGGACATGCCGACACTGGGGCAGCCCGAGGCCTTCCTGCAGGCCAAGGAAGGCTTCTTCGGTGCCGACGGCCATATCGGCGAGGGCAGCCAGAAGTTCCTGCAGGGCTGGGTGGACGCCTACGCGAACTGGGTGCGGTCTCACGCGGGTTGAGGCGCTGGCGGGGGGGAGGCCTGGCGGCTCCCGGCCGATGTCGAATCGATGTGTCGATCCGGCGCCTTCCCGTTCGTCGCATGGACAAAGGGCCCAATCCGGGCCCCGCCTGCGCCGAAGGAGCCCGCCATGCCCCGCAAGTCCGCCATCCTCGTCATCTCCCTGCTCATGTTCGCGGCCGTCCCCGCCTGGGCGGGCGGCGACCGCTACACGATCGACCCGGACCACACCTATCCGAGCCTCGAGATGTCGCACATGGGCCTGTCGGTGTGGCGGGGCAAGTTCAATCGCACCACCGGATCGGTCACGCTCGATCGCGCCGGTCGCACCGGTCAGGTCGACGTACGCGTGGAAACGGACAGCATCGACTTCGGCCTGGCGTCGATGCACGAACACGCCGTCACCGCTGATTGGCTCAACGTGGCCGCATTCCCCGACATGACCTACCGCGGGGCGATCCGTTTCAACGGCGACCGCCCGGTTTCGGTGGACGGACAGTTGACCCTGCTGGGCGTGACCCGGCCGGTGACGCTGTCCATCCGCAGCTTCAAGTGCATGCCGCATCCGGTCCTCAACCGCGAAGTCTGCGGTGCCGACGCCGAGGGCGAGCTCGATCGCGGGGACTTCGGGCTGACCCGTTACACGCAGGACGGCATGGGCCGGATCCACGTGCGCATCCAGGTCGAGGCCCTGCGCGACGGTCCGGCTGATGCCGGAAAAAAAGTTTCGCGGTGATGTCGATCCCGGGTTTCCCGGTTCGTCGCCATCACAAAGGCGCGGTGATATCGGCCGGCCTTCGATCCACAACCCACGATTCCAGACTTGAAAGGAGAAAGACGATGCGTTGCATGGTGATGGTCAAGGCCACCGCGGCTTCGGAAGCGGGCGAGATGCCGAGCGAGACGCTGCTGGCCGACATGGGGCGGTTCAACGAGGAGCTGGTGAAGGCCGGCATCATGCTGGCGGGCGAGGGCCTGCACCCGAGTTCGAAGGGCGCCCGCGTGAAGTTCTCGGGCGGCAAGCGCACGGTGGTCGACGGCCCGTTCGCGGAGACCAAGGAACTGGTTGCCGGTTACTGGATGTGGCAGGTGAGCTCGATGGAAGAGGCGATCGAATGGGTCAAGCGTTGCCCGAACCCGTTCGAGGGCGACATCGAGAGCGAGATCGAGATCCGCCCGGTGTTCGAAGCCGAAGACTTCGGCGACGAGTTCACGCCGGAGCTTCGCGAGCAGGAAGAGCGCCTGCGCGCCCGGATCGCCGATCAGCACGGCAACGTCTGATACCACCCCCAAGGAGACAGATGATGAGGATCGAGCCCTACCTGTTCTTCAACGGTCGCTGCGAGGAAGCGATCGAGTTCTACGGCAAGCCGTTGGCGCGAAGGTGGAAATGCTGATGCGCTACAAGGAAAGCCCGGAGCCGCCGAACCCGGATTGCCCGACGCCGCCGGGCTGGGAGGACAAGGTGATGCACAGCGCTTTCCGCATCGGCGAGACGCTGGTGATGGCCTCCGATGGCCATGGTGGACCGACGCGCTTCGACGGTTTTTCGCTGTCGATCACGGCCAGGGATGATGCCGAAGCGAAGCGGGTGTTCGATGCGCTCGCCGACGGCGGACAGCTCATCGCGCCGCTGTCGCCTACGTTCTTCGCATCGAGCTTCGGCATGCTGGCCGACCGCTTCGGCGTGTCGTGGATGGTGATCGCGCTGAAGGCGTGAATCCCCAAGTGAACATTCAACCCAAAGGAAGGAACCTCATGTTCAAGACCGTTCTGATCGTCCTTGCCGTGCTGATCGCCGGCGTGCTCGTGCTCGCGGCCACCCGGCCGGATACCTTCCGCGTCGAACGATCCACCCGGATCCATGCGCCGCCGGACAGGGTGTTCGCGCTGATCAACGATTTCCATCGTTGGCAGGCGTGGTCGCCCTACGAAAAGAAGGATCCCGGCATGAAGCGCGCGTTCTCCGGCAACCCGAACGGTGCCGGTGCCGCCTACGCCTGGGATGGCGACCGCAACATCGGGGCCGGGCAGATGCGCATCACCGAGTCGGTGCCGACGTCGCGCGTGGCGCTGTCGCTGGAGTTCGCGCGGCCATTCAAGGGCCACAACCAGGTCGAGTTCACCCTGCAGCCCAAGGGGGGCGCCACCGAGGTGACGTGGGCCATGCATGGCCCCAGTCCCTATATCGCCAAGGTGATGGGGCTGGTGTTCGACATGGACGAGATGATCGGCGAAGACTTCGAGAACGGTCTGGCAGACCTCAAGGCCGTCGCCGAGCATTGATGCAGGGCGGAGCGCCAGTGCAGGGCATGTGCGGCCCGGTCGCTATTGCATCGCGCGTGGTGCGATGGTGTCATCGCCGGCCATGACGGCGCACGACATCCATCGCACCATCGAAGCGGTCTGGAGGATCGAATCGGCCCGGCTGATCGCTGGGCTGGCGCGCATGGTCCGCGACGTGGGCCTCGCGGAGGAGCTTGCCCAGGACGCGCTGGTCGCCGCGCTGGAACGCTGGCCCGAGGCCGGCGTTCCCGACAACCCCGGTGCGTGGCTGATGGCCACCGCCAAGCATCGCGCCATCGACCGGCTGCGCCGCAGCAAGCTGCAGCAGCGCAAGCACGAGGAACTCGCGCGCGAACTCGAGGACGACCGCGAGAACGAGGTCGAGGCGCGGTTCGAGGCGCTCGACGACCCCATCGGCGATGACCTGCTGCGGCTGGTCTTCACCGCCTGCCATCCGGTCCTGTCGATGGAGGCGCGTGTCGCACTGACGCTGCGCATGCTCGGCGGCCTGACCACGACCGAGATCGCGCGCGCCTTCCTGGTACCGGAAGCAACCGTGGCCCAGCGCATCGTCCGCGCCAAGCGCACGCTGTCGGACGCCAACGTGCCGTTCGAGGTGCCGCGCGGCGATGAGCTGGCGGCGCGGCTGGCGTCTGTGCTGGGCGTGATCTACCTGATCTTCAACGAGGGCTATTCGGCCACGGCTGGCGACGACTGGTTGCGTCCGTCGTTGTGCGAGGAGGCGATGCGTCTCGGACGCGTGGTCGCGGGACTGGCGCCGAACGAGCCGGAAGTGCACGGGCTGGTCGCATTGATGGAGATCCAGGCCTCGCGCTCGAGGGCGCGGGTCGGCCCGACCGGTGAGCCGATCCTGTTGCTCGACCAGGACCGGGCGCGCTGGGACCGGTTGCTGATCAACCGGGGACTCGCTTCGCTGGAGCGCGCCGTGAAACTCGGCGGCGAGCGCGGACCGTACGCGCTGCAGGCGGCCATCGCCGCCTGTCATGCGCGCGCCCGTACCGCCGACGAGACCGATTGGGCCCGCATCGTCGGCCTGTACGGCGCACTCGCGCAGGTGATGCCGTCCCCGATCGTCGAGCTCAACCGTGCCGTGGCGTTGTCGATGCTGTTCGGCCCCGAGGCGGGGTTGCGCATCGTCGATGCGCTGGTTGAAGAGGCCGCGCTGCAGCACTACCACCTGCTGCCCAGTGTGCGCGCCGACCTGCTGAAGAAACTGGGACGCCTGGACGAGGCGCGCGCGGAGTTCGAGAAGGCCGCCGGCCTGACCGGAAATGCCCGCGAGCGCGAACTGCTGCTGCAGCGTGCAGCAGAGTGCGAGGCCGGCTGATGGATCTCATCGACACGCCGCGCCTGAAGCTTCAGATGGTGGGCAAAGGCGACGAGGCGCTGTACTGCCGGCTGTATGGCGATGCTCAGGTGATGCGCCATATCGCCGGGCCGCTTCCGCACGAAACGGCGCGGCGCAGCTTTGCCATCGCGTGCTGCCAGGCGGCGGAGCGGCCGATGCGCCGCCCCTGGTGGGTCATCCGTGAACACGGGCGGGGTGACGCGGGCATCGTCGGCCTCGTGCTGGATCGCGAAGAGCCGGAGATCGGCGTCGTGCTGGCGCCCGAGGCGCAGGCGCGCGGACTGGCCGTCGAAGCGATGGATGCGCTGGCGCGCGCGGCCTTTGCCACCGGATTGGCGTCACGGCTGTGGCTGCGCCATGCGCCCGGCAACGTCGCGATGGCCGCCGTGGCGAGCCGCCTGGGCGCCACGCGCACGCAGGATGGGACAGGGCCGGACGCCTGCCGCTGGAGCCTGTGCATGGAAATGAAATCCATATCCCGCTAGATTCCGGACTCCCGTCTCAATTCGCGGCCTGCATGCCCCAAACCGGAAGCCTGGTCTGCGTCGGCCTCGGCATGATGCTCGGAGCCCACGTCAGCCCGCGATCGCGCAGCCATATCGAGCAGGCCGATGTCGTGTTCGCTGCCGTGTCCGACCCGGTGGTCGAGCTGTGGCTGCAGCAGATGCACGGCGACGTGCGCAGCCTTCAGTCCTGCTACGCAGCGGGCAAGTCGCGCCACGACACCTATCGCGAGATGGTCGAGGCGCTGCTCGCCGAAGTCCGAGCCGGACGGCGCGTCTGCGGCGTGTTCTACGGTCATCCGGGCGTGTTCGCGCAGGCGCCGCACCGTGCCGTTGCCCAGGCCCGGCATGAAGGCTTCCAGGCCCACATGGAGCCCGGCATCTCGGCCGAGGGCTGCCTGTACGCGGACCTGGGCATCGATCCGGGCGACGTCGGCTGCCAGCATTACGAGGCCAGCCAGTTCATGTTCTACCGGCGCCGGATCGATCCTTCGGCCTACCTGATCCTGTGGCAGGTCGGGCATGCCGGCGACCGCTCGGTCAGCCGGAACATCACCGGGCCGGCGTACCGCCGCCTGCTGGTCGATCTGCTGGCCGAGGACTATCCCCTCGACCATGCCGTGATCGCCTACGAAGCTGCTACCCTTCCGATCTCGTCGCCGCGGACGGAGGGGATGCCGCTTGCCGCGATAGTGGATGCCGACCTGCGGCTGCAGACCACGCTGGTGATACCGCCAGCCCGGCCTCTGCAACGTAACGAGGCAATGCTGGACCGAATTGCCGCGCTAGATCGTGGGAGCGTCCTGGGCGAGCCGATCCATTTGCCGTAATACCTTCGCAACATCACGCATAAGGGGAAATGCAACGTGTCCGAGGTCATTCGTTTTCTGGAAAGCATGGGCCGCAACCCGGCCATGTCGGCGGCGCAGTTCGCCGCGAGCGTTTCGATGCTGCAGGCCGACGACGCGCTGAAGCAGGCATTGCTCAAGGGCAATGCGGCGTCGCTCAACGATCTGCTGGGCGGCCGTGCCGCGCCGATGATGATGAGCCAGTACGCGCCGCTGGAAGAGCCGCAGCGCCGCGACGACGACCAGGAAGGCGAGGAGCCCTCGCAGGATCCGACGCCGGATTCGGAACAGGTCAACTGACCGGCAAGCAGACGTCATGCTCGTCGCGCGCAAGCTGCTGCCCTGGGTGATCTTCACCGGGATCTGCCTTGCGCTGGGTAACGGCAATGCCGCGACTTCGGTCGCGGCATTGTTGAGCCGGGCGGAAGCCGTGCGCAGCTCGGATCCCGGTGAGTTCCAGCAGCTGCTGGTCGAACTCGAGGAGGCCAGGCCCAATGCCTCGTCGGCGCAGCGCGACCAGATCGCGTACCTGCAGGCATACCGGCAGTCGTACCTCGGGCGATACAACATCGCCATCCCGGCGCTGCAAAAGCTCGCCCGGGACGCGACCACGGTCGAAACCCGCTATCGCGCCGGCGCACTGATGGTCAATGGCTACGCGGTCACGCGTCAGTTCACCGAAGGCCTGCGCCAGCTCGACCAGACGCTGGAGCTGGTGGATCGAATCGAGGATACGGACCTGCGTGCCCACGGCCTGGGCGTGGCGGCCGTGATGTACAACGAAATCGGCGAGTACCGGCTCGGCCTGCATTACGCCGAGCGTATCCTCGCCAATCCTCCGCATGGACGCGCCCGCTGCTTCGCCGGGCAGTACCGCGCCGAGGCCCTGTGGCAGCTCAAGCGCCTGCCTGCCAGCGACGCCATGCTCCGCGATGCGATCCAGCATTGCGTGGCCGAAGACGAAGCCGTGATCGCCAACCTGTTGCGCGGAACCCTGGCCCGGCAGTGGGCGTCGCAGGGGCAGCGCGGCAAGGCCATCGCCCTGTTGCAGCAGCACATGCCGGAGATCGAGTCGACGCGGTATGCGCGGCTGGTCGGCGAAGCCCATTCGCTATTGGCCGAACTGTTGTTGGCCCAGGGCAGCCTCGTCGAGGCCGAGCGCAACGCACGCGCCGCGATTTCGCACGGTCCCGCCATGCCGCATTCGCAGCCGCTGGTGGCCGCCTTCAAGGCGCTCTACGAGATCGCCAGCCGCCGCGGTGATACCGCCGCGGCGCTGGATTACTACCGGCGCTACGCCGAGGCCGACAAGGCCTACCTCAACGACGTGAAGACGCGCGAGCTGGCCTACCAGTTCGTGCGCCAGGAAACCGCGCAGAAGACCCAGCAGATCGAACTGCTCAACCGCCAGAACCAGGTGCTGCAGCTGCAGCAGCGGGTGGCGAAGCAGAACGCACAGAACACGCGGCTGGTGGTGCTGTTGCTGCTGGTGGTCGTCGCCGGCCTGGGGTACTGGGCCTATTGGATCCGCCGCCGGCAGAAGGCGCTGCGCCGCTTCGCCGAGACCGACGCGCTGACCGGCGCCAGCAATCGCCACCATTTCACGCAGAGCGCCGAGCAGGCGCTGGCCCAGTGCGCGCGAAACGGCGAACAGGCTGCGCTGGTGATGTTCGATCTGGACCGCTTCAAGGAAATCAACGACACCTACGGCCACGCCGCCGGCGACTGGGTGCTGCGCGAGGTCGCTGACGCCTGCCGCAGCTTTTGCCGGGGCATCGACTGCTTTGGCCGGCTCGGCGGCGAGGAGTTCGCGTTCCTGCTGCTCGGTTGCGACCTGGCCGCGGCGACGCGCCTGGCCGAGGATTGCCGCGTGCGGTTGACCCGCATCGACACGCGGCCCAGCGGGCACAACTTCACCGTGACGGCGAGCTTTGGCGTCAGTGCCACGGCCTCGTCGGGTTTCGGCCTGGAAGTGCTGATCTCGCACGCCGACCGCATGCTCTATCGGGCCAAGCGTGGCGGCCGCAACCAGGTGCGGGCGTACACGCCGGACATGCCGATCGCCGAAACGTCGCGTCGCGAAGAAGACTGCGAGCAGGAGCCGGCCCAGATACCGGCTTTCGGCGCTTCCGCGCCCTGAGCCATCGCACGCTGTTGGGCGGTAAAGTGCGCAGGTGATGCATCCACCGCCCATCGTGATCCCCGCGGAACAGCTCGCCGCCGTCGAGGCTTCGTACTCCACGCCTGCGCGCGCCTATCACCACTTCGGCCACGTGCAGGACGTGCTGCACCACTACGAGGACGTGGTGACCGGGCCGGGCTGGCGCCAGCCGGCCGAGGTGTACCTGGCCGTGCTCTACCACGACGCGATCTATGAGCCTGGGCGCAAGGACAACGAAGCCCAATCGGCCGTCCTGGCACGCGAACACATCACGCGCTGGCAGCATGGAGTGGATGCCGATCGCGTGGCCGCCCTGATCGAGCTGACCGCTCGCCATGGCCACCTCGCCGCGGATGAAGTGGACGCCGAGGCCGCGCTGTTCCTCGACTGCGACATGGCCATCCTCGGCGCCGAGCCGGCGGTGTTCGATGCCTATGACCGCGCCATCGCCGCCGAATACCGCGGCCACGTGCCGGGCTGGCTGTACAGGATCAACCGTCGCCGTTTCCTGAAAGGCCTGCTCGGCCGCGAGCGGATCTACCTCAGCGACTTCTTCCATGCGCGGCTGGACCAGCAGGCGCGTCGCAACCTGCGCCGGGCGGTGACAGAGAAGCGTTAGACCGCTCGGGCTGACTGCCCTCACCCCAACCCTCTCCCGCAAGCGGGAGAGGGGGAAGGAAAGCAGACTCAGAAAGCGACTGGCGGGCTTGCTTTTCCCTCTCCCGCTTGCGGGAGAGGGCAGGGTGAGGGCGCACTTGCTTTGGCAGGCCTGCGAACATCGCCCATCGCATTCACGTGATGCGCTGCTGCCTAGAATCGGAACGTCCGTTGGAGAGTTGCGCCATGAACCCGATCCGCATCTGGCCTGCTGGGCTCGCGGCGCTCGTGCTGGCCATGGTCAGCCCGTTCAGTGAAGGAAAGGAGCCTGCCGTGAGCCTGACCCTGACATCCACCGCGTTCACCGCCGGAGGCTCGATCCCGGCCAGGCAGACCTGCGAGGGGCAGGACGCCTCGCCGCCCTTGCAATGGTCGGGCGTTCCCGACAGCGCGCGCAGCCTGGTCCTGATCGTCGACGATCCCGACGCGCCCGATCCCGCCGCGCCGCAGCGCACCTGGGTGCACTGGGTGCTGTACAACCTGCCGGCCAGCGCGAAGGGCTTGGAGGAGGCTGTAGCGGCTTCGCAGTTGCCGCCCGGTACGCGCGAAGGCCTCAACGACTGGAAGCGCACGGGTTATGGCGGTCCGTGTCCGCCGATCGGGCGCCATCGCTATTTCCACAAGCTCTACGCGCTCGACACCGAACTGCTGGACCTCGGTAAGCCCGACAAAGCGAAGCTGCTGGATGCGATGAAGGGCCACATCGTGGCGCAGGCGGAGCTGGTGGGGACCTACCAGAAGGATCGCTGAGCCCCATCTCCAATGGTGTGTGCGCCATCGCCGCGTGGCGATGGCGTGCCGGCCGTCATGAAGGCACGGGTGCGCCGGCGGTACCATGCGCGGAACTTCCCCGTGCAAACGAACCGACATGACGATCTCCATGTACACCGCCTGCGTCCCCGTACTGCGGCAGATGCTGGGCAGCCTCGACAGCCTGCTCGGCAAGGCCGAGGCGCACATCGCCGCACGCAATATCGATCCCGCGGCGCTGCTGCAGTCGCGGCTGTTCCCGGACATGTTCCCCTTCATCCGCCAGGTGCAGATCGCCTGCGACTTCGCCAAGAGCGTGCCCGCGCGACTGGCCGGCGTGGACGTGCCGGCGTTCGAGGACAACGAGCAGACCATCGCCCAGTTGCACGAGCGCATCGCGCGCACGCTGGCGTTCATCGACAGCCTGGATGCCGCGAAGTTCGAGGGCAGCGAGCAACGCGAGATCGTCCTGCGTCCCGGCACGCCGAAGGAGAAGAAGCTCAATGGCCAGGCCTACCTGCTAGCGTACGGTCTGCCGCAGTTCTTCTTCCATGTGAGCACCGCGTACGCGCTGCTGCGCCACAACGGCGTCGAAGTCGGCAAGAAGGACTACATGGGGGCCTACTGATGCTCCCCGCACAGGGTGATGCGACAGCGAGGCGGATGGGCACGGCGGCACTGGCCGGCGTGCTCGTGTTCACCGTCGTGTGCACGGCGGTGCAGTTCCTTCGCGCCGACCTGGACTGGCTGCGCACGCCGCTGAGCTTCTACCTGGTCGACGCCTACGGCCGCTGGGTCCAGGCCGCCTACGTGCTGCTGAGCATGTCGCTGGGCCTGATCGGCATCGGCTACCACCGTGCAATGGCGCCTGGCGCGCGCAGCGGCGTGGCGCGCGCCTTGTTCGTGCTGGCCGGCATCGCGCTGACCATCACCGCCGTGGCCGAGACCAATCGCAACCTGGCCTCGATCGATTTCGAAGGCTACGTGCATGCGATTGCCGCGCCGCTGGCGTTCCTGTTCGTCAGCACGGGGATGCTGCTGCTGTCCTGGAGGCTCCGCGCAGACGGGCGCTGGCGGACCCGCTTCGGGCCGGCCTTCGTTCTGGCGGCAGTCAGTTTCGCGGCGCTGTGGGGGCATGCCCTGTGGCGCTCGGCGCCACGCGGGGCCACCCAGAAGGCCGTGATCCTGCTGATCCTGGCCTGGATGGGGCTGATGGCCCTGTGGCTGAGGCGTGCCGAGTCGCCGGCCCCCGACCGTCTGGCCACGCCTGCCGGGATGGCGGCCGGGGACGGTTAAAATATCGCCATGATCCTCAATGCCGCCGCCTACCATTTCGCCACCATCGACGACCCGCGGACGCTGGCCGCGCAACTGCGCGAGCGCGCCGAAATCGCGGAACTGCGCGGAACGGTGCTGGTGGCGGAGGAGGGCGTGAACCTATTCCTGGCGGGTGCCGGTCAGGCACTGCACGGCTTCCTCGACGCACTGCGCGAAGATCCGCGTTTCGCTGGCCTGACAGTCAAGTTCAGCCACAGCGCGACCCAGCCGTTCGGACGGCTGAAGGTCAAGGTCAAGAAGGAAATCATCAGCTTCCGCCGCGACCAGTCTTCGCCATTGCAGGGCCGTGCGCCGGCGGTGATGCCTGCCGAACTGGCGCGCTGGCTGGAGCAGGGGCGCGACGATGCCGGCAAGCGCGTGGTATTGCTCGATACGCGCAATCGCGAGGAGGTGGGCTACGGCACCTTCACCAACGCGCTGACGCTTCCGATCGACAACTTCACCGATTTGCCGGACGCGCTGGCGCCGCACCGCGAATCGCTGCGTGACGCCACGGTGGTCAGCTTCTGCACCGGCGGAATCCGCTGCGAGAAGGCCGCGCTGTGGATGCGTGCCGACGGCATGGACAACGTGCTGCAGCTCGACGGCGGCATCCTCGGTTACTTCGAACAGGTGGGCGGTTACGGTTACGACGGCCGCTGCTTCGTCTTCGACGAGCGCGTCGCACTGGATCCTGCCCTGACGCCGATGGTGGACGTTCCGCAAGACGCCGCAGCGTGAACCCGGCACAACGAGCGGTGTGACCTGCCGCCCGCGTTTTCACGCTTCGCGCATTGCGCGTGCGGGCGAAGTCGTGTTTCCTTGCGAATCGATCCGGACCCTCGTCCGGAATGGAAGGCGTCATGCGCGGATTTCGAGTCATCCCCCTGGCCACGAGTGGTCTCGTGATCGTCGCTGCGCTCGCCGGACTGACCGCCTGCGAGGCCAGGAAACCCGCCGAGACTCCCGCCGTTGCGGCACCGGAAGCGACGATCGCGCCGCCGCCGCCCGCCAATCCTGAGCCGGACGCCAGCGCCGCGCCGGTCGAACGTGCCGCGCCGCCGATGCTGAAGCCAGTCGCACTGGGCACGTTCGAGCCCGGCAATCCGGTTGCCGAAGCCATCACCGGCAGGCTGCAGATCGAGGACACGATGCTGAAGGGGGCCAATGGCGCCAGCTTCACCACCGAGCGCGTGGCCATCCTCAAGGGTGGCGACGAATACACCGCGGGCGAAACCTACGCCGAGGCGATGATGATCGAGCCGTCCGAGACGGTGGAACTGCGCCGCGTGCTGGAAGAAACCCCGCCCAGCAAGACGCCGGGCAACGCCATCTGCGCGAACACCAAGGCCGGTTACATCGCGATGGCGAAGGTGATGGAAGACAACACCGAGATCGTCAAGCTGATCGGCCTGCAGGGCAGCGACATCCCCGCGCCGGGTGCTTCGGGTACCGCGTTGTGCGCGAGCACGAACTACATCGGGAAGAAGTGATGTCGGAATCGCTGCTCGATGGCGCGCTGTCGGCGCGCTATCCGCGCGCATCAGGGCGGATTCCCTCAGCGATGTGACCTGATCCACTCCACCGCGCCAAGCCCGGCCTTGCGGCCGCTGGCGTAACAGGCGGTCAGCAGATAGCCGCCGGTGGGTGCTTCCCAGTCGAGCATTTCGCCCGCGCAGAACACGCCCGGCAACGAACGCAGCATCAAGTCCTGATCCATCGCTTCCAGCCGCACGCCACCGGCGCTGCTGATCGCCTCGGCGATCGGCCGCGCACGCAGCAAGCGCAGCGGCAGACGCTTGATCGTGTCCACGATCGCATCCACGTCGCCGCGCCGCGATGCGTCCAGCACTTCATGCACCAGGGCGACCTTGACCGGGTTGAGCCCGGTCTGGCGGCGCAGGTGTTCGCCGAGGCTGCGGCCGGCGCGAGGCTTGGCGAGGTCGCGGCGCAGACGTTCGGCGTCGCGGCCGGGCGCCAGGTCGAGATGCAGCCAGGCTTCGCCATTTCGCGCAATCGAGTCGCGCAGCATGGCCGACAGCGCGTAGACCAGGCTGCCTTCGATGCCGGTGGTGGTGACCACGCACTCGCCCTGCAGCGAATGTTCCTGTCCTGAGTCGTCGGTCCAGATCGCAACGACCGGCTTCAGCGGTGCGCCGGCATGGCGGCTGGCGACATGATCGCTCCAGCCGATGTCGAAACCGCAGTTTGACGGCTGCAATTCGGCCACGTCGACACCTCGCTCGCGCAGCAGCGACTGCCAGGCACCGTCCGAGCCGAGCTGCGGCCAGCTTCCGCCGCCTAGAGCGAGCAACGTAGCTTGGGGCCTGACGGCGACTTCGCCCTCGGGCGTGGCGAATCGCAACGCGCCGGTCTCATCCCAGCCCAGCCAGCGGTGCTGCACGTGGAAGCGCACACCGGACTCGCGCAGGCGCCGTACCCAGCCGCGCAACAGCGGCGCGGCCTTGCGATCCATCGGGAACACGCGGCCGGACGTGCCGATGTAGGTGTCCACGCCGAAACCGCGCGCCCAATCGCGCAGCGCATCGGCGTCGAAATCGTCGAGCCATGCGCCGACTTCGCCGCTGCGCGCGCCGTAGCGCTGGTCGAAGCCGGGACGCGGCTCGCCGTGCGTCAGGTTGAGCCCGCCCTTGCCGGCGATCAGGAACTTGCGCCCGACCGAACCCTTGCCTTCGAACAGATCCACTTCGATCCCGGCTGCGCGCGCGACCTCGGCGGCCATCAGGCCGGCGGGACCGCCGCCGACGATGGCGAGTCCGGGAAGGGCGGTGGGCGAGGGCATGCGTGGGGAACCGGGGACACGGTCCGACATTATGCCGGGCCGCGCGTCCGCACCTGCGGCGGCGGCTGGCCTTCGGTTATCTTCGGCGGGACGTTTCCGGGGAAGTCGTAGATGCGAAATGCAGGTTGGGCGCGCAGCGCCCTGTTGGGGGCCACGCTGTCAGGGGCCACGCTGGCCTGGGGTGGCATCGCGACCGCGGCGGCGCCCGCGCCGTCCGCTGCCGAGGCGGAACTGCCGGCGCAGTTGCAGGATTTCGATGCCTACGTCGAAGGCGTGCGCAAGCAGTTCGACGTGCCCGGCATCGCCGTGGCGATCGTCAAGGATGGGCGCGTGGTGCTGGAGCGCGGCTTTGGCGTACGTCAGCTGCCGCAGGATGCACGCGGCAAGCCGGCTCCTGTCGATGCGCACACGCTGTTCGCGATCGCATCCAATACCAAGGCATTCACCGCGGCCTCGCTGTCGATCCTCGCCGACGAAGGCAAGCTCAGTCTCGACGACCGCGTCATCGACCATCTGCCCTGGTTCCAGATGTCCGATGCCTATGTCACCCGCGAGATGCGAGTGCGCGACCTGCTCGCGCACCGTAGCGGGCTCGGCCTGGGCGCGGGCGACCTGCTGTACTGGCCGGGTACCGACTACAGCACGCAGGACGTGGCGCGGCGGCTGAAGGATGTTCCCCTCAGCGGCGGATTCCGCAGCCAGTACGCCTACGACAACATCCTCTACGGTGTCGCCCAGCTGGTGATCGAACAGGCCAGCGGCCAGTCCTACGAAACGTTCCTGCGCACGCGGATCCTTCGTCCGCTCGGCATGGACGAGACGCGCTTCAACAGCGATGCGCTGAAGCCCGGCGACAACGTCGCCACCGGCTATGCCAAGGCCGACTTCAAGGACCTGCAGGCGGCGCCGCGCATGACCTGGTCCAACGTGTCGGGTGCCGGCGGCCTGTATTCCAGCGTGCACGACATGACCCGCTGGATGCGCATGCAGCTCGACGGCGGCGTCTATCGCGATGCGCAGGGCCGCGAACAACGCCTTTTCAGCGAGAAACGGCAGCAGGAGATGTGGTCGGTATTGACGCCGATGCCGATCGCCAAGCCTTCCGTGCCTGAACTGGAGCCGGTGCGCCCCAATTTCCTGGGCTACGGTGAAGGCTGGCAGTTGTCGGACTACCGCGGCCAGAAGCTGGCCTGGCACACCGGCGGATGGCCGGGCATGGTGTCGCGGCTGACGCTGGTGCCGTCGAAGAAGCTCGGCGTCATCGTGCTGACCAGCGCCGAGCTGTCAGGTGCGTTCAACGCCGTGACGATGCGCGTGCTCGACGCATACCTGGATGCGCCGAAGACCGACTGGGCCGCCGCCTACGGCGCCGCGCTGGCCAAGTCGCAGGAGAAGGCCGGCGAGGACTGGAACAAACACCAGCAGGCGCGTGCGAAGGATTCACATCCGTCCCTGCCGCTGGCCGGGTACGCCGGCACCTATCGAGACCCGTGGTACGGCGATGTCGTCATCGAGCCGCGCGGAAACAAGCTGGTCATGCGCTTCAGCCGCACGAAGCAGTTGGTAGGCGAGCTGTCGCACTGGCAGCACGACACCTTCATCGTCCGCTGGAACGAGCGCTGGCTCAACGCCGATGCGTTCGTGACCTTCTCGCTGGACGCCGACGGTGCGGTCCGCGAGGCGCGCATGGAAGCGATCTCGCCGCTGACCGATTTCAGCTTCGATTTCCAGGACCTGCGGCTGACGCCGGTAAAGGCGGAAGGCCAAGGCTGAGCGCGCAGCAGCCGGATCATCGCGCCAGCAGGTGCATGGCGGCCGCAGTGGCCACGCACCAGGCGACGGTCCACAGCGCGCCTTGTCGAAGACGCGCCAGTAGCGCGATCCCCACGATAGCGATGGCGACATCGCTCCAGTGTTGCACGCCCTGCAGCAGCACCGGGTCATACAAAGCCGCCGCGAGCAGGCCGACGACCGACGCATTGATGCCGGCGAGCATCGGTGCTGCGCGTTTCGAGGCGATCAGGCGCTGCCAGGCCGGCAGCGCGGCCACCAGCAGCAGGAAGCCCGGCAGGAACAGCGCGGCGACGGCGAGCAGCGCGGCCGCCAACCGCGGGATGTCCAACGGAACCTCGGCGCCAAGGTAGGCAGCGATCGAGAACATCGGCCCCGGCACCGCCTGCGCCGCGCCATAGCCGGCGAGGAACGTGTCCGTACCGATCCAGCCAGTATCGACCAGCGACTCCTGCAACAGCGGCAGCACCACGTGTCCTCCACCGAACACCAGCGCGCCGGCACGGTAGAACGCCGCCGCCATCGCCGGTGCGGTCGGCTCGCGTGACGGCCACAATATCGCCAGCGCCAGCGCGGCCGTGAATACAGCCAATGCCGCCAGCGCCGCACGCTTGCCGTGGCGAACGATGAAGCCCTGCGACGCTGGTGCGTAGGATGCAGGCGCGATGGCATCCCGGCACAGCCAGGTGCCCAGTACCGCGCCCACTGCGATGGCGAGCAGCTGCGACCAGGCGGTTCCCGCGGCCAGCACCAGCACGCAGGCTGCCGTCGCGAGCAGCGCGCGCCTGACGCCCGTGATCATCTGCCGTGCCATTCCCCAGAGACCCCACGCGACGACGCACACCGCGACCAGCTTCAGCCCGTGCAGCAGCGCCACGCCCACACCCTGCTGCAGCCGCTGCGCAAACCCCGCGAAAGCCAGCATCAACAGGAACGATGGCAGCGTGAAGCCGGCGAAGGCTGCAAGTGCGCCGCGCCACCCCGCGCGCGCCAGACCGATGGCAAAGCCCATCTGGCTGCTGGCCGGGCCGGGCAGGGACTGGCAGACCGCGAGCAACTGCGCGTAATGCGCGTCGTCGAGCCAGCCGCGGCGCACGACGAACTCCTCGCGGAAGTACCCCAGGTGCGCAATCGGCCCACCGAACGAGGTCAGTCCCAGGCGCAGGAAGGCCAGGAATACCTCGCGAACGGTATGAGAGCGTGGAGGAAGCATGCGTCAGTCGGGAAACGGCGACGCGGCCGATTATCACGCACGGACGTTGCGGCACTTGTGCAAGAAGCCCGCGTCCGTAATCTCCGCCCGAGCAGGGAGGGAGACCGAATGAATACACAGTGGTGGCAGGACACGCAGGACATTCCGCGCCTGGTGCGCGCGATCTACGAATGCATCTCGGGCCCGGCCGGGGCGCCGCGCGACTGGGAGCGCTTCCGCTACCTGCAGCATCCGCAGGCGCGCAGCCTGCGCACCGTGGTGGAGGGTGACGGCAGCACGCGCGCGCGGGTGTTCGACGTCGACAGCTACATCGAGGACGTGGCGCCGTTCTTCGCCGCCCACGATTTCCACGAGGTCGAAATCGACCAGCGCATCCAGCGCTTCGGCCAGGTCGCCCACGTGTGGAGCCTGTATGAGGCGCGCCCGGCACCGGACTCGCCGGTGCTGCTCAAGCGCGGCGCCAACAGCATCCAGCTGTGCCACGAGCACGGGCGCTGGTGGGTGTTCAGCACGATCTGGGACAACGAACGCGAAGGCCTGGTGTTCGACCTCTGGTAGGCCTGTGCGCGGGATCAGTGCTCGCGCACGTCCAGCAGTTCGACTTCGAACACCAGCGAGCCGTTCGGCGGAATCACGCCGCCGGCGCCGCGGCGGCCATAGCCGTACTCCGGCGGGATCATCAGCACGCGGTGGCCGCCCACGCGCATGCCGGCGACGCCTTCATCCCAGCCGCGGATCACACGCCCCGCGCCGAGCAGGAAGGTGAAGGGCTCGTTGCGGTCGCGTGAGCTGTCGAACTTCGCGCCGCGCTTGTCCGGCGCCTTCTCGTCGTAATTCCAGCCGGTGTAGTGGACCACCACGTCCTGCCCGGCCTTGGCGACGGCGCCATCGCCGACCTTCTCGTCGATGGCCTCGAACTTCGCGATGGTGCCGCCCGGCGGCGGACCCGGGTCGGCGCAGGACGTGAGCAGGCCGCAGGCCAGCAGGAGAAGGAGCAGCACGCGCATGTCGATGTCGCCGGAAGCAGGAACGGGCGGCAAGGATAACGCGGGGGTCGATCGGTCTCCTGCGGCTTGCGACCGCTTGGCTCAGGCTTCGGGGATGCGCCGTGCGTACTCCGCTTCCAGTCGCGTGTGCGAGCGCCAGAAGCCGTCCGGTTCGCGGTCTTCCAGACGCGCCGCGAGGATGTCGAGATGTGCGTGCCAGCCACCGGCGACGCTGAGCATCGCATCGCGCGTGCTCAAGCGACTGTGCGTCACCACCAGGTGCACGCGCTCGCCCTGCGGGCTGAGCTCGAAGCGCACCTCCGAGTAGTCGCCGCCGTCCTCGCCCCAGGTGTAGGCGAGCAGGCGCGGCGCGTCGCAGGCCGTGATGCGTCCGTGCATGCGGCTTTCGCCGGCGTACTGCGCGTACTTGGCCGGTGCGGGGTCATCGTTCCCGGTCAGCTCCGAGTTGCGGAATACCAGATCGACGCGGCCGCCTTCGCGCAGTTCCATGTCGCCCGCGGCGAGCCAATGCCCGCGCTTTTCCGAATCGGTGAGGTAGTCCCACAGGCGCTCGATCGGGCCGGGCATGCTGCGCTCGATGCGCACGGTGGTGGGGGCAATGACCTGGGCGTAGTCGTTCATGGCGTGGTCCTCGTGGGCTCAGCGAAGTTGCTCGGCCAGGGCTGCCAGCACGCCGGTCCATCCAGACCCGGTGCGATCGGCGTACTCGGCCCATTCGGCGGCGAGCAGGTGGGTGAGGGTGAGCGTGCATCCGGCGCCTTCGGACTCGATCTCGACGGTGACCACGTCGCCCTCGGAGGATGCGTCGGCTGCCAGTGTGAACACGAGCCGGCGCGGACGATCGATTTCCAGGTAGCGGCCGTGGTGTTCCGCGTCGCCTTCGGTCCTGCGTTCGACGATCACGTAGCGGCCGCCGGCGCGCGCGTCTATCTCCACGCGCTGCATCTGACCGGACGGCGTGGCAAACAGCCAGCGGCCGGCAGTGGCGGGATCGAGCCATGCATCGAACACGCGTTCGGCGGGCGCGTCGAAGTGGCGGCTCACGCGGATCTGGATCGTGGCGTCGGTCATCGCGACTTCCCGGGTTTGCGCGCCTTCGCGGCGCGGGCGTCTTCGGCCTGGAGCAATGCTTCAAGTGCGTCGAGGCGCTGGTTCCAGAACCGCTCGTAATGGCGGATCCATTCCAGGCCGGCGTGCATCGGCCGCGCGTCGAGGCGGCAGACATGCGTGCGCCCTTGCACATCGCGGCGGATCAGGCCTGCGCCTTCCAGCACCTTGATGTGCTTGGATGCCGCGGCCAGCGACATCTGGAACGGTGCGGCCAGTTCGCCGACGCTGCGCTCGCCCCCGGCGAGGTCGTTGAGCATCGCGCGCCGGGTGGGATCGGCGAGCGCCCGGAAGACGGCATCGAGGCGGGCTTGTTTGTCAACCATGCGGTTGAATATGCGCGCGCCCGAAACGATTGTCAACCAATTGGTAAAGTGTTTTCGATGGAGCCCATTCCGGCTGGGCTATACCGCGTTGCCCGCAGCGTGGCCCGAGGCCCAGGCCCACTGGAAGTTGTAGCCGCCGAGCCAGCCGGTCACGTCGATGACCTCGCCGATGAAATACAGGCCCGGTACGCGCCTGGACTGCATCGTGCTGGAGGACAGTTCGTCGGTGTCCACGCCACCCAGCGTGACCTCCGCCGTGCGGTAGCCCTCGGTGCCGCTGGCGACCAGCGTCCAGTCGCTGAGAACCTGCGCGATCTCGCGCAGTTGCGGGGCGTTGTACTGCTTCATCGGGCGGTTCGGCAGCCAGTGCTCGCACAGGCGCTGCGCGAAGCGCTTGGGCATGGCGTCTCCGAGCACGGTCTTCAGTTCTGCCGCGGGACGCTCGCGTTGCCATTGCTGCAGCGTTTCCAGCGCGTCATGCCCCGGCAACAGGTCCAGGCGCAGGTCGTCGCCTGCTTGCCAGAAGGACGAGATCTGCAGGATCGCAGGCCCGCTGACGCCGCGGTGCGTGACCAGCATGTAATTGCTGAAGCTCGTGCCGTTGCAGCTGGCGGTGACGGGGAGCGCCACGCCGCTGAGATCGGCCAGCCGCTCCTGATGCTTGCCGCTGAGCGTGAGCGGCACCAGCCCGGCGCGCGTCGGCAGCACGGCATGGCCGAACTGCTTGGCGACCTCGTAGCCGAAACCGGTTGCGCCCATGCTGGGAATGGACAGTCCGCCGCTGGCGATGACCAGCGCGGGAGCGGAGAAATTGCCGTGCGTAGTGTGCAGGCGGAAGCTGGCATCGTCGCTGTCGCCGTGGCTCATGCGCTCGATGCTGCAGCTGGTTTCGACGCGCACGCCGGCGGCATGACATTCGTCCAGCAGCATCTTCACGATCAGCTTGGACGAGACGTCGCAGAACAGCTGGCCCAGTTCCTTCTCGTGGTAGGCGATGCGGTGCCGCTCGACCATCTCGATGAAGTGCCACGGTGTGTAGCGCGCCAATGCCGATTTGCAGAAATGCGGATTGGCCGAGAGGTAGTTCGCCGGCGTGGCGCCGGTGTTGGTGAAATTGCAGCGGCCGCCGCCCGACATCAGGATCTTCTTGCCGACGCGATTGGCATGCTCGACGACCAGCACGCGCTTGCCGCGCTGGCCGGCGGTGATCGCACACATCAACCCGGCGGCACCGCCGCCGACGATCATCACGTCGAAATGACCGCTCATGTTCAGGCCGCTTGCATACCGGCTGCCATGCGCGTGCGGGCGCGCAGGGCGACCGTGCCGGTGTCGCCCATCAGCTGCAGCTCGCCGTCCTGGATCAACGCGTTGAAGCGCATGGTGCGCTGGATCATGGCAGCCAGCGCTTCGACGGCGTCGGCATCGATGTCGATCACGGTGAGGTTGCCCAATCGCATCAGCGCGGCCGATTGCTTGTCCCACCAGAGGTCTGCGGCGCGGCCGGCGTAGTTGACGACGATCACCTGGCGCGCGCGGCCGCAGGCCTTGCGGATGCGGGACTCGTCGGGCTGGCCGAGGTCGATCCATTGCTCGATCTCGCCGGTGTAGTCGCGACGCCAGAGGTCGGGTTCGTCCTCGGCGCTCAGGCCCTTGCCGAACTCCAGGCGTTCGCTGGCGAAGAGTGCGAACGCGACCAGCCTCACCATCAGCCGCTGGTCCGTCTCAGACGGATGCTGGGCCAGGGTGAGCGGGTAGGTTGCGTAATGGTGCCGGTCAAGGTCGCTGAGCTGGAGCTCGGCCTTGACCACGGTCGCCTTGAGCGCCATGTGCGGTTGCCTTGGGCGAAAACGGAGCGCGCATTCTAGGCGCTGCGGCCGGCCGCTGCCTGACCCGGTGGAGGCGATGCCAGAATGGGCGCATGACGGGAACCGGACTGCCTCGCGATGGCGTCGCTGCCAGCCGCTGGCAACTGCCGCCGGGGCCATGGGCCACGGTGCTCGACGGCCTGTGCGCGCGCTTTCCCGCGATCGAACGGGCACGTTGGCTGGATCGCATGGCGCGCGGGCTGGTACGCGACGCAGACGGATTCGCGATCACGCCCGACAGCCCCTACCGCGTAGGCGTCGAGATCCGCTACTACCGTGAAGTGCCTGCGGAGCGGCCGATTCCGTTCGAGGAGGGCGTGGTGCACGCCGACGACCATCTGGTGATCGCCGACAAGCCGCACTTCCTGCCGGTCACGCCGGCAGGCGGCTTCGTCACCGAGACGTTGCTGGCGAGGCTGGTGCGCAGGCTGGGCAACCCGAATCTGGTGCCATTGCACCGGATCGATCGCGGTACCGCTGGGCTGGTGATGTTCTCCGTGGATCCGGACACGCGCTCGCGCTACCAGGCGCTGTTTCCGCAGCGCCTGATCCGGAAGCGCTACGAAGCTTTGGCGCCGGCGCTGCCTGGAGTGAGCTTCCCACTGTTGCGCCGGTCGCGGCTGGAGCCAGGCGAGCCGTTCTTCCGCATGCGCGAAGCAAATGGAGACGATCTCGAGCCGAACAGCGAGTCCCGCATCGATGTGCTGGAACGCGGCGAGGCGTGCTGGCGTTATGCGCTGGAACCCGTCACCGGCCGCAAGCACCAGTTGCGCGTGCACATGGCGGCGTTGGGTGCGCCCATCCTCAACGACCCGTTGTATCCGTGGCCGGGCACGGAGCAGGGCGACGATTACGAGCGCCCGTTGAAGCTGCTGGCGCGCTCGCTGGCGTTCGTCGATCCAATCAGCGGCGCTGAGCGGCGATTCGAAAGCCTGCGATGCCTTTGATCGGGTGGACGTCGCTCAAACCCATTCGCGCGAGGGCAGGGTCCAGCGCCGCTGTGGCATGCCGACCAGGTCGAGGAAGCGATTGAAGACGCTGTCGGCCTGCACCTGCATGGCCGCGATGTGCTCGCGCGTACGGGCGCGGATGCTGTCCTCGGTGGCGTGGCCCTGCGCGATTCCCGAGAGTTCGGCCAGCTCCTCGCGATACGCCGGGTTGCCGAGCCATCGCTCGATGAGCGGCTGGTCCATCTCCAGATGGAACTGGAAGCCATAGGCGTTGTCGCCGTAGCGGAATGCCTGGTGCTCGCAACCTTCCGTGCGCGCCAGGTGCACGGCGTCGCGCGGCACGTCGAAGCTGTAGCGGTGCCACTGGAACACGGGTGCGGAGTCGCCCAACGGCGACAGCACCGGATCGGCGCGTCCGGCCTGCGTGGTATGCAGCGGATACCAGCCGATCTCGGCTTCCGGATGCCTGCGTATCGGCGCGCCGAGCACGTGCGCCAGCAATTGCGCGCCCAGGCAGATGCCCAGCACCGGGCGGCCGAGTTCGAGCATGCGTTCGATCGCGCGCATTTCGGTCAGCAGGTGCGCGCGATGGGCATGGTCCTCGACGTTCATCGGACCGCCCAGCACGATCAGGCCGCGATAGCGGTCGACGTTGGGCTGCAGGTCGGGATGGCGCTCAAAGTTGGCGAAACGGATGCGATGGCCGCGCCGCCGGATCAATGGATCGAGCGTGCCGAGCGGTTCGGCGGCGACATGCTGGAAGACGAGCAGGCGGGGCATGGTGCAAGGGCGTTGCGGGTGTACGCCGCGACTATGCCAAATCCGCGCCGGGGGCGGGCGTTGCGCCGACCTTCCGGCCGGTCAGGGCGACATGAGCGATCGTCATGCCGCCCCTGTCTCTCAACCGCGCGGCGGGCGCGGTTTGCCCTTGAAGCCGCCCGGACGGTGCGGTCCGCCATGCGGCTTGTCACCGTGGGGTCGCGGGCCGCGCGGCGGACGGCGATCGCTGTCGAAATGGCGACCCCCTCCTTCATGGCGATCGCCGGTTCGTCCGTGCGGGGGCGGGGTGCCTTCGCCTGGGCGGCTGATGCGCAGCGGCTGCCCGGCGACGCGCACGCGCTTGAGGTGATCCATGACCTCGTGCGGCATGCCTTCGGGCAGGTCGATCAGGCTGTGGTCGTCGCGGATGTCGATGCGGCCGATATAGCGGCTTTCCAGGTCCGCCTCGTTGGCGATGGCGCCGACGATGTTGCCGGGCTTCACGCCGTGCATGTGGCCGACCTCGATGCGGAAGGTTTCCATGCCGACGTCGGGTGCACGCGGTTCCCGCGTCTCACGCATGGGACGACGCGGCGCGGCATCGTCGTCGAACATCGTCTCGCCGACATTGGCGGGCGGGGTGTGCGACGGCAGGGTCGAAGGACGATCGTGGCGCGGGCGCTCGTCGCGTTCGAAACTGCGCTCCGGACGGTCAAAACTGCGTTCCGGGCCGCGATCGAAGCTGCGCTCGCGCGGTGCGCGCGGGCCGCTGTCGCGCTCGCGGCGTCCGTCGCGCTGGAACTCGCGGCGTTGACCTTCGCGCGGCTGGTCGAAGCCGGCGCGCTGCGGACGCAGCTGCTCGGCGGTGACATCCAGCAGCAGCGGCATGTCGCCCTGCACCAGCTTGGCGAGGGCGGCGGCAATCTCCACCGCCGGCACGTTCTTCTCGCGCTCGTAACGCTCCACCAGATCGCGGAACTGGCTGATTTCCTGGCTTTCCAGCGCCGAGGTGATGCGGCCGAGGAAGCGGTTCACGCGTTGCTCGTTGACGGTCTCGACCGTGGGCAGCGCCATCGGTTCGATCGGCTGGCGCGTGGCGCGTTCGATCGCGCGCAGCATGCCGCGCTCGCGCGGCGTGACGAAGAGGATCGCCTCGCCCTTGCGCCCGGCGCGGCCGGTACGGCCGATGCGGTGCACGTAGCTCTCGGTGTCGTACGGAATGTCGTAGTTCAGCACGTGGCTGATGCGCTCGACGTCGAGGCCGCGCGCGGCCACGTCAGTCGCCACCAGTACGTCGATCTTGCCGTCCTTGAGCTGCTGGATGGTCTTCTCGCGCTGCGCCTGGACCACGTCGCCGTTGATCGCCGCCGCCGACACACCGCGTGCCGACAGCTTCTCGGCCAGTTCCTCGGTGCCGAGCTTGGTGCGCGCGAATACGATCATCGCGTCGAACGGCTCGGCCTCGATGATGCGGGTGATCGCATCGAGCTTGTGCACGCCGCTGACCGACCAGTAGCGCTGGCGGATGTTGGCGG
Source organism: Lysobacter niastensis (assembly GCF_015453285.1). Taxonomy (GTDB): domain Bacteria; phylum Pseudomonadota; class Gammaproteobacteria; order Xanthomonadales; family Xanthomonadaceae; genus Lysobacter_J; species Lysobacter_J niastensis. The sequence goes on from NZ_JADLZT010000006.1 coordinate 83,991, forward strand.
CGGTGGTGGTCTTGGCCTTGATCGCGACCTCGACCGGATCCTTCAGGTAGGTCTGCGCGATGCGCTTGATCGGTGCCGGCATCGTCGCCGAGAACAGGGCGACCTGGCGCGTTTCCGGGGTCTTCTTCAGCACCGCCTCGACGTCGTCGATGAAGCCCATGCGCAGCATTTCGTCGGCTTCGTCGAGCACCAGACAGCGCAGTTCCGACAGGTCCAGCGAGCCGCGCTCGAGGTGGTCGATGACGCGGCCGGGCGTGCCGACGATGACCTGAACGCCGCGCTTGAGCGCCTGCAACTGCGGGTAATAGCTCTGGCCGCCGTAGATCGGCAGCACGTGGAAGCCGGGCAGGTGGTGCGCGTACTTCTGGAACGCCTCGGCGACCTGGATCGCCAGTTCGCGCGTCGGGGCCAGCACCAATGCCTGCGGCTTGTGCTGCGCGGCGTCGATGCGGGCCAGGACGGGCAGGGCGAACGCGGCGGTCTTGCCGGTGCCGGTCTGGGCCTGGCCCAGCACGTCGCGGCCTTCCATCAGGGGCGGAATGGTCGCCGCCTGGATGGGGGAAGGCGATTCATAGCCGACCTCGGCCAGCGCGCGCAGCAACGGCTCTGGCAGGCCCAGATCGGTGAATTTCAGGGTCGGTTGTTCAGGAGGGGTGTCGGAAGAGGGCGTTTCGGCGCTCATGGGGGAGGGCTCGGCAGCGCCGGCAGACGCCGGTCGGAAGACCGAACAGTGTACCGGACGCCGGTGTATCGACCGGGTGTAGCGGTCCGGGCGTGCCGGCAGGATGGTTGCAAGCGCGCCGGTTATTCCGGGAATTGCGGATTCTTCAGTCCGGGTGAAGGCGCGCTGCCACCGTTCGTCCTGAGCGCAGCGGCAACGCCGCGAAGTCGAAGGATGAACGGGTCAGTGCGCCGGCTCCAAAGCGATTCAAACGAGCCTGACCCGCTGGGACCCGTCCGCCCTTGCCCGGTGCTGCGCACCTGCGCTCAGGGCGAACGGGTTGATGCGCATTTCCTCAACGCCCGCGTGAATCCTTCTCGACGCGGCCATCCTTGATCACCACATCCACATGCTTGAGGACGGTGACGTCGCTCAGCGGATCGCCCGCGACGGCGATCAGGTCTGCGCGCTTGCCCGGCTCGAGGCTGCCGACCTGGTCGCCCAGGCCGAGCAGGTCGGCGGCGTTGACGGTGGCGGCCTGGATCGCGGTGGCCGGGGTCATGCCGTGGGCGACCATCAGCTCGAACTCGTCGGCGTTGCGGCCGTGCAGGCTGACGCCGGCGTCGGTGCCGAAAGCGATCTTCACGCCGGCCGGAACCGCGCGCTCCAGCGATTTTCCGGTGATGCCGATGCGCCATTCGATCTTGCTGCGTACCTCGCCGGTGTAGGCGTCCGGATTCTTCGCCAGGCGCTCCTTGTAGCCGTTGACGGTCGACAGCGTCGGTACGTAGTACGCGCCGGTCTTCTTCATCAGCTTCAGGTCCTCGTCGTCCATCAGCGTGCCGTGTTCGATCGAGTCGGCGCCGGCACGAAGAGCGAGGGCGATGCCATCGGCGCCGTGGGCGTGCACCGCGACCTTCTTCTTGTACAGGTGCGCGGTCTCGACGATCGCGCGGGCCTCGTCGTCGAACATCTGCTGGCCCAGGCCCGCGCCGATGCGGCTGTTGACGCCGCCGGTGGTGGCGATCTTGATCACGTCCACGCCGCGCGCGACCTGGCGGCGCACGGCCTTGCGGCAATCTTCGGCGCCGTCGCAGGTATTGCCATGCACGTCCAGCGCCGCGTGCAGGTCGTCGCGGAAGCCCAGCGTCGGGTCCATGTGGCCGGCGGTGGTGGAGATCGAGGTCCCGGCGTCGATGATGCGCGGACCGGACAGCTTGCCGGCGGCGATCGCGTCGCGCAGCGACAGCGTCACGCCATCCTCGTCGCCGAGGTTGCGCACGGTGGTGAAGCCGGCATCGAGCGTGCGACGTGCGTTGACCGCGGCCTGGTAGGCGAGGTCGGCGACGTTGGCTGTCACCGATTCCAGCTGGCCTTCGATGCCGGCCTTGTCCGAGGTCAGGTGGACGTGGCTGTCGATCAGGCCCGGCAGGACGTAGCGGTCGCGCAGGTCGACGACGTTCGGTTCGCCGGTGACACCGGCGAACGCGCTGGCGTCGACGAAGCCGTCGCGCACCGCCTCGATGCGGCCGTCGCGCAGCAGCAGCGTGCTGGCCCCGCGTGGCGCGTGGCCGGGGCGGTCCAGCAGGTGGCCGGCCTGGACCAGCGTCCACTGCGCCGGAGCGGTTGCGGCGAAGACCTGTGGCGCGACAGCCAGGCCGAGGCTGGCGAGGGCCGCCCACAAGGCGGTACGAGGGCCGGCGATGCGGCCAGGATGTGCGGTCATTGCGGTGTTTCCCCCATTCGATGACCGCAGCATACAAACCGCGCGGCCGTCCGTCCGCGACTGCGTACGGGTTCCGCTTTGCCGGATGGGCCGTGACCGCTTGTCCACGGACTCCGCGGGCACCATGTCGGGGGATGTACTTTGCAGACGACCATGCTGACGCCCGATTTCGACAACGCCTTCATCCGCGACCTTCCCGGCGACTCCGAGGCGGGCCCCGGCGTGCGCCAGGTCCAGGCTGCCTGGTCGCCGGTCGAGCCCACGCCGGTGGCCGCGCCGCGGCTGCTCGCGTATTCGCCGGAGATGGCCCGGACGCTCGGCTTCAGCGACGCCGACGTTGCATCGCCGGAGTTCGCGCAGGTGTTCGGCGGAAACGCGTTGCTGCCGGGCATGCAGCCCTTCGCGGTCAACTACGGTGGCCACCAGTTCGGCCATTGGGCCGGCCAGCTTGGAGACGGCCGCGCGATCACGCTGGGCGAGATGGTCAACGCCACCGGCGAGCGCTGGGAGCTGCAGTTGAAGGGCGCCGGGCTGACGCCGTACTCGCGCAGTGCCGACGGCCGCGCCGTGCTGCGCTCATCGATCCGGGAGTTCCTGTGCAGCGAGGCCATGCACCACCTGGGCGTGCCGACCACGCGCGCCCTGAGCCTGGTCGGCACCGGCGAACTGGTCGAGCGCGACATGTTCTATGACGGCCATCCGGAGTTGGAGCCGGGCGCGGTGGTGTGCCGCGTCGCGCCGAGTTTCCTGCGCTTCGGCAATTTCGAACTGCCGGCCTCGCGCGGCGACGTGGACCTGCTGCGCCGGTTGGTGGACTTCTGCATCCGTCGCGACTACCCGCGCCTGCGTGGCGAGGGCCAGGCGCTGTACGCCGAATGGTTCGCGCAGGTGTGCGAGCGCACCGCGCTGATGGTGTCGCACTGGATGCGCGTGGGCTTCGTCCACGGCGTGATGAATACCGACAACATGTCGATCCTCGGCCTGACCATCGACTACGGCCCGTACGGCTGGATCGACAACTTCGACCCGGGCTGGACACCCAACACCACCGACCGCCACCAGCGCCGCTACCGCTTCGGCCAGCAGCCGCAGGTCGCGTACTGGAACCTCGGCCGCCTCGCCGGTGCGCTATCGCTGGTGTTCGACGGCGTCGAGGACCTGCAGGAAGGCTTGCGGCGCTACGTGGCTGCCTACACGGCGGCCGATCGCGACCAGATCGCGCGGAAGCTCGGCCTGGATGAATGCCGCGACGAGGACGTCGGCCTGATGCAGGCGCTGCAGGACCTGATGGTGGATGCCGAGATCGACATGACGCTGTTCTTCCGCGCGCTGGCCGATGTCGACCCTGACGCGCCGGATCCAAACCTGTTCGCCGACAGCTTCTACGACGAAGCCAAGCGCGAAACCGCGATGCCGCAGTTGCAGGAATGGCTGTCGCTGTACGCGGCCCGGCTCCTGCAGCAGGACCTGCCGGAAAGCCTGCGGCGCGAAACGATGAACGCCGCCAACCCGCGTTACGTGCTGCGCAACTACCTGGCGCAGCAGGCGATCGATCGCGCGACGCAGGGCGACCTGGCCGGCGTCAACGACCTGCTCGACGTGATGCGGCGTCCGTACGAGGACCAGCCCGGTCGCGAGGCCTATGCGGCACGGCGTCCGGACTGGGCCCGCTCGCGTGCAGGTTGCTCGATGCTGTCCTGCAGTTCCTGAGGCTGGGACGCCTTCAGGGCAGGGACGCCGCTCGACCGTCAGCGACGAAGCGCAGGCCGTCGGTGTGTTTGGCCACCGTGGTTCCGGGTTCGCAGGAGCGTCCGCGGCGGATGTCCAGGCCGCGCCGGTAAGCGGCTCCATGCTGGTAGGCCAGCCACCAGCCGCCGTTGACCGGACGGAAACGGAACGCGTCCGGGTCCGGTGTCGCCGGCGCGCCGTGCGGGCTGTGCACCAGCGCCAGGCTGGTGCCGGTGCCGCCACCGAACGGCCGTCCCAGCCACAGCCACGGCGAAGTGCCGCAGGGATGGCGGCGGGTGTCGACCAGCAGCCAGCCGCTGCGATGACGCAGGTCGCTGTCGCCCTTGCCGAGTTCCGTGCGCAGCGCTACGGCGCTCCATTGCGTGCGCCACGCAAGACCCGTCGCAGTGTGCTCCAGTGCAGTGGCCGACACCGCGACGCTGCCGGCCAGCGCCAGCATGGCCAGTACCGCTGCAGCGGACCGGTGGGTGCCGCGACGGACCCGGTACAGCGCGATGCCGGCTTCGGCGATGCCCCAGAACAGCAGCGCAAAGCCCAGGTAGTAGCGCGTGTCGTACAGCCAGAGGCGATGGTCGAGGTCCTCCGCCCACGGCGTGAACACCGAGCCGGCCCAGACCCATGTCAGGACCAGCGCCAGCCAAAGCGAGGCCCGCAGCGGTGATGGGGAAAGAGCAGCCATGGGCCCAGTGTCGCAGCGGCAGGGTGCCGACAGGAAGCCGGACGATGACGGTTCGGCCAGGCAAGCCGCAAGCCGCAGCACGAGGCGTATACATCGCCTCCCGCACGATGGCCTCCCGCAACCGCAGGAGCAGGGCCATGAGTGGCATCGAATCGGCGCGCAGCAGTCGTGATCTGCGAATGCACCGGCTTGCGTGGAGGTGGCTGGCGATGCTTGCCGCGGTCGTCCTCGCTGCGGCGCAGGCGGCACCGCCGACCGCGACGGATCGCACCGTCGGCACGTTCCAGCGGCTCGATGAGGGAAGCCGACGCCTGGTCCTGAACCGCGATTCCAAGACCGGAAGCGGCGTGGGCCAGAGCAGTCCCATCCACCTCTATTACGACGACGCGACGCAGTTCAGCCGCGACGGCGCGACCATCACGGCCGCTGGCCTGCAGCCGGGCCAGCGCCTGCTCGTCGACACGAGCAAGGCGGGCAACCGCGTGCAAGCCAAGCGTGTGTACGTCCTGGCCAGCACCACGCCGGGGCAGACCTGGGGTGGTTACCTGCACGGGACGATCAAGGCGGTCGAGACCGGCAGCCGTACGGTGCACATCGACCAGGCGGATACGATGATCTTCAATCGCATCAACTACGACGAGCAGACCACGCTGAAGTCGGTCGACGGCAAGGTGCTGCCGGTGACATCGCTGAAGGCCGGCGACGAGGTCGACATGTCGGTCAAGATGCGTGGGCGGCTGGGCTATGCCGACCGCGTGGTGCTGATCCGCCCAGGCGGCAACCCGCCAGCTGTCAATCCGTGATCGCCGCGGGCGGGGGCCGTAGAATGGCGCCATGCCCCTGATCACCCTGAACAACGTCGACTACGGCGTCGGCGGCCCTTTGCTGCTGAATGACGTCGGCCTCTCGATCGAAGCCGGCGAGCGCATTGCCCTGATCGGCCGCAACGGCGCCGGAAAGTCCACGCTGATGCGCCTGCTTGCCGGTGAGATCCACCCCGATGACGGCGAAATCCGCCGCGAGGGCAATGTGCGCATTGCCCGGCTCGAGCAGGAAGTGCCGGCCGGCGCCGACGGCGACGTCTGGGACGTCGTGGCCGGAGGACTGGGTGACCTCGGCGCCTGGCTGGCCGAATACCACCACCTGAGCCATGCCGAACACGTCGACACCGACGCGTTGGCGAAAGTGCAGGCGAAGATCGAGGACGCGCACGGCTGGTCACTGGACCAGCGCGTGACCGAGACGCTGGAGCGGCTCGGCCTGGACGGCGACGTGCTGTTCGCGCGGCTGTCGGGCGGCATGAAGCGCCGCGTGCTGCTGGCGCGCGCACTGGTGTCCGCGCCGGACCTGCTGCTGCTCGACGAACCGACCAACCACCTCGACATCGAAGCGATCGATTGGCTCGAAGGGTTCCTGAAGGCCTGGCAGGGCGCGCTGCTGTTCGTCACCCACGATCGCCGTTTCCTGCGTTCGCTGGCCACGCGCATCGTCGAGATCGACCGCGGCCAGGTGACCAGCTGGCCGGGCGACTGGGACAACTATCTGCGCCGCCGCGAGGAGCGGCTCAACGCCGAGGCGCAGGAGAACGCGCGCTTCGACAAGCTGCTGGCGCAGGAGGAAGTCTGGATCCGCCAGGGCATCAAGGCCCGGCGCACCCGCGACGAGGGTCGAGTGCGCAGGCTCAAGGCGATGCGCGTGGAACGCGCGCAGCGCCGCGAGCAGACCGGCAACGTCAAGATGGCGCTGGCGCAGGGCGATTCCTCGGGCAAGAAGGTAGTCGAGGCCAAAGACGTGTCCTTCGCCTACGGCGAGCGCACGCTGATGCGCGACCTGTCGACGACGATCTTCCGTGGCGACCGCATCGGTCTGATCGGCCCCAACGGCAGCGGCAAGACCACGCTGATCAAATTGCTGCTGGACGAGCTGAAGCCGGATAGTGGCGAGGTGAAGCTCGGCAGCAACCTGCAGGTCGCGTACTTCGACCAGTACCGGGCGACACTGCGCGAGGACTGGAACGCGCTGGAGAACGTTGCCGAGGGGCGCGAGTTCGTCGACGTCGGCGGCAAGTCCAAGCACGTGATCGGCTACCTGCAGGACTTCCTGTTCACGCCCGAGCGTGCGCGCGCGCCGATCACACGTCTGTCCGGCGGCGAGCGCAACCGGCTGCTGCTGGCCAAGCTGTTCGCGCAGCCGTCCAACCTGCTGGTGATGGACGAACCAACCAACGATCTCGATGTCGAGACGCTGGAACTGCTGGAAGAAATGTTGGGCGAGTACCCGGGCACGCTGCTGCTGGTCAGCCACGACCGCGACTTCCTCGACAACGTGGTGACGTCGACCCTCGTCATGGAAGGCGATGGCCGTGTCGGCGAGTACGTGGGTGGCTACAGCGACTGGGTGCGGCAGCGACCCGCGGCCGGGCAGGAACCCATCGCCAAGGCTGCGGCGAAGTCCGCGGCGACGCCTGCAGCGGCAGTCGTATCGCCTCCCGCAGCGGCCAAGCGCAAGCTCAGCTACAAGGACGCGCGCGAACTGGAGCAGTTGCCGGCGCGCATCGAATCGCTGGAGACCCGCGTCGCCGAGCTGACCGCGCAGATGAACGAACCCTCGTTCTTCCAGCGCGATCGCGCCGCGGTCGCCGCGCACAACGACGAGCTGGCCAGGACGCAGGCAGAGCTGGAAGTGGCCTACGCGCGCTGGGGCGAACTGGAAGGCTGATCGAAGCACGCCGAGCCTGACGCAGGCCAAGGTGGGAGGGGGCGGAGGGCCTCCTTCCCAAATCCGTGCTTCCAACCTTTCGCCCAGGAGCAAATAATCGGCGGGTCCACCATGAGGCCTTCGCCATGCGCTCGCTCACCCTGACGGTCGTCTCACTGTTGCTCGGCTGGTGCGCGATCGCCCACGCCGAGGTTAAGGACTCCGCACGCGACGGCTTCACCATCGAGAACAGCCAGGTCGTTCCGGTCGATGCCACAACGGCATGGAAGGCGCTGACGCAGGACGTCGATCGCTGGTGGCCGAAGGACCACACCTGGTGGGGCGCCGCATCGAAGCTGTCCATCGACGCGCGTGCCGGTGGCTGCTTCTGCGAGATCGCCGGAGCGCAGCAGGCGCAGCACCTCACCGTCACCTTCGTCGATCCGGGCAAGACCCTGCGCATGGTCGGTGGCCTCGGTCCGCTGCAGGGCATGGGCCTAGGCGGCGTGGTCGAGTTCCGGCTCGCCCCGGCCGAAGGCGGTGGCACGCGCATCACGCTGTTCCTGCGCGCCGGCGGCTATGCGCCGGACGACCTGGGCAAGTTCGCGCCTGTGGTCGATCAGGTACAGGGCCTGCAGCTCGGCGGCCTGGCCGACTACCTGCGCAAGCAGGCAGGCGCGGCGCCAGCGAAGCGCTGATAAGGCGATGAAGCCCGTCGGCCATCGCGGCGATGCGGCACAGGACGGCATGCACCGCCTGTTCTTCGCGCTGTGGCCCGACGACACGCTGCGTGCGGGCATCGACGAGGTGGCGCGCGAGCTGATGCAGCGCCACGATCCCGGCGGACGCCTGCTGTCCGCCGCGCGCTACCACATGACGCTGCAGTTCCTCGGCGATTTCAATCCGCTTCCGCCGTCGCTGATCGGCGACGCCTGCGCGGCCGCGGACACACTGCAGTTGCCGCCGTTCGACATGACCCTGGACTGCGCCGGCAGTTTCCATGGCAGCCACGTGTGGTGGCTTGGCACGCAGCACCGGCCGCCGGAATTGCTGCGGTTGTGGGATGAGATGGGCATCGCCCTGGCCCGCGCGAAGGTGCCGGTGAAGCCGCACGGGCAGGCATTCGCGCCGCACCTGACGATCCTGCGCAACGTGCGCCGATTCATCGCGCCGGAACCGGTCGCGCCACTGCCATGGCGTGTCGATGCGTTCGTGCTCGTCGACAGCCGCCCGGGCCGGGACTACGAGGTGGTGCGGCGCTGGCCGCTGCTGGCGTGACGCGTACGGCTCAGTGGCGCAGCTGGATGTCGTCGTCGATGCTGCCGTCGGCGCGCACGACCAGGTAGTCCTGCTCGCCTGCGAACATCACCGGCGTGGGGTGTTCCAGCGGGCCGCGCACGAAGCGCAGCGTCCAGCCGTTGTCCTCGCAGACCATCATCATCAGCTCCTGCGCGCGGGTCAGGCCCATGCGCCGTTGCACACGGATGTGGGTGGGTGGCGTACGCCGGTCGAATCGCAGCATGACGGTGCCCTCCGGTCTTGCCGTGGCCTCTGCCCGAGCCAACGCAAAACCCGGTGCACAATAGGCCGCGAACCCCAAGGAGCCCGTTCATGGCCGAGCAGGACCCGCGCATCGATGCCTATATCGCCAAGGCGGCCGAGTTCGCCAGGCCGATCCTCACCCACCTGCGCGCGGCGGTGCATGCGGCCTGCCCCGAGGTGGTGGAGACGCTGAAGTGGGGCGCGCCGAGCTTCACCTACCGCGGCAAGATCCTGTGCAGCATGGCCGCGTTCAAGCAGCACGCGGCATTCGGTTTCTGGCAGGGCGCGCAGGTCGTCGGCGGCGCCGATGCGGCCGGCGAGGGCATGGGACAGTTTGGTCGTCTGACCAGGATCTCCGACCTTCCTGGCAAGCGCGAACTGACCGGCTATCTCCGCCAGGCCATGCAGCTGATCGACAGCGGTGCCACGCGCACGCCCGCCAACGCCACCAAGGGACCGAAGCCGGCGCTGGAAGTGCCGCCGGACCTCGCTGCAGCGCTGGCGAAGAACGCGAAGGCGAACGCCACGTTCGAGGGCTTTGCGCCCAGCTACCGCCGCGACTACATCGAATGGATCACCGAGGCCAAGCGCGAGGACACCCGCAAGCGGCGCCTGGAACAGACCGTCGAGTGGCTGGCCGAGGGCAAGCCACGCAACTGGAAGTACATGAACTGCTGAGGGCGGTGGGCCCGCATCAGCGAGCCGAGTCGGCCTGCGTGCAGTCGCGCTTCTTCTCGCCGGCCAGCGTCAACACGCCGGCATCGCCCTTGGTCCAGAACTCGTTGCCGGAACCGTCGGCGTAGCGTGCGCCGGACGCGGCCATCGCATGCAGCAGCGGCAGGCTTCGGCCGGCGAAAGCGAGGACGACCCGATCGGCGGCGTTGTCGAAAGTCGCTCCGACATGCAGGTCGCCGCAACTCCAGTGGGTGACATTGGCCGCGGCATTCGCCTGTGTTTCCCCCGGTCCCGGGACGCGCACCATGCGGAACTCCACCGGCGCGCTGCTGGCCGGATCGACCGGCACGCGCGTGTCGGTGACGAACCACAGTTCGCCGTTCGGCCCGTTCAAGGAAGCATGCAGGCCGTACATGCCGCCTTTGCGCAGCGTCTTCGGATCGTAGGGCAGGGTGAAGTGGTACGGCGCGCCGGCAACGTCCTTCATCGTGATCTCCGACAACACCGCCTTGGGCGTGTCGGCAAGCTGGCTGTCGATCAACTGCACGTGGAAGCTCGCGCCCGGCGGCACTTTCATGCGTTCGAGGTAGGTCGCGGTGCCCGTGATCACGTGCTCGGACGGACCGCTGGTGGCATTGCCGCTGGATGCGCCTGCCGGAGTGGACTGGCACGCGGCCAGTGAAATCGCCAGGGCGGGAATGAGCGCAAGGCTGAGAAAACGAGGGTTCATGGTGTGTCTCCGTGGACGTTTGTCGTCGTCCCCGCCTGCGACCGGAGCGAGTCCGGCCGGGTGCGGGGATGACAAGCCGTGGCCAGCCTAGCGAGGCGTTTGTTCAGCCCGCGTCAGCTGGACGATGCATCAGCGTGGTGCGCTATCGGTGCGCAGCACCGGGTAAAGACGATAGTGCGAATCCCACGAGGAGTGCCGGCGCGCGAAATATTCCAGGCGTGCCTGCGAATCCTTTGCGAATGCGGGATCGTCCTTCAGGCGCCGCTCGAAATCGGCCTTTACCTTCGGATCCTTGAGCATGTCGCGCGCCACTTCCTCCGCGACGTAGTCCTCCATGTACTCCTTGCGCTCGAAGTGGGTGTTGAACTCGCCCCACGCCACCAGCGCGTCCGGCGCCAACGGTTCCAGCAGCGCCATCGCCAGGCGCGCCTTGGGCTGGGCGATCGGTACGAAAAGCGCACCGGCGACGAGGTCCTGTGTTTCCGGCTTCCACGCGCCGGTGAGCGTGAGGCGCTGATGTCCCTCCAGCGACTTCGCGTCGAAGACCGACGTATCGGCGCGGAAGGCTTCGACCGGCGCCTTGCTCAGCGCGCCGCCGATGCGCCGGTACTGGACGCCGTGCTGGTCGAGCTTGCCCGCGACCCACGCGGCATGCGCGGCTGGAACGAGGTAGCCGGCCTTCGGCGCGGCGACAACGTGGTCGGGCACGATCTCGTCGCGCATCGGCACGTGCCAGACCTGCGGCTGGCTTTCGTCGTAGCGGGTCATCAGCGCACCGGACACCTCCGATGGCGTGCGCGTGTAGACATAGCCGCGGAAGTCGATCGTGCGGGTCTTCGCCGTGGCCTTGTAGTCGAGCGCGACCGGCTGGCCGCCCAGCTTCGCGGCGCGCGCATCGGCCGCGGCGACGTCTCGACGCCATTGGCTGCCGTGCTGCGCGACCAGGTCGAGCAGGGCGACGATGGTATTGCGCGTGACCTTCACGCGGTGCGGGTACTCGCGCCAGGAATGCGTCTCCACCAGCATGCCCAGCCGGTTGCGCAGCTGGAAGTAGCCCTGCGAAAAACGGGGCGTGGCGACGCCGTCCTCGAAGCCCGAGGCCGGGTCGTCGCTAACCACGAACGAGGGATAGAACGGCACCGGCAGCGAGCCCTGCGCGGCCAGGCGTTCGATCACGCCGTCGCGAAGTGCCTTGCCGTCCGTGCGCAGCGGCTCGTCGCCGCTGTTGACCGGTTCGACCTGGATCGAGACGTCGTGCTCGAACTTGGCGCCGTCGGTGACGTGCAGGTCGATGTAGGCCAGCGGGTCCCACGCTTCGACCAGGCGCAGCATCGCCTGCATTTCCGGCGTATCGGCCTTCACGTAGTCGCGGTTGAGGTTGTAGTTCTGCGCGGTGACGCGCCAGCCCATTTCCTCCGGGCCGCGCTGGTTCGGACGGTTCCATGCCGCGAAACGCTCATGGCCGTCGACGTTGAACACAGGCACGAACAGCAACACCTGCTTCTCCAGCGCGCCCGGCGCGGCTTCGCCCTCCAGTGCCTGGCGCAGCGCGAGGAATCCCGCATCCTTGCCGTCGATCTCGCCGGCATGGATGCCGCCCTGGATCAGCATCACGGGCAGGTTCTTCGCCTTGGCCGCTTCCGCCGTGAGCGCGCCGGACTTCGAGACGACCAGAACCTTCATCGGACGGCCTTCAGGCGTGGTGCCGAAGTCGGCGCAACGCACGGCGTCCGGGTAGCGGCGTGCGAACGCGTCGCACAGCGCGATGACTTCGTCGTAGCGGCCGGTGCGGACGAAGCCGCTGCGTTCGGACACCGTGGTCAACGCGTCGCCATGGGCGAGTGCGTGTGCCGGCAGCGTCGCCAGCAGCGCGGAGAGCAGGAGGGTGCGGGTCATTGCGCGGAAAGGTCTCGCTAAAGGTGGGCGCATGGTAGCCGAGCGGCGCGGCCCTGCCGCGGCCATGCATCACGCTGCTGACGCCGGATGGCAGCAGGCCTCGCGTTCGTCGCCGACGGACGCCACATTCCGGAAGGCGTGCCCATGCGATCATGCCTGCATCCAAAGGGGAGACCTGCATGTATTGCCTGTATTACTCGCCCGGTGCGGCAAGCTTCGTCGTGCATTGGCTGCTGATCGAACTCGGGGTGCCGCACGAACTCCGGCTGGTCGACACCGCTTCCAAGCAACACAAGAGCGCGGAATACCTGTCCCTCAATCCCAACGGCGTGGTCCCGACGCTGGTCGACGGCGGCAAGCCGCTGTATGAGACGGCAGCGCTGGTGATGCACCTGGCCGACCGCCATGCCGATGCGGGCCTCGCGCCTGCGGCGGACGACACGCGTCGCGGCGAGTACCTGCAGTGGATGTTGAACATCGCCAACACGGTGCAGTCGCCGCTGCGCCTGTGGTGGTATCCGCAGGACATCGATGCCGAGCACGCCGAGGCTGTGAAGCACGGCGTGGGCCAGCGCATCGAAGCGGCCTGGGACCGGCTCGATGCACACCTGGCCGCGAACGGACCGTACCTGCTCGGCGAGCGCATGAGCGCAGCCGACTTCTACCTGACCATGCTGATGCGCTGGACCCGCAACATGCCCAGGCCAGCCCTCCAGTGGCCGCACCTGGCCGCACTGGCGCAGCGCATGAAGGCGCGGCCGTCGTTCAAGACGCTGTACGAGCGCGAGGGCCTGACCGAATGGGCCTGATGCCGCAACGCAATCGCACGCCATGGCTGGCTGTCGCTCTCTGCGCGCTCCTGCCGTTGCTGGCCTCCGGCTGCAAGGAATTGAAGGATGCCGGCGAGGAGCTGGGCTGGATCGAGCGCGAGCGAACGCTCCCGCCGATCGAGGAGACCTCGCTCGCTTCGCACTGGATTCCGTCTGACACGGCCGTGGACAGCGCCGGCCAGGCGCGATGGAGCGAGCGCTGGTGGCAATGGGTCGCCCGTTTCGACGCTGCCGATGTCCCTTACCTCGATCCCGATGGACGCCGCTGCACGCAGCATCAGGAGCAGGGGCCGGTGTGGTTCCTGGCCGGCACCGACGGCAACTTCGACGCAGTGCGCAGCTGCAAGGTACCGGCCGACCGGCACCTGTTCGTGCCGCTGATCAACTGGGTCGTCACCGCGGGGCCTCCCGGCGACGCAGCGTGGTCGTGCGAGCAGAAGCGCGCGCAGGCCGCCCGCTTTGCCGAACATGTCATTTCCGGCCTGGTGCTGCTCGACGGCCGTCCGGTCGGCGAGTTCAAGCGCATGCGCGTCGCCAGCCAGGACTGCTTCAGCGGGCCCGGCGGCGTGTCTGGCGCCAGTGATGGCTACTGGCTGATGCTCAAGCCCTTGCCACCGGGGAAGCACCAGCTCGCGATCGCGGCGACGTTCCGCGAAGGACCGCGCGAGTCGATGCAGAACTTCCGCTACGAGCTCGAAGTGGAAGGCGCGGCGGGCGAGGTGGCCGGCGCCGTTCAGTAAGACAGCCACGGTCCGCCCGACGGGGCGGGCCGCCGGCGGCGCTTCGCGGGCCGTCCGCCGCCTGCTAATCTCCAGAAACCAGCGGAGCCTACCTCCGCTGCTTTTGTGTCCGGACTCCGCCACGCGTGGCGGACCCGGCGGCGGGCTCCCGCCTCGCGAACGGATTCGCGCCGCTACCCACGCAACAGGCAGAACCGGATGACGATCCAGACCAGCGCAAGCCCCGCCGAGAACACCGCCGCCGCAGGCAGCGCCAAGCTCCCGCGCCAAATTCCCTACATCATCGGCAACGAAGGCTGCGAGCGCTTCAGCTTTTACGGGATGCGCAACATCCTGACGCCGTTCCTGGTCAGTACGCTCCTGCTGTACGCGCCCGAGGCCGAACGCGCCGGCATCGCCAAGGAAATCTTCCACAGCTTCGTCATTGGCGTGTACTTCTTCCCGCTGCTGGGCGGCTGGCTGTCGGACCGCTTCTTCGGCAAATACCGCACGGTGCTGTGGTTCTCGCTGATCTACTGCGCCGGCCATGCCTGCCTGGCGATGTTCGAGGACAACCGCACCGGCTTCTACACCGGCCTGTTCCTGATCGCGTTGGGCTCCGGTGGCATCAAGCCACTGGTGGTGTCGTTCGTCGGCGACCAGTTCGACCAGACCAACAAGCACCTGGCGAAGGTCGTCTTCGACGCCTTCTACTGGATCATCAACTTCGGCAGCTTCTTCGCCTCGCTGCTGATGCCGATCTTCCTGCGCAGCTACGGTCCGGCAGTCGCGTTCGGCATCCCCGGCATCCTGATGTTCATCGCCACGCTGATCTTCTGGCTGGGCCGCAAGCAGTACGTCAACGTGCCGCCGACGGCGGCCGACCCGAACTCGTTCCTGCACGTGTGCCGCACCGCATTGCTGGCGCAGGCGCCGGGGCAGGGACGTGCGGGCCTGACCGTCGCGGCGCTCGGCGGTGTGCTGGCGCTCGGCGCGCTGGCGCTGATCCCCAAGCTCGGCTTCGTCATCTGCGCCTGCATGGCGCTGGGCCTGGTCATCGCCTTCGGCGGCATGGGCGCGTCGATGCAGCTCGAGCGCGCGCGTGGCAAGCATCCCGACGCCGCCGTCGACGGCGTGCGTGCGGTGCTGCGCATCCTGATCGTGTTCGCCCTGACAACGCCGTTCTGGTCGTTGTTCGACCAGAAGGCCTCGACCTGGGTGCTGCAGGGCAACGAGATGGCCATGCCGCACGAGGCGTGGTGGTGGCCGAGCTGGCTGGTCAAGGACGCCGCGCAGATGCAGGCGCTGAACCCGGCCCTGGTGATGCTGCTGATTCCGTTCAACAACCTCGTGCTGTATCCGGCGCTGCGCAAGCTCGGATTCAACCCGACCGCGTTGCGGCGCATGGGCGCCGGCATCGGTTTCTCCGGCCTGGCGTGGGTGGTGGCGGGCCTGATCCAGCTGTGGATCGACGGCGGCGATCCGGTGTCGCTGGCCTGGCAGATCGCGCCGTACGCGCTGCTGACCTTCGGCGAAGTGCTGGTGTCGGCAACGGCGCTGGAGTTCGCCTACAGCCAGGCGCCGCAGGCGATGAAGGGCGTGATCATGGCGTTCTGGTACCTGGCCAGCACGTTCGGCAGCCTGTGGGTGCTGCTGACCAATGCCGGCGTGCGCAATGAAGCGGTGATATCGCACATCGCCAGCACCGGCCTCAGCGAGAACGCGTTCCTGATGTTCTTCTTCGCCGGTTTCGCGTTCCTGGCCGCGGCGGCTTTCGCGCTTTACGCGCGCAGCTACCCGATGCAGGACAACTATCGCGCCGCCTGATTCTTCTTCCTCCCTTTCGCCATAGGCGAAGGGGAGGGGCGGGAGGGTGCTTTTTCGCTACGAGCTGGAGCCCATGCTGACTTTCATCCTGATCGCCGTGACCGTACTGGTGTCCTGGCTGGCCTGGGAGCGACCGGCGCTGTTGAACCGGCTGATCCTGTGGCCGCCGGCGATCGATCGCAGCAAGCAGTACGACCGCCTGCTGACGCACGGCTTCATCCATGCCGACTGGTCGCACCTGCTGTTCAACATGATCACGCTGTACTTCTTCGGGCGCGTGGTCGAGCAGGTGATCGGCCAGATCATCGGGCCGATCGGGTTCGTGGTGTTCTATCTGTCAGCGATCGTGATCGCGATCCTGCCGACCTATCTGCGCCACCGCCACGACCCGCATTACCGGAGCCTGGGCGCTTCGGGCGCGGTGTCGGCGGTGCTGTTCGCCTACATCCTGCTGAAGCCGTGGGCACTGATCATCGTGTTCGTGGTGCCGCTGCCGGCGATCCTGTATGCCGTCGGCTACGTGGCGTATTCGTTCTGGATGGACCGCCGCGGCGGCGACAACATCAACCACAGCGCGCACCTGTCGGGTGCCGTCTACGGCGTGCTGTTCATGCTGCTCATGGAGCCCACGGTAGGGGCGGAATTTGTGCAGCGGTTGCTGAACCCCAGGCTCGGCTGAGCCGGTCGTCCTCCGGCTGCCGCACGCGCGCGTGGGGCAGGTGATCTTCGGTGTCGTGCCCATACGCCTCTTCGAGGCGGGCATAGACCTGGGCGTCGATGGCATTCAGCTCGTCGCTGGCGGTATCGCCGTTCAAGGCGAGATCGAACAGACGCTCGGTCAGCAGCTGATCGTCGCCTTCTTTGACCGGAATGTGCGGAATGATGCGCATCTGAACGTCTGGATTCACACCTGCGGTATGTAAAAAAACGTCCCGGGCAGGCGTGTCAGGACCGTTTGCGGCGGGTGAGGGAACGGGTGATGGACAACACCACGCCATGGCGCTAGGCGCGCGATCACTGTTCGTGCAGGTCGATCGTGGTATCGCTACGCCCACGAACCACGCTCACCTGCTGTCCACAGACCGAAGGAGACGCCAATGGCCACTAGCGCCCGCCGTGCCGGCAAGACCCCTGCCCGTAAAGCCGTGAAGAAAGCCGCGAAGAAGACCGCCGCAAAGAAGGTTGCCAAGAAGGCGGCAAAGAAGGCCGTGGCCAGGAAGGTGGCGAAGAAAGTGGTCCGGAAGGCGGCGGCGAAGAAGGTCGCCAAGCGCGTCGTGAAGAAGACTGCCGCGAAGAAGGCCGCCAAGCGTGTCGTGAAGAAGGCCGCTGCGAAGAAGGCCGCTGCGAAGAAGGTCGCCAAGCGCGTCGTGAAGAAGGCGGTCGCGAAGAAGGCGGCCAAGCGCGTCGTGAAGAAGGCCGTCACGAAGAAGGTCGCCAAGCGGGCGGTGAAGAAGGTCGTCGCCAAGAAGGTCGTCAAGCGCGGAGCCAAGACGGTCGTGGCCGGAGCGGTGGCGAAGAAGGCCGTTCGCAAGGCCGTGAGGAAGCGGCACATCACGCCGGAGCAGGCCCTCGCCAACACCCGTCGCCTGCTGGAAGCCAAGCACGAGCACGATCGTCACGCGCAGCCGTGGCAGCAGCTCGACCCGCAGCACGGCCACGTGCCGGGTCCGGGGTTCCAGTCCGAGGGCGCGGCGGCGAAGGCCGAGGAGCTGCACGCCAACGAGAGCCGCATGCAGGCGATCCAGGGCAGCATCAGCAGCCAGGACCGGCACAACCAGGGCAAGCGCGACCACCGCTGACCACGATCATCGAGGAGGGCCGATGACCGGCCACGCCATCACCCACGATTCCGCCGCCAGCGAGTTCAGTGCCATCGTCGACGGGCATCACGCGCGCCTGGACTATTACCTCGACGGCAACCACCTGGTGATCACGCATACCGGCGTGCCCGATCCGATCTCGGGCCGGGGCATTGCCGGGGAACTGGTCCAGGCAGCGTTCGAGTACGCCCGCGAAAAGGGCCTGCATGTGCGCCCGGAATGCTCCTACGCCGCGGCGTGGGCCGAGCGCCATCCGGAGTTCAACCAGCAACTGGGATGAGCCCAAGGCTTTCGTGCCCGCCGCAAGGGCGGGCCGTTGGCCCGCGGCGAACGGAGCCCTGCGGGCCCGAGCCTTCGTGCCCGGAAGGGCGATCATCCTGGCCCGGCGCCCGCACAGGTATCATGCGCGCCCGTTTCCGATCCCGACGCGCCGCCCCCAATGCGCCTGAACAAGCACATCAGCGATACCGGTTTCTGCTCGCGGCGTGAGGCCGACCGGCTGATCGGCGAGGGACGGGTCACCGTCAACGGCGTGCGCGCGCGCGTCGGAGCCGAACTGGGCGAGGGCGACGAGGTCCTGGTCGACGGGGAGGCCCTGCGCGTGCGCAAGGTCGCGCCGGGCAAGCGCCAGCACATCTACATCGCCCTAAACAAACCGGTTGGCATCACCTGCACGACCGAATCGGGCGTCAAGGACAACATCGTCGACTTCGTCGGACACGAGCGCCGCATCTTCCCGATCGGCCGCCTCGACAAGGACTCCGAAGGGCTGATCCTGCTGACCAGCAACGGCGACATCGTCAACGAGATTCTGCGTGCCGAGAACAAGCTGGAAAAGGAATACCTGGTCGCGGTGAACCACGCGGTCACCGACGAGTTCCTGCGCGGCATGAGCCGCGGCGTGCCGTTGCACGGGCAGACCACGTTGCCGTGCAAGACCGGCCGGCTCGGCAAGTTCGGCTTCCGCATCGTGCTGGTGCAGGGCCTCAACCGGCAGATCCGCCTGATGGCCGCGCATTTCGGCTTCCGCGTGAAACAGCTGATGCGGGTGCGCATCGGCAACGTCAAGATGGCCCATCTCAAAGTCGGGCAATGGCGCAACCTGACCGACGCCGAATTGCACGGCCTGCTGCCCAACCGCACGCAGTGGTGAGTTGATCGACAAGGTGTGACTTGCGTGGTGTCAATTCCGGCATCACGTCACGTTCGTTATGATTCCGTTATCCCCTCCCCCGGAATGGAATCTGTCGTGGTTCGACCCCCCGTGTCCGTATCGTCCGGCCGTGCTTCGCGCTGGGTGTTGTTTCGTGCTGTCCTGCTGATCGTCCTACTGATTCTGTGCGCGGCCTGCCGCCGTGAAGCCCCGGCGCCGCAGCCGGCCCCCGCCGCGACGCCGCCCGCACCGGCCGCGGTGTCGGCGACGGAGCTGAAGGACGTCGTCGAGACGACGTCCAACTACGTCATCGGCATCAGCTATCCGCCGGCCGCAGCGAAGTACCCGGGCCTGGCCGCCGAACTCAGGCGCTACGCCGATGATGCCCGCGCCGAACTGGTGCAGGCCGCATCCGAACGCCGGCCCGATGCGCCTGCGCCTTACGACCTGTCACTTAGCTTTTCGATGGTGATGGACTCGCCGGCGCTGGTCGCCGTCGCTGCAGACGGCAGCAGCTATACCGGTGGCGCGCATGGCGCGCCCCTGCTCGAACGTTTCGTCTGGCTGCCACAGGAGAACCGGCGCCTGCTCGCCAGCGACCTGGTGCCCGGCAAGCAGGGCTGGAACGCCATCTCCGGTTACGTGCGCGAACAGCTGCATACCGCGCTGTCGCAGCGCATCGACGCGGACGACCTGGATGCCGCCGAGCGCGCCGAGGTGATCAAGAGCGCCGGCCAGATGATCGATGAGGGCACCGAGGCCGACGCCGCGCACTTCGCCCAGTTCGAACCGGTAGTCGGCGTGGGCGGCAAGCTGTCGGCGCTGCGCTTCGTGTTCGCGCCTTATCAGGTTGGCCCGTACTCGGACGGCACCCAGACGGTGGACGTGCCGGCCTCGGTGCTGCTGCCGTTCCTCGCTCCGGAGTATCGCGGCCTGTTCGCGGGCGGCTGACGCCGCGTTTACGGCCCCTCGCTACGATGAACGGGCGCCGCGGCAATTGCGGCGCCCCGCCGACCTTGCGCAACCAGCGCCGGGCGGTGGCCGACACGAGGTCGCCAT
This sequence comes from Lysobacter niastensis, assembly GCF_015453285.1. Classification (GTDB taxonomy): domain Bacteria; phylum Pseudomonadota; class Gammaproteobacteria; order Xanthomonadales; family Xanthomonadaceae; genus Lysobacter_J; species Lysobacter_J niastensis. Next base: position 103,754 of record NZ_JADLZT010000006.1, read on the forward strand.
GCCGGCATTGTCGTCCCGCAGCAAGGTCGAGGAACTGCTCGCCTCCGCAGATGTGCGGGTCGGCGGAGAACGACCGTGGGACCTGCAGGTGCATGAGCCGCGCTTCTATGCGCGCGTGCTCGCGCAGGGTTCGCTGGGCCTGGGCGAGTCGTATATGGACGGCTGGTGGGATGCGCCTTCGCTGGATGGCTTCCTCTTCCAGGTGTTGCGCGCGCGGGTGGACGAACGCGTGCGCGGCCTGGGCGATCTGATTGCCGGCCTGCAGGCGCGGCTGATCAACATGCAATCCAGCCGGCGCAGCTTCGCCATCGGGCGCCGCCACTACGACCTCGGCAACGACCTGTATGCGGCGATGCTCGGCCATCGCCTGGTGTACAGCTGCGGCTACTGGCGCAATGCCTCGGGCATGCCGCTGGACGACCTCGATGCCGCGCAGGAGGCCAAGCTCGACCTGGTCTGCCGCAAGCTCGACCTTGGCCCGGGGCTGCGCGTGCTCGACGTCGGATGCGGCTGGGGCGAGGCACTCAAGTACGCTGCCGAACGTTATGGCATCAGCGGCGTCGGCATCACGGTCTCTCGCGAGCAGGCGGAGTTTGCGAGGCAACTGTGCGATGGCTTGCCGATTGAGATCCGCCTGCAGGACTACCGCGAAATCGACGAGCGTTTCGACCGCGTGTTCTCTCTCGGCATGTTCGAGCATGTCGGCGTGCGCAACTACGACATCTACTTCGACACGGTGCGGCGCTGCCTGGACCCGCAGAAGGGCCTGTTCGTGCTCCATACCATCGGCGGCAACGAGTCGGTGCGGCACACCGATCGCTGGATCGGCAAGTACATCTTCCCCAACTCGATGCTGCCATCTGCCGAACAGATCACGCAAAGCGTGGAAGGGCGCTTCGTGATCGAGGACTGGCACAACTTCGGCACCGACTACGACCGCACGCTGCAGGCCTGGCGCGACAACGTCGAGGCCGCCTGGCCACGGCTCGAAGCGCGTTACGACGAACGCTTCCACCGTATGTGGCGGTTCTACCTGTGCAGCTCGATGGCCTCCTTCCGCAGCCGCCGCTCACAACTGTGGCAGTTGGTCCTGTCGCCCCAGGGTGTCCCGGGCGGGTACGTGGCGCCGCGCTGACAGCGGCCTCAGCAGGCCCTCGTCCAACACGCAAGCTGCACTGCACATCGCCAAGGCCGGGGTGGATGGCACATGATGTGCGTCCTTTCATCCTTTGCCTGCCCAAGACGGGGGTTCTATGCAGACATGGTTCCGGCGCAAGAACATCGATCAGGTCACCGTGCATGAGGAGGGGCGCCGGCTGGTGCCCACCCTGAGCTGGCCCCACCTGATCGCGCTGGGCATCGGCGCCATCGTCGGCACCGGCATCTACACCCTGATCGGCGTCGGCGCCAACCTGGCGGGCCCGGCGGTGCTGCTGTCCTTCCTGGTGGCGGGCGTGGTCTGCGCCTGCGCCGCGCTGGCGTATGCCGAGATGGCGACGATGATGCCCGCCGCCGGCAGCGCCTACACCTACAGCTACATCGTGCTGGGCGAGGCGATCGCCTGGGTGGTCGGATGGAGCCTGATCCTGGAGTACTCGCTGGTCGTCAGCGCGGTCGCGGTGGGCTGGTCCGGCTCGGTGCTGGAATTCCTCAATGGCCTCGGCATCCACATACCGCATGCCCTGGCGGCGGGACCGCACGCGGGCGGCATCATCAACCTGCCGGCGGTGCTGATCACCTTCGCCGTGGCCGGCATGCTGATCGTCGGCACCAAGGAAAGCGCCACGCTCAACGCGATCCTGGTGGTCATCAAGGTGGTGGCGCTGGGCGTGTTCGTCGCGATCGCGATGCCGCACTTCAACCCGGACAACCTCGAGCCGTTCATGCCGTTCGGCTTCGCCAAGCAGATGGGGCCCGACGGCGTCGAACGCGGCGTGATGGCAGCCGCGGCGATCATCTTCTTCGCCTTCTACGGCTTCGATGCGATCTCCACCGCGGCAGAAGAAACCAAGAACCCGGGCCGCGACCTGTCGATCGGCATCATCGGTTCGATGGTGGGTTGCACGGTGATCTACATGGTCGTCGCGCTGGCCGCGGTCGGCGCGCTGAGCTACACGGTGTTCAGCCAGAGTCCGGCACCGCTCGCGCTGATCATGCGCGAACTGGGGCAGGGCACGGCGGCGAAGATCGTCGCCGGCGCGGCCGTGGTGGCGCTGCCGACGGTGCTGCTGGCGTTCTTCTATGGCCAGAGCCGCATCTTCTTCGTGATGTCGCGCGACGGCCTGTTGCCGCGCAGCCTGTCCAAGGTCAACCCGCGCACCGGCACGCCGGTGGCGATCACCGCCTTCACCGCGATCCTGGTCGCGGCACTGGCTGGCGTAGCGCGTCTGGACGAGATCGCCGCGCTCGCCAATGCCGGCACGCTGGCGGCCTTCACGGCCGTGGCGGTCTGCCTGCTGGTGCTGCGTAAGCGCGATCCCGGCCGCAAGCGCATCTTCCGCACGCCGCTGGCGTGGGTGGTCGGTCCGGTCGCGATCCTCGGCTGCCTGTACCTGTTCTGGAGCCTGCCGCAGAAGACCCAGCTGTGGTTCCTGCTGTGGAACGCGCTGGGTGTTGTCGCCTACCTGGCCTACGGCCGCCGCAGCAGCGTGCTTGCGCGCGGACAGGAAGCGTAAGGCGCGGGCGCCGCAGGAGGCTCCGGAATGATTTCGGGAAGCTGCCACTGCGGCGCCGTCCAGATCGAGGTCCCGGAGCCTCCGCAGTCGCTGCTCGACTGCAACTGCTCACTGTGCCGCCGCAACGCGGCGCTGTGGGCGTACTACCCGCCGGATGCCGTGCGCGTCATTGGCCATCCGCAGCACACCAGCGAGTACGTGTGGGGCGACCGCACGCTGCGCACGGTGCGTTGCAGCCACTGTGGCTGCATCACCCATTGGGAACCCCTGCAGCCGGGGCTGGAGCGCGTTGGCGTCAACATGCGCAACTTCGATCCGGCGGTGATCGCCGCGGTGCCGGTGCGCCACTTTGATGGCGCCGATACCTGGGAGTATCTCGACTGACTCAGCCCAGAGCGGCGGTCAGCACCGCTCCGGCATCGGCTTCCAGCTTCAAGCCGGCCAAGTCGTCGGCGCGGGTACGGCCGCGGTTGAGGATCGCCACCGGCACGCCTGCTTCCGTTGCCTGCCGCACGAAGCGGTAGCCGGAATAGACCATCAACGAGGAGCCGACCACCAGCACCGCATCGGACGCGGTCAGCGCGGCCAGCGCCTGCTGATAGCGCGGACGCGGCACGTTCTCGCCGTAGAACACGACATCGGGCTTGAGCATGCCGCCGCAGCGTTCGCAGGCCGGCACGTCGAAGCGCGAGAAGTCGTGGCCCTCCAGGTCGGCGTCGCCATCGGGGGCGGTGGCGGCATCGAGACCGCTCCAGGCGGGGTTCATTGCCGACAGCCTCTCCTGCATCTCCGCGCGCGAGTGGCGCTCGCCGCAGCCCAGGCAGACGACCGTATCGATGCGTCCGTGCAGGTCGATCACCTCGCGGCTGCCGGCACGCTGGTGCAGACCGTCGACGTTCTGGGTCACCAGCGTGGTGATGCGTCCCTCGGCCTCGCATCGCGACAGCGCGCGGTGCACGTCGTTGGGATGGGCCTGGGCCATGCGCGGCCAGCCGATGAAGCTGCGGGCCCAGTAGCGGGCGTTGGTGTGCGCGTCGCCGGTGAAGGCCTGATAGGTCACCGGCGGCGTGCGCTTCCATTGGCCGTCCGCATCGCGGTAGTCGGGGATGCCGGAGCCGGTGCTGCAGCCGGCTCCGGTCAGCACGAACAACCGCCGGTGCGAGGCAAACCACTGGCGCAGTCGCTGCGCGGCCTCGGGTACGGGATTGGAAAGCATGTTCACGGCCGCCATGATCTCATCCCACGAGTGCTCCATTCGTGGGCTGCGCGCGACGGTCTGTTCAGCCGCGGGCAGGAACACTCCGGTTCCGTCTCACAGGTTGAGACGCCGCCACGGCAGCATCCATCCCATGCCTCTGGAAGCCTTCCATCCCGCCGTCGCCGCCTGGTTCGCCGACACCTTTCCTGCACCGACCCAGGCGCAGGCGCAGGCGTGGCCGGCGATCCGCAGCGGCCGCAACACGCTGGTCGCGGCGCCTACCGGCTCGGGCAAGACGTTGACCGCATTCATGTGCGCGATCGACAGCCTGGTGCGACAGGGCCTGGAAGGCGGCGGACCGGGGTTGTTCGGCGAGGAGCCGGTGCAGTCCGGCCTGCCCGATGAAACCGTGGTGGTCTACGTCTCGCCGCTGAAGGCCCTGTCCAACGACATCCGCATCAATCTGGAAGCACCGCTGGCGGGCATCCGCGCGGAGCTCGAGCGCCTCGGCCTGCCCGATGTCGATATCCGCACCGCGGTGCGCACCGGCGACACGACGCAGAACGAGCGTGCGCAACTGCGGCGCAAGCCGCCCCACATTCTCGTGACCACGCCGGAATCGCTCTACGTGCTGCTCGGATCCGAATCGGGGCGGGCGATGCTGGCGACCGTGCGCGAGGTCATCGTCGACGAAATCCACGCGATGGCGTCGAGCAAGCGCGGCAGCCACCTGGCCTTGTCGCTGGAGCGGCTGGAAGCGCTGTGCGGCCGCCGTCTCACCCGGATCGGCCTGTCGGCAACGCAGAAGCCAATCGAGGAGGTCGCGCGCTTCCTGGTCGGCGCCGCAGCGATGGCGCCGGACGGCACGCCGGACTGCGAAATCGTCGACATCGGCTACACCCGCCAGCGCGACCTCGCGATGGAGGTGCCGCCGACGCCGCTGAGCGCGGTGATGTCCAACGACCAGTGGGAGCAGGTCTACGCCCGCGTCGCCGAACTGGTGAAGCAGCACCGCACCACGCTCGTCTTCGTCAACACGCGGCGCATGGCGGAGCGCGCGGCCAAGAACCTGGGCGACCTGCTCGGCAAGGAGCACGTCGCCGCGCACCACGGCAGCCTCGCCAAGGAACTGCGCCTGGACGCCGAACAGCGCCTCAAGCGTGGCGAACTGAGCGTGCTGGTCGCGACCGCGTCGCTGGAGCTCGGCATCGACATCGGCGATGTGGATCTGGTCTGCCAGCTCGGCTCGCCGCGTTCGATTGCCGCTTTCCTGCAGCGCGTCGGCCGTTCCGGCCACCATGTCGGCGGCGTGCCCAAGGGGCGGCTGTTCCCGCAGACGCGCGATGAACTGGTCGAGTGCGCAGCGTTGCTTGACAGCGTGCGGCGCGGCGAGCTCGACGCGCTGGTAATGCCAGTTGCACCGCTGGACGTGCTGTCGCAGCAGATCGTCGCCGAGGCCTCGTGCCGCGAATGGGACGAGGATGCGCTGTACGACTGGGTGCGCCGCGCCAGGCCGTACGGCACGCTGGAGCGCAAGGATTTCGATGCCGTCGTGCGAATGCTCGCCGACGGATTCACCACCCGCCGCGGCATCCGCGCGGGTTACCTGCACCGCGATGCGGTGAACCACAAGCTGCGCGGACGCCAGGGCGGGCGCACCACCGCGCTGATGTCGGGCGGCACGATCCCCGACACCGCCGATTACTCGGTGATCCTCGAGCCGCAGGCGCAGAACATCGGCACCATCAACGAGGATTTCGCCATCGAGAGCATGGCCGGCGACATCTTCCAGCTCGGCAACGCCAGCTACCGCATCCTGCGTGTCGAGCCCGGCCGCGTGCGCGTGGAGGATGCCGAAGGCCTGCCGCCGAGCATCCCGTTCTGGCTGGGCGAGGCGCCCGGTCGCACCGATGAACTGTCGTTCGCGGTGTCGCGTCTGCGCGAGGACGTGGCGGAGCGGATCGCGATGGGCAGCGGAGGCAGCGAGGTGGTTCGCTGGCTTGCCGAGGAGTTGCAGCTTCCGCGCGCCGCCGCCGAGCAGATCGCCGAATACCTCGGCCAGACGCAGGCCGCACTGGGCGAGATGCCGACCCAGCACACGATCGTGCTGGAGCGCTTCTTCGACGACTCCGGCGGCACCCAACTGGTCATACACACGCCCTACGGCAGCCGGGTCAATCGCGCCTGGGGCTTGGCACTGCGCAAGCGCTTCTGCCGCAAGTTCAACTTCGAACTGCAGGCGGCCGCGACCGAGGACGCGATCGTGCTGTCGCTGTCGACCAGCCACAGCTTCCCACTGGAGGAGGTTGCGCGCTACCTGCATTCCAGCTCGGCTTGCGACGTGCTGATCCAGGCGCTGCTCGATGCTCCGCTGTTCCCGGTGCGCTGGCGCTGGAACGCGACCACGGCGCTGGCGCTGCCGCGCTTCGTCGGCGGCAAGAAGGTGCCGCCGCAACTGCAGCGCATGAAGTCCGAAGACCTGCTGGCGACAGTGTTCCCCGACCAGGTCGCCTGTGCCGAGAACCTGGTCGGCGAGCGCGAGGTGCCCGACCATCCGCTGGTCGCGCAGACGCTGCACGATTGCCTGCACGAGGCGATGGACGTCGACCAGTGGCTGGAGCTGCTGCGCGGGCTTGAATCGGGTGACGTGAAAGTGGTCGCGCGCGATCTGATGGCGCCGTCGCCGTTCGCCGCCGAGGCGCTCAATGCGCGTCCGTACTCGTTCCTCGACGATGCTCCGCTGGAGGAGCGCCGCACCCAGGCGGTGCAGACACGCCGGTATGCCGACCCGCAGAGCGCGGATGACCTCGGCCGGCTCGACCGCGACGCGATCGAGGCGGTGCGCGAGGAAGCCTGGCCGCAGGTGCGCAACGCGGACGAGATGCATGAGGCGCTGATGGGACTCGGCGTGGTCACCGCACGCGAGGCGCGAGAGAACGGCTGGGCCGACTGGCTGCAGCGGCTGGTGAAGGCGCACCGCGCCACGCGCATGGAGCCACCGGTGGCAGGTAGCGCGATCGCGCTGCGAGGCAGCGACGGTCACGGTCTTTGGGTCGCGGCGGAACGGCTTCCACAGTTGCGCGCGATCTTCCCGGACTCACCGTTGAGACCCGCTATCGATGCGCCCGCCGAATATGCGAAACAGGAGTGGTCGCGAGAGGAAGCGCTGGTCGAACTGCTGCGCTCGCGCCTGACCGGGCTGGGTCCGGTGACCGCGCGCGCGTTGGCCGACGACCTGTCGCTGTCGCGTGGCGATATCGACGTGGCGCTGCTGCACCTTCAAGGCGAGGGCTACGTGATGCAGGGCCGCTTTTCACCCAGTACGTCCTCGCCCGGCGCGAGCGAAGACGAGTGGTGCGAACGGCACCTGCTGGCGCGCATCCACCGGTACACGCTCAAGCGCCTGCGTCGCGAGATCGAGCCTGTCGAACCACGCGACTTCATGCGTTTCCTGTTCGACTGGCAGCGGGTCAGCCCGGGTACCCGCGTCAGCGGGCCTGAGGCGCTGGAAGGCGTGCTCGCGCAACTGGAGGGCTACGAGGCGCCCGCCGCGGCGTGGGAAGGCGAACTGCTCCCGGCACGCGTGCTCGACTACTCGATCACCTGGCTGGACGACCTGTGCACCGCCGGTCGCGTGATGTGGACGCGGCTCCGCGCCAACGCCACCGAAGGCGGGCGGGGCACGACGTCCGTCCGTGCCACGCCGGTGGTGCTCCTGCCTCGTCGTAATGCCGCGATGTGGGCGCGGCTCGCACCGCCGCCTTCGGCCGATGAATCATTGTCGTCGCGTGCGCAGCGGGTGGTCGATCATCTGGAACAGAATGGCGCTTCGTTCTTCGATGAACTCGTGACCGGCGCGCATCTGCTGCGGACCGAACTGGAAGATGCGCTGGCCGAGCTGGTCGCGAACGGCCGCGTGCACGGCGACAGTTACGCCGGCCTGCGTGCGCTCCTCGTGCCCGCATCGAAGCGTCCCAGCGCGCAGCCCCAGCGGCGCCGTCGCGCCGCGCTGTTCGGCATCGAGGACGCAGGACGCTGGGCATTGATCCGCCGTCCGGCGCCCGTCGTTGAAGCAGGGAAGAAGCCCGATCCCGAGGCGATCGAACACATTGCCCGCGTACTGCTGCGCCGTTACGGCGTGGTGTGCTGGCGGCTGCTGGAACGCGAGGCGGGCTGGCTACCGCCGTGGCGCGAGCTGCTGCGCGTCTATCACCGCCTCGAAGCGCGCGGTGAAATCCGCGGCGGCCGCTTCATCGCCGGCCTGTCGGGCGAGCAGTTCGCGCTGCCGGAGGCGATCGGCCTGCTGCGCCAGGTGCGCCAGCGAGCGCATGACGGTGCCTGGATCTGCCTGTCGGCCGCCGACCCGCTCAACCTGGTCGGTACCGTGTTGCCCGGTGACAAGGTCGCGCGCCTGAGCGGATCGCGTGTGCTCTATCGCGACGGCGTGGCGGTGGCGACGCTGGTGGCGGGCCAGGTCGAGATCACGGCCCCGCTCGATGCCGACGATGAGCGCACCGCACGCAAGCAGTTGCTGCGCGAGCCCGAGACAGCGATCTGGACTGCGCTGGCCAGCCATGACGAGCCGCCACCGAAGCACGTCCACTGAGAACACGTTCACTGAGCCGCCGAACGGTCGCGTTACGCTGAAATAGACTCGACGCAGACGACACCGGAACCGCATGCGAATGGCAGCCCATACGAGCCCCATCGTGATCGCCCACCGCGGCGCCAGCGGCTACCGGCCGGAGCACACGCTGGAGGCGTACCGGCTGGCGATCCACCAGGGCGCCGATTTCATCGAGCCCGACCTGGTGGCGACGAAGGATGGTGTGCTGGTCGTCCGGCACGAGAACGAGATTTCCGGCACGACCGACGTCGCCGCGCGCCCGGAATTTGCCGATCGCAGGACGACCAAGCCGGTGGATGGCGCCAGCATGACGGGCTGGTTCACAGAAGACTTCACGCTGGCCGAACTCAAGACGCTGCGCGCGAAAGAACGCATTCCCGAGTTGCGCCCAGACAATGCCCGTTTCGATGGCCTGTACGAAATCCCGACCTTCGCCGAGGTGGTGCAGCTGGCCAAGCGCGAGAGCCGCGACGGACGCCGCATCGGCATCTATCCCGAAACCAAGCACCCGACCTATTTTGCATTCGAGGGGCGCCGCCTCGATGGCAGCGTCATCGGCCTGTCGCTGGGCCAGATGCTGGTGGACACGCTGGTAGCGGAGGACTTCACTGATCCGGAACGCGTCTATATCCAGAGCTTCGAGATCGCGAACCTGATCGAACTCCATGATGTCGTCATGCCGCGTTCGAATGTGAGCGTGCCGCTGGTGCAGTTGATGGGCGAGCTGGAGTTCACGCGGCCTTACGATGTGCTCTTCAATGCGGCCCGCGGTGCGGACCTCGCGGAGATCTACAGCGGCTTGAACGGAGTCGTTTCATCGGGTGCGCAGACGCACTACGCGGACCTCGCCAGCGAGTCCGCGCTTGCCTGGATGAAAGGGCGCTACGCCACCGCCATCGGCCCCTGGAAGGGCAGTCTGCCGGTGTCGGTTTCGGCGATGGAGCAGGGCACGCATCCGTTGCTTGCGCGGGCGCTCGCTGCCGGATTGCAGGTTCACCCCTACACGTTGCGCGCGGAGGAGCCGTTCCTGTCGCGAACAACCGACGGCGCAAAGCGGCCCGTGCTGGACGAGGCGCGGTTGCTGCTTGAACTCGGCGTGCACGGATTCTTCATCGATCACCCCGACCTGGGAGTGGCCGCGCGAAACGCGCACGAAGCAGCGCGGCGCAAGGTTCTGTAATCATCATTCGATGACGCGGAATACCTGCCAATGCGGTGTGCCGGAGACGATGTAGGGCTCCAGCGCCTTGCTCCATTCCTTGTGGGCGGGAATCGTCGCAAGCTTGCTCCACGAAGCATCGAGCTCGGACAGGTCCTTGAGCGTGATCTCGACTTCGATCGTGGATTCCAGTGCACCGACCGAACCGGTCATCAGGCGGCACCTGTCCGCGGTCCAGCCGATCTCGATGGCGATGGTGCTGTGCCACTTTTTCATTGAATCGATGACGGTCTGCTTGTGACCGAAGCGGGCGTCGATATGCCAGCGGGCGATGATCATGGACGGCCTCCGTGCGCGGCGCGGAGCGCGCCGGATGCGAGCGAATTGGGGCGCGGACCCGGCAACGCCCATCCCCCGGTAGGGGGACCGGGCGAAAAAAAGCCGCCCGGATCTCTCCGGGCGGCTTCGTGCATCCGACGTTGCGTGCGGCTTACTTCTTGGCAGCCTTGTCGACGCCTGCCGCGCCCTTGCCGGCGGTCAGGCCACGCTTCTCCAGCAGCGGCTCGATCTGCGGATCGTGGCCGGCGAAGTTGCGGAACAGCTGCAGCGCGTCCTCGCTGCCGCCCTGCGACAGGAGGCTCTGGCGGAAGTGGTCGCCGTTGGCGCGGGTCAGGCCGCCGTTCTGCTTGAACCACTGCACCGAGTTCGCGTCCAGCACTTCCGACCAGATGTAGGCGTAGTAGCCGGCCGCATAGCCGCCCATGATGTGGCTGAAGTAGGTCGTGCGGTAGCGCGGCGGAACGGCGTAGAAGTTGACGCCGTCCTTCTTCAGCGCATCGGCTTCGAAGCCGATCACGCCAGCCGCGGCCGGCAGCTGGTCGGCGGTGGCCTGGTGCCAGTTCTGGTCGAGCATGGCCGCACCGAGGTATTCGGTGGTGGCGAAGCCCTGGTTGAACTTCGACGTGGCCAGCACCTTGTCCAGCAGTGCCTTCGGCATCGGTGCGCCGGTCTGGTAGTGCTTGGCGTAGTTGCCCAGGATCGACGGCCAGTCGGCCCACATCTCGTTGACCTGCGACGGGTACTCGACGAAGTCGCGCGGGACGCTGGTGCCGCTGAAGTACGGGTACTTCACGTTCGAGAACATGCCGTGCAGCGCGTGGCCGAACTCGTGGAACGCCGTGGTCACCTCATCCCAGGTCATCAGCGTCGGCTTGCCTTCCGACGGCTTGGGGATGTTGAGGTGGTTGGCGACCACCGGCTTGAAGCCGCTCAGACCGGACTGGTCGACGTAGGAGTTCATCCAGGCGCCGCCGCGCTTGGAGGCGCGCGCGTACGGGTCGAAGATGAAGATCGCCAGCTGCGAACCATCCTCGTTGAACACGTCGTACACGGTGGTGTCGGCGTGGTACTTCGGCAGGTCGGTGCGCTCCTTGAACTTCAGGCCGTACAGCTGGCCGGCGGCGTAGAACACGCCGTTCTCCAGCACGTTCTTCATTTCGAAGTACGGCTTGAGCTGCGATTCGTCGAAGCTGTACTTCGCCTGGCGCACCTTTTCGGTGTAGAAGGCCCAGTCCCACGGCTCGAGCTTGAAGGTCGGCTGTCCCTTGGCCTTCTGCTCCTTGTCGATCATCGCCTGCAGGTCGGCGGCTTCACGCTCGGCGTTGGCGACCGCCGCCGGGGCGAGCTGGCCGAGCATCTTGTTGACGGCGTCCGGGGACTTGGCGGTCTCGTCTTCCAGCACGTAGGCCGCGTAGTTCGGGTAGCCCATCATCTTGGCGCGCTCGGCACGCAGCTTGGTGACCTGCGAGACGATGCCGGTGTTGTCGAACTCGTTGCCGCGGGCGCCGCGGACCACCGAGGCCTTGTGCAGACGTTCGCGCAGGGCGCGGTTGGTCAGCGAGGCTTCCGGCGGCTGGCCGGTCGTGTTGAGCAGCGCGATGACGTACTTGCCCTCGAGCTTGCGCGCCTTGGCGGCTTCAGCGGCGGCGGCGATCTGCTCGTCGGACAGGCCGTCGAGCTCTTCCTTGGTGTCGACGACGATAGCGGACGCGTTCACTTCGGCCAGCACGTTCTGGCTGAACTTGGTGCCCAGTGCAGCCAGTTCGGAGTTGATCTGCTTCAGGCGGACCTTGTCGGCGTCGGACAGGTTGGCGCCGGAGCGGACGAAGTCGGTGTAGTAGCGCTCGACCAGGCGCACGCCCTGGGCGTCCAGGCCCAGCGAGTCGCGGGTCTCGTACAACGCCTTGACGCGCGCGAACAGCTTGCCATTGAGGTTGATGGCGTCACGGTGCGCCGACAGCTTCGGCGCGTACTCGGCCTGCAGCTTTTCGCGCGTCGGATTGGTGTCGGTGCCGACGAGGTTGAAGAACACCGTGAGCGAGCGGGTCAGCGTGCGGCCCGACTTCTCCATCGCGATGATGGTGTTGTCGAAGGTCGGCTTGGCGGAATTGTTGGCGATCGCATCGATCTCCTTCAGCTGCTCGGCCATGCCGGCGTCGAAGGCAGGAGCGAAATCGCTGTCCTTGATCTTGTCGAACTGCGGGTAGTGCAGCGACAGCGGGCTGTCGGCGAAGAACGGATTCGCGGCTTGCGCACTCACGGAGGTATCTGCCTTGGGGGATTTGGCATAGGTGGGGGCGGTTGCGGCCAAAGCCACGGCCAGCGCCAGCGCGAGAGGGTGCTTCATGGGACGGTTGCCTCGTCAAAGGGAGCCCGCAGCCTACCTGAAGGGTCACGGCCGGACCCCTGACGAAAGGCATGGGGCCGTGAACGGCTTCATCGGTATCCGGACGGCTACACTCCGGCGACCAGGCAGGCGCGGGTGGGCTTGCCGGATGTGGCGGCTCATCAACCTGAACACGTGGGGCAAGGGGAATCGCATGAAGTCGAACGTCGTGACGCTGAAATCGAGTGCGGCGCTGGCAGGCCTGCTGGCCGTGGGGATGGCCGGCAATGCCCTGGCCGCGGAAACGCTGCGCTATGTGGCTCTGGTGGACGGCGGCAAGCAGGCCGGCCAGCAGGTGGTGACGGTCCGCGACGACGGTTCGACCGCGGTCGACTTCATCTTCAAGGACAACGGCCGAGGCCCGGAGCTCAAGGAGGAATACCGTCTCGCCGCCGACGGCACGTACCAGACCTACCGGGTCCAGGGCACGTCCACGTTCGGCGCCAAGGTCGACGAAAGCTTCACGCGCGATGGCACGCAGGCGCAGTGGAGGTCGACCTCCGACGACGGCCGGCAGAGCGTCGACGGCACCGCGCTGTACTCCCCGCTGGGTGGCACCCCGGCGTCGTTCTCGGTTGCGCTCAACGCGCTGGCGCAGCGGCCCGACGGCAAGCTGTCGCTGATCCCGAGCGGCACGCTGACGTCGCGCAAGGTCGACCAGGCCGAGGTGCAGTGCGGCGGCGCCAAGCGCCAGGTGCAGTTGGTGGCCGTCACCGGTGTCGGCCTGACGCCGACCTTCGCCTGGGCGACCACGGACGCCAATCCGCGTCTGTTCGCCTATATCTATCCGGGCTACCTGCAGTTGATCGAGGACGGTTGCCAGGCTGACGCGAACGCGCTGGAAGCCAGGCAGAAAGTCGCCGAGGGCGAAGCGCTGGTCGACCTTGCCAAGCGCCTGGGTCATCGCCTCGAAGGCGCCACGCTGATCCGCAATGCGCGCGTGTTCGACAGCGAGAAGGCCACTCTCGGTCCGGCCAGCGACGTGCTGGTGCAGGGTGGCAGGATCGTGTCGGTCGCGCCCGCGGGGAAGGGCAAGGCGAAGGCCGACAACGTCGTCGACGCCGGTGGCAAGGTGCTGCTGCCCGGCCTGTTCGACATGCACGGCCACATGGGGCGCTGGGATGGCGGGCTCGACCTCGCGGCCGGTGTCACCACCGTGCGAGACATGGGCAACGACAACGCGACACTGCAGCAGATGCTGCAGGAGATCCAGTCAGGCACGCTGATGTCGCCGGACATCGTCCCGGCCGGGTTCATCGAGGGCGAAAGCAAGTTCTCCGCGCGCAACGGCTTCGTCATCAAGGACCTGGACGAGGCGAAGAAGGCCGTCGACTGGTATGCCGAGCACGGCTATCCGCAGATCAAGATCTACAACTCGTTCCCGAAGGACGTGCTGAAGGACACCGTCGCCTACGCGCACGCCAAGGGCCTGCGCGTCAGCGGACACGTGCCGGCGTTCCTCCGCGCGCAGGATGTCGTCGACAGCGGTTTCGACGAGATCCAGCACATCAATCAGTTGATGCTGAACTTCTTCGTCGACGACAAGACCGACACGCGCACGCTGGCGCGCTTCTACCTGGTCGCCGACAGGACCGACGCGCTCGATCTCGACAGCAAGCCGGTGCAGGACTTCATCCAGTCGCTGGCGTCGAAGCAGATCGTGATCGATCCGACCCTGGCGACATTCGAGTTCCTGCATCAGCGTGCGGGTGAGATGTCGCCGATCGTCGCCGATGTCGCCGACCACCTGCCGCCGGACATCCAGCGCGGCCGCCGCGTCGCCGAGATGAACATCCCTGACGACGCCACGGCAGCGAAGTACAACCGCTCGTACAGCAAGATGGTCGACTTCGTCGGCCGCGCCTACCGGGCTGGCGTGCCCATCGTGGCCGGCACCGACGAGATGGTGGGCTTCACGCTGCAGCGTGAGCTTGAGCTCTACGTGAAGGCCGGCCTGACCCCGTCCCAGGCGCTGCAGATCGCGACCTGGAACGGAGCCAAGTACAGCCGCACGCTTGACCAGCGGGGTTCGGTCAGTCCTGGCAAACGCTCCGATCTGGTGCTGATTGACGGTGATCCGACCAGGAACATCGGCGATATCCGCAAAGTGGCGCTGGTCATCAAGGGCGATACGGCCTATTACCCCAGCGAGATCCATGAAGCGCTGGGGGTCAAGCCGTTCGCCCTGCCGGTCAAGGTGGGCAAGGCCAACTGACCCCTCTGGCCCCGCAAGCCCGCGCCATCCGGGCGCGGGATGCGCCGGAGTACGGGGCTTTAACCGTCTGGTAACATTTGCCGGCCAAGTGAGCCGACATGGCGCGGATGCGACCGCGTCGGGGCCGTCAGGGGACGGCCTGAGTCACACGTGAAGACTCGTTCCATCGCCGTACCAGCATGTCGGAGAGGGCGTGCCGGTGCGTCGGCCTTCGAATCCTTGGCGCCCGTTTTGGCGCCGCCTATCGAGACCGCCCGAATGCCTTCCATGCCGCTTGCCCGCAAGCTTCCCCGTCACGCCCTGACCGCCGCCATCGCGCTGCTGCTGCCGGCCCAGGTCGCCCTCGCGCAGGACGCGCAGACCGCTGCCCCCGCGCAGTCGGAGGCCCGCACGCTCGATACGGTGCAGGTCACCGCACAGCGCAAAATCGAGAACCTGCAGGACGTTCCGGTGTCGGTCACCACGATCAATACCGAGACGCTGGACGTGCTCGGCTCGGGCGGCAACGACGTGCGCTTCATGTCCGGCCGCGTGCCCAGCCTGAACATCGAATCCTCGTTCGGCCGCGCCTTCCCGCGCTTCTACATCCGCGGCTACGGCAACACCGACTTCCGCCTCAACACGTCGCAGCCGGTGTCGCTGGTCTATGACGACGTCGTGCAGGAGAACCCGATCCTCAAGGGCTTCCCGGTGTTCGACCTAGATCGCGTCGAAGTGCTGCGCGGCCCGCAGGGCTCGCTGTTCGGCCGCAACAGCCCGGCCGGCGTGGTGAAGTTCGAGTCGACCCGTCCGTCGCAGGACTTCGGCGGCTACGGCAAGGTCGGCGTCGGCGAGGACAACATGTGGAACCTCGAGGGCGCCGTTGGCGGCGGCCTGACCGACCAGTGGTCGGCGCGCGCGTCGGTGCTGTTCCAGCGCCGCGACGACTGGGTCAACAACACGTTCCCGGGCCCGAACGATGCCTTCGAAGGCTATGACGAATCCGCCGCGCGCCTGCAGGCGCTGTACGAAGGCGAGGGCTTCGAGGCGCTGTTCAACGTGCACGCGCGCCACCTCAACGGCACCGCGCGCGTGTTCCGCGCCAACATCATCGAGCCGGGCACCAACAACCTGGTCGACGGCTTCGACGAGGACAAGGTCTCGCTGGACGGCCTGAACCACTCCGAACTGGACAGCTTCGGCGCGAATGCCCGCCTGAGCTGGGAACTCAACGACGACTACACGCTGTACTCGATCACCGGTTACGAGACGCTGGACACCTTCAGCCGCGGCGACATCGACGGCGGCTTCGGTGCGGTGTTCCTCGGTCCGGGCAACTCCGGCCCGGGCATCATCCCGTTTGCTTCGGAAACCGCCGACGGCATTCCGGACCACTCGCAGTGGACCCAGGAGTTCCGCATCGAGTCGAACTACGACGGTGCGTGGAACTGGCAGGGCGGCCTGTTCTACTTCAACGAAGACTACGACGTCGAAAGCTTCAGCTACGACTCGCTCAACAACAACCAGCAGGACGGCTACGAGCGCGTCAACCAGACCAACGACTCGTGGGCCGTGTTCGCGGCAGCGACCTGGCAGGCGACCGAGAAGCTCGAGCTGCGCGCGGGCGCGCGCTACACCTGGGACAAGAAGGATCTGAAGGTCGAGGAGTACTTCGCGGACGGCTTTGCGCCGTGCATCCGCTATCAGTTCATCTTCAACCGCCCTGACCTGGCGAAGTGCACCATCGAGCAGTTGGCCGCGCAGGAGCCGGACGGCGACCTGTCGGCTTCGACCGACGATCAGAAGTTCAGCTGGGACCTGTCGGCCACGTACGAGATCAACGACGACGTCAACGTCTACGGTCGCGTCGCCACGGGCTACCGCGGCAGCAGCATCCAGGCGGCCGGCGCGTTCAACGCCAAGTCGGTCGCCGAGCCGGAGACCTCCACGTCGTTCGAAATGGGCATGAAGGCCGACCTGTGGGACAACCGTGCGCGCATCAACGCCGGCATCTTCTACTACGAGGTCAAGGACCAGCAGCTCACCGCGGTCGGTGGCTCGGCCAATTCCAACATCCTGCTCAACGCCGACAAGTCCACGGGTCAGGGCTTCGAGCTGGACTTCCAGGCCTACCTGACCGACACGCTGCTGCTGACCCTGGGCAGCAGCTACAACGACACTGAAATCGACGATCCCGACCTGGTGGTCTCGGCCTGCGGTACCGGCCAGAAGTTCCCGAACCCGGAGGCCAACTGCACGATCCGCGACCCGCATGTCTTCGAGCAGGATCCGGTGACGGGCGATTGGACTGCGCGTGCCAATATCGACGGCAACCGCTTGCCGCAGGCGCCGGAGTGGACGCACAACCTGACCCTTCGCTGGGGCATCCCGATGGACAACGGCGGCGAGTTCTACGCCTACACCGACTGGGTCTACCGCAGCGAAGTGAATTTCTTCCTGTACGACTCGGTGGAGTTCACCGGCAAGTCGCTGGTCGAGGGTGGCCTGCGCCTGGGTTACACCTGGGGCTACGGCAAGTACGACGTTGCCCTGTACGGCCGCAACATCACCGACGAGGTGCAGGTGGTCGGCGCGATCGACTTCAACAACCTGACCGGCATGATCAACGAGCCGCGCCTGTTCGGTGCGGAGTTCAAGGCGACCTTCTGACGTCTGCCTCGATCGTTTGTTGTGCACTGACAACGCCGGGCTCGCCCGGCGTTGTCTTTTGTGCGTCCGTACGACGTGCTGCGCTATCCTTCGGCAAACGACGAACGGAGGACTCCCCATGACCACCGCCTACGATTTCACCGCCACCGACATCGACGGCCAAGCCCGTTCGCTGGACGAATACCGCGGCAAGGTGTTGCTGATCGTCAACGTGGCCTCGCAATGCGGGTTCACCCCGCAGTACACCGGCCTGGAAAAGCTTTGGCGCGACTATGGCAACCGTGGAATGGCGGTGCTCGGGTTTCCGTGCGACCAGTTCGGTCACCAGGAGCCGGGCGACGAAGCCGAGATCAAGAACTTCTGTTCGCTGAACTACGACGTCACATTCCCGATGTACGCCAAGATCGACGTCAACGGCGATGCGGCCCATCCGCTGTGGAAGTGGCTGAAGGACGAGAAGGGCGGCATCCTCGGCATCGATGCGATCAAGTGGAACTTCACCAAGTTCCTGGTCAGTCGCGACGGCCGCGTGCTGAAGCGCTACGCGCCGACCGACAAGCCCGAGTCGATCGCCAGGGACATCGAGACCGCACTGGCGTAAGCCGCGCTCCCGGCAGCCGGTGCCTGTCCGTGCGGGCATATCAGCGCACGATCGTCACCGGAAGGGTCGTGTGCGAGATCACCTTGGCCGAGACGGAGCCGAGGAACATGCCGCGTAGCGGGCCGTTGCCATGCGAGCCCATCACGATCAGGTCGACGCGCCGCTTCTTCGCGATGCCGAGCAGCACGTCGGCGACGTCGCCCACGTGGATCTCCTCCTCGAACGCGAGGCCGGCACGGCGCAGCATGCGCCGTACCTTGCCGCACATCGCTTCCGCATTCTCGGCGTGGTAGCGCGCTACGCCTTGTGCCCCGAGGGTCACTGCGACGCGCTGTAGCAACGGAACATCGACGTTGCCCAGGATTACCTGCGGCGGTTTGGCCAGCTGCTTGGATAGCGCGATGACGTGTTTGACGGCGCGCAGGCTGATGTCGCTGCCGTCGACCGCGAGCAAGATCTTCATCTGGACTTCTCCGGTGCATGCCCAACCAGAGCATACCGAGCCGGTGCTTTCCGGTACTTGATCCTGGTCAATCCGGCGGCGAGATGCTCACTTCTCCACGAAAGCGCGCTCGAACACGTACTGACCGGGCGTACCGATGCGCGGCGCAGCAGTGAAGCCACGACCGTCCAGCAGCGCGCGGAAGTCGGCCAGCATCTGCGGACTGCCGCAGATCATCGCGCGGTCGCGCCCGGAATCCAGCGGCTCGATGCCGAGCTGCTCCATCATCTGGCCGCTGGCCATCAGGTCGGTGAGGCGGCCGCGGTGGTCGTGGCCGTTGAACCGGAAGTCCTCGCGCGTCACCGCCGGGTAGTACTTGAGCTTGGCGGCGATCTGCTCGCCCAGGAACTCGTGGCGCGGCAACTCGTTGACGATGTAGTCGCGGTAAGCGAGGTCCTGCGCGTTGCGCACGCCATGGGTCAGGATGACCTTGTCGAAGCGCTCGTAGGTTTCCGGGTCCTTGATGATCGCCAGCCACGGCGCGAAACCGGTACCGGTGCCGAGCAGGTACAGATTGCGGCCGGCATGCAGGTCGTGGATCAGCAGCGTGCCAGTGGGCTTGCGCCCGACCAGTACCTGGTCGCCCGGCTGGATCGACTTCAGGCGCGACGTCAGCGGGCCGTTGGGCACCTTGATGCTGAAGAACTCGAGCTGCTCCTCCCAGTTCGCGCTGGCGATCGAATAGGCGCGCAACAGCGGGCGCGTCGAACCGTCGGCTTGCGGCACCTGCAAGCCGATCATCACGAACTGGCCGTTGTCGAAGCGGAAGCCGTCGTCGCGCGTGGTGGTGAAGCTGAAGTAGTCGTCCGTCCAGTGACGGACGTCCAGCACGGTTTCGGTGCCGAAAGCAGAGGACATTGCGGGGGCGGGGGAGTGAATCTGGGCGAATTTTACGCCACTGGCGCGGGTGTATGGGGGGCGGCCGCGGGTATCATGGGCTGAGTTCCCGGGAGGTGCGCCGATGTCCATCCATTCCAAGGCGCGCCGCGATGCGAAGAAGCGCAGGCTGTCCAAGCAGAAGACAGCGTCGCCCGAGCGTCCATCGATCGAGCCGCACGCCGAACTCCGTGATCCCGAAGGCACGCTGCTCGGCGGCATCGTCCGTCGCGAAGGCGAGTGGACCCTGGGCCTGGGAGGCCGCATCGTCGGCGAGACGCACAGCGCGGCCCGCGTGCTGGCGATCCTCCGGCGCGCCGCCGAACTGCACGAGCGCGAAGGCACGGAAGTGCGGCTGACCTGTTCCGCGGCATTGCGCGCCGCAGCCACGGAGGAGGCGGCCGGGCAGGGCCTGAGCTTCGAGCAGTTCGAGTCCAAGCTCGCGCAGGAATTGACGTCGGATGTCGCCGCCATGCCGGTGCAGGGCGGCGCCACCCACTAGCGGACCTCAGTTGCCTGGCGCGTCCAGGCGCAGCAACTGGCCGTCGGCCTCGTCGGTCAGCACATAGATCTTGCCGTCCGCGCCGACGCG
Source organism: Lysobacter niastensis (assembly GCF_015453285.1). Taxonomy (GTDB): domain Bacteria; phylum Pseudomonadota; class Gammaproteobacteria; order Xanthomonadales; family Xanthomonadaceae; genus Lysobacter_J; species Lysobacter_J niastensis. The sequence continues at coordinate 123,573 of NZ_JADLZT010000006.1, forward strand.
CACGTCGCGGATTCGCTTGCCCAGTTCCTTCAGCAGCCGCTCCTCACCCGTGATCCTGTCGCCGTCGAGCGAGAGGCGGATCAGGCTGCCGTCCGAGAGTGCGCCCAGGAACAGGCTGTCGTTCCACTTGCTGCCCGCGTGTCCGGTGTAGAACGCCATGCCCGACAGCGCGGGCGAGACCGGCCAGTAATGGTGGGGCTGCTCCATGCCCGGCGCGGACGTGCCGATCGCCTCGGGAATCTTCAGGCCGGAGTAGTTGATGCCGTAGGTGATGATCGGCCAGCCATAGTTCTTGCCGGGCTCGGGGATGTTGATCTCGTCGCCGCCGCGCGGGCCGTGTTCGGCTTCCCACACTTTGCCGGTGCGCGGATCGAGGGCCAGCGACTGCATGTTGCGGTGGCCATAGCTCCAGATTTCCGGGCGTGCATCCTTGCGGCCGTTGAACGGGTTGTCGGCGGGGACACTGCCATCGAGGTTCAGGCGCACCAGCTTGCCCTGCAGCATGTCGAGCTTCTGCGCGGTCGGGCGATCGTTGCGCTCGCCCTGGCTGATGAACATGTGGCCCTTGCCGTCGAAGACGATGCGCGAGCCGAAGTGGTTGGGGCCGACCAGCTTGGGTTGCTGCTGGTACACGCGACGCACGTCGCTCAGGCCGGAATCGCCTAGCGTGGCGATCGACACGGCGGTGCCGGCGCTCCCGTCCGGGCCCGGTTCGGAGTAGCTCAGGTAGATGCGCCTGCTGGTGGCGAAGTCGGGCGCAAGCACGACATCGAGGAGGCCGCCCTGACCTTCGGCCCACACCTGCGGCACGCCGGACAGCGGCGCAGACAGCGCACCATCGGCGGACACACGGCGCAGGCGTCCCGGGCGTTCGGTCACCAGGAATCCGCCGTCGGACAGCAGCGCGACCGACCACGGGTGTTCGAGGCCAGATGCGATCGTGGTGACGCGGACGGCGCCGTTCTTGCTCGACACCTCCTGCGACGGCAACTGCTTCGGCGCCGCGGTTGAGGCAGTCGTGGCCGAGGCGGCTTCATTCATCGGCGCCTGGCAGGCGGCAAGGGCCAGCGACAAACCGAGGGCGATCAGTGTGCGATTGGAAGGAAGCATGTGGCAGTTCCGTCGTATGGATAAGGGAAGCGTAGCGAAATCCCGTCGATCATATCGGGCAGGTGTTGGCGGCATTTCAGCGATAGCCCGAAGCCTGCAGTTCGAACAGTTCGGCATAGCGGCCGCCCTGTCGAAGCAATTGCTCGTGTGTGCCGCTGGCCTCGAGGCGTCCTTCGGCGAGAACCAGGATCCGGTCGGCCATGCGCACGCTGCTGAAGCGATGCGAGATCAGCACGGCGGTCTTGCCTTCCGACAGTTCCTTGAAGCGCTGGAACACTTCGAACTCGGCTCGCGCGTCCAGTGCCGCCGTCGGCTCGTCGAGGATCATCACCTGCGCATCGCGCATGTAGGCGCGGGCGATCGCGATCTTCTGCCATTGTCCTCCGGAGAGGTCGACGCCGGTCTTGAAGCGTCGGCCGATCACCTGGTCGTAACCCTGCGGCAGGGTTTCGATCACCTCGTCGGCCATCGCCCGGCGCGCAGCGTCGCGGACGCGCTCGCGGTCGCCCATCGCATCGATCTGGCCGACGCCGATGTTCTCGCCGGCAGTCAGGTGATAGCGGACGAAGTCCTGGAAGATCACTCCGATGCTGGCGCGCAGTTCGTCCAGGTCGTATTCGCGCAGGTCTCGGCCGTCCAGCATGATGCGGCCTTCGTCGGGGTCGTACAGGCGCGCGAGCAGCTTGACCAGCGTGGTCTTGCCGGCGCCGTTCTCGCCGACCAGCGCGAGCACCTCGCCGGCGTGCAGCTCGAAGCTGAGGTTGCGCAACGCCCAGCGTTCGGCGTCTGGATAACGGAAGCCGACATTCTCGAACACGAAGCCACGCGCGATCGGGCGGGGCACGGCTAGCGGATTAGCCGGGGAGACGATCTCCGGCTGGATCTCGAAGAACGAGAACAGATCATCGAGATAGAGCGCCTGCCCGGCGACCTGCGAGAAGCCTACCAACAGTCCTTCGAGCAGCTGGCGCAGGCGGCGGAAGCTGCCGGCGAGGAAGGTAAGGTCGCCGATGCTGAAGTCGCCCCTGACCGTGCGCCAGGCGATGTAGGCATAGGCGAAGTAGTAGCCCAGCGTGCCCAATGCCGCCAGCAGCGTGCCCCACACGGCGCGTCGGCGGGCGAGGGCGCGATTGGCCCGGAAGAACTTGTCGGCCAGTTCGCGGTATCTGGAAATCAGATAGCGATGGAGGTTGAAGATCTTCACCTCCTTCGCTGTTTCCACGCTCGCGCCCATCTGGCGTACGTACTCGAGCTGGCGACGTTCCGGCGTCCAGGCGAAGTTGAGCGAATAGCCCAGCGCATTGAAGTGCGCTTCGCCGACGAAGGCCGGCACCAGCGCCACCGCCAACAACGCAATCAGCCATGGCGCGTACACGAGCAGGCCTGCGGCGAAGCTGAGGACGGTGATCGTGTCCTGCACCTGGCCAAACAACTGGCTCATCAGGTTCATGCGCCCCATCGTCTGCCGGCGCGCGCGGTCCAGCTTGTCCTGCAGGTCCGGATCCTCGAAATCCTCCAGGTCGAGCGTCGCGGCATGCTCCATCAGCCGCACGCTGGTCGCGTTGGTGAACAGTTCCGACAGCAGCGCATCGCCGTAGCTGATCAGCCGGCCCAGCAGGTCGGATCCGATCGCCAGTGCGAACTCGACCACCAGCAGCCATGCGAGCGTGTCGAGCTGGTCGCTGTGCCAGGCCGCGCCGACCGATTCGAACTGCACGCCCGCTGCGACCAGGCGTACCGCTTCGTCGATGATGAGCTTGCCGACATAGAGCGTCGCGATCGGCAGGAACGCCCTCACCACGCGAAGTCCCAGCGTGGTGAGGGTCAGGCCCGGGCTGGTGCTCCAGATCTGCCGCAGAAAGGGCGGCAAGTTGCGCAGCGCATCGAAGCGCTCACGAAGGCTGGGTTTCCCGGATGCGGGTATGGCAGATGACGACATGCGCCGATTCTGCCCGCCCCGCGATGATGGCCGGTGAATGCCGCCGGCAGGAGACGCGCCACCACGCGATCAGTGGCGCGCTCGAAGGGGCTCAGAAACGGTAGACGTAGCCCAGGCGCAGGCCGCTGTCATTGAAATCGACATTGCCGGAGAAATCCGACTTGTCGGCATCGACACTGATCTTGCTGGTCGTGTAGTCGAGCAGGAAGCCCGAGCGGTCCCAAGGGAACCACTCGACGCCGATGCGGCCGAAGTAGACGTCGCCGTCGACATCGTTGACGTTCATCGAGAAATAGCCGGCATCGGCGGACATGCGCCAATCGTCGGCGAAGGCCCAGCGCCAGCTGCCACCGATGGTCGGCGCGGGCAGGTCGGCAGAGACATCGTTGCTGATCGCGCCGCCCACCTGGTTGCCGCTGGAGTCGATATCGAGCGACAGGCCCAGCTTCATCCGGTACCAGAGCAGGCCCACGCGCGGCCCAAGGGCCCAGGTCTCATTGTTGGCTGCCCACCACACGTAGTAGGCCTCGTAGGAGTCGATGTCGAAGTCGACGCGCACGGTGCTCTGGGCCTCGTAGACGGTGCCATCGAACTCGAAGGTGCGCTGGGTCTGACGGGTCTTGTCGGAGCTTTGCGTGTAGTAGGAGAGGCCGAACTCGTGGTTTTCCCAGGGGCGCCAGGTGAGACCGAGGTTGGCGATGATGTTGTCGTTGTCCAGACCCAGGTCACGCTCCAGGTCGATGGGCGTGCCGCGCTCGGTTTCGCCGTCGGCACGGATTTCGGTATCGAACTTGCTGACATAGCCGCTCAGCCGGAAGCTGAAGGTGTCCAGCGGCTCGACCGCCAGCGCGGCGGACGGCATCAGGGTCAGGAGGGAAAAACAGGCGGCACCTGCGATTGCTTGGCGCGTCGACAACGGCATGGCGAGCTCCCCGTGGGTGGATGCGCGGCCGGCATGAGGCCACGTTACGCCCGGTCAAACGTTCCATGCGGTCCGTGGCGGACACGTGAAGGCTTGGCCGCCGGTCGCTCGGCGGGTGAAGCGTGGGGTGTCCCGACCGCGCTCCCGTCCCAGCCGCTAAAATACCGGCCCCAACCGCCAGTCCCAGCCCGCCGTGAGTCCAAGCCAGTCCCCGAGCCGCCCGGTCGCCGGTCAGCCCGTCTCGATCCGCCAGGAAGACCTGATCCAGTCGATCGCCGACGGCCTTCAGTACATCAGCTACTACCACCCGGTCGACTACATCCGGAACCTCGCCGCCGCCTACGAGCGCGAGGAGTCGCCGGCAGCCAAGGACGCTATCGCGCAGATCCTGATCAACTCGCGCATGTGCGCCGAGGGTCACCGCCCGATCTGCCAGGACACCGGCATCGTCACGGTGTTCCTTGAGATCGGCATGAACGTGCGCTGGGACGACGCCACGATGGGCGTGGAGGAGATGGTCCACGAGGGTGTGCGCCGCGCCTACAACCACCCGGACAACAAGCTGCGCGCCTCGGTGCTGGCCGACCCTGCCGGCAAGCGCACCAACACGAAGGACAACACGCCGGGCGTGGTCAACGTGAAGGTCGTCCCGGGCAACACGGTCGAGGTGATCGTCGCGGCCAAGGGCGGCGGTTCGGAAGCCAAGAGCAAGTTCGCGATGCTCAACCCGTCCGACTCGATCGTCGACTGGGTGCTCAAGACCGTGCCGACGATGGGCGCCGGCTGGTGCCCGCCGGGCATGCTCGGCATCGGCATCGGCGGCACCGCCGAGAAGGCGATGCTGCTGGCCAAGGAAGCACTGATGGAGCCGATCGACATCACCGAGCTGCAGGCTCGCGGCGCGTCCAGCCGTGCAGAGGAGCTGCGCCTGGAGCTGTACGACAAGGTCAACGCGCTGGGCATCGGCGCGCAGGGCCTGGGCGGCCTGACCACGGTGCTGGACATCAAGGTCAAGGACTACCCGACCCACGCCGCCAACCTGCCGGTGGCGCTGATCCCCAACTGCGCCGCGACCCGCCACGCGCACTTCACGCTCGACGGCAGCGGCCCGGTGATGCTGGATCCGCCGTCGCTCGCCGACTGGCCGGAGCTGACCTACGACGCCTCCAAGGGCCGCCGCGTCAATCTCGACACGGTGACGAAGGAGGAAGTGGCCAGCTGGAAGCCGGGCGAGGTGCTGCTGCTCAACGGCAAGCTGCTCACCGGCCGCGATGCCGCGCACAAGCGCATGGTCGACATGCTCAACAAGGGCGAGGAACTGCCGGTCGACCTCAAGGGCCGCTTCATCTATTACGTCGGCCCGGTCGATCCGGTGCGCGACGAAGTCGTGGGCCCGGCTGGCCCGACGACGGCCACGCGCATGGACAAGTTCACCGAGCAGGTGCTGGCGCAGACCGGCCTGATGGGCATGGTCGGCAAGGCCGAGCGCGGCCCGGCAGCCATCGAGGCGATCCGCAAGCACGGCTCGGCCTACCTGATGGCGGTCGGCGGTGCGGCCTATCTCGTGTCCAAGGCGATCAAGGCGGCCAAGGTCGTCGGCTTCGCCGATCTCGGCATGGAAGCGATCTACGAGTTCGACGTGCAGGACATGCCGGTGACGGTGGCCGTGGATTCCACAGGCGAGTCGGTGCACAAGACCGGCCCGCGCGAGTGGCAGGCGCGCATCGGCAAGATCCCGGTCGTCGTCGAATAACGCGCTGCACGATCGCGGTACGCAGGAAGCCCGGGCATGTCCCGGGCTTCTCGTTTTCCGGTGAAAATGAAGCCGCCCGTTACAGTCGGGTGGCCAGTGCGGCGAGCTTGGCTTGCGTGGCTGCGTCGATCAGATAGTTCCGGGCCAGGGTCTCCAGCGCGGCGATGTTGGTCGCGCTGACATCGTCCAGGTCGTCCAGTCCGGCCAGCAGTTCGGCCTGCAACCGGAAGTAACCATCGCCGACCAGGTGCTGCGCGATGTAGTCGACGGCGTCGGTGCTGCCATCGAACAACACGTCGATGATGGGGATGGCCCATTCCACCGCGCCCCATTCCTGCGCGGATTTCAGGTCGATCGGACGGTTGCGCTCGCCGCTGCCCACCGACAGCACCACCAGGTCCTGTGCGCTGTCGACGCGCGCATCCTTGCGCAATGCTTCGGCGATGGCGCACGCGGTCGGATTGTTGGCCACGACACCGCCATCGATCATCGCGCGGCGATGGCCCTCCACCTTCATCGGGTGCGCGGGAAAATAGGTGGGTGCGGCCGAGGATGCGCGGCAGACCTCCCACATCGGCAGGTCCGCATGCTCGGGCTTGAAGCTCTTGAACACGATCGGCGTGCGCGAAATCGTGTCGTAGCTGGTGATCAGCAGGGGCTTCTTCGCCTGTCCCAGCGTCGCGGCGCCGAAGACTTTCTTCAGCACCTTTTCCAGGCCCTTGCCGTCGTAGCGGGGCGCGGAGATGCCCTGGGTGAACATCCGGCCGGCGCGGGACCACAGGCGTCCGGCCATGCCCGGGAAGATGTCGTGGCCCTGTTCGCGGTACAGCTGCGCCAGTTGACCGGGCGGAAAACCGAGTGCGAGCCCGCAGGCGATGATCGCGCCGGTCGAGCTGCCCGCCAGCAGGTCGAAGCTCTTGAGGATGCCAGGCTTGCCGGCGTGGATGAGCGCGTCCTCGACGCCACCGAGCCACAGGCAGCTGACCAGGCCGCGTATGCCGCCGCCGTCCAAGGATAGGATGCGGCGCATCTTCATCGTGACGTCTCCCTGCACTCCCTGCATTCCTTCTCCAGCATCCGGCAATGGGACGTCATGATCCGCGACGCCGGTCGCACAGCCTGCGAACCGGCGGCGCTCAGTACCACTCCAGCAGCGAGACCCCCAGTCCGACATAGGTGGCGCGGTGGTTGTAGTCGATCAGGCTCTCGCCATAGCCGTCGAACACCTGCAGATGGCCGCGCAGGCTGTTGTGGATCGGGAAGCCCCAGTCGAACTGCACGGCGCCATGAGAGCGATCGCCGCCCCGCAGCGAGTGGCGGCCCATCAGCGCGAACTCGTGGCCGTCGTACCGGTAGACCAGCGTGGCGTCGGCACGCCCGGCGTAGTCCTGGATGTCAGGGTTGTTGTCGTCGGCACCACTCTCCGGCACTCGCCACCAGGGCCGGACCGTCAGCGCCCAGTTCTCGCGGTCGAGCCCGACCATGCCGATGACGCGGTTCCAGCTGCGCGAAAGCGGATTGGCGCGGCCGTTGGATTGATGGTTGAAGCTGACGCCCGCCATCCGCCCGTTCCAACCCCCGAGCCGATAGTTGTTGCGGAACATCAGCATCACTTCGGGCTCGTAGTTGGTCTCGCGGAACGGCCGTGAGGTCTCCGGGCTGTAGACCTGCCAGTGCGAGCTCTGGGTGTAGGCCATCCACAGGTCGCCGTTGTCGCCGAACATGTTTTCCCAGGCCTTGGTCTTGAAGCTCAGCTGGAACTTGGCCTCGAGCGCGTCGACCGGGATCGGTTCCTGCACCGTGTTGAGCGGATTGGGCGAAAGCGGCGTCTCGTTGGGACTGCTGCTCCAGAACGCGGGCAGCAGGTAGACCGGCTTGTACGCCCGGAAGTTGAAGATGCCGAGCTTGGAATCGCGGGCCAGCTCCCAGCGGCTGTCGAGCAGCGAGCCCTTGCCGGCATTGGCGATCGCGCTTCGCAGCGGATCGTCATGGACGTAGAGGTCGCCCTGCGTTGGCGATGTGGCCTCGGTGGGTTCGGTCGGCTGGATCTGGTCGGCGAGCTCCAGGTTCTTCTGGATCGCGCGCGCCTCCTTGGCCGCGATGTCGGCGCGTTGCGTGTCGCGCGCGCTGCGGCCGAGGGCGGCGTCGTAGCAGGCCAGGCGATCGGCATCGATATTGATCGAGAGGCACGCTTCGGGAGTGGCGGGCGTGGCCGGCGTCTGGGCATGGACCGGTTGGGGAGCGGCGGAGGCCGCAGCCAGCAACAGGATCGTGGGTCGGAGAGTTGGGAGACTGTCGCGCTTGAAAGCTGGCGTCATGCGTCGCTCGGTGGCGTATCGGTTTTTCGCTGGCAGTCTGGCATCGCCACACTGCCTCGATAGTGAATGTCGGCCCGGTATTTTCGGGCGGTCAGACGAACCAGGCCAGCGCGAACAGGCCGACCATCGCGAAGGCGAGGCCGAGCTTGAGCACCACGCCGAAGACGATGCCCAGCCACGTGCCGAAGCCCACGCGGGTGGCATGCAGCACTTCGCGGCCATGGATGAGCTCGCCCGCGAGCGCACCCACGAACGGACCGACGAACAGTCCGAGCGGACCGAAGAACAGGCCCGCCAGCGTGCCGAGCATCGCCCCGGCCACGGCGAGCTTGCTGGCGCCCACCCGCTTGGCGCCCATCGAGGTGGCCAGGAAATCGATGCCGAGGGAGAGCAGGGTCAGCAGGCCCAGGATCACCAGCGGGATCCATCCGACCTGCTGGAAGTCGCCGGCCCAGGCGGCCAGCAGCATGCCGGCGAATACGAGGGGCAATCCCGGCAGCGCGGGCAGCACGGTGCCTGCGATTCCGACCAGGATAAGCAGGCCTGCCAATACGTAATAAATAGGTGTGGGGTCCATTCCGTAATCCGTTCTTGGGGCGACTTTGCACGGATTGCATTTTCATCCGGTGCGGGGTACCGTGCGGTCGCTGTGTTTGCCAGGGTCACCGTGAATCGTGGCCCGATGCGGTTGATCCATCGATCCGCTACATCGTTGCACCTCGCTTCCTCCTTGCAACCAGCACGCGTCGTAAACGCGCTTACAACCAATGTTCCAAGGAGAAAGTATAAATGTCGAACAACCGCGAAACCGGTGTCGTCAAGTGGTTCAACGACGCTAAGGGCTTTGGCTTCATCAGCCGCGAGAATGGCGAAGACGTTTTCGTGCACTTCCGCGCCATCCAGTCCCAGGGCTTCAAGAGCCTGAAGGAAGGCCAGAAGGTCACCTTCACGGTCGTCCAGGGTCAGAAGGGCCTGCAGGCTGACGCCGTCGAGCCGATGTAATCAAAAGAGGCCTGGCGCGGTTTTCCGCGCATGGGACTTCAGGAAAACCCGGCCTCGGCCGGGTTTTCTTTTTTGCTTTCTCCAAAACAGCAGCGGCGGCCCAGATGGGCCGCCGCCGGCAGTGCCAGGCCTCAGTTGAGTGACGGCGTGTTCTCGGCGAAATACTCGTGGTTATCGGCGTTGTTGAGCGCGCCATTGGGATCCGTGGCCGCGAGGTTTCTCGCCCCGGTCTGGCCGTAGACGACGTCGTCGGTGCCAGCGACCACATTGAAATGACTCATTTCATGGATCAGGGTGCCGGCCTTGGAATCCGTGCCGGTGCGAGGTGCGGTCCAGAAGGCCCTGCAGACGAAGATCTCGTATTCCCGGGTCGGGTACACGTAGGCGTAGTAATTCTGGTTGCAGCCGCAGTTGATCGTGACCTGGCCATTGTTCTGGTCGATGGCCGCATCGATCGCGACGAAGTGCTGGCTTGCCGTGTTGAAGCGCGACGTGGTGTAGGCGCCGAACCACGTCGTGTAGCGCGACCCCGGTGTGCCGGCGGCAAGGTATCCCTTGGCGTTCTCGGCGTATCCGCGCGCCGATACCACCGCGTCGCCGGCACCGTTGATCTGGGTAGTCGAGCAGCCCTTGTAGGTCACGCCGTTGACGACCGTGCCACCGGTCCCCGGCTTGCCCTTGCCGGCAGTGCCATTGCCCTTGGCCGCGCCAAGCTGGTCGGCGCCATCCACCCAGAGCCGCAGCGGAGCGCTTTGGGCGAGCATCGGAAGCCCGTTGCCCTGCTGGAGCATGCTGCCGTCCGACAGCGAAGCGTGCTGCAACGGCGAGCGGAAGGTGACGACGTACTCGCCGGTCTTCGACAGGTCGTAGGCGCTCGACAGGTCGACCACGCGACGCAGGGTTTCGCCGGCACGGAGGATCGTGAAGTCGGCCGCCTGCGGCAGGCCGCGCTTGATCAGGGCGCCTTCGTATTGGACTGCGACGCCGTCCCGGCTGACGCCGAAGAGTTTCGAATCGATGAACTCCGACGGCAGTTCCCAGTTGGGAACGCGCACGGTGTGCCGGCTGGTGTTGGTCACGGTTACCTCGATCGCGCCGAGGAAGCCTCCCGCCTGCGCCGGTGCGGCCACGACGCTGATGCGCAGGGGATTGGTCTTGGCGAGAGGAGGTGCGGCGGTGGCGGCGGCAACGGCGCCGGCCAGGACGGCAGCGCCGGAAACGACGTGCATGAGGCGGAATTCCATTCGAAACCCCCGGAGTGTGTTGGTGAGGCCCGCGGACGCGGACCGGCCGACACTAGCCGGATGAGGCTCGCCGCGCAGTGACGGGAACCCGACGGGCGGGCGTCAAAATATGCGACCGCTTCCAGATTTTGTGATAAAAAAACCGCTGGTCGGTTTATTTGGCCATTCCATCCGCTATTTTATGCCGCATGTCGGCTGTATTGGCCGCCGTCGATCTCGGGGATGACGGTAGCGCCCAGCCCGGGCGTCAGGGGAAGGAAAGGACAAGGACAGGGGGAGGGGACGCATGCGCGCTCTATCGCGCGGTTTCACGCTGGTGGAACTACTGGTCACCTTGGCTGTGGCGGCGATCCTGCTCGCCATGGCGACGCCGTCGTTCGCCGACCTGCTGCGTGCCAATCGTCTGGCAGCCGCCAACAACGCGCTGGTCACGGCACTGAATGTCGCGCGCGCCGAAGCGCTGCGCAGGGGCCAGCCTGTCACTGTCTGCGCCAGTACCAATCAACGCTCCTGCAGTGCCAGCACCGACTGGGCCACCGGCTGGGTGGTATTCCAGGATACGGCCATGAGTGGCACGCCCGCGGCTCCCGCTAGCAGTTCGGGCGCCGATTACGAAAGCCGGATGGTGTCGGTGTCGGCCGCGACCGATGCAGGGTTCACGCTTACCGGCGCCGACCAGTGGTACCGCTACTCGCCCACCGGCACCCTCAGCTGGAGCACGGCAGGAACCCTTGGCGAGCGCAGCTTCGTCCTGCGCAACAGCCTGTGCCGCGGCAACCAGCTCCGCAGGATCACCGTCAACCGCATCGGCCGCATTCGCAGCGCCGCGGAGTCGTGCACTCAATGAAAACCTCACGCACACAACGAGGCTTCAGCCTGATCGAAGTGCTGGTCGCGCTGGTGGTCACGACCATGGGGCTGCTGGGACTCGCGTCGCTTCAGCTGTTGTCGATCAAGACCCAGCACAACGCCTTCATGCGCGGCCAGGCTACGCAGCTCAACCACGACATGATCGAGCGGATGCGCGGCAACTGCGCCGCGGCGCTGGTCGGGTCCTACAACCTGGCACTGACCGGCACGCCCGGCTCCGGCACGGATCTGCCCAGCACCGATCTGCGGCAGTGGCGGGCACGCATCGCCCAGGCGCTGCCGGAGGGCACCGGTTCGATCGCCGTCAATGCCACCACCCGGGTGGCCACCGTAACCGTGCGCTGGAACGACGCGCGCGGCGACCAGGGTGCCGAGAACGCGCCGCTGGTTGCCGGCGATCCAGCGTTGCTGACCTTCAGCGAGAGCACGCGCCTATGTACCCAATGATGCGGACGTCGCAGATTGCGAATAAGCGGAACGGATTCCGTCCGTCACTCGGGCGTACCGTGGGCCTGTCGCTGATCGAACTGATGGTGGCGATGGTCCTGGGCCTGCTGCTGCTGGGCGCGGTCCTGCAGGTCTACCTGTCGACCAAGATGACCTTCGTCGCCCAGGACCAGAAGTCCGGCGTCGAGGAAACCGGCCGCTATGCGCTGGAGTTCGTTGCCCGTGACGTGCGGATGGCCGGACTGACCGGCTGCGCCAGCCGGACCATGCCGGGCGCGCAGTTCCCCGTTACCAACTATCTCAACGGCGGCACCGCGTTCCCGTGGCAGTTCACGGCCGCGATCATGGGGTTCGAAGCCAATGGCAGCGCCCCCGGGAGCACGCTGACGCTGGCGGCCAGCGATCCTGCGCCCGGCGGTACGTGGAACGCCACCTTGCCGCAGACGCTGCGCGACTTGAACCTGGCGATCCCGGGTTCGGATGTGCTCCTGCTCGGTGGCATCGGCGCGCAGACCTGGCCCCTGGTCGACCCGTTCAACAGCGGCTCGCAGATGTTCGTGCAGACCGGCAACGACATTTCGCTGGGCGACGTGTTGTTCGTCACCGACTGCGCGCAGGGCATGATCTTCCAGGCCACGAACGTGACCCAGGCCGGCGGCAGGACCAACGTGGTCGGGTCCAACGGCAACACGGTGTCGCCCGGCAACGCCAGCAACATTGCCGGCAACGGCCCCAACGGCAGCGCCTTCCGCGACGGCGCGATGATCGCCCGTGCAACCAGCACGGCGTACTTCATCGGTCGCGGCTCCGGCAATGCACCGTCGCTGTTCCGCGCGACGCTGCTGGCTCCGGACAGCACTCCCAACCAGCGCCAGCTGCGCGCGGAGGAACTGGTAAGCGGCATCGAGTCCATGCAGCTGCTCTACGGCGTGGACAGCGACGGCGACTTCGCCATCAACAGCTACCAGACCGCGGCCGGCGTCACCGACTGGAGCCAGGTCCGCACCGTGCAGATGTCGGTGCTGGCCCGGGCGCAGGAGAACAGCCTCGCGCAGGACGACTCCGCCACCTATTCGCTGGCGGGAACCACCGTCAATCCAGTCGATGACCGCCGCCAGCGCCGCGTGTTCTCCATGACCATTTCGCTACGGAACCGCCTGCCATGACCGCGCGCCCGATGCTTCCCATCCCTGCACGTCGCGTTCCTGCGCATCGCGCCCGCGGTTCGGTGCTGATGATCAGCCTGATGATCCTCATCGTGCTCACGCTGCTGGTGCTTGCCGCCATGCGCGGGTCGACGCTGATGGAGCGTCTGGTCGGCAACTCGCGCCAGCTCGACCAGGCCTTCCAGACCACCGAAGCAGCGCTGCGACACGGCGAAGGGCTGGTCGACGGAACCTTGCCGAACGTACTCACCGCCAATGGCTGGTACCACTACGCCGCCAAGCCCGCGCCGGACTTCAGCACGCCGACCGCGTGGGACGCGGGCGGCAACGGCAAGATCAGTTACTCCATCGACGGCGCGAACGCGCAGATCGCGATCGAGGAACTGCCTCCCGTGCCAGATCCAGGTGGCGGCCTCAATCCGACCGAACAGCCGCAGGAAACCACGGTGTACAGGATCAGCGCGCGTGGCTACGGCCAGCGCGGCGACACCTTCGTGATTCTGCAAACCACCTACCGGCGTTGACCGAGGGGCAGGGGGACGACATGAAATCGAGCATGTGGGGCGCGCTGTCGGCGACGGCGCTGGTTCTGGGCATCTCGGCGTTGACGCCGGGCAAGGACGTCCAGGCCGGTATCGCACAGCAGCCACTGACTATCGGCACGCGGGTCAAGCCCAACCTGATGCTGGTGATCGACAACTCCGGCAGCATGGACGGCGAGGGCCTGTATCCCACCAACGACGGCGCGTTGTGGTGGGACACGGGCAACCGCGGCTTCTGGGGATCCTCCAGCGGTCGAGGCGGTGGCGCCGGACTCAACTTCAACAATGTCGGCGACGCCAACAGCACGTGGAAGAAGTACGTCTACCTGTTCCCCGTCGAGCCGCGCATCTACGCCGATGCCGACAACGACCACTTCGCGGTTCCGCCGACCCTGGAGTTCGCGTTTGCGCGAAGCCCGGACTACAACGGTCAGTACTACAACCCCGCCGTGACCTATGCGCCATGGCCGAGCGAAGGCGCCACGACCTTCGCGGCTGCGACGCCCGCGGCGGTCAAGACCGATCCCCTCGGCACGACCACGATCAATGTCACCGGCAACGTGACGCACTCGTTCCGACTGCACCCGGGCATGCACAAGCCCGATGGCACGGCGATGCGGACCAACGAGCTCACCAACAACAACGACGTCGTTGGGCGGAACTACGACTTCACCTACAAGGTCGCGACGTACTACAGCCGCCGTACTGAGGCTTCGGCCTACACCGTAGGCGGCAACAACTACAACTGCTCGACGCCGGCCCCGGCGGCTTATGCGGCGTTCTTCTCCAATCCGGGCTCGGCGAGTTTCAGCAACGGCGTCGTGGCGCTGGCGCCGGACGGCTACTGCCTGACCCGCACGGAGATCGCGTCGGGCACGCCGGAGATGCAGAACTTCGCCAACTGGTTCCAGTACCACCGCAAGCGCCACCTGGCGCTGCGCGCGGGCATGGGCGAAGCGTTCAACGACATCAGCGGGATCCGTTTGGGCGGCACGCCGATCAACAATCGCCCCAACAACGTCACGATGTACGACTTCGATACCCAGCGCAGCAGCGTCTACGACTGGTTCTACGGCATCGGCGGCAACAACGGCGGTACTCCGAACCGTGAAGGCCTGAAGTTCGCGGGCGACCAGTTCGACAGCACCAGCACCGGCATCGTCCAGCACGCCTGTCAGAAGAACTTCGTCCTTCAGTTCACCGACGGCTTCTCCACTCCCAGCACGTCCTCGGGCGTCGGCAACGCCGACAACAACAAGGGCACGCCGTATCAGGACGCCTACAGCAACACCATCGCCGACATCGCGATGAAGTACTACACGCGCATCCGCACCGACCTGGCCAGTGGCCAGGTGCCGGTGCCGGTGGGTTGCCGCGCCGCCAATCGCGACCCGCAGCTGGACTGCAACTCCAATCCGCACGTGAACCACTACGGCATTACGCTCGGCGCGCAGGGCAACATCTTCGGCGTCACGCACCAGCGCGTGGCCGACGCGTACACGGCGGCCCCGGCGTGGGTCGATCCGACCGCGCAGCGCAGCCCGGTGCAGGTCGACGACCTGTACCACGCCTCGGTCAACGGCCGCGGCGAGATGCTCAACGCGCGTTCCAGCACCGAACTGACCAACCGTCTGCGCCAGGCGCTGGAGTCGATCATCTCCAACTCGGAAGGCTCGGGCTCGCGCACCGCATCGTCGTCCACGCGCGCCGGCGGCGGCTCGCTCCTGTTCCAGGCGCATTTCGACGCCTCGCAGTGGACCGGTGAGCTCGCCGCCCACGAGATCCAGACCGGCGGTACGGTCTCGTCGACCCCGCGCTGGAGCGCGGCCGGGTCGATACCGGCGCACGGCGTCCGCAACATCTATTTCCGCAATGCGTCAGGCCAGCGAACGTCGTTCGCATGGGATCAGCTGACGACCGCCCAGCAGGCCTCGTTCAACCTCAATCCGGCCAATACCTCGCAGAGCGACGGCGCCGGGCAGCGCCGCGTCGCCTGGATCCGCGGCGACCGCTCCGTGCAGGGCGTGCCGACCCCGGGCACGGTGCGGCTGCGTGAGCGTGCCTCGTCGCTGGGTGACATCGTCAACTCCAGTCCGCGTTACGTCGGCACCGACAACTTCGGTTACGACCGCCTGCCTTCGGGTGCCGATGGCCGCGATTCGTACCAGGCGTTCCGGTTCGGCAAGGCCGACCGCACGGCGATGGTCTACATCGGCGCCAACGACGGCATGCTGCACGCGTTCCGTGCGTCCGACGGCGTCGAGCAGTGGGCCTTCATCCCGTCCGAGTTCATGGCTGCCGGTCTCGGCCAGTCGCCGGCCCTGGCCCAGTTGCCGCGCAGCGATTACACGCACCGCTATTACGTCGACGGACAACCCGTTGCTGGCGACGCTTACTTCGGCAATGCGTGGCACACGGTGCTGGTCACGACGATGGGCGCGGGTGGCCGCAGCATCGTCGCCATCGACGTAAGCAACCCGACCGCGGCGACCGCACCGGAAGTGCTGTGGGAGTTCACCCATCCCGATCTCGGGTATGTCATGGGTCAGCCCAGCATCCAGCGCATGGCCAACGGCCGATGGGCGGCGATCTTCGGCAGCGGGTATGGCCTCAACAAGTCGGCCAAGCTTTTCATCGTCGATATCGAGACTGGCGAGCTGATGACCGGCCCGGCCAACGCGCGGGCGCCGATCGACACCGATCCGGACTACAACCCAGCGAGCAATCCAGCGAACGGCCTGTCGCCCCCGTACCCGGTCGATACCAACGGCGATTCCGTCATCGACATGATCTACGCGGGCGACCTGATGGGTAACCTGTGGCGGTTCGACGTCGACTCGAGCTCGACCAACAACTGGCGCGTCCATCACGGCCAGGCCAACGATCCGCGCCCACTGGTCACCGTCTGCGCATCCGGCAACGTCAACAACATCTATGCGTGCCCGGCGGCCAGCCGCCAGCCGATCACCGTGCGTCCGGTGGTGGGCCGTGGCCCGTATGCCGCAGGCCAGACGATCTACTTCGGCACCGGCAAGTTCTTCGAAGACGGCGACAACTCCCTCACCGCCGGTGCGACCGGTCCGGTGCAGAGCTTCTATGCCATCTATGACGACAACGCCAACAACCGCGCCGTGGTCGCTGGTCGCAGCGAACTGCTGCAGCAGACGATCCAGAACGAGGTGACGCTGCCCAACGTGGGGTCGTACCGGGTGACCTCGCGCAATGCGCTGACCACCAGCCACAAGGGCTGGTACGTCGACCTGATCTACAGCGCAGCCGGGTTCCTCGGCGAGCGCGTCGTAGCCGATCCGGTGCTGCAGGGCGGCCGCATCATCTTCACGACGCTGATGCCTGGCGACGCCTGTAGCGGCGGTTCCGACGGCTGGCTGATGGAATTGCAGGCCCGCGACGGCGGCCGCTTCGACAGTCCGATCCTCGACATCAACGGTGATGGTCTGTTCACCGTCTCCACGCCGGGCAACCAGGGCGACACGATCACCCACAACAACCAGCAAGTGCCGGCGTCCGGCGTCAAGTCGACGGTGGGCGGTCTGCAGACGCCGAGCATCATCAACGTGCCGGGACAGGGCCTGCAGAAGAAGATCATGTCGGGCGCCACTGGCAACATCCAGGAGGTCGGCGAACGCGACACTCTGCCGCGCGGCCGCACGTCCTGGAGGCAGTTCTGGCCATGAAGACGACCGCCACGCGCGCCGCGATGCGCGGCATCACCCTGATCGAGCTGATGATCGTGGTGACGATCATCGCGATCCTGGCCGCGATCGCCTACCCAAGCTACGAGGAGCAGGTCCGCAAGACGCGCCGGGCCGAAGGCAAGGCCGCGCTCAATGAGGTGGCCAGCCGGCTGGAGCGATGCTTCACGCGATTCAATGCGTACAACGCCGCAGGGTGCAACGGCGTCGACCAGATGACTTCGGAGAACGACTGGTACCGGGTCAGCGCCAGCGCCATCTCGGCGAGTGCCTACACACTGCAGGCGGTTCCGCAGCGCGGCCAGGCGACCAGCGATACCAAGTGCGGGACTCTGACACTGACGCATGTCGGGGTGCGCGCGCAGAGTGGTACGCCGCCGAGCGGGTACCAGTGCTGGTGACGGACTCGCTCCGGAGCACCGGCAATGACAAAGGCCCGCGAATCGCGGGCCTTTGTTTTTTCTACTGCGACCGCGCAGTGATCACTGCGCCCAGGCGCGACCGTTGTAGACGCGAACATAGGAACCCTGGCGGATGCCATCCAGATCGGTCTGTGTAACGACCGTGGTGCGGCCGTCGTTCATGCGCACATAGACGTTATAGGAAGCCGACGTGTTCTTCTGGATTGCATTGCCGGCCACCGCGCCGCCCACTGCGCCGACCGCGGCCGATACGTTCTGGTTGCCCTCGCTGCCGCCGGTATGTCGCGAAATCTCGTGACCCGCGACGGCGCCGACGATACCGCCGAGTACCGCGCCGGTGGCGCCAGGCGCGCTGCTGCCGCTGGTGACCTGCTCCACCCGCGTCACTGTGCCGCAGTCGTAGCAGTTGGCCGTGCTTCCACCGTAAGTCGACTGGGGGTAACTGCTGTAGCCCGATGATGGCGAAGTAGCGCAGCCGGCGAGCGCCAAGGCAGTCGCAGTAGCTGCAGCGGCAATACGAAAACGGGTGCGACCATTCATGACGAACTCCTTGATGAGGATTGGTCGCGGCGACACGTGTCGCTGCGTGACTCCAAACCTAGACGGGGGCCCGTGAACAGTCCTTCAATCGCGACGCGAAGTGTCAACGCCGTGTGATCGCCGCGCACTGGCGTCGCGCGCGGCGATGGGAAAGCGCGGTATCAGCCGCGGAAATCCTGATGGCAGGCCTTGCAGCCTTCGCCGATGCTCTTGACGGTGTTGCCGACGCCTTCGCAGTTGAGCGGCGGGTTGGCCAGCGCTGCATCGAGCGTGCCGCGGATCTTGCTGGCGTGATCGCGGAATCGCGGATCGTCCTTCAGGTCGGCGAAGGCCGGCTCCAGGTTGTCGGTCATGGTGCGCAGTGCCTTCAGGTGCGGCAGCGTGTCCGTGGCGGCGCAGCGGTTCTCGGAGACACGGTCCTTGAGCTGGCCGAGGTGCCACTGCTGCACCTGCATGACGCTGTCGGGGAAGTGATCGCGGCGCGCGTCGATCGCGCGCATCGCCATCACCGTGGCGATGACGCCGATCACGAGGCCGATCAGGAACAGGAACAGGTATCGGGTGGCGTGGCTCTTGCGGACGGCGGTGCCGGCCTGTGGATCGCTCATGACATCTTCTCCTTGACTCTGCGGTCGCGACGTGGCCGCACCTTATCACGGCCGCTGCGGGCAGGCGGTGGCATTGGGCGCGCCGCTACAATGGGCGGCATGAACGATGTGACTTTGACTTTGGACCCTGCCTGGCAGGAACGGTTCTCCGGTGTCGACCGTTTGTATGGTGCCGGCTCGGTGGCTCGTTTCGCCGCCTGCCGTGTGGCGGTGGTGGGCATGGGCGGCGTCGGGTCGTGGGTCGTGGAGGCGCTCGCGCGCAGCGGCATCGGGCACCTGACGCTGATCGACGCCGATGACCTTTGCGTGTCCAACACCAACCGCCAGTTGCCGGCATTGGCGGGGCAGTACGGCCGTTCCAAGGTCGAGGCGATGGCCGAGCGTTGCCGCGCGATCAACCCGCTGATCACGGCGGAATCCGTGTCGAGTTTCGTCACGCCGTCGAACCTGTCCGAGATGCTGGACCGTGGCTTCGATCTGGTCATCGACGCCTGCGACAGCTTCCGCACGAAGGTCGAGATGGCAGCCTGGTGCAGACGCCGCAAATTGCCGCTGATCGTGGTGGGCTCCGCTGGCGGGCGCACCGATGCGACCCTCGTGCGCGTTCGCGACCTGTCGCGCACCGAGCACGATGCGATGCTGGCGCTGGTGCGCAAGAAATTGCGCAGCGAGTTCAACTTCCCGAAGAACGCCGATCGCTACTTCGGCATCTCCGCGATCTATTCGCTCGAGAACGTCAAGTATCCGCAGCCCGACGGAACGGTGTGCGGCGTCCGGCCGCAGGCCAGCGGTGATGCGGCGCTCAAGCTCGATTGCGGTGTCGGCCTCGGTGCTGCGACGCACATCACCGGCACGTTCGCGTTTGCCGCCACCGGACGTGCGCTGGAGTTGCTGTTGAAGAAAAAGGCGTAGCGAACCTTACGCGGCGGCGAGACCGAAAAGCCGTTCCGCGTTGCGGGAGGTAGCTTCGGCCAGTGTCTCCGGTGCAGTGCCGCGCAGCCCGGCGATGACGTCCAGTATCCGCGCCAGCCGCGCCGGTTCGTTGCGTTGGCCCCGGATGTCCACGTCGGGCTGGTCGGGTGCATCGGTTTCCAGCAGCAGATACTCGAGCGGCATCGTCGCCACCAGCCGGCGCAGCCGGTTGGCGCGGTCGTAGGTCACCGGACCGCCCAGGCCGAGCAGGAACCCTGCCTTCCACAATTGCCTGGCCTGCTCCTCGCTGCCGGAATAGCTGTGCACGACGCCGCGCAGGCCGCCGACGTTGCGGATCGCCGAGATCACGTCGTCGACCGCACGGCGCGCATGCACGATGACCGGCAGGTCGAACTCGCGCGCCAGGCGCAGCTGGCCTTCGAAATAGTGGCGTTGCAGGTCGCGATCGAGTCCCTCGATGAAGTAGTCGAGGCCGCATTCGCCAACCGCGACCGGATTTTCCCTGTCGATCCATTCGCGCAACTGCTGGAGGTGTTCGTCGCGATGCGATGCCAGGTACATCGGGTGCAGGCCATAGGCGGGATGCAGTCCCGCATCCGCACGGCACACGTCGCGAAGCTTCGGCCACCCGGCAGCGTCCACGGCCGGCACGACCTGGCGGGTCACGCCGGCTGCGCGCGCGCGTGCAACCACTGCCGCGCGGTCGCCGTCGAACTCAGGTGCATCGAGGTGGCAGTGGCTGTCGAACAGCATGGCGTCAGCGCGGTGGCTGGATCACGTCCTTGCGCTTCTTGAAGTTGGCGAGCAGCAACGTGCCCAGGCCCAGCAGCAGTTCGTCGGCGAACGGAACGAAGTCGGGCACGACCAGATCGATCACGAATAGCGCGGCAGTCAGCATGAAAAGGCGCGGGTAGCTGAGCTTGCCGAGGAAGCCGAGCAGGGGGGCGGTCAGGGGGTTGGCCATGGGGCACACAGTTTGACGGCGGTCGCAAAGACGCTAACACGCTCCTTAACGGCGTTCACAGATGCGTCGGTCTGATGTTAAAAAATCGGCAGCCGTTCAGCTTGCGAATGATCGAATGGCGCCATCCAACAACAGCGGGTTGCCCCCCGCAGAGGCCTGAAATGAACAAGAACTTGCTTGCAGTTGCGCTGGCTTCGCTGCTCGTGGGCGGCGTGGCCGTTGCGGCTTTCAATAGCTTCAAGAGCAACGACAACCCGCAGGCGGCCGGCACGGCCTCCGATGCCCAGCTGGCCGGGCAGGGCGGCGACGTCGCCGCGAACGGCGCCATCCAGGGCGTGGAATACGCCGACGTCGTCAACGTGAAGCCGATTACGGAGAAGGAACCGCAGTACGCCCAGGTCATCGGCACCGAGCCGGTCCGCGAGACCAGCACCACTTCGACCCCGCGTGAGGTCTGCCAGGACGTGGTCGTGCAGGAGCGCGCCCCGGAGCGTGACGGCAACGTCGGCGGCACCGTGGCCGGTGCCGTGATTGGCGGCCTGGTCGGCAATCAGATCGGCGACGGCAACGGTCGCAAGGCCGCTACTGCCGCGGGTGCTGTGGCCGGTGGCTTCATTGGCAACCAGGTCGACAAGCGCCACGTCGGCGGCAAGGTCGTCAACCGCACCGAGCGCCAGTGCCACACCACGACCTCGACGTCGCAGTCCTCGAAGGTGGTCGCCTACAACGTGACCTACCGCAATCCGGACGGCACCACCGGCACGATGCGCGTCGGCAGCAAGCCGGGCAACCGCATCCCGCTGGGCGACGACGAGAAGGTGGTCGGCTACGATGTCACCTACCGTTACCAGGGCCAGGAGCAGACCGTGCGCATGGACGAGCGTCCCGAAGGCAATCGCCTGCCGGTGATCGACGGCCAGGTCGTGACCCAGACCGCTTCGGCTTCGAGCGGCACCTCGCGCGGCTGATCCACGCGGGCAACATCGAGTCAGGAAGGGCCGGAGCGATCCGGCCCTTCTTTTTTGTGCGCTGTACGCGGCCGCATTGTGCGCGATCACCGCGCTGGAAGCGGTTTCCCGGCCTTACCCCGAGTCGCGGCCATTCATTACAATGGCGATCTTTCCCACGACCGAGTACGCCATGGCCCTGCACCCGTACGACCTCTACGACGTCCGCTCCCTGCTCACCGATGAGGAGCGCGCCGTGCAGGATACGGTGGCACGGTTCAGCGACGAGCGCGTGATCCCGATCATCGGCGAGGCCTTCGACCAGGGCCGCTTTCCGAAGGAACTGGTCGGCGAGATCGCCGAACTGGGCCTGCTGGGTTCCTCGCTGCCGGAAAAGTACGGCTGTGCCGGCCTCAATGCGGTCAGCTACGGCCTGATCTGCCAGGAGCTGGAACGTGGCGACAGCGGCATCCGCAGCTTCGTCAGCGTGCAGTCCTCGCTGTGCATGTACCCGATCTACGCCTACGGCAGCGAAGAACAGCGCCAGCGCTGGCTGCCGGACATGGCGGCGGGTAAGGTCATCGGCTGCTTCGGCCTGACCGAGCCGCATGGCGGTTCCGACCCGGCCAACATGAAGACCAACGCGCGCCGCGACGGCGGCGATTGGATCCTCAACGGTTCCAAGATGTGGATCACCAACGGCAACCTCGCCGACATCGCGATCGTCTGGGCGCAGACCGACGAGGGCATCCAGGGCTTCATCGTCGAAAAGGGCATGCCCGGTTTCGCCGCCCAGGAAATCAAGCACAAGATGAGCCTGCGCGCATCGGTGACCAGCTCGCTGTTCTTCGACAACGTGCGCGTGCCGGACGCCAACCGCCTGCCCAACGTGAAGGGCCTGAAGGGTCCGCTGGGCTGCCTGACGCAGGCGCGCTACGGCATCACCTGGGGCCCGATCGGTGCTGCGATCGCATGCCTGGACGAGGCGCTGAACTACTCCAAGGAGCGCATCCTGTTCGACCGTCCCGTGGCGGCCACGCAGAGCGCGCAGATCAAGCTCGCCGAGATGTCGCGCCGGATCACGCTGGCGCAGCTGCTGGTGCTCCAGCTCGGCCGCCTGAAGGACGCCGGCAAGATGCAGCCGCAGCAGGTGTCGCTGGCCAAGTGGAACAACTGCCGCATGGCGATCGACATCGCGCGCGAGTGCCGCGACCTGCTGGGCGGCGCCGGCATCACCACCGAGCACGCAGCGATCCGCCACGCGCTCAACCTCGAATCGGTCATCACCTACGAGGGCACCGAGACCGTGCACCAGCTGGTGATCGGCCGCGAGCTGACCGGCATCAGCGCGTTCTGACCGGAGGCCCCGTCGTCGGACGGGGCGGGCGGCCCGGGACCATGACGCATCGTCATCGTCCATGGACCGGTGTGCAGTGACGTCGCGTCGCGGCATGAGGAGCGGGCAGTGCAGATACCTGATGTCCAGCTGGAAACTGAACGTCTGCTCCTGCGCCCACCGCAGGGGCAGGACTTCGAGGCGTGGGCCGAGCTCATGGCCGATGTTGAACGCACGCGCTACATCGGCGGCACGCAGCCACGATCGTTGGCGTGGCGTGGTCTGATGACGATGGTCGGGTCGTGGGCCGTACTCGGATTCGGCATGTTCTCCGTCATCGAAAAGTCCAGCGGTCGCTGGATTGGCCGCGTGGGTCCGTGGCAACCCGAGGGCTGGCCGGGTACCGAGGTCGGCTGGGCCATTGCGGGCGGTGCCGGTGGCAAGGGCTACGCCACGGAAGCGGCGACGGTCGCGATCGACTGGGCCTTCCAGACCCTGGGCTGGTCGGAAGTCATTCACACCATCGATCCCGCCAACGCTGCATCGAAGGGCGTTGCGGCCAAACTCGACTCGCGCTACCTGCGCATGGGGCGCCTGCCTGCGCCGCATGACGCCAACGAAGTGGAAGTCTGGGGCCAATCGCGCGAAGAGTGGTTCGCACGCAGGGAGCAGCGCACGTGATCACTGTCTACGGGTATTCCAGTTCGGGCAATTGCCACAAGCTGCGACTGATGCTGACGCAGCTGCGCCGCGAGTTCCGCTGGGTCGAGATCGACAGCACGTCCGGCGGGACGCGCACCCCCGAGTACCTGGCGAAGAACCCCAACGGCAAGGTGCCGATGATCGAGGCCGACGACGGCCGCATCATGACGGAGTCGAACGCCATCCTGTGCTGGCTGGCCGAGGACACCGCCTTCTGGAGCGGCGACGCCTGGCAGCGAGCGCAGGCGCTCAGCTGGATGTTTTTCGAGCAGTACAGCCATGAGCCCTACATCGCCGTCGCACGCTTCATCCGCGGCTGGACGCCGCTGGATTCGCCGCGCCGCGCCGACCTGCCGAAGCTGCGCGAGCGCGGCCAGTTGGCGCTGGCGGTGATGGAGCTGCACCTGCAGCAGCATCCATGGTTCAGCGGTGGCGATTACGGCGTGGCCGACATTGCCCTGTTCGCCTATACCGATGTCGCCGACGAGGGCGGCTTCGACCTGGCGCCGTACCCGGCGATCCGCGACTGGCTGCTGCGTGTGCGCAGGACGCCCAATTTCATTGCGATGCCCTTGCCTCCGGTGGAAGCAGCGTCGCGCATAGCACTGCCTGACTGAATATTCCTATTGAGCTCCCCCGGAACGGGGAGTGGAGTCGACGATGTCCGCACAGCAGTACGCCGTACCGAATCCGATCCCGGCCCGCATGAAGGGCCTCAACCGCGCCGAAATCTGCGACGTCAACTTCGTGGAGTTCGTGAAGCATTGGAACGGCCGCGCCGATGCGCGCCCCGCCTTGGGCGAAGCGGTGCTCGATGGCAGCGCCCTCGACGCGCGCGGTTTCCTGGAGCTGTTCGAGTCGCAACTGATCAGTCGCCATCTCGACCTGATGGCTCGCGTGCTGCGCGTGCAGAACAAGGTCTTCTACACGATCGGTTCCAGCGGCCATGAAGGCAACGCGATGGTCGCGCGGCTGACGCGCCACACCGATCCGGCGTTCCTGCATTACCGCTCCGGCGGCTTCATGGCCGAGCGTTTCCGCAAGCTGCCCGGCATGGATCCGATCATGGACTCGGCACTGAGCTTCGCCGCCAGTGCGGAGGACCCTGCCAGCGGCGGCCGCCACAAGGTGTGGGGCAGCAAGCCGTTGTGGGTGTTGCCGCAGACCTCGACCATCGCCTCGCACCTGCCCAAGGCGCTGGGCACGGCGGTCGCCATCGAAACCGGCAAGCGCCTGGGCCACGCGCTGCCGATTCCCGACGACAGCATCGCGATCTGCTCGTTCGGCGATGCCTCGTCCAACCATGCCACCGCGCAGACCGCATTCAACGCGGCCGCGTGGACGGCCTACCAGAAGCTGCCGGCGCCGGTCCTGTTCGTCTGCGAGGACAATGGCATCGGCATCTCGGTGAAGACGCCGTCGGGCTGGATCGCCAACCGTTTCCAGCACATGGACGGCCTGGACTACTTCTTCGCCGATGGCCTGGACCTGGCCAACGGCTACGGCGACGTGCAGAAGGCGGTCGAGCATTGCCGCCGCACCCGTCGCCCGACGTTTCTGCACCTGAAGACCACCCGCATCATGGGCCACGCCGGCACCGACTTCGAGATCGAGTGGCGCTCGGTCGAGGAACTGTGCGCGGTCGAAGCGACCGACCCGCTGCTGCGTTCGGCCGCCATCGCGATGGAGTCGGGCCTGATGAGTCGCGATGAAGTGCTTGCGCTGTATGAGGAAACGCGCCGCAAGTGCTTCGCTGCTGCCGATCACGCCGACCGCACTCCCAAGCTCGACAGGCTGGAGGACGTGATCGCGCCGCTGGCGCCGTATTCGCCGGCAGCGGTGAAGCAGGAGGCCGAGCGCGCCGATTTCCCGCAGCGCCGGCTCGAGGTATTCGGCAGCGAAGCCAAGCTGCCGGAGAACCAGCCGCCACGGCATCTCGCCATCCAGATCAACAACGCGCTGCACGACATCTTCGCCAAGTATCCGGAGACCCTGCTGTTCGGCGAGGACGTCGCGCAGAAGGGCGGCGTGTACACGGTGACCAAGGGCCTGCAGAAGGCATTCGGCCCGCGGCGCGTGTTCAACACGCTGCTTGACGAGACGATGATCCTAGGTATGGCGCAGGGCTTCGCCAACGTCGGCCTGCTGCCGATCCCGGAGATCCAGTACCTCGCGTACTTCCACAACGCCTGCGACCAGATCCGTGGCGAAGCGGCGTCGCTGCAGTTCTTCAGCAACAACCAGTACGCCAACCCGATGGTCGTGCGCATCGCCGGCCTCGGCTACCAGCGCGGCTTCGGCGGCCATTTCCATAACGACAACTCGATCACCGCGCTGCGCGACATCCCTGGTCTGGTGGTGGGTTGTCCGTCGCGCGGCGACGATGCCGCGACGATGCTGCGCACGCTGACCGCGCTGTCGAAGGTGGATGGCCGCGTCAGCGTGTTCCTGGAGCCGATCGCCCTGTACATGACCAAGGACCTGTACGAGCCCGGCGACGGCGGTTGGCTGACGGCCTATCCGAAGCCCGATGAAGCCATGACCCTGGGCGAAGGCCGCGTGTACGGCGAAGGCAACGACGACCTGGTGATCTTCAGCTATGGCAACGGCGTGCCAATGAGCCTGCGCGCCGCCCGCGCCATCGAGAAGAAACACGGCTGGAAGACCCGCGTGGTTGACCTGCGCTGGCTGGTGCCGCTCAACGAGGAATACATCCGCGAGCAGGCGCGCACCGCCAAGCGAATCCTGATCGTCGACGAAGGCCGGCACAGCGCCGGCGTGGGCGAGGGCGTGGTGACCGCGATCGCCGAAGGTGGATACGCCGCACGGCCGTTCCAGCGTGTGGTCGGCGAGGACACTTACACGCCGCTCGCAGGTGCTGCATTCCTGGTGATTCCGTCCGATGAAGACGTGATCGCCGCCGCCGACCGCCTGGCCTGAGGCCGCGCTGATGTGCGGTCTTGCCGGTCTGCTCCGCCCGACTCCGGACACGGGGGCGGATCGGCTGTCTGCGCTCGCCCGGGCGATGGGCGATGCGATGCTGCATCGCGGCCCGGACGACAGCGGCGTGTGGGCCGACGAACAGACCGGCATCGCGCTCGCGCATCGGCGCCTCAGCATCCTCGACCTGTCGCCACTGGGCCATCAGCCGATGGCCTCGGCCGATCAACGCTTCGTCGTCGCCTACAACGGCGAGATCTACAACTTCGCCGAACTGCGCGAGGTGCTGGTCGCGCGCGGCCATGCGTTCCGTGGCCATTCCGACACCGAAGTGTTGTTGGCAGCAGCGGTGGAGTGGGGCGTCGAGGACGCCATTGCCCGCTGCAACGGCATGTTCGCGATCGCGTTGTGGGACCGCCAGGAGCAATGCCTGTGGCTGGCACGCGACCGTGTCGGCAAGAAGCCGCTGTATTACGGATGGGCCGGCGACACGTTCGTGTTCGGCTCCGAGCTCAAGGCACTCTGGCAGCACCCCGCGTTCGACAACCCGGTCGATCCGGACTCGCTGGCGCTGCTGTTGCGGCTTGATTACATCCCGGCGCCGCACGCGATCCATGCCGATACCTTCAAACTGCTGCCCGGTTCGCTGTTGCGGATGGATGCACGCACGGTTGCGGTCGGTGCGAAGTCGCACGATCCCGCACGCGACCAGCGCCGCTACTGGGATGCACGCGAACGGATGGCCGCGGCGATCTCGCAGCCATTCACCGGCGACGTGCTGGAGGCGGAGAACCGGCTCGACACGCTGCTGCGCGATTCGGTGGCGCTTCGCATGGTCGCCGACGTGCCGGTCGGCGTGTTCCTTTCGGGCGGCACCGATTCGTCGATCGTGACCGCGCTGATGCAGGCGCAGAGCCGGCATCCGGTGCGCACCTTCACGATCGGCTTCGAGCGCTCGCACCACGACGAAGCGCACCTGGCGCGCGAAGTGGCCGAGCACCTGCACACCGCGCATACCGAACTCTATGTCAGTGGTGCCGATGCACTGGCCGTCGTTCCGACGCTACCGGCGATGTTCGATGAGCCGTTCGCCGACGCCTCGCAGGTGCCGACCGCGCTGGTAGCGCGTCTGGCGCGCACGGCTGTGACGGTGGCCTTGTCCGGCGACGGCGGCGACGAGTTGTTCTACGGATACAAGCGCTACGACCGCGCGATTCGCAACTGGCGCTGGCAGCGCCGCATCCCTGCGCCGATCCGGAACGCACTGGCGCGCAGCGCCAGGCAGCATGGCGAGGCTTCGCGCACGGGCGGATTCGCAGCGCTGGCCGCGGAGATGGGCGCACGCGGCATCGGCGACGTTTACCGCCAGCGCATTGCGCGTTGGCGCGATCCGGCTCGCGCGGTCACCGGTTCGAAGCTGCCGGAAACCTTCTACGACCAGCCCGATCCGTTGCGCGGCGCCGGCACGCCGGCCGACGCGATGATGCTCGCCGACTTCGCCACGTACCTGCCCGACGACCTGCTGTGCAAGGTCGACCGCACCAGCATGGCGGTGAGCCTGGAGGCGCGGGCTCCGCTGCTGGACTGGCGCGTCGCCGAGTTCGCGTGGTCGTTGCCGCTGGAGTTCAAGCGTCATACCTCGGGCAACAAGTACCTGCTCAAGCAGGTGCTGCGCCGCTACCTGCCGGACAGCATGGTCGATCGCGGCAAGCGCGGCTTCGGTGCGCCCGTCAGCCAGTGGTTGATCGCCGACCTGCGCGAGTGGGCGGCAGCTCTGCTCGACGAGAACCGTCTGCGCGAGCAGGGGTACTTCGATGCCGGAGCGGTGCACGGACTATGGCAGCAGTTCCTCGGCGGCGAGCGCAAATGGCACACGCACCTGTGGAATGTGCTGATGTTCCAGGCCTGGCAGGAGCATTGGCGCGCGCAGCGGGCGAGAGTGGGCGCCGGCGCGGCCGGTTAACGCCGAACCGCTCGCTAGCGTTCCAGGCCGCTCTTGAGGGGGAGCTCCCGAACGGCCCCGGATTCCAGCCGCAACGGCTGCTCGGCGCGTTCGAGCGGCAGCACGGCGAGGGCAAGGTGGTGGCCGCCGGCCGCCGCCTGGGCCACGAGTTTGCCGAGTACGGCGGATTCGCCACTCACGTCGGTGCCATCCGGCGCAGGGGCCGATGCCTCCAGCAATACCAGTCCCCGCTTCGCCTGGCCGAGGAAATGCGTGCGCGCGACGATCTCCTGGCCCGGGTAGCAGCCCTTCTTCACGCTGAAGGCCTGCAGCCGCTCCAGCGACAACTGCTGCGGCGTCCAGTGCTCCACCTGTGAAGCCGGCAAGCGAGGCAGCCCGTGCGCGAGGTCGTAGGCCTGCCAGTGCGAAACGGCATCGGCATCGGCTGGCGCGGCGTCGGACGAGATGCGGACCGTGCGCGGACCGCCCTCCGCGCTGAAATCGAGCTCGATCCCCGCTGCCGCGTCGCCCGCCAAGGCAGGGCCTCGCGCATGTGCAGGTCTCGTGAAGCCTCCCTGGACACGTAGGTCGTCGCGGACCGCGATCGCGACCTTGCTGCGGAATACGAACCGCTGCAGCGCTGCGGCGAGGTTGCCCGGGTCGGCGTCCGGCACGACCAGCCAGATGGCTTCATCGGACAGTTTCAGCAAGGCGAACAACGCGATAACGCGTCCCTTGGGCGTCAGCCATCCGCTCCAGTGCCACTGACCGGGCTCCAGCGCGGCGACATCGTTCATGAACTGTGCCTGCGCGAAAGCCGCCGCATCGCGTCCGGTGAGGGCGATCAGGCGATGGTCGGGCAGGGCGAAGGCGAGGCCGGACGAGGCCTGCGGGTTGTCATGCATGGGGGCGGGATTTAACATTCAGCGCCGTGATCATAGGCCAAACCACTCCCTCCGCAGCGCCGGACGCACCCGAGACACCGGAACAAGCACCGGTCCCGGGCGATACGAAGGCGAAGGAGTTCGGCGGGCGCGAAGGCCCCGAGCCGACCCGCTACGGCGACTGGGAAAAGAACGGCCGCTGCATCGACTTCTGACGCGTCACCACGCGTTCCCGCCACGCGGCCCTGCCGCCCAGCCGAGAGACCGCCAAGCCCATGGCGAATCGCGAACGTCCCTTGTCACCGCATCTGCAGGTTTACCGCTGGCAGGTGCAGATGGTGACCTCGATCCTGCACCGTGCGACTGGTGTCGTCCTTTCCGTCGGCAGCCTGCTCGTCGTGTGCGGCCTGATGTCCCTGGCCAAAGGACCTGAAGCCTGGGGCCACTTCACCGCCTTCGCGCGATCGGGATTCGGCTTCCTGATCATGTTCGGCTGGAGCTGGTCGCTGGCCTACCACTTGCTCAACGGCATCCGCCACCTGATGCAGGACGCCGGCATGGGCTATCGCATCGAGCAGTTCGTGCGCAGCAGCTGGATCTCCATCATCGGCAGCCTGGTGCTCACAGCGCTGATCTGGATGGCCGCGATGATGCAGGGAGGTGCGGCATGAGCAGCCAGAATCGTTTGCGCAATCCGCTGAAGACCGCACGCGGTCTCGGCTCCGCAAAGGAAGGCACGGGCCACTTCATCGTCCAGCGCGTGACCGCGGTGGCGCTGGTGTTCCTGTCGCTGTACGTCATCGCCCTGATCGTGAACCTGATCGGCCACGACTACGAGTACGTGCGCCACAGCGTCGCCAGCCCGTTCAACGCGGTGCTGCTGGTCGCGTTCCTGATCGCCACGTTCTGGCACATGAAGCTGGGCCTGCAGGTGATCATCGAGGACTACGTCCATACCCCGTGGGTGGCGGTTGCATCGCAGCTCGCGGTCGTTTTCGTTTGCGTAATCGCCGCTGTTGCCAGCGTGCTCGCCGTCATCCGCATCGCGCTGGGAGCCTGATTCATGGCCGCCGCTTACAAGATTCAAGAGCACACCTTCGACATGATCGTGGTCGGCGCCGGTGGCGCCGGTCTGCGCGCCACCTTCGGCCTGGCCCAGAAGGGCCTGAAGACCGCGTGCATCACCAAGGTCTTCCCGACCCGTTCGCACACCGTGGCCGCCCAGGGCGGCGTGGCCGCCGCGCTGGCCAACATGGGCGAAGACGACTGGCGCTACCACTTCTTCGATACCGTCAAGGGCTCGGACTGGCTGGGCGACCAGGACGCGATCGAGTACATGTGCAAGGAGGCCATCCCGGCGATCATCGAGCTGGAGCACTACGGCGTTCCGTTCTCGCGCACCGAGGAAGGCAAGATCTACCAGCGCCCGTTCGGCGGCATGACCACGCGCTTCGGCGAAGGTCCGCCGGCGCAGCGCACCTGCGCCGCTGCCGACCGTACCGGTCACGCGATCCTGCACACGCTCTACCAGCAGTCGCTGGCGCATGACGCGCAGTTCTTCATCGAGTACTTCGCGCTCGACCTGATCATGGACGCCAACGGTGCCTGCCGCGGCGTGCTGGCGCTGGACATGGCCGAAGGCACGCTGCACCTGTTCCGTGCCCAGGGCACGGTGCTGGCGACCGGCGGCTACGGCCGCGCCTACTTCTCCGCGACCTCCGCCCATACCTGCACCGGCGACGGCGGCGGCATGGTGCTGCGCGCCGGCCTGGCGCTGCAGGACATGGAGTTCGTGCAGTTCCACCCGACCGGCATCTACGGCGCCGGCTGCCTGATCACCGAAGGCGTGCGTGGCGAAGGCGGCATCCTGCGCAACAGCAACGGCGAGCGCTTCATGGAGCGCTATGCGCCGAGCGTGAAGGACCTTGCCCCGCGCGATATGGTCAGCCGCGCGATGACGATGGAAATCCGCGAAGGCCGCGGCGTCGGCGAGCACAAGGACCACATCCTGCTCGACCTGACCCACCTGGGCCCGGAAGTCATCCACGAGAAGCTGCCGGGCATCGCCGAGTCGGCGCGCATCTTCGCCAACGTCGACGTCGAGAAGCAGCCGATCCCGGTGATCCCGACCGTGCACTACAACATGGGCGGCATCCCGACCAACTACCACGGCGAAGTGGTGCAGCTGAAGAACGGCAACCCGGACGAAGTCGTGCCGGGCCTGTACGCGATCGGCGAAGCCGCCTGCGTGTCGGTCCACGGCGCCAACCGGCTGGGCTCCAACTCGCTGCTCGACCTGGTCGTGTTCGGCCGCGCCGTGGCCAACCGCGCTGCCGAGACGGTCAAGCCGGACGGCAAGCAGGCCAAGCTCGCGAGCGATGCCTGCGATGCCGCGCTGGCGCGCCTCGACAAGCTGCGCAACGCCAACGGCGGTACGCCGACCGCGGTTATCCGCGACAAGATGCAGCGCACCATGCAGGCCGACGCCGCGGTGTTCCGCACCGGTGAGACGCTGTCCGACGGCGTCAAGAAGATGCGCGAGATCCATGCGTCCTTCGCCGACGTCAAGGTCGCCGACCGTTCGCTGATCTGGAACTCCGACCTGATCGAAACCTACGAACTGTCGAACCTGCTCGATCAGGCGCTGGTGACGATTGTTTCCGCCGAGAACCGCACCGAGTCGCGTGGCGCCCATGCCCGCGAGGACTTCCCGGATCGCGACGACGCCAACTGGCAGAAGCACACCCTGTGCTCGGTCGACGAGGCGGGCAACACCAAGATCGATTACCGCCCGGTGCACATGTACACGTTGACCGACGACGTGTCCGTGGTTCCGCCGAAGAAGCGCGTCTACTGATTCCGGAGCGAATACGATCGTGGCCGAATTTACCCTCCCGAAGAATTCCCAGATCCAGAAGGGCCGTCACTGGTCGGCGCCGGGCGCCAAGCAGCCGCGCACCTTCAAGGTCTATCGCTGGAACCCCGACGACGGCATGAACCCGCGCGTGGACACCTATGAGGTGGACATGGCGACCTGCGGCCCGATGGTTCTGGACGCGCTGATCAAGATCAAGAACGAGATCGACCCGACGCTGACCTTCCGTCGCTCCTGCCGCGAGGGCATCTGCGGCTCGTGCGCGATGAACATCGACGGCACCAACACGCTCGCCTGCACCAAGGCGATCAGCGACTGCGAGAAGGGCGAGGTGCCGATCTATCCGCTGCCGCACATGCCGGTGGTGAAGGATCTGGTGCCGGACCTGACCCACTTCTACGCGCAGTACGCATCGATCAAGCCGTGGCTGCGCACGCAGAGCCCGGCGCCGTCGGACCGTGAGCGCCTGCAGTCGCCGGCCGACCGCAAGAAGCTCGACGGTCTGTACGAGTGCATCCTGTGCGCGTGCTGCTCGACCAGCTGCCCGAGCTACTGGTGGAACGGCGACCGTTACCTGGGCCCGGCGATCCTGCTGCAGGCCTACCGCTGGATCATCGACTCGCGCGATGAAGACACCGGCGCGCGTCTGGACGACCTGGAAGATCCGTTCAAGCTGTACCGTTGCCACACCATCATGAACTGCGCGCGTACCTGCCCGAAGGGTTTGAACCCGGCGCAGGCGATCGGCGAGATCAAGAAGCTGATGCTGGCACGCCGGGTCTGATCCGGCGCGGGGCAGTGAGGCAGATTAGGGAAGGGCGCACGCGAGTGCGCCCTTTCTCACGAGAGCTGAAGGGAAGACGCGCATGAGCGAAGCCGACGAAATCGAACTGCGTCGCCTGCGCTGGAAATGCCGGCGCGGCATGCGCGAACTGGACCAGCTGTTTGGCCGCTATCTCGATCGTTCCTGGCGCCAGGCTTCCGAGTCCGAGCGCGGGATTTTCCTAAGATTGCTGGAAATCGAAGACGATAAGCTCTGGCACTGGTTCATGGGCCATGACGCGCCGACCGATGCCGAGCTCGCCGGACTTGTCGAACGCATCCGCAACCTGCCGCCTTGAGTGGCGACCGTCGCTCCTGCTGGTGGCCATGCTGGCCTGCCTGGGCGTGCTGGCCGCGGTGTCCGTGACCCTGAGCGGCGTTCCTCTGGCAGGGTCGCTGCCGACGGCGTTCCTGGCCGTGGTCGAAGGCGTGCGGCTGGGCAGAAGGGAATTGCGCCGGCCGGCGCGGTCGCTGGTTATCGCCGGGACAACGGCCACCCTCGATGGTTTGCCGATAAAGGACGTGCTCGTCCGCTGGCGCGGGCCGATGGTCTTCATGCGCTTCCGCGACGCGCAGGGCCGCTGGCAACGCCTGGTCTGGTGGCCTGACACGCTCGATGCCCGTGGCCGTCGTGAACTGCGGCTGGCCATTCCGGTCCAAGGCGGTGCCCAGCTACCGTCTTCGATGGCATCCTAGTCCGCTATGTTCAAACCCATCCCCGTCGCCATCGGCCTGCGCTACCTGCGCGCCAAACGCCGCAATGGCTTCATCTCCTTCATCTCCCTGGCCTCGATCGCGGGTATCGCGCTCGGCGTGATGGCGCTGATCACCACGCTGGCGGTGATGAGCGGCTTCCAGCGCGAGATCCGCGACCGCATGCTGCAGATGGCCGCCCACGCCACCGTCAGCGCCTATGGCGAGCCATTGACCGACTGGCAGCGCGCCGTGGACCGGGCCGTCGCCGATCCGCGCGTGGCCGGCGCCGCGCCGTACATCGAGAAGGAAGCGCTGCTCTCGGGCACACGCAACCAGCCCGCGATGGTGCGCGGTGTGCTGCCGTCCGAAGAGGACAAGGTCTCGGTGCTGGCCGGCAAGATGGTGCAGGGGCGGCTCGATTCGCTGGCGCCCGGCAGCTTCAACATCGTGCTCGGCAAGGAGCTGGCACTGTGGCTCGGCGTGAACGTCGGCGACAGCGTGCTGATGACCACCTCCGACTTCCGCAGCACGCCGCTGGGCGCGGTGCCCCAGTTGAAGCGGTTCACCGTCAGCGGCATTTTCGAGGCCGGGTACAACGAGTTCGACAAGGGCCTGGCCGTCGTCAACCTCCACGACATGCAACGCCTGCTGCGCATGGGCGAGGGCGTCACCGGCGTCCGCCTGAAGCTGCATGACATGGACAAGGCCTGGGACGTGGCGCGCGACCTCGCGCTCAGCCTGGGCGGTCCGTTCCGCGTCAGCGACTGGACCAGCGAGAACGCCAACATGTTCCGCGCCCTGAAGATGGAAAAGACCATCATGGCGATCCTGCTGTCGCTGATCATCGCGATGGGCGCCTTCAACCTGGTCAGTTCGCAGGTGATGCTGGTGACCGACAAGCAGGCCGACATCGCCATCCTGCGCACGCTCGGCCTCACGCCGCGCGGCGTCATGCAAGTGTTCGTCGTGCAGGGCTCGCTGATCGGCGTCATCGGTACCGTGCTGGGCGTCATCGGCGGCATCGTGCTGACGCTCAACCTCAGGCACATCCTCAAGGCGATCGAGGCGATCCTCGGCGTGCAGCTGCTGCCTGAAGACGTCTACTACATCACCGGCCTGCCGACCGACCTGCAGGCGAGCGACGTCACCATCATCGCCTGCGTGGCCTTGGCGATGGCGTTCCTGGCGACGATCTACCCCGCCTGGCGCGCCGCGCGCACGGCACCGGCGGAGGCGCTGCGCTATGAGTAAGCAGAACGAAGCCGCGGTTGCCATGAACGACGCCGTCATCAGTTGCCAGGACCTGGCGATGACCTATGCCGAGGGCAGCCTGCGTACGCACGTGTTCCACGGCCTGGACCTGGAAGTGCGCAAGGGCGAGACCGTCGCGATCCTCGGTGCTTCCGGCGCGGGCAAGAGCACGCTGCTGCACCTGCTGGGCGGGCTCGACACGCCGACGGCAGGCGAGGTGTTCGTCGCCGGGCAGAAGATGAGCGCGTTGTCCGATGCCGCGCGTGGCGCGCTTCGCAACCGTGCGCTGGGCTTCGTCTACCAGTTCCATCATCTGCTGCCAGAGTTCACCGCGCTCGAGAACGTGATGCTGCCAGTGTTGTTGTCCGGCGCCGACGTCTCCGAAGCGTCGAAGCGCTCGCAATCGCTGCTGGAATCGGTAGGTCTTGGGCACCGCCTGCAACACAAGCCGGGCGAGCTTTCCGGCGGTGAGCGCCAGCGTGCCGCGGTGGCGCGCGCGCTAGTCAACAAGCCGGCCTGCGTGCTCGGCGACGAGCCGACTGGCAACCTCGATGAGAAGACCGCGGCGACGGTGTTCGAGCTGATGCTCGCGCTGAACCACGAACAGCACACGAGTCTGGTCCTGGTGACACACGATCGTCGCCTGGCGCGACGGCTGGACCGGGTGATGGAACTGCATGAAGGCAAGTTGCGACAGCTGAGTCACGACGAGGTGTAGACCATGGCTGCAGCGGCAGGGACGCCGCGTTTCGGGATCGGCAGCGCTTCGGCGTTGCTCGCCGGTATCTGCGCCGGGCTGTGGTTGCCGGTGCGGCCGCCATGGCCGCTTTCGCTGCTTGCGCTGCTGGCCGGTATTGGGCTGTGGGGATGGCGCTTCACCCGGCAACCCGGTGCGCGCCGCCTGTCGGGTGCGCTGCTGCTGGGCTTCGGTCTGGCCAGCCTGCATGCCGCCCACGCACTGTGGCTTCAACTGCCGGTGTCGTGGCAGAAACACGATGCCATCGTCAGCGGGCGCATCATCGACTTGCCGGTGCATGAGCCCCGACGCACGCGCTTCCTGTT
Organism: Lysobacter niastensis; assembly: GCF_015453285.1. Classification (GTDB taxonomy): domain Bacteria; phylum Pseudomonadota; class Gammaproteobacteria; order Xanthomonadales; family Xanthomonadaceae; genus Lysobacter_J; species Lysobacter_J niastensis. The sequence goes on from NZ_JADLZT010000006.1 coordinate 159,523, forward strand.
CCGTGTCGCCAGCGATGCCGCGCAGCCGGCGCGATTGCGTGGCCGGCTGCTGCGGCTGGCCTGGTACGACGACGACCCTGGCCTCCGCGCCATGATCAAGGCCGGTACGCGCTGGCGATTGCCGGTGCGCATTGGCACGCCGCGAGGACTGCGCAACCCGGGCGGGTTCGATGCCGAAAAGCACGCCATGGCGCAGCGGATCACCGCCGTCGGATACGTGCGCGAGCCATCCCTGGCGCAGGCGCTTTCGACTCCGACGGGACTCTCCGCCTGGCGCGAAACGATGTCGGAGCGGATTCGAGCCGGCGTGGCTTCGCCATCGTCCCGCTTCATTCGCGCCCTCGCGTTGGGCGACACGCGCGCATTGAACGACGCCGACTGGAACACGCTGCGCGCCGATGGTCTGACTCACCTGATCGCGATATCCGGTTTCCATGTCGGGTTGGTGGCCGGATTCTTCGCCCTGGCGTTGAAGAGCCTGTGGTGGCTGTGGCCGGCACTCGGACGCCGCTGTCCGCGCCCGGTGGCGGCTGCAGCGGCCGCCATGTGCGGGTCGGCCGGATATGCGGTGCTGGCGGGCGCATCGCTGCCTACCGTGCGCACGATGCTGATGATCGCCGTCGTTGCGGCCGTCACGTGGTCCAGACGTCCGCGGCGGGCCATCGATACCTTGGCGCTGGTCGCGATGACGGTGCTGCTGATCGATCCGCTGGCCGTGCTGGGCGCGGGCTTCTGGCTGAGTTTCCTGGGCGTGGCGTGGCTGGTGTGGTGCCTGTCGGATGGCGTGCGCAGGCCACTGCGGGAAGCATGGAAGGAGTTCCTCGCGGCGCAGGGTGTCGCAACGCTGGGACTGCTGCCGTTGAGTGTCGTGCTGTTCGGACAGGCCTCGCTCGCGGGGCCGCTGGCCAATCTGGTGGCCGTGCCATGGTGGAGCCTGGTCGTGGTGCCGCTGTCGCTGCTGGGTACCGGCCTCGAAGCGTTGAATGCCGGTGCCGGCTCGTGGGCATGGCGAGCTGCTGCGTGGTGTTTCGACCTCAGCTGGCCGATGTTCGAACGTCTCGCCGCCAGTCCGCTGTCGCTGCTGTGGTTGCCCGAACCGGTGTGGCTGGCGCTGCCCCTGGCGATGCTCGGCGCGTTCTGGTGGTTGTTGCCGCGCGGCGCTCCGGGCAAGCCGCTGGCATTGCTCCTATGGCTGCCGTTGCTCTGGCCCGATCGGCGTCTACCCGCGCCTGGCGACGTCGAACTGACCGTGATCGATGTGGGGCAGGGGTTGTCGGTGCTGGTCCGCACCTCCCACCACGCGCTGCTGTACGACATGGGACCCGCGGTGCGGGATGGATTCGATGCCGGCGAGCGTGCCGTGGTACCGGCGCTGCATGCGCTGGGCGTGTCGCGACTCGACCGTGCCGTCGTCAGCCATGGCGACAACGACCATGCTGGCGGGCTGGACGCGGTCCGGGCCGAGTTCCCGCTCCGGCAGGTGGCTGCGCCGGAAGGGGCGGGGGTGCCCGGAACGCAGCCTTGTCGGGCCGGGCAGGCATGGTCGTGGGATGGCGTCCGGTTCCGCTTCCTGCATCCTGATGAACACTTTCCCTACCTGGGCAACGAGGCCAGCTGCGTCCTGCGCATCGAGGGTGCGCATGGCGCCGCGCTGCTGACGGGCGATGTCGGCGAAGTCATCGAGCGGCGCCTGTTGCGCGCCCAGCCTTCGGCACTGAAGGCGGATGTGGTGCTGGTCGCGCACCACGGCAGTGCCGGCTCGTCCGATCCGGAGTTCATTGCCGCCACCGGTGCCCGGCAGGCCGTGGTGTCGAGCGGGTTCGGCAACCGCTTCGGCCACCCGCGTCCGGAAGTGCTTGCGCGATGGCGGCAGGCCGGCGCGGAGGTCCACGACACGGCACGGGAAGGCGCGCTCGGTATCCGGATTCAGGAAAACGGGGTGGCGGTGGAAGCGCGACGACGGGCACACCCGCGCCTATGGGATGCCACCCGGAGGTAGGCGATTGCGACGGCTGGGCTATCCTATCGGCCAGTTTTGATACGGCCACGGGCCGGGGGTTGCGAGTGCTGGAACTGGTCAAGGCCGGCGGTTGGCCGATGATTCCGCTGCTGTTGCTGTCCGTGCTGGCACTGACGCTGATCGTCGAGCGCGCCTGGACCCTGCGACGCGTCACTGTGTTACCCCCCGCGCTGGGCAAGGAAGTGCGCGCCTGGGCCTCGACCGGCAAGCTGGATCCGGCCCACATCGAGACCCTGCGCAAGACCTCGCCGCTCGGCGAACTGCTCGCCGCCGCGCTCGATGTCCGCAACCGCCCGCGTGACCAGATCCGCGAACGCATCGAGGATGTCGGCCGCCACCTGGTCCACAAGATGGAGCGCTACCTCAACACGCTCGGCACCATCGCCGCGGCCGGTCCGCTGCTGGGCCTGTTCGGTACCGTCGTCGGCATGATCCAGATGTTCCTCGGCATCCTCGACCACGGCATCGGTGACGTGAACCAGTTGGCCGGCGGCATCGGCAAGGCGCTGGTGTGCACCGCCGCCGGCATGATCGTCGCGATCCCGGCGCTCATCGCCCATCGCTGGTTCCGCGGCCGCATCGGCGAGTACATCGTCTCGATGGAGCACGAGGCGATCCAGCTGATGGACACCATCGACGCACGACCGCCCGCCGGCGCCGTGCGCGCGCAGAACGCGGCCTGAGGCCTGCGACCGATGCGCATCCGCGACCACCGCGCCTTCGATGAGCCGGACATCAACCTGGTCCCGTTGATCGACGTGATCCTGGTGCTGATCATTTTCTTCGTCGTCACGGCGACGTTCGACGCGCGCTCGGTGCTGAAGCTGGAGCTGCCGCGTGCCACGGGCGAGCAGGCCAGCGATCCGGTCAAGGCGCTGATCGTCCTGGTGAACGCCGACGGCCGTTACTTCGTCGACGATCGCGAAGTGCTGCGCGACGACGTCGAAACGCTCAAGGGCACCATCAGTGAGGTCGCCGGCAGCGATCGCGACCGCCCGGTACTGCTTCGCGCTGACGCTCGCACGCCCTACCAGTCCGTCGTCACCGTCTACGACGCGCTCGGGCAGCTGGGCTTCCGCCGGATCATGAGCGCGACCGCACCGCAGACCCGCGAAGGCGCTGCAGGGGCCGGCAAGTGAGCGACAACGTGTCGCCCTGGAAGACCTACCGCCGCCTCACCGAGTTCGTCACTCCGTACCGCGGCATTCTTCTCGTCGCGCTGATGGGCCTGCTGATCGAGGCCGCCGCCGCCGGTGCGTTCACCTGGCTGATGAAGCACGTCGTCGACGAGACTTTCATCAGCCGTAACGACCGCCTGAAGGTGCTGCTGCCGCTGGCGATCGTCGGCATCTTCGTCGTTCGCGGCATCGCCGGCTACCTGACCGACACCTCGATGGCGCGCGCCGGGCGCAGCATTGCCCGCGACCTGCGGATCATGGTGCTCGGCAAGTACCTGCGACTGCCGGGGCTGCGTTTCGACAGCGAGCCGGTCGGCTCGATGCTGACGCGGCTGGGTTCGGACAGCGACCAGGTGGCGCAGGCCGCGATCGACGCCGGCAAGGTGATGCTGCAGCAGTCGCTGCAGGTCGTGGCGATGCTGGCGGTCATGCTCTTTTATAGCTGGCGCGTGACGGCGGCGATCCTGCTGCTCGGTCCGGTGCTGGCGTGGATGATGGACACGGTGGGCCGGCGCTACCGCCGCATCGGTCATCGCATCCAGGAAAGCGGCGCACAGCTGCTGCAGTCGGCTGACCAGGCGCTGTCCAACCAGCAGGAGGTCAAGGTCTACGGCGCGCAGCCGACCGAGCTGGCCCGTTATCGCGGCCAGGCTGATCACCATCTCAAGCTCAGCCTGAAAGTCGAGTCGACCCGCAGCATCTCGTCGGCAGTAGTGCAGCTGGTGGGTGCGATCGGCCTGGCGCTGCTGCTGTTCTTCGCGGGGCGCGAAGCTTCGCACGGCCGCCTGACCGCGGGCGATTTCGTCGCCCTGATGACCTCGATGCTGGCGATCATTCCGGCGTTGAAGCAGCTGACCAACGTGCAGGGCATGCTCCAGCGCGGCGTGGCTTCGGCCGAGCGCCTGTTCAACGTGCTCGATGCATCGGACGAACCCGACAGCGGTACGCGCCCCCTTGATCGCGCGAAGGGCGTGATCGAGTTCCGCGACGTCGTCGCGCGCTACCCGGGCCAGCCGAAGCCGGCGCTGTCCGACATCAGCTTCGAGGCCCGGCCGGGCACGGTGACGGCCATCGTCGGCCGTTCCGGCAGCGGCAAGTCCACGCTGATCAAGCTGATTCCCCGCTTCTACGACACCGAAGCGGGGCAGATCCTGCTTGATGGCCATCCGCTCGAGGAATACCGCCTGGCCGACCTGCGCCGCCAGATCGCGCTGGTGGGCCAGCAGGTGATGCTGTTCGACGGCACTGTCGCGGCCAACGTCGCCTACGGCGAGCTGCAGGACGCATCGCCCGAGGCACTGGAGCAGGCCGTGCGTGGCGCCAATGCGATGGAGTTTGTCGAGCACCTGCCCGAAGGCCTGCAGACCTCGATCGGCAGCAAGGGCGGGCGCCTGTCCGGCGGCCAGCGCCAGCGCCTGGCGATCGCGCGGGCCATGTTGAAGGACGCGCCGATCCTGATCCTCGACGAGGCCACCGCCGCGCTCGACACCGAGTCCGAGCGCCTGGTGCAGGACGCGCTCAACCACCTGATGCCGAACCGCACGACGCTGGTGATCGCCCATCGGTTGTCCACGATCGAGCACGCCGATCAGGTGCTGGTGCTCGACCGCGGCCGGATCGTCGAGCGCGGCACGCACTCCGAATTGCTGGCCCATGCCGGGCTGTATGCTCATCTGCATCGCATGCAGTTCCGCGAGGCGGAATGACCGGGCCATCCAAGAACAGCTCGCGCGGGGCAGTGCCCGCCTACTGGTACGGCGACGCGCCGGTCCCACTGCTGGCCCGGCTCCTTTCCGGCATCTACGCCGCGCTGAGCGGATTGCGGCGCCGGCTCTATCTTCGCGGCTGGTTGCGCCGCCGGCATCCCGGCGTGCCGGTGATCGTGGTGGGCAACATCACGGCGGGCGGTTCCGGCAAGACTCCGTTGACCATTGCCCTGGTGGAGCGTCTGCGGAGTGAGGGTTGGAACCCGGGCGTGGCCAGCCGTGGCTACGGACGCGACGAGCGTTCGCGTTCCCTCTGGGTGGAAGCGGGTACCGATGCTGCGAGTGCCGGTGACGAGCCGGTACTGATCGCGCGTCGCACCGGCGTGCGCATTCGTGTCGATCGCGACCGCGCTGCCGCGGCGCAGGCGCTGGCCGAGGCCGGCTGCGACGTGGTGATCTGCGACGATGGCCTGCAGCACTACCGCCTCGCGCGCGACGTCGAGATCGAAGTCGTCGACGGCCGGCGACGCTACGGAAATGGCCAGTTGCTGCCCGCAGGACCGCTGCGCGAACTGCCAGAGCGGGCGCAACGCTGCGATTTTCGTGTGGTGAACGTCGCCAACGGCGGCAACGGCAATGGCAACAGCGATACCGGCTTTGGCGAGTGGCCCATGCGGCTGCTTTCCGACCAGGCGGCGCCGCTCACCGGCGTGCGTGCGCGAAGGCTGGCGTCGTTCTCCGGGCAGCGCGTGCATGCGGTGGCCGGCATCGGCGATCCCGAGCGCTTCTTCACGATGCTGCGCGGCTACGGCATCGCCGTCGTGCCGCACGCGTTCGCCGATCATCATCGTTACGTGGCCGAGGACTTCGAGTTCGGCAGTCCGTTGCCGGTGCTGATGACCGAAAAAGACGCGGTGAAATGCGCCGATTTCGCCAACGACCTCACCTTCAGTGTGCCGGTGCGCGGCGAATTGCCCGAGGCATTCTGGGTGTCGCTGCTGGACCGGCTTGCCCGCAAGCGCGAGTCCCTGCGCGGCGGCGACATTCCCACAGATCGATAGGGAGCAGGACCCATGGACGACTTCGTCGTCGCGATACCGGCACGCCATGCCGCCTCACGCCTTCCCGGCAAGCCGTTGCGCCTGCTGGCCGGAGAACCGCTGGTGCTGCACGTCGCGCGCCGCGCACTGGCCGCTGGCGCACGCGAAGTCTGGGTGGCTGCAGACGACGAGCGCATCGCGGCGGCACTGGATGGCTGCGGCGTGCGGGTCGCCATGACGTCCACGTCGCACGCGTCCGGCACCGACCGCCTGGCCGAGTGCGCGCGCATCGCCGGATGGAGCGACGACACCGTGGTCGTGAACCTGCAGGGCGACGAGCCGTTCGCACCAGCCGCCGGTATTCGCGCGGTTGCGGAGCTGATGCACGCCGGCACGTCCGAGATGGCGACGCTGGCAGCGCCTGTGACCGACGTCGAGACCTTGCTGGATCCCAACGCGGTCAAGCTGGTGCGTGCCGGCGACGGCCATGCGCTGTACTTCAGTCGTGCGCCGATTCCGTGGCCGCGCGACGCCTTCGCCCGCGACCGCACGCGGATGCCCGAGCATGGCGAGTGGCTGCGCCACATCGGCATCTATGGCTATCGCGCAGGCTTCCTGCAGCGCTTCACCGCGCTGCCGCCGGGCCGTCTGGAGCAGATCGAATCGCTGGAACAGCTGCGCGTGCTCGAAGCCGGTTTCCGAATCTCGGTCGGTATCACGCCGGAAGCATTCCCGCCCGGTGTCGACACGCCCGAGGACCTGGCCCGTGCCGAAGCACGCATCGCCAGTGGACATGGCTGAGCCTGTTCCCATCCGCCTCCTCATCGTCTGCCTCGGCAATATCTGCCGCTCGCCGGTAGCCGAGGGCGTGTTGAGGCCGCGGATTGGCATGTCCACGCTGGCCGGCCGGGTGGAGCTGGATTCGGCCGGTACCGGCGACTGGCATGTCGGGCAACCGCCCGACCGCCGTGCCATCGCCAATGCGGCCGAGCATGGAGTCGACATCTCGGGACTCCGCGCGCGGCAACTGGGAGCGCAGGACTACCAGCGCTTCGATTGGCTGTTGTGCGCCGACAGGGCCAACCTTCGCGACGTGCGTGCCCGCATGCCCGCGGAATGTCATGCGCAGGCCGCGTTGCTCCTGGAATGGGCCGGCGTCGAGGCCGATGGCGAGGTTCCCGACCCCTATACCGGCGGTCCGGCCCAGTTCGAACACGTGTTCCATCTACTCGACCGCGCCGCCGACGGCGTCATCGCGCGCCTCCGCCACGAGTACCCGGATCGCCGCAGATAGACGGCCGTTCAGGGCGGGTTTGCCGGGGCGGTCCGATCGCGGCCGCGCCTTGTGCTGACGCATAATCGGCCCAATCCATGTCGATGCCCTCCGCCACGCACGTTGTCGCGTTTCAACCGCCATCCGTTCCGGGCGGCCGCCGGCCGGCCGTCGCAGCGGGGCGCATTCCTTCATGAGCAAGCCCGAACTTCCGGCCTTCGACGGCAAGGCCTTCGCCAAGAACCTGAGCACCGCTCCCGGCGTCTACCGGATGATCGCGGACGACGAAGGCGTGCTGTACGTCGGCAAGGCGAGTGCGCTGAAGAATCGCGTCTCCAGCTATTTCAACGCGACGCCGAAGTCCGCGCGGATCATGGCGATGCTGGCGCAGACCGCGCGCATGGAGGTGACGGTCACGCGCACCGAGTCCGAAGCGCTGATCCTGGAAAACCAGCTGATCAAGTCGCTGAAGCCGCGTTACAACGTCCTGCTGCGCGACGACAAGAGCTACCCCTACGTGCTGATGACCCAGGAGCCTTGGCCTCGGATCGCCATGCATCGCGGGCCGCGTGCGGTTCCGGGACGCTACTTCGGTCCCTACGCCAGCGTCGGGGCAGTCCGCGACACCCTCAACCTGATGCACAAACTGTTCAAGCTGCGCAGTTGCGAGGACAGCGTGTTCCGCAACCGCTCGCGGCCGTGTCTCCAACACCAGATCGGTCGTTGCAGCGCGCCGTGCGTCGGCCTTGTGCCGGCGCGCGACTATGCCGAGAGCGTGAGGCGTTCCGGGCTGTTCCTGGAAGGGCGCAGCGACGAGCTCAGCGACGAGCTGGTCAAGTCGATGGAGGCAGCCAGTGTCCGCCTGGACTTCGAAGAGGCGGCGCGGCTGCGCGACCTCGTCGCCTCGATCCGCAGCCTGCAGGCGCGGCAGTACGTGGACGGCCGCGCGGCCGACCTGGACGTGCTCGCGATCGCCATGCAGGGGGCGTCTGCCTGCGTGCTGCTGTTGGCGTTTCGCGACGGCCGCAACCTCGGTACGCGCGCCTTCTTCCCGAAGACCAACGGCAGCGAGAATCCGGAGGAAGTGCTGGCGGCGTTCGTATCCCAGTACTACGGCGAGCAGCAGCCTCCGGGCGAAATCGTCATCGACCGTGATATCCCGGATCGTGAGCTGATCGAGCACGCGCTGTCCGCCGCTGGCGAGCGCAAGGTGCAGCTGAAGTACAGCGTGCGCGGCGAGCGCGCCGGTTACCTCGACCTCGCTCGACGGAACGCCGAGATGTCGCTGGCCAGCGAACGCACCAGCCATGCCGCGCAACACCTCCGGGCCGACGCGCTGCGCGAAATGATGGGCATGTCGGCGTTGCCGTCGCGGATCGAATGCTTCGACATCAGCCATACGATGGGCGAGGCCACGGTGGCGTCGTGTGTCGTGTTCGATGCCGAAGGGCCAGTGCGCGGACAATATCGCCGCTACAACATCACCGGCATCGAGCCGGGCGACGACTACGCCGCGATGCACCAGGCGATCGAACGACGGTTCCGCCGTGCGGTCGAGGAGGGCGGGGTGATGCCCGATATCCTGCTGATCGACGGCGGCGCAGGCCAGGTCGCGCAGGCTCGGGCTGCGCTTGATGATCTTGGTGTCGAAGGAGTGGCGCTGATGGGCGTCGCCAAGGGGCCGGCGCGACGCCCGGGCGACGAGGAACTCCTGCTGCCGGACGGCCGCTCGATGCGGCCGGGTGCGGATTCCCCGGCACTGCAGTTGATCCAGCAGGTCCGCGACGAGGCCCATCGTTTCGCCATCACCGGGCACCGCGGCCGCCGCCAGAAGGCGCGGAGCAGCAGCCGGCTCGAGGATATTCCCGGCATCGGGCCGCGCCGCCGCGCTAATCTGTTGCGGCATTTCGGCGGCCTGGGTGGCCTCAAGGCGGCGGGGGTCGAGGAGATCGCGCGGGTGGACGGCGTCAATGCCGCCCTTGCCGAGCGCATCTATGCGACCCTGCACGGACTGGAAGCGCCAGAATCGAACGAACCGACCAGCAGTACGCGGAGCGAAGGATGAAGTTGACGGTACCGACCATGCTGACCCTGCTGCGGATCGTGCTGATCCCGGTACTGGTTCTGGTGTTCTACCTTCCCTACAAATGGACCAATTTCGCCGCGGCTTTCATCTTCGCGCTGGCTTCGATCACCGACTGGCTGGATGGCTGGATCGCGCGCCGTTACAACCAGTATTCGGCGTTTGGCGCTTTCCTCGATCCAGTGGCCGACAAGCTGATGGTGGCCACCGCCCTGGTGATCATCGTGCAGGGCCACCACACGGTATGGATGGCGTTGTGGGCGGCGGTCATCATCGGTCGCGAGATCGCCGTCTCGGCGTTGCGCGAGTGGATGGCGGAGCTCGGGCAGCGCGCGCGCGTCGCCGTGGCGAATGTCGGCAAGATCAAGACTGTGGTGCAGATGGTCGCACTGCTATGCCTGCTGTATTCGGTGACGCCGGATTCGCAGGCGCGTGCGGACATCTGGTTGGGTGAACAGATATTCAGGATCGGCGACTGGCTGCTTGCCGCGGCTGCGCTGCTGACGCTGTGGTCCGGATTCGAATATCTCCGGGTGGCTTGGCCAGTCTTGCGCGACGACGTCCGTTCATAGAAAATGTGCGCATCGCGAACGGTGCAGTGTTCGACGGTCGATCCGGTGGTGGCACACTGGATTGGGCAGCAAGGAAGGTCTGGCGACGGACCTTCCGGGAATGAAAAAAGTGTTGACACTTTTCGTTCCATGCCTAAAATGTCGCTTCCTCTGCGGGAATAGCTCAGTTGGTAGAGCACGACCTTGCCAAGGTCGGGGTCGCGAGTTCGAGTCTCGTTTCCCGCTCCAGTTTCGAACAAGGCCCCGTACGCGGGGCCTTGTTGTTTCCGGCCCCACGCTGCGTCGGGCGCCGATTTGTGAAAGAATCGTCCGGCGATTCGCTCGGCGATTCGGAAGTCACCGGCCTGGTGGCAGAGTGGTTATGCAGCGGATTGCAAATCCGTCTATGCCGGTTCGATTCCGACCCAGGCCTCCAAATACAAAAGCCCGGCTGAGAAGCCGGGCTTTTGCTTTTCGGTCGAACTGGCAGGCGGGTATCAGCGCCGAGGGGCGCTCGCGTAAGCTAGTCGAGACATCCTGCCCGGATGGCGGAATCGGTAGACGCAGCGGACTTAAAATTCGCCGGCCTCGCGGCCGTGCCGGTTCGATCCCGGCTCCGGGCACCATCAGTTGCAACTGCCCATTCATATCGGCGCGGGATCCTTGGCTGTTCGACCGCCACTGGCCCTAGAATGAATCGGGGAGATGCCCGCAGCGGGCATCGGCAGCGGGGGAACGAATGCAGGAAGTCCGGAGTGCGCGCATCGCGGTGATCGGCCTTGGGTATGTCGGTCTGCCGCTGGCAGTGGAGTTCGGCAAACGCCACGACACGCTGGGCTACGACATCGATGCCCGCCGCATCGAGCACCTGCGCAACGGCGAGGATGGAAACCGCGAGACCTCGCCGGAGGAAATCCGCTCCGCGACGCAACTGTCCTTCAGCAGTTCACTGGAAGACCTGCGGTTGCGCAACGTCTTCATCGTCACCGTGCCGACGCCGATCGACGAGCACAAGCGTCCGGACTTCTCGCCGTTGATCGGCGCAAGTCGCGCGATCGGCAGCGTGCTCAAGCCCGGGGACACGGTGATCTACGAGTCCACCGTCTACCCGGGTGCCACCGAGGAGATCTGCGTGCCGGAGCTGGAAAGTGCATCCGGTCTTCGCTTCAACCAGGATTTCTTCGTTGGCTACAGCCCCGAGCGCATCAATCCGGGCGACCGTCAGCGACGCCTGGTCGATATTCCCAAGGTGACGTCGGGTTCGACGCCGGAGACCGCGGACTTCGTCGATGCGCTCTATCGCGAGATCATCCCGGCCGGTACGCACAAGGCTTCCAGCCTGCGCGTCGCCGAGGCCGCCAAGGTCATCGAGAACACGCAGCGCGATGCCAACATCGCGCTGATCAACGAGTTCGCCCTGATCTTCCAGCGGCTCGGCATTGACACGACAGAAGTGCTGGAAGCCGCGGGCACCAAGTGGAACTTCCTGCCGTTCCGCCCGGGCCTGGTGGGAGGCCACTGCATCGGCGTGGATCCGTACTACCTGATCCAGAAAGCGCAGGCGGCCGGGTACTACCCCGACATCCTGCTGGCGTGCCGCCGCATCAACGATGCGATGGGCAGCCACGTCGCCAACGAGGTCATCAAGCTGATGATCCAGCGCGGCATTGCCATCGCTGGCTCGCGCATCCTGATCCTCGGCATCACGTTCAAGGAAAACTGCCCGGATCTGCGCAATACACGGGTGGTCGAGCTGGCGCGCCAGTTCGGCGAGTACCGTGCCCAGGTCGACATCCACGACCCCTGGGCCGACGCCGGTGAAGCGCTGCGCGAATACGGCGTGTCGTTGCTTGCAGGCACGCCGGAGCAGGGGGCTTACGACGCGGTGATCCTGGCGGTCGCTCACGACGAGTTCCGCGAGCTTGGTCCCGATGGCGCCCGTGCCTACGGCAAGCCGCAGGCGCTGCTGTACGACATCAAGAGCCTGTTTCCCCGCGACAGCGTCGACTCGCGCCTGTAACGCCCTCCGGAACGCGGCGCGGGTATGCTTCAGGCAGCCCGCCCTGAGCCGGATGGATGATGCGCTACGCCCTCTATGCGTTCTGCCTGGCCGCCACGCTCGGTTCGGCCCTGATGAGCGTGCGTTCGCCGGGCTGGTTGTGGGGCCTGGGCGTGTTCGGCGTGCTCGCTGCGCTGGGCACCTGGGACGTGCTGCAACGGCGCAGCACGCTGCGGCGCAACTATCCCGTGCTCGCGCATTTCCGTTACGGACTCGAGTCGATCGGGCCGGAGATGCGCCAGTACTTCATCGAGGCCGATACGGCTGAAGTGCCGTTCTCACGCGAGCAGCGCGCCCTGGTCTACCAGCGCTCCAAGTCGGTCAGTGACGTGCGTCCTTTCGGTACGTTGCAGGACGTGTACGGACCGGATTACGAGTGGATCAATCATTCGCTGCTGCCCGCGCCGCATGTCGGCCACGATTTCCGAATCATGGTGGGCGAGGGCACGGCCCATCCCTATTCGGCCAGCGTCTTCAACATCTCGGCCATGAGCTTCGGCTCGTTGTCGGCCAACGCGATCCGCGCGCTCAACCACGGCGCCAGGCTGGGCGGCTTCTATCACGACACCGGCGAAGGTTCGATCTCCCCTTATCACCGTGAGTACGGTGGCGACCTGGTCTGGGAGATCGGTTCCGGTTACTTCGGCTGTCGTAACGCCGATGGAAGCTTCAATGCGGAGCGCTTCGCCGAGAACGCGCGCGACCCGCAGGTGAAGATGATCGAGATCAAGCTCTCGCAGGGCGCCAAGCCGGGGCATGGCGGCGTGCTGCCGGCCGCGAAGGTCAGCGCGGAGATCGCATTGACGCGTGGCGTGCCGATGGGCGTGGACTGCGTGTCGCCGGCGCAGCACAGCGCCTTCGACTCACCGTTGGGTTTGCTTCAGTTCGTGGCTCGCTTGCGGGAGCTGTCCGGCGGCAAGCCTGTGGGATTCAAGTTCGCGGTCGGACACCCTTGGGAGTGGTTCGGGATTGCCAAGGCGATGCTGGAGAGTGGCCTGCTGCCGGACTTCATCGTCGTCGACGGGGCGGAAGGCGGAACCGGCGCCGCGCCTGCGGAGTTCATCGACCACGTCGGCGTGCCGATGCATGAGGCGCTGATGCTCGTGCACAACACGCTCGTCGGCCTGGACCTGCGCAAGCGACTCCGTATCGGCGCAGCCGGACGCATCACTAGTGCTTTCGACATCGCGCGCACGATGGCGATGGGCGCGGACTGGTGCAACTCGGCGCGCGGCTTCATGTTCGCGCTGGGCTGCATCCAGTCGCAGAGTTGCCATACCGATCGCTGTCCGACCGGCGTGGCGACGCAGGACCCGCGACGCTGGCGCCATTTGGATGTGTCGGACAAGGCGGTACGAGTCGCTGCCTTCCAGCAGAACACGCTGAAGGCACTGCGCGACCTGTTGTGTGCGGCGGGTCTGGAGCATCCGCAGCAACTGGGGCCCGAACACATACTGCGGCGGGTTTCGCCGATCGAAGTGCGATCGCTCGCTGCGCTCTATCACTTCCTCAAGCCGGGCGACCTGCTCGGCGGGATTCCCGAGCACGCGGTGTTCCGTGCGTTCTGGGCGGGCGCGCGCAGCGATTCGTTCGCCGCACCGGAAAAGGTCCAGGCGATGCGCGCGAGCAAGTCGGTCTAGGGCGGATCAGTCCAGCAGTTCGAGCACGCGCTCGGGCGGGCGACCGATCACGGCACGGCCATCGTGGACAAAGATCGGGCGCTCGATCAGCCGCGGGTGCGCGACCATCGCTTCGATCAGCACGTCCTCCGACAGCGTCGGGTCGGCGAGGTTCAGCGCGGCGTACTCGTCCTCGCCGGTGCGTAAGAGGTCACGTGCAGCGATGCCGAGCTGTCCCAGCAGTTCGCGCAGCTGAAATGCCGATGGCGGCATTTCGAGGTAGGTGACGATTTCGGGCTCGATGCCGCGTTCGCGCAGCAGTTCCAGCGCGCCGCGGGACTTGGAGCAGCGCGGATTGTGGAATAGGCGGGTTGCGGTCATTGCGCGATCCTCATGAACGCGGCCGAAGGGCGTTGACAGAAAAACGAAAGGCCGGCTTGCGCCGGCCTTTCGCCTGGATCTGGTGGGCGGTACAAGTTTCGAACTTGTGACCCCTGCCGTGTGAAAGCAGTGCTCTACCGCTGAGCTAACCGCCCAAATCTCGTTAGGGCGCAAAGTTTACGGGGGCGAGGCGATTGAGGCAAGCAGGTCCGTGCAATCGGCCCTGAATCGACGCCCGCGGGTCTACTCCAGCTGCGATTGTGCGTAGGCCGCATCCAGCGCTTCCATCGCATCGACCGGCTTCAGCTTGGCCGCCTTTTCGTAGGCGGCCGCGGCAGCATCCTCCTGCTTGTCCCCGTGCAGCAGCATCAGCACGTTGCCATGCTCGATATGCGCGATGGGGGAGTCGGGCGTCAGTTTCAGCGCGGCCTTGATGTGCTTGTCGGCCTCGGCCGCCTTGGCGCCATACGTCAGCCCCCCGATCATCGCGCCGACCTTGCCGATGATCTCGGCGTGGTACAGCGCCATCGCGGTGTGCGCTTCTGCATGCTTGGGGGCCAGTTCGAGCGCCTTGTCGAGCGAGGTGCGGACCTTGCCGGCGATGCCCGCCTTCAAGGCCTTGGCGATGCTCAGGCCCTGGCTGTACCGGCCCAGGGCGAAGGCGTGGCGGTAATGGCTGTTGGCTTCGTCCGGCAGTGCCTTGATGGCCGCTTCGGCCAGCTTCGCGGCCTGCTCGAAGCGCTTGAGCTTCTCCGCGTCGTCGTCGACCAGATAGGTGGCATGGATGCCCAATGCCTTGACCGCGATCGATGCGCCCACCGGGCCGAGCATCTCGCTCGCATCGAATGCTGCCTTGAAGTCGCCGTGGTGGAACGCGCGCCAGGCATCCTGCAGCTCCGCCGCCAGGCCGTCGCCATCGAGTCCCTTCGGCGCGGCCTTGCCGGCGGCCGCGATCAGGGCGGCCGCGCGCTTGGGGTCGGGGTAGGGCTCGGCGTCGCCGGCGTGTAGCTTCGGCCAGGCCTTCTTCAGCGCGTCGCCGGCATAGGCGAAGCCCTTGGCGTCGTGGGGAAACGCGGCCCAACTGGATTTGGCTGCCATGTGCGGTCCTTGTCGGCGGAGGGAGGCCCGCAGCATCCGCCACGGTACGGGCGTCAGGCAAGGGGTAGTGTGTTTGCTCGGCGGCCCGCCGGCAGAGTGTCCTGCGAAACGGCCCCCCGGCCGACAGGAGCGAGACCATGGCCCCCCGTCGCAAGCCCCCCGTCCACCACGAGACCTCCCTGCGTCATGTCTGGCTGGCCAGCCTTGGCCTGGCCGTGATGGCGCGGCGCCAGACGCTGCGTGCCGGCGAGCGGGTGGTCGTGCAGGCCGACGGCCTGCGTCGTCGTGCACTGGCGATGGCCGACGACGCGCGTTCCAGCGTCATTGGAGGCCTGGATAGCGTGCGTGGACAAGTCGAGCCGAGGGTCGTGCAGTTCAGCACCGAGGTCGAAGCCCGTCTGGCCCCGGTGCTCGACAAGCTTGGACTGAAGCCCGCTTCGCGTAAGCGTCCGGCGCGAAAGACGGCAGCCCGCAAGCGTCCGGCCGGCAAGGCAACTGCCCGCAAGCCCGCAAGCCGGGCAACACGCCGGGCCTGAGGCGACTGGCAACACGACGCCTCGCGCAATGCGGGGCGTTTTTTTGGGGATGCCCAGCGGCGGTTCAGTCGATGTAAGCGCGGACCAGCGTGTTGAGATGCACGCGTTCGGCGTCCCGCAGGAACGGCGCCAGCAGCATCATCACCTGCACGATGCCGTCGCGGATCGCAGCCTGCTCGTCGCGGTCGCCGCGGGCGGCGGCGTAGTTGAGCCAGAACGTGGCGATGACCAGCACGTTGGTCGCCGTCGCCGCGAGTTCGTCCTTGGAGGCCCGCATCACGCCGGCCTGCGAAAGGCCACGCATGACCGCGTGGGCCTGTTCGTCAGCGCGCTTGAGGATGCGGGCGAAACGCAGTCGCAGCCGACGGTTGCGGCTGAGGATCTCGACCAGGTCCCGGTGCAGGAAGCGATAGTCCCAGATGCACTCGAACACCAGGTGCAATTGCAGCCATATGTCCTCCAGGCCAGGCAGCCGCCCTTCCGGCGCGGACAGGGCACTGTCCATGCGCTCCTCGAAGCGCGCGAACAGCTGCTCGATGATGTCGTCCTTGTTGCGGAAGTGGTAGTAGAGGTTGCCCGGGCTGATTTCCAGCTCGTCGGCGATGTGGTTGGTGGTGACGTTCGGCTCGCCCTGCGCGTTGAACATGGTCAACGCGGTGTCGAGGATGCGCTGGCGCGTCTGTTTCGCCATGGGGGACGGGGCGACGGTATGCCGCGGCTCAGCCGCGGAGCTTCTTCACGAGGTCGACGTACTTCTTCTTGGCCTCGTCCTGGCCGGTGCCCTTCAGCTTCGACCAGGCTTCGTACTTGGCGGTGCCGACGAAATCGAAGAAACCGGGCTTGGGGCCGCTGACATCGCCTTCCGAGCCCTGCTTGTAGAGTGCGTACAGGCGCAGCAGCGTCTCGTTGTCCGGGCGTTCCGGCAGCAGTTGGACGTCCTTGGCGGCCTGCTCGAATGCCTGCTGTAGATCGGACATGACAACGCCCCCTCCCGGTCAGATTGGTCTGGGCATTACCGCACGCGTTGCCGGGGTGGTCAATACGCAGGGGAATTGTTCGGCGCCATCGGCTCTGGCAAGTTAGTGGCCATGACGCCGCCGCGGGCGGCCCCGACTGGGGACAGGGAGAGGGCATGAGTTACTTCGTCACCGGCGCGACCGGGTTCGTCGGGCGCTTTCTGGTCAGCAAGCTGCTCAAGCGCAAGGGCACGATCTACGTGCTCGTTCGCAAGGATTCGCATAAAAAGCTCGACGCCATCGCCAAGAAGATGGAATGGGACCGCAAGCGCGTGGTCCTGGTCGACGGCGACATGACCGAAGGCAAATGCGGCGTGAGCGCCGCGCAACTGCGCTCACTCAACGGCAAGGTGAAACACTTCTTCCATCTCGCCGCGATTTACGACCTGACCGCCAAGGCGGAGCCGCAGCGGTTGGCCAATGTCGAAGGCACGCGCAATGCGCTGGACCTGGCCGCTGCCATCGGCGCTGGCGTGTTCCACCACACCAGTTCGATCGCCGCCGCGGGCCTGTATCCAGGCGTTTTCCGCGAGGACATGTTCGATGAGGCCGAAGGGCTCGACGATCCGTACCTGCGCACCAAGCACGAATCCGAAGGGCTGGTGCGGCAGGAAAAGCGCCTGAAGTGGCGCATCTACCGGCCGGGCATGGTCGTCGGGCACTCGCAGACGGGCGAGATGGACAAGATCGACGGCCCGTACTACTTCTTCACCTTCCTCAAGAAACTGCGCGAGATGATGCCGCCGTGGATGCCGATGCTCGGCCTCGAAGGCGGGCGGATCAATGTCGTTCCCGTCGATTACGTCGTGGATGCCATGGACCACATCGCGCACAAGCCGCGGCTGGATGGCCATTGCTTCCACCTGGTCGACCCGGAGCCCATGCGCGTGGGTGAGGTGCTCAACACGTTCGCCCGCGCCGGCCACACGCCGCAGATGACGATGCGCCTGGACGCTCGCATGTTCGCGTTCGTTCCGGGAAGCGTGCGCAACGTGGTCGGCAACCTGCCGCCGGTGAAGCGCTTCGTCGGCATGCTGCTGCGCGATTTCAAAGTTCCGAAGGAAACGCTGAAGTTCATCACCTATCCAACGCGCTTCGACAATCGCGAAGCCGAGCGCGCACTGCGCGGCAGCGGCATCCAGGTGCCGAAACTCGAGGACTACGCCTGGCGCCTTTGGGACTACTGGGAGCGCCATCTCGACCCCGACCTGTTCGTCGATCGCACACTGAAGGGCAAGGTGCGCAACAAGGTCGTGGTGATCACCGGCGGTTCGTCGGGCATCGGCCTGGCGACCGCGCAACGCGCGGCGGAAGCAGGGGCGATCACGATCATTGTCGCGCGTGGCGAGGATGAGCTGTTCAAGGCGCGCGATGCGATGAACGCGGCCGGCGGCAAGGTGTTCGCCTACAGCGCCGACCTGTCCGACATGGCCGATTGCGACCGCCTGGTCAAGGCCGTGCTGGACGAGCATGGTCGCGTCGACATCCTGATCAACAACGCCGGGCGCTCGATCCGCCGCTCGATCGAACTCAGCTACGACCGCTTCCACGATTTCGAGCGGACGATGCAGCTCAACTACTTCGGCAGCCTTCGCCTGATCATGGGTTTCCTTCCGGGCATGACGCAGCGACGGAAGGGTCACATCATCAACATCAGTTCGATCGGCGTACTGGCGAACTCGCCGCGCTTCTCGGCCTATGTCGCGTCCAAGGCCGCGCTCGATGCTTTCAGCCGCTGCGCGCAGGGCGAACTGTCTGGCAAGGGCATCTGTTTCACCACGATCAACATGCCGCTGGTGAAAACGCCGATGATCGCACCGACCAAGATGTACGAGAGCGTGCCGACGCTGACCACGGAAGAGGCCGCAGACCTGGTGGTCAAGGGCATCATCGAGCGGCCGAGTCGCATCGCCACGCGCCTTGGCATCTTCGCGTCGGTGGTCAACGCACTGGCGCCAAAGGCCTACGAGGTGGTGATGAACACCGCCTTCGAGCTGTTCCCGGATTCGGCCGCCGCCAAGGGCGACAAGAAGGCGCTGAAGGACGAGCGCGTCAGTAACGAGCAGATTGCGTTCGCCGCGCTGATGCGCGGCGTGCACTGGTAAATCCGCGAACGAGGGTGTGCCGGACTAGAAGGTCCGGCACTGCAGGAAGCGGACCGGGCGAGTGCTGCCGGCCGGCGGTTGCAGGTGCAGTCGCGACACCCGCAGCGTCTCGTAGCGCTCGAGGACCGCGCAGATGTCGTTGACCGGGTCGCCGTCGTCCTCACGCAGGTACACCACCAGCGTCGAGCGCGTCGACCACATGACCCGTTCGATGCCCGGCACGGCGGAAACGCCGCGGATGACCTCATTGCGCTCGAACTCCTCGCGATTGGGGTCGGCGGGTGCCGGAGCGGTCATGCCATTGACGGCGGACTTGGCCGGCGCCGCGGCCTCGCGGGCGGGGGCGTCAGGCGCGGCAACTGCTGCCTCCGTCGCGGCCGGCGCGGACGGTTCCTGCGATGGCTTGCGGGCCAGCAGCGCGGCCAGTACTGCGGCCAGGACGAACCCGAGTATGAGGGCGGCCCCCCAGGCGATCGCGGTTTCGCGCGCAGTACGCGCCTGGGCCTGGTTGGCGAGGTCGTTGTGCAGCGTGGGCGGCAGCAGCGGTTTCACCAGCGTCCACACCGCATTGCCGTCATACAGTTCGATGCCGGAAGCCGCCTTGCGGGCGTCGGCTTCGATCGTGCCGGGCGTGGCGAGAATCCCGCCCGCGGCGCCGTGGAAGCGGATGCCGTCGGCCAGTTCACGGACCATGGGTGTGGTGATGCGGTAGTTCGCCCCCTGCTTGCACGACAGCAGCCAGAGTCGGCCCTCGCGATTGAGGCGGAGGTCGGCTTCCAGGCCACGCTCGGCCGCGTCCTCGATCGATTCGGCAACGAACCCGCGTGGCTGCAGTGCTTCGATCACCAGGCGTGAAAACTCGCGCCAGCGCATCGCGGACAGTGCCTCGATGCCGGCGCGTGCTTCCGATTGCTTGCGGCGAACCAGCCACAGATAGGCGGTAAGGGCGACGCCGAGCAGTACGGCGATGATCAGCGCGGTGGTGACGGAGAACCCGTTGAGCATTCGGTCGACGCCAATCCCTTGGAGGTGCGCGACTATAACCCCAGTCCCGGCGCGTGACGCGTGGAGACGGTCACGGCTTCAGGGACGAAAAAGAAAGCCCGCCAGTCCGGAACCGTAAGGGGAGGGGAGCATACGGAGGAGCGGACTGACGGGCTTGTCTGGTGCCCGGACGACGGCCGGGTTGAAGCGGATTTCAGGAAGCAGGTGCGGCCGGGGCCTTCCTGGTAGCGCGGCGGGGCGCCTTCTTGGCGGCGGCCTTGCGCGGAGCCTTGGCAGCGGTGGTCCTGGCTGCAGGGGTCTTCGCGGCCTTGCGTGCCGGAGCGCCACCCTGCTTGCGCAGTTCGGCGGTCAGTGCGTCGACGCGGCGGCTGAGTTCGTTGAGGTCGTCGCGGCCCGGCACGCCGAGCTTGACGAGGGCGCGCTGCACGCGTTCTTCAAACACCTTTTCCAGCCGATCCCACGTGTCGGTGGCGCGCTCACGCGCCTGGCCAACTTTCGATTCGACGGCATCTCGCACCGCATCGGCTTGGCCGCCCGCGAACTTGCGCGCGGTCTGCTCGAGCGTGAGTCCTTCCTTGACCAGAGCCTCGAACAATTTCGTTCCTTCGGCCTGGGCACGGCTGAAGGCGCCGACGCCGGCCAGCCAGATCTGCTGTGCCGATTCGCTCAGGCTGCGGGACAGGCGCTCGGCCTGCTGTTGTGCATTGGCCGATCCGGCCGTGGACTTCTTCGCGGTCTTCTTGAACTTGGCAGCCATGTTCGCTCCGCCGAAGGGCGTGGTCGTGGTGCAGCCACATTGGCCCCGCGGTCTAGAGCTTTCACACCAGCCTGAGCGACGTCAGTGCGTGCCGCGTCGCCGCGTCCTGCTGGCCGGCTTGCGGGCAACCATGTGTTCGACGTCGTCCAGCGCACGTTTCAGGCGCGCGGTCGTTTCGGTGTGGCGGGAGGGCGGCGCGATGCCGTCCAGGACCGACCGCTTCTCGTCGGCCAGGATCTCGTCGCGCAAGCGGATGCCGTTGGCGGCCAGTTGCGGGCGCAGCGTCTCGGCGTTCCGGCGCAGGTCGGCCAGCGTGTTGCGGTAGGCGAGCTCGCAGATCCTGCGTCGCGAGGAGAAGCTGAAGGCATTGGTGAAGAACATCTCGCTGTCGCGGGCGTTGGGCTCGAAGACCAGCTGGTCGATGTTCGGATACTGCTGGCTGTAGCGGGCCAGTCCCACCTGCATGCGCGATTGCAGCAGCGTGCGGAAGGTCTGCGAGAGAACGGTAGGCAGCCCGCCCGCAGCCAGGCTGCGATCGTGGTCGACGGGCATGCCCTCGTTCTGGTTGAAAGGCACCAGCGGGTTGATGCCGATCATCAGGTCGATGTCCTGATCCAGCACGACCGAGGCATGCATCGTGCGGCGCAGTGCGCCGTCGACGAAGTGGCGGCCCCGGATTTCCACTGGCGGATACAGGGCGGGCAGGGCGGCGCTGGCCTGCACCGCCTGCGAGATGGGTACGTCTTCCCAGCCAGGGCCGCCGAACTTGACGGCTTCGCCGCTATCGAGGTCGACGGCCACCACGTAAAGCGGTGCGGACAAGTCGCGGAAATCGTTGCTACGGCCGCGCCGGGTGAACACGTCGCGAAGGAATTCCTCGATCTGACTGTTGTCGAACAGGCCGTTCGGCACGAGTCCACCGAAACGGGTGATCAGGTCGGCCCAGCGCGCTTCCCGCGGTGCGAACAGCAGCTCGCTCCACCATTGCGTGGCGAGTCGCGGCAGGCTGGCGGCGCGGCGAAGATACTCGTAGATCGCCGGCCGCATGAACGTGTCGGGCCGGAATTGCACGTCGTCGCTGTCGCCGGTGATGAAGATCCGGCACATCTCGGCGGTGTCCATGCGGTTGGCCAGACCGGCCGCCAGGAAAGCACCGCTGCTGACGCCGACATAGCAGTCCAGCCGATTGAGGTCGAGTCCCTCGAACGCCTCGTCGAGGGCGCGTAACGCCCCCAGCTCGTACATGCCGCCGATCGGCCCGCCGCCGGCGACCGCCAGTCCGATACGGGCCTTGGCGCCGGAGGGCTTGCTCGCCCGTTGCCGGGCGGTGTGGATGGACAGCATGGAGGCGGACACACTACGACGGAACTGGTCCCGAGTGTAGCCCAGCCCGTGGCTTGCGCCGGGCCGGGGCCGGGCCCGATGATCAGGGCGCGATGTCCAGGACCCGCGACCTCCCCGCAAGACTCGGCTGCCTGCTGGCACGCCATCAGGTCCTGCACGACCACGAACGGGAACCGCGCAACCGGTTGCGCTGGCTGCCGGAGCTGCGCCGCTGGCAGACGCAGCGACTGGAAGCGAGTTTCGACCGGTTCCTGCGCGATCCGCGCCGCCGTCCGGCCGCGCAGTTCTTCCTCACCGATGTCTACAACGACAACGACTTCAGCCGCCGCGATGCCGATATCGCGAAGGTGCTTCCGATGATGCAGCGCCTGCTGCCGGGGGCTCTGCTGGCCACGGTCGCCGACGCCATCGAATTGGGCCTGCTGACCCATGCCCTCGACCTGCGGATGGCGCAGGTGCTGGAGGAGATCGCACCGGACCGGCGCCGTCTCGATGCTGTGCTCTATGCAGAGGTGTACCGGAGGTGCGGGCTACCGCGCCTGCGTGGGCACCAGGTCGCACTGCTCGCAAAGGTCGGCATCGACCTGGGGCGGGCCATGCGGCTGCCGGGGGTGTCGATGCTGCTGAAACTCTCGCGAGGTCCGGCCCGGGCGGCCGGACTGGAGGAACTCCAGGGCTTCCTCGAACGCGGCTTCGCCGCGTTCGGTGCATTGGGGGATGCCGGCGCCTTCATCGCCGAGATCGAGGCCGATGAGCGCGAAGTCTTACGCCGGCTCTTCGCCGGGGATCCCCGGCCGTTCGGGATGACCCGCGTCGAGTGAGCGGCGTCAGGTAAAGCGTTCGTCCAGCACTCGGCGGATTTCGGCCTCGATGGGGCCCTTCAGCGCGCCGAGCAGGAACCCGAGCTGGGCCGTCACCCGCAACTGCTGCGGTTCCAGTTCGATGTGGCCGTCGACGCCACTGCGATTGAAGTGCAGGGTGCTGTCGCCGTCCCACGCGTATTCCATGCCGAACCGCTCGGAGAGCTTGTCGGCCACTTCCTGCACAGCCTGATGGGCCTGATTGGGTGCCAGCGAATGCGCGTGGCGGATATCGATCTTCGACATGGGTCCTCCCGAGTGGCGCCTATTGTGCGCGTCGAAGGTGACGGCATCCAAGTGTGCGCGGCGTCATGTTAGATTGCCGCGGCGTGGAAGCCCTCAGACTTCGATTCCAGAACCGACCCCATGCCGACCTGGCCTTGAGCCCGGGCGTGCATGCGCTTGGCATCGACCGCAGCGGCGATGCCGTGCTGGTCCATGAACTGGACGAAGCGGTCGCCCAACTGTGCGTGGACCGCCGTGGCGTATGGCTCCAGGTGCGCGCGGGTGTCCGGGGGCTGCACGTCAACGGCCGCCCGGTCAGGCGCATGGCGATGCTGCGGGTAGGCGACGCGATCTACGTCAATGGCGTCGAACTGATGCTGCTCGGCAACGAGCCGCTGCCCGTCCCGCGCAGCACCGCACAGGGGAACAGCGAGGCGCGCATGGTCCTGCGCGGTGTGGGCGGCCTGCATCACGGCCGCGCATATTCGCTGGATCAGCCGCGCGTCGTCGGCCGCGCTGCCGATTGCGACATCCGTATCAACGAACCCGCCTTTGCCGAGCACCATGCGCGGCTGGAACCGCACGCCGATGGCGTGGTCCTGCGCGATGCCGGTTCGGCCGACGGCAGCCTGGTCAATGGCGTGGCGGTGCGCGATGCCCTGCTTCGGCCTGGCGACCAAGTCGTGTTCGACCTTCAGCACCGCTTCGTGATCGAGGCTCCGGTCGGACGCGCGACGACAAGCCATGCATCAGGTGTGGTCAGGCCCGACCCGGTCGTCTCCGATACCCGCGACGAAGGCACTCGTCCGCTACCGCGGCCGATGCGCAGGATGCCGTGGCTTTTGCTGGCGGCACTGCTGATGGCCGCCGTGCTCAGCCTGCTGCTGCTGTACGGCGCGCGCTAGGGCTGTTGGCCCTGCGCAGCCGCTTCCAGAGCCTCCAGCCCAGCAGCACTGCGAGGATCCCGGCATAGAGTGCCGGTTCGCGGATGTCGGATTTCACCAGCCACCAGAAATGCAGCACGGCTAACACGCCAATCACGTAGACGAGGCGATGCAGTTGCGCCCAGCGCTTGCCCAGTCGCCGGATCGCGGCCTGGGTCGAGGTCGCGGCCAGCGGCAACAGCAGCAGCCACGCGGTGAAGCCGACCGTGATGTAGGGACGCTTGGCGATCTCTTCGAAGATCTGCGTCCAGTAGCCGCGCAGGTCCAGCACGAGATAGGCCGTGAAGTGCAGCGTCGCATAGAAGAACGTGTACAGCCCGAGCATGCGGCGGAAGCGCAGCAACACGGTCTGCCCCGTCAGCTGGCGTAACGGCGTTATGGCCAGCGTGATCATCAGGAAGCGCAGGGCCCAGAGGCCGAGGCGATGTTCGATCTCGGCGACGGGATCCGCCCCCAGTCCGCCACTGCCTGTCAGCCATTCCTGGCGGATCTGCCAGCCCAGGATCGCGGCCGGCACCAGTGCGAGCAGGTGGACGGCGGTCTTTACGCCAAAGATGGCTCGCGTACCGGGACGCCAGGTCGCGGTCGCCATCAGAACCACTTCTTCAGGTCCATGCCGGCGTACATGCCGCCCACCTGGTCGGCGTAGCCGTTGAACAGGCGGGTGGGGATCCGCTCTGCGAACAGCTTGCTGGCGGTGCCCGAGATGCGGCGCTCGGTCTTCTGGCTCCAGCGGGGGTGGTCCACGTTCGGATTCACGTTGGAGAAGAAGCCGTACTCGCTGGACTGCGCGTCATGCCAACTCGTTTCAGGCATCTTCTCGACGAAGGTGATCGCGACGATGGACTTGATGCTCTTGAAGCCGTACTTCCATGGCACCACCAGGCGGATGGGCGCGCCATTCTGCTGCGGCAGCGGTTTGCCGTAGAGGCCGGTGGCGAGCAGCGTCAAGGGATGCATCGCCTCATCTATGCGCAGCCCTTCGCGGTACGGCCAATCGAGCGCCGGATAACCGATGCCTGGCATCTGCTTGCGATCGGCGAGGGTGGTGAAGGCGACGTACTTCGCCTGCGAGGTGGGCTGGAAGCGCTTGAGCACGTCGGCGAGCGGTACGCCGAGCCACGGGATCACCATCGACCAGCCCTCGACGCAGCGAAGCCGATAGATGCGTTCCTCAGGCGTCAGCCCTTTGATGAGATCTTCCAGCGCGACCCGCCCCGGCTTGGCGCAGTGTCCGCCGACCGCCACGGTCCACGGACTCGTGCGCAGCGTGCGCGCCGCCCGCGAGGGATCCGCCTTGTTGGTGCCGAACTCGTAGAAATTGTTGTACGTGGTGACATCCTCGTAACGCGTGAGCGTTTCGGACGTCCGGAATCCCGAGCGCGCCTGCTCGGGCGTGATGGTGACCTTCGGCGGGGGCGGTGGGTCGGCATCGGCACAACCCGCCAACCCCAGGGCCGGCGAAGCCGCCAGGGCGGCGAGCAGTCGCCGCCGCTCGCGGTACACCGACTCGTCGGTGATTTCGGCGGCGGGAATCTTCAGGGTATCGCGCAGCGACATGACAGGCTCCGGCAGCGCTGGGGGGCGGGCTGCATCAGCAATATAGAGGTCTTTGCCGGGCAAAAAGTTGCGATGGAAACCATGAATCCGTTGTCTGTTGCACTGCGGCATACTAGGTCTTCACCCCCTAATGCCGATGGAGCGTTTCATGTCCCGCGCCTACAACTTCAGTGCCGGCCCCGCGACCCTTCCCGAACCGGTGCTGCAGCAGGCGCAGGCGGAAATGCTCGATTGGCACGGCGTCGGCGCGTCGATCGTCGAACTCAGCCATCGCGGCCCGGAGTTCATGCAGGTGGCGCAGGAGGCCGAGGCCGACCTGCGCACGCTGATGTCGATTCCGGACGATTACGCCGTGCTGTTCCTGCAGGGCGGCGCGACGACGCAGCAGGCACTGATCGCGCTGAACTTTGCCGATCCGGGCCAGTCGGCCGACTACGTGATCACGGGGCACTGGGGCAAGACCGCCCTCAAGCAGGTCAAGCCGTATGTGAATGCAACCGTTGCCGCCAATGGCGAAGCGGGCGGCTTCCGCGACATTCCCGCCCGCGGTGAATGGAAGCTGTCCGACGATGCGGCGTACGTGCATTACACCGCCAACGAGACCATCCATGGCGTCGAGTTCCGCGATATTCCCGACGTCGGTTCGACGCCGGTGTTTGCAGACTTCAGCTCGTCGATCGCCTCCGAACCGCTGGATGTGTCCAGGTTTGGCCTGATCTATGCCGGCGCGCAGAAGAACCTCGGCCCGGTGGGCGTGGCCGTGGTGATCGTCCGTCGCGATCTGCTCGAACGCGCCGGCCAGCCGCGCGCGGAGATCCTCGACTACCGCGCCCACGTCAAGGGCGAATCCATGCTCAACACGCCGCCGACCTGGAACTGGTATCTGGCCGGCCTGGTGTTCAAGTGGATGATCAAGGAAGGCGGCGTCGCCGAGTTCGCCAAGCGCAATGCGCGCAAGGCGGCAGCGCTGTACGAGGTGATCGACGGTTCCGGCGGGTTCTATCGCAACGAAGTGGCGGCGCCCGTGCGCTCGCGCATGAACGTGCCGTTCTTCCTGCACGACGAGGCGCTCGACAAGCCGTTCCTGAAGGAAGCGGAGGCCGCCGGCCTGATCTCGCTCAAGGGACATCGCGCGCTCGGCGGCATGCGCGCTTCGATCTACAACGCGATGCCCGAGGAAGGCGTGCAGGCGCTAGCCGCCTTCATGCGCGACTTCCAGCAACGGAACGGGTAAGTGGCACAGCCGGCGCCTCGTGGGCGTCGGCTGCGGCCGCGTAAGGTAACGGGACAATGAAAAGCAAGACTCCTAAAACGAAGCAACCCGCCGAGAAAAAGGCGCCGGAGCAACCAGGCTTGGACCTGGCCACGCTGCGCGAGCGCATCGACGGCATCGATCGCCACATCCAGGAGCTGATCGCCGAGCGCGCACAGTTCGCCAACCAGGTAGGCAAGGCCAAGGGCAAGCTGGCCGCCGCGGTCGATTATTACCGGCCAGAGCGCGAGGCCCAGGTCTTGCGCCGTGTCGTCGACCGCAACGATGGCCCGCTCAACGACGAAGTGCTGGTGCGGCTGTTCCGCGAGATCATGTCGGCCTGCCTGGCGCAGCAGGAGCCCTTGAAGATTGGCTACCTGGGGCCGGAAGGCACGCACTCGCAGCAGGCCGTCTACAAGCACTTCGGCCATTCGATCCACGGGTTGCCGCTGTCGAGCATCGAAGAGGTGTTCCAGGAAGTGGAGGCGGGCCATGCCGACTTCGGCGTGGTGCCGGTGGAGAACTCCACCCAGGGCACGATCCAGTCGACCTTGGACATGTTCCTCACCTCGAAGCTGAAGATCTGCGGCGAGGTCGAACTTCGCGTTCACCAGCACCTGCTCTCGCGCAACGGCCGAATCGAGGATATCGAACGCGTCTACTCGCACCCGCAATCCTTCGCCCAGTGCAAGGCATGGCTGCGCCAGTACCTGCCCAAGGCGGAGAAGATCCCGGTTTCCAGCAACGCCGAAGCGGCGCGCCGGGCGCGCAATGCCGAGGACGCCGCGGCCATCGCCGGCATCAGTGCCGCGAACGTCTACGGCCTGAAGTCCGTCGCTGGGCCGATCGAGGACCGGCCCGACAACACCACGCGCTTCCTGGTGATCGGTCGCGAGCTGTTTCCGCCCTCGGGCAACGACCGCACCTCGCTGCTGGTCTTCATCAAGGACCAGCCCGGCGCGCTCTACCATGTGCTGGCACCGTTCGCGAAGCACGGCCTGAGCATGAACCGCATCGAGTCGCGGCCCGGCCACACCGGCCTGTGGCAGTACGCATTCTTCATCGACGTCAGCGGTCACGTGCATGAGGAAGCGATGCGCCATGCAGTCGACGAACTCGACGAGTACGCGCAGGAAGTGAAGGTGCTGGGCTCGTACCCGGTCGCGATCGCATGAGCGCGCCAGCGATCCACGGCAGCGACGATCGCGCCGATTTCGACGAGGCCTGGTTCGCGGCACGTGCGCAACCGGGCGTGCAACGCCTGCGCGCCTACGATCCGGGGCACGACCTGGTGGCATTGCGCCGCAGATTCGGCGAATCGCAGCTGGTCGAGCTGGGGTCCAACGAGAATCCCTACGGCCCGTCGCCTGCGGCCAGGCAGGCGATCGTCGAGCAGTTGCACGCGATCCATCGCTATCCCGATCCGCTCGGTGGCGACTTGAAGCGGGCGCTGGCGGCGAAGCATGGCGTGCTGACGTCGCAGATCCTGCTGGGCAATGGATCGCATGAGTTGCTGATGCTGCTGGGCCAGGTGTTTGCCGGACCGGGTGACGAGGTCGTGTTCTCGCGCTACGGATTTGCCGTGTTCGCGCTGTCGACGCAGGCCGCCGGTGCCACCGCGCGCGTGGTCGAAGCGCTGCCGCGCGAGCATCTCCTGATGCCGCTTGGCCATGATCTCGAAGCGATCGCATCCTCCATTACCGCGCAGACCAGGCTGGTCTACCTGGCCAATCCGAACAATCCGACCGGCACCTGGTTTGGACGGGAAGCGTTCGCGGCGTTCATGGCCCGCGTCCCGCGCGAGGTCATCGTCGTGATGGACGAGGCCTATGCCGAAATGGCCGATGCCGACTCGGACGCGGCGACTGCGCTGCCCTGGCTGGCCTCGCATCCCAACCTGGTACTGACTCGAACCTTCAGCAAGGCGTACGGGCTGGCCGGATTGCGCGTGGGTTACCTCATTGGCGCGCCCGGTCTGGTCGCGGTAATGGAGCGGTTGCGCGAGAGTTTCAACGTCAACGGTCCGGCACTCGCCGCCTGCGAGGCGGCGCTGGGCGACGACGAGCACCAGCAATGGGCCTGCGCGCAGAATGCCGGGCAGCGAGCCGCTCTCAGCGCAGCTTTGGCATCGCGAGGATTGAAGGTCTATCCGTCGCAGACCAATTTTGTACTGGCCGAGTTCGGCCCGCGTACAGCGCAGATCGAGACCGCGCTGGTGTCGCGGGGCGTGGTGCTGCGGCCGATGGCGGGCTATGGGCTCGCCGACTGCCTGCGCATCACTGTCGGTACCGACGACGAGAATCGTCGCCTGCTGGCGGCCATCGACGCGGTGCTGGAATGAGCACGCCGCCGCAGGCCTGGAACGCCCGTCGCGGCAGTCCTCTGCGCGGCAGCCTGCGTGTGCCGGGCGACAAGTCGGTGTCGCACCGGGCGATCATGCTCGGCGCCCTTGCCGAAGGTACGACGCACGTCACCGGTTTCCTCGAAGGCGAGGACACGCGGGCGACGGCGCGGGTGTTCGAGCAACTGGGCGTGCGCATCGAGACTCCCAGCGCCAACGAACGCATCGTCCATGGTGTCGGCCTGCACGGCCTGACGGGCAGTACCGGCCCGCTCGACTGCGGAAACGCTGGTACCGGCATGCGCCTGCTGGCAGGCGTGTTGGCCGGTCAGGCATTCGACAGTCTGCTGGTTGGTGACGAGTCGCTTTCGAAGCGGCCGATGCGCCGCGTGATCGAGCCGCTGGAACGCATGGGGGCCGTCATCGCTTCGGAACCCGGTGGCTTGCCTCCGCTGCGCATCGAGGGCGCACGAACGTTGCGGGGCGTCGAGTACACGCTGCCGGTGGCCAGTGCGCAGGTGAAATCCGCCCTGCTGCTGGCGGGGTTGTATGCGCAGGGAGAGACGGTGGTTCGCGAGCCACACCCGACACGCGATTACACCGAGCGCATGCTCGCTGCGTTTGGCTGGCCAATCGAGTACGCATCCGGGTTTGCCCGCCTGCAGGGCGGCCATCGGCTCCAGGCGCGCACCGTGAGCGTGCCCGCCGATTTCTCGTCAGCGGCTTTCTTCCTGGTGGCGGCGAGCATCGTTCCAGGCTCGGAGCTTCGGCTGGAGGCGGTCGGCATGAACCCGCGGCGCACCGGTTTGCTCACCGCATTGCGTTGGATGGGAGCCGATATCCGCGAGGAAAACGTGAGCGAGGCGGGCGGCGAGCCGGTCGCCGATCTCGTCGTGCGGCATGCGCAGCTGCGGGGCATCGAGATCGGCGGAGAACTGGTGCCGGACATGATCGACGAGTTTCCGGCGCTGTTCGTCGCCGCAGCCTGCGCCGAAGGCGCTACCGTCATCCGCGACGCCGCCGAACTGCGCGTCAAGGAGTCGGATCGCATCGCCGCGATGGCGGCAGGCATGCGTGCGCTGGGTATCGAGGTCGAGGAGCATCCCGATGGCGCCACCATCGTTCCGGGCAGGCTGACAGGTGGCGCGATCGACAGCCGCGGCGACCATCGCATCGCGATGAGCTTCTCGGTGGCGGCGCAATGCGCCAGTGCCGACGTCCGGATCCATGACATCGCCAATGTCGCGACCTCGTTCCCGGGATTCGAGGTGCTGGCGCGCGGGATTGGCATGCAAGTGGGTGTCGAAGCCGAGAACTGATGACGTTCTCGGATCGAACACGCTGTTTGGAGTAGAGTTTCGACCCGAAGGGAGGGCCGGCTGGCGCCTTCGGAGGACAAGGAAGCCGTGATTCACGGCCGTACAGGATGGATGTGATAGGAAATCATGCCCTGCAATAACCAACAGGTAGTTTGAGATGACCGGACCTGACATGCCGGCATCGACGAGCACCGCCGTGAACGATTACGCGCCAGGTATTCCGCAGTCCGGTGAGGCTGGCAGCCGTACCCGGAGAAGGGGCGCACGCCTGCGTCTGCCCGATCTGCCGTTGGACGTGCCGGGTTGGCTGATGCGCCTGGCCATGGCGGCGATGGCGTTCATGGCTTTTTTTTCGATGACCAACTTCGGTTGGCAGCTGAGGCCGGAGCATGGCGGGTACATGCTGCTGGTCGCGCTGCTGATGGCGGGCGTGCGTCCCTGGCGTGAGTTGGCCGCACAGCCGGCGGCGCAGGCTGTGCTCGTGTTTTCGGGCTTCCTGGTGCTGCAGGCTGCCTATGTGACCTGGGTGGAGCCCGCGGATCCCGCGTGGGGCTTCCCGGAACAACTCACCACGGCGAGCAAGCTGGTCCGTCTGGGGGCTTTCAGTTGCTTTCTCGGCTGGTGGCTGTCCCTTGTGCCCAGGGCCATCCCGTATCTGTTCGTCCTGATGGTGCTCGGCCTGTTGTCCAGCGTATTGATCTTCATGCCCTGGACCGACCTCGCCGCGGTGATCGATGGACAGCTGAGGCCGAGTTTCCGCATTCCCGAGAACCTTGCCGGCCAGCTGGCCGCCGTCGCGGGATGGCTCGCGGTGTGCATGATGGCCGCGCTCTGGTTTCGTCGCCCTACGCGCGAACGTAGAGCGACCCTGATCGCCGGGTTCCTGGTCGCCTATCTGGGGTGCCTGTGTGCGCTGCTGATCTCGCAGTCGCGGGGCGCCTGGCTGGCGTTCGCGGTCACACTGCCGATCGTCGCTGTCGGGCTATGGTGGATGCGCGGCGGACGCGGTTTTTCGACAAAGGCGTGGCCGCCGTTGTTGATGGTGGTGGTCACAACCGCGGTACTGCTGTTCGGCGGACGCGACATCCTGTCGGTGAGGCTTTCGACGGCTACCCGGCTGCTGGATGTGGAGTCAACGACAGTTCCGGCCGTGGACGCGCCGGCCCAAGCAAAGCAGGCGTCGCTTGTACCGGCTCCGTCTCCCGCTGCAGGAAAAGTTGTGGGTGCGCCCAGCGCTCCGCCTGCCGAGCAGGCCATCGCATCGACGGCAAACGAGGCGATTCAGGCACCGGTAAAGCCTGTGGCACAGGTCGCGCCCACGCCGCCCGGGCTTGCGCAGTCCGATGTCGTGGCCATCAAGGCCGTGAGTGTCCGGATGCAGCTCTACGAACTGGGTATGGAGAAGTGGCATGAGCGACCGTGGCTCGGCTGGGGCATGCGAACCACGCATACCTTGATCGAGAAAGCCAGGTTCGACACCGGTGTGCCACACGTGCATCTCCACAACGCCTATCTCGATACGCTCGTCGGAATCGGGCTGGTGGGAGCGACGCTGTTGATGCTTGTGTTCGCGCTGCTGATGCGCGAACTGGTGCTGGCCTGGCGAGCGGGCCTCCTCACGACGGCCACGCTCTGGGTGTTCGGTGGGTGCTTCGGCATCGTGCTGGTGGCCAACGCCTTCGATTCGCTGCTGTGGCGATTCGAGTACTCGCGCGCCCCGCTGGAAATACTGTTCGGGTGCTGTATCGCCTATGGGCTGATCCGTCGCCGCGCCACGGCGAAGTCCTGACGGCTCAGCGGCTGGCTTCGAAGGTGATCGGCACGGCGATCGTGCCGGTGGCGGCTTCGCCGTCGCGCATCGCGGGAGTGAACCGCCAGCGCCTCACGGCGTCCATGGCGGCGCGATCGAGCAGACGCGAGCCGCTGCTGGTGGCGACGCTGACCTCATCGGGAACACCATCCACGCCGATTTCGGCACGCACCGTGACGGTTCCGCTCTCGCCGCGCCGCAACGCCGCCGCCGGGTAGCGCGGCGCGGGGGATTGGCCGGGGATCGGCTTCGGGTCGCGTAGCGCGGTAGCGACCGGGGCCGGATGGGCTGCTGCCACTTCCGGAGCGTGCGGGGCCGGAGCGGCCTCGACCAAGCGAGGCTTGTCTGCGTTTTCGTGCATTTCCGGGGTCTTGCCCATGCCGCTGGCACCGTCGCGCTCGCCGGGCAGCGGCGTCGGCAGGGGCGCATAGTCCGGGCCGGCCGCGGTGGGCAAGGCGAGGGTGGCGCCAGAGGACCCAGGGGCTCGATCCCCGGAAGTCGCCAGCGCGAACAGCACCAGTCCGGCGACGAAGGCTGCCAGCACCCAGAGCAGGGATCGCGCAGACGGCTGCCAATCCTGGAACTGGAACCTGTGTCGTGACGGGGCAGGGGACGTGGCCGGCATGCGGGCTCCGAGGGCGGGAATCCTCCGGATTCTGCGCGGAACCGGGTTAACGGTTGGGCAACCTGGTCGCCCCGGGACGCCTTTACACGCGATAATCGCGAACTCGATCACCCCTCATCCATCCACTGCCATGCTTGATCCGAACCTGCTGCGCCACAACCCCGCCGAACTCGCCGCGCGCCTGCGCCAGACCCGTGGCTACGAACTCGACGCGAGTGCGCTGGAGTCGATGGAGGCCGAGCGCAAGCAGATCCAGATCCGCACGCAGGAACTGCAGAACCTGCGCAATACGCGTTCCAAGGCGATCGGCCAGGCCAAGGCCAAGGGTGAGGACGTCGCCGCCCTGATGGCGGAAGTGGCCGGATTCGGCGACGAGCTCAAGGCCAGCGAGGCTCGACTGGAGGCGATCCGCGCCGACATCGAGGCGATTGCGCTGACCATCCCCAACGTGCCGCACGAATCCGTGCCGCTGGGCAACGACGAAGCGCACAACGCCGAACAGCACCGCTGGGGTACGCCGCGCAGCTTCGACTTCGCTGTCAAGGACCATGTCGAGCTCGGCGCGCGCAATGGCTGGCTCGACGGCGACACCGCGGCCAAGCTCAGCGGCGCCCGCTTCACCGTGCTGCGCGGCCCCATCGCGCGCCTGCACCGTGCGCTCGCGCAGTTCATGCTCGACCTGCACGTGGGCGACCACGGCTACCAGGAAACCAATGTGCCGCTGCTGGTCAACGCCGACAGCATGCGCGGCACCGGCCAGCTGCCGAAGTTCGAGGACGACCTGTTCGCCACCACCGTGGGCGAGGGCGAGCATGCGCACAAGCGTTACCTGATCCCGACCTCGGAAGTGCCGCTCACCAACATCGTGCGCGACGAGATCGTCGAGGCCGACGCGCTGCCGATGCGAATGACCGCACATTCGATGTGCTTCCGCGCCGAAGCCGGCAGCCATGGTCGCGATACGCGCGGCATGATCCGCCAGCACCAGTTCGAGAAGGTCGAGCTGGTGTCGATCACCGCGCCGGAAAACAGTTATGCCGAGCACGAGCGCATGACGCGCTGTGCCGAAGTCGTATTGGAGAAGCTCGGTCTGCCCTACCGCCGCATGCTGCTGTGCACCGGCGACATGGGGTTCGCGGCGACCAAGACCTACGACCTGGAAGTGTGGCTGCCCAGCCAGGACACGTATCGCGAAATCTCGTCCTGTTCCAACTGCGAGTCGTTCCAGGCGCGGCGCATGCAGGCGCGCTGGCGCAATCCGGCGACTGGCAAGCCGGAGCTGGCGCACACGCTCAATGGCTCGGGTGTCGCGGTCGGCCGTGCGCTGATCGCGGTGATGGAGAACTACCAGAACGCCGACGGTTCGATCACCGTCCCGGACGTGCTGCGCCCGTACATGGGCGGGATCGACTGCATCGGCTGATGCGCGCATCCCACCGGAAGTAAAAAAACGGGCCCGCATTGCGGGCCCGTTGCGCGACCGGCGCATCCTGGGGAGGGAGGAAGCCGGTCGAGCGGGTCAGGCTCAGGCAGCAGCGCGCAGCGGCTCCGGCAGCGAGGCGCGGGCCGCAGCCAGCGCGTCGGCGCGATGCTGGTCCGAATAGGCGACGCCTTCGGCGCGGACGATCTCGATATCGGTGATGCCGAGGAAGCCGAACACGTGGCGCAGGTAGGCCTCCTGGAAGTCGGCCGGGCTGGAGTCGCCGTAGATGCCGCCGCGACCGCTGACGACAACCACGCGCTTGCCGCCCGCGAGGCCCTTCGGGCCGTTCTCGTCGTACTTGAAGGTCTTGCCGGCCACCGCGACGCGGTCGATCCAGGCCTTCAGCGTCGAGGGAATTCCGAAGTTGTAAAACGGCGCGCCGATCACCACTACATCCGCAGACAGGAACTGATCCATCACGGCGGCAGCGTCAGCAGCCTCGGCGGCATCGGCCTGGGCCAGCGAACGGCCGGTCAGGTGGGGGATCGGGTTGCTGTCCAGGTCGCGGTATTCGACGGTCAGCCCCGGGTGGGCCTCCTGCCAGCGGGCGGCGACCGCCGCGCTCAGTTCACGGGTCACCGAATTGGCGCCGAGGGCGCTGGAATCGAGGTGCAGGAGCTTCATGGGGGGGCCTCTTTGGCTGGATGCGGCGGGCGCCGCGTTGGAGATCAAGTTAGGTTGTTGCCCCCGTGGGATAAAGCTGGTCCAATACCACTAACCGTTCCGATTTTGGAATTATGCCATGCAAGACCTCAACGACCTCTATTACTTCGCGATGGTGGTCGACCACGGCGGATTCGCCGCGGCCGAGCGCGCACTGGGTATTCCGAAGTCGCGACTGAGCCGGCGCATCAGCCAGCTCGAGACCGACCTGGGCGTGCGCCTGCTACAGCGTTCCACCCGCCGCTTCGCCGTGACTGACGTGGGGAACAGCGTCTACCGGCATGCCCAGTCGATGTTGGCCGAGGCGCAGGCCGCGCATGAGGTGGTCGACCGGCTGAGTGCCGAGCCGCGTGGTGTGATCCGGGTCAGCGTCCCCGTCGGATTGGCGCAGCAGCACATGCCCAAGCTGTTGCCGGAGTTCCTGGCGCGCTATCCGCAGGTGCGCGTGCAACTGCTGGTCAGCAACCGCCGCGTGGACATCATCAACGAAGGCATCGACGTCGCCCTGCGCGTGCGCTCCAAGCTCGACGATGACGGGAGCCTGGTGATGCGCAGCTTCGGCCAGATCCAGGAACTGCTGGTCGCCAGTCCGGACTACCTGCGCCGCATGGGCCGGCCGCAGAACCCCGACGAACTTTCCGACCACGTCACGCTCAGCATGAGCGAGGACGATGCGCGCCAGCGCTGGGAACTGCACGGTCCCGACGGCGACGTGCGCCGTGTCGAACTGAAGCCGCGCGTGATGGGCTTCGATTTTCCGATGCTGATGGCGCTCGCGCAGCAGGGCGTCGGTATCACGCTGCTGCCGGAAACGATCTGCGGCGACGCGGTGCGTCGTGGCGAACTCGAAGTGGTCCTGCCGTACTGGCGCCTGCCACAGGGCATCTTCCACGCCGTGTTTGCGTCGCGCCGCGGCCTGTTGCCGGCGGTCCGCGTCTTCATCGACTACATCGCCGAGAAGGCGCCGGCCCTGGTCGAATCGGCCCGCCTGCAATGCAGCGACATCAAGGGCGCACCGTGCCCGGAAGGGATCAAGGCCGCGACGGGGGCCGCGACCGCCGAACCTCGCATTCCCTCGCAGGCGTGAGAGAATGCGCGGCCGCCCGCAAGGCGGATCACCGGAGAGATGGCCGAGTGGTTTAAGGCAGCGGTCTTGAAAACCGCCGAAGGGTCAAACCTTCCGTGGGTTCGAATCCCACTCTCTCCGCCACGGATGCTTGAAGCCCGCCTTTCGGCGGGCTTCGTTTTTTCTGAGCCAGCTAACGGTCAGCACGGCTTTCAGCGGCTCTCGAACAGCTTGTTGAGCGCGCCATAGTCCATCGCCGTGGTTGCACCGGCATCGAGCCGTCCGCTTCGAAGAAACGTCTCCGCCAGATGCCGTGTCTGGCCGTAACCGAACTCCGCCAGGTCCGAGCCCGCGCTCAGGCGGCGAACACCGAGCGAAGCCAGTGCGTCGATATCGGGAAGCTGTGGTCGCAGCAACAGGTTGAGCGGCAGGCCTGCCTGGGCGGTGACGGCGGCGATCTCGTCACGGTCGGCCAGGCCCGGCACGAACAGGCCGTCCGCGCCTGCGTCGCGATAACGGGCTGCACGCGAAAGCGTGGGCTCGACGCGCGCGCCGGGAGCGGCCAGCGCGCGCAGGTAGATATCGGTGCGTGCATTGATGAAGACGTTCGTGCCTGCACGCGCGCAAGCGCGCTTGATGTGCTCGATCTTCGCGCAGAGCAGGTCGGGCGGGGAGGCGCCGTCTTCCAGGTTGATGCCCGCGACGCCGGCATCGGCGAGGCGCGCGACGGTGTCGGCCACCGTCGCAGGATCGTCGGAGTAACCGCCTTCGACATCCACCGTCAGCGGAACGCGGATCACACGCAGGATGTCGGCCACGGTCGCCGCCAGCCGCGTCACCGGCAGATGATCGCCGTCCCCATATCCGTGCGACCACGCCACGCCTGCGCTGGTCGTGGCGATGGCCTTCGCTCCCAGGCTTTCAATCAGGCGCGCCGTGCCGGCGTCCCAGGCGTTGGCCAACAGCAGTATTCCGTCCTGGTGCAGGCGGCGGAAGCTTTCGAAGCCGGAAGCGGTATCCATGCGTTTGTTCTCCGATGCGAGGGGGGGGCGCGGGCATCATCACCCGCGCGATGCGGTGGCGCCCGCCATTTTCGGACGGCGATGTTATTTCGCTTTTTGCGCACCAGCGCTGGCGGCATCCCAGCGGCGCAATGCATCCTCGACCGCGTCGACGCCACGCACCGCCTGCTGTGCGTCGATCTCGGCAACGACGTCGGCGTCGCTGTGGATTACTCGCATCACCTTGGCCGGCGTCTTGGGTTTTTCGCCCGCATATGCCGCGAGGATCGGCCCGATCTCGTCGTTGCCGATCAGCGAATACGACACGGCGGGCCAGCCGGCCTTGAGGAAGGCCAGGTGGTCGGTGGGCGGATACTGCGGTCCGGCTGAAAGCTTGAGGCCGTGCGCGGCGACGGCGGTTTCGCTTGCGGACACCAGCGGCCCGGTGGGTTCGGGCGTCATCATCCATACCGTGTCGCCCCAGCCGAACACGTCGAAATTGACGTAGAGCTGTGGCTTCTCGCTGTTGTCGGACACGTAGGCCTTGGCGCCCAGCAGGCCCATTTCCTCCAGGTCCCAGAACGCGGCCACGACGCGATGATTGCGCAGCGGCTCGCGCTTGAAGCGCTCGGCCAGTGCCAGCACGGTGGCACTGCCGGATGCATTGTCGGTCGCGCCACGTCCCACGGCGACACGATCGGAATGCGCGCCGATCAACAGCAACGGTGCGTCGGCCGCGCCGCTGACATCGGCGAACAGGTTGTGGCCTTCATGTTCGCCCGCCTTGAACGTACGGCTGTGCCACTTCAATCCGATCGCATCGAGTCGATGCCCGATCGCCTGGCGGCGTCCGGCGTTATCGGTGGCCTGGGCCATCGACTCCACGGTGGCCAGCCAGGACGCGGCGGCTGCGGACGTTGCGGTCGCAGCCGCGGGAGCAGCGGAGGCCGTGTCGGCGGGTGCGTGCGTGCAGGCGGCCAGCGCCAGCGTGACAGCCGCGGCAAGTGCGAGGAACGTGGGCTTGGGGGACATTGCAGGCTCCTTCCTGGTTAAAGGGGCAGTGTGCACAGTGTCACGTGGGGCGAATGTGCCATTGGTTGCGCGCCATGCTGCGGGTCAGTAGCCTCGACTGCACCCAAGGAAGAGGGAGTGATCAGGATGACCATCCGTGTATTCATCGTCGACGACCACGCGCTAGTGCGAACCGGCATGCGCATGATCTTGTCTGCGGAAACCGACATCGAAGTGGTCGGCGATGCCGACACCGGTGAACAGGCCTTGCCGATGATCCGCAAGCTCAGGCCCGACGTCGTCCTGTGCGACCTGCACCTGCCTGGCGTGAGCGGGCTCGAGGTCACCGAACGCGTGGTCAAGATGGACCAGGGGCCGCGCGTGATCATTGTATCGGTGCTTGAAGACGGGCCGATGCCCAGACGCCTGCTCGAGGCCGGTGCATCCGGGTACGTCGGCAAGGGCGGGGATGCAGGCGAACTGGTGCGGGCGGTGCGCGACGTCGCGCGCGGAAAGCGCTATCTGGCAAGCAGCATCGCGCAGCACTTGGCACTGGCCGGCATCAATGGCGACGGCTCACCCTTCGATGAGCTGTCGCCGCGAGAACTGGAAGTCGCGTTGCTGCTGGTACAGGGATTGCGCCAGGAGGACATCGCCAAGCGCCTGTGCCTGAGTGCCAAGACGATCAATACGCACAAGACGCGGTTGTTCGAGAAGCTCGGTATCCACGACAACATCGCGCTCGCGAGGATGGCGGGGCAGTACGGACTGCTGGATCCGGCCAACGCGATCTGAGCGTGGCTGGAGCAAAAAAACAGGCCGCTTTCGCGGCCTGTTTTTTTCTTTACGGGTTTGACGATGCCTGTCAGGCGTGACGCTCGGTCTTCTCGTCGCCTTCGTGCTCGTCTGCAGCCAGCTCCGCACCCGACACCGCGGCATCGGCAGGAGCTTCCGGCTGATCGAACAGGCTGCCGGTCTGCGGGATGGGTCTCGCGGGCGGAGCGGAAGCCGGTTCGACGACGGCGGCCGCATCAGTCTGGGCCGGGGCCGCATCTTCCGGAGCACGCGTCGGCTCGCTTTCGACCGGTACGGCGACCGGCGTCTCTTCGACGACGGTTTCCTCGACCACCGTCGGCGGCGGAACCACTTCCGGCGAGACCTCGGTCTGCTCGACTTCCACGGTTTCCTCCACCGGCGCCGGCTTCGGCTGGGCAGCGACCACCGGAGCTTCCTGTACCGGCGGCACCGCGGCTACCGGGGCAGCGTGGCGCACGGCCTCGGTCACTGCCGCGGCGAGCGCGGCAGGCGCCGCGACCGCAACCACTGGAGCCGAGGCTGCCGGGGCGGGAGCAGGAGTGGGCTCGGACTTCGGGGCCGGGACGTCGTCGAAGTCGAACTCGGGCTGGGAACGCTGGACGCCAGGCTCAGCCGTCGTTGCCGATGCTTCGTCGGCTTCGCCGCCCTCCATCATGTCGTCTTCCTCGTCGAGGAAGCCATCGTCCGCGTGCAGTTGCGATTCGCCGTTCGCGGCCTCGGTGCCTGCAGCGCTACCGCGGCGACGGCGGCGACCACCACGGCGTCCGCGACGACGGCGTCCACTGCCTTCACCGGCTGCTCCATCAGCGCCGCCCTGCCCGGAAGCGGGCGCGGTCGTGCTGACTTCGGTCATCACGGCGGCTTCCGCCTTCACCACTTCGACCTTCACGGCCTCGACCGTCTCGGCAGCGGCTTGCGCGACAGCCGGCGCGGCATCCGCAATGACGGGCGCGACAGCGGCAGGCTTGGCCGCGACGGCCGCTTCCGGCTTGGGCGCCTGGGCAGGTTTGGGTTCCTGGCGCTGGCGCTGCTGGTTGCGGTCCTCGTTCTGAGGCTGCTGCTGTTGCGGCTGGGCCTGCGGCTTCGGCTGCTTCGGCTGCTGCTGTTCGGCCTGCGGCTTCTGCTGCTTCTGCTGCTGTTCGGACTGCTGCTTTGGCTGCTTCTGCTGTTGCTGCTGGCGGTTCTGCTGGCCGCCGGCCTGCTGCGGCTTTTCGCGACGCTGCTGCTCATCGCGTCGCCCCTGGCGCTCGTTGCGGTCGCGACGCTGATTGCGGTCGCCGCGCTCGCTGCGGTCGCGGTTCTCCTGCTGGCGAGCAGCCGGCGCAGGTGTCGTGGCGGCGGGTTGCGAGCCGCGGAAGAAGCGCAGGATGCGCTCGACCATGCCGATCGAATGCGTCGGCGCGGCCACCACCGGAGCGGGGGCGGGCGCGACGGCGGCGGCCGGCGTTTCGCGCGGTTCGCGCATCGGAGCCGGCTGCGCCGGCTTGACGTTGGTCACGACCGGGGCGGCAGGAATGTTGAGGTGCGCCTTGGTCAGCGCGTAGGTCGGCAGCTTGCGCGGGGTGCCGCGCAGGTAGCTCGGCTTGTTCGATTCCTCGCCCAGTTCGTTCTCGCGGATGCGAGTGACTTCAAAGTGAGGGGTATGCAACTGCTCGTCGGCGACGATGACGATCGGCGAGTCGTGGCGGCGCTCGATCTCGCTGAGCGCACGGCGCTTCTCGTTGAGCAGGAAGTTGGCGATCTCGGTCGGAGCCTGCACCAGCACCTGGCCGGTGTTCTCCTTCATCGCGTGCTCCTCGGCCAGTCGCAGGATCGACAGCGAAAGCGACTCGATGCTGCGCATGCGGCCATGGCCTTCGCAGCGCGGGCAGACGATCTGGCTGGATTCGCCCAGCGACGGGCGCAGACGCTGGCGGCTCAGCTCGAGCAGGCCGAAGCGGGAGATGCGGCCGATCTGGACGCGTGCGCGGTCCTGCTTGAGGGCGTGCTGCAGGCGGTTCTCGACTTCGCGCTGGTGCTTGTTCGACGCCATGTCGATGAAGTCGATCACCACCAGGCCGCCGAGGTCGCGCAGGCGCATCTGGCGCGCGACTTCCTCGGCTGCTTCGAGGTTGGTGTTGAACGCGGTTTCCTCGATGTCGCCGCCCTTGGTGGCGCGCGCCGAGTTGACGTCGATCGCGGTCAGCGCCTCGGTCTGGTCGATGACAAGGGCGCCGCCGGAGGGCAGGCGCACTTCGCGCTCGTAGGCGTTCTCGATCTGCGATTCGATCTGGAAGCGGTTGAACAGCGGCGTGTCATCGCCGTACTTCTTCAGCTTGCG
Organism: Lysobacter niastensis; assembly: GCF_015453285.1. Classification (GTDB taxonomy): domain Bacteria; phylum Pseudomonadota; class Gammaproteobacteria; order Xanthomonadales; family Xanthomonadaceae; genus Lysobacter_J; species Lysobacter_J niastensis. The sequence continues at coordinate 200,590 of NZ_JADLZT010000006.1, forward strand.
CAGGTTGTGCGGCATGACCTGCTCGACGAAGTCCTTTGCTTCGGCGTACATCTCGTCGGTATCGACCAGGATCTCGCCGATGTCCGGGCGCATGTAGTCGCGCAGGGCGCGGATGATCAGGCGGCTTTCCTGGTAGATCAGGAACGGCGCCGGCTTGGTCAGCGCGGCCTCGGCGATCGACTTCCAGACCTGCAGCAGGTAATCCAGGTCCCACTGGAGTTCTTCCGCATCGCGGCCGACGCCGGCCGTGCGGATGATCACGCCCATGTCGTCGGGGATGTTCAGGGCATCCATCGCCCTCTTCAGTTCGGCGCGGTCCTCACCCTCGATGCGGCGCGAGACGCCGCCGGCGGTCGGCGAGTTCGGCATCAGCACCATGTAACGGCCGGCCAGCGAGATGAACGTGGTGAGGGCGGCGCCCTTGTTGCCGCGCTCTTCCTTGTCGACCTGGACCACGACTTCCTGGCCTTCGCGCAGCAGTTCGCGCAGGCCGGCCTTGTTGTGGTCGACGCCCGCCTGGAAGTAGTCGCGGGAGATTTCCTTCAGCGGCAGGAAGCCATGGCGCTCACCGCCGTATTCGACGAAGGCGGCTTCAAGCGAGGGTTCGAGCCGGGTGATGCGGCCCTTGTAGATGTTGGACTTCTTCTGTTCCTTGGCCGGCTGTTCGATATCGATGTCGTACAGGGTCTGGCCGTCGACGATGGCGACGCGCAGTTCTTCCGCCTGCGTCGCGTTTATCAGCATTCGCTTCATTTTGCGTTCCTCGCGCGCTCCTGCGCGTGGTCCGGCGCAGAACGCATGCGCGTCCTGCGGCCGCGGAACGCCGTGGGCGTTTCGCCTCTGGATACCGCAAGCCGACCTGCGCGGGAGGGCCCGCAGCGGCGGCTTCAAGTTTTCCAGCGCTACGACACCACGGCACGCCGCGGGAGCGCTATTTCAATATTTTCTTGTTCGCATTGCAGGCCGGTGGCGCTAACGCCGCCCGGGACGTGTTCATCACGGTGGGTTGGACCCGCCGCGCGAGGGCCGGTTCCGCCGGGCTGCGCTTGCTAACATGGCTGCCCCGTGGGCAGTGGTTAGACGCGGACCGGAATCGCAGGAAAGGGCTTTCGGCCTGATCGTTACAACTTCCTGCGAAATCAAAACCTTATCTCGCGTCGCGAGTGTAACAGATAACCCTCCCAGGATGACCCATTCAGTTTCCTCAACGGCGCCCCCCGGGGCGCGGACCGTGCGCGTTCCCGAAGATCGCGACGGGCAGCGCCTGGACAATTTCCTCCTTGGACAGCTCAAAGGCGCGCCGCGCTCGCTGGTCTACAAGCTCGTAAGGTCCGGCCAGGTGCGCGTGAACGGCGGCCGAGCCAAGGCCGAACGCAAGCTGTCTGCGGGCGACGAGGTCCGGATTCCGCCGGTGCGACTCTCCGAAACCGGGGAGAAAACCGCACCGCCGAAGGGGTTCATGGATGCGCTGGACGCGGCAATCGTGTTCGAGGACGCGCGCCTGCTGGCCCTGAACAAGCCCTCTGGCGTCGCCAGCCACGGCGGCAGCGGGATCAGTTTCGGTGCCATCGAAACCCTGCGCGCCCTGCGCCCGGGACACACGCTGGAACTGGTCCACCGGCTGGATCGTGATACCTCCGGCTTGCTCGTGATCGCCAAGAAGCGCTCGGCGCTGACCGAACTGCAGGCCCTGATGCGCGAAGACGGTGGCATCGCCAAGCGCTACCTGGCGCTGCTGACCGGCCGCATGCCGGACGGAGTGATGACGGTGGACGCGCCGCTGCATGTCGGGCTACGCCAGGGCGGCGAGCGCCACGTGCAGGTCAACCCAGCGGGCAAGGCGTCGCTGAGCCACTTCAAGGTGCTCGAACGTCGTGGTGGCCAGTCCTATTGCGAGGTGCGCATCGAAACCGGGCGCACCCACCAGATCCGCGTGCATGCCCAGCACATCGGGCACCCGATCGCGGGGGACGACAAGTACGGCGATCCGGTCGTCAACAAGAAGCTGCGCGAGCAGTTCGGGCTGAAGCGCCTGTTCCTGCACGCTTCGACGCTGGAGTTCGCGCTCGATGGCGGGCGCGAGCCGTATCTGCTCAACGCTCCGCTGGCGAGCGAGCTGGTCGACGTCCTCGACCGGCTGTCCTGACGCGAAGGAGGCGTCAGGTCGGGCGCCTCAGAGCTTGTCCTTGCGCTTTTTTTCGTCGAGGACGAAGCATTCCGCCGGGCGGACCTTGGGCGGAGAGAACGTGATCGGCACGTTGATCTTGGCGGGCACCGGCTTTTCGTTGACCTTGGCAGGTTCGAAGCGCCAGTTGCGCACGGCTTCCTGCGCCGCGGCGTCAAGCGCGGGAATCCGGCTGCTCTGCAACATGCGTGCTTCGGTCGGCTTGCCTTCGACGCCGATGGTCAGCATCAGCACGACCTGGCCTCCGGTGCCGTCGCAGGCCAGTTCGGCCGGGTAGACCGGCGGCGGCGTGTCGATCGCCATCGGACGGCTGGTCGTGACCGGAGCGGGTTCCGGCGCCTTCTCGCATCCGCCCAGCAGCAGGAGCGCTGCCAGCGCCGTGCCTGGCAATGCAGCTTTGGCATTCATGACGACAGTTCCTCGGCCTTGGCGGCGCAGATGAAGTCGTTCTCGCTGAGGCCGCCGACGTCGTGGGTCGAGTAGCGCACAACGCAGCGGTTGTAGTGCACCCCAAGGTCGGGGTGGTGGTCCTCGCGATGGGCCGTGAACGCCAGGGCGTTCACGAACGCCATCGTTTCGTAGTAGTTCTTGAACTGGAACGTCTTGGTCAGGGCGTGCCCGTCCTCGGCCAGTTCCCAGCCCGGGATCTGCGGCAGCAGCTCGCGCACGCGCGCCTCGCTGAGCCGGTGCTCGCTGCCGCGACGGGGAGTACAGTGGGCCTGGGCGAGAGGGACGAGGTCGTTCATGCTGGTTTCCTGGCGGGGCGCGCCGACTGAACGGAACACATCGGTGGCGGCAGTGGAATGCGGGCGCGCCATACGGTCGCGCGGACCTCGTTAGAATAGCGCCATGATCAACATTTCCGAATCCGCCCAGAGCCACTTCCGCAAGCTGATCGAACGCGAAGGCCTGCCCGGCCTTGGCGTCCGCCTGGCGGCGGTCAATTCCGGCACGCCGCGGGCCGACGTCCGGCTGGAGTTCGCCGAGCCCGGCGACCTTCAGGGCGACGAATGGGCCATCGACTGCGATGGCTTCACGCTGTGGCTGGACGCTTCGAGCGTGAAGTACCTCGACGGCGCCGAGATCGATTACGAGACCAAGGCGACCGGCGGCCAGCTTCAGATACGTGCGCCCAAGATCAAGGGCGAAGCCCCGGCGGACAGCGCGTCGCTGGTCGAGCGCGTGCACTGGATCGTCGAGCAGGAAATCAATCCACAGCTCGCCTCGCACCGGGGCAACGTCGCGGTGCAGGAAGTCACGGCGGATGGCGTGGTGATATTGCGCTTTGGCGGCGGCTGCCACGGCTGCGGCATGGCCGACGTGACCCTGAAGCAGGGCATCGAGAAGACGCTGATGAGCAAGGTGCCCGGTGTGACGGCGGTGCGCGACGCCACGGATCACGAAACGGGCGAGGCCCCCTACATCCGCCGCGATAACGCGGCCTGACCCGGGCCCGGCGACGTAGATGTTCTCCGCCGCCGATCTGATCCAAGCCCTGCAGCGACGCATGCTGCTGAGGTCGCCGCGTCAGAGGCGACCTGCGGGTGAGTTTCCGGCCGGCTGGCAGACGTGGTTCGACACGATGCGCGAGCGGGCCGGTGCAGTCACCGGTGCCCCGAGCGAACAGATCGTCGCGGAGTTCCTGCACAGGCCGCTTTCCACGCCCCCGCGGCGTGCCGGCGAGCTCACGCGCTGGCAGGCATTCGCCACGCTCTGGCGCCAGCAATGGCAACCGCCCGAGCCGGAGGAACGCAAGGTCCGCTGGATCGCCGGCATCGTGTCGGCGCTCTGGCACCTGTTCTTCAGCGTGCTGCTCATCTGGCTGATGTACATCCGGTTCATGGCGTTGGGAACGCCGTCCACCGGCGAGAATGTCGTGCAGGTCGAGTACATCGGTCGCGGCACGCCACAGCAGACGGGTGGTGTGTCGTCGCCTGTGCCGGCAGCGCCCTCGTCGGCGCCATCGAAGGTCGCTCCTTCCCCGGCAACGGCACCGCAACTGGCATCGCCGCAGACCAGCGTCGCGCCGGCCGACATCGTGCCTACCCTCGAAGCGCCGCCGCCGGACGTGGCGCAGCGTGACGTGCCCGAGCCGCCACCCGCAGCGGAGCAACCCGTTCTGGTGAGTGAGCCGGTGCCCAGCGAGCCGACGGTCTTCGTGCTGCCGCCGACACGGCGCCGGGTCGAGGAGCCGCCTCTCACCGCACCGGAACTCCGCGTCGAACCGCGGCAGGTCCAGGCCGTCGAAGTGCCCGAGCCCCTGCAGGCGCGCCAGCGCGAATTGCCGCAACGCCGGGTCGAAGCGCCCGAGCTGACGGCCCGCACGCCTGAGGTCACCGCCCGGGAAATTCCGGTGCCGCTGCCGCGTCCGGTGCTGCCGGAGGTGAAGGTGCCGCCCACTTCCGTTCCGGAACTTCAGGCACCCACGCCGACCGTGCGTACAGCGGATATTCCGTCTCCTCGGCCGCCGGTGGCAGCGGCTTCGGCTGTCTCCCCGGCGCCAGCGGGCCCGCCCTCCAGCGCACCGGTGGCGGCTCCCGCCTCGACGACGCCCGCTCCGGCGACGGCGACATCCACCACGGCGGCCACCACGGCGCCGGCTACGGGTCCGTCTTCGGCGGCGGCACCCGTGCCTGCGCGCCCGACGGCTCCCAGCGGCGCCGGTCCGCAGACCGCAGCGCCCCCGGGATTGCCGAGCCCCAAGCGCGGTGACGACTGGGGCGCGTCCACCCGCGACCGCCCGGGCGGACCGGCAGGCCAGGAGCCCGGGCTCTACAACCCCGATGGCAGCGTGCGCATGGCCGAGACGCCAGGATCGGCTTCGCCAGGGCAGCCGCCAGGCACCATCACCGAAGAGATCAAGGACCTCGACCGTGCCGGCGTCTGGCTCAAGCGCAAGCCGACGGACTACGAGCCGACGGCCTTCGACAAGTACTGGCGGCCGAGCGAAACGCTGCTGCAGGAATGGGTGCGCAAGAGCATCAAGCGCGTGCTCATTCCGATTCCGGGCACCAGCAAGCGGATCGTCTGCGACGTTACGCTGCTCGCGTTCGGTGGCGGCTGCGGCATCGTCGATCCGAATCTCAATGATCAGCCGGCAGGCGCCAGGCCACCCCCCGACATCCCGTTCAAGCCGGCTCTGCAGGAAGACAACGGCAGCGTCAGGCCGTAGTGCCGCAGCAGCGTCAGAAAGCCCGGAAAGAAAAAGGCCCGCGATGCGGGCCTTTTTCATGCAACGTGTCGCGAGCGATCAGTGTGCGCCGTGCAGGTCGCGCAGATTGCTCTTGCGGGAGCCGAAGTAGGCCGCCAGGTCGGCGATCTGCTGGTCGGTCAGCTCCTTGGCCTGGCCCGACATCAGCGCATGCTCGCGGTCGCCGGAACGGTAAGCCTGCAGGGCATGGGCGATGTAGTCGTAGTACTGCCCGGCCAGCTTCGGGTACGTATCGTCGATCGGCGCATTGCCTTCGGCGCCGTGGCAGTCGACGCAGGACTGACCAGTCGCGCCCTTGGTGCTGGCCAGCTTCTCGCCAGCGGCGATGTGGCCGGCGGGCAGGCCGGCGGACGACGAGCTGTGGCCGGCGCCGCGGTCGGCAGCGGAGTGCTCGGCGGGCGTGTCGCCGCCGGAGCACGCCGTCAGGGCGGCGGCCAGCACGAGCAGAGCAGGGGCGATGGCGAGGTTCTTGATCGTCATGGACTTCTGCTCACTCACTTCAGGGTCGAAAGGAACGCGGCGATGTCGGCGATGTCCTGGTCCGAGAAACTCTGGGACTGCGCCTGCATGGTCGGGTGCTTGCGGCTGCCCTTCTTGTACTCGGTCAGCGCGCTCGTCAGGTACGCAGCCGACTGGCCGCCGATCCTCGGCACGTGATAGTTCGGATAGGCGTTCTTGTAGCCGGTGACGCCGTGGCAGCCCTGGCAGGTGTAGGTGAGCTGGCGGCCCTTGGCGGCATCGCCCTTGATGGCCGGAGCGGCCGTGGTGGCGGGAGCCGGAGTGGCCTGGGCCGCTTCCTGGGCCGATGCGACGGACGCAGCGGCGGTCAGGGCGAAGCAGGCGGCGATCATCAGCGGTCGCATCATGTCGTAGTCCGCAATCTCGAAATGGCTGGCTAAGGGTGTTGTCGCGTGCGGCACAGCCAAGTGGGCTGCGCATAAGCGGTGGAGTATAACGTGCGATGCGGATGCAACGAAGTCGTCTCATCCCGCATCAGACAATGGAGTGAGTGCAGCCTCGCTCCGGCCGCCGGTCCTCGGCGAGCGCATGGCTCCAGTCACCATGACCTTCGGCGGATGTGTGCGCCGGAGGAGGTGATATACCTTCATACAACACCGGCATACAGCCCGGAATTCAGCCATTGGGGTTCAATCAGATGCGTCACTTCACCCGAATCCGCAGCGCACGCGCCGCTGCCGTCATGCTGCCCTGCCTGCTCCTGCTGGCTGCCTGCAAGGGGCAGGGCGGGGCCGGTGAAGCGCAGGCCAAGGAAGGCAAGGACAAGGGACCTGAAGCGGTCCCGGTCGAAGTCGCCAAGGCCTCGCGCCGTGCCGTCGCCGCCAGCTACACCGGCACCGCTCCGCTGGAGCCGGTGGCCGAGTCGCAGGTGATCGCCAAGACCTCCGGCGTGGCACTGAACGTGCTTGTCGAGGAAGGCCAGAAGATCACCGCGGGCCAGACTCTGGTCCGCCTCGACTCGGCACGCTCGCAGCTGCAGGCGGCCCAGACCGCGGCGCAGATGCGCAAGCTCGAGGCCAACTACGCCCGCGCCAAGCAGATGGCCGAGCAGAAGCTGCTCAGCGCCAACGACAACGACCAGCTCCGCTACGACCTCGAGGAAGCGCGTGCGGCCAACCACATGGCCAACCTCGAGCTGTCCTACGCCAACGTGCAGGCGCCGATCTCGGGCGTGATCGCGTCGCGCTCGATCAAGACCGGCAATTTCGTGCAGATCAACACGCCGATCTTCCGCATCGTCGACACGTCGCGCCTGGAGGCCACGTTGAACGTGCCCGAACGCGAACTGGCCACGCTGAAAGCGGGCCAGCCGGTGCTGCTGCAGGTCGACGCGCTCCCGGGCAAGAGCTTCACCGGCATGGTCGATCGCGTCTCGCCGGTGGTCGATTCGGGCAGCGGCACGTTCCGCGTGATCTGCTCCTTCGCCGGCGACGGGGTGCTGCAGCCGGGCATGTTCGGCCGCATCAAGATCGACTACGACCAGCGTGCGGATGCCCTGGTGGTGCCGCGCGTCGCGCTGCTCGAGGACGAGGGCGATCCGGCGGTGTTCGTGATCGGCGGTGACAACAAGACCAAGCGCGTGTCCGTGAAGCTCGGTTACGTCGACGGTGCCTGGGCGGAAATCCGCCAGGGCGTGAAGGAAGGCGAGCAGGTCGTCACCGCCGGCAAGACCGCGCTGCGGGATGGCACCGCCGTGCAGGTCATCGGAGCGCCCGGCAAGGACCGCGAGGTTGCGGCGGCCGACAAGAAGTCCGAAGGCACTAAGCAGTAACAGCTCGGAGAGCCCCCGTGTCCGAACCCAATGCATCGCAGCCCTCGCACCACGAGGGCTCGTTCAACCTCGTCGAGTTCTCCACCCGTCGCCGGGTGACGATCTTCATGTTCATGATCACCTTCGTGCTGTTCGGGGTGATCTCGCTGTTCAACCTCAAGGTCAACCTGCTGCCTGACCTGAGCTATCCCACGCTGACGGTGCGCACCGAGTACACCGGTGCCGCCCCGACCGAGATCGAGACGCTGATCTCCGAGCCGGTGGAAGAAGCCGTGGGCGTGGTGAAGGGGCTGCGCAAGCTCAAGTCGGTCTCGCGTACGGGCCAGAGCGATGTCGTGCTCGAGTTCGCCTGGGGCACCGACATGGACCAGGCCAGCCTGGAGGTCCGCGACAAGCTGGAAGTGTTGCAGCTGCCGCTGGAAGCCAAGGCGCCGGTGCTGTTGCGCTTCAATCCTTCGACCGAACCGATTCTTCGCCTCGCGCTCTCGTCCAAGGGCTCGAGCGACGACGTGCGCCAGCTGACGATGCTGCGCCGTTACGCCGACGACGATCTCAAGAAGAAGCTCGAGCCGGTCGAGGGCGTGGCCGCGGTGAAGGTCGGCGGCGGTCTCGAGGACGAGATCCAGGTGGATATCGACCAGCAGAAGCTGGCCCAGCTCAACCTGCCGATCGACACCGTCATCCAGCGCCTGCAGCAGGAGAACATCAACATCTCCGGCGGTCGTCTCGAGGAAGGCTCGCAACGCTACCTGGTGCGCACCGTCAACCAGTTCGCGAATGTCGCTGAAATCCGCGAGATGCTGGTGACCACGCAGGCCGCCGGCAACTCCGCGCAGGCCAGCGCTGCTGCGCAGATGGCGGCGATTGCTGCCGCCACCGGCAATGCCGAGGCGATGGCCGCGGCGGCGTCGGTGCAGAACGCCAACTCCTCCTCGAGCTCCTCGATCGCGGGTGGCATGCCCGTGCGCCTGAAGGACGTCGCCGACGTGCGCCAGGGTTTCAAGGAGCGCGAAGCGATCATTCGTCTGGGCGGCCGCGAAGCGGTCGAGCTGGCGATCTACAAGGAAGGCGATGCCAACACGGTGTCCACCGCCGATGCGGTGCAGGCCAAGCTGAAGGACATCAAGGAGCAGATGCCCGATGACGTCGAACTGACCGTCATCGACGACCAGTCGCAGTTCATCCGCCACGCGATCTCCGACGTGAAGATGGATGCCGTGATCGGCGGCGCACTGGCGGTGCTGATCATCTTCCTGTTCCTGCGCGATGGCTGGAGCACGTTCGTGATCGCGCTGTCGCTGCCGGTCTCGATCATCACCACGTTCTTCTTCATGGACCAGTTCGGGCTGAGCCTCAACGTCATGTCGCTCGGCGGCCTGGCGCTGGCTACCGGCCTGGTGGTGGACGACTCGATCGTCGTGCTGGAAAGCATCGCCAAGGCGCGTGAGCGGGGACTGGGAATACTCGAAGCCGCGATCGCCGGTACTCGCGAAGTGAGCATGGCCGTGGTCGCTTCGACGCTGACCACCGTTGCGGTGTTCCTGCCGCTGGTGTTCGTCGAGGGCATCGCGGGCCAGCTGTTCCGCGACCAGGCGTTGACGGTGGCGCTCGCCATCGCCATCTCGCTGCTGGTGGCGATGACGCTGATCCCGATGCTCAGCGCGCTCAAGGACAAGCCGTCGATGGCGTTCCCAGAAGAGCCGGCGCATCCGCGCTGGAAGCCGGACGCGAAGTGGCAGAAGCCGCTGGCCGCGACCGGCCACGGTCTGGGCGTGGGCACGCGCGGTGCCAGCTTCGGCTTCGCCTGGGTGATCGTGCGCGCCTGGCGCGGCATCGTGGCGGTGGTCGGCCCGGTCATGCGCAAGGCCAGCGATCTCGCCATGGCTCCGTACGGCCGCGCCGAACGCGCGTACCTGCGGGTGCTGCCGGCGGCGATGGGCCATCCGTGGAAGGTGCTGGGCGTCGCCGCCGCGGCATTCTTCGGCACGCTGCTGCTGGTGCCGATGCTCGGTGCCGATCTGATCCCGCAGCTGGCACAGGACCGTTTCGAAATGACGGTCAAGCTGCCTCCGGGCACACCGCTGCGCGACACCGATGCGCTAGTGCGTACCTTGCAGGCCAAGCACGACAAGGACGCGGACATCAAGACGCTGTATGGCGTCAGTGGCAGCGGCACCCGCCTCGATGCAAGTCCCACTGAAAGCGGCGAGAACATCGGCAAGCTGACGGTGGTGATGGCCAACGGTGGCAGCAAGGAAGTGGAGGCTACTGAAACCGAGCGTCTGCGCCAGACCATGAAGGCGTATCCATCCGCGCAGGTCGACTTCGCCCGGCCGGAGCTCTTCAGCTTCTCCACGCCGCTGGAAATCGAGCTGCGCGGGCAGGACCTGGCCACGATCGAACGTGCCGGCCAGCAGATGGCCGCCATGTTGCGCAAGAACCCGCACTACGCCGACGTGAAGTCGACGGTGGAGCAGGGCTTCCCGGAGATCCAGGTGCGCTTCGACCAGGATCGCGCGGGTGCGCTCGGCCTGACCACGCGCCAGATCGCCGATGTCGTGGTGAAGAAGGTGCGCGGCGACGTCGCCACGCGCTACAGCTTCCGCGATCGCAAGATCGACGTGCTGGTGCGCGCCCAGGAGAACGATCGCGCGTCGGTGGAAAGCATCCGTCGCCTGATCGTCAATCCGGGCAGTTCGCGCCCGGTGACGCTGGACTCGGTGGCCGACGTGGTTGCCACGACGGGCCCGAGCGAAATCCACCGCGCCGACCAGGTGCGCGTGGCCATCGTCTCGGCCAACCTGCGCGACATCGACCTCGGTACGGCGGTCGACGAAGTGCAGAAGATGGTCGAGAAGGACCCGCTGGGCGCCGACGTGCGGATGCATATCGGCGGTCAGGGCGAGGAGTTGGCCGAGTCGGTGAAGTCGCTGCTGTTCGCCTTCGGCCTGGCCGTGTTCCTCGTGTATCTGGTCATGGCCTCGCAGTTCGAGTCGCTGCTGCACCCGTTCGTCATCCTGTTCACCATCCCGCTGGCCCTGGTGGGCGCGGTGCTGGCGCTGCTGCTGACCAATTCGCCGGTTTCGGTGGTGGTCTTCATCGGCCTGATCCTGCTGGTCGGCCTGGTGGTGAAGAACGCCATCATCCTGATCGACAAGGTCAACCAGCTACGCGAACACGGCACGCCGAAGCAGGAAGCGCTTGTCGAAGGTGCCCGTTCGCGCCTGCGTCCGATCATCATGACCACGGCCTGCACGCTGTTCGGCTTCCTGCCGCTGGCGCTGGCGTTTGGTGAGGGTGCGGAAGTGCGGTCGCCGATGGCGATCACGGTGATCGGTGGCCTGCTGGTATCGACGCTGCTGACCCTGGTGGTGATCCCCGTGGTGTACGACCTGCTCGATCGCCGTGGCGATGAGTACTACCGCGAGCGCGGCCGCCGCGCTCGCCGGGAGCACGAAGCAGTCGTTGCGCTGATCGACGACGAGGAAGCTCCGCTCGTCGACCCCGGTCAGTCCACCGAACCCGGCAAGGCCTGAGGTATGCGCCCATGACCATCGCCGAACTGAGCATCAAGCGGCCCGTCACGTGCATCATGCTGTTCGTGTCGCTGTTCGTAATCGGGTTGATCGCGGCGGTGCGCTTGCCCCTGGAGGCCTTCCCGGAGGTCTCCCCGCCCTTCATCTTCGTGCAGATGCCCTACACGGGGTCGACGCCGGAGGAGGTGGAGCGGACCGTGCTGCGCCCGGTGGAAGAAGCGTTGTCGACCATGACCGGCATCAAGCGCATCGATTCGAATGCGCGATCGGACGGCGCCCAGATCTTCATGCAGTTCTCCGACTGGAGCCGCGATGTTGCCATCGCGGCGTCCGAGGCGCGTGAACGCATCGATGCGATCCGGGACGACCTGCCCGAGGACCTGCAGCGCTACAACGTCCTCAAGTTCTCGACCACCGATCAGCCGGTACTCAAGGTGCGTCTGGCCGCCAAGGGCGACCTGACCGGCTCCTACGACATGATCGAGCGCGAGTTCAAGCGGCGCATCGAGCGCATCGCCGGCGTGGCCCGCGTCGATGTGACCGGTGCGGCACCGAACGAGGTCGAGATCGCGATCAGTCCCGATCGCCTGGTCGCGCACAACCTCAGCATCAACGACCTCACCACGCGCCTGAAGAACGTCAACTTCTCGGTGTCGGCAGGCGAGATCGACGACAACGGCCAGCGCCTTCGGGTGCAGCCGGTGGGCGAGATCACCGATCTCCAGCAGCTGCGCGACCTCGTGATCGGCTCCAACGGCGTGCGCCTGGGCGACATCGCCGAGGTGCACATGAAGCCGGCTCGCCTGGACTACGGGCGTCGCCTGGACGGACGCGTCGCGGTGGGCCTGGACATCTTCAAGGAGCGCAATGCCAACCTGGTGCAGGTTTCCAAGGATGCCTTGAAAGAGGTGGAAGCGATCCGCCAGCAGCCCGAGCTGAGCGACCTGCAGGTCATCATCATCGAGAACCAGGGCGAGAACGTCACCAAGTCGCTGCTGGAACTGGCCGAGGCCGGTGGCATCGGCCTGCTGCTGTCGATCGCGGTGCTGTTCTTCTTCCTGCGTCACTGGCCATCCACCGCGATGGTGACCCTCGCCATTCCGATCTGCTTCGTGATGACGCTGGGTTTCATGTACTTCACCGGCGTCACCCTCAACATCCTCTCGATGATGGGGTTGCTGCTCGCGGTTGGCATGCTGGTCGACAATGCCGTGGTGGTGGTCGAAAGCATCTACCAGGAGCGCGAACGCATGCCCGACCAGCCGCGGCTGGCCTCGATAATGGGCACCAAGCACGTCGCCATCGCGCTCTCCGCCGGCACGTTGTGCCACTGCATCGTGTTCCTGCCGAACCTGTTCGGCGAGCGCAATTTCCTCAGCATCTACCTGTCGCAGATCGCCATCACGATCTCGGTCTCGCTGCTGGCGTCGTGGCTGGTCGCAGTCAGCCTGATCCCGATGCTGTCGGCACGCCTGAAGACGCCACCGGCGGTGCGCTCGGAGAATGGCATCATTCCCCGCATGCAGAAGCGCTATGCGCACCTGCTGCGCTGGACCCTGGAGCATCGCGGCTGGAGCGTGCTGGGCATCTTCCTGATCGTCGCCATCAGCTGCGTGCCGATGGTGCTGACCAAGAAGAACATGTTCGGCGGCGACGAGGGCGACAAGATCCAGATGTTCTACCAGTGGAAGGGCGCCTACACGAAGGAGCAGATGTCGGCCGAGATCCTCAAGGTCGAACAGTTCTTCGACGCCCGCCGCAAGCAGTACCACCTCAAGCAGATCTACTCGTTCTATAGCGAGCAGGGCTGGGGCGGCACCATCCTGACCCTTGACACCGACCACGTCAGCGAGAGCAAGAAGCTGATCGAGCAGATCCGCAAGGACCTGCCGAAGTCGGCGCGCGCCAACATCGGCATCGGCGACCAGGGCGGGCAGGGCGGCGGTGGCCAGCCTGGCCAGAACGTGCAGGTGCAGCTGGTCGGCGATTCGACCGAGCAACTGGTCGCGCTGGGCAAGGACATCGTTCCGATCCTGTCGCGCCGCAAGGAACTGCGCGATGTGCGCGTGGACACCGGCGACCAGAACAGCGAACTGGCGGTCCACGTGGACCGGGATCGCGCGGCGGCATTCGGCTTCAGCGCGCAGGAAGTGGCGAGCTTCGTCGGCCTGGCATTGCGTGGCGCACCGCTGCGCGAGTTCCGCCGCGGCGATACGGAAGTGCCCGTGTGGGTCCGTTTCGCCGGTGCCGAGAAGTACGGTACCGAGGACCTGTCGGCGTTCACGGTGCGTGCGCCGGACGGCCGCACCGTTCCGTTGCTGGCGATGGTGAATGTCGCCGTGCGTCCCGCGGCGACCCAGGTCCAGCGATCCAATCGCCAGACCACGGTCACCATCCAGGCCAACCTGGCTGAAAAGGTGACCGTCCCCGAAGCGCGCAAGGCCATGGAGGAAACGCTCAAGTCGATCGAGTTCCCGGCCGGCTACAACTACACCTTCGAAGGTGGGGCTTTCGAGGACGAGGCGGATGCCAGTAAGCAGATGATGTTCAATCTGCTGATCGCGCTGATCATGATCTACGTGGTGATGGCGGCGGTGTTCGAGTCGCTGCTGTTCCCGTCGGCCATCATGAGCGGCGTGCTGTTCTCGGTATTCGGCGTCTTCTGGCTGTTCTGGCTGACCGGCACCGAGTTCAACATCATGGCCTTCATCGGCATCCTGGTGCTGATGGGTGTGGTGGTGAACAACGGCATCGTCATGATCGAGCACATCAACAACCTGCGCCGGCGTGGCCTGTCGCGCACCGAAGCACTGGTGGAGGGCAGCCGCGAGCGGTTGCGCCCGATCCTGATGACGATGGGCACGGCGATCCTAGCGATGGTGCCGATCTCGCTGACCAACACCCAGATCGGCGGCGACGGTCCTCCGTACTACCCGATGGCGCGCGCGATTGCGGGTGGCCTGGCGTTCTCGACCATCGTCAGCCTGCTGTTCCTGCCGACGATCTACGCGATCCTCGACGACCTCCGCAACGGCACGGCGCGCATGGTGCGCCGTGCACGAGGCAAGGAAAGCGCGGTGCCGCCGGCGGCAGTCGCGGCACTGAAGGCGGAATGAGGGACGCCTTCGCGGACTGAAAAGAAAAACGGGAAGGCTTGGCCTTCCCGTTTTTCATTCATGACGATGCCGGTTCGGGTCAGCCCACGAGCCGCCCCAGCATTCGCAATCCGCCGGTCCAAACGCCAATCGCGGTGCCCAGGCTGGTCAGGAAGAAGTTGAGCAGCACGCGGGCTACCCGGTTTCGCCACCAGCCGCGCCAGTGCTGCACGTCGTCGCGCAGCGCCATGAAGTCCGCATACGTGGGTTTGCGCAGCCAGGCTTCGACCAGCGCACTCAACGTACCGGAAGCGAGCGCCGGATGCAGCGGCGTGATGGGCGAGGCGACGAACGCTGTCAGGATGCTCAACGGATGTCCGCCGGCAATGGCGCAGCCGATCGCACCCAGCACGCCGGTGGCGAGTACCCATTGCAGCAGCAGCTCGGAACCGACATCGATGCCGCCGCGCCAGAAACCCCAGGCGAAGCCGCCGAGCACGAATGCCGATAGCGCGATCGTGAACCACGGGATGTCGCTCTTCTTCGGCAGCGCTTCGAGCGCCTCGCGGATGACTTCCGGCGGACGGGTTTCTTCGCGCAGATGTTTGGCGAGGCCCTGCAGGTGGCCGGCACCGACGACCGCGAGCACTTCGCGCGCCGGCCCGTGGCTTTCACGCAGACGCGCCGCCATGTAACGGTCGCGCTCGGCGATCACGCTTTCGTACAGCTCCGGGCTGTCACTGGCGAACTCGCCGAAGCTCGACTCGAGCATGTCGCCCTGCTTGAGCTTCTCGATCTCGTCGTGGCCGACTTCCTCGTCGGCGAACAAGGCGGCCAGGAGGCCGCCGCCCAGTTTGGCGCGGCTCCACCAGCCCAGGCGATGCGATGCGCGCTTGAAGGTGAGGCCCACATCGCGATCGATCAGGTGCACGGGCAGTTCGCGCTGGCGGGCTTCCAGCACGGCACGCTTGAGTTCCGCGCCCGGTTCAATACCCAGTTGCTCGGCCAGGCGGCGCTGGTAGGCGGCGAGGGCCAGGTTGGCAGCGAACAGCGCAGTCTTCCCCGTGCGAATCACTTCGATCAGGTCGAGGCGGGCCAGCGCTTCCGGGTCGGTCAGAGCCTGCAGGCGTTGCGCGTCGAGTTCGACAGCCACGGCGTCGAAGGCGCCGCTGCCGATCGCGTCACGCACCGCGTCGACGCTGGCCTGGGACACGTGCGCGGTGCCGAGCAGCGTGTAACGCACGCCCTCGCGTTCGACGATCGCATGCGGCTGGGTGTCCAGCACGGATTGCAGGGCGGTGGTCATGCGTTTGCCCCGGTGCGGACGAGGATGTTTTCAGCTGCGTACATTCGATATTGCCTGCGGTGGTCCCATCAGCACGACGGCGCCGATCAAGGCGCCGTCGTATCGATGCTTGGAATCAGCGGCAGAGCTTAGGGCCTGCCGTTGCACCCGGCAACGGAATGCGGCTCAGGCCACGCCGAAGGGCAGGTTGGGACTGGACACCAGGTGCTCGCCGACTTCTTCCCCGCTCAGGAACCGCATGCCCGCGGTGATGACGCCGCTGTCGTCGAGGACCCTGCGATGGCCCAGCCCGCGCGTGGTCAGCAGGCGCGAGTCCGGCCAGTAGCGGGCATAACGCTCGCCTTCGGACCACGGCACGTCGCGGTCCTCCAGGTCGTGGACGATCAGTGCGGGACGTCCGATGACCGGCGCATTGCGGTGCGTCTGCTGCTCATCGAAGGTGGTGCCGACGATGCGCTCGAAGTACGAGAACATCCGCTGGCACAGGTTGGCGCCGATCCACATCAGGCCGGCGAAGCGCTCGGCGGCGGCGACAGGGTCGGCCGCCGGGGCGATCAGCACGGCCCGCTCGGCCTGCAGTCCGCGCGCCATGGCGAGCATGGTCGCCGCACCGCCCAGCGAGTGACCGATCACGGCCGCGGCTGGGCCGAAGTGATTGCCGACCGCGAGCAGATGGCGAGTGAAGTCAGGCAGGGTGGCCTGCCGGCCCGGACTGCGGCCATGCGCAGGCTGATCGAATGCCACGACCGCATACCCTTCAGCGCGAAGTTGCGGCAACCATGCGGCGATGCGCGTGCCATGGCTGGACCAACCATGTGCGAACAGGACATACGGCTGGGCCTTCGGATCTCCCCAGACGTAGGCGGCTATGCGGTGGTCGTCCACCAGGAGCTCGATTTGCCGTGCGCCGCACGTCGAGGCGGCGAGCGCACGCGAGCGCGACGACGCCATGGGCGTGCTGAACAGGCGCGCTGCGCGCTTGAGGGTCGCTTGCGGCGCCACATGGCTGCCGAAAACGAACCCCAGGCGTAATCCGTAAAGCTGCGCCAGGTTACGAACGGTCGTGCTAATTTTGGCGATGATCGGGATCACGGCACAAACCTCCGCTTGAGCGGGTGGGGGGCAGGGTTAAGGGGTGTAAGAGCGGAACAGCCGTTCCAGGGCGCGACGCCCTCGGCTGACCGCGAGTTCAAAGCCGAACAGGCCGGCGTCATGGTGAACCGTCAACGCCAAGGCATACAGCTCGAAGGCCATCTGCTCTGCATCGGTGTCAGCAGCCACGTCGCCGGCATCGACGGCGATCTGCACGGCGCGCGTGATCTGCTCACGCCAGAGGCGTTCGTTGCGGATGATGCGGTCTCGCAGGGGGCCTGGGCGATCGTCGTACTCGCTGGCGGCGCTGAGAAGCACACAGCCGCCTTCCGACTGCCGCGCCCACTCGAACCAGCCTTCGGCAATGGCGCGCAGACGCGGAATGCCGCGCGGCGCCTTCAATGCCGGGTAGAGCACCTGGGCGACGAAACGCTCGCCTGCCGCGTCCAATACCGCCAACTGCAGGTCTTCGCGGGAACCGAAGTGGGCGAACACGCCGCTCTTGGACATCCCTACCGCATGGGCCAGCGGGCCGATCGAGAGGCCCTCGAGCCCAGCCGAGCAGGCGATGCCGTAAGCGCGGTCGATGATCGCCTCGCGGGTGGCGGCGCCTTTGGTAGTGGCGGTGAGTGCGGACATGCGTGCAAAATAGCACGTCCGTTCGTTTTATTGTGCGCCGTTCGTCGGGCAGACTAGGAGGCCTGTTCAGCCTCGGGCGGCGATTCGCGCCCGGGACCCAGATCGAGTTGCATCTGGACCGTGTCCAGCCAGCGACCGTGCTTGCGGCCCAGGCCATGGAACACGCCGACGGTGCGAAATCCCAGGCGCTCGTGGAGCGCGATCGAGGGGACGTTGGTGATGTCACCGATGACGGCGACCATCTGCCGGTAGCCCAGCGCCGCGCATTCGTCGATCAGGCGCTGCAGCAGTGCGCGACCGACGCCACAGCCTTGGGCAACGGGTGCGACATACACCGTGTCTTCGACCGTCCAGCGGTAGCCGTCACGGCTGCGGTAGCTGCTGGCATAGGCGTAGCCGGCAAATCGACCGTCCAGTTCGGCGACGATGTATGGGTAGCCTTGAGCAACGATGCCCGACCAACGACGGACCATCTCCGCTTCGTCCGGAGCGGAGTATTCGTAGGTAGCGACATGCTGATCGACCTCCGCGGCGTAAAGCGCGGTGATCGCCGGGAGGTCGCCGGCGATCGCGGAACGGATCAGCAGGTCAGTCGTCAACGGCTCAGTCGCGGTAGCGCTTGAGCAGGTCGCCGTAAGCGTCGATGCGGCGGTCGCGCAGGAACGGCCAGATACGGCGGACGTGTTCGCTGCGCTCCAGGTCGACCTCCGCCATCAGGATTTCCGGATTGTCCTGGTTGGCTTCCGCAAGGAACTCGCCCTGCGGCCCGAGCACATGGCTGGAACCCCAGAAGCGGATGCCCGACGTGCCCAGCGGCGAGGCTTCGTGACCGATGCGGTTGCAGCTCAGCACCGGCAGCCCATTGGCGACCGCGTGGCCGCGATGGCTCAGGATCCAGGCGTTGCGCTGGCGATCCTTCTCGGGCTGTTCGTCATCCGGATCCCAACCGATGGCCGTGGGATACAGCAGCAGTTCGGCGCCAGCCAGCGCCATCATCCGCGCGCCTTCCGGATACCACTGGTCCCAGCACACCATCACGCCGAGACGGCCGACGGACGTATCGATCGGCTCGAAGCCGATGTCGCCGGGCGTGAAATAGAACTTCTCGTAGAAACCCGGATCGTCCGGAATGTGCATCTTGCGGTACTTGCCGGCGGTGGAGCCGTCGGCATCGAACACCACCGCAGTGTTGTGGTACAGGCCCGTCGCGCGCTTCTCGAACAGCGAACTGACCAGCACCACTTTGTGCTGCTTGGCCAACTGGGCCAGGCGCTCGGTGCTCGGGCCGGGAATCGTCTCCGCCAGGTCGAACTCGTGCACGGATTCGTGCTGGCAGAAGTACGGGCCATTGTGCAGTTCCTGCAACAACACCAGACGCGCGCCGTTTGCTGCGGCCTCGGCTACGCGGGTTTCGATGTTGGCCAGGTTGGCTTCACGGCTGCCGTGGTCGCGATCCTGGATCAGTGCGACGGGAAGGGTGGTCTTCTTCATCGTGGGGATGAACTCCGGGGACGGGCACATTGTAGGCGGGTGATGCCCGCCTGCAGGTCAAGGGGATGCGCGCGTATCAGGCCACCAGGCCCTGCGGCAATTGCATGGTGATGCAGTGCAGGCTGCCGTTCTGCCAGATCAGAGGGCGGCATGGCACCGCCACGATTTCGTGATCGGGGAATGCCTCGGCCAGCACCGCCTCGGCGCGCTTATCCGCTTGATCGCCGTAAGCCGGCATCAGCACCGCGCCGTTGACGATCAGGAAGTTCGCATAGCTGGCGGCAAGGCGGCGGCCTTCATCGATGATCGGCTTTGCCCATGGCAACTCGAACAGGCGATATGGCTTGCCATCGCGGGTGCGCAGTGCGGCCAGTTCCGCGGCCATCGCCTGGAGTTCGTCGTAGTGCGAATCGGACGGGTCGTCGCAGCCCTGGTAGACGATCGCATCCGGGCCGGCGAAGCGGGCGAGGGTGTCGATGTGGGCATCGGTGTCGTCGCCTTCCAGATAGCCATGGTCGAGCCACAGCACGCGGTCCTGGCGCAACCAATCGGTGAGCTTCGCGGTGATTTCCTCGCGGCTGGCGCCCGGGTGGCGCTCGTGCAGGCACTGCCAGGTGCTCAGCAGCGTGCCCGCGCCGTCGGTTTCGATCGCGCCACCTTCCAGCGCAAAATCAATGCCTTGCCGTGAACTCTTCAGGAAGGTTCCGGCATCGTGCAAGCGCTCTACCAGCAGATCGTCCTGGCTCGCGTCGAACTTGCCGCCCCAGCCGGTAAAGCGGAAGTCGAGCAGCCTGAATCCGTCGCCTTCGCGCAGCGAAATCGGTCCGGAATCGCGCAGCCAGGTGTCGTCATAGGGCGCCTCGACGAAACGCACCTGCGTCATGTCGATGCGTGCCGAAGACAGGCGGGCCTGGGCATACGCTTCCACGTCTTCGTCGGCGACGATGACGATGGCCGGCTGGAAACGCGTGATCGCTGCCACCAGCGCGATGTAGGTCTCCTCGACGTCGCCCAGGCGATCGGCCCAGTCGGTGTCGGCGTTCGGCCACGCGATCAGGATCGCGGACTGGGGTTCCCACTCCGCGGGGAAGCGAATGGCATTCGGGCTCATGGCATCTGCAAAGGAAAAACGGCGGGCAATGATAG
The DNA here is from genome assembly GCF_015453285.1 of Lysobacter niastensis. Lineage (GTDB taxonomy): Bacteria > Pseudomonadota > Gammaproteobacteria > Xanthomonadales > Xanthomonadaceae > Lysobacter_J > Lysobacter_J niastensis. The sequence goes on from NZ_JADLZT010000006.1 coordinate 220,581, forward strand.
CCCGCCGCATGCCTGATTGATTTGCAGCGCTGGAATTGCTGAATCCCCGCCTTCGCGGCGATGGCGTCTTGGCGAACCCGCTCGCTGCGCGAGCGGGTCAGGATTCACTTGATCGGCGGCTTCGGGCCGACTTCCTCGGCGCTGGCCTTGTTGGCGACTACGTCGACGACGCGACTCTTCTCGAAGTAGACGGTAAACGTCGGATAGACCCAGCGGTTGATTGTCGGCCACTGGCGCTTCTGGCCGCCCTGCGGGTCGAGTTTCTCGGATGGTGCGCCGTACTTGGCTTCGACCTCGGCCATGGTCTGGCCGCGGGTGGGCATTTCGGCCTTGTTTTCTTCCTGCACGCGCTCGATCAAAAGCGTGTCGGCCGATGCGGCGCCGGACAGGGCGAGCAGGGCGGACAGCGAAACGACGGCAATTCGGGATTTCATTGCGTGCACTCCCCAGTGGACGGGCGGATTGTACGCATAAGCATGCATGCTGCGGCAGCAAGACGCCGTCACGGTTTGCGCACACAACCGGAAGCGCTCCGGAAAAGCGAAAGGCCGCCTTTCGGCGGCCTTCGGTACTTCGGGCAAGCCCTCCGCAGGCGGAGGACAAGCTGATTAGCGCTGACGAGCCTTGAAACGCGGGTTCGACTTGCAGATCACGAAGACCTTGCCACGGCGGCGAACGACCTTGCAGTCGCGGTGACGGGCCTTCGCCGACTTCAGGGAGGACAGGACCTTCATGACAGACCTCGGCAACAGGTGAATAGAACGAAGCCCGCAATTCTAGCGGGCAGTTACTCCGTTGATCAAGTGGTTACGCAAAAAGATTCGGGTCCCACGCCAGCGTATCGACGGGTCGGGCCTCATAATGGATGCATGAACAGCACCGACTTTCCCGATTTCATCCCCGTCCTGACCATTGACGGCCCCTCCGGCTCCGGCAAGGGCACGATCAGCCGGCTCGTCGCCCAGCGCCTGAGCTGGCATTACCTGGACTCCGGCGCGCTCTACCGGGCCGTCGGCGTGGCCGCGGGGTGGGCCGACATTGATCTGGCTGACCCGGCCGCGCTCGTTCGCTGCACGTTCGACACCAATATTGACTTTATCGAAGACGATGTCTCGCGAGAGCTCAGGATCATCGTCAATGGGCTGGATGCCACCGATGAGCTTCGCACGGAGACATCCGGCGCGGCCGCGTCCGCCATCGCGGCCATTCCCGAAGTGCGGGCTGCCCTGAAGGATCGCCAGCGCGCTTTTCGTCGAGCCCCCGGCCTGGTGGCGGATGGGCGCGACATGGGGACGGTGATTTTCCCCGACGCACCTCACAAGGTCTTTCTGACCGCCAGCGCCGATGAGCGGGCGGAAAGGCGTTATAAGCAGTTGAAAGACAAGGGGGTTTCCGTTACTTTAGATGGTCTGCTGCGGGAGATCCTCGCCCGTGATGCCCGCGACGCCCAGCGGGTGGTGGCACCTTTGCGACCGGCTGATGATGCCGTTCGCATCGACACCACCGGTCTGGGCATCGACGAGGTGGTCGAGCGCGTGCTGGCGTTGTTGCCGGCGCGCTGAGCGCGTTTCCCACGCAGCAGAAAAGTTCCGTCGCCTCGTTTGTAACCGAAGTGGCGGTTTTCAATCCAACAACACATGGCGTAGCTGCATCGCGCCACATAACGGGTGGGTCGACCACGTGCTGCTTGTAGTTGTCCGTTGCGGACAACCCTGACAGCCGGTGCGGCCCGTGTGTTCAACAGAGTATTTTCCAATGACCGAATCATTTGCCGAACTGTTCGAACAGAGCCAGACCAATCTGGCGAAGCTGAAGCCGGGCGCCATCGTCACCGGTGTCGTCGTCGAGGTCCGTGGCGACGTGGTCGTGATCAACGCCGGCCTGAAGTCCGAAGGCATCGTGCCGATCGAACAGTTCCGTAACGACGCCGGCGAAATCGACGTCGCCGAAGGCGACGAAGTCAAGGTCGCTCTCGACTCGATCGAAAACGGCTTCGGCGAAACCATCCTTTCGCGCGAGAAGGCCAAGCGCGCCATGGTGTGGGACGAACTCGAGCAGGCGCTCGAGAAGAACGAGACCATCACCGGCCGCATCAGCGGCAAGGTCAAGGGCGGCTTCACCGTCGACATCAAGGATGTCCGCGGCTTCCTGCCGGGCTCGCTGGTCGACGTCCGTCCGGTGCGCGACTCCGCCTACCTCGAAGGCAAGGAACTCGAGTTCAAGCTCATCAAGCTTGACCGCAAGCGCAACAACATCGTCGTCTCCCGCCGTGCGGTGGTCGAGAGCGAGTACAGCGTCGAGCGCGAGCAGCTGATGGAGAAGCTGCAGGAAGGCGCGATCCTCAAGGGCGTCGTCAAGAACCTCACTGATTACGGTGCGTTCGTCGACCTCGGTGGCATCGATGGCCTGCTGCACATCACCGACATGGCGTGGAAGCGCGTGCGTCATCCGTCGGAAGTCGTGGAAGTCGGCCAGGAGCTCGACGTCCGCGTGCTCAAGTACGACCGCGAGCGCAACCGTGTTTCGCTGGGCCTCAAGCAGCTGGGCGAGGATCCGTGGGACAACATCGCGCGCCGCTACCCGGCGCAGACCCGCGTGTTCGGTAAGGTCTCCAACGTCACCGATTACGGTGCGTTCGTCGAGATCGAGCCGGGCGTCGAGGGTCTGGTGCACGTCTCCGAGATGGACTGGACCAACAAGAACGTCAACCCGTCGAAGATCGTGCAGGTCGGTGACGAGGTGCAGGTCATGGTCCTGGACGTCGATGAAGAGCGCCGCCGCATCTCGCTGGGCATGAAGCAGGTCACCAGCAACCCGTGGGAAACCTTCGCGGCGATCCACAAGAAGGGCGACAAGGTGTCGGGCCAGATCAAGTCGATCACCGACTTCGGCATCTTCATCGGCCTGGACGGCGGCATCGACGGCCTGGTGCACCTGTCGGACATCAGCTGGAACACCACCGGCGAAGACGTGGTCCGCAACTTCAAGAAGGGCGACACGCTGGAAGCCGTCGTGCTGGCCGTCGATCCGGAGCGCGAGCGCATCAGCCTGGGCGTCAAGCAGCTTGAGCAGGACCCGATGGGTCAGTACGTGGCTACCAACGCCAAGGGCTCGATCGTCAAGGGCAAGGTGAAGGAAGTTGACGCCAAGGGCGCAATCGTCGAGCTCGACGGCGGCGTCGAGGGCTACATTGCTGCCCGCGACATCGCCAAGGAGCGCGTCGACGACGCTTCGCAGCACCTGAAGGTCGGCGACGAAGTCGAAGCCAAGATCATCGGCACGGACCGCAAGGGCCGTTCGATGCAGCTGTCGATCAAGGCCAAGGACGAAGCCGAGCAGCAGGAAGCGCTGGCGGACTACAACCGTCAGTCGTCCGATGCTTCGAGCGGCACGACCAAGCTGGGCGCGCTGCTGCGCGAGCAGCTGGGCAACAAGTCCGAGTAAGCCGTAAGCACCGCGGCCGTCATGCGGCCGCGGTGTGAAGTCTTGCAGTAGTACCACGGGGACGGCCCGGCTTCGGCCGGGTCGTCTTCCGTCTGGCACCCGGTGCCATCACATTGGAAGAGCGTGCACGTTTCGCCCATGACCAAATCCGAGCTGATCGAGATCCTTTCCCAGCGTCAGGCCCACCTGAAGGGCGAAGACGTGGATCTGGCAGTCAAGGCCCTGCTCGAGATGATGGGTGGCGCACTCTCGACCGGAGAGCGGATCGAGATCCGCGGCTTCGGAAGCTTCTCCCTGCATTACCGGCCGCCGCGCCTGGGTCGCAACCCCAAGACCGGCGAGTCGGTCGCGCTGCGCGGCAAGCACGTGCCGCATTTCAAGCCTGGCAAGGAACTGCGCGAGCGCGTCAGCAGCGTCGCGCCCGTCGACGAAGTCGACTGACGCAAGTCACCCCGCAATATCGTCCGCTGGACCCGTACGCGAGGTCCGCTAAGCTAGTCGCGTAAGTTGGCCGGAGCCCGCCGTCATGCGCTTGATCCGATTCCTCGTAGCGTTCGCCTGCCTCGCTCTAGGTGCCGTCGTCGGCGCGCTCAACCGCGGTCTGATCAGTATCGACTTCGGTTTCACCACCATCACCACCAACCTCGGCGTCGCGCTCATCGTCGCACTGCTTTCCGGCGTGCTGATCGGCGGTCTGGCCATCAGCGCCAGCCTGGTGCTGCCGCTCCGCCGCCGCCTTGCGCGCGCCGAACGCCACGGCATGCCGCCCGGAGCCTGATCGATGGAGTTCATCAGCGAGTGGTTCTGGTTTTTCCTGCTGCTGCCGATCGCAGCGGTCAGCGGCTGGATCGTCGGCCGGCGCGGCGGTGAGCGTCACAGCGACACTCAGGTCAGCCGCCTGTCGACCACGTACTTCCGTGGCCTCAACTACCTTCTCAACGAACAGCCCGACAAGGCCATCGAGCTGTTCCTGCACATCGCCGAACTCGACAAGGACACCTTCGAGACACAGGTGGCGCTGGGACATCTCTTCCGCCGCCGGGGCGAGGTCGATCGGGCGATCCGCCTTCACCAGGCGCTCGTGCAGCGCCCGGGCCTGAGCGACCACCAGCGTGTACAGGCGTTGCTGGCGCTGGGCGAGGACTACATGCGTTCCGGCCTGCTCGATCGTGCGGAAACCGTCTTCAGCGACCTGGTGGCCCTGGACATGCGCGCGCCGTTGGCGTTGCGCCACCTGATCGGCATCTACCAGGCGGAGCGCGACTGGGACAAGGCGATCGAGAACGCGCGCCGGTTCGAGGAAGCGACCGGCGAGCCGATGGGCAAGCTGATCGCGCAGTTCGAGTGCGAGCTGGCAGAGCGTCACCGCTCCGCTGGCGAAGTGGATCAGGCGCGCGAGGCGGTGCGACGGGCCTACGAGGCCGACACCAACTCGGTGCGCGCAGGCATGCTCGAGGGGCGCATCGAGGTGGATGCGGGTCAGGATGCTGCCGCGATCCGGGCGTTCGAGCGCGTTGCCCGTGTCGATACCGACTATCTTCCCGAGATTCTTCCGCCATTGCTCGCTTGTTACGAGCGGGTGGGCGATGCGCCCGGTGCTCGCGCTTTCCTGGCCGAAATGTGTGAGCACTATCGCGGCATTTCACCGGTGCTGGCGCTGACTCGCATGGTCGAAGATGCCGATGGCGTCGCAGCCGCGCGCGCCTACCTCGCGCAGCAGCTGAAGGACCGCCCGTCAGTCCGCGGCGAGGCGGCGCTGATCGACCTGACGCTTGCCGAAGGGGCCGATCCGCTCGCCACGCTGCACGATCTCAAGCACATCACCGACCAGCTACTGGTGCGCAACCCCAGCTATCGGTGCAACCGCTGCGGATTCGGTGCGCGCAGCCATCACTGGCAGTGCCCGAGCTGCAAGGAGTGGGGGACGATCAAGCCCCTGCTCAACTACGCCGTGGTCTGACCCATGCTGGCATGGATGCTCCTGTATTTCGTTCTCGCGGCGGCCGGTACGTGGCTGGCGAGGCGTTATGCGCTCAAGCGGGATCTGCTGGACCGCCCTGATGAGCGTCGCAGCCATGCGGTCACCACACCGCGAGGCGGCGGAATTGCGATCGTGGCCGCATTGCTGGTGGCGTGCGTGGCGTTGACCATCCGCTTGCCCGACCAGGCCTTGCTGATGGCTGCCTTCGCTGCCGGTCTCGTCGTCGTGGCCGGGGCAGGGTGGTTCGACGACCATCGCCCGACGTCACCTTGGGTCCGTCTCGGTGCACATGCCGTGGCTGCGACGCTGTTTGCCGGCGCGATCCTGCACGTGTTCGCGGACCCCTGGCTGGCCGGTGCAGCCGCGATAGCGATCCTCGTGCTGGTCAATGTGTGGAACTTCATGGATGGCATCAATGGCCTGGCGGCGACCCAGACCATGCTGGTGGCATTCGCGTTGGGCGCTTTCATTGGTGGGCCCTGGACGGGTGTCGCGCTTGCCTTGGCCGCCGCGTGTCTGGGCTTCCTTCCCTTCAACTTCCCCCGGGCTGCGATCTTTCTGGGCGACGTAGGGAGCGGGGCGTTGGGTTACGCAGTGGGTGCCATCACGATCATGGCCAGCGCTACGCAGTCCATGCCGTGGCCTTTGCTGTTTCTGCCCCTTTCCACGTTTCTGGTGGATGCGGGGTTGACGTTATTGATGCGCATGCGCCGGGGCGAACGATGGTGGACCGCCCACGTGCAGCACTCCTATCAGGTCTGGGTGCGCAGTGGTGCGGGGCATGCAACAGTGACGTTCGTCTATATGGCGTGGACATTGCTTGCGATCCTGCTGATGCTGGGCCTGCGGCAGAGTTCCCCGCTTTTCATGCTCTGTGGCGTGGTGGCGTGGTATATGTCGTCCGCTTTTGCTTGGTGGCTGCTGCGCCGCGCGGCGCAGCAGCGTGTTTTACGCAATCATTGAAGGACAGGTCAGGGAATGGCGTTTTGGCGTGACAAATGGAAAAGCGCTGGACCGCGAGTGGCGGTCGTCGCGCACGACCTCGCCATGGTCTGGGTGACGTGGCTGGGCCTTCACTGGTTGCGTCTGGGCGTCCTGGCCCATCCTCCCCGTATACCCCTGTGGTCGACCGAAATCCTGCTGGTGCTGGTCTCGCAGGCCCTGGTGTTCTGGCAAGTCGGCCTGTACCGCGGCCTGTGGCGTTTCGCCAGCGTTCCCGACCTGTGGAACATTTTTAAGGCCTGCGTACTGGGTCTGTTCGCAATCGTGCTGGGGTTGTTCCTCTATAACCGGCTCGATTTCGTCCCTCGTACGGTCCTGGTGCTCTATCCGCTGGTGCTGATGGGATTGCTGGGTGCGCCGCGCCTGCTCTACCGCGCGTGGAAGGACGCACAGAACGAAAACCTGCGGATGAACTCCGTCCGCATCCTGATCCTCGGCGCAGGACATGCCGGCGAGGCGCTGGTGCGCGATCTGCGGCGTTTCGGAACCTACCAGCCGGTGGGCTTCATCGACGACGCCATCCGCCTGCGTGGCACCAAGGTGCAGGGCGTGCCGGTGCTCGGCCGGGTGCAGGACGTCGCCGAGATCGCGCGCGAGACCGCCGCGAAGCTGTTGGTGATCGCCATGCCGTCGGTCGATGCCAGCGCGCTGCAACGAGTGGTCATGGCGTGTGAGCGAACCGGTGTGCCGTTCCGCATGGTGCCGCGTCTGCAGGATGTGCTGGAAGGCCGTTCACTGCCGGGCGAACTCAAGGAAGTCGCCATCGAGGACCTCCTCGGTCGCAAGCCTGTCCTGCCGGACTGGAAGGCCATTCGAGGATGGCTGGGCGCACGCTCGGTTCTGGTCACCGGCGCAGGCGGCTCGATCGGCTCCGAGCTTTGCAGACAGTGTGCGCGCCATGGCGCTCGCAGGATCACGCTGTTGGAGATCGACGAGCTCTCGCTGATGACGATTGAAGCCTCGCTGCGACGGGATTTCCCCGACGTCGAGTTGCTGCCGATCCTCGGCGACTGTGGTGACCAGGCGGTGATTTCGTACGCTTTGTCGAAGGCCGAGCCTGAGGCTGTCTTCCATGCCGCGGCTTACAAGCAGGTCCCGGTACTCGAAGCACAGCTTCGAGAGGCCGTGCGCAACAACGTGCTGGCCTCCGACACCGTGGCCCGGGCCTGCTGCGATGCTGGTGTGGGCACGTTCGTTCTCATCTCCACCGACAAGGCCGTCGATCCGGCCAATGTCCTTGGCGCGACCAAGCGCCTTGCCGAGATGATGTGCCAGGCGCTCGCCGCGCAGCATTCCACCCGTTTTGTGACCGTGCGCTTCGGCAACGTGCTGGACTCCGCTGGCAGCGTGGTTCCGCTGTTTCGCGAACAGATCCGCAGAGGCGGCCCGGTTACGGTCACCGATCCGGAAGTTACCCGCTTCTTCATGACGATTCCGGAGGCCTGCCAGCTGATCCTGCAGGCTTCGGCGATCGGCACGCACGAGGCGATCTACACGCTCGACATGGGCGAACCTGTGCCGATCCGGCTACTGGCCGAGCAGATGATCCGCCTGGCTGGCAAGCAGCCAGGACGCGATATCGCGATCGTCTACACCGGCCTGCGTCCCGGCGAGAAGCTGCACGAAACGCTGTTCCATGCGGACGAGCGCTATCGCCCGACGTTCCATCCGAAGATCCTCCTGGCGGAGCCTCGCGAAGTCGAGGCTGCGGCGGTGCAGGGCGCGATCGCAGAGTTGCGTGCCGCCAGCGCGCGTTATGACCGCGAAGCGCTTGCCGAATGGCTGCATGCCGCGGTGCCGGAGTTCCGGCCGATTGGACAGCACGCCGCCACGTACACCGGTTCTTCGACCGTGGTTGCTTTTCCCGCTCGTAACGCAAGGAAGATTTGATGTCGGTGCGTGTTCGCAAGGCCGTGTTCCCGGTAGCCGGGTTGGGCACTCGTTTTCTCCCTGCCACCAAGACCGTTCCGAAAGAGATGCTGCCGATCGTCGATCGGCCACTGATCCAGTATGCCGTGGACGAGGCTGTGGAAGCCGGCTGCGACACGTTGATCTTCGTCACCAACCGCTACAAGCACGCGGTGGCTGACTACTTCGACAAGGCCTATGAACTCGAGCAGAAGCTCGAGCGCGCCGGCAAGCAGGAGCAGCTGGAGCTGATCCGCAACGTTCTTCCGCCCGGCGTGAGGGCCGTCTTCGTCACGCAGGCCGAGGCGTTGGGGCTGGGGCACGCAGTGCTGTGCGCCAAGCCGATCGTTGGCGACGAACCGTTCGCCGTGCTGCTGCCGGACGATCTGATCTGGAACCGCGGCGGCCCGGGTGCACTCAAGCAGATGGCCGATGCCGCCGAGGCTTCGGGTGCCAGCGTCATCGCAGTGCAGGACGTGCCGCGTGAACAGACGGGCAGTTACGGCATCGTGGCAACCGATGCGTTCAAGGCGCGCCAGGGGCGGATCAGTGCCATCGTCGAGAAGCCCAAGCCCGAGGATGCACCGAGCAACCTGGCGGTGGTCGGCCGTTATGTCCTGAGTCCGCGGATATTCGAGCTGCTGGAACGTACGACGCCGGGAGCGGGCGGGGAGATCCAGCTTACGGACGCCATTGCGGCGCTACTCGGAGATTCGGTGGTGAATGCCTACCGTTTCCAGGGCACGCGCTTCGACTGCGGAACCCATATCGGCCTGATCGAGGCCACGATCCGCTACGCGCTCGACCACGAGACGCTCAGCGATTCCGCACGCCAGTTGATGCAGAACGCATTGGGCGAACTCGGCGTCGAAGACCTGGGCTGAGGCTGACGTCGGGGATGGCGGCGCTCAGCTGCTGCTGTAGCGCCACCACGCCCAAGCGACCCAGGCCAGCAGCCCGAGGGCCAGAACCAGGGCGCTGAAGCCCAGCCGTTCCACGCGGCGCGCCCAGACGAGCGCAGGGCGGTCGCGAAGCACGCGGACGTCGCGCAGCGTTTTCCAATCCTGCGGCGGGAACCGCCCCTGGAGGCGGGCGGCGTATCCAAGGCGGCGAAGACCCAGGCCGAGTCCCGCAGCGGGCACGGCGAGTGCAAGGCCCAGACCGGTGAACAGCATGCGCAGCCAGTGCCGGAGGGTCTCGGGATTGCTGCTGCCCAGGTGCTCGGTGACGCCGCGCAGCCACAGGTTCAGCTGCCACAGCAACAGCGCGCACAGCATCACGATGATCGCCAGCAGCCACAGGGTGCGAGAGCGATAGGCCTTGTCGGCGCGATGGATTTCCACGATGTTCTCCCCGGTACGGCGCCATGAAACCCGCGGGCCTCCGGCATGTCCAGTCCGTCCGTCAGGCAATGGAAGCGGCTGTCCTATTGGCGTGATGAACTGTGACGTCGTCAGCCATTACGTGAAGCGAACGGGATGAGTGCGCAAGACACGATCCAATGGGCCGATTTCGAGAAGGTCCTGATCTGCGCGGGCACGGTACTGCGTGCTGAGGAATTCCCGGAGGCGCGAAAGCCGGCCTGGAAGCTGTGGGTCGATTTCGGACCACACGGAGTCAGGAAGTCCAGTGCGCAGATTCGGCAGTTGTACGAAGCCGATCAGCTCGTGGGCCGCCAGATCGTCGGCGTGATCAACTTTCCGCCAAAGCAGGTAGGGCCCTTCGTCTCGGAGTTCCTGCTCACAGGCTTCCACACCGAGGACGGGGTCGTGATTACGACGGTCGAACGTCGCGTGCCCGACGGAACCCGCATGGCTTGAAACAAAAAACGGGCGGCACAAGCCGCCCGCTTCGTACGCTTGCTAACCAGCCAGTCAGAGCGACTCGAAGATACCCGCCGCGCCCATGCCGGTGCCGATGCACATCGTCACCATGCCGTACTTCTGCAGGCGGCGGCGCAGGCCGTGCACGATCGTCGCAGTGCGGATCGCACCGGTGGCGCCCAGCGGGTGGCCGAGCGCGATGGCACCACCGAGCGGATTGACCTTGGACGGGTCGAGGCCGGAGTCGCGGATGACGGCCAGCGCCTGTGCGGCGAAGGCTTCGTTGAGTTCGATCCAGTCGAGCTGATCCTTGGTCAGGCCCGCCTGCTTGAGCGCCTTCGGAATCGCCGCGATCGGGCCGATGCCCATTACTTCAGGGCGCACGCCAGCCACCGAGAAGCTGACGAAGCGCGCCAGCGGGGTCAGGCCGTAGTCCTTGATGGCCTGTTCGGAGGCCACCAGCACGGCCGCAGCGCCGTCGCTCATCTGCGAACTGTTGCCGGCGGTAACGGACCCGCCGAACTGGCCGTTGCGGAACACTGGCCTGAGTTTGGCCAATCCCTCGAGCGACGTGTCCAGACGCGGACCTTCGTCGTTCTCGACGATGATCTTCTTCGTACGGACCGTATTGCCCACGAGGTCCGGGATGCGCGAGATCACTTCATACGGTGAGATCTCGGACTTGAACTCGCCGGCCTGGATCGCGGCGATGGCCTTCTGGTGCGAGGCCAGCGCGAACGCATCCTGGTCCTCGCGCGAGACCTTCCATTCCTCGGCGACCTTCTCGGCGGTGATGCCCATGCCGTAGGCGATCGCGACGTTCTCGTCCTTGGCGAACACCTGCGGGCTCAACGCGACCTTGTTGCCCATCATTGGCACCATCGACATCGACTCCGTGCCGCCGGCCAGCATCAGGTCGGCGTTGCCGAGGCGGATCTGGTCGGCCGCCAGAGCGACGGCTTGCAAGCCGGACGAGCAGAAACGGTTGATCGTCTGCGCGGCCATGGTGTTGGGCAGCCCGGCCAGAAGTGCACCGATGCGAGCCACGTTCATGCCTTGCTCGCCTTCGGGCATGGCGCAGCCGATGATCGCGTCGTCGATGCGGCCGACATCGATGCCTGGCGCCTGGGCGACGACGGACTTCAGCGCGTGCGCCAGCATCTCGTCGGGGCGGGTGTTGCGGAATACGCCGCGCGGCGCCTTGCCGACGGGCGTGCGGGTGGCGGCGACGATGTAGGCGTCTTGAACTTGCTTGGTCATTGTCTTCGGTCCTGTGTCGTCGTCGCTCAGTTGCGCAGCGGCTTGCCGGTCTTGAGCATGTGCGCGATGCGTTCCTGCGTCTTGGGCATCTGCGCAAGCGCGACGAAGTGTTCACGTTCGAGCTTGAGCAGCCATTCCTCGTCGACCAGCGCGCCACGGTCGACTTCGCCGCCGCAGAGCACGGTGGCGATGCGGGTCGCGATCTCGTAGTCGTGCTGAGAAATGAAGCGGCCTTCGAGCATGTTCACCAGCATCATCTTGAAGGTGGCGATGCCGACATCGCCGGCGACCTGGATGCGGCGGGCGGGTAGGGGCGGGCGATAGCCGTTTTCGGCCAGCGCACGGGCCTGGGCCTTGGCGACGTGCAGCAGTTCGAACGCGTTGAAAACGACCGCATCGTTGTCGCGTGCGAGCTTCAGTTCCCGTGCTTCGAACGCGGAAGCCGATACCTTGCCCATCGCCACGCTCTCGAACGCCGTCTTGAGTTGGGCGAACACATCACCGCCCGGGCCTGCGGCTTCGGAAGCGCGCACCGCGAACTCCTTCAGGCCGCCGCCGGCGGGCAGCAGGCCGACACCGGCTTCGACGAGGCCGATGTAGCTCTCCAGTGCGAAGACGGTCCTGGCCGCATGCATCTGGAACTCGCAGCCGCCACCCAGCGCCAGGCCGCGAACGGCCGCGACCACCGGCACCAGCGCGTACTTGATGCGCTGGCTGGTAGCCTGGAAGTTGGCGACCATCGCCTCGAAGCCCTTCACGTCGCCGGCCTGCAGCAGACCCAGCGCGCCGGCAAGATCGGCGCCCGCGGAGAACGGCTCCTTCGGCTGCCAGATCACCAGGCCGGCGAAGTCGCGCTCGGCAATGGCGATGGCTTCCTGCAGGCCGTTGAGCACGTGGTCGTTGACGGTGTGCAACTTGGTCTTGAAGCTGACCACGGCGATGTCGTCGCCCTCGTCGGCCCACATCCGCACGCCGTCGTTCTCAAACACGGTGCGGCCCTGCGAGAACTTCTCGCCGATCAGCGGATCGGGGAAACGCTGGCGCGCATAGACCGGGTTGGACGAGCGGGGCACGTTGGCGTTGCGGGCCGGGCTGTAGCTGCCGGCTGTGCCGTGAACGCCATCGCGGCCGTCGAACACCCAGTTCGGCAGCGGTGCGGCGCTCATCGCCTTGCCGGCGACGATGTCCTCGGCGATCCAGTCGGCGACCTGCTTCCAGCCGGCCGCCTGCCACGACTCGAACGGACCCATCGACCAGCCGTAGCCCCAGCGCATGGCGAAATCGACGTCGCGCGCGGTGTCGGCGATCGACTCCAGGTGGTAGGCGCTGTAGTGGAAGGTGTCTCGGAAGATCGCCCACAGGAATTGCGCCTGCGGATGCTCGCTGCCGCGCAGCGCGGCAAACTTCTTCGCCGGGTCCTTCTCCTTGAGAAGGGCCGCGACGCCTTCATCGAGTTCGCCTGCCGAAGCGCGATAGTCCTGTGCCTTGAGGTCCAGCACCAGGATGTCCTTGCCGCGCTTGGTGTACACGCCGGCGCCGCTCTTCTGGCCCAGCGCGCCCTTTTCGATCAGCGCCGACAACCACTTCGGCGCCTGGAAGTAGGCATGCCAAGGGTCTTCCGGCAGCGTGTCGGCCATGGTCTTGATGACGTGGGCCATCGTGTCCAGGCCAACCACGTCCGCCGTGCGATAAGTCGCGGACTTCGGGCGGCCAATGGCCGGGCCGGTCAGGGCGTCGACGGTGTCGAAGCCGAGACCGAACTGCTCGGTGTGGTGCATGCCGGCCAGCATCGAGAACACGCCGATGCGGTTGCCGATGAAGTTCGGCGTGTCCTTGGCAATGACCACGCCCTTGCCGAGGGTGGTGGTCAGGAAGGTCTCGAGGCCCTCCAGCACGGAGGCGTCGGTCGTGCGGGCCGGGATCAGTTCGGCCAGGTGCATGTAGCGCGGCGGGTTGAAGAAATGCACGCCGCAGAAGCGATGGCGCAGTTGCTCCGGCAGTACCTCGGCCAGCTTGTTGATGCCCAGGCCCGAGGTATTGCTCGCCAGCACCGTGTGATCGGCGACGAACGGGGCGATCTTCTTGTAGAGGTCCTGCTTCCAGTCCATCCGCTCGGCGATGGCCTCGATGATCAGGTCGCAGCCGCGCAACTGTTCCAGGCCGGTCTCATAGTTGGCCGCGGTGATGCGCTCGGCGACCGACTTGGTCGCCAGCGGCGCCGGGCTGAGCTTGCCGAGGTTGGCGATCGCCTTGGCGACGATGCCATTGGGGTCGCCTTCCTTCGCGGGGAGATCGAACAGGACTGTGTCGACACCGGCATTGGTCAGGTGGGCAGCGATCTGGGCGCCCATCACGCCGGCGCCGAGCACGGCGGCTCGACGTACAAGCAGTTTGTTAGACATTTGTTTCAAGTCCTTGTTACAAAAAGGATTAGGCTAGGGTCAGCTCTTGAATCCGGCCGCGGCGAAGCGGATCAGTTCCGCAGCGGCACGTTCACGATGGACCGCTTCCGTGACACCGGCAGGTCGCTTGATGAGGCCGAAGTCGGCCATGGCATAGGTCAGGGCGCCGGCCAGGAAATCCAGGCGCCAATACAGTTCTTCCTTGGTCAGGCCCGGCACGCAGCCGGCGATGGCCTTGGCGAACTCGCGCAGGACATGGCCGTAGTGATCGGACAGGAACTTGCGCAGGCGGTCGTTCTTTTCAGCGTAGGCGCGGGCGACGACGCGCACGAAGGCGCCACCGCCGTGACGGTCCTGGGCCATGGCCAGGGCCGGTTGCACGAATGCTGCGAGGATCGGCTCCAACTCGCCAGGATGCTGCTCCAGTGCGGCCTTGAGCGCGCCCAGCCGCTGGACGCTCATTTCGTCCATGCGCCGGCGGAACACCTCGTTGATCAGGTTTTCCTTGCTGCCGAAGTGGTAATTGACCGCGGCGATGTTCACATCGGCGCGGCTGGTGACCTGCCTCAGCGAGGTGCCGGAGAAACCGAACTGGGCGAACAGTTCCTCGGCGGCTCCGAGGATGCGGTCTTTGGTGGAGAAGTGGGCAGTGCTGGCCATGGGCTCGTCGATTGCTCCGGGCTGAATCAAACGCTTGTTTGATGCTATGCCCCTCGTGCCTGAACCGTCAATGGAAACTTCGGCCAGACCCTGCAAATCACCGTTCCAATCCGCTAGAATTACCGGAGCCTTGTGGGCTAAACCCGCGTCCTGACGCGGGTTTTTCTGTTATCCTCGGGCGCGAACTGAAGGTTCGCGGGCCCGCCTACCCGGAGAGTATCCATGGCGCTGGAGCGCACCCTGTCCATCATCAAGCCCGACGCCGTCGCCAAGAACGTCATCGGTGAGATCTACACCCGTTTCGAGAAGGCCGGCCTGAAGGTCGTCGCTTCCAAGATGAAGCAGCTCTCGAAGCAGGAAGCCGAAGGCTTCTACGCCGTTCACCGTGAGCGTCCGTTCTTCAGCGCGCTGGTCGAGTTCATGATCTCCGGCCCGGTGATGGTCCAGGTGCTCGAAGGCGACAATGCCGTGCTCAAGAACCGCGACCTGATGGGCGCCACCAACCCGAAGGACGCCGCGCCGGGCACGATCCGCGCCGACTTCGCCGACAGCATCGATGCCAATGCCGTGCACGGCTCGGACAGCCTGGAGAATGCCGCGATCGAAGTCGCGTACTTCTTCCCGGCGACGGACGTCTACGCTCGCTGATCTGACGCAAAGGCCATGACCACGCAACGCGACAGCATCGAACTCACGCTCGCCGAGGCAGGCAATGCCGCGGCGACCGATTCGGCTGCGCGCGTTGCGGCTGGCGTGGCCGCCAAGGGCGCGATCGGGGCCGAGAAGATGAACCTTTTCGACCTCGATCGTGCTTCTCTCGAGCGTTTCTTCGAAGAGACGCTCGGCGAGAAGAAATTCCGCGCGCACCAGGTGATGAAGTGGATCCACCACCGCTACGTCACCGACTTCAGCGAGATGACCGACCTGGGCAAGGCGCTGCGCGCCAAGCTCGAGCAGCATGCCGAAGTGCGCGTACCGCAGGTCGTCTTCGACAAGGCTTCCAATGACGGCACCCACAAGTGGCTGCTCGGCATGGATCCGAAGAATGCCATCGAGACGGTGTTCATCCCCGACAAGGGACGCGGCACGCTGTGCGTGTCCTCGCAGGTGGGTTGCGCGCTGAACTGCCAGTTCTGCTCGACCGCGACCCAGGGCTTCAACCGCAACCTGTCGACCGCCGAAATCATCGGCCAGGTCTGGGTGGCCGCACGCCACCTCGGCAACGTCCCGCACCAGCAGCGCAAGCTCACCAACGTCGTGATGATGGGCATGGGCGAGCCGCTGGCGAACTTCGACAATGTCGTGCGCGCGATGAGCATCATGCGCGACGATCTCGGCTACGGCTTGGCCAACAAGCGCGTCACGCTGTCGACGGCCGGCATGGTGCCGATGATCGACCGCCTGGGCGAAGAGAGCGACGTTTCGCTCGCCGTGTCGCTGCATGCGCCCAATGATGAGCTGCGCAGCGAACTCGTGCCGCTCAACAAGAAATACCCGATCGAAGAACTGATGGCGGCCTGCGTGCGCTACGCACTGCGCAAGCGCGGCACCTCGGTCACCTTCGAGTACACGCTGATGAAGGGCGTCAACGACCAGCCGCAGCACGCGCGCCAGTTGGTCCGCCTGCTGCGTCAGTTCGACAACGCGGTGCAGATGAAGGATGCCGCGAAGGTCAACCTCATCCCGTTCAATCCGTTCCCGGGCACGCGATTCGAGCGCCCGGAGGATGCCGCGATCCGCTCGTTCCAGAAGCTGCTCAACGAAGCGGGAATGATCGCGCCCGTCCGCCGTACCCGCGGCGACGACATCGATGCCGCTTGTGGTCAGCTCAAGGGGCAGGTGATGGACCGCACGCGCCGGCAGGCCGAGTTCCGCAAACGGCTGGCCGAGCAGGGAGTCGACGATGCCGCGGCCTGAGGCCCGCATCCTTCGATCCTTCGGCGTAGCGCTACGGGGCGCTGCCGCTCCTGTCGTGATGCTGGTCGTGGTTGCAGCATTGCTCTCCACGTCGTGCAACCGGCTGACATTCGTAAAGCCGGACGCCACCCGCAAGGGTTTCGATCGAGTTGCGCCGGAAGTCGCCGTGGGCGAGAACCGACGCTCGCGCGAAACCGTCGAGGCGCGCCAGCACCTGCAATTGGCGCAGTCAAAGCTGATGCAGGGCGACTACGTCGCGGCAGAGCGGGAAGCCCGTCAGGCACTCAAGCGTGACCCTGCATCGGTCGACGCGAATACGCTCATCGCCGTGGCGAAGGAGCGAGGCGGCGATACCAAGGGCGCTGGGCCGTACTACCAGCGCGCCGTCGAGTTGGCGCCCGATCGGGGTGCCACTCTCAACAATTACGGGACCTGGCTCTGCGCCAGTGCCCGTCAGGCCGAGTCGTTGGCGTGGTTCGACCGCGCGCTCGCCGATCCGACTTATGGCTCACCCTCCGTGGCGCTGGCCAATGCCGGTGCCTGTGCCGACCAGGCCGGGCAGGGTATCCGCGCCGATCGCGACCTGCGACGGGCCGTCACAATGGATCCGGACAATGTGGTGGCGCTGTCGGCCTTGGCCGAACGCGAGCTCCGGGCTGGGCGGGCCTTCGAGGCCCGGGCATTTTCTGAACGCCGTCTCGCTGCGGGGCCGGCCGACGCACGTTCCTTGCAGCTTGCGTCACAGATCGAAGAAAAACTCGGCGACAAGGCCGCCGCAGATAAGTACGTTCAGCGACTAAGGGCGGAGTTCCCCACTGCGCGGGGCTCCGGAATAGGGGAAGAGGGTAAGCAATGATGTCGTCGATCGAAGTCGCTCCTGCGGGTAGCGTCAGTTACGGCGCACGTCTCAAACAGGCGCGCGAGGCCGCTGGTCTTTCCGTGGAAGAAGTGTCCGCGCGCCTGAAGATGCCGAACCGCGTGATCCAGACGCTGGAGTCGGACGACTGGACTCCGCTGGGAGCTCCGGTGTTCGTGCGCGGCCAAGTCCGCAGCTACGCCCGCCTGCTCAATGTGGATGCCGATTCCTGGCTGGAGCAGACCGCTCCGCCGGCCTCGCCGTCGGTGCTCGTCAGCCATAGTCACACGCCGCGCTACCAGCGCGTGTTCGAGCACGTCACCCGCCGCGCGATCTACATCGTCATGACCGCGGCCATCGCCGTGCCGGTCTGGCTCGCGACCCGGCCGCACCTCAGCAACAAGGTCGCCGTGCAGTCGCTGGAAGTTCCTTCCACGCCGACCCCGGCAGGCAGCGCCCCGGTCGAATCGGCCGAGCAGGCTGCGCAGCGCACCCCGGTCATCGCGTCCATGGCGCCGATGCCCACGCAGGCCTCCCAGCCTGCGTTGTCTCTCAACTTCACCGGCGAAAGCTGGGTGCAGGTCTTCGCACCCGATGGCAGCACGCTCGAGAAGGGCCTGCTGGCCGCTGGCCAGCAGCGGACCTACGCCGCAGGCGAAGTCGGCAAGGTCGTGCTCGGCAATTCTTCCGCCGTGCAGGTGCAGCAGGCCGGCAAGCCGGTCGATCTGACGTCGTTCAGCCGAGCGAACGTGGCGCGCTTTACGCTATCCTCTGACGGTTCCCTCGCGCCGGTCACCGACTGACCCGCGTTGCGGGTCATTCCATTCCACGGCCTGCACCGGGCTCGTGCATCAACTTCGGGCCCTGCCGCAAGGCGGGGCGAGGCAGCATGGCGATCGACGATCTTCTCGACGAACACGAACAAAGCGAACGCGTCCAGCAGTGGCTTCGTAATAATGGCGCCGGTCTGATCGGCGGAATCCTGCTCGGTCTGGCGGCCATCGGCGGCTGGAAGTGGTGGGAGCAGCACGGTGAGCAGAAGCGGCTTGATGCCGCTACGCAATACCAGGCGGCCATGGATGCCATCGAGGCCAAGGACGCGAAGGCGACCGACCAGGTCAAGGCGCTCGCGCAGGGCGGCCAGAACATCTATCACACGCTGGCTTCGCTGGAACTGGCCAAGTCGCAGGTCGACGCGAACCAGCGCGATGCCGCGATCGCCACGTTGAAGGCGGTGAAGAGCGACGATCCGGCCATTGCCGAAGTCGTCAATCTGCGCCTGGCACGCCTGCTGATCGACGCCAAGCAGGCCGACGCAGCGCTCAAGCTGGTCGCCAACGCCACCAGCCCGGCCGCGATCGAGGTGCGAGGCGACGCGCAGTTCGCACTCGGCAAGCTCGAGCAGGCCCGCCAGGATTACACCCAGGCGCTGACCAAGCTCGACGTCGCTTCGCCGCAGCGCCGCCTGCTCGAACTCAAACTCACCGAAGCCGGTGGTACGCCCGCCAAGCCCGAGGCCAAGTCCTGATGAAGCCCAGCTCGACGCTGCTCCGTTCCTCCCTGGTACTGCTGTGCGCGATCGCGCTCGGCGGCTGCACGACGGTCAAGGGCTGGTTTGGAAGCAAGAAGGACGATGCCAAGCCGACCGAGCCGATGGAGCTCACCAACATCACGCCTACGGTGAAGATCGCCAAGCTGTGGTCGGCCAATGCCGGCAAGGGCGAGGGGCGCATGGGCGTTCGCCAGGGCCCCGCCGTGGCCGACGGCCGCGTCTATGCCGCGGCCATCGAGGGCGGCGTGAGCGCGTTCGACCTCCAGACCGGCAAGCAGGTGTGGGAGTTCAAGCCGGAGAAGAAGTCGGGCCTGCTCCTGTCGGGCGGCCCAGGAGCCGGTGACGGTCTTGTCGTGGTCGGTGATCTCGACGGCCAGGTGATCGCGCTCGACGCGGCATCCGGTACCGAGAAATGGCGTGCAAAAGTGCCCAACGAGGTCATCGCCGCACCGACCGTCGGCATGGGCGTCGTGCTGGTGCGCAGCAACGACGGCCGCGTGACCGCCTTCGATGCGGCCACCGGTGAGCGCCGCTGGTTCTGGGTGCACGACGTGCCGGCCCTGTCGGTGCGCGGCAACGATGCGCCGCTGCTGGGCCCGGGATATGTCTTCGTCGGCAACGACGATGGCACGGTCAGCGCGCTGGCAGCCAGCGACGGCCGGACCATCTGGGACCAGGCCATCGGCCAGGCCGAAGGCCGCACCGAACTGGATCGCATGTCCGACGTGGACGGTACGCCGGTGCTGGAAGGCACCACGTTGTACGCCACCAGCTTCAAGAAGCAGACCCTTGCCATCGATGCCCCGAGCGGTCGTCCGATGTGGTCGAGCGACCACGGCGGTGCGGGCCGGATCGGCGTGGGCAGCGATCGCATCGTGGTCACCGACCGCGACGGCCTCGTGTTCGGCATCGACAAGGCCGGTGGCAGCGCCCTGTGGCAGCAGCCGGGTCTGGCCCGCCGCAGCCTGACCGGCGCCGTGGTTCAGGGCGACTACGCCGTGGTCGGCGACTACGACGGTTACGTGCACTGGCTGAAGCTGGATAATGGCGAGTTCGCCGCCCGCGAGCGCGTCGGCGGAAAGCCGCTGCGCGCCGCGCCGGTCGTCGCCGACGGTGTGCTGCTGGTGCAAAACGTCGACGGTGAACTGACCGCGTTCACCATCGCGCAGTAATCTGCCGGGAAGCGACCCGGCCCGCCCCGGCCCAGGCCGGGGCGTTTCCATTTTGATCGGGTAGGTTTCCCATGCTTCCGCTAGTCGCCCTCGTTGGCCGTCCCAACGTCGGAAAATCCACGCTGTTCAACGCGCTCACGCGCAGCCGCGACGCCCTGGTCCACGACCAGCCCGGCGTAACGCGCGACCGCAACTACGGTGTGTGCCGTCCGGAAGGCAAGCCGGCATTCGCGCTTGTCGACACCGGCGGTATCGCCGGTGAGGACGAAGGACTGGCCGGTGCCACCGCGCGCCAGGCCCGTGCCGCCGCGGAAGAGGCCGACCTGGTGCTGTTCGTCGTCGACGGCCGTGAAGGCGCCTCGGCGCTGGACGACGACATCCTTAAGTGGCTGCGCAAGTCGGCGCGTCCGACGACGCTGGTGATCAACAAGACCGACGGACTCGACGTTCAGGCCGCGATCAACGATTTCGCGCGCTATGGCTTCAGTGACGTGGTGGCGGTGTCGTCGGCGCATCGGCAGGGCATCGACACGCTGATCGACCATTCATTGGCGAAGCTGCCTGAAACGGGCGCGGCGACCGAACTGGATGCCGATCCGTCGCGTATACGCGTGGCCTTCATCGGCCGTCCCAACGTCGGCAAGTCGACGCTGGTCAACCGCCTTCTGGGCGAAGAGCGGATGATCGCCTCCGACGTCCCGGGCACCACTCGCGACGCCGTGTCGATCGACATGGAACGCGATGGCCGCCTCTACCGCCTGATTGACACTGCCGGCCTGCGCCGCAAGTCGAGGGTGGAGGAAGTGGTGGAGAAGTTCTCCATCGTCAAGACACTGCGCGCGATCGAGGAATGCCAGGTCGCGGTGATCATGCTCGACGCCGGCGAGGGCGTTACCGACCAGGACGCCAGCGTGTTGGGCTATGCGCTCGACGCCGGCCGCGCCCTCGTGGTCGCCATCAACAAGTGGGACGGCCTCACCGACTACCAGCGTCAGCAGGCCGAGGCGCTGCTGGCGCGCAAGCTGGGGTTCGTTGACTGGGCCGAAGCGGTGCGCATCAGCGCCAAGCACGGCTCGGGCCTGCGCGAGCTGTTCAAGGCGATCCATCGCGCGCACGCCTCGGCGACGCACGAGTTCAGCACCAGCGAGGTCAACAAGGCGCTCGAGATCGCCTACGAGACCAACCCGCCGCCGACCGTGCGCGGCCATGTTGCCAAGTTGCGCTATGCCCATCCGGCGCAGAGCAACCCGCCGACGTTCATCGTGCATGGCACGCGCCTGCGCACGTTGGGCGACACCTACAAGCGCTACCTCGAGAATTTCTTCCGCAAGCGTTTCAAGCTGGTCGGCACGCCGGTACGGTTTGTGTTCAAGGAAGGCACCAACCCGTACGAGGGCAAGAAGAACGTCCTCACCGAGCGCCAGGTCGCCAAGAAGCGCCGCCTGATCAAGCACGTCAAGCGCGGCAAGTGACGTTTCGGCCCACGCGCTTGCGCGTGGCCTTGCCGAAGCGTCATCCGCTGGTCTGCGCAAGAGCAGAATGGGTCTCGGCGTTCGCCGGGATGACGATTGCCACGGGATGACGTTCGCTACGCTCAGGCCATGACACCGTCCGATATCACCCTCGGCATTCTCGCCGGCGGCCGCGCCAGCCGGCTCGGTGGCATCGACAAGGCCTGGCTCGAGCGCGACGGTGTGGCGCAGGTCGTGCGCTGGCACCGGCGTTTCGCTGGCGAGACAGCGAGCGTGCTGGTCAGCGCAAACCGCAACCTCGATCGTTATGCGCCGTTGGGCATGAGGGCGGTGCCTGATCGTGCGGGCACCGATCTCGGGCCTTTAGCCGGCCTGGACGCGCTGGCCATTGCCTGCGCAACGCCATGGCTGGTGACGATCCCTGTCGACCTGGTGGGCGTCAACGAGTGCCTGCTGCCGACGCTCGTGGCGATGACCGGAGACAACGGCGCGTTCGCCGTCGACGACGACGGCCCGCAGCCCCTCGTTGCGCTGTGGCGCGTAGTGGCACTGCGCGATGCCGTTGAGCAGGCAATCGCGGCGCGCGAGATGGCCGTGCACGCGCTGCAGGCCACGTTGGGCATGGCGGCCGTGCGCTTCGACGGCGTACGCTTCGGCAACCTCAATACCCCCGGCGACCTGACGGCTGCCGGGATCGGCAGCGATACTCCATGACTGGATTCCCCACCGGACTGCTGTTCGACGAAGCATTGGCCATCGCGCGCGAGGTGTCGGCACGGCATCGCCTCGAGGCCGAGACCCTGGCGCTGTCGCGCACGCACGGACGCGTGCTGGCTGCCGATCTTCGAGCGCCAATCGCGTTGCCTCCGTTCGACAACAGCGCAATGGATGGCTTCGCGCTGCGTCATGTCGATCTGCATGAGGGCGAGGTGCCGCTGCGGCTGTCGGGCGAGCAGTTTGCGGGCCGGGCACTCGGGCTCACGGTGGGCGAGGGCGAATGCGTGCGCATCACCACCGGTGCGCCGATGCCGGCCGGCGCGGATACGGTGGTGATCAAGGAGAATGCCCGCGAGGAGCATGCACGCATCGACGGCGACCAGGTCGTCGTTCCCGGCGACATCGCGCTGGGCGCGAATGTCCGCAAGGCTGGCGAAGACGTCGCCGCTGGCGACCTGGTGCTGAGCGCCGGGCAGTGGCTGTCTCCGGCCAGAGTGTCGCTGGCGGCATCGCTGGGCGTGTCGTCGCTGCCGGTAACGCGCAAGCCGACCGTCGCGGTGTTCACCAGCGGCGACGAACTGGTCCAACCCGGCATGCCGCTCGCACCAGGCGAGATATACGACAGCAACCGCGACCTGCTGATGGGCCTGCTGCGCGCCGACGGCCTCGAGCCCACCGCATGGCCGCGACTGCCTGACGATCCACGCGCGGTCGAGATCGCGCTGCGTGACGCCGCGTGTGCGTTCGACCTGATCATCACCTGCGGCGCGGTTTCGGCCGGCGAGAAAGACCACATCCCTTCAGTGGTCGAAACCTTCGGGCAGATCCATTTCTGGAAAGTCCGGATGAAGCCGGGCATGCCGCTGCTGTTCGGGAGCATGGACCAGGCGCGGATACTGGGGCTGCCGGGCAACCCGGTGTCGGTCTTCGCCACGTACCTGGGCTTGGGCCGGGCCGTAATCGACGGGCTGCAGGGCCGCACCGAGCCGCGTCCGATGGAATGGGCGCAGCTGGTGGCTCCGATCGACAAGAGCCACCCGCGCCGCGAGTTCATGCGTGCCCAGGTCTTCTGCGATGAGCGCGGCGTCCTTCGTGCCGATCCGAACCCTGCGGTCGGTTCGCACCGTTTGCGCGCGGTGGCCGACTCCAATGCACTGATCATCGTGCCGGACGGTCCGCAGAGGCTGGCCGCAGGCGAGGTCGTGCAGGTGCTTCGCTACGCCTGATCCGTCGGCCGGAAGGCGCGATAATGACCACATGAACATCGAACGCATTACGCCCGCCGAAGCCCTGGAACGCCTGCGCGCCGGTGCGGCACTGGTCGACGTGCGCGAATCGCATGAGCGCGTGACAGGCTTCGCCACTGGCGCGCTGGGCATCGCACGCGCCGACCTGGAAGCCGATCCCCGTTCGGCACTGCCCGACGTCGAAGCACCGGTGCTGCTGATCTGCCAGTCCGGCGGGCGTTCACTCAAGGCCGCCGAAGCGCTGGTGCAGGCCGGCTACCGGCGCGTCGCGTCGGTGGAAGGCGGCACTACCCGCTGGATTGCCGAAGGCCTTCCGTTGACACGGCCTGACATCGATGTCGATTTCTACGACCGCTATTCGCGCCACCTGCGACTGCCGGAAGTGGGCGAGGCCGGGCAGCGAAAGTTGCAGGCCGCACGCATCGCGATGGTCGGCGCCGGCGGGCTCGGATCGCCAGCGGGCTATTACCTCGCGGCGGCCGGCATCGGCACGCTGGTGCTGGCCGATGATGACGTCGTCGACCGCAGCAACCTGCAGCGGCAAATTCTTCACACCGACGCGCGCATCGGCACACCCAAGGTCGAATCGGCGCGCATCGCGCTGTCCGCGCTCAATCCCCAGGTGAAGATCGAGGCCTTCCCCGAGCGCGTCACCGCGGCCAATGTCGAACGCCTGATTGCCGATGCCGACGTCGTGATCGATGGCGCCGACAACTTCCCGGTGCGCTATCTGCTCAACGACGCTTGCGTGAAGCTGGGCAAGCCGCTGGTGTATGGCGCGGTGCATCGTTTCGAAGGGCAGGTCAGCGTGTTCGATGCGGGACGAGATCGGGGGCATGCGCCGTGCTATCGCTGCCTGTTCCCGGAGCCGCCGCCGCCGGAGGCCGCTCCGAACTGCGCCGAAGCCGGCGTGCTGGGCGTATTGCCCGGCGTGATCGGATTGCTGCAGGCAACCGAGGCGATCAAGCTGATCCTCGGCCAGGGCGAATCGCTCACGGGCCGGTTGCTGCATTTCGATGCGCTGGGCATGCGCTTCCGCGAGACCCGGTTGCGTGCCGATCCGCATTGCCCGGTGTGTGCGGCCGGGCGCGAGTTCCCCGGTTACATCGACTACGTGCAGTTCTGCGCGGGTTGACCGGGCCCTACGCGCTCCTGGCCAGGACGACTTCGACGGGCTGCGGTAAATCCGCTTGCAGGAAGCCGACCAGCGCGCCTTCCAGTGCCGGATCGCTGCCGATCGTGGAGTGGTCCGCATAGGGCAGCTCGACGACGTGCGGCGGTCGCGCCAATACCGAAATCAGCCGATTGGTGCTGGCGACCGGGATCACGTCGTCCTGCGCGGCGCGAAGCACCATCACCGGCCCGTCATAGCCGCGCAGGTGCGTGGCTGAGTCGAAGCGGTCCTTCACCATCCAGCGTACCGGCAACAGCGGGTAGCGGGCCTGGGCGACGTCGGCGAGGCAGTCGAACGGTGCCACCAGCACCAGCCGCGCCACGGGGCGCTTCGAGGCCACGAAACTCGCCACACCGGTGCCAAGACTGGTCCCGATCACGCTGACCGGCTGGTCCGGATGCTGGGCCTGGACATGGTCGAACAGGGCGAGTGCATCGCCCATCAGGCCCGCCTCGGTCGGTTCGCCGCTGCTGGCGCCGTAGCCTCGATACGCCAGCAGGTAGATGCTGCGTCCGGGCAGCAGGCGCGCCAGCTGGTCACGGCGGTTCTCGATGCGTTCGGCGTTGCCGCCGAAGTAGATCACCGGGTTGGGCAGCCCCGGTTTCACTACCCAGCCGCGTAGCGTCACGCCATCGCGTTCCAGGGTGAAATCGGTCAGACCGGCGTGGATCCGCGTTTCACGGGCCAGGTAGATGATGTTGCGCTGCCTGGCGAACATCCAGACGCACATCGCCGCATAGCCCAGCAAGGGCAGTGCGGCCAGACCCAGCAACGGCTTGCGACGCATGGTTCACCCCCGATGTTGGCGCTGCGCCGCCTCGAAGGCGGCCAATTGTTCCGGCGTGGCTTCTTTCTGGTGCTCGGCCTTCCATTGCGCGAACGGCACGCCATAGACCTGCTCGCGCGCTTCGTCCTTGGTCATCGTGATGCCGCGCTGCTCGGCGGCCTCGCGGTACCAGTCGGACAGACAGTTGCGGCAGAAGCCCGCGTGGATCATCAGGTCGATGTTCTGCACGTCCGGGCGTTCCTGCATCAGATGCTGGAGCAGACGGCGAAACGCGGCGGCTTCGATCTGGGTGGTTTCGAAATCGGTTTCGGTCATGGTGGCCTCCGTCGCGGCGGGGCGAGGTGTCGATTCTTCGGAACCAGCGAGTTCGCGGGCTCCTTGGGCGATAATGCGCGCCTTCGACTTTAACCCAGCCTCCGCGATGACCGGTTCGATTCCCACAGCTTCCACGGCCCGCATCCTCGACGGCAAGCGCATTGCCGAGGATCTGCTCGACAACCTGAAGGCGCAGGTCGATGCCCGCGTGGCATCGGGCAAGACGCGCCCCGGGCTGGCGGTGGTGCTGGTGGGCAACGATCCGGCCTCCAGTGTCTATGTCCGGAACAAACGTCGGGCGGCGCAAAAAGTGGGCATCCGCGCGATCGATTACGACCTGCCGGCGGAAACCAGCAACGAGGACCTGTTGGCCCTGATCGACCGCCTCAACGCCGACCCCGACGTCCACGGAATCCTGGTGCAATTGCCGCTGCCGGACCGCCGCGACGCGACCGAACTGATCCACCGTATCGACCCGCGCAAGGACGTGGATGGCTTCCACCCCGAGAACGTCGGCCACCTGGCGCTGCGCCAGTTCGGCCTGCGGCCGTGCACGCCGCGCGGCATCACCACGTTGCTGGCATATACCGACCGGCCGGTGCGGGGGCAGAGCGCGACGATCGTGGGTGTCTCCAACCACGTGGGCCGGCCGATGGCGCTGGAACTGCTGATCGCCGGGTGCACCGTCACCTGCTGCCACAAGTTCACCCCGGCATCGGTGCTGGAGGCCTCGGTGCGCAATGCCGACATCCTGGTCGTGGCCGTCGGCCGCCCGGACCTCATTCCAGGGGAATGGGTGAAGCCGGGCGCAGTGGTGATCGACGTGGGCATCAACCGCCTGGACGATGGCCGCCTGGTGGGCGACGTCGGCTTCGCCGCGGCGGCTGAACGCGCCAGCTGGATCACGCCGGTGCCGGGCGGCGTGGGCCCGATGACCGTGGCCACGCTGATGCAGAACACGCTGGAAGCGGCCGATGCGGCCGATTCCGGGCGGGGCTGGTCGCCCGCGCACTGAGGCGCAGGGGGATCCGGGCCGTCATTGCGCGGCTGGAACGCGGCTTCCCACCGTGCAAGCGAGCAAGCGGGAGCCGGAACGGGTTACAATGGCGCGCTTCATCCTCCCGGCCCCCGCCCATGCTGCGTATCCAGGCTGAAGCACTGACCTACGACGACGTTTCGCTCGTTCCGGCCCACTCGACGGTCCTGCCCAAGGACGTCTCGCTCTCGACCCGCCTTACCCGCGACCTGACCATCCGCCTGCCGATCGTGTCGGCGGCCATGGACACCGTCAGCGAAGCACGCCTCGCGATCGCGATGGCGCAGCTTGGCGGCATGAGCATCATCCACAAGAACATGAGCCTGCAGGCGCAGGCCGCGCAGATCGCCTCGGTCAAGAAGTTTGAGGCGGGCGTGATCAAGGAGCCGTTCACTGTCGGCCCCGAGACCACGATCGCCGAGGTGCTCAAGCTCACCCGCGCCCGCAACATCTCCGGCGTGCCGGTGGTGGAGGGCGGCCAGCTGGTCGGCATCGTCACCAGTCGCGACATGCGCTTCGAGAAGAAGCTCGACGATCCGGTCCGCCACATCATGACCAAGAAGGACCGCCTGGTGACGGTGCGCGAAGGCGCCACCGACGAAGAGGTCCTGAGCCTGCTGCACAAGCACCGCATCGAGAAGGTGCTGGTGGTCAACGACGGCTTCGAGCTGCGCGGCCTGATCACCGTCAAGGACATCCAGAAGAAGTCGGACAACCCCAACGCCGCTTACGACACCAGCGAGCGCCTGCTGGTCGGCGCCGCAGTGGGCGTCGGCGGCGACACCGAAGCGCGCGTCGAAGCGCTGGCTGCGGCGGGCGTCGACGTGGTCGTGGTCGATACCGCGCACGGCCATTCGCAGGGCGTGCTCGACCGCGTGAAGTGGGTCAAGAAGAACTTCCCGCAGTTGCAGGTCATCGGCGGCAACATCGTCACCGGCGATGCCGCGCTTGCGCTGATGGACCACGGCGCCGATGCGGTCAAGGTCGGCGTCGGCCCGGGTTCGATCTGCACCACGCGCATCGTGGCGGGCGTCGGCGTACCGCAGATCACGGCGGTGTCGATGGTCGCCGAGGCGCTGCAGGATCGCATCCCGCTGATCGCCGACGGCGGCATTCGCTATTCCGGCGATATCGGCAAGGCGATCGTCGCAGGCGCCTCCACGGTGATGATCGGCGGTCTGTTCGCCGGCACCGAGGAAGCACCGGGCGAGGTCGAGTTGTTCCAGGGCCGCAGCTACAAGAGCTACCGCGGCATGGGCAGCCTGGGCGCGATGGAGCAGGGCTCCAAGGACCGCTATTTCCAGGACGCCAGCGACGCAGACAAGCTCGTGCCGGAAGGCATCGAAGGCCGCGTCCCGTACCGCGGCCCGCTCCGCGGCGTCGTCCATCAACTGGCCGGCGGCCTGCGTGCGACGATGGGCTATGTCGGCTGCGCGACTGTCGAGGAGATGCGCAAGAAGCCGTCGTTCGTGCGCATCACCAATGCCGGTGCGCGCGAGAGCCACGTGCACGACGTGCAGATCACCAAGGAACCGCCGAACTATCGGGCGGGTTGAGTTGTGACCAAAGAAGGGAGACGCAGGTTTCCCTTCTTTGTTTTGTGCCTCTGAAATTCATCCAGCATTTGCACGGCCCCCATGACCGACATCCATAGCGACAAGATCCTGATCCTCGACTTCGGCGCGCAATACACGCAGCTGATCGCCCGCCGCATCCGCGAAATCGGTGTGTATTGCGAAATCTGGGCCTGGGACCACGACCCGTCCGAGATTGCCGCCTACGGAGCCAAGGGCATCATCCTGTCGGGTGGCCCGGAGTCGACCACAGTCGAGGGCGCGCCGAAGGCGCCGCAAGAAGTCTTCGATTCGGGGCTGCCGATCCTCGGCATCTGCTACGGCATGCAGACGCTGGCTGCGCAGCTGGGCGGCGCCACCGAAGCCGCCGATGCACGCGAGTTCGGCCATGCGGAAGTCGAGCTGGTCGCGCACGACGCGCTGCTCGGTGGCCTCAGCGACCACGATGGCGAGCCGCGCATCGACGTCTGGATGAGCCACGGCGACCACGTCGCCAAGGCGCCGCCGGGCTGGACGATCACCGCCGTCACCGACCGCATCCCGGTGGCCGCGATGGCCCTGGAAGAGAAGCGCTGGTACGGCGTGCAGTTCCATCCCGAGGTTACGCACACCAAGCAGGGCCTGACCCTGTTGCGCCGCTTCGTCAGTGAGATCTGCGGCTGCAAGACGCTGTGGACCGCCGCCAACATCATCGACGACCAGATCGAGCGAGTGCGCGCCAAGGTCGGTTCCGACGAGGTCATCCTCGGCCTGTCGGGCGGCGTGGATTCGTCGGTCGTCGCCGCGCTGCTGCACCGGGCGATCGGCAAGCAGCTGACCTGCGTGTTCGTCGACACCGGCCTGCTGCGCTGGAACGAGGGCGACCAGGTGATGGCGATGTTCGCCGAGCACATGGGTGTCAAGGTCATCCGTGTCAACGCTGCCGACCGTTACTTCAACGCGCTGGCCGGCGTCGAAGACCCGGAGGCCAAGCGCAAGATCATCGGCAACCTGTTCGTCGAGATCTTCGACGAAGAGTCGTCCAAGCTGGCCAACGCCAAGTGGCTGGCGCAGGGCACCATCTATCCGGACGTCATCGAGTCGGCCGGCAGCAAGACCGGCAAGGCGCACGTCATCAAGAGTCACCACAACGTCGGCGGCCTGCCCGAGGACATGAAGCTCGGTCTGGTCGAACCGCTGCGTGAGCTGTTCAAGGACGAGGTGCGGCGCCTCGGCGTCGAGCTCGGCCTGCCCAAGAGCATGGTCTACCGCCATCCGTTCCCCGGCCCCGGCCTGGGCGTGCGCATCCTCGGCGAGGTCAAGCGCGAGCACGCCGAGCTGCTTGCCAAGGCCGACCACATCTTCATCGACGAGCTGCGCAAGGCGGACCTGTACGACCGCGTCAGCCAGGCCTTTGCCGTGTTCCTGCCGGTGAAGTCGGTCGGCGTGGTCGGCGACGCGCGTGCCTACGAGTGGGTGATCGCACTGCGTGCAGTGGAGACCATCGACTTCATGACGGCCCACTGGGCACACCTGCCGTACGAGTTCCTTGGGCGAGTTTCCAACCGTATTATCAATGAGTTGCGCGGTGTTTCTCGCGTTGTTTACGACATCAGCGGCAAGCCGCCCGCGACCATCGAGTGGGAGTAACCGCGAGGAGCGGTACCGCATTTACAGGGAGGGTAAATGAAGAAGATCGCGCTGTTGCTCATTCTGGCGGGACTGGCGCTGTGGTACTTCGACATCAGTCGCCGCATGACCGAGGCGTCGATCCACGAGGCTTATCGAGAACAGCTCAAGGCGACCCAGGCTTCCAATGCTGAAGCGATCTGTTCCCGAATGACCGACGACTACCGCCTGGTCGATACGAGCTACGGTCCCGAGGGTACCCGGACTGACACGATGGATCGCGAGGAGGCTTGTACAGAGCTGGAAAAATCGCTCAAGGTCTTCGAGCGTCTGGGCAAGGTGACAGGCGGGCTGCTCAGTCCCGAGATTGATATCGACATCAAGCGCATCGAGTTGTCGCACGATCGCAAGACGGCCACGGTTGAAGCGGTCAGCACCATCAAGATCGGCGATACGATGCTCGCGCGCAGCCGCGGCACGGAAAAACTGATTCGCCGTGCAGGTCGCATACTCAGCCAGGGCGGTGAATCGAAAACCTGGACCTACGCCCAGTGACGCTCGAATCGGCCAATGACCAGCATTGGATGCGCCACGCGCTCGCTCTGGCGGAACGCGCCGAGCGCGAGGACGACGAGATCCCGGTCGGCGCCGTGCTGGTGTCGGCCGAAGGCGAAGTGCTCGGCGAAGGCTGGAACCGGAACATCACCGAACGCGATCCGACAGCGCATGCCGAGATCGTGGCCATGCGCCAGGCAGGCCAGCGCGTGGGCAACCACCGCCTGCTCGGCGCAACGCTCTACGTGACGCTGGAGCCCTGTGCGATGTGTGCGATGGCGATGGTGCACGCGCGCGTGGCCCGTGTCGTCTACGGCGCCACCGACCCCAAGACCGGTGCGGCGGGCAGCGTGTTCGACCTGCTCGCGGACCCGCGCCACAACCACCGGGTTGAAGTGCTGGGCGGCGTACTGGGCGAGGAGGCCGGCATGCGGCTTACCGCATATTTCCGCCGCAAGCGCGGCAAGGCCGTCTGACCGGCATCAGCCAACGGGTGGCAGCCTGTCCTTCGCGAGTTGCTCGTTGAGTTCCTTGTCGAGCATGCGCAGACCCAGCTTCGCCTCGTGACCCAGGCACAGGGACGCGGCGAACATCAGCAGTACCCCGACCACGGCCAGGGCCGTCGGGACCAGGTCCAGCCGATAGCCGAAGAAGGCATCGACGGCGATGCCCAGGCTGGTGCCGACGAAAGCGCTGATCGCCGCGTACAGCATGCGCACCGAGGCCAGCACCAGCACGGAACGTTGCCGGTGGATGGCGATGCGCGCTTCCAGTGCGAGTCGGGCGTCTCCCTGCGAGGTGGCCCTGAGGGTATCGATCTCCGAACGCATCCGGTCGACCACACGCGCCAGACGATTGTTCGACGAGATCAGCAGCGAGCTGGCCGCTGTCAGGAAGAACGCGGGCGTGATCATGGCCGAGACGACGGCGTAGTGCGAAGGATCGATCGGAAGGGGCGAGGGCATGGGCTTTCCGTGGCGAGGCGCGGCCTGCATGCGCAGGCAGTCTGTATGATGCTACCGGGATTCCACCAGTGCGCGCGCATGGCAGCCGTAAACACGACGAACGACGAGCACCTGATCTGGATCGACCTGGAAATGACCGGGCTGGATACGGGTGGCGACTCCATCCTCGAGATCGCCACCGTGGTGACGGACAAGCAGCTCAACATCCTGGCCGAAGGGCCGGAGCTGGCCATTGGCCATCCGCTCTCGCGGCTTGAAGCGATGGACGAATGGAACCGCAACCAGCATCGCAAGTCGGGTCTGTGGCAGCGCGTGCTCGACAGCCAGGTGACGATGGGCGAGGCCGAATCGCAGACCGTCGAGTTCCTCTCGCGCTGGGTGCCCGCGGGCAAGTCGCCGATGTGCGGCAACTCGATCTGCCAGGACCGGCGCTTCCTGCATCGGCTGATGCCGCAGTTGGAGCGGCATTTCCATTACCGCAACCTTGACGTCAGCACCATCAAGGAGCTGGCCCGGCGTTGGGCGCCGGATGTCTACGCCGGCATCAGCAAGGAAGCGCGCCATACCGCGCTCAGTGACGTGCGCGACTCCATCGCCGAATTGCGCCATTACCGCCTGTCGATGGGCCGCCTGGGCGGCCTGGACGGCTGATCCGGGCCGCCATTCTCAGGATGGCGGGCGCTCTACCGTCAACGTGATCCCTGTTGCGCCATCCTGGGTGATGGCGCGCACCGCGCGCACGTCGCGCTGCGCTCCCTGGATGCTGATCCCGGCTTCGTCGAAGGCGCGCTTGATCCGTTCGTTGAGATCGCACTTGGTCGCGAAATGGTCGGCGTTGCCGACATGGCACCGCACACCCAGGCGCACCGCGGTATCGGCCAGCTCGTAGACCATCACGTCGGGCGCGGGCTCGGCCAGGATGCGTTCGTCGGCGCGCATGATCTTCATCACCGCTTCGCGCGCGACATCGATGTCGTCGGTGTAACCGATGCCGATGATGAGCTCGATGCGGCGCATCGTGTCCGGCGTCAGGTTGATGATCGGCGCCGTGGTAATCAGGTTGTTGGGCAGCACGATCGTCTGGTTGTCGGCGCCGCGCAGCCGGGTCTGGAAAATGCTGACCGCCTCGACCTTGCCACTGCTTCCGGCGATCTGGACGATGTCGCCCACGCGGAAAGGCTTCAGCGTCACCAGCATCACGCCGGACGCGACGTTGGACAGCGAATCCTTCAGCGCCAGGCCGATAGCCAGACCGGCCGCGCCCAGCACCGCGATGAGCGAGGTCGGCGCGACATTGAAAAAGACCTGCAGGATGGCCAGCACCAGCACGACCACCAGCACCACGTACGCGAGGCGGCTCATGAACTGCATCGCGGTCGGCTCGACGTGCGCGCGCGTCAACGCTCGCGAGATGATGCGCGACACCCATTTGACCAGGTGCAGGCCGACGTAGAAGACGACGAGCGCACCCGCGAGCTTCAGTCCGATGCGCAGCGCCAGGTCCGTCAACTCCTGGGTGGACAGCAGGCTGAGGTCGGGCACTTCCGGCACGACGGGTGACTTCGGGACAAGCGTGGCGAGCAAGGTGTTCCTCCGGTACCAAATGCGACGCCCCGCGAGGGCGGGGCGTCTGTTTTACCTCAATGCCGCGTCGACGGGGTGTCAGGCCGCTGCAGCCTTTGCCTTTGCCTTCGCCAGGCGCAGCCAGGTGTCGACGACGGTGTCGGGGTTGAGCGACACCGACTCGATGCCCTGTTCCATCAGCCATTCGGCGAGGTCCGGATGGTCGCTCGGACCCTGGCCGCAGATGCCGACGTACTTGCCCTTTGCGCGCGCCGCCGAGATGGCCATCGACAGCATCTTCTTGACCGCCGGGTTCCGTTCGTCGAACAGCTTGGCGACGATGCCCGAGTCGCGGTCCAGGCCCAGCGTCAGCTGGGTCAGGTCGTTGGAGCCGATCGAGAAGCCGTCGAAGATCTCGAGGAACTCGTCGGCGAGCAGGGCGTTCGACGGCACTTCGCACATCATGATGATCTTGAGGCCGCCCTTGCCCTGTTCCAGGCCGTTGGCCTTGAGGACTTCCACGACCTTGCGGCCTTCCTCGAGCGTGCGCACGAACGGGATCATCACCCAGCAGTTGGTCAAGCCCATCTGCTCGCGCACCTTCAGCACCGCGCGGCATTCCAGCGCGAACGCGTCGGTGAAGCTCGGATCGACGTAGCGGCTGGCGCCGCGGAAGCCGATCATCGGGTTCTCTTCGTGCGGCTCGTAACGGCTGCCGCCGATCAGGTTGGCGTACTCGTTGGACTTGAAGTCAGAGAGACGCACGATGACCGGGTGCGGAGCGAAAGAGGCGGTGATCGTCGCGATGCCTTCGGCCAGGCGGTCGACATAGAAATCAACCGGGCTGCCGTAGCCGGCGATCTTGGCGTCGATCTTCTTCTTCGTCTCCGCATCCTGCTGCGCGTACTCGAGCAGCGCCTTCGGGTGCACGCCGATATGGCTGGCGATGATCATTTCCAGGCGCGCCAGGCCGACACCGGCGTTCGGCAGCATCGCGAAGTCGAACGCGCGCTCCGGGTTGGCGACGTTCATCATCACCTTGAGCGGCGCTTCCGGCATCTTGTCGAGATCGGCGGTGATGCGCTCGAAGGGCAGGGCGCCATCGTAGATGAAGCCGGTGTCGCCCTCGGCGCAGCTGATGGTGACTTGCTGGCCGTCCTTGATCGTGTCGAGCGCATTGCCGGTGCCCACGACGGCCGGCACGCCCAGTTCGC
Source organism: Lysobacter niastensis (assembly GCF_015453285.1). Taxonomy (GTDB): domain Bacteria; phylum Pseudomonadota; class Gammaproteobacteria; order Xanthomonadales; family Xanthomonadaceae; genus Lysobacter_J; species Lysobacter_J niastensis. Next base: position 254,785 of record NZ_JADLZT010000006.1, read on the forward strand.
GCGCGATGATCGCCGCGTGGCAGGTGCGGCCGCCGCGGTTGGTCACGATGGCGGCCGAACGCTTCATCACCGGCTCCCAGTCGGGATCGGTCATGTCGGCGACGAGCACGTCGCCCGGCTGCACTCGGCTCATGTCCGCCAGCGAACGCACGACGCGGGCCACGCCCGTACCGATCTTCTGGCCGATGGCGCGGCCTTCGCAGATCACCTCGCCGCGCTTGCCGAGCTGGAAACGCTCGATCTGCGTGGCGTGGGCGCGCGACTTCACCGTTTCCGGCCGGGCCTGCACGATGAACAGCTTGCCGCTGACGCCGTCCTTCGCCCACTCGATGTCCATCGGACGACCGTAGTGCTTCTCGATGACGAGCGCCTGCTTGGCCAGCTCCTGCACGTCCTCATCGCCGATCGAGAACGAGTTGCGCAGTTCGACCGGCGTTTCCTCGATGCGCACACGCTCGCCTGGCGTGTCCGAATAGACCATCCGCTGCTGCTTGGCGCCGATCGAGCGGCGCAGGATGGCCTGCTTGCCCTGCTGGACCGTGGGCTTGTAGACGTAGAACTCGTCCGGGTTGACCGCGCCCTGCACGACCATCTCGCCGAGACCGTAGCTGGAGGTGATGAACACCACCTCGCGGAAGCCGGATTCGGTGTCGAGCGTGAAGAGCACGCCGGACGAACCGACGTTGGAGCGCACCATCAACTGCACGCCCGCAGACAGGAACACGTCCTCATGCTTGAAGCCGTGATGCACGCGGTAGGCGATGGCGCGGTCGTTGTATAGGCTGGCGAAGACTTCCTTGACCTTGTGCACGACGTCGTCGGCACCGGTCACGTTGAGGAAGGTCTCCTGCTGGCCGGCGAAGGAGGCGTCCGGCAAGTCTTCGGCAGTGGCCGAGGAGCGGACGGCCACGGCCACGTCGCCGCCGCCGTTCTCGTCGCACAGCTGCTTGTAGGCCTTGCGGATGTCGGCGTCGAGCTGAGGCTGCAGCGGTGCGTCGATGACCCAGCCGCGGATCTCGGCGCCGGCGGCGGTCAGCGCAGGCACGTCCTCGACGTCGAGCGTGGCCAGCTTGTCGTAGATGCGCTGGTGCAGGTTGTTGTGGTCGATGAATTCCTTGAACGCTTCGGCGGTGGTGGCATAGCCGCCGGGAACCGAGACGCCGAGGCCGGCCAGGTTGCCGATCATCTCGCCAAGCGAGGAATTCTTGCCGCCGACACGTGCCAGGTCGGTCAGACGAAGCGCGTGCAACCAGAGGATGTTCTCGTTCAAGCGGGCGGTCTCCAGAGGGGGCTGGCGCGTGCGGGCGCGGCGAAGCGGATATGATCGCCGCTGCGTCGGATGCATACAAGCTTGATTCGACGGGGTTTTTCGTATTGGAAACGGTTTTTGAGGGAGTTTGGGCCATGGCCTTGGTGCGCCCCGTGTTCTATGTCTCCGATGGCACCGGAATCACTGCCGAAACCATCGGACACAGCCTGCTGACGCAGTTCACCGAAACCCGCTTCGTCACCGATCGCATTCCCTTCGTCGACAGCGTCGAACGGGCGAGGGAAGTGGGGGCGAAGATTCGCGCCGCGGCCGAGATCCATGGCGTCCGCCCGGTGGTGATCAATTCGTGCATGGATGGCGACGTCGGCGCGGCCCTGGCCGAAAGCGGCGCCTTGATGCTCGATGTTTTTGCGCCGTTCATCGAACCGCTGGAGCGTGAGTTCGGCGAGTCCCGCCAGCGCAGGATTGGCCAGGCGCACGGCCTCGTCGATTTCGAGACCTATCACCGCCGCATCAACGCAATGAACTTCGCGTTGACCCATGACGACGGCCAGAGCATCGACTACGACGATGCCGACCTGATCCTCGTGGCGGTGTCGCGCGCCGGCAAGACGCCGACCTGCGTCTACCTGGCGTTGCATTACGGCGTGCGCGCGGCCAACTACCCGTTGACCGAAGAGGACCTGGAGCAAGACCGCCTCCCGCCGCGCCTGCGCCCGTACCGCAACAAGCTGTTCGGCTTGACCATCGATCCGATCCGCCTGCAGCAGATACGCCAGGAACGGCGGCCCAATTCGCGCTACGCGCAACTGGAGACCTGCAAACGCGAAGTGGCGGCGGCTGAAATGATGTTCCGCGCTGAACGGATTACCACGCTGAGTACGACCAATACGTCGATCGAGGAAATCTCGAGCAAGGTACTGACGACGCTGGGTATCCACCGCGAGATGTTCTGACGCCGTAGCGGCCCATAGCTTGGCCACACCTTCTCACTGAGTGAGAACGTCGATGCGAGCAAAGCGCATCGGAGAAGGGGCCCGGTCGCGGGGAATCCTTACGGTAGGCTTGCTGGCGGGGTGCGTCAACGCTGCCGCCGGGGCTGAGGGACGTGTAGGATCGGTTCCATGACGTCCCTGGCAACCCACGCCGCACGCATTCCAAAACTCAGCCGGTTCGGCTGGCTGATGGGCCTGTATGCGGAGAACCATGCGCGGCTGACCCGCCTGTTCGAGCCGGCGGACCTGGTGCCGGGCTGCTACCGCTCCAGCATCGGCGACGGGCTGGATCTGCAGCTCGACGTGATTGAGCAGCATCGCTACACCACTGAACTCCGCCTTACGTATGTACTGCGCGATCCGCTCACCGGCGAGCCGGATCCCTCGGCTTTCCTGCGGGTCTACCACGACGCCCGTCAGGTGGAAGCCACGCATTGCTACGTCGGCAGGCGCTGGCAGGACGTGATCGGCATGTATCCGCCGCCGGCCGAAGTCATCGGCCATCGCATGCGCATGAATACTTTTCTCGGAAAGTGGCTCGAGTATCTAGCGGAGCGGGGACATGGTGTGGCAACATTGCACCTCGTTGTCGCCGGCCACACAGCAGGCGACACGGACGAAAAAAACTTGGCAGCGAACGCTTGACGACATCGCTGAACGCCCAGTACAATTTTCGTCTTTCCAGCACGTGGGGCCATAGCTCAGCTGGGAGAGCGCCTGCATGGCATGCAGGAGGTCGGCGGTTCGATCCCGCCTGGCTCCACCAACTTGCTGAAAACCAGTTTTGTCCCCATCGTCTAGAGGCCTAGGACATTACCCTTTCACGGTAGCGACCGGGGTTCGAATCCCCGTGGGGACGCCAACTAGAACAAGCACTTAGGGCTGCCGAGAGGCGGCCCTAGTTGTTTTGCGGTAACGGTGCGGTAACTTCCGGTACAAGGAGTGTCGGTTCCAGCGGTCAGCGAATGTGCGAACACGAGAACCGCAAAGTAGGGTGCAAATGTGCCCAAATGGCAGCTGACCGTCTGCCAGGGTGCCGAATGGACATCGAAAAAATCCAACGCGCTCTCCAAGCGTTTGCTGATGAGCGGAACTGGGAGCAGTTCCACAACCCAAAGAAACTTGGCTATGGCGTTGGCAGGCGAAGCGGGTGAACTCTGGAATTGTTCCAGTGGCTATCCCCTGAGGAAGCCGCGTCCGTAAGTGGCAATGCCGACCTACAAAGCAAGGTAGCCGAGGAGCTAGCCGACATATCTCTCTATTTGCTGAGGCTCGCTGCGGGGTGGGACATCGAGTACGTGACAGATGCGGGAGAGCCAATTTCGGTGGAGGTGAAGGCAACCACTTCACCAACGTTCCCTTGCTTTGAGATAGCGGATAACGAACTTCGCGCTGCCACAAAGCTGGGCGACAGATATCACCTCCATCTGGTATCGAATTGTTGAAGCCAGAGCTTCGGAAGCTGCAGATTGTTCGAAATCCTTCGAAGGAGTACGAGGGGCGATTCACGCCGATGGTTTACCGCGTGATGGGGTGAGTCGTCTGGGGCGAATTCAGGCGTCATAGCAGGCGAAGGTGCTCGGCCAATAGGCTCACGGCCAGAAAGTTGCAACCGTTGTCACATTCGCGCACGATGCCGGAACCAGGGGGCTGGGGAAAGTGCGGCATGGGCACCATCGAAATTGAGATGGATCGGGGACTGTTTACGCCCGACGTTATCGCGCGCACAGCGCATCGGTATACCGCCGACTACTTCGTCGAGGTGAGCGCGGCGGGCGGCAGCATCGTGGTACGCCTGACGCCCAAAGGTCCTTCAGTCGACACCGAGCACCTAGCGCAGCGCTTTTGCAATGACGCTTTAGACGATCGCCTACGCGCCGCGGTGGCGGAGCAGACCACCGAGCTGCACACGGCACTGGTGCGGGCTGCACTGGGCGAGGCGCAACCTCGGGATGCCTCGGCGTGAAGTTCCGTTCCGCTGATGCATTCTCGGGCGCGGCCGGCTATCGCCTACTACCGCTACGTTTTCGCCGATTGCCGTGGGATACAGAACGGGTATTCGTCAGCTCAGCCGCCGGTGACTGGCTGATCATGGGGCACCGCGAGCTCGAACAAGTTATTGCTGGGACCATTGACCAGAATTCGACGTTAGGGATGGACCTGCAGGCACGGAACATGATCGCCGCCGACCCGTCGCGGACGACGCTGGCACCACTGCTTTCGCAGATGCGCAGCCGCAAGCAGTACCTGCAGCAGGGACCTTCCCTCCATATCTTTGTTGTATCGCTGCGCTGCCATCACACATGCAGCTACTGCCAAGTATCGCGAGCAGAATCGACCGAAACCGCCTTTGATCTCGACGAGACCAACGCCCGGTTGGCAGTGGAACGTTTGTTCGAGTGGCCCTCATCGACTCTGACCGTCGAGTTTCAAGGCGGCGAACCTTTGCTGCACTTTGCGCGCGTGCGGGCAATTACCGAGCAGATCCAGCAGCGCAATCGCCATGAGGGGCGAACCCTGCGGTTTGTGCTCGCTTCTACGCTTCACGACCTTAATGATGACCAGCTTGCGTTCTTCCGTGAGCACGACTTTCAGCTGTCGACCTCATTGGATGGCCCGGAGTGGCTGCACAACGCGAACCGGCCCCGGCCGGAGCGCGACAGTTATGCGCGCACCGTGGCCGGCATCGACCGCGCACGCCGCGCCCTGGGTGACGACGCGGTGTCGGCCCTGACGACGTTAACCCAGCGAAGCCTCTCGGCTCCGCGCGAGATTGTCGACGAGTATCGACGCCTAGGCTTCCATTCGATCTTCCTGCGCCCGCTCAGTCCCTACGGCTTTGCCAGGAAGACGGGGCCCCGCATCGGCTACTCGCTCGCCGATTTCTTTGCGTTCTACCGCGAAGCACTGGAACACATCCTCGCGGTCAACCGTGACGGTTATCCGTTAGAAGAAGCGTACGCGAGTCTAATGCTGTCGCAGCTGTTCACTCCGTTTAGTCATGGCTACGTCGATCTGCGCTCGCCGACTGGCGCGGGCCTTGGCGCGGTGGTCTACGACTATGATGGCCAAGCGTACCCCTCGGACGAGGCGCGGATGCTGGCGGCCATGGGTGATCGCTCATTCGCGCTCGGTCATGTAGGTCAATCCGTTCGAGAGTGGCTGGCTTCACCAGCGATGCGGCGCGTGCTTGATGCTGGCGTCGCCGAGGCGTTGCCCGGCTGCGCAGATTGCGCTTTCGTGCCGCTGTGCGGAGCCGATCCAATCGACCACTATGCACGCCAGGGCGACACATGCGGGCATCGTCCATCGTCGGACTTCTGTCGCAAGCAACTTGGGTTCTTCGATTTGCTGCTGGAGCGGACGGAGCGGGCGGATGCCTATGATCGGGCGGTCCTGGAAAGCTGGGCCTTACCGCGGCGCAGCGCAACCCCGTGGCAGATAGAGGCTGCTTGATGTTGGCACTTGAGGCCAAGGCGACTTTGGAGGGCTGGGGCCACCGCGGCCAGTACAAAGTCGCCGGATTGCAGGATTTCGCCGCTGCGCGATTGCCGCTGGAAAGGATGCTGCTGGATCTGCGTCCGAGCAGTGGCGTCCCAACTAGGTCGATGCTGACGAGATTGCCTTGGGCCGGTTTCTTGGTCGATTCGAAAGAGGCCGCCCCGCCAGGACGCAGATGGCTGCACCTCCACGGTAACGCCCGCACCGTTCAGCCCGGCGACGTGGTCGAGGTCATTCCGAGTCTGGGCAAGGTTGGGGTGCGCTACCGCCGCGGAAGCAATGGTAATGTCCTGTTCGCAACCGAACGTTGCAACAGCTTCTGCCTGATGTGTTCTCAGCCACCGCGGAAGATCGAGGACGATTGGCGAGTCGCTCAACTGTGCGAACTGGCGGAACTTATCGATCCAGACGAGCAGTCGCTGGCGATAAGCGGAGGCGAGCCGACCCTGCTTGGCGACGGGTTGCCGCAGGTGATCCGGCATTGTTCGGTTGCACTACCCAAGACACATTTGCATGTGCTGTCCAACGGTCGTCTGCTCGGCGAAGATGACTATGCCGCCTCGTTCCGTGACCTCCACCCGCATCTGACTTGGGGTGTGCCGTTGTACAGCGACAGCTTCGCAGTTCACGATCATATCGTTCAGAGCGAGGGCGCTTTCGCCCAGACCGTTCGCGGGTTGTACGCGTTGGAGCGCGCCGCGCAACGTATCGAGGTGCGCGTGGTGCTGGTACGACCGACCGTGGAGCGCCTCGCGGCGCTGGCGCGCTTCCTTTACCGCAACATGCCCTTTGTGGAGCATGTGGCGCTGATGGGAGTGGAGCCAATCGGCTTCGCCAAGGCCAATCACGCCGCTGTATGGCTGGATCCTGTCGACATGGCGCAAGCTTTGGGCGAGGCAGTGACCTTCCTGTCCGAGCGCGGCATGCGAGTTTCGCTGTACAACCTGCCGTTGTGTGTGCTTCCGCGTGATTTGTGGCCTTACGCTAGACAGAGCATATCGGACTGGAAGCAAGACTACCTGGCGGCATGCAGCGGCTGCGCGGTTCAGGCGCACTGCAGCGGATTCTTCTCTTGGATCAACGACCAGTGGCGCAGTAGGGCTATCGCGCCGATCCCATCATTCGCGGAGGTTCTCGATGAGTAAGGCATTGACGCTTGCGACGGCTACGCTGGGTTCGCTTCAGCCTGGTCATCAGGATCACGTCGTCGGCTGGCAGGCGCACTTGCTGACGATGAGTCAGGATGATGCTCGTTTCGCGGTGACGCTGACGGCGCCGCTGAACCTGGATAGGCATAACATGTATGCGGGTCACCGTTCTCACAGCTCACACAGGTCGCATAGTAGCCACAGCTCCCACTATTCGGGCAGTGGCGGCTATAGCGCCCCGGCCTATACGCCGCCGCCACCGCCTTCACCGCGGCCGGCCTCGTCGTCTTACGTTCCGCTGTCGCGCGGCTCCTCGCCTTCATCTGCCGATCCGTTTTCACCTTCTGCTGCATCGGCGCGCAACAGTCAGTCGCCACGTGCCAGCCAAGATCAATTGCAGTTGATGATCATGCGCGTGCAGGCGGCACTGTTTGCACGTGGTTACGACCCTGGTGGTATTGACGGTGCACTCGGCCCCCAGACTCGAATGGCACTCGAGCTGTTCCAGAGCCGGCATGGCATGCCGGTGACGGGCACAATGACAACGGACACGCTTAATGCGCTGGGCATATCTCTGTCGCCGTAACAGAGCGACAAGGCGGCACTTACACGCTGGACGCCTTATGAGCGTAGTTCTGGTCAGTTCGCCGAAGGCGAGGCCGCTTTCGGCGCGCCCTCTCTAGCACTAGGGGTCTCGCGTGAAGCCGAAACCACGGATTCCGTTAAAGCAGCTTCGACAGCATCAAGATAGGTACAGTGAATACACTGATTCAGAATTTGACCACCTGCGTGGCGTGGCGCACCTGACTCCCGCACAGCTGTACGAGATCTGCAGGTGGAAGTCCAAGCGCCGGCCGGAACTTGCACTTGGAAACTCGAAGGAACTCGTTAAAGAGATCACCGCATTTGCCTTCAGCGCGAAGCGCGAGGAATCAAGAATTGGCGCGTTGACCTTGCTTGATGGCGTCAGCTTTCCAACCGCTTCAGTCATCCTACATTTCTGCGTGAGCAGGAGCTACCCAATCCTGGATTTTCGGGCCCTATGGAGTCTTGGGATCGAGAAGCCAGCAGCATATTCGGCCAGATTCTGGATCGAGTACGTGGCGTGTTGCCGAAACATGGCAATGGACAACGGACTGTCCGTACGCAGCCTCGACAAAGCGCTATGGCAGTACTCGCGCGAGCACCAAAAGACATAGTCGGAGGTGTTGGCCTCTAGTGGCACAATCTGGGGGGGCTCACCAGGAACGACTGGGATCCAGGCCGGCCGTTAGCGCTGTCTTAGTAGGCCTGGCGTGCAGCTCGGTACCGCTAATTTATTCGAGCCGACGCAGCTCCTGGTCTCGGCCGGGCGCGCCAGGAGCACAACGGTGCTTGGAGTCGCGCTTGGCGCGAAACGCCTCCGAAAAGGCGGCGGACAAGATTCCAGTTGGCATTGCGATTAGGCCAATTCCAGACAGCGCAGTGAGAGCGGCGGACAAGCGACCCAATACGGTCACTGGCACAACGTCGCCGTAGCCGACCGTTGTCAATGTGCTGACCGACCACCAGAGCGCCCTGGGAATGCTGCCAAACGCCTCGGGTGCACGTCGGCTTCTACAGAGTACAGCGCTGCGGCGGACAACAAAATCATGCACCCCGCGAGGGATACAGAGAACAACAGTTCATGTCGACGCTCATAAACCGAGCGTAAAACCAATTGCATCGCCGCTGAATAACGGACTAGGCGCGAAAGCGTCAGTAGCCGAAAAATCGGAGTAGACGGAACAAGAAGGACTGAGTCCCCCAGCCCCGAAGTAGGGAAGGATCGAAGCAAGGTCGAGCAAGGCCATGGGGGTCAGTGCATACCGAATACGCCCCAACACATCTGAGTAGCGCGGATCGGTTCCGCCGCCCAAAGGCGAAGTCCGTATTCCGTCGCAAAGAATGTGATGAAAGCAAGCTCGAAAGCTGGCCCGATCGCGCCAAGCGAGCTGCTGATCGCAGGCTCCGTCGTGAAGATTGCAAAAACAATGGACAGGACAATAACCAAGGCGCTGAGCCTTTGAAACCAGGTCAACTGGTGGGCTTCAGTGCCGTGCAGCACCTTGTGGACCCGCGGCCGAATGTCATCCGCGTCATCACCCGCGCAGGTTATCGCGTCGACCCCGAGCCCACTATTCATGTCGTTCATTGGTTGATCGCGTTGTATTGTGCCGGCGATGCTTTCATTACCTCCTCGGGCAAGAACGGCGCAATGGCCTTAAAGACGCCCGACTTGCTCATGGCCCTACGAAGATCGAAGCGGGCGATTGCATCAACGACGTCAATGCATTCGAGAGCGGAGGGGGAGAGCTCAATCTCAGTCCACTCTTGCCTCGTCGCAATCAACGACAAGAGATACTCATCGGCAATTCGGCCGGTGGCTTTGTCGCTGCGCTGGGAGTATCCGGATATGACCACCCGCTCAGCCTTGGGGAGTGCTGCGAAAATCTCGCCAACAATTCGAAACACGATGGCATGAATATGTCGCATGTACAGGCGTTGCACTTGCGTCGGCGACATATCCTTGACTGACAGCTTCATTCCCCGCGCCGGCACGCCCGCCACTTTGTCCGGCATGTCGCCGATTTCTGGGAGATCGACATCGGCAAAAACGTCCAGGCCACCCGCCTCAACTTCCGCCGAAATAAGAGTTTCCCGTGGCCAAGCGATGTTTTGCAGCGTTGCCTCAAGATGGAGCTCCATCGCTTTCGTGCCGACGTAGATCTGCTCCTCGATCAACACGCGGCGTGCATGCTCTGCCTGTCTATGGTCGGTCGCCGCCGACTCCCATTGGGCAACTAAGTCCTCATAATGCCGGTTGATCTGTTGATTCTCCGCGTCGATGCGTTCCCGCGTCCGCTTGAAGAATTTCCCTAAGAAGCTGGGGGCTTTGGGCTTGGGTTGAACCGGGCGAGGCGATTCAAACTCGCGCCCAATGAAGGCAGGTCGATAATCTGGAGATGGGGTGTCGCGATGGAGTTCGCCCACTGCTTCGATCTGGGCATTAATCTCATCACACTTAGACTGAATCAACTTGCGTATCGCGTCGCCATGCTGCTGTTTGGCGATGCGGACCAGGCGCTCGGCAAGCGGCGCTCCAGCCTGGTCCTGGAAAAATACCTCTCCATCATCGCGGACTCCGACTGAAACCGGAAGCGAGATCATCTGAGCCGGTTGTGCCGCAGAGTGGGAGTGGGGCGTACCGCCTCCAGTTGATAGCTTCTGCCGCATTGACAGTCCTGTTCCGGGAATGCCGACGCTTCCATAGACGCCGCGCTTGCCGACACTGACAGAGGCACCACGAGGGCCGAAACTGAAACTGGTGCCGCCTCCGCTTAGGTTCATGCGAACTCCGGGCGCAAGCTTGAACGACTTACGAGAACGAATCCCCATTACGTCTCCCCAGACGTACAGACCCTCGTGGGCCAATTTGGAAGAGTACCCCAAGGATTGTGTGCTCCCAAGCCCAGTGTGGGTGGCAAATTGGCGGGCTCTGCCGCGAGTACAAGTGCATCACCACCGCTAGGAAAAGCCAGCCTTCGTAGTGCGGATGTAGGTGATGTCGGTGACCCGGACCGTGTTCGGCGCCGAAGGCGCGAAGTCGCGGTTGAGCACGTTGCCCACCACGCCCAGCGGGGCCGCCACGGTGGCGCGGCTAGTGGCCAAAGCCTGCCTGGGCGCGTAGGCCCTCGGCCTTCATCAACCGTACCCGGTGCGGCTGCAAGTCTCGCCGGGTCCAGGCGGGCTGGGCGGCTCACGTGCTGGTGTCATGCGAGCAAGGCGGGCGGACGGCCAAGCGCGGTCGTAGTGCGCGCGCAAGCTTGATTCGTTAGAGAGGGGGTGACCATCCGCCGTGGTCATACATCCGATAGACCCGGCTTGTCGCCGGTATGGCGCCGGTGTCCGCTTTCGACCCATAGCGGACATTCCTGCGGGTGCGATTTTTATGCATTTTTGACGACCCTTAAGAATCGCCAACGGACCTATATCCCCCCGCTTGAAAATGCGCGTCGGCGCGCTATTTTTCGGGCCGGATGGGACCTACCACATCCGGATATCAACGCTTAATTGGAGAGATGCGATGAATCAGATGGCTCGCTTTCCGCAGTGGGGCGGACAGGGAACCACAGACCCAGTCCGCCAAATCATCGATCGCCTTTTTGAAGGCAACTTTTTGCAAGGCGGCTCCAGGGATGAATCGTCAGTCGTCACAAGCCAATGGATTCCGTTAGTAGACATCAAGGAAGAGCAGGACCGCTTCATCCTCTATGCCGATATTCCCGGCGTGGACCCCAAGAACATCGATGTGCAGATGGATAGGGGATTGCTCACTATCAAAGGAGAGCGTACGAGCGAGATCGACGAAAGCGAACGCTTCTCCCGCATCGAGCGCCAACACGGCAGCTTCCATCGCCGTTTTGCGCTCCCCGATAGCGCGGACCCTGAAGGGATTACGGCGACCGGTCACAACGGCGTGTTGCAGATCATGATCCCGAAGCGTCCCGAGACAACCCCTCGCCGCATCCAGGTGGGATCAACCTTCAACAACTGATCTAGTAGCGCCCCGCGGAGGCGGGGCGCTTTCTTTTACCTCAATGCTGGTGGAAGCCTATGGACCGACTGACGGAGGAAGCGCTTTGCGATTTGCAGGCTCAGGTTCTTGTCCTTCGGATGGCACTACGGGCTTTGATTCGTACGCATCCCGATCCGGACGCCTGCTTGGCTGCATGGCGTACGACAGTTTCGGATATTGCGTCCGGTCCTGCCGTGTTGCCGGTGTACGCTCGTGGCAGCGAGTACGTCACCGAGAGGTGCTATGCGTTTGCTGAGGATTGGACAGCCGAGTTGGTCGAGCACGCGGTTGCATGCAAGGGCAATTAGATGCATCTCCATGCGCCGGGAGAGGCCGGATGACGGCGTGGATGTCCGCTTCTGGCCGGAAGCAGACATGCGACGCGCTTTCGCGCGATGAGATTTGGCGCCATGGCGCCCGCTGGCTCCCTTGAGGTGACAATCCGCGCTTACTCGCGCTCAGGTGTCGACACTCCCACCAACTGCGCTGACAACTGAAGCGCCGACTCGAAGTCGGCAACGAAATGCAGCTCGCCTTCACGAGGGTGGAGGTGCATTTTGGCGATCACCCGGCGCGGCTGCGGTTGCAGGCCGGACATGACCAGGACGATGCCTCGGCGCCTGCAGCGGTCGAGCAAAGCCTTGAGCGCGTGCACGCCGCTTGAGTCAACGATCGGTACCAACCGCATCCTCAGGATGAAGACTTTCGGTGGGTCGCGGAATTGATCAAGCAGGTTGTCGAGGCGATTGGCGGCGCCGAAGAACAGCGGCCCGCTGATCTGAAACGCCTCGACCCCAGGTGGCAGACGGTCGCGTTGCGACAGGTCGGTGGGTACTTCGCCGTTATCTTCGATCAATTTGACGCCCGAGGTGACCTCGACGGCCTCCGCCATCCTGAACATGAAGACGAAGGCGGCGACCACCAGTCCTACTTCGATGGCCAGCGTCAGGTCGAAGAAAACAGTAAGGAAAAACGTCAGCAGCAATACCAGACGGTCCCCTTTCGGAGCCGACAGCGTGTGGCGGAAGTGTTCGTACTCGCTGATGTTCCAGGCGACCACCAGCAGCACCGAGGCCAGGGCCGCCAATGGCACGAAACGCATCAATGGCGCCAGAGCGAGCATGAAGACAAGCAGGAGCGCTGCATGCAGCATCCCTGCAATGGGCGAGTGACCGCCGGCTCGCACGTTCGTGGCGGTGCGCGCGATCGCTCCGGTGGCCGGGAGTCCTCCAAACAGGGCAGATCCGACGTTGGCGACGCCTTGCGCGACCAGCTCGCAGTTGGATCGGTGGCGGCCGCCGGTCATGCCGTCGGCCACGACCGCCGACAGCAGGGACTCAACGCCTGCGAGGAACGCGATGGTGAACGAGCTGGGGAGGAGTTCGCCGGTGCGCTCGAACGGAATGTGCGGGATCTCGAAGGAGGGCAGTGCGGAAGGCAGCATGCCGAAGCGGCTGCCGATGGTTTCCGCGGGAAGTCCGATGGATACCAGGCTGCATAGCAGCAGAGCGATCAGAAACCCCGGCCACCGAGGGAACCAGCGCCGCATGGTCAGGATCACGGCCAGACCGAGCAGGGTGATGCCCAGCGCTGCCGGCTGCGCCGTCGCCACGTGCTGGCCGTAGGCCTGCCAGCGCGCCAGGAAGTCCGCCGGTACGTTGCCCATCTGCAGGCCAAGCGCATCTTTGATCTGGCTGGAGAAGATGCTGATGGCGATGCCCGCGGTGAAACCGGTGATCACCGGCTGCGGCATGTACTTCATCAAGGTGCCCAAGCGCATCAAACCCGCAGCGATCAGCATCAGACCCGCCAGCAGCGTGCAAAGAATCAGTCCACCGATGCCGAACCTCTCGATGACGACAAACACCACCGGAATGAAGGCGGCCGTCGGCCCGCCGATCTGCACTCGCGATCCCCCGAGTGCCGAGATCAGGAAACCCGCAATGATCGCCGTGTACAGCCCCTTCTCGGGCGTCGTTCCGCTGGCGATCGCCAGCGCCATGGCCAGGGGTAGCGCCACGATGGCCACGGTCAATCCGGCGACGGCATCCCGGCGCAAGTCGGCCGAGGTGTAGCCCTCGCGCAGCACCGTCAGGAGTTTGGGTTCTAACAGCTTTGCGTATTGCTTGACCCTGTGCGATGCCATGACTTGCTCCCCTCAGTCATTGTCGGCTCGCCAGCCTGCGAGTCAGCGGCGCTTTTTCCTGGCCGCCGGTCTCCCGCGCTGGAACGGGTTGTGCGCCAATTTCGTCAATACTGCTTCAAACAGCGGATCGCCGGTGTTCTCGAACAGCACATGCCTGGCGGCCGCGGCGGCCACCACTTGGGCCAACTCCAACGGCAGCGGTTCCTGCGCCTCGGTCCAGAACTGCAACCGCAGGTCACTCAGCCAAGGTGCACTGGGCAACAGCGTTCGGCAGCGCTCCAGCTCACCCTGGCACCCTTTGTCGAGTGCGGCCGACTGGCTGCGGGACACCAGCATGGTGCAGGGCGCGCGCATCGGCGTGCGGAGGAACCGATCGTAGACCGACAAACACTGCTCGAGCCCTTGCTGTTGAGCGCCGGTGGCAATGCGCCCGTCGTGGGAATCGACGACGGCAATGGCGGCTTGCATCGGAGTGCGCGCCAGGAGGGCGGCGATCGAGCTCTCCTCGGCTGCAGCAGTGCCGCAGAAGGGCGCCGCCAGCTGCGGCGCGCAGGACCTCAGCCAGGACGGTGGCTTGTCGACGACCGGTGCATGGGGGCTGGGTTTTCCCCGCCCGGCCCATAGAGAACTCAACCCCTGCGTGAGGTCAATCCAGGCGGTCGGCAACGTCGGCCAGCACAGGGACCGCACAAAGACTGTCTCGCCCGCCTCGTTGGAGGCCTGCGCGGAACCCAGGAATGCAATGCGAGCGGGTTGGGGTCTTTCCGCCTTTGCGGGGGCGCGCGATCTGGGGGAGCGGGCGGGAGAGAAGGTCGTCATGGCGGCGGCTGTGCTGTCCAACTGGGCAAGGGCTTGAAAGCCATATACTGATGCTATATACAGTATACATGATGTGTAACCCATCATTTTAGAGGGGTACGCATTCATGGGGTGGCTTTTAGGGAAGCGCTTCAAGATCATGCGCATCCCAAACCGGTCGCCCCGGTGGCAGCGGAAGACAGTGATGCAGAACGCGTCCCGTGCAATGAGCAGTGCCTTTTCCTCGATGGCGGTTTTGGAGTCCCGGCCATGATCACGGCGGCGCAGCTTCGAGCGGCCCGAGCCCTGGCCGGAATGGATCAAAAGACGCTGGCGGAAAAGGCCGGCGTGTCACTGCCCACGATCCAGCGCATGGAGGCCAGCACGGGCAATGTCCGTGGTGTGGTCGACACGTTGACCAAGATCATCACGGCGCTCGACGCGGCTGGCATTGAGTTGATCGGAGAGAACGCCCCGAGTCAGGGCACAGGACGGGGAGTCCGGCTCAAGAGCCCCGCTTCGCCCTGACTTGCAGGTCAACCACGACCCTCGTTGGTAAGGGGCGCGGATCTCTCCACCAGATAACCCGATAAGGCAAGAGGTGATGAAGTGGCGACTGATGCGGATATCGACGAGATCAAGCGGATGTGCGTGCTGTTGTTCCTGGAACTCCAGGAGATCCGCCGCAAGTTAGAGATCGAACCCGTTGGATCTCGCGATCGTGACGAGTATCAAATTGCGGTCCCCGGGCATCTGACAGAGTTCGAGAACAAGATGCGGCACCTTGTCAACGTATTGCCGCAGCGCGAAGCGTAACCAGGCGATGGATGGCGGACTAAGGCGGCTCAAAGAAGGGACCGTGATGGTGCAGAACATCTCGCGCCGGTTGGTGGGCTATGCATAGGTTTGATCTGTCTCCGTTTGAGCGCGCTGCGCTCGACGTGCTCCTGAGCCGTAAGCCCCTGTTCAAATGGGAGCGGGAAGCCTTCACCGACGGCATAAAGCAGAGCTTAGAGAAGAAGGGATTGATCGCGCGGGACGGGGAACAGTGGCAGGTCACGGAAGTCGTGCGCGTGCGACCCTTGCTCCAACGCTAAACGCGCAATCACACAGTGGCGTCGCGGGTCCGAGTGACTGGTATTTTGGGCATCAAGGCTTTTTGCGGATCGAAAAGACCGTCAGATAGTCTCACCACATCCGCCGAAGCACGTCGTCGCGGCGGACGAACTGGTGCCACAGTGCCGCGAGAGAGTGCAGTGCAATCACGGCGTAAAACACGTTACCGACGGTTTCGTGCAAGTCCTCCAGCGTCTCAGACCACGCTTCGCCCAGCACGAAGAGCGGCCGGAGCTGCCACCCAGTGAGCGGCACGGGCAGTACCTCGCCTTCCGCCCATACCATCAGCACGCCGAGCAATGGTTGAACTACCAGGAACAGCAGCAACGCCACTTGCACCAACCGCGCGGACCATGTCGCGAAAGGCGAGGTGAGCACGGGTGCGCGGTTCGCGGCGAACCGCGCCAGTAGTCGTGGAACGAACACCAGCAGCAGCGCTAGGCCAGCAAGGATGTGCCACTGGCCACCACTGCTTCTAGGGTCTTCGGCCGATTCGGCAGTGGCGTAGGCGATTATTACCAGTACGACGCTGAGCCAGTGGATCCAGCGGACCGGGCGGGGATAACGGAACGGCAGGGGCATGGCCATGCGGGATCTCCGACGCGACGAATGCAGCTTGGGCCGGTCGCTCTGCGTTGCGTTGATCCAAATCAACTTGGCGATGCGTGCGGATGATGAGCTGCCGTTCTGCGGGGCGCATAGCCGGGGGATGACTGCTCCTGGCTTTCATAGGCGAATAAGCCGAACCGCAACCGGAATGCGAGCGCAAGAAAGGTGCATTGGGGCAGCAGCTGCAGCGCTAGAAGCACGCGCCCGCCCGCCCCGCTGGCCGCGTGACCCGCTCTGCGGTGACCTGGCCCGGCACGTGATCCCACCCGGGCCGGTCGTGCTCAAAGCCTGAGTTTCGACCCGGTACGACTTCGTCGCAGCTACTACCAGCCCGACAAACAGGCGTGCCTATCCGGTCAGTTAGTTGATCAAGATCAGAACGCCGGCCGGCCGTGGAGTTATGGTAGTCATCCTCGATGATCCGGCCGTGCTTTGGAGACTTGGCCATGAAGAAACGGTGTGCATGGGTTGTGGCAGCGATCGGCTTGACCAGCTGCTCCCAGATCCTCCTCGACGATGCCACCGTCGTCAGGACGATTCACGTCGCGTCGGTGAAGGCGGCCTGTCCCCATGACCCGACCCGCGAGTGCTATCAGATCAGTGACGGGGCAGGGGCGTGGCAGACCGTCGACGCACAAATTGCCGGGTTCAACTATGCGCCTGGGACCGAGTACGTCATCGAGGTGTCCGAACCCAGCGTTTCGCCGCAGACGTCAACGGAGCCACCGCGGTGGGAGCTGATGCGGGTAATCGACGAAAAGCCGAGCCGATGACT
Source organism: Lysobacter niastensis (assembly GCF_015453285.1). Classification (GTDB taxonomy): domain Bacteria; phylum Pseudomonadota; class Gammaproteobacteria; order Xanthomonadales; family Xanthomonadaceae; genus Lysobacter_J; species Lysobacter_J niastensis. Next base: position 271,740 of record NZ_JADLZT010000006.1, read on the forward strand.
CTCCAAGGGATTAAATGCCCGCACTGCTGCGGCCGTGCTGTCACGCGTCCGCGGAAGCTCCTCCTGGGCCCGGGCTTCGTCACGTCATGCAGATCGTGCGGCAAGAGGGTAACTACCGGAGCAAGGTCGCTGTATGCATTAGGTCCCGCACTCCTCGGCCTAATCCTGGCCGATACGATATCCACGCCCGGCTCGGCCACGGGCCTGATCCTGATGGCCGCCGGATGGATGCTTGCCATATTTATTTACGTGTGCCTGCTGCCACTTCTTCCAGGCGAGGCCTGACAGCAGTCCAATCCCGAGAGTCGCGTGTGCGCCAAACGCCCCACCCATTGCGCAACGACACCCCGCGCCCACGGGCGGCTTGCCAGCATTTGACTCAATCCCCATCAGAGCCAAGCCGGGCAGCCGATGCTTGGTAGGCCCCGTTTCTTGATGCAGGTCAACAGGCCTCGGCCAGGAAGGCGCCTAATCCGGTCGTCTGCAGCGCCGCGGAGCTTCCGCCATGATCAAGGACCTCATCCTCCCCCTTACGGCCACACAGGGCGATTCGAATGCGATCGAAGCAGCGCTGGCGCTGGCCACGATGGCCCAAACGCACCTGGTGGTGCTGGACACGGTCTACATGCCGGCACCGATCCCCGGGGCGTGGAGTGTCGCACCGGACGCGAGCTCGATGCAGCAGGTCTACACGGAGGTTCGCGCCATGGCCGAAGCCCAGGCCGCTCGGCTCCGCGACCGTCTGGGGCGCGAGGCGGTGTCCTCCGAAGTCCGGCTGGCCGAGACCGTGGTGGGTGGACCCCGGCATGTCGCGGCGCTGCACGCGCGCTACGCCGACCTGGCGGTGCTCACATCGGCGGGAGACAACGCCGGCGAGCGCTCAGCCGTGAGTGCGATCTTCAGTGGATTGCTGTTCGAGTCGGGGCGGCCGGTGATGATCGTGCCTCCAAAATGCACGGGTTCGTTCCCAGCGCGGCACGTGGTGGTGGCGTGGCGTCCGACGCGCGAAGCCACCCGCGCCGTGCACGACGCCATGCCGTGGCTCCAAATGGCAGATTCAGTCGATGTCCTGGAGGTCGAGCCCGACCCGGATCAGCGCAGCGACGACGGCGCGCTGCCCGGCGCCGACATCGCGACCCATCTGGCACGCCACGGCATCAAGGTCCGGGTGGTGATACACCAACAGCGCAACGAGTCCGTTTCCACCGCGTTATTGCGGCACTGCGAACAATCAAACGCCACGCTTCTGGTGGCCGGCGGATACGGACATTCACGCTTCCGCGAGTGGGTGCTCGGCGGCACGACTCGGGAGTTGCTGCAGTTCGCGCATCTACCGGTGCTGTTCTCGCATTGATCCGACTCAACAGCGTCGCCAGAACAGCCGGAGGTTCGCCGTCAAAGCATGCTGCAGAGTTTATGGTTGTCAGGAGTTGCCTTGCAGATCCAGCTCGTGGATGACCTGCCCGGCGTCGCCGGGATCCTCCCGGCGTAGGAAGCCGAGATAGGACGCCAAATCGCGCATCGCGATGTTGTCGGCGGCGTCGATCGACGTCAGGCAACGGATGCCGCGGCCACGGGCGACCTCGATCAGATGTTTCATCAGCACCGTTCCCAAGCCCCGGTTCTGCCAATGATCATCCACGGTCACGGCGCATTCGCCGTACAACCCCTGAGGGTCCGTTGCGTAGCGGCTGGTGCCGACTATCTTCTCAACGCCGTCTTCCTGCACGACCGCGGCGAAGGCGACCTGATGCACGTAGTCGATGGCCGTCAGCTGCCGGATCAACACATCGCTTGGGTGGCTGACTTGACCTAAAAAGCGGAAGCGACGCGCCTGAGGAGAGAGGCCCAATATGAATTGGCGCTCGCGAGCGGCATCGTCCGCGGTGATTGGCCGGATTGATACCTGACTGCGATCACGCAGCGTTTCGGTCCACTGCGGGTATTCAGGACCAACGCCGTCACCGGTGATGGGAACCGTGGTGTTCATCGGAAATCTCCTCTTGCGTGCAGAGGCAGGCTAGGCAAGCGGCGGACACCTGGTTTGATCTGGATCAACATTCGCCCAAGGCAGGCCTGACGCAGGTCAATTCCCGGGGTCGCGCAGGCGCCAGACTCTGATCTGGGAGTTCATACCGAGAGTGCACTATGTACAAGGACATCCTAGTCCCGGTCGTGCTCGGGGACATTCACGAGCCGGCCATCTGCGCCGCGTGTTCGATCGCGGCGAGGTTCGATGCCCGCCTCGTCGCATTGGCCGGCGTCAGCATCATTGCGCCCAGCCTGGAGACATGGAAGTACTATCCGGCCAGCGTTTATCCCACCATGCACCAGAGCGCCGAGGCCACGACGCAGGCGTTGGCCGAGGCCGTGGCTCGACGCCTGGCGAAGGAACCCGTGGTCACCGAGGTTCGCAAATCCGAACTGTTCTGGCTGACCCCGGCCGAGCTGTCTGCGCTGCACGCCCGCTACGCTGACCTGGTGGTGCTCGGCGTGGATCGCAAGATGGCCGACGCCGATGCCAGGTTGTTGGGCGGGCTGCTGGCCGGCGGCGGGCGTCCCGTGCTGCTGGTGCCTCCTCAGACGCCCGAAGTAGCGGCTTACGAGCGCATCGTGATTGCCTGGAAGTCGACTCCGGAAGCCTCGCGGGCCGTGCACGATGCGTTGCCGCTGCTCCAAGCGGCCCGTTCGGTGGACCTGCTGACGGTGGGGCACGGGGCCGCGCCGCTGGATCATCTCGAGGTGAACATTGCTCCGCACCTGCAGCGGCATGGCGTGCAGGTCAATCTGGTAAGGCGTTCCGGAACGGGACCGGCGGCACAGGAGATCCTGGGACATGCCGGCGAAAGCAGGGCGGACCTGATCGTCGCCGGCGGCTATAGCCACTCGCGTGCGCTCGAGCAGGTGATCGGTGGCGTCACGCGCGGGCTGCTGCAACGGTCGCCGATTCCGGTGCTGTTTTCGCATTAGCGCCCGGGTGCTCGGCGGAGCGACGGGGCAAAGTATGACAATGTCTTTCAATACGTGGACCCTGTTTCATGGCGTGAAATCACGGCCGACCACGCGCACGTCGTCGCGCAGGTTGTCGCCAAGGCAGAGCACGCCCCTTGCAACTCCGCCGCGTCATCTTCGAAGCGACCGATTCACGGCCCGAGTTCGGGTGAACCCGAGTCCGGCTCGCCGCAATGGGCGAGCAGGAATTCGCGAGTGACACCGGCCAGGCGCAGGGTCTCGGGCCAGTGCTCGGCATCGGGATTGGGCAGGAGTGCTGCACCGAAAATCACTGACAGTGGCGCGTGGTGCACCAGCCAGTCGCCGGCGCGCAACACCGAGCGGGTACCGCGCAATGCGATCGGCACCAGAGGCAACCCCGCTTTGGACGCTGCCGCGAACGCGCCGAGATGGAAACGCAACAGCCCCGGTGTGCGCTTGAATGTGCCCTCGGGGAAGAACAGGAAGTCGCGCCCGGAGCGGCTGGCCTCTTCCACGACAGCCGTGCAACGTGCCGGATCGAACCTGGCGACGGGCACCGCGCCGAAGCGCAGCAGCAGCATGCGGGCCAATGGCCAACGTGCCAACTCTTCCTTGGCGACGAACGTGACCGGTCGAGGGAGTGCGAGTACCAACACGAGCGCGTCGATATAGCTGGCATGGTTGGCCACGAAGATGCATGGCGATGGCGGCAAGGTTGCTGTGGCCGTCAGGACCAGTGGAATGCCCGTCGCATGCTGCACGGCGGCCAGCAGGCCGCGCACGACACGCCAGCGCGCCGCCACCGTGGGTAGGAGGGCCACCGCGAAGAGCGCTGGCAGCGTCAACAAGCCCAATGCGAGCCACGCAAAACCGGAGAACGCCAACGCGCCCAACCGGCCTGCACGCACACTACCCGCGACGAGCGCGCCGCGGCCAAGCACAGCCAGCATCGGCCAAAAGGTGTGGGAGCCCAGCCTGCCGCGCTCGTAAGCGGCGCGACAGGCCGCGCGCCGCAGCTTGCCGCTCGACGTCTTCAGGACAGTGCCCGGAGTCGCAAGGACGATCTCGTCGGCGGGCTCGCCAGCAAGACCTGCGACCGACTCCTGGATGCGCAGGCGCAGCGCCTGGCGTTCAGACTCGTCGTGGAGGCGGGTTTCTGCCACCACGATCAGGCGTTCGGTGCCAGCGCTCGGTACTGCCGCGCCGAACGCAGCGACGCGCCCACGGCGAACGCCGGGCAGATCGCCGACGGCTTGTTCGATTCCCTGCGGATGCAGGTGACGACCGGCCCGGATGATCAGGTCCTTCACGCGGCCAGTCAGATACAACTCGCCTTCATGCAGGAAACCGAGGTCGCCAGTGTCAAGCCAGGCGCCGCGCTTGAACGCCCGGGTCGCATCCGGGTTGCGGTAGTAGCCCGCACATGCCGACGGACCGCGAAACTGCACGCGTCCCTGGCGGTCGTCGGGAAGCTCGTGTTCGTCGGGATCGGCAATGCGCAGTTCATGCCCGGGGAGCACCGTCCCACAGGAGACGAAAGGCAGCGTCATGGGCGCTTCCGAGAGACGAACATGGCCACTGCTCAGGAAGCGGTCGCGCTCGACATGCAACACGTGCGCGCCACGCCCCGGTGGCGGAAAAGTAAGCCCGAGCGTGTTCTCGGCCAGTCCATATACCGGATACAACGCATCCGCGCGGAAACCGTGGCGGGCAAAGCGCGTGGCGAACCGCTCCAGAGTCTGCGCGAACACCGGCTCCGCACCGCAGAAGGCCAGGCGCAGCGAGCTCAGGTCAAGGCCTTCCAGCGCCTCATCGCCAATCCGGTGGACGCATAATTCGTAAGCGAAGTTCGGCGCGGCGGACAGTGTCGCGCGATGCTGGTGGATCGCCCACAGCCAGCGCTCCGGGCGCAGCAGAAAACTCTGCGGAGGGATCAGCACCAGCGGCGCACCGTAATACAGGCAGCCCAGCCACGCGCCGATCAGGCCCATGTCGTGATACAGCGGCAGCCAACTGACGAACGCATCTGACGCATCCACTCCGATAAATCCGCCCATCACCCGCAGGTTCGCCAGCATGTTGCGGTGACTGACCATCACGCCCTTGGGATCGGCGGTGCTGCCGGACGTGTATTGCAGCAAGGCCAGATCATCAGGCTGGGCCGCCACGGGTTCGTACGCGGCGGATCCGCTCGACAGTCCGGATGCGGTGAGCAGATGCTCCACGCCTCCGGTCAGGGACCGTATCAGGCGTCGATGGGCGTACAGGGCGTCATCGACCACCAGTCGCCGCGCCCCGCAGTTGCGCAGGATCCCGGCCTGGCGGTGCCAGTACTCCGTCAGTTCGTTCGGCCGCAAAGGCGGATACAGGGGGACCGGCACACCACCGGCGAGCACGATGCCGAAGAAGGCGCACAGGAAATCGGGATGCGTCGGCAGCATCACCCCCACCGGTTCGGCCGGCCCGATGCCATGCGACTGCAAACCAGCCGCCACGCGCCGGGCAGCGCCCTGGAGTGCCCGGTAGGTCAATTCGATGCCGTCGGCGGTGCCGCCCGAAAAGTGAACGTGCACGCGTTCCGGGTGGCGCTCGGCATGCCAGGCGAGCACTTCGATCATCGTGACCGCGGCCACGGGAAGTTCCAGGTGTTCGCGACGCGCCAATTCCAGTACGGAGGAAACACCGATGGTTCCCCGGGGTCTTGCGCCGTGGAGCGCCTTCAGCAGGTCGGACGGTGTCGCTGCGGCAAAGCCTGCGCTTTCCGGAATCTCGATCCGAAAGCGCTGCTCCAAGCGGGCCATCAATTCCAATCTTGTAAGGCTGTCCAGCCCGAGATCCCGATCCAGTCGGGAGTCCAGGCGTGGCTCCGGCGGGTACCGGTCGTCGGGGTGCAACTCGTGCAGTAACAAGGCGATCTCGGCGAGCAGGACCTGCTTCGACGAAGGGGAGCGACCCGGATCGGTGATTGGCTCCAATGACGACATGGACAGGGCGGCCTGCAGGCGCGGCAAGACACCGCACCAGCATGGAGCCACATCGGGGTACGGGATTGACGTGGATCAATACCCACGCTGAGATTCAGAAACACGCCTTCCGGCGCGCGCGGGCGAAGCCCCTCATCTGAATCTCACCAGGTGCAGCAGCGCGACCATGGTCAGCGGCAGAGCCAACGCCGCCAGCCACAAGCCCCACGGTGGTGCCGAAAAACCAAACCAGGACGATGGGCCGGCCAGGCGGGTGACGGCGACGAGGATCACCATCGCCAACGTCGCCACCGTGATGAATGCGGGGTTGCGTGCGCGCAATGTGGCCCAGACCGTCTCGCCCGTGCGGTAAAGGACGACCAGCCCGAGATTGCCGATCACAAGCGCGGTGAAGGCCAGCGCTCCCAGTTGCGGATCGGTCAGTCCCTGCCGTGCCCCCAGGGAATAGATGATAACGACCGCCGCGAACATCAGCAGGCCGTGAGACAGACTGCCAAGCAGACCACGGAGGCCGAGCATGGGTTCCTTCAGAGACCGCGGCGGTCGCCGCATGATGTCTGCGGATGCGGGTTCGCGCTCGAAGACCAGCGAACAGACGGGGTCGATGATCAGTTGCAGAAAGACCAAGTGCAACGGCAGCAGGATCAAGGGACTGCCAACAAGCAGAGGCAGCAACGCCAGGCCCGTGATCGGCACGTGCACGGCCATGATGTAGCGCGCTGCCCGTCGTATGTTGTCGTAGATGGTGCGGCCGAGCCTGATCGCGCGAACCACCGTAACGAAGTCGTCGTCGAGCAGCACAATCGAAGAGGCTTCGCGTGCGACGTCGGTGCCGCGCCCCCCCATCGCAACGCCGATGTGGGCCGCCATCAATGCGGGAGCGTCGTTGACACCGTCGCCGGTCATCGCGACCACGCGGCCGGCGCGTTTGATGGCATCCACCAGGCGCAGCTTGTGCTCAGGTCGCACGCGCGCGAATACCCGGGTGTGCTGCAATCGCTGCGAAAGTTCCTGTGCATCCATCGCATCGATCTCCACTCCGAGCATCACTTTCGGATCCGGATCTATGCCGGCCTCTATCGCGATGGCGCGTGCGGTCTCGACGTGATCGCCGGTCAACATGATGATGTCGACGCCTGCGGCGCGGGCCTCGGCAACCGCGTGGCCCACGCCTGGGCGCAGGGGGTCGGCGAAGCCGACGAGCCCCCGCCAGGCGAAGTGGATATCGCGGATCGAAGCGGGCAGTTCGTGGGAGTTCGCGCTGGCATCCACGGGCCACATCGCCGAGGCCACCGCCAGCACGCGCAAGCCCTGACGGGCCATGGCGGTTACGTCAGTGAGCGCCGCGTCCCGTTGCTCCGGTGGCAGGCGGCACAGATCCGCCACGGTCTCCGGTGCGCCTTTGCAGGCGACGAACAGCGATTGTTCGTCAGGCTGCGACCATGCGTGAGCGACGGCGGAGCACTGGGAACTCAGCGGATACTCCCGCACATGGTGGGCATCGGAACTCGCATGCGACAGGCATGCCAGGTCGACCGCCTCGCGCAGCGCTACCTCCATCGGGTCGTACGAGGTTGCGCGGCTGGCCAGCCATGCAGTGGACAGTACGGTGCGCAGCGCATCCGAGGAAATGTCCGCCGGTTGCGCTCGTTTGCCGCCGGCGGCGACCGTCGCGACGACCATGTGGTTCAGGGTCAGCGTGCCGGTCTTGTCGGTGCACAGCACGCCAGTGGCGCCCAAGGCCTCGATCGCGGGAATCCGCCTTACCAGAGCATGGTGCCGGGCCATTCGCCAGGCGCCGAGCGCGAGGAACACGGTCAGCACCACCGGGAACTCTTCGGGAATGGTGGCGATCGCCAGCGTGATGCCCGCCAATAACGCGTTCAGCCATTCGCCTCGCAGCGTGACGTAAAGCCCCGTCATCAGCGCGCAGGCGGCGATGCTCAACAGCGTGAACAGCATGACCACTCGCCGGATCTCGCGTTGCAGCGGAGTCCGTTCGATGCGAATCGCCTGCAGGGTGACGCCGATGCGGCCGATTGTGGTGCCGGCGCCCGTCGCGGACACCACCGCACTGCCGTGTCCACGCACGACCAGGGTGCTTGCGCGCAGCATGTGCTCGTCGTCTGCGGCGTCCGCATGGCGCCTGACCGGGATTGATTCCCCGGTAAGCAGTGATTCGTCGACATGAAGGTCGGTCGCCTCGATCAGCCTGGCATCCGCCGGAACGCGGTCGCCCTCGGCCACCAGGATGAGGTCGCCAACGACCACTTCTCGGGCGGCCAGAACGTGGATCGTGCCATCGCGTATCACTCGCGCGCGCGGACTGCTGAAGTCGCGCAGTGCCTGCAGGGCGTGTTCGGATTTCTGCTCCTGGTACAGGGTCAAGGCAATCACCACCAGCACCGACACGCCCAGCAGCGCCGCTTCGCCCGGATCGCCCAGCAGCAGGTAGATAGCCGTTGCCGCCAGCAACAGCACCAGCATCGGTTCGCGGATGATGTGCAGGGCGATGACCCAGCCGCGCCGCCTTTCCGCCTCAGGCAGCAGGTTCGGCCCATCTTGGCGCAGGCGTTCGGCGGCTTCGCGGCGGCTCAGCCCGCGAAACGGCCCGGCGGCAATATTCGGGCCATTGACGACTGGCGGCTCGGAGGGGGCAGGGCGCGTGTGGCTCACAGCGGATGATCCAATCGCGTACCTCAGGCTGGGCAGCGCTGCCTGCACCTGCTTGTCCCTGGTCGGGGCGCTGGCGCTGGCATAAAAGGACGCCTACGCGACGACGTCGTGGGTGCGTTGCGCCTGGAGCGTGACCTTCTCCAGATACTCCGGCACATGCGCGGGCCATCCCAGCTCGCGCTTGATGCGCACACGCAAAGCATCGGCCGCATCGGGTTCGCCGTGGGTGATGAAGACGCCTCGCGGTAGATGCTCCGCCGTGTGCAGCCAGGCCAGAATCTCGTTGGCGTCCGCATGTGCCGAGGCCGTGGTTAGCTGGATCACCTGGGCATTGATGGCAACGTCCTGTCCGTAGATGCGCAGGGACCGCGCGCCACCGACGAGCGCGGCGCCGCGTGTTCCGCCTGCCTGGTATCCGCACAGCACGATGGCGTTGCGGGGATCGGCGGAAAAAGCGATCAGGTGATGCAGGACCCGCCCCCCTGTCAGCATCCCGCTGGCGGAAACAATGATCATCGGGCCGCGGTGACGATTGAGCGCCTTGGATTCTTCTGCGCTGTTGATGACGATCGTCATGCGCCGCATTGCGTCCAGGTCCTGCGATTCAAGTCGATGAAGACCGGAATGACGGGCATACAGATCGCTCACGTCGGTCGCCATAGGGCTGTTCAGATAGACCGGCACGTCGGGCAGGCGATGATCTGCCTGCAGTTTTGCAATCACGTGCAGCAGCATCTGCGCGCGTCCTACCGCGAACGAGGGGATGATCGCAATCCCGCCACGTGCCAGAACGGGCGCGAGTACATGGTGCAGTTCCTGCTCCAGCGAGATCGCGGGATGCAGGCGGTTGCCATAGGTCGCCTCGGTCACTATCCAGTCGGTTTGCCCGAGCGGCCGCGGGGGTGGCATCACCGGGTCGTTGGGCCGACCGAGGTCGCCGCTGAAGGTGATCCGCGTCCCGGCGAATTCCAGCGTCACCGCGGCGGCGCCGAGGATGTGGCCCTGCATGCGAAAGCGGGCCGTCATGCCCGGGACGGGTTCGAAGTCCTGTTCGAACTCCACCATCCGCATCAACTCGAGCGACCTTCGGGCGTCGTCCTCGGTATACAGCGGTCGCGCCGGGCTGTGCCTGGACGAGCCAACGCGGTGGGCGTATGTCGCTTCTTCCTCCAGCAGATGGCCGGAATCGGGCAGCAGGATTCGGCAGAGGCTGGCGGTGGCATGCGTGCACCAGACGCGTTTGTGGAACCCCTGCAACTCCAGGCGGGGAAGATATCCGCTGTGGTCCAGATGGGCATGGGTGAGGACCACGGCATCGAGACTCGCGGGATCCACTGGAAATGACGCCCAGTTCCGCAGCCGCAGCGTTTTGTATCCCTGGAAGAGACCGCAATCGACCAGCAGCCGATGCCCAGCGGCTTCGACCAGGTATCGCGACCCGGTCACGGTTCCGCAGGCCCCCAGGAACTGGAGATGGAAACGGGTCGAATCCGGCACTGCAGTCATCGCTTGGGATATCCAATGGCAACCGGGCGCCCGAAGCATGAATCCACTGCGGAACGACACGTTGATCTGGGTCAACAGGGAGCGTCGCGCCGCGGGCAGTCTCCAAAGACCTGCCGCGGTCGCCGTTCGCGTTGCATCGAAGCGAATGCCCCCTTGCACGAGGGATCCCCAGCCATGTGGGACACGCTTATCGTCACCCACGATACGGGCCGCCTCCACGCACTCGCGGCCATCCTGATCCGATACGGCTTCGGCGACGTGGTGCGCCGGATCGGGCTGGGACGCGCTCTGGCCCGCGCGGGCAGGGTGCTACCGCTGGCGCACCTCCAGGAGTTGGCTGAGCTTCCGACGCCTGTGCGCGTGCGCCGGGCGCTGGAGGACATGGGGCCGTGTTTCGTCAAACTGGGGCAGGTGTTGGCCACGCGTGTGGACCTATTCGCGCCGGAATGGATCGCGGAGTTCAGTCGCCTGCAGAACGCCGTGCCTGCCGTGCCTTTCGAGGCGCTGTGCGTGGAAATGCGCGAGGCGCTCGGCACAAACCTGGAGGACGCATTCCTTTCCATTGAGCCGGTTCCGCTGGCGGCGGCCTCGATCGCACAGGTTCATAGAGCGCGTCTCCATGACGGTCGTCAGGTGGTGATCAAAGTGCGTCGTCCGGGAATTCGGCGCCTGGTCGAAGCCGATCTTCGCCTGTTGCAATACGCGGCCGACAGGCTCGAAGCGAAGTACCCCGACCTGCGTCGCTTCCACCCGGCGGGCATGGTGCGCCAGTTCAAGGCGTCGCTAACCCGCGAACTCGACCTGGCGGCCGAGTGCCGCCACGCCGAGCGCATTGCCGCGAGCTTCGCCCGGGACCGGCGCCTGTTCGTCCCGGCGGTGTACTGGCCGTACACGAACGAGCGGATGAACGTGCAGGACTTCGTCGACGGCGTTCCCGTGACCGATCTGGCGGCCCTCGAAGCGGCCGGGGTCGATCGCCGCCACGTGGCGCGGACGGGTGCGCAACTGGTGCTCAAAATGATGCTCGAGGACGGTTTCTTCCACGCAGACCCACATCCCGGCAATGTGTTCGTGCTTGGAGACGGACGCATTGCGGTGATCGACTTCGGCATGGTCGGCCATCTCTCACAGGTGCGGCGCGGCGAAGTGGTCATGCTGCTGTCCGGGCTGGTCGAACGCGACCCGGAACGTGTCACCGAAGTACTGCTGGACTGGACCGGTCGCCCCGATGTCGACGAAGCGCAGCTGGCGATCGACATCGATGCTTTCGTCGATCGCTACCATGGCCTGCCGCTCGCCGAGCTCGATCTGGCCCGCATGCTGTTGGAAGTAACGGCGCTGCTCCGCTCCCACCGTCTTGCCCTGCCGGCCGATCTGGCCTTGCTGATCAAGGTCTGCCTGACGCTGGACGGGTTGGGACGCAGCCTGGATCCTGCTTTCGACATGGCGCAGCAGGCACGGCCATTCCTTCGCCGCGCGATGGCGGCCCAGTACGGCCCGCGTGCGATCGCGCGGCGCAGCGCACGGACGATGACCGATACCCTCAGCCTGCTGGCGACCTTGCCACGGGATATGCGGCGGATGTTGCGGGCGATGCGGAGCGGGGGAGGGCGCTTTCATCTGCAAGTGGACGAGTTGCGGGATCTGAACCGGCAGTTCAGTCATTCGGCCAACCGCCTCTCCGGCGCGCTTGTGATCGCCGCGTTGATCGTGGGTTCGTCGATCACGATGACCGTAGGCGGCGGCCCGACGCTGCTGGGGCTGCCGTTCTTTGGATTGCTGGGTTTCGTGGGAGCGTCATTGGCGGGAATCTGGCTGCTTTGGTCGATATTCCGAAGCGGCGGCGGGCGCTGAGCAGTTCCAAGGCGTCGCCCCGGCATGGAGTACCTGCAACTGGCACGGCCCTCGGCATCACGGCTACCGGCGCGCCAGCAGGAGGAGCGTAACAGGCCATGCCGGCGCGAGCCTCCGACGCATTCGTTGACTTCGGTCAAATCACGTCGACGGTATAGGCGCATGGTGGCCTTACGCGCCCAAGCGGTGGGCGCCAAAGTCATCCAAACTGGAGCGCCGTCATGGCCATTCCCACCCGCTGGCATCCGATCCGCCAGATCGCCCGTTTCGACCCGTTCCCCGAACTGGAGGATCTGGTGCGCAGTTTCGGCCTGCACAGCCCGCTCGCGCGTCAGTACGAGCACACCCTGGAAATGCGCATGGACGTGCACGAGGATGACAAGGGTTACCGCGTCACGATCGACATGCCCGGCGTCAAGAAGGAGGACATTGACGTCTCGATCGAGGGCAACCAGGTCACGGTCACTGCCGAAGTGAAGCGTGAGCAGGGTGGCGAGGCCGAGAAGGAGCTGTACAGCGAACGCTACAGCGGCAAGGCCTTCCGATCCTTCACCGTGCCATCCGACATCGACAGCGGCAGCGCGGAAGCCAATTACGATGGCGGCGTGCTGAGGCTGGTCCTGCCCAAGAAGGCCGGCAGCCCGTCGCGCAAGCTGTCCGTCAACTGACCCCAGGGGACGCGGGCCGAGTTCGAGCGCGATTCCGAGGCGCCCGTCGACAAGAGCCCCGACCGCCCAAAGCGGTGGGGCTCCTGTGACCGGCACCCGTTGTTACCTTCCGTTACACATCGATCGTCATCGTGTTGCGAAGCGTCGCTAGGCTTGCTCCAGGACCCGCCCTGGAGCCGCCGCGATGTTGGATGCCCTGGATTCTTCCTTCAGTGCACTCGAGCCTGCCCTGCTGGAGGAGCTTGCTCCGCCCGTGCCAGCAGGACTCCTTCCAATGGAGGCGAGGTTCGGCAGCCTGCCGGTGCAGCGGCGCCGACTGAACGCGCGTCGCTATCTGTTTCGGGCCGGGCAGCCCCGGCACGCCCTCTATCTAGTGCACGCAGGCTTCTTCAAAACTTGCCTGCTCAGTGAGGACGGCCGGGAGAAGATCACCGGGTTCCGAATGCGCGGTGACCTGCTCGGACTCGAGGCGCTGGACCTGCCCAATTACACCTGTGACGCCATCTCGCTCGATGTCGGTGAAGTCTGGGAGATCCCCTGCAGCCTGCTGCGAGCGGGCCCCTCCGACGTCACGGAAGCGATCACGGCAGCACTGGCGGGCGAGATCCGGCGCGACTGGCACTGGATGCTGATGGTGGGCACGCTCGCCGCCGATCAGCGGGTCGCCGCGTTCCTGCTCGATCTGTCGACGCGACTGGAGTCGCTGGGGTTCAGCAGCCGGCATCTGCTGCTGCGCATGACCCGAGGCGATCTTGCCAATTACCTGGCGCTGAAACTGGAAACCGTCGTGCGTTCGCTTGCGCGCCTGCAGGGGATGGGCCTGATCCGGGTCGACCGCCGCGAGATCCGCATCGAAGACCGGTGCGGTCTGCAAAGGCTGGTGACGCGGGCGCATGCGGTGCATTGAGCCGGTTAGTCCGGCTCCCAGTCCAGATCGAAGTCCTCGCGTCCCTGCAGGACCTGCTGCGCCACGGCCATCACCCGATCGGAAGCAAAGGTCGCGGTCCAACCTTCAATCTGGTCCGGCTCGGGAGCCAGCTCATCGTCACCTTGGAGTTCGTCAAGCAGCGCGAGGAGCTGCGCGCATTCGTCGTTGGTCAGTGTGCCCAGATGGCGGCCACTTCGTCGGTCATAAAGTCTTGGCATGAGGGGGCTCCGTGCGCGCGATTCTGACAGAGGAATCATGGAGGCCCGACACTGCGTCGGTGTTGACCGGGGTCAACGATGCCGCACGTTGCGGCCTCACCATGGGGAGGCCTTGATACCCAGCGCACAGGAGATACGGTTCACCAGCAAGTCGCCCACAAAGGTGGCAGCGAGGATCAGGGCTACGTCGCCCGCGGACAGCGTGATCCACGGCCCCACCAGCAACAACGCGCCGACCGCGAAATCGAGCTGGTCGAACGGAAGCCATCGCGCGCCCGGCGCGATGCCGATGCGACGCTTGAACAGGCTCTTGATGGCGTCGCCAGCGGCGACGCCGATCCCCATGCCGAGTCCGATCCAGAGCCAAGGAGCGTGTACCGCCCAGACGGCAGGCCGGCCGAGCCCGGCCTGCGCGGCGGTGGTCAGTACACCCGTGGCAAGGGCCAGCGCAAAGCCGACCACAGTCTTGTGACCACCGAACAGGCGGGTGCTGATCGGCCGATTCCAACCCCTCCAGTAGCGGACGAACGGCGGCGCCATGTTGGCCAAGTAGGCCGGCGCCATGAAGTAGAGCAGGGACAAGGGGCGCATTGCGATAACCGCGCTCGGTCTCAATCCGGTACCAGCACGGCCGCGCCGCGCAACCGGCCATCGCGCAGGGCCTCCAGTGCCGCATTGGCATCGGCGAGTGGATAGCGCTGCACGTGCGTCTGTACGCTCGCCAGCTTCGCCACCTCAAAGAAGGTTCGGCCGTCGTCGCGCGTCAGGTTGGCCACCGAGGTCAGATGGCGCTCCCCCCACAGTAGGCGGTAGGGAAAGGCGGGAATGTCGCTCATGTGAATGCCGGCGCAGACGACACGCCCGCCCTTGCGCACATTGCCCAGTGCAGTAGGCACCAGCGCTCCGTCCGGGGCGAACAGGATGGCGGCATCGAGCGGATGTGGTGCCGGCTCATCCGAGCCGCCCGCCCAGCAGGCTCCCAGCGTGCGCGCGAATTCCTGCATCGCCAGATCACCCGGGCGGGTGAACGCATGGACGAGGATGCCCTGTGCCATCGCGATCTGCGTGAGGATGTGCGCGGCCGCACCGAATCCGTAGAGGCCCAGACGCGGGCAGGGGCTGGCGGCGCGGAGCGCACGCCATCCTATGAGCCCCGCGCACAGCAAGGGCGCTGCCGCCACCGGATCGAGCCGGGCGTCCAAAGGCAGGCAATAGGCAGCGTCGGCGAGCAGGTGCGTGGCATACCCTCCGTCGCGACTACAGCCGGTGAATTGGGCGCTATCGCACAGGTTCTCATGGCCCCCGCGGCAGTAGCGGCAGTCACCGCACGTCCACGCCAACCAGGGCACGCCGACGCGATCGCCTAGTGCCAGCGTGCGAACGCCGACGCCGATCCCGTCGACCTCGCCGATCACTTCGTGCCCCGGCACGATCGGATACACCGCCTGCGGCAATTCACCGTCGATGACGTGCAGGTCGGTGCGACATACGCCGCAGGCCTGCACCCGGATCCGCACCTGTCCCGCGTCGGGCGCGACAAGGGGGCGCAAGGTTTCGACCAGGCGCGTGTGAGGTTTGCGCAGCAACATCACGCGGGATTCGGAGAGTTTCATGCGGACCAACCTGTCCGATGCGAGCGTGGCCTGCCCACATGTCGACACTTTGACGCAGGTCAAACTCGCTAGCGA
Source organism: Lysobacter niastensis (assembly GCF_015453285.1). Taxonomy (GTDB): domain Bacteria; phylum Pseudomonadota; class Gammaproteobacteria; order Xanthomonadales; family Xanthomonadaceae; genus Lysobacter_J; species Lysobacter_J niastensis. Next base: position 287,235 of record NZ_JADLZT010000006.1, read on the forward strand.
AGGTCGCCTCACAGTGTAGCCATGAGCCCCTTCCACACCCACGCCGTAGCCCACCTCCCATTTGAAGATCGGAGCGAGGCCGCGCGCCGGCTCGGGGACGCGCTTGTCCAGTATCGCGGCCAGCACCCATTGGTCCTGGCGATACCGCGGGGCGCCGTGCCGATCGGGAGGATCGTTGCCGACATGCTGGGCGGCGAGTTCGATGTCGTGCTGGTTCACAAGCTTGGTGCGCCGACCAATCCCGAGTTGGCGATCGGCGCCGTCGATGAGCGTGGCACCGTTCTGCTGAACGAGAATGCGGCATGGACCGGTGCCGACGACGCCTACATCCGGCGCACGGCACAGCAACAACTGGAGCTGATCGACGAACGCCGACTCCGTTACCGCGCCGGCCGGCCTGCACCCGTCGTCGAAGGCCGCACGGTCATCGTGCTGGACGATGGCCTGGCGACCGGCGCGACGATGGTCGCGGCGTTGGGTGCGGTACGCGCGCAGCGTCCGGCCAGGCTCGTGTGCGCTGTTCCGGTGGCGGCCCGCGAGAGCCTCGCGGAGGTCGCTCGTCTCGCCGATTTCACGGTGTGCCTGGCGACACCGTCGCCATTCCATGCCGTGGGCCTGTACTACCGGGATTTCTCCGAAGTCAGCGACGGGCAAGTGGCCGCACTGCTGAGCGCGACGACCGGCGCGCCCCCCCCTCTGTCGCACATGGCGGGCGCGCGCGCGGTTCGGATCGCAACCGAGGAAGCGGTACTCGATGGCGACCTGATGGTGCCGCCGTCGCCACGCGGCCTGATCTTGTTTGCGCATGGGTCCGGCAGCAGTCGTCACAGCCCTCGCAACCGCTTCGTTGCCCAAGTGCTGAACCACCGCGGGCTCGCCACGCTGCTCTTTGACCTGCTGACGCCAGTGGAGGACGCGGAAGGGCATGCCCGTTTCGACATCGCGCTGCTTGCACAGCGCTTATCAGCAGCCCTGCAATGGACGCGCAACGAGGCGGGGCTGAAAGACTTGGGGATCGGCCTGTTCGGTGCCAGTTCGGGCTCCGCGGCGGCCTTGGCCGTGGCGGCCATGCGCCCGGACCGGGTCGTGGCCGTGGTATCGCGCGGGGGCTGTCCGGACCTAGCGGGAGGATGGGTCCTTGCGCACGCGCATACGCCGACGCTGCTGATCGTCGGTGGCGCCGATGAGGAAGTTCTCAAGATCAACCGCACCGCCCAAGCCCTCATGGGGCATTGGGCGGAACTGGTCGTCGTACCTGGTGCGACGCATCTGTTCGAAGAACCCGGGGCGCTCGAGGAAGTTGCCACCCACGCGGCGAACTGGTTCGCGCGCCACTTCCGCAATGCGGCCACGACCGGCTCTGCGGTCACGCTGTAGGAGGTGGCGCACCGCTGTCTATGTAGGCCTTCCGAGGCTGCGGCGCAGCGCCATCGCCAGTTCCTCATGGCGATAGGGCTTTCGCAGCAGTTCAAACCCGTCGGATGGATCGCGTGCCACCGGCACCACGTTTTCATCGGCGTAGCCGGACGTGAGCAGTACCGGCAAGGCCGGTCTGAGCGCTCTCGCGGCAAGTGCGAGTTCGTGCCCGTCCATCCCGCTTCCGAGCCGGACATCGCTGAAAAGCAGCGAGATCGTAGGATCCTCCTGCAATTGATGCAGGGCTTCCATGGCGCTCCCGACCCCGCGCACGCGATAACCTATCGAACCCAGGAATGCCTCGGCGATCTTGCGAACCTCGTCCTCGTCCTCGACGACCAGAATGGTTTCACCGCTGCCGGGTGCCAGGACAGGCAGCGGTGCCGAAGCGACAACCGCAAGGGGAGGCGCGGTGGGCAGAAAAAGCTCGACCTGTGTGCCGTAGCCAAGTCGGCTGTCGATGCGCAGAAATCCGTTGCTCTGCTTGACGAACCCATAGACCATGCTCAGCCCGAGCCCATTCCCCATCTCGCGGGTCGTAAAGAACGGCTCGACCGCATGCGCCAGCGTCTCCGGCGTCATGCCGCTACCGGTATCGCCGACGGTAAACACCACGTAATGACCCGGCTCGACTTCGCTGTGGCGCTCGCCCGGCGTGATTCGGCAATCACGGGCCGAGAAAGTGATCTCGCCACCCTGCGGCATGGCATCGCGTGCGTTCAACGCCAGGTTCAGCAGGGCGGTGTCGAGCTGGGCCGCGTCGACGTAGGCCGGGGCGACGGGACCCTGGTTCTCGATTCGCACCCGAATCGATTCACCGAGTGCGCGCTGCAGCATGCCGGCAATCTCGCGCAGCAATGCTTCCGGATCGACCGCGCGAGGCAACAGGCGCTGGCGCCGCGCGAATGCCAGCAGCTTGGCGGTGAGTTCGGCGCCGCGTGACACCGCCCGCAGCGCGCTTTCGATCAGTTCCGAAGACTGCGGCGGCAAGTCCGTCTGCTCCTCAAGCAACTGCAGATTGCCGGACATTACGGTCAGCAGGTTGTTGAAGTCATGGGCGACGCCACCTGTCAGCTGCCCGATCGCTTCCAGTCGCTGCGCGTGCGCCAGCTGCTCCTCGGTACGTCTCCGCTGGATCATCGCGGCAAGCAGGTTGGCCACCAGCTGCAGCAAGTGCATGGCGTCGTGGTCGAAGCGCTGGACTTCCGGCGCCAAGACGATCAGCGCGCCGATCGGGTGCTCGCGATCGCCGATCGGCATGACAGCGCCGCGGCGGAACCGACCATCGTCCGGTTGCGGCCAATCGTCCTGGGAACCGTCGGCTAGCATCTCGGCGACGAGCGGTTGGCCATTGACGAGCGCGCGCCAAAGCCCGGTCTCGGCGTGTGGCCTCCGGACGAACCGCTCCATTCGTTCCGGGGCGATGCCGTGCGCACCGGCTACGCGTATCGATTGGCCATCCGGTGCGAGCATCACGACCATCACCGCTTCAGCCTGCAGCGCTTCCTTCAGTTGCTCAGGCAAGCCTTCGATCACGGTTTCGTCGGACGAGGCGAGTGCAAGCTGGCCAACGCGCGCTACCAGCGCGTCGTATCGCCCCCGTACGAGGGCTTGGCGCACACGCTGGCTTTCCGATACGTCGCGAATCACCGCCAGGTACAGCGTGCGCCCTTGGGATTCCAGCGGCCCCAACGAGATTTCTACAGGAAACTGGCCTCCGTCCAGACGCTGTCCGGTCAGGGACAATCCCGTCGTCCCCATGGGCCGCACACGGGGGGCGGACATGTATTCGACGCGGTGCTGGGCGTGACGGGCACGCGTGCCTTCAGGCATCAGAGCCTCGATCTGAATGCCGTCCAGACCTTGCGGCGGGTATCCGAACAGGCGTTCGGCCGGGCCGTTGGCCCGGACGACGCGGCCGCCTTCGTCCACCACGATCAGTGCGTCGGGCAGGAGTTTAAACAGTTCCCTCAGCACGAAGCTTGCCTCAGCCGGCGTGGATGGGGGCCGCGAACAGGTAACCGGCACCGCGCACCGATTGGATGAGCCGCGGTTGCCCTGGGTCGCGTTCGATCTTGCGCCTTAAGCGACCGATCTGGGCATCGATCGCCCGATCCAGAGGGCCGACATCGCGGCCGTGCAGATGATTCATGATCTGGTCGCGGCTGAGCACCTGGTTCGGGTGCTCCAGCAGGAAACGGAGCAGCTCGAACTCGCCCGTGGTCAGGGCGACATCCTGCCCGTCGCGACCGGTCAGGTGGCGTGCCGCCACATCCAGGCGCAAGCCGTCGAACTCCAGCCTCGGCGCCTCGGCGACACCGTTCGGATGGGATCGACGCAGCACCGATCGAACCCGGGCGAGCAACTCCCGCAGATCGAATGGTTTGCTGATGTAATCGTCCGCGCCCAGCTCCAGGCCGACCACGCGCTCGACCGGCTCGCCACGGCCACTCACCACGATGACGGGGCCGTGCCAGTGTTGCTGGAACCCGCGCAGCAGGCTGAGCCCATCGGCATCGGGCAGCCCGAGGTCCAACAGGATCAGGTCGATACGCTCATGCTGCAGGATCCGCCGCAGCCCGTCGGCGTCGCCGACATGGCTGACCCGGTAGCCGTGCCCGCCCAGGTACCGGGTCAGCAGGCGACCGATCTCTTCGTCGTCGTCCACCACCAGCACATGGGGTTGCGCTTCGGTCGAAAATGCTTCGCGGGCGAGCATGCCTGGGCCCCGGTTTTCGATACCGACCAAGCATAGAACGAATGTTCCATGGCCGCAGGGTGGGGAATTTGACCTACATCAATGGGCCCGATCCAACCGAGCGCCAGGATCGTAGCCCCACGCCTCAGGTCGACCGCGATGCGAGACATTCTTGTGCTGGCCCAGACGTCGGGCCCCTGGACCCATGCCACTGAGTATGCGGCGCGTCTGGCGGCGATGCTGGGGGGGAGCCTGACCGGACTGTGGTGCGCGCCGCCGCCGAATGCCGTGATCGCCGGCGACGTCGGTGCCATGGTGGCCGTCTCGGTCGACCTCCCTGATCCGGAACTGGAGGTCGCAGTCGCCGCAGCCGGGCAATTCCAACGCTGGGCCGCGTCCCTCGGAGTGCCACACAGCGACTGGCTGGCCTGCGAGGCCGACACCGCCGCAGCCGTCCGCCACGTCGGCCAGTGGCACGACCTGTTGGTGTTGGGAAGCGACCAGAACGCGCCATGGGGGGGCGAGTCGGCGTTAGCAGAGATCCTCGTGATCACGCGACGCCCGTGCCTCGTGGTGCCGGAGTTCCAATCGCGCCCGCCGCGCCTGGACCGCATCGCGGTGGCCTGGGATGGCTCGACCACCGCCTTGCGCGCCTTGCACGCAGCAATGCCGCTGCTGCAGCGGGCTGGTCGAGTCATCGTGCTCGATGGAGAAAAAGGGCGGGACTTCCGCCTCTCGCTTCCAACGTTTGACCTGGATCGGTACTGGGAGCGGCACGACATGGCGGTGGAGCGCGTACGCCTTACCAACGCGGTTGGCCCGATCGGGGGAGCGCTGTTGAGCGAGGCCGTTGCGGCCAACGCCGACCTGCTCGTCATGGGGGCGTTCGGGCACACGCGCCTGCGCGAGTGGGCGCTGGGCGGCGTTTCGCGGCACATGCTGGAGCACAGTCCGATTCCGCTGCTGATGGCTCATTGATGCGAGAAGCCCAAAGCAAAGAGGGGCAGGACGGAGCCCGGGTCAGAACTCATGCCAGCCGCACGCGGACCGCGACCACCTTATATTCTGGGGCCGAAGTAACGGTATCTCGGACCGGACCGGTGAGCCTGTTCAGCATCCTGGCCGGATCGTGGAAGGTGGCAAACAACTGCCCGGGCGCAACTGCATCGCTGACCCGCAGCGGCAACACCACTTCGCCATGCCGGCTCTCCACACGAACCGGCATGTCATCGCGCAAGTCGAGTTGCCCGGCATCGTAGGGATGCATGTCGAGCGTGTCAGTCGGACGCAGCAGCTGCTGTCGGGTTCGACCGGTCATGGTGCCGACGTTGAAGTGGTGCAGGGTGCGCCCGGTGGTCAGCAGGAACGGATATTGCTCACTCGTGCATTCCGTCGTCGGCCGATAATCAACCTGCTCCAGCTTCGCCTTGTCCGCGTTGGCGAATCGCCTTGCGTGAAGGACCGCCGTCCCCGGGTCATACTCGTCGACGCAGGGCCACTGCAAGCCATGCCGGGAGCTGCGCCCGTAACTGATGCCCGCAACGGCCGGCCACACGGCTCGGATCTCGTCCCACACCGCTTCAGCGCAGGTGTGCCGGAACTGGTCACCGAAGCCGAGCTCGCCGGCGAGCCGACAGAGAACCTCCGCGTCGCTCAAAGAGTCCCCACGCGGTGCGACGGCGCGCCGCACCCGCTGGATGCGGCGTTCGGAATTCATGAACGTGCCGTCCTTCTCGAAACTGGACACGACCGGCAGGAACACGTGGCCGAACGAGTTCGCGGTTTCGTTGAGGAACATATCCTGGACTATCACCAGATCCAATTTGGACAGCGCCATCGCTGTGACGTCCGCGTTCGCAAGGCTGGCGAAGATGTCGTAGCCGATCACGTACAGGGCCTTGAGCTTGCCGGCATGCGCCGCGTCAATCATCGTCACTGCATTGAGGCCCGGCTTGTGGGGGAGGGCGACGCCCCAGGCCGCTTCGAAACGTTGGCAGGCGTCGACCAGGCGCACCGAACCGGTGAGCGTGCCCGGATCGCATCCCATGACGGCGGCGCCCTGCACGTTGTTCTGGCCACGGAGCGGATTGATGCCGCTTCCCGCGCGGCCAAGGTTGCCGGTGAGCAGCGCCAGGTCAATCAGTGCCATGACTCCCTGCGTACCTTGCAGGTGCTCAGTCAATCCCAAGCCATGCAGGGCCATCGCCGGACGTTCGAGTGCGTACAGCCGGGCTGCGCGACGGATAGCGTCGGCCGGTACACCGCTCAGTTGTGTTGCACGCTCGGGCGTCCACGGTGCCATGAAGGCGGCCAGACCCTCGACGCCTTCCACGCGTGCCGCGAGGAAGTCGCGATCCACCAGGTCTTCGGCAAACAGCACATGGGCGAGTGAATTCAACAACGGCACGTTGGTGCCGGGACGAGGCGCCAGGTGTACATCGGCGATCCTCGCCAGTCCCGTGCGTCGAGGGTCGATCACGATCAGATGTGCGCCTCGCTGCGCCTGCTGGCGGATCCGGGCACCCACCACGGGGTGGTTCTCCAGCGGGTTGGCGCCGACGACCAGCAGCGTCTTCGCCTGTTCGATATCGTCGAAGCTGTTGGTCGCCACTCCCGTGCCGAGCATGTGCTTGAGCGCCGCGGCACTGGGTGTGTGGCAGACGCGTGCGCAACAGTCGACGTTGTTGGTTCCGATCACGACACGCGCGAATTTCTGGGTGAGGTAGTTTTCCTCGTTGGTTGCACGCGAGGAGCCAAGCACGCCGATTGCATCGGGCCCGTGCTCCGCCGCGACGCGCCGCAGGCCGTCTGCCGCAAGCGTGATCGCTTCAGCCCAGTCGGTACTGCGCCAACGACCATCGTGACGCACCTTCGGCACCGTGATGCGGTCGGCCGCATCGACATATCCATGCGCGTACCGCCCCTTCACGCACAAGTGCCCCTTGTTGGAGGGAGCGTCGATCACCGGTCGGGTAGCGACGATGCGGTCTCCGGCGACGCCGACCTCGAGCTTACAGCCGACGCCGCAGTAGGGGCAGGTTGTTCGCGTCCATTCAGTCGGGACTGGTTCGTGCCAGGCCGAGGCATCGGTCAGGGCAGCCGTCGGGCAGGTGTCGACACACGCACCGCAGCCGACGCAAGGACTTTTGGCGAGTGGCAGACCTCCCTCGGTATCGATGCGAAGGTCATCGCCGCGTCCGAACACGTGCCACACCGACTCGCCCTGCAGATCGTCGCAAATCCGCACGCAGCGCCGGCAGGCGATACAGCGATTCATGTCAACCCGGATATGGGGGTGCGAGACGTCGATTGCGATCGGATGATCCAACCCTGCTCGCGCAGGAACACCGAACTCGCGCAACAAGCGGTGCAACGCCTTGTCGGGGAATCGCTCCATCTCCTCGGGTGCAACGCGTGCGGCCAGTTGCTCCAGGAGATTTCGGCGAAAGGCATCCAGCGACGCACTGCCGCTCCGGATCGAGCAGCCGTCGCGCAGCGGTTCGCGGCAGGCCGGACGGTTGGAGAAGGGAAGCCCGCGGGGCAGGCTGACTTCTACCGCACATACCCAGCATTCGCCGACGGGCGTCAGGCGATCGTCGTGGCAGAGCGTTGGCACGCTGATGTTCAGCGTGCGTAGCGCCTGAAGCATCGTCAGGCCATGCGGAAACTGGCGTTCAACGCCATCGACTTCGACCGTCTGCAGAGGGGGATGTTCCGATGCCATCGCCATCGTGCATGTCCAACAACTAATGATCTTGGTGCGCGCACCAGCACAGGTATTGATCTAAATCAACACATCTGGTTTCCATAGGGCTTCCCGCGGCCGCCACTACGTTAGGAACTCGCGCTTGCGCCGATCCAACTCCATACGAGTGCCGAAATACATGAAAGGATCAGCAGAATGCTCATCCAGCCTGTGATGGTCGAGACCCTTCCTGACCTGGAATCGCCCATGACCTTTGGATCGCGCGCGAGCAGTTGGAGTGCGATCACATGCAACGGCAACATGACCGCATTCACCACCTGGCTGCTGTAAATGATGGGAATGAGGGGCAAGCCGGGCAGCGAGACGACGCTTGCGGCCGCCACCGTCAGGATCACGAACGCTACGTAGAAGATCCGGAAATGGTGTGAATCCAGGTCGAGGGAGGCCGGCGAGCCGACACCTTCGGCAATCGAATATGCGGTTGCGAGCGGAACGATCGCCGCCGCCAGTAGTGCCGCGCCCAGCAATCCGGTGCCAAACAATGCAGTCGCGAATGGTCCGGCAAGCGGGCGAAGCGCGGCGGCGGCATCACTCGCTTCGTCAATGTGCGCACCGGCGCGATAGAGCGTGGCCGCACATGCGACGGCTATGGCCAGTCCGATGAGGCCAGTCAGTAGTGAACCGATGACCACGTCGATTCGCTCCCAACGCAGGTTGGCAAGCGTGATCTTCTTGTCGACAGCGTAAGACTGAATGAACGCCAGGCCCCAGGGCGCGAGCGTCGTGCCCAGGGTCGCGGCGACGGCAATCCAACCTGCGGCATCGTGGGGCGCATGCGGGACGATCGAGTTGTGCCAGACTAACGACCAGTCTGGTGTGGCCAGAATGCCATCGAGCAAGTAGAGGCCCAGAGTAGCCGACACGATCAGAAGGACGCGTTCCACACGGTGGAACGAACCGAGTACGACGACGAGCGAGATCAGCGTCGCAGAGATCGGAGCACTGATCCATGGCGGGATGCCGACGAGCGAACATGCGGCGGAAATGCCCGCGTATTCCGCGCAGATCGTCCCGAAATTCGCAAACACCAGACCGACCACCGCTGCATATCCCCATCGGTGCCCCCAGCGTTCGCGAATGACGCCGACAAATCCCTTGCTCGTCGCCGCACCAATGCGCATCGCCATCAGGTGGAACTGGACGAGCAACACCGTCGATGCCGGGATGATCCACAACAGCCGATAGCCGTGATCGGTCCCCAGGATCGAATACGTGGTGATTCCGGCCGGGTCGTCGTCCGAGAGGCCGGCCAGTAACCCGGGGCCGAGCACGGCCAGGAATGCGGCTAACGCTCCCAGCCCGCTTGCGCGAAGTCGAGCGAACCGGAGCGCGACGCCGCGCCGATGGTGCGCGACGGCATGCGCGGGGGCGCCTGTGCGCTCATGGAGACGACGAACCAGGCCGCGCTTCCTTTTGTGGGCACTCATGTCGACTGGTTGGATGCACGTCTGGTGTTAGGGTAATCCCCACCGCCATGCCTCGGACACTGCCCTCGTGCCGGGCAGTCGCGCGGGCCATCGAACCGCCGGCGCAGAGCCGAAGCCGCTTCGCCGGTTGCCCGCGATCCCGGCGACTGAGACGCCGTGTTTGATATCTAGCGGGCACAGCAGACGCCGACCGAGCCTACCGTCGTGCGGTTCTATGGAGGGGGCACAGCGGCGATAACCGGGCCTTATCGTCAGTAGCTATCCCGCTAGGCCAGCTGTTCGGTCCCAATAGTCCAGTCGTCCTGATTTGACGCTTTCGTGAGTGGCCGCAGGTTCTCGGGCCTGCGCAGATAGCCCACCCGGGCTAAGAGGTAATTGATATACCTATGGGTACAGTAATCAAAAAATGAGTTTCTAGGGACTACGCACGCCGAAGAACGGGCGGTGTCGACGCCCCCGCATGCGCGCCCCCTTAGGAAGGACCCAACAACTCCCATATCATCGAAGGAGGGCATTGGGGAGTCTTGGGGAATGGAACTTCTATCCGCGCTTAAGAATGAAGTCTTTCGGCCACTGGCGTCGGTCGTATTACCAGGCGTGTTGGCGTTGGCTCCGTATGTGATCGTCACCTGCAACTTAATTCCCGACGTCTTCAAGTTCTATCAGTCGCAGGCGACTTGGTTCTTGATCGTCGTTCTGGCCTGCGGAACAGTGGCAGGAATGCTTCTGGAAGACATCGGGTCGAGCATCGAACGGGGTATCGACCGATGCATGGACCTGGAGTACCTGTACGGGCATGACAAGGTGTGGCTTGCGTACCTGTCTGACGGGACCACGGACAACAACGGACGGCGATTCCTAGGCGCAGCTGTCACGCGCTTGAAGTTCCTAAACTCTCTAATGCCTGCGCTGTTCTTCTTCGCGATTGGCATCGTCTGGCTTCACTGCCAAACAGGCCTCTGGAAGGATTCGTCCGTATTTATCTTCTGTCTCTGCGCGCTCGGACTTTTGAGTTGGATGTTTAGAGCATCGACTGAGCTAAGCGAAGTTGCCCTCGACGACTCGTTTTTGCCTGCTCAAGCGGGAGGACCAACCAAAGGAATACGACGTAAACGCGATCACGGTTCGAAGGATGCGCCACTTCGCATATGCGATCGGTGAGGTCATTACCTCCAGAGCATCTGATATCGACCTGAGAGGTCGTCACCCCATGGCAGTGGTTCCTGAATCGTTCTTGCTGTTCTTTGGTTTCAAGAAAACCAAGATTGATATGCAGGCTCCACCACAATCCGAGTATCGGGACTAGCTGCTCGTTGCCTGTCCGTTTCGTCCGTCGTCCGGTTGCCTATAGGCAAACCGGACAAACCGGACGCGGCAAATCGGGCAAACAGGACGCAAACCGGACGCAAACCGGACGCTGGGTTTCACAGCGCGCGGACGTAATCTCCATATTCGATGGCAATCTTTCCAGCGGTTTGAAGCGTATTGCGCAGGTCGTAGAACCGCTTCCGGTCGATGTCCTCGCCTGCAAGCCTGGCGCGCCATTCGTCAAGCTTCACGCGAGCGCCGTTCGGATCGTGCCCGCTGCGCTCCAGTCGCTGGCGGCGCTCGGCTTCCAGTTCCGCCAAGATTTGCAAGGCGACTGTCTGATGGCGACCGCGGCCAGCCTTACCAGCCTTCGCTGCAGGAACATAGGAAACGCCACTAAGGGCAACGCTATGCAACGGCTGCCCGTCGTCATCCCGGATCGGAAGCTCTACGCGATCCATGCGAAACGCGATTGGCTCGGGTTGCTCAGCGTCCTTCATCTTCGTGGCCTCGATGCGGACAAGGCCGTTTTCGTCCTTGGTGACCGAATACTCGGCGTCCAGCGCGCCCTTCAGTGCGGTTGAACCACGCGCGCGGGTCTTGTCGGCATGGCCCGAGTGGTGAACGATCATGACGCACGCGCGAAACCGCGTGCGGAGGTATTCGTCGAGGTTGGCAACGAATGCGCCCATGTCCTGCGCGCTATTTTCATCGGCGCCGCCGAAATTGCGGGCCAAGGTGTCGATTACAATGAGGGCCGGGGCTTGCCCACTCGTCTTAGCCAGTTCCTCGACAGCTTCGGAAACCGCTTTGGCTGCAGCCATATCGAACAGGCGAGCAGGTCGCAGGCTCACGAACAGCGGAGCGCCCTTCAAAGAAACCCCGTTGTGTACCTCCCAACCGGCGAAGCGCCGCGCCAATCCGTTTTGACCCTCACCGGCGATATAGAACACGGGGCCCGGGGTCGTGCGGCGGCCATGCCAAGACGTACCCGTGGCGACGCAGCAGGCCAGATCGATGGCTGTGAATGACTTACCGCAGCCAGGGTCACCGAACATCAGCGCCAGAGAATCGGTTTCAACGTAGTCGCGCACCAGCCAGGCAATGGGCTTGATGTTCTCTCCGATCAAGTCGCCGACGCGACAAAAGGCGAAGGACCGCGCCCCAGCAGCGTCGTGAGCGGCAGTGACCTGTTGTTCGTTCCGGAGCAACTCCCGTACAACTTCGATCCCATCACGGATGTGCAGGTCGTTCACGTCTGCGCCGTCGGGCAGGTCACTGGGCAGCTCAATCCACGTGCAGCCCAAGCGTTCGGCATCCGCTTCGCGGGCCGACTCCTTTCCGCGGTCAGCCACCAGCACGAGGTGTGACGCATGGGATCGCACGGCGGCCGCAACGCGGGACGTGTTGCCTGATCCAAAGGTCACCACGGCAGCCGCGCCTGTCGCTTCGTGAACTGTCCATGCGGCACCGATACCCTCGACAATGTAGGCGGGTGTGTCATTGCGGAGGTCGCCAACGACATGAAACGAGCCCGAGAGGGGCGCGCCGGGCAGATTCAGCTTGTTGACCTTGCCACGGCGAGGGGCGATGAATTGCAGACTTTGCAGGTCGCCTGCAGCATCGCATGCAGGCAGCATCAGCCAGCCATCGACGCAGGTATTGGCGATCTTCAGTGAGCCGCGATATACGCGAAGCCCATCCGGCTTGCCACCTTTGCCTGCGATGTAGGCGTGATTGGCTGATGCGGGCTCAGCTGCCTCCCACAATTTGCCAGGATCGTGTGCGCGCGTGTTGCGAACTGGCGCTGGCGGCGCGCGCGACGACCTTACCTGAGGGTTTTGCCCAGCCCAGTTGGAGCACCTCGCCAGGTAGAAGAGTGTAGCTGCGCCGATGCCCCTACCTGGCTTCAAGCTACGCCATGTGCTACGGACCGCAACGGCGTCGTACTTCGTCGGGTCCCGCTGCGACCAAGCATCGAAATCGGTCAAAGACACGCCGGCAGCTTGTGCTGCTGCGGCGATCTTCATCCATGTGTCATGGTCGCAGCCAGGATCGAGTGCGTGGAGCGCGGACAATGCGCGAGAACTCTCGCAAATGGAGTCGTCGAGCATCACTCCCATCCCCGTGCTGCTTCAACCTCGTCGTGCACAGCCTCGACGATCTTCCTCATGTCAGCGAACTTCAGGCGAACAGGCAGCTTCGCGTAACGGACCTGACGCGCAAGGATGCGGGGCAGGTAGTGCAAATACATGGTCGAGCTGCGCCCGGCCGTCTCGGCCGCGTAGATTGCATAGTTCCTGGCAGCCTGAGTTTGCTCCTCAATGCTCGTCGCAGTGATGAGCTTTGTATAGAACGCAAAGAGAGCGGAATGCAGGCGGCCGTCGACAGGCTTATCCATATCGCTCATGACGCGCACTCCTGGCGGCGGGCGATTCGTTCATTGACCCACGCTTGGACCTCAGTAAAAACCCAGCCGGCAGCCCTCGGGCCGATTTTGAGTTGTTTGGGGAATGTCCCCTTCGCCATGTGATCGTAGATCGTGGCGCGGGGAAGGCCGGTCATTTCTGATACGGCCGGCAAGCGGATAATCTTGATCTGTTCTGACACGCTGACACCCTGTTTCTAGTGGACGGGGTCAGTGTGGAAGGGCGTCTAACTGGAAACCTCTCGCGGGATTTCCATCGCCAACTTGGAAGGCGGTGGGGCTAATGGTTCCTGTAAGCCATTGATTTTTAGAAGCCGAGTGCAGGTAGCCTAGCGATTCCGGCCTTAACTTCAGAAGGGAGGAGGGCGGCGTAATGCTTGCGCGTAATGCGACTGTCGCTGTGTCCAAGAGCCTTCGCTACGAGCTCGATGTCCTTCGTAGCCACTAGCAGAAGCTTTCCGTAGGTCGCGCGCGTGGTCTTAAAAGTCACTTCTTCAAGTTGGGCGGCAAGTACTGCCGTGGCCATCGGCTTAGCCGCATCGGACCGCGCCCATGGAGCACCACCCTCCCTGACAAATATCGGATCATCTTTTTTGCGATCGGCCGTCAAAGCTTGAAACAGGGCGACGCCCTCAGGCGTGAGAGGCTGAGTCAGCGTCTTATAGGTTTTGGACTGGCGAATGGTTACGGTTCCATGGGCGGCGTCGAAATCCCGCACGCGCATTGTGCAAAGTTCGCCGTAACGGGCACCAGTCATGAGCGCTCCCTGCAGCAGAGTTCGCAAGTCAGTCGGGGCAGCGCCCAGCAGTCGCGCTATTTCGTCCTTGTCTAGCATGCGCGGCACTGGGTCATCGCCCAGGGCGAAGGGCGACACGTTCCGCCACCAATCCGCCATGTCGTCTGGCAACGCGTCGTGCTGGCGTGCCCATGTGAGGGCGGCCTTCGCTATCGTGAGAATACGGTTTGCGGTCGCACGCCGACTACGGACCCGCTCAGGGTCGGTCGCGTCGAAGTCTTGGGTCTTGCCGCGTACGGTCGGAGCCACAGTCGCCATGCTGGCGTGCCACTTCCGCATTGCCTTGGCATCCAGGGCAGTTACCAGTTTGGATCCAATGTCCTTACGCGCGTGACGCTCCCAAACTTGATTTGACATTTGCGCGGTGGATTTCGGCATCACCCGATTGAAGCGTCCGCCAGGCGTAACCTGGCGCTGCTCCAGGTAGTCGTCAAAGACTTGATTTAGTGTTAGACCGTCGGAGTAATGACGGGGGAGGGGCTTGCGATCCTCCAATTGCATGGTCGTCGCCAGCTTCACGGCCTGGGAGTAGGACAGCACGATGGTGCCGTCGGCCTTGATTCCGTCGTCGGGGGTTCCTATTCGCTGCTTTCGATAGGCACCTGCAGCCCGTTGGCGCACGAACCATGAAACATCCCGAACGCCTTTGGCGTAGCCGATGGCCGTGCCCGGAACCAACTCGACCCAGTACGGCTCGCGGCGCACATGAAGTCGATTGCGAGCCTCCGCGCTCGATATCCGCACTCCGCTCTGGCGGCTATTTACGGGCTTTCTAGCCATGGGTGAAATCCTCTGTCTTGCAGTCGCCACCGGCGCGGTCGTTCCCAACACTGCGGTAAAGTGCGGTAACTTACCGACCTAGATGCCATTGGATGCTACCGTACAGTAAGCATGGAAAAAAGCAACACTATCAAATGGTTAGGTATTCACAGATGTGAATGTTTTAACGCAGATGACGGCGCCAATGACACCCTTTCACGGTAGCGACCGGGGTTCGAATCCCCGTGGGGACGCCAACTAGAACAAGCACTTAGGGCTGCCGAGAGGCGGCCCTTAGTGTTTTCCGGAGTTCATCCGTAATTAATCGCCCGATAGGCAACCGATAGGCAACCGGTAGGCAAGTTTCTCGCCCCGAGGCGGTCGCGAGGATCGGCTTGCCGAATGAACGACCTCGGCATAACCCTGTCGTTCTTCGGATGCACACGTGCTATTGGACGATTGGCACGGCGACACAGGAACGCACGTCAGTCATCTTCCGCGCGGGCGCGGTTCATCCCATTACGGTCCGCTCTACTATTCGCATTCGCTAGCAGTTAATCGCCGGCTGCTCGCCCGCTACGCGGTCGGCTTTGAGGCCACAACTGGGGGCCTCTACGCTCCGCGAAATCTGCAGCTCACGGGAGCTATTGCCGTGATCTATCACATCTCGGGGCGCAGCCAGTGGACGCAGCAAAAACGCGACCAGCAGCGCACGCGTTGGCCACCGTGGCGATGCCGTTGAACCGAGCGATTACGTTGCGCTCCGAACTTGCGTCTGGAAGTACGTTGACGCGCGAACACCCTCAGGCGTGGCAGGTGCCGCAGCAACTTCCCTGGTTGGCGGGGGCAGTGTCCGATGGCGCGTCATCTCCCAAGATGGATACTACGCTGTAGCCCTCGTCATGGATGGCTTTGACGGCGGAGTTCACGTCAAGAGGGCTGTCGATGCAAACCTCTTCGGTGGTGAGGTCGACATGGACCAACGCCGAGGGATCGAGCCTCTGGATGGCGGTGGTGATGGCGCGGACGCAGCGGCCGCATGTCATGCCTTCGACGATCAGTTTCATAGTTTGCTCCTTGTCGCCGGCGGACTGCCGGCGGGAGGGAGCGTCCGCCTTGCCTCCGTGGCAAGGTCAAGCCCCGGAGAGGCGATGGCCACCACGTCCCAGGTCGAACCGGTTGGGTGTTGACCTTCCCATAGTAGTAACGCCCACCCTGCATCCAGCCTCAGGAAGCCGTGTGCCATGAACCTGTCCCTTGCTCAACTGCTGCCGCCCTCCTGGAGGCGTTCCGTCTTGGCATTCGCGCATGCGACCTGCGCGTCCAACGCGCCTCATCGGACGAGTAGAGAAGAGGCCTCACGTCAAGTATCACGTTCGGTGAGGATCCGGACATGAACCAATCGCAATCCACGCGTGCCCGATTCAAGGATGCTTTACGCAATGTCGCGGCGCTGGCCTTCCTTGCATTCGCGACTGTCTCGCCGTTCCAGGTGGGATAGCGTCCGAAGCGCCGATGGCATCGGCAGGATGACGGCCACTCCCACTTCCCACGTGAAACACTGACTGGAATCAGCCGCCATGAAACTCTATCGACTGCGCCGGGGCGAAGGCACCTCCGGCCTCCATATCGACCATGCACAGGATCGCGCCCCTGACGCCCATGAAGTGCGGGTTCGCATGCACGCCGCCTCGCTGAACTATAGGGACCTTCTGGTCGCACAGGGACGGATGGGCACGGGTGAGCTGCGAGTACCCCTGTCCGATGGCGTCGGTGAGGTCGTGACAGTTGGTCGGGCCGTCACGCGTTTCGCCTGCGGCGATCGCGTCATCCCGACATTCTATCCGCATTGGCTGGCGGGGCCGCCCTCCGGTGAGGCGGTCAGCGAGTCGCTCGGAGGAAACGTCGACGGCGTGTTGTCCGAGTACGTCATCGCGAATGAGGATGCCCTGGTGCGCGCGCCCGAATCCCTGTCCTGGGCAGATGCCTCGACGATTGCTTGCGCCGGCGTAACCGCATGGCACGCACTGTTCGGTGAAAATCCGATGCGGGCCGGAGATCGGGTGCTGATCCAGGGCACCGGCGGCGTATCGACCTGGGCCCTGCAACTCGCGGTTGCTGCACGCCTGCGCGTGATCGTCCTTTCGGGCTCGGACGACAAACTGTCACGCGCCCGTGCCCTGGGGGCCGAGCAAACCATCAACTACGCGACCGAGCCTGAGTGGGACGCGCGCGTGCGAGACCTCACGGATGGAGGAGTAGACCGAGTCCTCGACATCGGAGGGGCCGACACGATCAGTCGCGCCATTCGCAGTACGAGATACGGAGGCACGGTGGCTACCATTGGTGGTGTCAGTGGCGGCTTTGCATTGAGCGTCGAGCCCTTTGCGCTCATAGGACGATCACTGACCGGAATTCTGGTGGGTTCGCGCACGATGGCCGAATCCCTGATCAGATTCGTCGATACGAACGGGGTCGTTCCGGTGATCGACTCCGTTTTCCCGTTTGATGGGGCAGCTGATGCCTATGCCAGGCTAGAGTGCGAACGTCCGCTCGGAAAAGTAGTTATCGATATCAGTGGCGGCAGCCGATAAAGACAACTCAAACGGGGCGCGGGAACTCGCTTCCCGGGGCATCCGGACTGAAAGAGTTGCCCAGGCTGCGGCCTGGGTGCCCGATTGCTGTCCAGAGAACAATAGGAATCATCACGATGGAGATCATCGAAAGCAGCACGTTCGTCAGCGATCGCGCATGGGGCAGCCGGCTCCTGCTGGAAATGCCAGACCATACCGTGAAGATCCACTGGACCGACCAGCCCTATCGCTGGCATCAGAACACCGGCGAAGAGCTGTTCGTGGTGCTCGACGGCGAAGTTGAGATGACCTACCTCGAGGAAGGCGAGGAGCGCATGCGCATCATCGCAGCAGGCCAGATGGCGCTGATCGGCAATGGAGAGCACCATGTGGCACGGCCGCGGGGCGAAGCGCGGATTCTCGTTGTCGAGAAAAAAGGAACCGACTGATCGTCGTCGACGCGGCTCAGTTTGCTGCGATGTCCTTCCTGCCCAACCGCAGCGCATTGCCGACCACCGAGACTGAACTCAGGCTCATCGCAAGAGCGGCGATCATCGGGCTGAGCAGCAGGCCGGTCAGCGGAAAGAGCACGCCGGCGGCGATCGGCACGCCCAGCGCGTTGTAGAGGAATGCGAAGGCGAGGTTCTGCTTCATGTTCGCCACGGTCGCCCGCGACATGGACTGTGCCCGGGCAATGCCACGCAGGTCGCCTTTGACCAGCGTGACCTGCGCGCTGGACATCGCCACGTCCGTTCCCGTACCCATCGCGATGCCGATGTCGGCGCCGGCGAGCGCAGGGGCGTCGTTGATGCCGTCGCCGGCCATGGCTACCTTGCGGCCTTCGGCCTTTAGTCGCTGGACCAGTTCCACCTTGTCCTTCGGCCGTACTTCGCCGTAGATCTCGTCGATCCCCAAGGCGCGCGCGACGGCATGGGCGGTGGTGGCGCCATCCCCGGTGGCCATGACGATCCGCAGGCCGGCCTGGTGCAGGGCGCGAATGGCCTCCGGCGTAGAAGCCTTGATCGGATCCGCGACGGCGATCAGGCCGGCCAGTGCACCGTCGACGGACACGAACATCACGCTCGCGCCGTCCTGACGCAGGCGCTCGGCCTCATTGGACAGCGGCGCAGTGTCAGTGCGCTCCTCCCGCATCAACTCGGTGTTGCCGACCGCGATGCGCCGGCCGCCGACGCGCCCGCGCACGCCGATACCGGTCGCGGACTCAAAGCCGTCTGCTGGCTGGAGCGACAGGGCACGACGGCGCGCCTCGGCGACGATCGCGTCGGCGAGAGGGTGTTCGCTGCCCGCATCCAGGCTCGCAGCCAGCGAGAGCAGAGCGTCCTCGTCGAAACCGGCGGCGGGAAGGGCTGAGCGGAACGCCGGTTTGCCTTCGGTCAGCGTGCCGGTCTTGTCGACGATCAGGGTGTCTATCCTGCGGAAGTTCTCTATTGCTTCCGCATCACGGAACAGCACGCCGGACTGCGCCGCGCGGCCGGTGGCCACCATGATCGACATCGGCGTCGCGAGCCCCAGTGCGCACGGGCAGGCGATGATCAGTACGGACACGGCGTTGAGCACGGCGTAGGTCCATGATGGCTCGGGGCCGAAGGCACCCCACGCGAAAAACGTCGCCACCGCCACGGCCAGCACCGCCAGCACGAACCAGAACGCCACCCTGTCGGCCATGCGCTGCATCGGCGCACGGGATCGCTGCGCCTGTGCGACCAGCTGGACGATCTGCGCGAGGGCGGTCTCTGAACCCACTTTTTCGGCCTGGATCACCAGGCTGCCGGTACCGTTGAGCGTCGCGCCGAAGACTTTCGCGCCGCGGTCCTTTTCGACGGGAATCGGTTCCCCGGTCAGCATCGATTCGTCCACGCTGGAACGGCCTTCGACGACGACACCGTCGACCGGCACCTTTTCGCCGGGGCGGACCCGGAGACGATCGCCAACGTGCACGTGGCTGAGTTCGATATCTTCCTCGCTGCCGTCATCGCGCAACCGTCGCGCGGTCTTTGGTGCGAGGCCGAGCAGTGCCTTGATCGCGGCGGAGGTCTTCGAACGCGCGCGTAGTTCCAGTATCTGGCCGAGCAGGGTCAGCGACACGATGACTGCGGCCGCCTCGAAATAGACGCCGATCCGGCCATGCTCGCGGAATGACTCAGGGAACAGACCCGGCGCCACGGTGGCAACGACGCTATAGCTGAACGCGGCGAGGACACCGGTGCCTATCAGCGTCCACATGTTCGGGCTTCGATTCCGAATGGACTGCGCGCAGCGCTCGAAGAACGGCCACCCCGCCCACAACACGACTGGCGCGCTCAATGCAAGCTCGATCCAGGTTCGCGCTTCGGTGGATAAGGCATGCAGGCGGTGCCCCAGCATCGCCAGCGCTAGCACCACCAGCGTCAGCGGCAACGTCCACCAGAACCGTCGCGTGAAGTCGGCCAGTTCAGGGTTGTCCTCGTCCTCGGGTCCAGGCATTTCCGGCTCAAGAGCCATGCCGCAGATTGGACAGGTGCCCGGATGAGCCTGGCGGATCTGCGGATGCATCGGGCAGGTGTAGATCGTGCCCGGTGCTGCCGCCTGCGGGGGCGGTGGTGCGCGATACTTCCGTGGTTCGGCGATGAATCGACCGCGACATGCGGTCGAACAGAAGTAATAAATAGACCCGTCGTGCTCCGCCCTGTGCGGCGTGGTTCCGGGATCGACTGGCATGCCGCAGACCGGATCGGTCGCCGCGGGAGATGGTACGCCGCCGATAGCCGCTGCATGGTGCTGATGCGCATCGTGGCCGCGGTGGCCGTGTCCAGATGTGTTCATGCATCCTCCATAGCGTGCAACGAGGATAAGTCATCGCTCGGGTGGCATGTGTTCATGGCGGCTCATCCAGACGGCGCTGCCCGACCAGTCCGCAACTCGAGTGGTCGACCAATGCTGGCCTCAATCGCGATCCGAGCCGGCACTCGTCGCTAGCGCGGGCGTGCGCCATTGAGCGCCGGCGTCGTCGCCATCATCGTGCCGATAGTGCCATTCGCGATCTGACGGATTCTGAGCTTACGGCCGCCAGACAAGTGAATGCGGCGTGATCTAAGAGACCGTTTGACCAAACTCGCGACGAAGGCCCTGCGTCGCGAGGGTCGGCAACGTTAACGCGATCTGCTGTAGGCAAGCGCTGTCTGATGGATAAGACGTGCCGCGACTCGCGCCGTGGTTCCGTCGCGATCAAAAGGGGGCGACAGTTCCGCGAAATCAAGCAGACGGACGCGCCCCGTCCCTATAACTGCAGCAATCAACGATTCGATGACCTCTAAATCAACACCGCGCGCACTGGGGGCGCTGACGCCTCCCGCTATCGAAGGGGGCAGCACGTCCAGACAAACACTGAGATAGATCGCCTCGGCCGGCTCGAGCCATTGCGCCAACTGAGTTGTCCGTGCATCGACATTGGCGACACTCAGTTCGCGGTCCAGCAAGTATTGGGTCCCGGTCGCTTCCGCAGTGCGAAACAGCCGCGCCGTGTTCGCCGACTCACTGACACCTAGGCAGATATAGTCCAGCTCTATACCGTGGCGCTGCGCGTGCTCGATTGCCTGGAGGAACGGCGTTCCCGAGTTGGGCGTGGCGCTCTCGCGTAGATCGAAATGTGCATCGAGATTGACGATGGCTAGGCGTCCTGCGCGGCTAGCTCGATGCTGTGCCAGACCCAAATAGCTCGCGAACCCGATCTCGTGACCGCCCCCCAAGCCAATCGGAAAATGGCCGGCGTCTAGTAGTGCGGCCAAGCAGTCTGCGAAATGCTGTTGCGCGACTTCCAAGTTTCCGGACTCGCACGCGACGTCGCCGGCGTCATAGAGCGGAACCCTCCCCAGCGCAGGGAGGTTGGAGAGCGCCCGGCGCAGCGCCGGTGGGCCGAGCGCCGCACCGATCCGACCGCCGTTGCGACGCACGCCTTCGTCGCAGGCGAAGCCGAGTAGTGCAATACCTGGCAAGGAGCTTGCCTCCGGCCGTCGCACCACCTGATGCCAGCGCATCGCATCGGCGTCTCGCGTCGAATCGACGCGGCCCTCCCATACCTCCATCAGACGACCGCCTTCGCGAAGGCATCGCCAAGAAACGTCGTGAAGACGTCGGTGGCAATCAGCTCATCGGCGGCGGCGATATCCGGCGCAAAATAGCGGTCCTCGTCGTAGCGGGTCACGACGCCGCGGAAGAGGGCATGGACTGCCTCAAGCCGTTCCGACGATCGCAGCGGCCGGCGGTACTCGATGCCTTGGCAGGCGGCCAGCAGTTCGATGGCAATGATGCGGCGCACGTTGACTGACACGTCCACGGCCTTGCGCGCAGCGAACGTCGCCATGCTGACATGGTCTTCCTGGTTGGCCGATGTGGGCAGCGAGTCGATGCTAGCCGGATGCGCCAGGGTCTTGTTCTCACTGGCCAAAGACGCAGCGGTGACATGCGCGATCATGAAACCGGAGTTGATGCCTGCATCGGAGACGAGGAAAGCCGGCAGCCCCGAGATGCTGGAGTCGATCAGCAAGGCAATGCGGCGTTCCGACAATGCACCCACCTCGGCAATCGCGATGGCGATCTGGTCTGCAGCGAAGGCGACCGGTTCTGCATGGAAGTTGCCGCCGGAGAGGACCTCGCCGGTATCGGGGAAGACCAACGGGTTGTCGGAAACTGCGTTGGCTTCGATGAGGAGGGTGGCGGCGGACTGACCGAGCACGTCGTAGCACGCGCCCATGACCTGAGGCTGGCATCGCAGGCTGTAAGGATCCTGGACGCGGGTGTCTTCGTGGCGATGCGATTCCCGGATGGCGCTGCCGGCCAGCAACTCGCGATAGAGTCCGGCGACGTGGATCTGCCCCGGTTGGCCGCGGATGGCGTGGATCCGTGGATCAAAAGGCGTGTCGGAACCACAAGCGGCATCGACGCTCAGGGCACCGGCGACCACCGCGGCGGAGAAGGCCTGCTCGGCCGCGAACAAGGCCACCAGCGCGATACCGGTCGAAACCTGCGTGCCGTTCAACAGCGCGAGTCCCTCCTTGGCCGCCAGGCGGATCGGTTCAATGCCGGCTCGCTTCAGACCCTCGGCTGCCGGCAGAACTGTCCCGTTTACGCGAACAGAACCTTCACCCATCGCGGCCAAGGTCAGATGGGCGAGGGGGGCCAGATCGCCGGAGGCTCCCACCGAACCCTGCGACGGGATGCACGGCCAGACTTGGGCGTTGTACATCGCGATCAATGCCTGGAGCATCTCCCAGCGCACGCCGGAGTAACCACGGGCCAGTGAAGCGATCTTCAACGCGAAGATCAGCCTCACCGTCGCATCGTCAAGGAGAGCGCCGACGCCGACGGCGTGTGAGCGCACCAGATTCGTTTGCAAGTGGGCTAGCTGTTCGTCCGGAATCTGGATCTTGGCCAGCTTTCCGAAACCGGTATTGATTCCGTAGGCGGGCTTGCCCGCCGCGACGATGTTCTGGACCGTGGCCGCGGAGGCGCGCACCTGGCCCTCGCACTCGTGCGGCAGAGCGATGGGTTCGAAGCGCGCCGCAATGGCGCGCAGTTGGGGCAGTGACATCTGCCCCGGATTGAGGGTCAACATGGGTGGTTATCCGGTAATGGCGGGCAGCTTCAAGCCGTGATCTTTCGCGCACTGCAATGCGAGGTCGTAACCCGCATCGGCATGGCGCATAACACCGGTCGCGGGGTCGTTCCACAGCACGCGCTCGAGTCGCTTCGCTGCGGCTTCAGTTCCGTCGCAAACGATCACCACGCCGGAATGCTGGGAGAAGCCCATGCCGACACCGCCGCCGTGGTGCAGGCTGACCCAGGTCGCGCCACCGGACGTGGCCAGCATGGCGTTGAGCAGCGGCCAATCAGACACGGCGTCGGAGCCGTCGCGCATGGCTTCGGTTTCGCGGTTGGGGCTGGCGACCGAACCGCAATCCAAGTGGTCTCGACCGATGACGACCGGCGCCTTCAGTTCGCCGGTGCGGACCATCTCGTTGAAGGCCAGCGCAGCTCGATGCCGCTGCCCGAGGCCCAACCAGCAGATTCGTGCCGGAAGCCCTTGGAAGGCAATGCGCTCGCGTGCCTGATCCAGCCAGCGGTGCAAATGCGCATCGTCTGGAAACAGTTCCTTGACCTTGGCGTCGGTGCGGTAGATGTCTTCAGGATCGCCGGAAAGGGCAACCCACCGAAACGGTCCTTTGCCCTCGCAGAACAACGGCCGGATGCAGGCAGGCACGAATCCAGGAAAGGAAAAGGCGTCGGCGACGCCCGTGTCGAGTGCAACCTGGCGGATGTTGTTTCCATAGTCGATGGTCGGAACCCCCATGCGATGGAAGGCGAGCATGGCCCGCACGTGTGTCGCGCACGAATTCGCCGCTTCGGTTCTGAGCCGCTTGCGCTGTTCGTCATCGCCCTGACGCGCCTGCTCCCATTCCTCGAAGGTCCATCCGGCCGGGAGATAGCCGTTGATCAGGTCATGCGCCGAGGTCTGATCAGTGACGGCCGCGGGCACGGCCGCTCCCGCTTGAGCAAGTTCGACGAAACGCGGCATCAGTTCGGCGGCATTTCCGAGCAGCCCCACGGACACCGGTGTGGACGAGTTCTGCACTATTGTCAGAGCTTCTTCGATGGTGCGCGCCTTGTAGTCGATGTAACGCGTGCGAAGGCGGAAGTCGATTCGCGACTCCTGGCACTCGATCACGATGCAGCTCGCACCGGCCAGGACGGCGGCCAGCGGCTGTGCGCCGCCCATGCCGCCGAGGCCGGCCGTAAGAACCCACTTGCCCGACCAGTCGCCGCTGTAATGCTGGCGCCCGAGTTCAACGAAGGTCTCGTAGGTGCCCTGCACGATCCCTTGCGAACCGATGTAGATCCACGAGCCGGCCGTCATCTGGCCGTACATCATCAATCCCTTGCGATCGAGTTCGTTGAAGTGATCCCAGGTTGCCCAGTGCGGGACCAGGTTGGAATTGGCGAGCAGCACGCGGGGCGCGTCCGCGTGGGTGCGAAATACGCCTACCGGCTTACCAGATTGGATGAGCAGCGTATCGTCTTCGGCGAGGTCGCGCAGCGTGTCGAGAATGCGGTCGAAGCTAGGCCAATCGCGCGCCGCACGGCCAATACCGCCGTACACGACCAGATCTCCAGGACGCTCGGCGACGTCCGGGTCCAGGTTGTTCTGCAGCATGCGGTAAGCGGCTTCGGCCAGCCAGTTCTTGCAGTGCAGGGCGGTTCCGCGTGGAGCGCGTACGATGCGCTCGCTCGAACTTGATGGCGTAACGTGGGTGTCCATGATGACTCGTCAGGAGGTGGTGTCGCCGACCTGGAATGAACCGACGAAGCGGTACTTCCCGGCCGGATGGGTGAGGCGGACATAACTGGCTACGTGGCCGCGCGACCAGGTGCGCCGGCTGAGGGTCAGCAGCGCGGCACCCAGTTCGACCTCGAGCACACGGGCCAGGCGCTTGTCGGCTGCTTCGGCCTCGATGACATGCTCGGTGCGCTGAAGCGGGGCCGTACGCATCAAGTACTGGTGTGGAATCTCCACATGAAAATCGATGTCGAGGTAGTCTGGCGCGCATGCCGGATTGACGAAGCGATCCTCCAGCTGCAGCGGCTGGCCATCGGCTCTATGCAGCAATCGCGAGTGGAACAGCTCGGTCGCGGCCGGCAGCCCGAATTGACTCGCCGTCGTGGCACGTGCCGCCACGCGTTCGCAGATCAACACGTCGACCGTGTGGGATTGGCCGCGGGCGACAATCTCGTCGCGGATGCTGCGCACCTCGAACATGGCCGATTCGGCTTTGGGCCCCGCCACGAACGTACCGACGCCTTGCACTCGCGTGACCACGCCAGCGTCCGTCAACTCGCGCAAGGCGCGATTGACGGTCATGCGAGAAACCCCGAACTTGGTGACGAGGTCGTTCTCGCTGGGAATGCGGCTCAAGGGCGGCCAATCGCCATTGGTAACGTGGCGCAGAATGTAGTGCTTGAGCTTCAGGTACTGCGGCTTGGGTCCTTCCATGTGGTGATCATGGCATGTCTATACAACCGATGAAAAGACATCAATGTCACATAGTTGAGCTGGCACCTTCGGTTTTGATGGCCGGCATGTCGACCGGGCGTTGACACCCTATTTGGGCACATGGTATTTGGTGGTATAGACAACTAGAACCTACTTTCAGCCCGTCATGCCGTCGCTTCCGCTCCTCCTGCGTTGCCTGCTTATCGTGGCCCTGTGCTTCGATACGGGCGTGTCGCAATGGACCGCCAGCGCGATGGCGATGACGGAGATCCAGCAGGCGGCCAACCCGCTGCGGAGTGCCACCGCCTCGGTGCAGGACGATGAGGATTGCGAGAGTCCCGATTTGCAGGTTGAGGGGAGCGCAGCCCATCACGACTGTACTTGTGACGCGGGATCGACGTGCTGCGCCTGCGCATTCCCCGCCGCGACCATCACGCACGCGATAGCATTCGCTGCACGGCACGAGCTGTCCGACCAACCTGCGCCGCGATCCGTACTCCCGTCGCCGCTGCGCGACAGTGCACGTGTCTTCCGACCTCCGATCGGTTGATCTTGTCCTTGGCCACCACGTCGTGGCCCTCATGCCCTGAGCGAATCAGGCCGCGCACGGCGCGCCGGCTTTTGCCGCGGGCATCCAAAAACAAGATCTGAACACCGTCTGGGGAACCCTTTTCATGTCCTGTAAGCGCAACCACCTCGCGCTGGCGATCGGCGCGTTGTTGTCAGCAGCCGTCGCCAACACCGCAGTCGCACAGTCCAACGAAGTCAACTCGCCGGAGGCGACCGATCTCGACACCGTCACGGTCACCGGTAGCCATATCAAGCGCGCCGCCATCTCCGGCGTCGGTCCGGTCACCGTGATCGACGCAGAAGCGATCAAAGAGTCCGGCGCCATCTCGGTCGACACCCTGTTGCAGCGCCTGCCGGCTTCGGCCGGCTTCGCCGGCAACCAGACCAACGCCTATTGGGCCGACAACGGCTACGGCACGTCGCAAGTGAATCTGCGCGGCCTGGGCGTGAACCGGACGCTGGTGCTGCTCAACGGTCGTCGCGTCGTTAACGGCGGCACCGGCGCCAACAGCTCTGTCGATCTCAACACCATCCCGGTCTCGGTCATCGAGCGCATTGAAGTGCTCAAGGACGGCGCATCGGCCATCTACGGCGCAGACGCCGTGGCCGGCGTCGTGAATGTCATCACCAAGAAGGGGCTGGCCGGCGCGGAAGCCGCGGTTCGCTATGGTCAGACGTCGCAGGGTGACGGCGAAGAAACCGCGGTGGATCTGGCATGGGGCATCACCGGCGACCAGGGTTCGCTGATGGCCGCGATCAACTACGCGGAGGGGGGCACGGTCAACATGGCCGACCGTGCTCCTTGCGGCTTGGGCGAGTCCGACGGGCAATTGGTATGCGTTGGCAGTTCTTCGACGATCGGCGGTCGCGCGGTGCTTGCCGACGGTCAACGCGTCAACTTCAATCAGGATCCCAACGGCAACGGCGATTTCTTCGAGACTTACTCGCCGGCGAAGCACAACTTCAACTCCAACCCGTACCTCAACGCGGTCAATCCGATCAAGCGTTTGAGTTTCGCCACCTTCGGTGATCTGTCGCTCACCGACGACGTACGCTTGTTCACCGAGTTGATGTACACGAATCGTCAGTCCGATCAGATCGCGACACCGGGTTCCATTGGCCAGTACCGGCCGGTCCGCATCGCCGCCACGCACCCGACCAACCCAACCGGGCAGGATCTACTGTTGCAGCGACGCAGGTTGTTGGAGGGCGGCGTTCGCGAGTTCTATCAGGACGTCGACACCTTCCGCGCGGTCGTCGGTCTGGAAGGCCGGTTCGGCGTGGGCTGGGATTGGTCGACGGCGGTGAACTGGGGACGCAACACCGGTGTCGACGGTTCCACCAACGTCGCCAACCTCGATCGCGTGGACCAGACGCTGAATACCGCGATCTGCAGCAATGCGCCCGGCGCGGCAATTCCCTGTGCCGATTACCTGGGCTACGGCGATGTCACCCAGGAGGTGCTCGACTACATCATGTTCACCACCGGCGATAACGGCGGCAACGAACAGAAGAGCTTCACCGCCAATCTCAGTGGCCAGTTGTTCGAGCTGCCTGCCGGCTGGGTGGGCATGGCCACCGGCGTCGAGATCCGCAAGGAAGAGGGCTGGCGCGATCCGGATCCGCTGACCGTGCTGGGCATTGCCAACACTAACCAGCAGGACCCGATCGCAGGCGAATACACGGCCAAGGAAGCGTTTGTCGAGTTCGCGGTGCCGCTGTTGCAGGACAAGTTCCTGGCGCAATCGTTGACACTCAATACTGCGTTCCGCTATTCGGACTACGACCTGTTTGGCGATGACTCCAACTACAAGGTGGGTCTGGATTGGCAGATCGTTCCGTCGCTCAAGCTCCGCGCCAACTATGCCACCGCATTCCGGATTCCCAACGTGCCGGAGTTGTTCGGTGGCGTATCCGAAGGCAACCTGACCACCACGGATCCGTGCAGCGGTTGGAGCAGCCTTCCGCCGTCCTCTGTCGTCTTCCAGAACTGCCAGGCGTCTGGCGTACCGGTCGGCTACACGCAGCTTGGCAATACCGTACTGACCACGGTTGGTGGAAACGCCGATCTCCAACCGGAGGATGCTGAAACCTTCACCGTGGGCGCGGTCTGGACGCCAGATTTTGCTCAGGGCCTGACCCTTACCTTGGACTACTTCGACATCACCATCGACAACGCTATCCAGCGTATCGATGGTTCGACCAAGCTTGCGGTCTGCTATGACACGCCAGGCCTGGCGCATCCGTTCTGCGGTAGTTCCAATTTCACTCGCAACCCGCTGACCGGAGAGATCGACTTCCTGTCGGCGCAGCCGGTCAATACCGCGAGCGAGGAGGCCTCTGGCGTCGATATCGGCGCGTTGTACCAGTTCGACCTGTGGGGCTTTAGCAATACCTTCACGTTCGATGCTTCGTACCTGAAGCACTACAACGTCAGGCCATTCCAGGGTGGTGAGGAGATCCAGTACGCCGGGAACATCACCGGTGGGCGGGGCAGCTACACGCAGTGGCGCGCCTTCAGCACGTTGTCGATGGAGCGGGGCCCGTGGTCTGGGGTGTACAGCATTCAGTACATCGGCTCTGCCGACGACATCAACGCCTCCCCAGGCGACATCGGTGATCATGCCCCCAGCGTCACTTACCACAACTTCCAGATCGAGTACGCAGTCAGCAAGTCGTTCGACGTCGCGTTCGGCGTCGACAACCTGTTCGACAAGGATCCGCCCTTCATCCAGAGTTGGACGGACGCCAACACCGACACGATGACCTACGACCTGCTAGGCCGTCGCTGGTACGTCAGAGCCGGCTACCGCTGGTAATCCCTTCCTGGTTCCGCCGGCTGACGCCGGCGGAACCAGGGTTTGCTACACACTCGCCGAAGTAGTTCGATTGGTGCCTTCATGAAACCTGCATTCTGGGCCCGCCGCGCCCACAAGTGGATCGCCCTCGTGGTGGGAGTCCAAGCCCTGCTGTGGATGCTCAGTGGCTTGTACATGACCTCGATCTCGATCGAGATCATTCACGGTGATCACCTGGCGCATGCCAGTTCAAAGCCACTGGTGCCTACCGCGTCCGTGATCGGCCCTGACGCCTTGTCAGCGCAATACCCCGGCATCACTACGTTTCGTCTGAAGCGATTCCTCGATCGCGAGGTATACGAAGTGCATCAACCGGAGCAGATCACGCTGGTGGATGCGCGCTCTGGTGCACGGCTGAGCCCGCTGGACGAAGCGGCCGCGCGCCAACTTGCGACGTCGCTTTATCAGGGTGAGGCGCCCATAGCTTCGGTGAAACTGTTGCAGGAGGCGCCTCGGGAGGTCGCTTCGCGCCCGGTGCCGATGTGGGGCGTGACCTTTGCCGACAACAACGAAACCACACTCTACCTCTCGCCGCAGACCGGCGAGCTCCTTGCCAAGAGGCATGACCTGTGGCGTTGGTTCGATTTCCTCTGGATGTTCCACATCATGGATTACGAGGAACGCGAGGACGTCAACAATACACTGCTACGGACCGCATCCTCGATCGGGTTGGTGTTTGCGCTGAGTGGTCTTTGGCTCTTGTTCTACAGCTTCAGCAGGAGGCGCGCCGCATGACCCCCTGGTTTCGGAAACTGCACAAGTGGGTAGGGCTGATCATCGCCCTACAGTTCGTACTGTGGATGAGCAGTGGCCTGGTGATGAGCCTGCTCGATCAGGGCACCGTTGAAGGTCATCACCATCGAGCCAGTCATGATCACGAAGCTGCGTCGTGGCCCGGCGGCATGCTGGCGACGTCGCGCGTTCTGGCCATCGCCGACCGACCGGTTCAGATGATAGAGGCCTCGTGGCTGCAGGACCGCCCGGTCTATCGACTGACACACAAGTCCACGATTTGGCTTGTCGATGCGAAGGATGGCAGGCCGGTAAAGGTCGATGCTGCCACCGCGGGGGCCATCGCCGCCGCCGACTACGTTGGAGAAGGGCGTACGGGCACCGCGGAGTGGCTGGAGACCGCCACGCTCGAGGCCCGTGGGCACGAGGGCCCGATGTGGCGCGTACCGTTCAACGACGAGGACGGCACCACACTCTACGTGTCCGCTTGGGACGGACGCATCCTGGAACGTCGCAACGACACCTGGCGTTTGTTCGACATCTTCTGGATGTTGCACATCATGGATTACACCGGGCGGCAGGACTTCAACAATCCGCTCGTGATCATGTCAGCCGCTGGTGGGCTGTGGATCGCGCTTTCTGGTTTCTGGTTGCTGGTCACGAGCTTCCGCCTGAGCGAGTTCGTTCCGGCGCGCTGGCGACGAGTTCGCGAGGTGACCGTGCTCGATGCGAGCGGTGCCAAATTGCGGTCAGTCGAATCGCATAGCGGGGATACGGTGTATCTCGCCATGGCAAGGCAAGGCCTGCAACTGCCTTCCAACTGCGGCGGCGGCCAAAGCTGCGGCTTGTGCGAAGTGCGGGTGCGCGGCGTGGCGCCTGCGCCGACGACGGCCGATCGCGAGCACATCGCGGACAGTCGTTTGCGAATGGGCTACCGGCTGGCTTGCAATCTGCCGGTGGAGCACGCAGCGGAGGTGGAAGTGGCTGCCGGCTCCAACTTGTGGACCGAGCGCGTCGCGAAAGTGGAGCGGGTGACCGCGGTGACGCCATTTCTACGCGAGATAGTGCTGGCTCCTGATACCCCTGTGGGCGCGGACTTCCAACCGGGCGCGTACCTCCAGGTGCATGTGCCCGACTACACGTTCCAACGCCACGACCTCCAGCACCCGGATCACCATCGCGCAGATTGGGCCGGTTTGAATCTGCCCGACACCCTGGCGAACAAGGAGCCGGTGCGACGTTCCTATTCACTGGCCCTGCCCGTGGAGAAGGCCGCGGGCAGGGTGACCTTGCTCACGCGATTCAGTCCGGGGCGTCAGGACAAGAAACGGCAACCGGTGGGCAAGGGCTCGACCTACCTGTACTCGCTCAAGCCCGGCGATACGCTTCGGTTCAGTGGGCCGTTTGGAGACTTTGCGCTCAAGCCAGGCGCGCGAGAGAAGGTATTCATTGGTGGTGGTGCGGGTATGGCACCGTTGCGCGCGATGATTCACGCGCGACTCGATGGCGGTGCGTCGGAGCGCATCCATTTCTGGTACGGCGCACGCAACCTCCGCGATGCGCCGTATGTGGAGGAAATGGCCGAACTCGCGCGGCGCTACCCCAACTTCACTTGGCACCTGGTCCTCTCCGAAGAGGCCGAGCACGCTGCCGGACTGGTCAAGGGACTGGTGCACGAAGCCGCACACGCACATCTGCTGCAGGACCATCCGGACCTGCAGGCCTGTGAGTTCTACCTGTGCGGTCCTCCGGCGATGCTGTCCGCGTCCCGACAGTTGCTGCGCAAATTGGGCATAGCGGAAGGAATGGTCGCGTTTGACGACTTCAAGGTCTGAGCAGGCCGGTCGTCGAGGAGGTGTCGGTAACGGCGCCTCCTCGGATCATCCGTCGCGCAAGCTCCTGCCCTTGTTGTCAACTGAATGTATTGCCTGCTTCCCTGCGCCAGGGGGCACGACTTTGAAGATCGTCGAGTAGCGAATCTGCCAATCGCGCCGGCTACGGTTGATCGGTTCCAGCCCCCAACGAATCCATGGCCAGCCGCCCTTGTGGGGGCCGGCAGAATAGATCGCATCCAGGTCATGTGTGATTGGCTTGAGATTAAGCCGCCTGATGACCTTGCACTTGACGTTCAAGTCGACTCCGTCCACCACCAGATAACCGCCCGGCTTCACCAGGCCCACAATCCCAGTTAGGCAAGCGGCTGCCTGCGCGTCGTCCATGGGGCCGAGAAAATTGTTGGCGAGCACGACATCATGAGTGCCAAGATTGGCGACTGCTGAGCTGTCGCAAATGTCGCCAACCACCCACTTGCATCCAGCCCTAATCCAGTCATGCACGATGAATTCGTCTCCACGCGGAGCAAAGAGGCGGGGAATGACGTCTTCGGAAAGGTCCGCCAGCTCAGATTCGTCATGGGGCATTTTTACAGCGGGTGCGCTGGCTCGGTATAGGGCGGCCTGCGCGCTGGCTATCGCCTCGGGGGAAATGTCCACGCCGACCCCGGTAACGATCAAGCTGGGTATGGAAGAGCGCAGGGCCCAAAGCAGAGAGTACAACTCCGCGCCAGAGCTGCACCCGATGGACGCGACGCTGATTGGGGTTAGGGGGGATGCCTCCTTGACCAGCGAGACCAATTGATTGAGTTGGGGCTGATTGCGGAGAAACCGGGTGTAGTGACTCTGCACCCGGTCCTGGTAACGGACGTAGTGTCTATAGATGAACGTTCCAAACCATCGATAGGCGGTCGACGCAAGCCGCTCGGGAGGGGAGGTCTCCCACACGGGGCGTGCGAAGTGAGCTACTCCGCGCAGCAGGAAGCGGACGGTTGAGATTGGCAACGAATGACTTCCCACGCTCGCGCTCCGATGTGTTACCCGCCGACAACGTATCTAAGTTTTCGAGAAGGTCTTGTTGAGGGTTTGAATGGAGTCTTGACCCAACTCCATAGTCACTCCTGCGAGGCGAGCAGATGCAGGTCTGTTCGTACGGTCGAACACGCAA
Organism: Lysobacter niastensis; assembly: GCF_015453285.1. Taxonomy (GTDB): domain Bacteria; phylum Pseudomonadota; class Gammaproteobacteria; order Xanthomonadales; family Xanthomonadaceae; genus Lysobacter_J; species Lysobacter_J niastensis. The sequence goes on from NZ_JADLZT010000006.1 coordinate 319,610, forward strand.
CGGCGCTATCACCCTACTAGGTGACCGCAGGAGACGGCCGGTCGTCGACCACCGGCGCGTTCCATCCAGAAAAGCTAGGAGAGGCGCTTCCTATGGAGCTGGCGAAGATGGCGGCTTTGGTGGTGAAGCCGATGGTTCCGGCCAGCGTGTGGCAGTGGTGGCGTGCGGACCGTCACTTCTTCAACGCACACGGCTGGCAAAACCTCCACCTTGGAAAGTTCTCCTCCTTCGCTGAGGCGAACGAGTTCGCGCGCAAGCGGGGGGTCCAAAGTGAGTATCGCTTGGACCACGTCGAGTGGGCGAAGATCCAGACCACCATCAAGGCGCACGATTATCCGATCCTGTATTGGCTGGGACAGCTGCTCGACAGGAACTCTGTCGTGTGCGATTTCGGGGGCAGTGTGGGTGTCTGCTACTACGCGTACCAAGAGCGCCTACAGTTTCCTGACGGGCTGTCCTGGGTAGTCTGCGAGTTGCCCGAGCCCGCGGAGCTGGGGGCTCAGCTTGCGATCCAGCGGCAGGCGTGCGGGTTGAGCTTTACGACAGATCGGACCGCAATGGATGGCTGCCAGATACTGCTCGCGGCGGGTGTGCTGCCGTTCCTTGAGCCACGTTTGGCCAGCTTGCTAGACGGCTTGACGCATCGGCCGCGTCACATCCTGATAAATCGCCTTCCGCTTTGCAGCCGCATTCCGGCGTTCGTGACGCTGCAGAACACCGGACATTCGGTAACGCCTATGCGGATAGACAACTATTCGGAGTTCATCGCTCAGATGGAGCAATGTGGATACGAACTGATCGATTCTTGGAAATGCTTCGAGAATTCGCTGCTCGTTCCTCAGCACCCAGAGTGCGAAGTTCGTCATTTTCACGGCTTTTACTTGAGGTATCGGGAAGCGGTTCACTAAGCAGGAACGTAGCGCAACGGTAGGGGGTGACGCGTACGGCCTGACTGCCCCGTTGGAGGCCCAGGCCCAGGCCCAAGCCCGGGCGCGGGCGCTTAATAGCTCCAAAACTCTGGAGGTCGTGCAGAGTTCATATTTCCTATACCCGTTCCGGCAGGGGCGCGGTAAAGTAACGATATGTCGCTCTGGCCCATTCTGCTGCGTGTGCTACTCAGCCTGTCGCTCATCCTGAACGGGGTGGCGACGGCGACTGCTGCTACACACATCCATGCGGGCCCAGCGGATATGGCATCGATTGCCGTCGCTCCGGCGAAAGCGTCCCAGGCAGACGGTCAGATGCCGTGCCATCAGCACCAGGCCGAGTCGGCAGCGGCAAATGACCACCCGCCGGCTCCTGTCGAGTCCGGTAAGTCGTCCCCCGATTGCTGCAAATCCAAAACTTGCGCCTGTGCCTGCATGCACCTGGCGCAGGTAATGCTGCCCGGCGCGAACCTGGCTGCCCCAGTGCTCAATCACTGCGGGAGTGTTCGTCGATTGACGCTGGCCCATCCGGCACCAGCGCTACCCCATCTGATTCGACCTCCGATCGGCCAAGTGTCCTAAGGGCGCCTCGTCGTCCGTCGCCGTGCATCCGCGTGCTCAGGTCACGCGCATTGCTGGCTTGGTTCAGCTAGTGCATCGCTGAACTTCTTTGACGCTTTCACGGAGTTGTTGTTATGTCTTCCGATTCTTTCGGCCGCAACGCCGACGGGCTGCTCAAGCCGTCGCGGCGCCGCTTTGTGCAGGGTCTCGCTGTGGGCGGCGCGGTAGCCGGCCTAGGTCTGTGGCCTAAGTCCATCTGGGCATTGAGTGGCCCCGGCAACGGCAACGTGCTGTCGGGTACCGAGTTCGATCTAGTAATCGGCGAGACGCCGATGAACTTCACCGGGCGCACCCGCACGGCGATCACAGTCAATGGTTCGATTCCAGCACCCTTGCTGCGCTGGCGCGAGGGCACCACCGTGAACTTGCGCGTGTCGAATGCGCTGCCCAAAGGCTCGATCCACGGCCGCGAAACGTCCATCCATTGGCACGGCATCCTGCTGCCGGCCAACATGGATGGCGTGCCGGGTCTGAGCTTCAACGGCATCCAGCCCGGCGAGACCTACCACTATCGATTCACGGTGCAGCAGGGCGGCACTTACTGGTACCACAGCCATTCGGCGTTCCAGGAGCAGGCGGGCCTCTACGGACCACTGGTGATCGATCCGATCGATCCCGAACCGTTCTCGTTTGATCGCGACTATGTGGTGATGCTGACGGATTGGACCGACCTCGATCCGACCGCGCTGTTCCAGCGTCTGAAGAAGATGTCTGGGTACGACAACTACTCCAAGCGAACCGTTGGAGACTTCTTCAACGATGTGCAGCGGAAGGGCTTGGCTGCCACCGTCGACGACCGCAAGATGTGGGGCGAGATGCGGATGACGCCGACCGATCTGTCGGATGTCAATGCGAACACCTATACGTACTTGATGAACGGTACGACCTCGCTCGGCAATTGGACAGGGTTGTTCCGTTCGGGCGAGAAGATTCGCCTGCGCTTCATCAACGGGTCGGCGATGACGCATTTCGATGTGCGCATCCCTGGGTTGAAGATGACCGTAGTCGCGGCCGATGGCCAATACGTGCATCCGGTCACCGTCGACGAGTTCCGCATCGCCACGGCCGAGACGTTCGACGTGATCGTCGAACCGTCTGGGCAGGACGCATTCACCATCTTTGCCCAGGACATGGGCCGCACCGGCTATGTCAGCGGCACTCTGGCAGTCCGCGAAGGCCTGCGAGCACCGGTGCCGTCGGTGGATCCGCGTCCGATCCTTACCATGGCTGACATGGGCCATGGTGGAATGGGGCACGGCGGCGGGCACGACATGTCCGGCATGAAGGGCATGGAAGGCGGCTGTGGCGCAAGCATGGGCATGGCCGGCATGGACCACAGCACACATGCAGGCCAGTCTCCCTCGAAACAACAGGCGCCTGCCGACCCACACGCCGGTCACAACATGGCGGCGATGCCCGGCATGGACCACGGTGCTGGCGGCATGCAGCAGCACCCGGTGAGCGAGACCGGCAATGCCCTGGTCGACATGCAGACCATGGCGCCGCTGCCCAAGTTGGACGACCCCGGCATTGGCCTACGCGACAACGGGCGCAAGGTGCTGACCTACGCGATGCTCAAGAGCACCTTCAACGATCCGGACGGTCGCGACCCGGGCCGCGACATCGAGTTGCATCTTACGGGCCACATGGAGCGCTTCGCCTGGGGCTTTAACGGCCAGAAGTTCTCCGAAGTGGAGCCGCTGCGACTCAACTACGGCGAGCGCCTGCGCATCGTGTTGGTCAACGACACGATGATGACGCACCCGATCCACCTGCACGGCATGTGGAGCGACCTGGAGGACGAGCAAGGCAACTTCCTCGTGCGCAAGCACACCATCGATATGCCACCCGGAAGCAAGCGCGCTTACCGCGTGCGAGCCGACGCGCTTGGAAGCTGGGCCTACCACTGCCACCTGCTGTACCACATGGAAGCCGGGATGATGCGCGAAGTGAGGGTCGAAGAATGAAGACGCGTATACCCGCGCTGGTGCCGCTTGCCGCAGGACTGATGCTGGCCTTCAATGTGCCCGCACAGGATCACTCGCAGCATCAAGTGCCGGCACCGGCGACTCAGGATCACTCCCAACATCAGATGCCTGCACCCGCGGCGCAGGATCATTCGCAGCATCAACAACCCCAGCCCAAGACGACTCCACAAACTAAGGCGAAACCTGCGGCGAAGAAAACACAGCCGGCTGCGGGAGAGGCGGTGGACCACGCCGCGATGGGGCACGGCACACCGGAGCAGAGACCCGCGGAAGCCGTCGATCACGCGGCCATGGGGCATGGCGTCTCCAAAGAGACGCCGCAGCCCATGGACCACGCCGCCATGGGCCATGACATGCCGCATCCGGCCGATCAGCCTGTTACGCCGATACCCGTCTTGACCGACGCTGACCGTGCGGCTGCGGTGCCACCGCCCCATGGTCATCCGCCCCACGACAACTCACTCCAGAGTTTCGTGCTCTTCAACCGCCTCGAGGGATTCGATGCCGATGAAGGCACTGGCTTCGAATGGGAAGGGCAGGTGTGGATCGGTACCGACCTCAACAGGCTTTGGCTGCGCACTGAAGGGGAGCGTGCAGGCGGGCATACCGAAGCGGCCGACCTGGAAGTACTGTACGGACGCGCTATCGCCCGCTGGTGGGATGTCGTCGCCGGTGTGCGTCATGACTTCAAGCCCGGTGCTTCGCAGGACTTTGCAGCGATCGGCATCATGGGTGTCGCGCCGTACAAGTTCGAGGTGGAAGCCACGGCATACATCGGCCAGTCCGGGCAGACCGCGGCGCGGCTCGAAGCCGAGTACGAGACGTTGCTGACTAACCGCCTGACCTTGCAGCCGTTGGTCGAACTCAACTTCTATGGGCAGAACGACGAGCAGCGGGGCATCGGCTCGGGCTTGAGCACCGCCGAAGCCGGTCTGCGCCTGCGCTACGAGATCACTCGGCAGTTCGCGCCCTATGTGGGCGTTGTTCGAGAGTGGTCGTTCGGCCGTACCGCCGACTTCCGTCGCGACGACGGCGAAGACATCAACGACACCCGCTTCGTGGCGGGCGTGCGCATCTGGTTCTGACAAGGGGAGTTCCATGCCATTCGTAACCCGCAAGACGCTGTTGATTCTCTCCACCCCAATCGTCACCACACTGGTACTGATCGCCGGCATCGTCTGGTCCGGCGCATACAACATCGGTGCTGACGATCCGCATTGGCGTCCGACCCACGCACTGCTGGAGACCGTGCGGCATCGTTCGATCGACGTCCGTGCCAGCAGGCTCCAGGTGCCAGCGGACCTGGACGATCCTGCGCGCATCCGTCAGGGGGCTGGCAACTACGACGCCATGTGTACGGGCTGTCACCTCACTCCGGGCATGGGCGAAACTGAAATGAGCAAGGGCCTGTATCCCGCGCCACCTGATCTGACGAAGGAGAGGGTCGATGCCGCCCATGCATTCTGGGTGATCAAGCACGGCATCAAGGCCTCGGCCATGCCGGCTTGGGGCAAGAGCATGGACGACGCGTACATCTGGAACATGGCCGCGTTCCTCCAGCAGTTGCCCAAGCTCAATGCAGAGCAGTACCAGACACTGGTGGCGAGTAGCGGCGGGCACTCACACGGTGGCGGCGAGACCAAGCCGCACGACCATGCTGAAGGTGAAGCGGATTATCACGGCGCCATGGAGGGTATGCCGATGAATAACGAAGCCAAGCCGCATAGCCACGCGCCGGGTACGCCGTCGCATGACGACACGCCCCAAGCCGAGTCGCAAGCCAAAGAAAGCAAGCCGCATGCGCATCCACCTGGCACGCCGCCGCACGACGATGCGCGTAAGCCGGCTGTCGCCGCAACGGAAAGCAAGCCGCACACACACGCTCCCGGCACCCCGCCGCACAATGACGCCACACCAGTCAAATCAGCGACCTCGGAAAAGACGTCTCCCGAACCAGTTCCTGCGGAGCAGGACGCGCACGACCACCACGACCATCAGCATTGACTCCCAAGGACTCCAGAACATGAAGCCCATCCATTGTTCAGCCGTTCTGCTTGCTGGGTTGATTGCGTTGCCCTCGCTCGCGGCAGCGCATGACCCAAAGCTCCACGCAACGACCACGCCCGCCGTGATTGAAGCCGCGGCACAGCCTGCCGTCGCAGTGGTCGAGCAGTTCTCCAAGGCCTTGCAGGCGGCGGACTTCAAGCGCGTCGGCGAACTGCTCGCCGAGGACGTGCTGATTCTCGAAAGCGGCGGTGCCGAGCGTTCGCGCGAGGAGTACCTCGGCCATCACGCCATCTCCGATGCCATGTTCCTGAAAGGCGCGCACGTCCAGGTCAAGCAGCGCGTCGCGCGTGTCGAGGGGGCGCTCGCCTGGGTTGGAACCGAGAGCGAGTTGCACGCCACGAAGGACGGAAAGGCACTGACCGTGCTCAGTACTGAAACCATGGTCCTGAAGCAGATCGGCACCGAGTGGCGAATCGTACACATTCATTGGTCCTCGCGTACCGCGAATGCAGCCAAGCCTGAGACAGCTAACGCGGACAACTGATGCCATGAAGAACCGGATCCTATTCGCCCTGACGCTTGCGCCGGCCATCGCCTTGTCCGCCTGCGCGCGGGCACCGGAGCCATCCGAACAGCCACGCGCTGACGTATCGCAAGCGTCCAAGACGGTCCCCGCAATGCGGGCCGAAGCGCCCGCAGCCGTTATCGCGGCTGCGGAGCTTCCTCTCGCAGTGGTCCACAAGAGCCCAACCTGCGGCTGCTGTGGTTTGTGGGTGGAGCACCTGCAGAAAGCCGGTTTCCGCGTGGAGGTGCGCAACGCAGATGACCTCAATCCGGTGAAAGAGCGCGCAGGTGTGCCTTACGGCAAGGGGTCCTGCCATACCGCGGAGATCGGCGGTTACTTCGTCGAAGGTCATGTGCCCGTTGAAGACATCAAGCGACTGTTAGCCGAGAAGCCCGATGCAAAGGGGCTGGTACTGCCCGGCATGCCGCTGGGGTCGCCGGGCATGGAGGTTCCGTCAGGCGAAGTGCAACCCTACACGGTGGAACTGGTGCAACGCGATGGCACCACAGTCGCGTATGCGGAGCACGACCGATAATCACGGCAGGGGCTTGACTCTGGACCAGAGTCCAGACTGCAGACTGATCTCGAAGCGCTGTAGCGCCATGGATACGAGTCATGAAAATCGGGGAACTGGCCCAGCGGGCCCAAGTCAATATTGATACGGTGCGTTATTACGAACGCCAGGGGTTGCTGCCTGCGCCGCAACGCCTGGCATCGGGTTATCGCCTCTATGGTCAGGATGACCTGGCACGCCTGCACTTCGTGCGCCGTGCAAAAGCGCTCGGCTTCACTCTGCTCGAAATCGGTGAATTGCTGGCGCTATCGAGCCACCGAGAGGACGACATGGCAGGAATGAAGGCCGCTGCGATTCTGAAGCTCACTGACGTCGAAACCAAGCTCGCCGAACTCACCCGGATCCGCGATGGTCTTAAGACCCTGGTGGATTCTTGTCCAGGGCATGGTGCGCTGGAGCAGTGCCCGATTCTCAATGCACTCGCTGAGGACGACCAATAGCGTCTGCATCAATCCTCGCCTCCTGAACTAATCACCGCTGCTCGTCACCCATAGCCGGCACAGGACTATTTTCTGTCGCTAAGCTCTACGCTCGAACTGACCAACGGAGTCTTCCATGAAACAAGCTGCTTCGCTCCTTCTGCTCTCGCTGACTTTCGCCGCCGGAACCGCCTTTGCAGCCAATCCGGAGAAGGCAACAGAGCCGACCGGAGCCACAATGGACCACAGCACACACACCGGGCACCACGCGACGCCGGACGCGTTTGCCAAGCTCGATACGAACAAAGATGGGGCGCTCTCAAAGCAGGAACTGGCCAAGCATCCGATGGCTGCACACGCCAGTATGGTGGACGCCAACAAGGATGGCAGTCTGAGCAAGAGCGAGTTTGCGGCTCTTGAAGGTATGTAAGCGAAGATCCGGATGGCGGCGAAGTCACGCCGCCACTTCCGTTCCGGGCGCCGGAAGCTGCCCGCATTCGGTGGTCCCCTGAAACAAGACTACCTGTAACAATGGAACTTGAAGTTCGACCTGTCCTTCATCTTCTCCTGCACGTCGCGGTACCGCTGACGGTCGCGCGGATCTGGTATCGCGAACGCTGGTTCCGTGCCTGGCTGTGGATGCTGGCAGGCTGGTTGATAGATATAGACCACGTGCTGGCTGATCCCGTCTACGCGCCAGGGCGCTGCAGCATCGGATTCCATCCACTGCACACGGCGCCCGCGATCCTCGCCTATGGGCTGCTGTGCCTACCCCGGCGCACCCGACTCCTGGGATTGGGTCTGCTGATCCACATCGGCCTGGACGCCATCGACTGCCTGATGATGCGGTGAGGAACAAAGCATCCCTGGTGTTCACCTGAAGGCAGCTGACGTCGATCGCGACGGCGCGGTGATCAGGCCACCGACTTGTCAAACGCGCTGCACCATGCCTTCGCGGATCGCCACCTCCAAACTGGCGACTGCGGCTGGCTCTCCGGCTTCGATACGCAGCACGATCGGGCCCGTCCTGGCCGGTGACGTGATGCAGTTGAAGCGGTAGCCGATCGGGCGACTGACCGCCGTGTCCTATTGAGCAGTGATCAGAGCCACAACTGACTGCGCCATGGCCAACTCCTCATCTACCGCGAGTGTGAAGATGCGCACGGGCGATGTGGCGACCGATACCTCCTCAAGCGAACTCTCGTTGCGATCGAGATCGAGGGTCAAGCCCATCCAGCTCAACAGTCCCGCGACCTGCGCCCTGATCCTCGGGGCATGCTTTCCGATCCCACCTGAGAACGCCAGGGCTTCGATTCCGCCGAGGGCCGCGGCCATTGCCGCAACGCCTTGGGCAACCGCAGTGACGTAGACGTCGACGGCTTGCCGTGCGTGGGGGGATTTCGACGAAAGCAGGGCGCGCATATCGCCGGACTCCCCGGAGATTCCGCGCAGGCCACTCTCTCGCCACAACAGGCGGTCGAGGGCGTCAGGTGTCACGCCCAGGGCGCGTTGGAGATGCAGAATGACGCCTGGGTCAAGCGAGCCAGGTCGTGTGGACATGGGGATTCCGCCGAGCGGCGTCATTCCCATCGTCGTGGTCACGCAGAGCCCATCACGGACCGCGCACAGGCTGCTTCCGCCCCCAAGGTGGGCCAGGACCACGCGGCCTTGGGCGCTTTGGGGAGCCAGGCTGCGCAGCCGCTGCATGGCCGAGTCGAACGCCAATCCGTGAAAGCCGTAACGTCGGACGCCCCGTGCGTACAGTTCGCGTGGCAACGGAAGGATCCTGTTCGCTTCGGCCATCGCCAAGTGCCACGAGGTGTCGAAGACCGCGTAATGCCTGGCTTGGGGCCAGCGCTTCAGCGCCGCGCGCGCCAATGCCAGCGCGGGCGGTTGGTGCAATGGGGCCAAGGGCACCAACGACTCGAGCTCATCGAACACCGACGGGGTCAGCTCAACCGGCATTGCGTGGTCGTTACCGTGGACGATACGGTGCGCGACCACATTCGGCTGGGCAAGTAACGGCAAGCCCGCTACGGCGTGGTCCAGAACTCCGCTCGGTTCGTGATCGGAAGTGCCGTGGATGGAGTCGGCTGTAAGGCGTCCGGTCTCTACCGGGCCATCCAGGCCTATGCGATAGCTTGCCGCCTTCAGCGTCGCCGATCCGACATTCAAGGCGAGGAGCGATTGCGTCATAGGTGCCCCGATCGCGCAACCGCGAATATCAGCCGAAGCGACAGCAGCAGCGCCATGGCGTAGGCGACGAGGGCCAGAACCGGAACGTCGCCCCATACGCGCGGTCCGGCGCTATGCAGCATCAGGATCGATCCGGCGATGTAGAGCCCGAGCGTCACCAGCGCAAGCGACAGCCTATTTCCCGTGCGGCCAAGGTGCAGCTCAAGCTCCTCCAGGCCGCGATGGTGCATCGACAGGCCCGGACGGCCATCCTCCTGTTGCGCCTGGCGAAGCAGTTCCTCCGCGAGGGCGGGGAGGCTGCTTGCCGCGCGCGCGATGCGCCAGGTCAACGGGCGTCTTCCGGCTCCGGCCGACTGCGCAACGGCGCTGGACAGGGCGTCACGTCGCTGCCCGATCTCGGCGAGCAGATCAAAGCCGGGGTCCAAAGCTCGGATGGTGTTCTCCGCAAGGAACAACGTCCGCATCAGTACCAGCAGGTGGGGCGGCAGTCGGAAGCGCTCGCCGCGACCAAGGCGAGCGATGCGCCAGACGGTCTCTGCCAAGGACCACTGCGAAAGCGGCAGGGACCTAAGTTCGTCGAGGATCTCGCTGATAGCGCGGGTGTATTCCCGGCGGTCGATGGGGGGCTCCAGGTAGCCGAGCGCCAAAGCGGACTCGAGCGCGTCACGTGCATCGCCATAGGAGATCGCCTCAACCAATCGCGCCAGGGCCAGTCTTGCGTCGGGATCGAGATATCCGATCGTCCCGAAGTCATGGAAGCACAGGCGCCCGTCGTCCATCGAGAACAGGTTGCCGGGATGCGGATCGCCGTGGAATACGCCAGCGTTGAACAGCTGGTGCAGATAGGAATCAAGCAGAAGGCGCGCAAGCGCTGGGCCGCGCTCCGTTCCGAAAGCACTGGCGATGGGGGTGCCCTGACTCAGTTCCTGCACAAGAGTCGAGGCGCAGGCGTACGGCTCGACGACCCGGGGCATCGTTGCGCCGCCGACACCCATGATCGCCGGCAGCAGCCGTCGCATGTTGCGAGCTTCGTGCTCAAGGTCGATCTCTGCCATTAGTTGGGCGCCCAGCTCGGCGATCAGGTCCAACGGTCGCTGTCGACGCAGACCGGGCCAAACGGCCTGCAGGGCCCCGGCCAGTAGGCGCAGCAGCCGAAGGTCGGCCTTGACCTGCTCCTCCACGCCAGGCCGACGTACTTTGACAACGACGGCAGTTCCGTCGCGAAGCCATGCCCGATGCACCTGGGCGACCGACGCCGCCGCGAACGGCTCAGGTTCAAAGCGGGAAAACAGCGCCAACACTGGGTGCCCCAAACCGTGCTCGATCGTGGCGACCGCCAGCTCTGAGGGGAAGGGTGGCACTCGATTGTGCAGCCGTTCCAGGGCGTCGCGGTAGCCGGCCGGCAGGACATCACGGCGCAGACTCAGGCCTTGGCCGAGTTTGACGAAGGTGGTGCCCAGTCCCTCAAGCGTGGCCCGCAGGCGATCGGGCAATTGCTGGGGCGACTTTCTGTGATGAAGAAGCCAGCTCCAGGCAAATGCGGTGGTTGCCCCTATGATTTGGAGGCTTCTTGAACCAGTGCGTGTCATGGGCCTCCTTATTGCCTTGCTAGGAGATGGCCAGCCAGATCGCCAGAAGGGTCAGCAATGCCCAGCAGGACCAATACAGGGCGCGATACCAGGAGGGGGCGGCGATGCCTTGGGCGATCTCGGTGCGATGTTTTCCGTACATCGCCAGCCCATGCATGAGGCCGCCTCCGAGAACCAGGATCGCCGCATACTGCGCAAGTGCGTCGCTGGTCAGCGATCCCAGACCGGCGCCCAATAGAAATATGCCGACGCTTCCCAGCAATTCCGCACGCTTCAGGTCGGTGGAGTTTGTGGTCTTCATGGCTTATCGAAGACAGGCAGGGTTCCCGCGGCCTTCGACCGCTGCCAGTTCCTCGGGTGAAAGCAGGCCTACAGCCGACACGGCGAGCACGCGGGCAACGGCAGCAACAGCATGCGCCCATGTCGTCCGGTTCGCGAAGAGCATTCCGTGGATGTCAAAGGTGCCGCCGCGGTTGATGAACCCCAGTGCCTCGGTGGTGCGCGGACCTGTGTCGATCCTACGCAAGGCGCCGAGGAAGGGCTCGGGGCGGGTATGGGTGACGAGGACACGAGGCACCTCCGAGGGGAAGAATGCGGCGATCGCTGCGTCCGTCAGCACGCGGGTGGCTTCGAGATCGTCGCGTGGCGCACGCAGTCGGGCGGGTTCAGACAGATAGATCAGCGTACTTTCGATATCTCGCTCCGCCAGGCGCTGGCGCGCTCGCTTGCACAATTCGAGCTGATAGGCGCCCGTGGCCGCCAAAATGACCTGCGCGGTCGCGGAACTGCCCTCTAGCAACAGGACTCCATGCTCGGCCAGTCGGGTCGCTTGCGACCAGGTGAGAACGCTGGTGACCTCGCGTTTCGGGACCACCAGCGCCGTGATGCGGCCGCGGCGGGCGTAGGCGCATTCGAGTGCCGCCGCCGCCGCATTCGCGTCGGGAGGGAAGGCCAGCGAGACCGCGTCCGCCATTTCACCCAAGAGAGCTTCGGCCAGAGTCGGATCCTGATGGGAGATCTCGTTCTTCGAGTTCTCCCAAACATGCGAGGTCAACACCACCGGCACGCCGAGCCAGTCGGGCGGGCGCCCGGCGCGCACCAGTTGTCGCGAGAAAGTGATCTCCTGGCGCAGCGCGCCCAGCATCTTCGGCGCGAATGCCTCGTAGGTCACAACCAGGTTGATGCCGCCCTTGTTGGCGAGCGCCGCGCACACCACCGCCTCCTCGTTGAGTGCGGTGATCACGCTCCCCGTGGGGGACTCGGCTACTCCCGGCTCGGCTTCATACACCCGGTGTTTCAGTAGATCCAGCGTGCGATCGAGGCGATTACTGCGAAGCTCGTCGGGGTTACCCACCCGCGGTCGAAGCGCCGGGTTGGCCGCCACGATGCCGCTGAAGTGGCGATCGATGGCATCCATCGGCGAGACCGGCCCACCTACGGTCTCGGGGGCGAATGCAGGGATGACAGGCGCTGCAACCCGGCGATTGGCCAGAGGATGATCGCGCTCTCGGGGCCGCAGTTGCGCCGAATGGGTCGACAGAACCTCCACTGCGTCGCGCAAGGCGTTCTCGACCACGAATAGACGCGTTGCGGCGTTGTTGAATTCTGCGCGCGCCGCCGCGTCCAGCGACGGATTTCCAGCCAGCGGGAGATTGTGCGCGCGGTTGGTGCCGGCGCCGGGAAAGCCGTATCCCTTGATGGTGCGTGCGATGCCGTAATGGAGCGGGTTGTGGGCGGTGGTCGACGCAGTAGTGGCGTCGGCGTGGTGCGACTCCATGAGCCAGATGCCCCAGGCAATGCTCGCCGGATCGCGTCCGTCCAGGCCGATCGGCCTGAATCCGTTGAGACGCAAATGCCGGTACAGCCAGGATTCGCCGCCTTCCTGTTCGACCTGAGTGCGTTGCTCGATGCGCCGGCCGTTGAGAATCATGATCGGCGACACCAGTCCGGAATCCTGCGGTCGCCACCATCGCGGCGCCCAGTCGCTGCCGCGTTGCTCCTCGAAGGCACCATCGCTGAGGAATGCCACTAGCCGCTCGCCGGATAGTGGCGCGTGAACATACTGGAGCTCCGCAAATCCCAGATAGCCTCCTTCGAGCATGCCGCCAGCGGTGTGCGCGTTGACATGCGAGCCCAGTGGCGTAGCGGGTAACCCGTCGGGTCCTATCGCAAAACCGTAGAAATCCGCTGCCAGGCGGGACAACCCCTCGTCGTGCAGCCCATAGCGCTGGGCGTGGGCCGGCGTCATGTTGTCCACGATCACATTGACGGCGTCGATCGCGGCGACGCAATGCCCTTGGCCCATCATCCAGCTGCGGGTATGTCCGTCCAGCGCATTCAAGGCCAGATAAGCGACGTACGCTGGCACCATATTGAGGGAGCCCCCGGTGTGTCCTTCGGGCTGCTGTTTGAAGTCCGCGGCTTCAAGTGGGGCACCATCGAGCCTCACACGCCGGGCGTAGGTCATATGGGGGACCAGCCACATGCCTGCGCTCGCTATCCGGTCGGCGGCTTTCAGTCGCTGGTAGCCCGTGGCCGCATCCGGCAGCCTCCCGTTACGGATCAGCGAGGACACCATCTGACTTACCCGGACTTGTGTCAGGGCGTCATGAGCAATGACGCCGTACCCGGCAGCCCACTGCGCAAACCCGGAATTTCCCGAACGCAAGCGCGAGGCTTCGCGATCGATACGCTCGTAGTCGGCCGGTGCCAGTTCGTGCAGCGTGCAGCAGTCAAGGGCTTCGTCCACTGTCCCTCCTCGGGGCGCTGGCACCGAACAGGTCGGCGCATGCCTCAGTCAGTAATCCGGCGATCTCGATGGCATTGGATGGGTGGGGAATGGAATTGGTGCTGACCACCTGCGATGCTCCGGCGTTGCGCAGCTGCTCATAGGCATCGCCGGAAAACACGGCGTGGATAGCGATGCAAACGCTGGGAGGCAGGCCCAGAGCTTTCAGATGCCCCAGTGTTTCCAGCAGGGTATGCCCAGAAGACACGATGTCATCGACCAGCACGGGGTTACAGCCTTTGAGAGCAGCGGCATCGGGCAGACTGACGCTGACCTCGCGGTCGCCGTGACGCTGCTTCTGCAGAACCTGCCAAGGCAAGCCCCCCTTACCGGCGATGTCGGACACCCACTGCTCGCTTTCGCTATCCGGGCCGATCAGGACGGGGTTCGGAACATGCTCGACTATCCACCGTGCCACCGCCGACGCCGCAGCAGCACGGGCGGCTGGAATACGGAACAGGGTCGACAGCTCCGGGGTGCGGTGTAGATGCGGGTCAAGCGTGACCAGCCAGTCGAAGCTTTCCTCCAGGAATCGCGCATACAGGGGCGCGCTGACAGCCTCTCCTGGATGGAAGCGTGTGTCCTGACGCATGTAGGCAAGGTACGGTGCGACCAGGCCCACCGACCGCGCGCCGAACTCGCGCGCCGTCGCGGACGCGAAGCGCAGTGCGATCGAGACTTCATCGGGATTGCGCAATGTCGCGATCACCGCCACGTCTGCGCCAGAGAGTGACTCGTCGACGGCCACGAGCGATTCGCCGTCCGGAAATCGACGCCAGTCCAGCCGGCCGAGCCTGGCCTCGAGCGTGGACGCCATCGCCTCGGCCATCGGGCGCTGCTGGGGAAAGGGCAACAGAACGCGGCTCATGGTTCCTCCCCGACTCGGAAGACCTCCGTCTGCGTGCTTGCATAGCTGAGCGCGTACTCCAGTTCGCCCGGCGTTTGTGCGTGCACCTCGAACAAGGGCTCGCCGACACGAACGCGGTCCCCGAGGCGCAGGCGGCAGTCGATGCCGGCGCTCGGGCTGGCCGGCGCTCCTGCAAGTTTGGCGATCTTTGCCAAGCGGCGGTTGTCGATATCGAGGATAGAGCCGCCTCGCGTTGCCGCGATCGATCGCACGTGTGGCGCCGCTTGCGGTTCCCGGAACCCGCCCTGGGCCTCGCAGATGGATAGGAACTTGCTTAATGCGGCTCCGCTTCGCAGGAGATCTTCAGCCCGTTGCCGTCCCGGGTACGAAGGCGTCCCTGGCACCAGATCGAGTAGAGCGGCGGCCAGAACGACCGCGCGCTCACGCAGGTCCGCCGGAGCATCTCCTGTACCGCGTAGTACCGCCAGCACGTCCCGGGCTTCCAGCGCGGGTCCGATGCCATACCCGACGGGCTGACGGCCGTCGGTCCGCATCAGGCCTAGCGACAGTCCGGCCGCTTCAGCCGTGGCGCGCAACAGCGTCTCCAGGCGTTCGGCCGCCGCGGTCGAGCGCACCTTGGCAGTTGGCCCGACTGGCAGGTCGATGAGGACATGGGAGGAGCCGGCGGCGATCTTCTTTGACAGGACGCTAGCCACAAGCTGCCCATCGCTGTCGAAATCCAGCGGACGCTCCACGCGAATCAAAACGTCATCGGCTGGGCTGAGACGCACGGCTCCGCCCCACACGATGCAGCCACCCTCGCGCTCAACGACGCGGCGCATCGAGGCCGTGTCCAAGGCGACCGGGGCCATGACTTCCATGGTGTCGGCAGTACCGGCGGGGGAGGTGATCGCGCGCGACGACGTCTTTGGGATGCGATAGCCGGCGGCCGCGATAATCGCAACCACAATCGGCGTGGTCCGGTTGCCAGGAAGCCCTCCGACGCAGTGCTTGTCGAGCACCGGACCCGCACCCCAGTCCAGGCGCTGCCCCACCGCGACCATGGCACGCGTCAGAGCGATGGTTTCGGCGCGGTCCAACCGCTCGCCTGCGCACGCTGTCACGAATGCGGCGAGTTCGATGTCCGCCAGCCGGTTGTTCAGCGTGTCCTGCATGAGGGCGAGGAAGTCTGGCTCCTGGAGCCGCTGGCCGAACACTTTGGCGCGCAGCGCGGGCGCGGAGGCTGCCGGTTCTGGGTGCTCGAACGTCGCCCATGCCTCTGATCCAGGCGCCAACGCCGACCAGGCCGCTTCGGAGAGCGCCGCCGCGTCCAGCGCCAGCCAATCGTCGGTCACGACGTTGAGGGTGGCAACGAGCTCGCGACTGCCGCAGCGCATCAGTACCCGCGTCAGCGCCGAGAATCCCTCCGAGCGGCACACGGGGCAATCGCGGTGCATGTACACCACGGGTTGCTGATAGGTGTCGATGCCCGCACGAAGCAAACGCAGGCGGTTGTGGTCATCGTTCATTGCGGAGCGTCCAGCGCAATGCGCTCGAGATGTTCCGGTGCGCGTGCATGCCACCCCAGTTCGCGCTCCACCCGGCCCCGCAATGCATCGGCGGCATCCGGCTCGCCGTGCGTGATATAGGTCATGCGCGGGTGTCGCTTGGCGCCCCGCATCCAATCCAGCAATTCGTTGGCGTCGGCATGGCCGGAGAAGCTTCCCAACTGCACGACCTCGGCTCTGATTGGCACTTCGCGGCCAAACATCCGCAGCCGCTCGGCGCCGCCGACCAGCGCGGCACCGCGGGTTCCGCCCGCTTGGTAGCCGGACAACAAGATGGCGTTGCGTGGATCCGGCCCGAAAGCCTCCAGATGATGGAGGACACGGCCGCCGGTCAGCATGCCGCTCGCCGAGAGGATGATCATGGGGCCGCGACGCTGATTGAGCGCCTTCGATTCATCAACGGTACGCACCATCGAAGCCAGTTCGTACATCGCGCGACATTCCTCCAGGGTCACGTGGTGCTCATCATGGAACCGGTGGTAGATGTCGGTGGCGTCGATCGCCATCGGACTGTTGAGATAGACGGGTAGCGGCGGTATCTCCCCGCGTTGACGTAGACGCGCGATGTGCAGCATCAGGCCTTGGGCGCGACCGACGGCGAACGCAGGAATGACGATGACACCGCCTCGCGCTGCCACCCGGCGGATGACAGGCGCGAGTTCCGCCTCTGCATCGACGCGCGCGTGCGTCCGGTTTCCATAGGTCGACTCGCAGACCAGGACATCCGCCTGCTGGAGCGGAACCGGCGGATTCAGTAGCGGGTCGTGAACGCGCCCGAGGTCTCCGCTGAAATGCACCAGCGTGTCTTCCAGCTCCAGGCTGATCTGGGCAGCGCCCAGCAGGTGGCCCGCCGGAACGAAGCGCGCCGCCACGCCTGGGGCTACCTCGAAGTCCTGATTGAACGGCCTGGGATCGAAGTGACCCAACGCGGCCTCGGCATCTTCACCCGTGTACAACGCGGTCGGGTTTTCATGCTTGGAGTAGCCCGTCTTGCGGGCGTACTTGGCTTCCTCTTCCAGTAGGTGCCCACTGTCCGGGAGGAGCAGGGCGCACAGCTCGGCGGTCGCTGGCGTGCACAGAACCCGGCCGCGAAATCCGTTGCGTACCAAGGCCGGCAGGTAACCCGAGTGATCGAGGTGAGCATGGGTCAACAGCACCGTATCGATCGTGTGGGGCGGCACCGGAAACTCCGCGCGATTGCGCTCGCGCAACTGCTTGTAGCCCTGAAACAAGCCGCAATCGATCAGGAGTCGCTTCCCGTCGGCTTCGACCAGATAGCGCGACCCCGTGACGGTCGCGGCGGCGCCGAGGAACTGCAGGGTAGACGGTGACGTTGCCACGGATGCTCTCCCAGATTTCAGTTCAGGTTGTCGTAGCAGAATGCGAGGTGCCCCCGGTTCCGGACAGGGGAGCGGCACTTATGGTGCAACTCCCTCCGCCGACCGAGTGGAGCCTGGCTCGCCGGGAGCGACAGAGGCTGCCTCGTCCATCCGCAAACGTCGCAGCAACAGGGCATTGACCGCGACGATCACCGAGCTTCCCGACATGGAAAGTGCAGCGATCTCGGGCGACAGAACGAATGGATACAACACGCCAGCGGCCAGCGGGAAGGCGACCACGTTGTAGCCCACCGCCCACCACAAGTTCTGGTGCATTTTTCGCAGTGTTCCGCGAGCGATCGTGATGGCTTGAACCACGTCGTAAGGATCGCTGCGCATCAGCACGATGTCGGCGCTGTCGATCGCTACATCGGTTCCCGCCCCAATTGCAAAACCCACGTCCGCCTGGGTCAGCGCAGGAGCGTCATTGACGCCGTCACCGACCATGCCGACACGTCGGCCTTGGGCCTGGAGCTTTCTCACTTCATCGGCTTTGCCACCAGGCAGGACGTCGGCCAACACGATGTCGATACCCAGTTCCATCGCCACGCGCTCAGCGGTCGGTCGGTTGTCTCCGGTGATCATCGCGACCTTGACGGAGCGTTGGTGCAGGGCCTTGATGGTCGCCAACGACGAGGGACGGATCGCGTCAGCGATCGCGAAAAGGCCGACCAATCCGCGTTCCTGACCAACATAGACTACGGTGCGTCCTGCACCCTGCAGCCGTTCGGCCGCATCCGCCATCTGTGTCAAGTCCACACCGGACTGGGTCATCAGAATTCGATTCCCCAACACGACCCGTTGTCCGCCAACCGTTCCGGTGGCCCCCTGTCCGTCGATGTTGGTGAACCCTTCAGCACGCACAGGCGCGGGACCGGTCCGCGCAAGAATCGCGACTGCCAGTGGGTGCTCGGAATGCGCTTCCACGGCAGCGGCCAGTGCGAACAGTTCCTCTTTCGTGCGGCCGGGCGCAACGACGAGATCGACTACCTCAGGCCGCCCCACCGTGAGAGTTCCGGTTTTATCGAAGATCACGACATCGAGCCTTGCACTTTGTTCGATGGCTTCCGCGTGCTTGAACAGAATCCCGTGCTTCGCGCCCATGCCCGTGCCAATCATGATGGCCATGGGCGTCGCCAGACCCAGAGCATCGGGGCAGGCAATCACGAAGACAGTGATCGTGAGCGTAAGCGCGAACAGCAGCGACTGACCGATCCACCAGAACCAGGCGGCAAACGTCAGCAGGCCGATGGCGATGGCTGCCAGTACCAGCCACTGCGATGCGCGGTCGGCCAGTAGCTGTGCCGGGGCTTTGGAGTTCTGCGCCTCCTGGACCAGCTTGATGATCTGAGCCAAGGCGGTCTCGGACCCCACCTTGGTGGCTCGATAAGCAAAGGCGCCGCTTTTGTTGATGGCTCCACCCACGACCAGGCTGCCAGGATCCTTGCGTATGGGCATCGACTCGCCGGTCAACATCGACTCGTCGACTTGCGAGCTGCCCTCCATGACCTGTCCGTCCACCGGAATCTTGGAGCCAGGGCGAACCACGACGATGTCATCGACGACGACATCGGCCGTGGATACCTCGACTTCGACATTGTCGCGTCGCACGACGGCGCGTGGTGGAGAGAGCCTCAGCAATGCTCGTAAAGCATCGGACGCCCCGGCTCGCGCCCGCATCTCCAGCCAGTGCCCCAGCAGGATGAAGGTCAGCAACACGGCGGAGGCTTCGTAGAAGTTGGGGCCCTCGAACAAGAACGTGGTGCCGATGCTGAAGCTGTACCCGGTGCCTACACTCAGCAGAACAAGCACCGCCATGTCGAACACGCCGTGGCGCAGCGAACGGATTGCGGCGGTGAAGAACGGCCAGCCGGGATAGAGAACTGCGCCGGATCCGAGCAGGAACAGCCAGATGTTGGTATCCAGCCCGAATGGGACAGGAGGCGGCGCCATCAGCCCCATCGGCGACCAGAGAAACACCGGGATGGCAAAGATCAGTGCGACGACGAAGCGGCGTTGCATGTCGCGAGCGGCGGCATGGAGGTCGCCGCCGTGATGCATGCCTTCGTGTGCATCGTGGGCCATATGGGCTTTGTGGGCAGGCGCTGTCGCGGCGGCCATGCCAGGCACTGCAGGCTCCGGTGCGCGATCGATGTGTGCGGCAGGAGCCCTTGCGTCTGGCAGATGGCCGAAGTGGGGCGCATGCGCCATGGGCTCGTGCTTGGCGGGCCCATCGATTGCGGAATCGCCGCAGGAAAACCCTTCTGCGCGTATCGCATGGGCTATCTGCCCCGGCGTCAGCCTCGCCGGGTCGTAGTCCACTTTCAGGGTGCCGGCCGAGAAATTGGCGCTCGCCGCAAGAACGCCTGGGAGTGCCGCCACGCTGCGCTCGATCGTGGCGGCACACCCGACGGTGCACATCTTGCCAACCGGCCAGACGCGCGTCCGCAGCCCTGCATTGATCCCGTTCAAAGTGCGGCTCCGGCATTATCGGCTGGCCGACGGCGGTGCGGGACGAAGCGCGGCACCTCGGTCATGTACCGGGCGTAAGCATCGCCGAACCTCCTGAGGCTTTCACGCTCCTCCGTAATGGAAAGGCGCGCATAAACCCACACCAGGATCGGGTACATGGCCAGAGTCGGCAGGGTTGGCCATTGCAGCAGGAAGCCCGTCATGATCAGGAAAAAACCGACGTACTGAGGGTGACGGATCCGTGCATAAATCCCTTCGCGGGCGACCCGGTCTTCGCGCTGGGCTTGGTACAGGACCGGCCACGCTTCTGCCAGCACCCAGAAGCCCCAGGCAATGAGCACAAAACTGGCGATATGGAACGGGCCGAAGTGCGGATTCACTTTCCAGCCGAACATCATCTCGAACAGGTGGCCGGCGTCATGGCTGAGCCAGTTGACTTCGGGGAACTTGGATGAGAGCCATCCGGACAAGAGGAAAAGTGTCAACGGGAAGCCGTACATCTCGGCGAAGAGGGCGACAATGAACGCCGAAAACAGACCGAGGTTGCGCCAGTCACGCCCATTGAGCGGCTTGTAGAAGCTCCATGCGAAGAAGATGAAGAAGGCCGCGTTGATGATGGCCAGGCCCCAAAGGCCGTAGCCGGGAATGGTCGGGCTCATGGTTCCCCTCCATGTCGATGGGGGCTTTCTGCAGTGTTTTCGACGCGTCCTGATCCGAGAGCGTCGGTTCCTTTTGGCTTGGGCGGACTTTGATGAGAGCCATGACCGCCATGGCCATGCCCAAAGAGATGGATCAACGGGCACGCGGCCAGCAGCAGCCAAGGCAGATAGGGAATGCCCAATGCGACGTGGGCACGGTGTTCGGTCAGCAGGTAGTACGCGCCGATCGCGAGCAGGAGCCAGAAACCAAGGCGCACCTGCCACGGACGTTCGGGCCGGGGACCATCGACGTAGATCCGCCCCTCTGAAGTTTTGCCTCGCATGACGGTGTCTCCTTTACGGATGACCAAGTAGCGGCAAAGCGTTTGCACCTGTGGCGACCAAGAAGCCGCGCTAAGCGCTGCGTCGCGAACCACACGGTGTCACGGTCAACCAGGCGACTCAGATCAGCAACAGAGCAGCCGGATGAGCGGTGGGTCGGTGCCAAGCGGCGAGGCGAGGGAACTCGGGCGGGGGGGCGTGCTGGCCTGGCAGCAGAACGATGGTGCCAGCGAGCGTCCGGTCAGGCGGGAGAGCCGGGATCGAGGGGACACGCGCGACATCATTGCTCTGGTCCCCGAAGGCGCAATGCGCCGCGCACATTGGGTCTCCTCCAGCATGCGTCCCTCCGCGGTGATGGCAGTCCGCCTCTGCAGCAGCAGCCCGACGATCGCGAGGATCGCGAAGCGATCACGCAATGAATGGCGTCGGAAGCGCTTCATGGCACTGGAAAAGTACTCCGCTGACCCCGTCGCGTTCTTGATTTGGATCAAATGAGCGGCGTGGGGAGGGCGGAGTTTCGGGGTAGAGTGATATTTCCCTCCAATCCCGCCAGCCATGAACGCGGATACGTCGGCTTTCCGGCCAGTGCCATGCGAATCCCTTTGCGCGGCGACGTCGTCGATGGACGCCCTGAACAGGGAGTGTTTCTGCATCGCCATCGAGCCTGGCGTGATGCGGAATGTTGTCGCCGCGGCCATTGGCGAACATGGCCTGCCTTCGGCGTTGGCCGAGTCGCACGCGCACCTGTTCTCCGCCCTTCCGGTATACCTGCGCCGGCGCCATCTTAGGCAGGTGGAACACGTGATTTCCGCCATCGAGCAGGTCGTTGCGCTGCCCGGCTATCAGCGGGCCGCATTGCAGTGGGCCCCGGACATCGCGCAATTCGACCCCGGCTCGCCTGGCGGCCTGTTGGGGTTCGATTTCCATCTGACCAACGACGGCCCACGTCTGATCGAAATCAACACCAACCCGGGTGGTATTTTGCTGAATGCCCTGCTCGGGCAAGCGCAACGCGTATGCATGCCGGATGTAGTCCAGTCGCCCACCAACGTGGCAACGGCGGAGGAGCGGGTCCTGCAGGTGATGCTGGAGGAATGGCGGTGCCAGCGCGGTTCCGCGCCGCTCAACCTGGTCGCGATCGTCGATGAGGAGCCGGAGCAGCAGTACCTGTATCCGGAGTTCTTGTTGTTCCGCCAGCTTTTCCGGGCGCACGGAATTGATGCCGTCATTTGCGATTCGCAGGACTTGGTCCGGGAGCCAGGGCGTGTGTCGCTCGGTGGCCGGCCGGTGGACATGATCTACAACCGGTTGACCGACTTCTCGTTGTCAGAACCGCGCCATGGCGTCGTACGGGCCGCGTATCTGGCGGGCGACCTGGTGCTGACTCCACACCCGAGGGCACACGCCATCTATGCCGACAAACGGAATTTCACCTTGCTCGGCGACCGGGCGTTCCTCGCCCAGGCGGGTGCAGGCGACGCGGAGATCGATGTCCTGTCTGGCGCCATTCCAGAAACGGTAGTGGTGACACCAAGCAACCGCGACACCCTGTGGGAACGCCGGCGAGAGTTGTTCTTCAAGCCTGCGGCGGGATTCGGCGGAAAGGCGAGCTATCGCGGCGACAAGCTGACACGCCGGATCTGGAACGACCTTGCCACCGGAACCTGCATTGCACAGCGGGTTATCCCGCCAAGCATTCGTCATGTCGGCATCAACGAACCGCTGAAGTCCGATATTCGCTGCTATGCCTACCGGGGGCAGCCGATCCTCTATGCGGCGCGCCTCTATCAGGGGCAAACAACCAACTTCCGCACACCCGGCGGCGGATTCGCTCCGGTGCTGACTTCATCGGCCCCTGACAGCTGACTCGGCTTGGAGGGGGGGCGTCCGGGCTGGCCATGTTTTGATCCAGATCAAGGCGTGTCAACACCAACGCGGCAAAATATGGCTGGCATTCTGCGGAGGGTTCGGTCATGCCACTTTCGCCTTTTCGCACCGGTGCGGCTTTCGCATTGACGATCGCTGTCCTTTACCTTGCTTGCGTCCTGCTGGTCATGGTGGCGCCTGGCGTGGTGTTGGGAATCTTCTCGACTTGGGTGCACGGCCTCAACCTCGAGCCCCTTACGATCAATCCACCACCGCTGAATCCCGCACGCGCAGCGCTCGGGCTTGTGTTGATCTCTGGCTACGCATTCATAGCCGGCACGGTATATGGCGTAGTGCGGCGGTGGTTGACACCCGCCTGATAGGATTCTCCAGCACGCCTCGATAGCGTCGCTCCACCGCATGTAGATTCTGCCCGGCTTGCGGCGTTGTCGCTGGCAGCGGATGGCGCTGCCAGCTCCGGCCTAGTGGTTGAAGTGAGCGAACCAGACGCGCCGCTCACGTCGCGCGGTCTGGCGAGGCAGTAGACGAAGTTCGGGGCAACATGCGACCGAGCAAAAGACGGTACGCGGCCGGGATGACGAGCATGGACAGCAACGGCGCGGTCACCATGCCGCCAAGCATCGGTGCGGCAATGCGCTGCATGATCTCAGACCCGGCGCCTGCACCGATGAACAGCGGGAACAGTCCGCCGAGGATAACAGCCACTGTCATGGCTTTCGGCCGCACACGCAGCACGGCACCCTCGCGGATCGCCGCTTCAAGCGTGGCGATGGTCGCGGGCTCGCCCATGGCTAGACGCCGCTCCCACGCCTGGCGCAAGTACAGCAGCATGATCACGCCAAACTCGGCGGCGACGCCGCCGAGCGCGATGAGGCCGATCATCGTCGCGATCGACACCGCATGCCCCAGCATCCAGATCAGCCACAGCCCGCCGACCAGCGCCAGCGGCAGGCTCAGCAGGATGATGGCGACCTCACCGAAGCGGCGGAACACGAGCCAGATCAGCACGAAGATGATCACAAGGGCAGCCGGCACCACCCACTGCAAGCGCGCCACCGCACGTTGCAGGTACTCGTACTGACCCGACCAGGCGATGCCGTAACCCGACGGCAAGCGCACCTGCGCGGCGACGGCACTTCTCAGGTCGGCGACGACCGAGCCCAAGTCACGGCCGGCGACGTCAACGTAGACGTAGCCCACCAGGCGGCCATTGTCGGACTTGAGCATCGGCGGTCCAGGGCTGAGCGACACGTCGGCCACTTGCCCCAGGGACAGCTGCACACCACCAGGCGCAATCAAGGGTAATTGCTCCAGCGCCGCCAATGAGTCACGTTGCCCACGCGGGTAGCGCAACACGATTGGATACCGCTCGCGGCCCTCGATCGTTTCACCGATCGGATCGCCGCCGATGACGGTGGCAATCAATCGTTGCAGTTCTGCTTGGCTCAGGCCATAGCGTGCGGCGGCATCCTGGCGAATGCGCACATCAACATAGCGGCCACCAGTCACGCGTTCGGCCAAGGCCGAACTCACGCCGGGCACGCCCTTGGCCACGCGCTCGACTTCACTGCTGAGTCTGTCGATGACGCCGATGTCCGGCCCTGATACCTTGATGCCGACGGGGCTCTTGATTCCGGTGGCGAGCATGTCGATGCGGTTGCGGATCGGCGGGACCCACAGATTCGTCAGGCCTGGCACCTTAACCGCGGCGTCGAGTTCGGCGCGCAGCTTGTCCGGCGTCATGCCAGGCCGCCATTGGTCGCGCGGCTTGAACGTCACCGTGGTTTCGAACATCTCGATCGGTGCCGGATCTGTTGCCGTGTCGGCGCGACCGGCCTTGCCGAATACGTGCTCGACTTCTGGCACGGTCTTGATCATCCGGTCGGACAGCTGCAGCAACTGGCGCGCCTTGTCTGCCGACAGGCCGGGCAGGGCTGTGGGCATGTACAGCAGCGTGCCTTCATCCAGCGGAGGCATGAACTCGCTGCCGATGCGGTTGTACGGGATCAGCGTCAGCACCAGTAGCACGCCGCTCAAGCCCAAGGTCAGCCGCGGGTGTCGCAGCACCCAGTCCAGCACGGGGCGATAACCGGCGATCAGCACGCGATTGATCGGGTTCTCCTGCTCCGGACGAATGCGACCGCGGATCAGGTATCCCATCAGTACCGGGATCAGCGTCACCGACAGGCCAGCGGCGGCAGCCATCGCATAGGTCTTGGTGTATGCCAGTGGCGCGAACAACCGGCCTTCCTGCGCCTGCAGCGCGAACACCGGAATAAACGACAGCGTGATGACCAGCAGGCTTGCGAACAGCGCCGGCCCGACTTCGGCCGCGGACTCCGCCATCAACTGCCAGCGTGCCTCACCTTCTGGTTCATGGCCGTGCTCCTCGCGCCAGTGCTCCAGGTGCTTGTGTGCGTTCTCGATCATTACGACGGCCGCATCGACCATCGCGCCGATCGCGATGGCGATTCCGCCCAGCGACAGCAGGTTGGCGGTGATGCCCTGGTAGCGCATGACGATGAACGCCGCCAGCACACCCAGTGGCAGCGTGATCACCGCCACCAGGGCCGAGCGCAGGTGCCACAGGAACAGCGCGCAAACCAACGCCACGACCAGAAACTCCTCGCCGAGCTTGTGGGTGAGGTTGCGCACGGCCTCATGGATCAACTCGGAACGATCGTAGACAGGCACGATCTCGACGCCTTTCGGCAGGCTGGATTGCAACTGCTTCAGCCTTGCCTTCACGTTCTCTATCGCGGTCAGCGCGTCCTTACCCGTGCGCAGCACGATCACGCCACCGGCAACTTCACCTTCGCCATCCAGCTCTGCGATACCGCGGCGGAAGGTGGGACCACGGGTGACCATGGCGACCTCGCCGAGCAGCACTGGGACACCGTCCACGGTGCTACCGATCGGTATCTGCTCGAACGCGGCCTGGCTACGCAGGTAGCCCTCGCTGCGCACCATCAGCTCGGCTTCGCCCTGTTCGATGACCGATCCGCTGGTAGCGCCATTGGCCGCATCGACAGCCTCGATCAGCTGCGCAACGGTGAGGCCACGGGCTGCGAGTGCGTGTGGATCAGGAACGATTTGCCAGGCGCGCACCGCACCGCCGACGCTAGCGACTTCGGCCACATCGGGGATGGTCTTGAGCTCGTAACGCAGGAACCAGTCCTGCAGCGCCCGCAACTGGCCGAGATCGTGCTGGCCGGTGCGGTCGACCAGTGCGTACTGGTAAATCCAGCCCAAGCCGGTCGCATCCGGGCCCAGCGCGGGACTCACGCCCTGAGGCAGACGATCACGCACCTGGCTCAGGTACTCCAGCACACGTGAACGTGCCCAGTAGAGGTCAGTGGCGTCGTCAAAGAGGATGTAAACGAAGGAGTCGCCGAAGAACGAGAAGCCTCTCACCGCCTTGACGCCTGGCACCGAAAGCATCGTCGTGGCCAGTGGATAGGTGACCTGGTCCTCGACGATGCGCGGCGTCTGCCCTGGCCACTGTGTGCGGATGATCACCTGTGTGTCTGACAGGTCCGGCAGCGCGTCCAGCGGCGTATGGCGCACCGACCACAAACCGGCAACGGCGAGTAGCGCCGCCGCCATCAGCACCAGCATGCGGTTGGCGATGCAGGCGTGAATCAGGCGGGCGATCATGGCCGGACCTCCTGGCCGCCACCCAGCTTCACGTCACTAACGTTGCAATCAGGATCCGCGCCAGGTGCGAATTTGGGCACCAGTTGCATGTCCATGAAGGGCGACTTGCCGGGCTTGTCGAAGTGCTGGTCCGGCTTCATAGGGTCGTACCAGTACTGCACGGGGCACAAGCGCGGTTTGGAACCTGCAGTAGGCTTCGCCGGCGTCGATGCCTGGCTGGGTTTCGACGCGCCGTCCGGCGACGAAGCTTGCTTGGGTGGTGCC
Source organism: Lysobacter niastensis (assembly GCF_015453285.1). Taxonomy (GTDB): domain Bacteria; phylum Pseudomonadota; class Gammaproteobacteria; order Xanthomonadales; family Xanthomonadaceae; genus Lysobacter_J; species Lysobacter_J niastensis. The sequence goes on from NZ_JADLZT010000006.1 coordinate 346,337, forward strand.
GGCAGCACGCCTTCGGGCGGACCTAGACGCTCCAGAGCGCCCGACAGGCTGGCCTCGGAGTCGATCAGGAATTGGCCGGACACCACCACGCGTTCGCCACCCTTGAGTCCTGCAAGGACCTCAGTGCGGCCGTCGCTGCTGCGGCCCATACGTACGCGCACCGGACGGAAGCCACCGTCGGCGTCCTGCACGATCACGCGACTGTCTGCACCGGTCGCGATCAGTGCCTCGGTAGGTACCAGCGTCACCGCCGTACCTGCCTGAGGTTGGAGCGTCACTTCGGCGAACATACCGGGCGCCAGCACGCCGTCGGGATTACGCAGCACGATGCGCGCCCGCTGCGTGCGGCTGGCCACATCGATCTGCGGCAACAGCGCTTCAACTTCGCCGGCGAACGTCTGGTCCGGCACGGCGCTGACGACGGCTTCCACCGGTGTACCGGTGCGCAGGGACATGGCACTGGCTTGCGGAATCGCCGCTTCCAGCCATAGCGTTTCGGTGCCATTGATGCGGAACAATGGCGTGCCCGGCACCACCGCTTGGCCTTCGCGCGCGAGTACTTCGGTGACGATGCCGTGGCTGGGCGCGCTCAGCGTCACGCTTCCGTCCCGTGCCATGCCATCGGGAACGCCCAGCACGCGCAGACGCTGTTGGGCGGCCGACTGCAGTTCACGCGCAGAGGTCGACTGGGCCTGCCGTAACACCTGCGCCTCGGCCAACGCGCTGCTCCAGCTCGGCGCCAGCAGTGAAGCCAGCGGCTGACCGCGGTGTACTGTCGTGTAAGGAGCCTTCACCTGCACCCGGCTCACGACCCCTTCAACGCGGGAGCTGACCAGGGATTCCTGGCGTAGATCCCAGGTCAGCGTGCCCGGCACGCGCACCGTGGACGTTAGATGTCCGACTTCGACTTGTGCAGTGCGTATGCCCACGTTCTGCTGCAGCTCCGACGAGATTCGCATGCCGCCGCTGGCGACCTCATCGGCGTACTTCGGCAGCAGTTGCATGTCCATGAAAGGCGACTTGCCGGGCTTGTCGAAGTGCTGTTCCGGCGCCATCGGGTCGTACCAGTACAGGACTGGGCGTTCGGTGCCCGGCGCTGACGAAGCCGCTCTCTCCATGTCATGGCCGGCATGGCGCTGTGCCCACCAGTAACCGCCGCCGAGGCCGATAGCCAGCAACACTAGGGCGGCACCCACCATCGTCAAACGGGTCATCGTAGGAGTCATGGCGCGGTCTCCTTCTCGGGCAGCAGATAGGCCAGGGCCGCCCAGGCGCGGCCGAGTTCGCCCAGACGGCGGGCGTGTTCGATGTGCAGTTCGATTTCGTCGCGGCGTGCTTCCAGCCACGGCTGCAGGTCGCCGCCCCCGGAGTAGGCGGCGAGCGCTGCCTTCGCTCGATCCCTGGCCAGCGGGAGCGTTTCGCTTTCCTGACGGGTGACCTGGCGCTGCAATCCCTGCCATTCGGCCAACGCCCGGCGCACGACTTCGATCTGGGCGCGCCGGGCGTCTTCGTGCTCGGCGGCCACGGCATCGCGCTCGGCGCGGCGTGCCGCCACGCCCCGGTCCTGCCGATTGCGCGGAAACAGCGGCAGGTCGATGGCGACCTCGACCATCAGCATGTCGCTGCGCGACATGCCATCCGGCGCCCGGTCGCGCTGCCCGTAGGTCACATCCAGGCTCCAGTCCGGCCGCTTCTCGGCAATGGCCGCGTCGACTTCCGCCTCGGCCAAAGCCTCGCGCGAGAGCCACGGCAACAGCGGTCCCTGGCGGTCGATGGAAGTCATCAACGCGGCCGGCGCATAGGGTAGTTCTGTCAATGTCCGCGGCGCGCCCTCGGCAAGCAGGTCCGTGGGCTCAGTCCCCAGCCATCGCGCTAGACCGGCACGAGCCGCCTCCAGTGCGGCTTCGGCGGCATCGATCCGGTTCTCCAGTTCGAGGGTCGCCGCCTGCGTAGCCAAGGTGTCGGTCACTGTGCCGCTACCCCCTGCCAGCCGCGCCTTGGCGGTGCGGACGGCAACGCTGGCTGGCTCCCGCAGGGCCTGCAGTGCAGCGACCTCGCGCTGCGCGGCCCACAGGGCGATCCATGCGGCGGCGGCGCCTTGCCGAACCGCCAACTGTTCGGCCGTCGACAGGGCTTCGACTTGCTCGATGCCGCGATCGGCTACGGCCTGGCGCGCTCGACGCTTGGCGCGAGCCGGGAATTCCTGCATCACGCCGATCTGCTTCATGGTCATGTCGTCGACGCGGAAGTCGAATGCATCGGCGCCGGTGACCGGCCAGTTGGCGATGCCAGCCGTCAGTCGTGGGTCGGGCAGGGCGGCGGCACGTACCGCTTCCTCGCGCGCCGCGAGGGTTTGCGATCGACGTGCCTCAAGGGCCGGAGCGCGCTCGACGGCGAGGCGAACAGCGTCATCAAAGGACTGTCCGACTGGCGCGGACCAGGCGCAGACGGGGGCGAGGCCGAGGGCAAGCACTAGTGTCGCCAAACGGCCCAGCGTGCGCCAAGGGCGCAGTAGGTAATCGTGAAACATGAGACCTCCAAGCACGCAACGACGAGCGCGCCGCCGGGATCGGCGGCGCGAAGTTTGGGTCACGGCGGGGTCTAGATCTGCAGGCTACAGAATCGCTGCGCGGGGGGCGGGTCGGACCGGCAGGTCGGAACGTTCTTGTAGTGCTGGGCTTGCACCGGCAGCAGCAACGCTTCCGCTACGGCTAAGTGCAGCGGTGGCAAGGCCTGTGGCGATACCTGGGGGACCTTGAGGTCGAGATTGGCAACGTCATCGCGAAGGCAATGCTGTTGGCATAGTGCCGGCGCGTCAGGGTCGGGCATCTGCATCCCCTCACAGCCGGTCATCACTATTGGTGTCGTTTCTAACCTAACCAAGTCGGGACATGTGTAACCGGCCAAGGCTGCCTGCTGGAACAACAAAGCCAACAACGCAAGCGCGGCTAACCGCAAGCGCCACCGCTGCCCTCTGAGCGTCGCGAATGCCTTCACCGAGATACCACCTCATCGCAGAGTCGCCTCTGGCGTAAGCAATGGAAGTGGGCAGGGGGGGAGCGCATTACCAAAGAGTCTAGTGGTGTTTCCTGCGTCAGGTTTGACCCAAATCAAGAGCGCGGGGGCGGTGCGGTAGGGCGATACTAACGCGGCCACTATAAGGACGACGCGAGATCGCGCTGTCATCGGTCACGTCGTCGCCCCGCTGGCGCAGGCCAGGCGCCGGCTTCGCTCAATCGAGATGGAGGCTTGCTCCCAGATGCGCATAGACCGCCGCCACCCGCCGCAGATGCCGCGCCTGCGGATGGGTGAGCAGCCACAGGTCGGTCTGCGCGTCGTCGAGGGCTTCGCCGAGCTGGAGCAGGCCGCTCATTTCGCGGGCGAGGAACAGTGGCAGCACGCCGACGCCGAGCCCAAGCTGCACCAGGTGCGCGACGGTGAGGATGCTGGAGACGCGATAGGCCGGCTGCACCCGTGGGAACGCTTTGCGCCGCCACAGCACCGACGGATGCTCGGGCAGCGCGTCGTCGGGCGCGACCCACGCCGGTGCGGCGCGTTCGAGGTCGTCCGGCGTGTGCAGCCCGGACGAGGCCGCGGCGAACAGGGCGACCCGGATCGGTCCGAGCCTGCGCCCGACCAGGTGCGTGGGCGGGTGCTTGGTTGCGCGCACCGCGATATCGGCGTCGCGACGGGTCAGGCTGGCCAGTTCGTTGCCGGTGTGCAGTTCGAACTCGAGCAAGTGGTGCGCTTCGCGCAGGCGCGCCAGCGACGGCGCCACCAGGCCGTGCAAGATGGTGTCGGTGGTGGTGATACGGACCGTGCCGGAGACGCTGCCCGGCTGCTGCCGCACAGCGGCGCGCGAGGCTTCGAGGGCGGCTTCGACGTGTTCGGCCTGTTCGGCCAACAGGCTGGCCAGCTCATTCGGCTCGTAGCCGTTGCGGCCGCGCATGAACAACGCTGCGCCGAGACCGCGCTCGATCCGCTGCAGGCTGCGGAACACCGTCGAGGCGTTGAGGCCGAGGCGTTCGCCGGCGCTGGCAAGCGTGCCGGTGCGAACCAGCGCGAGGACGACCTCGAGGTCGGCGGCGCTGAGGCTGTATTGCGACAGCGCAATGCGACTTTGCATGGAGGCATATTCCAGTTGCGGCGTTGCAATCCTAGATTGGTCCCACCAGCCCCACAAGGTCGCCGCCATGAACCCGTCCTCGCCAGCCCATCCGCTCTCGTCCGGCGCTTCGCCATGGGCCGCCGCCGTCCTGCGCGTCGCTCTTGGCGCCATGTACTTAGCGCACGCTCTGTTGAAACTGCTCGTATTCACCTTGCCTGGCACCGCGCTCTTCTTTGAGGGCGTCGGCCTACCGGGGCCCCTGGCGTACGCGGTATTCGCCGCCGAGTTGGCCGGCGGCATCGCCCTGGTGCTCGGCCTATACGCGCGTCAAGCGGCCTTGGCTCTGGTGCCGGTCCTGCTCGGGGCGGTCTGGGTGCATTGGCCCAATGGCTGGGTCTTCAGCGCCGACGGCGGCGGTTGGGAATACCCGCTGTTCCTGGCAGTGGCGTCGTTGGTCCTATGGCTGCTAGGCGACGGGGTTCTAGCCCTGCGCGTGGCCGCGCCCAGGCACCCACGCTGAGGCCGCCGCCATGTCTCGTCACATCCTGGTCAGTCACGTCCTATGCCCCTACGTGCAACGCGCCGCGATCGTGCTGGACGAAAAGTGCATCGACTTCGAGCGCCGCGACATCGACCTGTCGGCCAAGCCGGACTGGTTCCTGGCGTTATCGCCGACCGGCAAGACCCCGTTGCTGCTGGTCAATGGCACGCCGATCTTCGAATCCTCGGTGATCTGCGAATATCTGGACGACACGCAGGCCCCGCGACTGCACCCGGATGATCCGCTGCAGCGTGCCCGCCACCGCGCCTGGATGGAGTTCGCGTCGTCGCTGTTGTCCGCGATCGCGGCGCTGTACTCGGCCGCCGACGAAGCGGCGTTGGCTCGCGCCGCGCAGGCCGTGCGCCGACAACTCGAACAGATCGAACGCGCGCTCGGCGACCGCCCGTATTTCGCCGGCGAACGCTTCTCGATCGTCGATGCGGCGTTCGCTCCGGCACTGCGCTACTTCGAGGTCATTGACGAAGGCGACCGGTTCGCCTTCTTTCTCGATCTGCCGAAGCTCGCCTCTTGGCGCGCACGGCTCGCCGAACGGCGGTCGGTGCGGCGCGCCGTATCGCCCGATTACCGCGAGCACTTGCGGGCATTCGTGCTGAAGCGGGGTGGCGCGCTGGGCGCGCGCCTGGCGGACTCCGTCCGCGACCTTGCCATTCCCTGAAAACCAATCACGCGGCTCCGCGTACCACAGAGGCCACCCCACCATGTCTTCGATTCATCACTACCGCGACGCGCTGGACCATGCGAGACGCATCGCCGACGAGTTCCTGGCCACGTTGGCGGAGCGGCCGGTTACGCCGGTGCACGTGCCGGCGGCACCGCCATTGCCGGAGGGAGCCGGCCTCGAGGCCGCGATGGCCTGGCTGGTCGAGCGCGTGCAGCCGTTTCTCTCTGCTTCCCCCGGGCCACGTTACCTCGGCTTCGTCACCGGCGGCGCCACGCCGGAAGCGCTGGCCGCCGACTGGATCGCCAGCGCATGGGACCAGAACGTGTCGAACGAAGTCGGTTCGATCGCCGCCGCTCTCGAAGCGACGACCGTCGCGGCATATGCAGACATCTTCGGCCTCGATCCAGCCATGCGCGGCCAGTTCGTCAGCGGCGCGACCTCGGCCAACCTCGTCGGCCTCGCGACGGCGCGACACTGGGCCCAGCACAACCAAGGTGCGCTACCGCACGTGTTCGCCGGTGCGGCCCATTCAAGCATCCTCAAAGCGATGGCGATCAGCGGCATCGGTCGCGAGCGCCATATGCCGGTATCGACGCTGCCCGGGCGCACTTCGGTCGACCCGGCCGCGCTGCGCGAGGCGTTGGCCTCACACAAAGGTCCGGCTGTGGTGGTGGCCAGTGCGGGTGAGGTCAATACCGGCGACTTCGACGACCTGCAGGCGCTGGCCGCCATCTGCGCCGACGCTGGAGCGTGGTTGCACGTCGATGGAGCCTTCGGCCTGTTCGCCGCGTTCGACGATGTGCAGCGGCACAAGGTCACCGGCGTGGAACGCGCCGATTCGGTGACGGTGGACCTGCACAAATGGCTCAACGTGCCTTACGACAGCGCGATAGCCTACACCCGTCACCCGGACCTGCAGCGCGAGGTGTTCGCAGCGACGTCGGCCTATCTCGGCGATGACCCCGATCCGCTGCATTACACGCCGGAGAACTCACGCCGCTTTCGCGCACTCGCGGCGTGGATGGTGCTGGCCGTGCGTGGACGCGAGGGAATCGGCCGCTGGGTCGCTGCCAACTGCGCGCAGGCCCGCGCGCTCGCCACGGGACTCGGGCTCCTGGGCCTGGACGTCCTGCACGAAGTCGACCTCAACATCGTCGCCTTCGCGCCGCGCGCCGACGGCGCCGCTGCGCGCGATGCGTTGCTGGCGCGGATCAACGCCAGCGGCGAGGTATTCATGACACCGACCGTGCTGAAGGGGCGTCCCGGCATACGCGCCGCATTCTCCAACTGGTCGACGAGCGACGCCGACGTCGATCGCATCCTCGCCGCCGTGGGGCGCGGCGTCACCGCTTTGCGGGAGGTACGGTCGTGAGCACGATGGAAGTCCATATCGTCAATGCATTCACGGCCGACGGCCGCGGCGGCAACCCGGCCGGCGTGGTGCTGGACGCCGACCGCCTCGATGCCGCCGCGCGCCTGGCCGTCGCCGGCCGTGTCGGCCTGTCGGAAACCGCGTTCGTGTCCCGCTCCGAACACGAGACGGTGCGCCTGGAATTTTTTACTCCGACGCGGCAGATCGCCCACTGCGGCCATGCCACCATCGCCACGTTCGCGCTGCTGCGCGAGCTTGGACGAGTCGGCGAGGGCGTACTGTCGAAGGAAACCATCGACGGCCGGCGCGAAGTGATCGTCGAGGGCGACACCGTCTGGATGGAGCAGCGTTCCCCGCGATACGAGCCGATCGATGGCGCGTCGGCTCTCGGTCGGAGCATCGCCGCGTCGCTGGGGATCAGCGGCGAGCTTCGCGCCGACGTCGTGGACACCGGCAATCGCTTCGCCGTCGTCGAGGTCGATGGCGCCCGGGCTCTGTCCGCGTTGCGCCCCGACTTTCGGCAGATCGGGCGGATCAGCGAGGAACTCGACCTGATCGGCTATTACGTGTTCTCGCGCCGCGACGCGGGCGAAGGGCGCGTGGCGACCACGCGCATGTTCGCGCCCCGCTACGGAATTGAAGAGGAGCCCGCGACCGGCATGGCCGCCGGGCCGCTAGCCTGCCTGCTGTTTCGTGAGCCAGAGGCGTCCACGGAAAGGGCTACGGAGTGGACGATCGAGCAGGGCCGCTTCATGAGCCCACCGTCGCCGAGCGCCCTGCGCGTGCGCCTGGAACTCGCCGACGATCGAATCACCCGGTTGTTCGCCGGCGGCTGCGCCCGTGTCGAGCGTCGGATGCTGCTCGAGGAGGCGGTGGTATCTCCAGGCGCTACCTGATCCGCCGCAGCGAGGGCGCGGTCGGCCTGCACGTGGCGAACGGCATCCAGCCGGCCACGAGGTGCTGGCGGATCCACGCGCCTTCGTTGAGTTCTCGGGATCTGGTCACACGCGGGCTGCAGCGAGTTTCTTCAAGCGGCGGAAGAAGCGGAGTCGCGGCGGTTGCGCATGCGGGGCATCAGCCGAAGACCGATAGGGTAGGGACCGGCCTTGCGTGTCGCTGCATCGACTCGATCGGGCTGCGGACCGGATGTCGGGCAACCTTCGTCGCCCACAAGTTGTCGCCAGCGTTACCGGCGATAACCGGGCCTTATCGGCAGTAGAGCCAGGCAGAACCCTTCGTCAGAAAGTCTCGGTCAAGGTCGCTTATGCGCGCCGGACACCGCACCGGGACCGGGCAACGAAGTAGGCACCCGATAGGCAGACTTCAACCAAGTAGTCTGCAGGCCCCTTGCCGAGAGCTGCCTCAAACTGCGTTGGTAGAAGAGGTTGCTGGCGAATGAACTTGAATGACCATGCTGACTTCCCAACTGATCGAACCGTTGCTGAGCCCGGGCACGTACCCGCGCGCGGTGGCCGACGCGGTGCGCGCGACCTCGCCGCTGGCGGTGCAGATCGCCAACCGCTGGATGCTGGGCTGGCCCAAGACGGTGAAGGCGCTGCTGGCAGCGGGGACCTATTTGCCGGCGCTGAAGGCGCAGGAGAAGCAGGAGCGCGACGTGCTGAGCAGCAGCCAGGTGACGCACCTGGCGCGGCACGAGCTAATGGAGGAGTACGGACTTCGGGCAGGGCCGCCTGCTCCTTGATGGAAGGGCAGCATTGCAGACACGACGACCGGGACAAGCGCTATAGAGTCTTAACCCAACCGTGCTGTGGAGCTGAAGGCGAAATTGGGGTCCGGTAGTTGAGAACGTCGACCACAGACAACTGTCCCTCTATCGACGTGCCCGCCTGGGTGAACTGGGTTCTACTCGACTGATAGCGTTTTCGGTGACCAGCCGGCGAGCCGCCACGTATTGAACGGCAGTTCGTTACCGTCATACCAAGCTTGATCGGGATGCCCCAAATCCAAGGCGCGAATGCGGAATGCCCACATGTTCGCCACCTCTTCGGTCGTGTACCGTGAGCCAGATGGCGTGCTGGGCACTTGCGAAAGAGGGCTCGCATAACCCCAAGTCCTGGCGCCAGCGATCTCGTCCAATTCGTCCTCGTCCAGCTCGACCTCGCAGAAGAGCGGTCCATGTGCTTGTTCCAACAAGTTTAGTACCAGCTCATACAGGTCGCTAAAGTCATCGATACCGCTTGCGAAGAGATCTCTATGCTCGGCGATAAGCGCCGCGTACTCCTCGTGGGCGCAATGATGGCCCATCTCGAAGAGCGAGATCAACATGCCGAGGTTGATCTCTCCCTTGGTCGTTAGTCGAGAGCTAGCCGCCGAGAAGAGAACTTCGACGGGGGCTTTGTAGTGCGCTTGTTCGTAGTCACGGCTCATAACTGTTCCTGTTGCTCGATTGTTCGTTGCATGGCGGAGACGCCCCGGCTTCGAGCTCGTTTGAGCTGAGCCCTTGGCAAGCTGCGTCAAGTAGCGGACCTAGTGCTCAGACCTGTGCTTGAGTCTGCACAATGGTTTGTCTCGTCCTCGAATAGGTCGGCGAGACGGGAGGTCAAGTCAGTCTTGGGCGCAGATGGTCGTACGAGCAAGCTGCACTCCTGTTCGCGCCTTCCCTTGGTTATCTATAAAGGTGTCCGAATCGCGGCCAGTTGAACCTCGAATGCCTTGGAGGACTGAGTCTCATAGCGGACACCTGGTCACCCCTTGTCCAAATTGGTGGCGGTAGATGTCCGCATTGCGGCCACATTGGCCCTAATGGCGCCTTGTCTTTTTGACGTCTGCCAAAGATTGCTGGCCGAGTGCTCCGCCTTGATCTCTAACCCTTTGCCTTCGCAATGGTCTACCGGCAACCAGGTCACTGCATATAGAGCGCAGCGGTGCCGCCCACCGTGTCTCGAAACAAGCAGCCAGCCCGCGTCGAGGAGCCGCTTACGGGCCTTGCTGAGGGTGCCATTGCTTCGCCAACCTCGGAGTTTGAGTTGCGAGAACACGCAACTTAGGTCGCCGTTGTTATACCCGTTGAACTTCCCGGCAATCTCCACCAAGAGCTTGAGAGACCACCCGTCGAGCTGCCCAAACTCGCTCGAACGAAAGACATAGTGAGGAATCCCCAGGAACGTTCCTTTGCTCCTTCCGGTAGATTTCCGTCGTCGGGTGCTTTCATTTGCCATTTTCTTCCAGCGGCAAGCCGGCAGTCTTAGCCTTTGATATGGCGCCACGACTTGATAGCCCAGAGAAACTATCCAGATAGACGAAACGCTTTCGGCCGATCGTGAACGTTTCAAGGGCCCCATCCTTCGCGAGTTCGTACGCAAAAGTCTTGCCAATCCCGACTTTGGCGCACTCCTTAACGAAAGGGCGAAATTCTCGATACGTGCAGTTCGCCACGTGTGCCTCCCGACCAGCAAGGGCCTTCCTTACTCGATCGAAACGCTACGCCTGCCGTTTGATCTTGTGCCCTAAAATAGGACATCGGCCTCTACTTGTCTGAGAGGCGTTTTAGTTCGTTGGCTGGTGAAAGGATCGTGTCGGCAATCGTTCCTTCGGTCGGCTTTTCAAAACCCCATAGCTCGATCTGGGTTGCCAGCTTGCGCGCAAGTGTTTGTGGGTGGTCTGGCAGATGCTTGCACTGAGCCCACATGGCTGCATGCACTCGTCTGTGTGATTCTTCCCTATCACTGCGAGGGCTACGCTTGTTTTTAACGCGAACTAGACGAGAAATGTCTTTTGCCAGAAAGCGTGTGCACGCCGCTGTCACAAATGGGCCAACATCTGCCGTGAAGTGCCCAAACCTTTCTCCATCTTTGAATGAGCTGACAGTGAACTCAAAAGCAGCCCCGTAGTCGATGACTTCGAGCGCACCGGACGCACTCATCTCAAACCATCCACTGAGCTGATAGTAGGACCGCATCAGTTTGGTTTTCGTATGTTGCTCGCGAAAGCGCCTCCACGTCGCTAGCTCGTGCGTACCATCGCACTGGAGAGAATCAGACTCTAAGTTCTTTAGATCGTGGTGGTAGGCCCGGAGAACAAGCATCCAGCCGTACAGGTGCAGTTCCTCATGTTCGATCTGCTCCCGCAGCAACCCTGAGTCACCTAGCAGCTTTATGGCCTCGGACACGCTGTAGTACCTTCTGGACATGGCATGGCGCCTCTCGCCCTTCGTGGCCGTGGCGACCGAGAGGGCGTGCGCTCGGCGCGACGGGCATTCCTCGACAGTCGATCCTTAGCGTACCGGAGTGATTCCTAGCCGCGGCAGCTGGGCGACCGCACGCGCAACCTCGCTTGGCAAGTACTGCGCGTAATGCGTGCGTGTGACGCGACTGTCACTGTGACCAAGCGCTTTGGCGACGAGCTCAATATCCCTCGCGGCAAGCAGCAGCATCTTCCCGTAGGTAGCACGGGTAGTCTTAAACGTAACACCTTCAAGATCAGCAGCCTTTGCCGCAACTCGCATCGGCTTGTCTGCATCGGATTGTCCCCATGGGCGGCCGTTATCCTTGAGGAAGATCATTTCTTGCGGCGCGCGCCCCTTCGTCATTCGGATGAAGAATTCTTCGCCTTCCGTTGTAAGCGGTTGCAACAACGTCTTGCCGGTCTTCGCCTGAAATATACGGATCGTCTTGTGCCGCAGGTCAAAGTCGCGCACCTGCATGTGCCTTGCCTCACTGAGTCGTGCGCCGGTCATGAATGCTCCCATCAGCAGATTGCGTAGGTCCGCTGAGGCCACGTCGAGTAGACGCTTGACCTCGCCACGCTCAAGCATCCGAGGGGGAGGGCCGTCTCCAACCGCAAACGGCTTTACCTTGGCCCAGAACACAGGTTGCTCCGGAGGAAGGCGATCATTCACCCAGGCGTGATTGAGTGCCGCCTTGACACTAGAGAGGATTCGATTGGCGCTCGCTCTGCGCGCGCGGACTTGGACCGGGTCTGAGGGGTCGAACGGCATCGCCTTGCCCCGTTTTGTCGGGGGCTTCGTGGCAATATCTCGATGCCATCTTTGAAGGTCGTCTGTAGTCAGAGCGGACAAGAGACGTGTTCCAAATTTGCCCGCATGTCGCCCGTAGGTCAGGCGAGCTACTTTCTCTGAGCCCTTGCCGGTTAGATGGGTTCGGAAGTAGGTCTCCATGATGTTGTCGAGGGTCAGGCCGTCTCCATAGTGACGAGGGTGAACCACTCGAGCTCCGACCTGCATGGCAGTCGCAAGCTTCACGGCCTGGGAGTACGACAGGACCACTTCGCCATCGGCCGGCGCAAGATCGTCTGGGGTGGCGAGGCGCTGGCACCTATACAAACTGTTCTCGCGCTGCCGGACGAGCCAAGTTGTCGAGCGTGCACCGCGGTAATAGCCCAAGAACGTGCCGGGAACGATCTGCCGCCAGTACGGCTCCTTTCTGGCAGGAAGCTTCCGGCGCGCCTCACGGGTCTCGAGGCGATGATCCCTTGGCTGCCTAGCCATGGCACCCTCTTGTCTCTGTTGGTTATCCGGAGTCTTCCGGAATTGACCGGCGCGAACGCCAGTGGTCCCGACCGTACAGAGGCGACAGTTAATTCAATGATTACGCGCTGTTAGGTGAGTTCGTCGCCGTTCGCAGGAGTTCGGAACGAAACCCTTTCACGGTAGCGACCGGGGTTCGAATCCCCGTGGGGACGCCAATTAGATCAAGCACTTAGGGCTGCCGAGAGGCGGCCCTAAGTGTTTTGCGGTAACGGTGCGGTAACTTCCGGTGCAAGGGGTGTCGGTTTCGGCGGTCAGCGACTGTGCGAACACCAGAACCGCAGAAGTAGGGCGCAAATGTGCCCAAATGGCAGCTGACCGTCTGCCTGGGTGCCGAATGGACATCGAAAAAATTCAACGCGCTCTCCAAGCGTTTGCCGATGAGCGGAACTGGGAGCAGTTCCACAACCCCAAGAACTTGGCTATGGCGTTGGCAGGCGAAGCGGGTGAACTCCTGGAAATTGTTCCAGTGGCCCCTGAGGAGGCCGCGTCGGTGAGTAGCAATGCAGACCTGCAAAGCAAGGTAGCCGAGGAACTAGCCGACATTTCTCTCTATTTGCTGAGGCTCGCTGACAAGGCGGGTGTCGACCTCGACGCGGCAATCAGGCTAAAAATGGAAGGCAACGCGAGGAAGTATCCGGCCGATCGCGTCTATGGTTCCAGACCCTCACGAGCCCGATTACCCCAGAGCGAGTTGCCCAGAGCGGTTGCTCTATGCCACCCGGAGATCTATTCGCCTGGGGATTCCCGAGGAACCCGGACAACCTCGCAAACATCGCCAAGATGGAGCCCGGGGACATTTGCCTCTTCTACGTGCATAAACCTGATGGCACCACTATGGCTGGGCAGCTAGGGTTAGACAGAAATTCCCCGAACAAGAACAGGCGAAGATTTCGACGGCGCTCTGGGATGACGGGACCTTTCTGCCTTACCTTCTGCATCGCCCAATCCAAATCGCGGCTAGCACGGAGTCGCTTGGCGTCAGTCTCAATGAGACAAAGGAGAGCGACCGACGCTCTGGCCAAGTTCGGGAGCTTCGAAGCATGGGCCGTCGACTTCATCCAGATGCACGCGGCATCGCCGCTATCGCCCGGCGAGGCGGTGGAGTACTTCGCGAGGGCTGCCCGCGCTGAGGCAGGCGGCTCGATGCCCGAGGTCAATTATCTCTTCCAGCCCAAGTCTCCGAAAGCGGGTGCAGCAACGCGCTCCCCATCAAGGAGGCGGCACTCGCGGCAAGCCAAGATTGTGGGCGACATAGGTGAGCAGGCAGTCATTGACCATCTCAAGGCAACACTTCCCGTAGGTCGCCACGAATCAATCCGCTGGGTGGCGCAGATGGGCAGACGCCGGGGGGGGACATCGAGTACGTGTCAGATGCGGTGGAGACAATTTCAGTGGAGGTGAAGGCGACCACTTCACCAACCTTCCCTGCTTTGAGATCACGGATAACGAACTTCGCGCTGCCACGATGCTGGGCGATAAGTATCACCTCTATCTGGTATCGAATTGCATGAAGCCAGAGCTTCGGAAGCTGCAGATTGTTCGAAATCCTTCGAAGGAATACGAGGGGCGATTCGCGCCGATGGTTTACCGCGTGATGGGGTGAGTCACCCGGTACGAATTCAGGCTTTGTAGCTGGCGATGGCGCCCGGCCAACGTGGAGCGCGGCCCAGCAAGTTGCAACCGTTGTCACATTCGCGCACGATGCCGGAACCAGGGGGCTGGGGGAAAGTGCGGCATGGACACCATCGAAGTTGTGATGGATCGGGGGCTGTTTTCGCCCGACGTTATCGCGCGCACTGCGCATCGGTACACCGCGGACTACTTTGTCGAGGTGAGCACGGCGGACGACAGGATCGTGGTGCGCTTGACGTCCAAAAGTGCTTCGGTCGACACCGCGCACCTTGCGAAGCGCTTTAGCAACGACGCCTTTGATGACCGCTTGCGCGCCTCGGTCGCCGCGCAGACCGGCGAGTTGCATACGGTGCTAGTGCGGGCCGCGCTAAGCGAGGCTCTCAAGGATCGCAAGGCGTGAAGTTCCGCACCAACGACGCTTTTGCAGGCACGCCCGGCTATCGCCTGCTGCCGCTGCGCTTTCGCCGGCTGCCGTGGGACGCCGAACGAGTGTTCGTCAGTTCCACTGCCGGCGACTGGCTGATTCTGCGCCATGACGAGCTCGAACAGGTCATCGCCGGCACTCTCGACCCGAACACGCCATTGGGAGCAGACCTGCAGGCGCGGCACCTGATCGCCGCCGATCCATCGCGTACGACGTTAGCGCCACTGCTCTCGCAGGTCCGCAGCCGTAAGCAGTGCCTGCAGCACGGGCCGTCACTACATATCTTCGTCGTCTCACTGCGCTGTCATCATTCTTGCGCCTACTGCCAAGTGTCGCGGGCAGAATCGACCCAGACCGCCTTCGATCTTAGCGATGCGAATGCCGCGCTGGCGGTCGAGCGCCTGTTCGAATGGCCGTCCCCGACCCTGACAGTCGAGTTCCAGGGCGGCGAACCGCTTCTGCATTTCGAGCAGGTGCGGGCGATCACTGAGCGGATTCAGCAGCGCAACCGTCATGAAGGGCGGAACATGCGCTTCGTGCTCGCCTCAACGCTGCACGACCTCAATGACGACCAGCTCGCCTTCTTCCGTGAGCACAGCTTCCAGCTGTCGACCTCGTTGGACGGCCCCGAGTGGCTGCACAACGCGAACCGGCCGCGACCCGGGCGAGACAGCTACGCGCGCACTGTGGCCGGCATCGAGCGTGCTCGGAGCGCCTTGGGCGAGGACTCGGTGTCGGCCTTGACCACATTGACACAGCGCAGCCTGGGCGCGCCGCGTGAAATCGTCGACGAGTACCGCCGGCTCGGCTTCCACTCGATCTTCCTGCGCCCGCTCAGTCCGTACGGTTTCGCGCGCAAGACCGGTCCGCGCATCGGCTACGCGCTAGCCCACTTCTTCGAGTTCTACCGGGAAGCGCTTGAGCAGATTCTCGCCGTGAATCGCAGCGGCTATGCGCTGGAAGAGGCCTACGCCAGCCTGATCTTGTCGCAGCTGCTCACGCCGTTCAGCCACGGCTACGTCGATCTGCGCTCGCCGACCGGAGCCGGCTTGGGCGCGGTGGTTTACGACTACGACGGCCAGGCGTACCCCTCAGACGAGGCCCGGATGCTGGCGGCAATGGGCGACCGCACGTTTGCGCTAGGTCATGTCGCGCAATCAGTGCGCGAGTGGCTGGCCGCGCCAGCGATGCAGCGCGTGCTCGATGCCGGTGTCGCCGAAGCCTTGCCAGGCTGTGCAGACTGCGCCTTCGTGCCGCTGTGTGGCGCCGATCCAATCGACCACTACGCCCGCCAGGGCGACACGTGTGGGCACCGCCCGTCCTCGGACTTCTGCCGCAAACAGCTGGGCTTCTTCGATCTGCTGCTGGAGCGAATGGAACACGCGAATGCCCAGGACCGAGCGGTGCTGGAGAGTTGGGCATTGCCGCAACGGCGCGATGCCCCGCCGCAAACGGAGGTCGCCTGATGCTAGCGTTGGAGACCAAGGCGACCATAGACGGCTGGAACCACCGCGGCCAATACAAGGTGGCCGGGTTGCAGGACTTCGCCGCCGCGCGGCTGCCGCTGGAGCGAATGGTGCTGGACTTGCGTCACGACAGCGGTGTGCCGGTTAGCACTGCACTGACCCAATTGCCATGGGCCGGGTTCCTGGTCGATGCAAATGAGTCAGCGCCGACAGGGCGCAGCTGGCTCCAGCTCCACGGCGAAGCGCGCATCGTTCAGGCGGGCGACGTGATTGAGGTGCAACCCAGCGTGGGTAAGGTCGGCGTACGCTATCGCCGCGGAAGCAACGGCAACGTCCTGTTCGCCACGGAGCGCTGCAACAGCTACTGCTTGATGTGTTCGCAGCCGCCGCGGCAGATCGAGGACGATTGGCGCGTAGCCCAGCTGTGCGAGTTGGCCGAGCTGATCGACCAGGACGAACGCTCACTGGCGATTAGTGGCGGAGAACCGACTCTGCTCGGCGCGGGCCTACCGCAGCTGATTCGGCATTGCGCGTCCACGCTCCCCCAGACCCACCTGCACGTGCTCTCGAACGGTCGCCGTCTCGGTGAAGGCGACTACGCCGCGGCGTTCCGCGATCTTCATCCGGAGCTGAGCTGGGGCGTGCCCTTGTACGGCGACGGCTTTGCCCTGCACGACTATGTCGTCCAGAGCGAGGGCGCCTTCGCCCAGACCGTGCGCGGGCTGTACGCCCTGGAGCGGGCCGAGCAACGCATCGAGATTCGGGTCGTGCTAGTGCGGCCGACCGTGGAACGCCTCTCGGCGCTGGCGCGTTTCCTCTACCGCAACCTGCCGTTTGTTGAGCACGTTGCGCTGATGGGCGTGGAGCCGATCGGTTTCGCAAAAGCCAATCACGAGGCGCTGTGGCTGGATCCGGCCGACATGGCCCCAGCGCTGACCGACGCGGTGGCCTTCCTCACTGGTCACGGCATGAGGGTGTCGCTGTACAACCTGCCGCTGTGCGTGCTGCCGCCCGAGCTATGGCCGTACGCGCAACGCAGTATCTCGGACTGGAAACAAGACTATCTGCCGGCGTGCAGCGCCTGCGCAGTCCGGTCCCGCTGCGGCGGGTTCTTCTCGTGGATCAACGACCACTGGCGCAGTCGGGCGATCGCGCCGATCCCATCACTCGCGGAGACTTTCGATGAGTAAGGTATTGACGATCGCGACGGCCGCGCTGGGCACCCTGCAGCCGGGTCACCACGAGCCCGGACACGCATGGCAGGCGCACCTGCTCACGCTTGCCCAAGACGATGCCCGCTTCGCGGTGACGTTGACGGCGCCGCTGAACCTGGACCTCCACAACATGTACGCGGGGCACAGCTCGCACAGGTCGCACAGCAGCCACAGCTCCCATCGTTCGCACTATTCGGGCAGTGGCGGCTACAGCGCCCCGGTCTACACGCCACCGCCACCTCCGCCGCCGCCACGGCCGACGACCTATGCCCCGGTGTCGAGCGGTTCTTCAGCGACCTCCGGAGATCCGTTCTCTCTTTCCGCCGCGACAGTAGGTAACAGCCAGCCGCCGCGCGCCAGCCAAGATCAGTTGCAGCTGATGATCATGCGCGTCCAGGCGGCATTGTTTGCACGTGGTTACGACCCTGGTGGCATTGACGGTACGCTTGGCCCCCAGACTCGAATGGCGCTCGAACTGTTCCAGAGCCGGCATGGCATGCCGGTGACGGGCACAATGACAACGGAGACTCTTGATGCTCTTGGCATCGCTCTGTCGCCGTAGCGGGGCGACAAGGCGGCACCTGCACCCTGGGCGCCTAAAGAGCGTAGTTCTGGTCATTTCATCTAAGGCGAAGCCGCTTTCGGCGCGCCTTAGTTCTAGCATTAGGGGCCTCGCGTGAAGCGGAAACCACGGATTCCGTTAAAGCAAATTCGAAAGTATCAAGATATGTACAGCGCATACGCTGATTCAGAGTTTGACCACCTGCGTGGCGTGGCGCACCTGACTCCAGCACAGCTATATGAGATCTGCCGATGGAAGTCCAAGCGCCGACCGGAACTTGCACTTGGGAACTCCAAAGAACTGGTTAAGGAGATCACCGCATTTGCCTTCAGCGCGAAGTGCGAGGAATCAAGAATTGGCGTGTTGACATTGCTTGATGGTGTCAGCTTTCCAACCGCTTCAGTCATCCTGCATTTCTGCGTGAGCAGGAGCTACCCAATCCTGGATTTTCGGGCCCTATGGAGTCTTGGGATCGAGAAGCCAGCAGCATATTCAGCGAGATTCTGGATCGAGTACGTGGAGTGTTGCCGAAACATGGCAAGGGACAACGGACTGTCCGTACGCAGCCTCGACAAAGCGCTCTGGCAGTACTCGCGCGAGCACAAAAATAAATAGTCGGGCGATGTTGGCCCCTGGACGGCATGGTCTGCTGAGGTGGCCCACCAGGAGCGACTGGGCCCGAGGTCGGCCGTTAGCGCTACCTTAGTAAGCCTGTCGTGCAGCTCGGTTCTGCCAATTCATTCGAGCCGACGTAGCCCCTCGTCGCGGCTGGGCGAGCCAGGAGCACCACGTTGCTTGAAGTCGCGCTTGGCGCGAAACGCCTCCGAAAATGCGGCAGACAAGATTCCAGTTGGCATTGCGATTAGGCCAATTCCGGACAGCGCAGTGATGCCGGCGAACAAGCGACCCAATACGGTCACTGGCACAACGTCGCCGTAGCCCACCGTTGTCAATGTACTGACCGACCACCAGAGCGCCCTGGGAATGCTGCCAAATGCTTCCGGTTGTACGTCGGCTTCTACAGAGTACAGCGCTGCGGCGGACAACAAAATCACGGATCCCGCAAGGGATACAGAGAACAAGAGTTCATGTCGACGCTCAAAAACCGAGCGTAAAACCAATTGCATCGCGGCTGAATAACGGACTAGGCGCGAAAGTGCCAGCAGCCGAAAAAGTCGCAGTAGACGGACTAAGAAGGACTGAGTCCCCCAGCCCGCGAAGTAGGGAAGGATCGAAGCAAGGTCGAGCAAGGCAATGGGAGTCAGTGCATACCGAATACGTCCCAACACACCTGAGTAGCGCGGATCGGCTCCCGCCGCCCAAAGGCGAAGTCCGTATTCCGTCGCAAAAAAAGTGATGAAAGCAAGCTCGAAAGCTGGCCCGATCGGGCCAAGCGAGCTGCTGATCGCAGGCTCCGTCGCGAGGATTGCAAGAACAATGGACAGAACAATAACCACGGCGCTGAGCCTTTGAAACCAGGTCAACTGGTGGGCTTCGGCGCCGTTCAGCGCCTTGTGGACTCGCCGCCGAATGTCATCCTCGTCATTGCCCGCATAGGTTATCGCGCCGACCTCGAGCTCACTATTCATGTCACTCATTGGTTGATCGCGTTGGATTGTGCCAACGAAACATTCATTACTTCCTCGGGCAAGAACGGCGCAATGGCCTTAAAGATGCCCGTCTTGCTCATGGCCCTACGAAGATCGAAGCGGGCGATTGCATCAACGACGTCAATGTTCTCGAGAGCAGAGGGGGAGAACTCAATCTCAGTCCAATCTTGCCTCGTCGCAATCAACGATAAGAGATACTCGTCGGAAATTCGGCCGGTGGCTTTGTCGCTGCGCTGCGAGTATCCGGAAATGACCACCCGCTCAGCCTTGGGGAGTGCTGCGAAAATCTCGCCAACAATTCGAAACACGATGGCATGAATATGTCGCATGTACAGGCGTTGCACTTGCATCGGCGACATATCCTTGACTGACAGCTTCATTCCCCGGGCCGGCACGCCCGCCACCTTGTCAGGCATGTCGCCGATTTCTGGGAGATCGATATCGACAAAAACGTCCCGGCCACCCGCCTCAACTTCCGTCGAAATCAGAGTTTCCCGTGGCCAAGCGATGTCTTGCAGCGTAGCCTCAAGATGGAGCTCCATCGCTTTCGTGTCGATGTAGATCTGCTCCTCGATCAACACGCGGCGTGCATGCTCTTCCTGTCTATGGTCGGTCGCCGCCGACTCCCATTGGGCAACTAAGTCCTCATAATGCCGATTGGCCTGTTGATTCTCTGCATCGATGCGCTCCCGCGTCCGCTTGAAGAACTTCCCTAAGAAGCTCGGAATTTTGGGCTTGGGTGGGACCGGGCGCGGCGATTCAAACTCGCGCCCAATGAAGGTAGGTCGATTATCTGGAGATGGGGTGTCGCGATGGAGTTCGCCCACTGCTTCGATCTGGGCATTGATCTCATCGCATTTAGACTGAATCAGCTTGCGTATCGCGTCGCCATGCTGCCGCTTGGCGATGCGGACCAGGCTCTCGGCAAGCGGTTTTCCGGTCTGGTCCTGGAAAAATACCTCTCCATCGTCGCGGACTCCGACTGAAACCGGAAGCGAGATCATCTGAGTTGGTTGTGCCGCAGATTGGGAGTAGGGCGTACCGCCGCCAGTCGATAGCTTCTGCCGCATTGACAGTCCTGTTCCGGGAATGCCGACGTTTCCATAGACGCCACGCTTGCCGACACTGACAGAGGCGCCACGAGGGCCGAAACTCAAACTGGTGCCGCCTCCGCTCAGGTTCATGCGAATTCCGGGCGCAAGCTTGAACGACTTACGAAAACGAATCCCCATTACGTCCCCCCAGACGTGCAGACCTTCTTGGGCCCACTTCGGAGAGTACCCCATTGATTGTGTGCTCCCAAGCCCAGTGTGGGATGGCAAATTGGGACTCTGCCGCGAGTACAGGTCCATCACCGCCGCCAGGAACAGCCAGCCTTGGTGGGATGTAGGTGATGTCGGTGACCCGGACCCGTGTTCCGGCGCCGAAGACGTGAAGTCACGGTTGAGCACGTTGCCCACCACATCCACCACGCCCACCGGGGCCGCCGTGGTAGCGCGGCTAGCGCCCGTAGCCTACCTGAGCGCGCAGGCCCCGAGCTTTCATCAGGCGCCGTACGGGGTGCCGGCTACAAGTCTCGCCGGCCTCGCGCAGGTCCAGGCGGGCTGGGTGGCTCACGCTGCATGCGAGCAAGGCGGGCAGAGGGCCAAGCGGTCGCATTGCGCGCACAAGCTTGGTTCGTTAGAGGGGAAGTGACCATCCGCCGTGGTCATACATCCGATAAACCCGGCTTATCGCCTGTACGGTGGCGCAGATCAGAGTCTGCAGAAGCCGGCATGGAGGTCACGCTGAGCGTCCGCTTCCGACCTAAAGACTCTGGGCACCTCGCGGACGCCCAAAATTTGGTTCGGTTCTGACGGAATTTCCTGTTTTGAGCAATCAGAATCGAACTCTCGTCAACGATTTCCCGGGCGCCGTCCAAGCCGAGCGAGTTTTTCAACACAATCGACCCAAAGCGGCCGCTCGTGGCGACTCGCCCCGAGCCGTTGGTCCGGTTATCCGCCGCTTATTTGACCGGCTACCGTATCGTCCCTTTCCCGCAAACGCTGAGGCGTTACCACTGAGGAGCGTCGGAACAGGCGGCTGGTCCTTGAAGCGCTGCTCAGACGGCGCGGCCTGGGTGGGGGATCATCCATTGCGGCGACCTCCGCGCAGGACCATGATCACGGCCGTGGCCGTCAAGGCAGAGAGGTCCTCATCGTGGAATGCATGTACGACGAAGAGATTTATAAAGAGTTCGTCATACGCGCGATTGCCGAACTGCGTGCGCGTGGGTGGATGGTTACGGTCCATGTGCAGAAACCTTCGGGAGAGTGGCTACCGCCCGTTGCAGAGAGCGCTAGCTCGTACGAGACGCCCAGGCTTGCGTTGAGTGCGGGATTGGCACGAGGGCGCGAGATCGTGGACAACACGTTCCGCTAGCGCCCGGCCATGGACGAGCACCCCAGTCGTTCGAGGTCGCCAGGACGCGCTACGCGGATGGCGGCGTGATCGCGCAGAGCCGCAAGGAAGGCTACGCCGCGCACGAAGAGTGCATGCAGAGCATCCGGCGCCTGATAGGACGGTCGCGAGCGCCGCGACCATGGCGGCTCGTATCAATCGTCCGTACATCGACGTTCCTTCAGTGAGTCGGGCGAGCGAGGAGCCTAGGCCTTGCAGGGTTATTCGGACGCCGCCGGAATGTGCATGCAACGCCAATCCACCTGAATATTCAGTTTTGTTTGACACACAGACGCTGTCTATGTCTCCGCTTCTGGCGCGGCAGCTCGGAGCTTCCGTGGGCCGGGGCGGTGGGACAACGCCCCCGTCGCAGCAGGCCTGTCCGCCCATGTCCGAGATTGCCGCGACCACCACCTTCCGCACCTGGATGTGCGTCGTCTGCGGGTTCGTCTACGACGAGGCCCAGGGGTTGCCGGAAGAGGGCATCGGCCCGGGCACGCGCTGGGAGGACGTGCCGGACACCTGGACGTGCCCGGATTGCGGAGCCACCAAAGACGATTTCGAGATGATGCCGCTCTGATGATGCTGCCCTGAAGCGCTGCTTCAGTTCTGGCCGCGATGGCGGTGCGAAAGCTGAGAGCGGATAGGCTGACCCCGGGGGCAGAGGCCCCACATTGCGGACGAACCAGCCCCCTTTGCCACCGACCAGCCCTTCGGCTAGGCAGCGCTCCAATACCCTTCTCGAACACGAACCGCAGGGTGTCGTTGTCGCGGAACCGGCCATGCCGGTTCTTCGAGAACGTCGAGTGGTCCGGCACCGCGTCTTCCAGCCCCAGGCGGCAGAACCAGCGGCAAGCGAGGTTCAGATGCACCTCTTCACAAAGCCGATGCTCGGAGCGGATGCCGAAGCAGTAGCCGACGATCAGCATGCGAATCAGCAATGCCGGATCGACGGAAGGGCGGCCGGTGTGGCTGTAGTGCGGCGCGAGATGCCGGTGCAGCTCGCTCAGATCCAGGAACTGGTCGATGCCGCGGAGCAGATGGTTCGCTGGAACGTGCTCTTCCAGGTTGAAGGCGTAGAACAGCGGCGCTTGGCCGACTTCCTGACGTCCCATCATCACGTCGAGTTCCTTCCATGACGTCAGTGAATCAGCATCAGATGACCGATTCAACCGAGTTTTTCAACGGAATAGACCCAAAGCGGACGCCTAGGCAGCCAAGACTTCATCAACGGGAGCGCGAGGCACGATCGCTAACGCGCGATCCGTTTCGCTGAGGTGCTACTCAGCACAGGAATCAGGATAAGCGTCAGCGCCGAGCATCCGGCACCTGTCCAGAACGTCCAGGCCGGACCATGCCGATCCCACAGCCAGCCAGCCAGGACGCTGGCTGCAAGCAGTGCCAGTCCAGACACCAGGTTGAATACGCCGAACGCTGTGCCTCGGTGCTCGGCCGGCGCCACGTCCGCGATCATGCTTGCAACGATGCCCTGGTTCAGGCCCATATGCAGCCCCCACAGGGCGACGCCAACGAACAGCCCGGCTGGCGTGTGGGCCAGCGCCAGCGCAACATCGGCCGTGACCAGCATCGCCATGCCCGCAGCCAGCAACGCCGCCCGCGGCCGGTGGTCGGACAGATGGCCCGCCGGATATGCCGTCAACGCATAGACGGCGCTCATCACCACCAGAACCAACGGCACGTAGGTCACCGCCACGCCCACATCGGCGGCACGCAATACCAGGAACGCTTCGCTGAAGCGCGCCAGCGAGAGAAATGCGCCCAAGGCCGTCAAGCGCGCGAACGCCGGCCCGAGCCTCACAAGGCCGGCACGGGTGAGCGGCAGACGTGCCGGCTTGCGTTCGTGGTCGGGCTCCGGCAGCCGAATCAACAGCAAAACCGCCACGATGCCCGGCACTACCGCCCACCACAGCACTGCGCGGATATCGTCGGCTAACAGCCACATCAATCCGATCGCGAGTAGCGGCCCGAGCACCGCGCCAACCGTGTCCATCGATTGACGCAGGCCGAACGCCGCGCCGCGCACTTCTGGTGGCGCCAAGTCACCCACTAAGGCGTCGCGTGGGGCGCCACGAATACCCTTGCCAAAGCGATCAAGCAGGCGCGCGGTCGTCACCGTTGCGACTGACTCGGCCAGCGGAAACAGCGGCTTTACCACAGTGGCCAGGCCGTAACCCAGCAGCACCAGCGGCTTGCGCCGGCCGATCGCGTCGCTGATGTAGCCAGAGAACACCTTGACGATGAGCACGAGCGCCTCGGCCGCACCTTCGATGAGGCCGATGACCAGCGCGCTCGCGCCCAGGCTGCCAGCCAGCAGGACGGGAAGCAGGCCGTGCACCATCTCCGAGCTCATGTCGGTAAACAGGCTGACAAAGCCCAGCGCCCAGATGGTGCGCGGGATAGCCGGGCGCGCTTGCAGCGTCGAAGGTGCTGTCATGTCCGGCCGGATACGCCGAACTCCGTCGGCAGGCGGGCATAGAACAGATTCAGTTCCTCGGCAGCGAGCAACTCGAGCAATAGCGCAGCCTGCTCCTCGCTGGCGATGAACTCGACCAGCACCGGCTCCTCGCCGGCCAGCTCGAAGAAATGCTGTTCGTGGAGCTTGCCGTGCCGACCGTAGCCAGCCATGGCCTTGAACGCGGAGCCGCCGTGGATGCCCAGCTTCTGTGCGCGGTCGAGCAGCCACTCATACAGGGGCAGGCCATGATGCTTGCGGTTCTCATAGGTGTAGAGCCGCAGGTGGAGGCCGTTCATGCCGAACCTCCCACGAGTTTGAAGATCCCACGCTTCGCAGCTATGCCGGCCAAGGTGGCAAGCAGCGAGGCGCCGACATGGGTTGCGGTGTGCAGGCAGGCCCAACGCAGTTCGCCGCGCAGCAGTAGTGTTGCCACCATTGTCATGGCCGGAGCTCAAAATGGAAAATAATGCGGAATCAGAATGGTGGCCAAGCACCAGAAGATCAGATTCAGCGGAACACCAATCTTCAGGAAGTCGACGAAGCGATAGCCACCCGCCGTATAGACCATAGTATTAGTTTGGTAGCCCACCGGAGTGGCGAAACTGGTGGAAGCAGCGAAAGCCACCGCCACCAACATCGGCTTCGCGTCAACGCCCAGCGCTTCAGCGCATGACAGGGCGACCGGAACCACCAATGCGGCCGCTGCATTGTTGCTCATGAGTTCCGTTAGGATGGCCGTGAATAAATACAGCGCGGCCAGGACGGCATGAGGACCTAGGTAGCTTAGTGCGTTGACATGCTGAGCCAACCAGTCGGCTCCGCCTGACGCCTGCATCGCCAGCCCGAGCGGCAACAAGCCCGCCAGCAGAATGACCACGCGCCAGTCGATGGCGGCATATGCCTCCTCAGTGGTCAGGCAGCGTGTAACAATGAGGGCAACGCAACCTAGCAGTGCCGAAGTCACGATTGGTAGCCAACCAAATCCAGCAACGAGGATGACTGCGGCCAGAATTCCCAGTGCAATTGCCGCGCGTCGCCGGTCGACCTTGGGCTGCGCGCGTTGGCTCATTACCACCAAGCCAGGGTCGGCGCGCAGGATCTGCAACGCCGATAGTGGTGCATCCAGCATCAGTATGTCGCCCGCCATAAGCGGAACCCGATCCAACGGTTGTCGGGAGATCCGCCCATGGCGCTGTGAGCGCTGCATGCCCTGCACACGACTGAGGTAAACATGGCCGAAGCGGCCGCTAGAAAGGCTGTGCCCGATCCACGGGGAGCCGGGAGCGACCATTACCTCCACCAGGAGGCTTGGGGATCTGGCGTCGCTTGGGAGGTCGGGTGGAATCTCGATGTGCTCAAGCCTCAGGCGGCTGCGAAGGCGTTCGATCTCCGGCCACGTGGCGCGGAGAATCAAGTGATCACCAGACCGCACTGGTGTCATTTGAGGTTCGCGCACAGGTTCACTGTCTCGGATGATATCCAGCAGCTCTCCCCAATCGGTCGATGGTAATAGCTGTGCTCCGTGACGACCTACCGCTGGCGACTGAGCGCCCACTCGGAGTTCGACCAGAAAGTGACCTCGATGTTCGTCGCCTTCATGCGCGGGTACGCCGAGATCAGGAAGCAGAAAATGGCGTGCCAGCATCAAGTAAGTAACGCCAACTACTGCAAACACCACGCCCAGTTGAGTGAACTCAAATAGGGAAAATCCCTGCGCGCCAGATTGCCTCGCCAGT
This sequence comes from Lysobacter niastensis, assembly GCF_015453285.1. GTDB lineage: Bacteria > Pseudomonadota > Gammaproteobacteria > Xanthomonadales > Xanthomonadaceae > Lysobacter_J > Lysobacter_J niastensis. The sequence continues at coordinate 372,108 of NZ_JADLZT010000006.1, forward strand.
GAATCCACTACCAGGTTCGTCGACGTTCCAACCAGCGTGCAGACGCCGCCAAACTGTGCAGCGAACGAAAGAGGTATCAGGAACTTTGACGGTGATTGACGGTGTGCAACGGCGGCAGTGGCCACGATAGGCAGAAACACGGCAACCGCCGCCGTGTTGTTGACGAAGGCCGAGATCGTGGCGACCAGCAGCATCATCGTCAACGCGAGAAGCCAAGTCCAGCGGATACCCGCCAGTGCGTCGCCAATTCCTCGTAGCGCTCCGCTCTGTTTCAGTCCAGCGCTGAGCACGAACATTGCTGCGACGGTGATGGTTGCCGGACTGCTGAACCCGGACAAAGCCTCGTTCGGACTCAAGACTCCAGTGCCAAGCAAACTGATTAGCACCAGGATGGCGACGACGTCGGGCTGAAGCTTTTCGCTGACGAAAAGGACGGTCGCTCCCACCAGGATGGCCAGCGTCAGCCAGAACTCAATGCCCATCAGCTCACTCCGTGTTCCGAGCCGAGCACGCGGGCACGAAGCAGGGAACTCCCCCATGCACGCACATTGCCAGTCGAGCCGCTACCGCCGGATCTGCAGCCCAACAAAACGACCGTCGCGCCAACAAGCGGTTCTGCAGAGGAGTGTGAATGCTTCTCGGACACCGAGCAACTGCAAGAAGCGGGCACGGCCGATCGACACCTGTTTGGTGGCGGGCCGGGCCGGGCTGACGAGCGATTGAGCGATTTCCTGCTTGCCGCTACCGTCGGACTTGCTGACCCACAACGGACATGCCGGGAAACTACGCCCGCATAATCGTCCAGCATTCTTGCAAAGTTGGCATATTTTGTGCGTATATCTCGTGCGTACCTGATGAGTGAGGTTTGTTTCCTGCGGTTGCACCGTTAGGGTGAGCTACTTGATGGTGGGAGCGGACATCACCTAATTGCGCAGCATCTTGTGCACTCGATGCTGGAGCTGCTGTCAACAATTCCGGAGGATGGCTAGTCCATGTTCAGGACAATCCGCTTGCAACTGCGCTTCCTGCTTCCCCTGGCGGCGGCAATGGCGATGGCCGCATTTGTGGCGTTACCGCTCATGGATAGGGTGACGCTGAAGTGGTTCAGCAGGGATATCACTGCGCGGGGCGTTCTGGTTGCAAACGCGCTATCGGATTCCGTCAGTTCCGCGCTTCTCTCCGGCCACGACGAGAGACTCCGTGGCCTGTTCAAGCGCACCTCCCAGGACGAGCGTCTGTTGGCGATCGGTCTATGCACCGCTGACGGCCGCCTTGCGCAGAGCACTGACGGCTATCCTGAATCGCTTGGCTGTGATCTCGCGAGCGAGCTGGCTCGCAATGCGGAGCCTCGACTGGAGCTTGCGGGCGGGCCAGTGTTGGTCAGCGTGCACGCGATTGCGGCGTCCGGCAGTGAAACGCCAACATCACTGACAAGTGTCGGGCAGACGGCATCGACGATCATTGCTAGTGGCGACCAAGCTTCGGGACGCCTGGTCCTGGTCCACGATCTGAGCTTCATAGCGCGTCGAAGCCAGGACACTCGCCATTATCTGGTCGCGCTCATCTCAGGGCTTGGGCTGGTGATTGCGCTGATTACGATGGTCATCGCGCAGCTCAGTTGGCGCGGTTGGGTGCAGGGGGCGCGCGCCTTGTTGCGCGGCGAAGTGATCAGTCCCTTGTCGCCGTCGCCGGAGTTGGCTCCGCTCGCGGACGAGTTGCGCGCGAGGCTGCGCGACCTAGAGGACGAGTACCGGCGCTCGCAGGGTCCGGAAGTAGCCTGGACGTCTGATCGTTTGCGCGCTTTGCTGCACACGCAGCTTCGGGGCGATCAGGTTGTCGTTGTTTCGAATCGAGAGCCGTACATCCACGACCGCGATGAGGATCGTATCGTCATCAGGCGTCCGGCGAGCGGTCTCGTCACAGCGGTCGAGCCGATCATGCGTGCGTGCTCAGGCACATGGATTGCCCATGGAAGCGGAAGCGCGGATCGCGAGGTTGTCGACTCCGGTGATCGCATCGCCGTGCCGCCCGGACACCACGACTATTCGCTGCGTCGCATATGGTTGTCCCAGGAAGAAGAGCGAGGGTACTACTATGGCTTCGCGAACGAAGGAATGTGGCCGCTATGCCATGTCGCCCACGTCCGCCCAATATTCCGGGAGTCGGATTGGGAGGCATACAAAGCGGTGAACCGTCGATTCGCAGACGCGGTCATAGCAGAGGCACGCAGCGATGATCCAGTAGTGCTCGTACAGGACTATCACTTCGCCCTTCTGCCGGCCATGATTCGCGAGAAGCTGCCACAAGCCACGATCCTGACCTTCTGGCACATCCCTTGGCCGAACCCGGAGTCCTTTGGTATATGCCCGTGGCGGCGCGAGATCCTGCAGGGACTCCTGGGTAGCACGATCCTCGGGTTCCATACGCGGTTCCACTGCAAGAACTTCATCGAGACAGTGGACCGGTTCCTGGAGGCCCGCATCGAGCACGAGCACGCAATCATTTCGCACGGGGACAAGGAGACGCTTGTCGAGAGCTATCCGATATCGATCGAGTGGCCACATCCTCTCGAATCCAGTGGATGGCCTTCGATCTCGGATTGTCGCCGCCGGATCGCCGAACTCCTCGGCCTTGCTGGCGAAACCTGCCTGGCCGTTGGGGTCGATCGCTTCGATTACACCAAGGGCATCGTCGAACGCCTACACGCGGTGGAGCGCTTGCTCGAGAAGCGACCGGAGTGGATCGGACGCTTCGTGTTTGTCCAGGTAGCGTCCCCCACGCGCAGCATGCTCGATGAATACAGAGACTTTCAGGGGCTCGTCGGTCGACTCGTGGATCGGATCAATGCCCGATTCGGCACGTTGGAATATATTCCCATCCGCTTACTTGCTGCACATCACGAGCATCGAGAGCTGATCGAGCTGTATCGAGCTGCGAACATATGTGTTGTCACCAGCCTGCATGACGGGATGAACCTGGTGTGCAAGGAGTTCGTCGCCGCGAGAGATGACGACCAAGGCGTGCTGGTTCTCAGTCGATTCGCCGGGGCCTCCCGCGAGATGAGAGAAGCGCTCATCGTGAATCCGTACCATGTCGAGGAAACCGCCGATGCCTTGCATCAGGCAGCGACCATGTCCTCAGAGGAGCAGCGGGAACGAATGTCGAGCCTGCGCCATACGGTCAGCGAGTTCAATGTGTTCCGATGGGCGGGGAGAATGCTTTCGGATGCGGCACGACTGCGCTTACGAACGAGAGTTGAGGCGCGCGTTCGTCGCTATAGCGAAGAGTGATGCCCGTGACGAATGATCCCGCAGCCTCGCTGCCGCTGATCGATGCCATGCTTCAGGATGCCGTCGGGCGCAACCCGCTGCTTGCGCTCGACTTTGATGGAACGTTGGCGCCGATAGTGAGTCGTCCAGGAGATGCCAGGATCCCGCCCTCCACCGCCAGCACGCTGGCCAAGTTGTCCAGGGAGTGCCTGGTGGCAATCGTGACGGGACGCGCTGTCGCCGATGTCCGTGAACGCTTGGGGTTCGTGCCCTGGCGGATCATCGGCAACCATGGCGGAGAATGTCCTTTCCAGCCTGAAAAGTCCGCGGAATTGAAGCGGTCGCTCGACGGCTTAAGGGCAGCGCTGTCGGACCGTAAGGGTCGTCTGGAGTCGGTGGGCGTCTTTGTTGAAGACAAGCAGCAATCGATCTCCTTGCACTACAGGGGCGCGACCAATCGCGTTCTTGCAGTGGCGGCCGTGAAGGAATGTGTCGAGTTCGGGCGCAATGCCGGCGTCGGGGTCATGGGTGGCAAGTGCGTAGTGAACTTCGTGCCGATGGATGCGCCCGACAAAGCCAAGGCTGTGAGGACCCTCCTCGATCGCAGTGGCGCCGGGACCGTCATCTACGCGGGAGATGATGTGAATGATGAGCCCGTGTTTGCTTCGGCGCCGAGCGACTGGCTCACCATCAGAGTTGGTCCGACCATGAGTACGCGCGCGCGCGCCGCCGTCGTCGATCCAGACGTTTTGGCAGTATGCCTTGAACGGCTGCTCGAGTTGCTCGTGCGGGGCCGACGACCAGCATGATGTATTACTGGGCGCGCTGATCGCATAGGAGAGGCAGTCAACCCAGGATCTGGACAGGTCGATGGCCAAAGCGCTCGCTATTATCGGCCTGGAAGTCGGGTGCTGACGACCCTGTGAATGCCACAGAGGTCAGTTTGGTAGACATTTGTTCCGGCATCAGTGCAGCTGGGACTTCACAGCAGTAGCACCAAGTGCTCCTCTGTTCGACGAGAAGGGCGTTCTTGACGGAGTTGTGGAGGGCTCGATGGCGACGACCGAGTTAGCCAGGGTCCGCGGGAGCCCACTGAAGGAACGTGGCATCCTGTTCCTGGTCCTCGACAGTGATGAGCGTGTCGCGTATGCGAGTAAGGCGCTGACACCCACCCCCTTGGAAAAGTTGCGGCATCCACTGCCAGAAGCGGGCGAGCCGGCGCCTGTAGTAGATGGTCTGCTGGCGAACGGTGCGTCGGCCTATGTGGCGAAGGCCACAACGCCATTTGGCTGGACTGTTGCCGTCGTGCAGCCGGCGTCGATAGTGGAAGTCGAGGAAGTAGCGAAACGAAACCATTGCTGCGCGTACCGCGGAGCTGCGGCGAGCCAACGACGAGCTACGCTATGCGAGCCTTACTGATGCATTGACAGGGTGCAGGAACTACCGAGGATTAACCGAGGATACTGCGCGAGTGAGTCGTCAGTGCAAGGACGAGGATGCGCCTTTGGGCGTCATTACGTGTGACATCGATCTGTTCAAACAGTTCAACGATCGTTATGGCCACCCAGCAGGTGATGTCTGCCTCCAGCGGGTGGCGAGCGCGCTGCGAGGGGCGCTCTTCAGTGCTGGCGACGTACTGGCTCGCGCGGGGGGCGAAGAATTCGTGGCGCTACTGCCGCGGCTTCCAGCCAAGGCTACGCAAGTGGTTGCCGAGCGCATGCGATTGGCCGCTGTGGCGCTGGGGATTCCGCACAGCGACTCCTCTTTCGGGGTAGTTGCCGCGAGCGTGGGGTGGGGTGTTCACTTGGCGTCGGCTGACAGTGAGGTTGAGCAGGTTATTGCGGCCGCCGATGCGGCGCTCTATCTGGCCAAGGACCGCGGGCGAAATCAGGTGGTCGGAGGCTGATCCGAACCAGATCCGCGTCCCGCGTCGCGGTCTGGAGTTGCAATTCGAATCTTTGCTCCCGGAAGAAGCCGAGCGGTACCAGTTCTTATCGACATGGTGTGCTCGTCAAACTCCAGAAAAGCGCCGAGGAACCGCAGATCAGTACGGCGTAGAGGACGGGAGCGGGCATCCTAATGGATATCGCGTAGGCAACAAACGCCTCCTTCGTGCTCCGGCGTCCCGCCAAAGCGCACAAGGGCAAGATGAAAACCGGGGCGATGCACCCAGCGCCGATGCCCAGGGCGAGTCCACCCCAATCATTTCCCTCGAAGCATCCGAACACGCACAGCGAGAGACCAATGAGAAACCCGCCAAGGAAACAAAGGTGCGAGGCGAGTATGGCGAGTCCGTTCTGGCGCAAGAGTACCGCTTCACTTGCTCCGTTGCGTGCCGATGAAATCCAGCGTGACCACATAAGGCAAAAGACGCCTGCGATACCTCCGCCGACAAGGGCACTGAGGATGGACGTGGTTGAACCGCCCATAAGAAAAAAGCTCCTTGATAAGCGATCGGTTACAGCCCGGTTATAGACAGTGCGGCAGCGTTGGCGAAGTGAACGCTATGTGTGTGGCGCGATCCAGTCAAGCAACGATGTGCATCACTATCCCTAGTCCTCGGACGATAAGTTTCCGGAGTCCGCGTCGAGCGCGCCGGACTGGCCGGTAGCTGCTATCCTTTTTTGGAAGGGTGTCCGCAGCCGTGGACAGGGTCAGCGTCGGTCGGGCCGCCACGCGGCCTTGCACGTGCCATACGCCAATGCAGCCAACACCCTTTGAGCTTCTCGCCACATCGATCTTTGGCTTGGCCATACTTCATACGTTCGCGGCCAAGCAGTTTGAACGCTATGCGCACAAATCGACGAAGCATGCCGGTGTCCTGCACCTCCTAGGCGAGGTGGAGGTAATTTTTGGCTTTTGGGCCTTCGTGCTCATGGCGGTCATGGCGTCGTTCAGAGGCTTTGACGAGGCCACGGACTACGTCGAGTCCCGGGATTTCGCGGAGCCATTGTTCGTATTCGCGATCATGGTGGTCTCCGCCTCAAAACCGGTCTTGCATGCCGCGGAACGATTGATGCATGTGATCGCGACCCGCCTACCGATGCGCGCGACCCTTGCGACCGTGTGGCTGGGGCTGGCAGCAGTGCCTCTCTTGGGGTCCCTGATCACTGAGCCGGCGGCGATGACCATAGCCGCGCTCATGCTGGCGCCCGTTGCGTTTCGCACAGAGATCCCGGAGATGCCCAAGTACTTCGCGCTGGGCGCGCTGTTCGTCAATATCTCGATCGGAGGGACCCTCAGTTCGTATGCGGCGCCGCCAATTCTGATGGTTGCGAAGACCTGGTCCTGGGACACGTTTTTCATGCTGTCGACCTTTGGATGGAAGGCAGCATTGGCGGTCCTATGCAACGCGACGATGGCGGCAGTGTGGCTGCGAAGCCATCTCGCCGTAGCCCCTCCGGTCACTGGTGACCAAGAGAATGACATGCCGGTCCCAGTCGTTCTTGTCCATTTGGCGCTGCTCGCGGGAATCGTCTTGAGTGCGCACCATCCGGTGATATTCATTGGGCTGCTATTGATGTTCCTCGGGTTTGCCCAGGCGTATGAGCGCTTTCAGAATCCCCTCCTTCTACGCGAGGCGCTGCTTGTCGGTTTCTTTCTGGCAGGCCTCGTCGTGCTTGGCGGCTTTCAGCGCTGGTGGATACAGCCGGCCATCGCCGCGCTGGACGAAGGCACACTGTTTCTTGCTGCGCTAGGGTTGACCGCGGTTACCGACAACGCTGCGTTGACCTACCTAGGATCGCTTTCCGGGAGCATTTCGGATGAGTCGAAGTACTGGCTCGTGGCCGGCGCCGTGGCCGGCGGCGGGCTCACGGTCATTGCAAATGCTCCCAACCCAGCGGGCATTTCACTCTTGAAGAAGGGCTTTTCCGACGAGACGATCAGCGCGTTGGGACTACTGGCCGGAGCTTTGTTGCCAACGGCAATCGCGGCCTTGGCCTTCGTCGCGCTTTGACCGGAGAGACCCGCGTCACGACAAGCATGTTCGCGTCATGGCTCTGTCGAGTGAACGCAGGCCCGATCGACACCGGGTCGTAACCCATCGACAACTGCGCTGCACCGGCCTGGCGTGCCACGCTGTGGCCATGATTACCATAGCTGCCCGCCAGCCTGCTCGGGGCTTCCGAGCCGCCCAGCGGCATCCGCTCGATCTGACCTACGGGATCGAGGAAGAGTTCTTTTTGGTCGACCCGGCGTCGCGTGACCTGGTGACTGCGCCGCCTTCCGGTTTCCTGCGCGAATGCCGACTGAAGCTGGCCGAAAGGGTTGGCGAGGAGATGCTGCGGGCGCAGGTTGAGCTGACCACGCCGATCCTCCACTCCTCGGCTCAGGCGCTCGAGTCGCTGGCCGGTTTGCGTCAAGAATTGGGGCAGGTAGCGCAACGGCACGGGCTGGCTCTCGTGGCGTCCGGCACTCATCCCTTGGCAAACTGGGAAGCGCACCAGCATACCGACAAGCCTCGGTATGACCGTTTAGTCGACGATTATCAAATCGTGGGTCGCCGCAATCTCGTCAACGGCCTGCACGTCCATGTCGGCATTCCCGACGGTGTCGACCGGGTAGCGCTGATGAATCGACTGGTGCCCTGGCTCCCGGTTTTTCTGTCGCTGTCGACTTCGTCGCCGTTCTGGAATGGGCGGCGGACGGGACTCTACAGCTATCGCCAAGCTGCCTACGACGAACATCCGCGTTCGGGAATCCCCGATGCTTTCGAGGACGAAGCGGCGTATGCGGCTTTCGTCGAGTTGCTCGCGCGATGCGGGGCGATTGGCGACGGAAGCTTCCTGTGGTGGAACATTCGGCCATCGACACGTTATCCGACGTTGGAGCTTCGCATCGCCGACGCCTGTACTCGGCTGGATGACGCCTTGGCCTTGGCCGCAGCTTTTCGCTGCCTTGTTCGCGCACACTTACGCCAGGAAGGGCTAGGCGTGCGGCGCACTTCGATGTCGCGGCGCGTGGCCGATGAGAACCGGTGGCGTGCAAAGCGCTATGGCACGGCCGCCTCGTTCATCGACGAGGAGGCGCAGGCGGCCGTTGGCTTCACCGAGGTCCTGGAGCGGATGCTGGCGCTGATCGGACCGGACGCGCAGGCGCTCGAGTGCGAACGCGAAGTCGCGCACCTGCGTACGATCCTGCGCGACGGGACGAGTGCACACCAGCAGTTGGCGATCTACCACGCCGAGCGCGATCGGTTCATGCCTCGGCAACGGGCGTTGCAGGCGGTCGTGGACTGGTTGCACGAGACCACGCTTGCCATGCCGCAGGCGAGCGGGGCACCGACGCCTGGCGAGGGCTCTCAGGAATTGGTCGGCGCGGTGAACGCATAGCCCGCATTAGGGATGTATTCGATCCACGTCGGTTCGCCGCCAGCGTGGGTGAGCTTGCGGCGCAGCCGGTGGACCACTTGTTTGAGCGACTCGCGATCCGCTGAGTCGCGATCTCCCCACACCAGTCCGATCAACCGGTCGGCGTCCACTGGGCGTCCCCGGTGCTCCAGCAGATGGCGCAGCAGGCGCAACTCGAGTGGCGACAGACTCACGACCTGCCCCTGCTTCAGGGTCGCCTGGCTTCTATCCATGTCGATAGACAAAGGGCCCCATGTCAGAATCGTATCGCCGGTCGAATCTGTGCCTCGTCGCAACAGGGATCGCACCCGGGCCAGCAGTGCGCGGGGACTGAAGGGCTTGCGCAGGTAGTCGTCCGCGCCCAGATCCAAGCCCCTGACTTCGTCCTCTTCCGTGGTCCGGACCGTGAGCATCATCACCGGCACCTGACTCGTACGGCGGATCTCGGCCAGGACTTCGAAACCATCGCGCATCGGCAGGTTGACGTCCAAGATGACCAGCTCCGGTCGCCGCTCGTGCATGCGTTGAATCGCCTGGTTCCCGTCGTAGGCGGTCACGACGTCGTAGCCGGCGGCATCGAGCGCAAAACACAGCAGGCCGACCAGTTCGACATCGTCATCGACGATCAGAATGCGCATCCGTCTCTCCATGAGGCAGTACGATACCGATCCGCACGCCGCCGCGCTGCCCGGACGATTCCACTCGTACCTTGCCGCCATGCGCGGCGACGATGGCATGCACGATGGCGAGGCCCAAGCCGGTGCCACGTTGGCTCGGTTCCTCATGCGGTGCGCGGCGGAACGGCGCGAAGAGGTCGTGCGCGGTGAGCGACGGGGGCAGGCCAGGCCCCTCGTCTTCCACCCAGACCGTCACCCACTTCGCGCCCCATTGGGTGCGGACGCGGATTACCGTCTGGTCCGGGGCGAACTTGTTGGCGTTTGATAGCAGGTTGACCACCACCGACAGCAATCGCTGCGCGTCGCCGGTGACGGACGGGCCGGGTTGGATGTCCGCGACAACACGCTGATCGCGCTGGTCGACCAATGGCTGCATCAGTTCGATGGCTTCCTCTACGACGGAGGCCAGGTCTACCGGCTGTTGCCGCAATCGCATCTCGCCGCTCTCGATGCGAACGCTTTCCAGCAGGTTCTCGACCAGCTGCGAGAGCCGAATGGTGCCGCGGAACTGCGCATCGGCCAACCGCAGCGCCACGCGGTCGCTGCCTTGTTTGAGATGATCACGCAGCAGTTCGATAGAGGCCATCTGTGCAGACAGCGGTGTCTGGAATTCGTGTGACAAGTTCGCCAGGATCCGGTCGCGCATAGCTCGCGCCACTTCGTACGCGTTTTCCTCGCGCACCACGATCACACGGTGCGCTCCGCCACCCAGCCTGCGCACGATCAGCGGCCATTTCGCACTCGCGGCCCGATAACGCTCGGCCGGCGGAAGCCCGTCGGTAGCTGCCGTGGAATTGATCGGGAAGAGGATCTCATCCAATCGATGCCCAAGGACCTGATCGCGGGTACGCCCGGTCAGCTGGAGGAACTGGCGGTTCGCATAGTGGATGCGATCGTCGGCGCCCAGTCCGGCAATGCCCTCGTCCACACCGTCGAGGATCGCGTCAAGTTCGTCGCGCTGGCGGCGCTCGGCGGCTGTGAGTTCCGCTAGCTGTTCCCGCATCTGCTCCAGACTTGCCGCCAGGGCCGCGGGCTCAGCAAGGAATGTCTCTGGACGCGGAATGGGCGTGAGCAGGTCTCCGCCACCCAGGCGTTCGGCTTCCCCTGCCAGCTGGGCAAAAGGACGCGCGATCCGTTTTGCAATGAACGTCGCCAGCACCAGCGCAAATCCAAAGGTTGCCAGTACCGAACCTCCGAAAGCGGCCAGCCACTCCAGGATGCGGCGCTGTACCCAATCCATCCGGACGCGCGCACTGAGCAACGCGCGCGTCGTCCCGGAGCTGTCGCGCAGGCTCACGATGCGCGCCGCTGCGGCTCCCCCCATGTTCTCGACTGTTGCGGGTTCGCCGGACTCGGAGACCCGGTAGAGCGCTGAGCTCCAGGGATCATCGGCTGGATTGGGCGATGACATCGGCGGCTGGAGACGCACGTCGAGTAGTTCGCCCCCCGAAGGCGCCATGAGCCGGGTTCCGAGTTGTTCGGCGAGCACGAGAGAAGCGCGCGGCTGGCTCGCAATGCCCCTTCGCAGAACTTGCCAAGCGGTTCCGTTTTCGTCGAAAGCCAACCCGGTCTGCACCGCCGGCGGTTCCGGCCCGGCAACGGCAAGCGTTCGGCCGTCCCATTCAACGCGGAGGTAATCGACGTCGCTGTTGGAATGGAAGTCAGCCACCAGTTCGCGTGTCTTGGTTACTTGTCCACGCTCCAGATAGAAGATGAGCGTGGGATGTTCCGCCAACAGGTCTGCCGCCACCGTCAGTTCCCGCCGCCATTCCTGCAACCGCGTGCGGGCTTCCGACACGGCGCGCTCGGCCTCGGTGCGCGCCTGGCCTACGACGGCCGCCCGGATCGTGCCGACGCCGGTTGCGAGCAACAGCAGGGCGAACAGCAGTATCAGCCCGATGTGACTGGTTACGAGCAGCTGCGAAAGACGACGCGGGGTCGACATGGAGCGCGGAAGACCTCCGATGAACAGGCCTCTCCTTCAAGGAGTGCGGCGGTTTGGCACAAAGCAAAGGGTGTCTGTGACGGCGGAGCACCCGACTACACAATATAGGTAGACCGCTAATGCCGGTCAGTTACGTCCCCGTTATGGCGCTCCGGCGCATCCCCATACTCCTGGTGTCCATGCGAGGCCCGTGGGGCCTCCTAAGGCTCAAAAACCCGTACCGCGGAGTTCCGCGACCTTTCAGTTGAGCCCCGATCCAATGGCGATCAACGTGGCGACAAAAAAAGGCCTCGAGGCGGTGGGCGCACTCGAGGCCTGCGGTAAGTAGAACTAACGACGAACGCATTCTTTACCCTCGTTCTGTTCCTTGGTCAATGCGCTTGCTGATCTAGAAGCAAAAGGGGGCGATCATAGGGCAGGAGGTCGACGAGGATCTGGCCGACCGCTGGTTGGTCATCGCTCGGATGCAGGCGGTTGGGCGTTGCAGCCGCCCACAGACTTCAGTGGCAACAGGTTGGCAATCCCACCCGCGGTCTTCTTGACCTGGGCATAGACGTCGGCGGTGGCGCCGGTGGCGGGTTGCCCTAAACACATGGGCGCGGATCGGTGACGGTCACGGCGGGCGTAGCGGCGATAACCGGGCCTTATCAGATGTAGGAGATCGGTGAACTGATCGGCTGCTGGAGCCGTTCGAATGACGCCGTCCACCCTGAGGGCGCCATGTCGCCTACAGCTTTCCGCGTTGAGGTCGCTGGGCACCGCCGAAGAAGCCCGGATCGCGGCGCTGGTCAGGCAAACTGCGGGCAGAAATGCCTGGCGATGGCGCCTCCGCGGTGAAGGCGGCGGCGGGCATCGGGTCGGCACGAAGGATCCGGGACGCTTCATGGCATGCACGGTGCGACGGCCACATCCGTAGATTTGCGTAGACACGCCGGTCCATTCGGGAAATACCGGCGCAGTTCGCATGAAGTTGCGTAGTTTTACCGAAGGCATGCCATCGCGGCGGCGTTAACGTCGAAGTGGCACGGCGCAGCGTGCTTTGCGGGCACGCTGCGCCCACGACCATTCCTTCCCTCGATGGAGATGCTCATGAAAGCGATGATGGTCGCGGCAATCGCGTTCTTGGCCAGCGCATCGGCGCATGCCGCCGGCCCTGAACCCGGCCGGTTCTCACTCACCCTGCTCGGCGGCGGTGACGTCCCCGTCAGCGGCGACGTGCACGACGGTGCGACGGTCGACGTCCCCGATCTCGGGCCGCTCAACCCGGCGCTGGCCGGCGTCGACGCGCAGCTGCGCATCGGTTCGCGCACGCACGAACGCGTCTACGACACGGCCACCACGTACGGGCTGCGCATGGCGTGGGGCCTGAGCGACCGCATGGAAGTATTTGGCGAACTCCGGGAGACGCATGCGTCGGTGGGGAGCTTGCAAGTCGGCGAGGCCTATGTGCCCGCGCTCGATGTCGCGCTGCCGGTCTATGGACGGTTCTCGAGCTACCAGGCGTGGAGCGCGGAACTGGGTGTGCGCTGGTTCTTCATGGAGCCCGGCTCTGCTCGTCCGTACGTGGCAGCGCGTCTCGGCGGCACGGAGACGGACGACATAGACGCAACCTTCGAGATTCCCGCCGCCAACATCCTCATCCCCGACGCGCCGTTCTACGAGAAGAAGTGGGCGCTCAGCGCTGGGCTCGACGTGGGCGTGAACATCCCGCTGTCCGAACGCGCAAGCCTCATCGCCGAAACCGGCGTGCGCTACGTCGACGACCTGGAAGGCGACGACAGCGCGATCGGGCCGCTGGGTCTGTCGCGGATCAACGACACGGGCCGGCGCATTTCCGCTCCGGTAACGCTGGCGTTGCGGTGGAACTTCTAGGGCACGGGCGGGCCGCGCGGAGCCCAGGCGTGAGGCGCTACTTCATCGGCCTTGCGCACCAGTGGATCCGCAGCGGCCGTCAGCCCCGCGATGGGCAATTGCCTCATGTACAGACCGGATGCCGGGAGCTCGATCAGCCAATCAACTACGTTCACAACTCGCCAGTAGTCCTCATCCGGTAGCCCCGCGAGCCACTCAGCATACCCTCTCAGCGGTTCCGCCAGTTCAGGCCAGGCCACTCCGAGGCAAGCAGAGTCTCGACGGTGCTCCACGGCCGGGAGAGTCGTCAATCGCAGCCGCTTCGGTACTCTCTGGGAGCGATGCCCGTGCGCTTCCGGAACGCCGTCGAGAATGAAGCAACCGAGCTGTACCCAACTGCCAAGGCGATGTCGCCAATTAGGAGAGGAGTGCCTTTCAGGAGTGTGCATGCTACATCCATGCGCATGCGCGTGAGATATTCATGCGGGCTCACGCCCGTCGCGCGTTTAAAGGCTGCGCAGAAATGGAAACGACTAATCCCGATTATGTTTGCAAGCTCCTGCAGGCTGATATCCTGGGCTAGATTATCGTGCATGTACTGCGCAACTCGTTTGACCTGCCACGGCTCAAGTCCGCGCGATCCGCTGGCAAGTGGCTTTACCAGCGTCGAATGAGCGCGGAGGAGTTGTATGCAGAGCAAGTCGATCGCTTGCTCCAGAAGGAGCCGGGAGTGAGTTCCGGGCGAATCAGCCTCATCCGCGATTACCTCCATAATCATGAAAAGCCGATCGTCCGGTGCATGGATGCAATCGAGAAGGTCAAATGCGCGCCCCTCCGCCAAAGAGTCGGCACAGTAGAGTAGGCGTTTGTGGCCCAAGTAGATGTTGGAGGCTGTGTTAGGCGTGCAACTGAACTCGCCCTCGTACCCGCGTGGCAGGTAGGTGATCGTATGACTGCAGGCTTCTGCTTCCTTCTTTTTCCCATCGATCGTCGAAGCGGCTTTCCCACTGCCTGCATACGTCGCCCATAGGACATGATCTTGCATGGGCTTTACGACCGCGTTAAAGGCGCCGTGAGTCCAGTGACCGGTAACGCGGGTCTCACCATTCAAGACGTCATCGAGAACTGCAGGTCGTACCCCCGCGATCCGCGCCACCTCCTCCACAGAGCAATTAAGACGGCTCGGATCCATGGGGAACGCTCACGTTGTCGAGCGGACGGCAGCGCTTTGCTACCAGTGCTGCTGCTGCCGAGTACTGTGTCTTTTTGAAGCCCGGGCAGATGGCGTTCCGTGCCACTTCGACCTCTTGCCCATGGCGTTAGCTACTGAGTGGCGTTGCGATAAGCTCGAGGCGAGCTTCCTGCATACCGGCGGAATGCCGTGGAGAACGCGGACAAGGAGTTGTAGCCAACGGCTAGACCAACATCTCCAATCGATATCGGGGTTGTTCGAAGCAGCGTGCATGCGGTGCGCATTCGTAGGCGCGTCAGATACTCATACGGCGCAATGCCCGTCGCAGTACGAAAGGCGGTGCAGAAATGGAAGCGACTCTGGCTCACGACATTGGCGAGCTCTTGCAGCGTGATCTCGTCGCCCAAACGATCTCGCATGTAGGCGGTGACGCGCTTGACCTGCCAGGGCGCGAGTCCGTGGTGCTGTTGTGCGAAGGGGTACGCGAGAGTGGAATGTCCGCGGAGCAACACGATACACAAGAGGTCAAGTGCATGTTCAAGAAACATCACCCCGTGTGGGCCGGGCGCCGCCACCTCGTCGCGAATAATCCTCATGATGGAGTACAGCCTGGGATCCGTGCTGCTGACCCGATCCACCAGCTCGAACGCTCGCCCCTCCGCCAATAGGTCGGCGGCCCCCTGCAGGCGGTCGTGCCCTAGGAACACGTTGGATACGTTGGCGGGCTCCTCGATGGTCCACTCTCCACCGTGGCCGCGCGCCACGATATGGACCCCGCCGCAACGGTTGGGGGCAATCACGCGCTTTCCATCGAAGAGGGCTATCGCGTTGCGCTTACCCGAATGGACCGCGGCAATGACGTGGTCCTGCATCGGCTCAACTTCCATCTCGTACGCACGATGCGTCCATGCCCCTGTGACGCGTGTCCGGCCGTGCAGGACGGAGTCGAGAACGGGTGGTCCAACCCCTCCCGCGATCCGGGTTACTTCTTCATTCGTCTCGCGGAGTTCGCGCGTAGCCATAGGGATGCGGCCCTGATCTAAGCATGCCAAAAACCTACGTGGCCAGCGCATCCGTTTGCCGGAATACCTAAGTTACGAGCAGCCCATACCGGGGTCAATACACTGTGGACGCGTCAAAAATTGTGCCAACTGCGTACGACGCCGCTCTCGCCAAGGCACGGCTAATGCGCATGCTCGTAGAGTTGCCCTGGGATCAGGGGGTCCTCCAAACCGCCGGCCTCCAGCCATATCCGCGTGGATTCATAGGCACGCACGATTAAGCTTTGGGCGGCTGAGTAGTCGTATGGCGAAGTCGCCAGCGGACACAGACTGGGAACAATACGTAGTTCGATGTGGCTTCCGAGCCAATGCTCGGCGTCACGGGTGAGTTGCCCCGCGACGAGCTTCGCCACGGAGTGCATGGCCCGGCCGACGGCGCCTCGTGGTACCTGCCTTGGGGCGCAGGTGTATCCCGTTGGAAGCACAATCACGCGTTTTGCGCCAAGGGCTACTGCGACAGAGATGGGTGCATTGTTGGCGACGCCTCCATCTACCAGCATGTAGGGACCGATCTTGACCGGCGGAAAGATACCGGGAATTGCGGTGCTGGCCAGGACCGCGTCGACGACCGGACCGCTTGACAGAATCACCTCGCGGCCATTCGTTATGTTCGACGCCACGATATGGACCGGCATGGCTGCATCTTCGAGGCGCGCGTACCGCAGATGCCGTTCAAGCAGCGCACGCAGCCCTCGCGACTCCACCAGGTACCCTCGACTTCCAAACAGACCGGTGACCACGCTGCGCAATTGAATGGGCATGACTTCCCTGCGACGCACAGAACACCACAGTTGTCGAAGTTCCTGCACGCCGCCAGACGTCGGGTTACCGGCGAAGTACGCCGCATTGATCGCGCCGGCAGAGGTCCCGACGAGGAACGCGGGGGTTTCATTCCATTCCAGTAGCGCGGAGAGCATTCCCACTTCCACCGCACCCAGACTACCGCCGCCCGCAAGCACGAAGGCGGTTGGGAATGGCCGGGAAATCTGTGGAGCTTCCATGGCTCTGGCCCCGCGTTCTTTTTGCTGGCTGTGTGAGAAAGCCTCGAACGGCACCCACACTCGTATCAACGCGTGCCGCCGCGTCGCGATGACGCAGCGGCAGCGAAGAGCGCCCTACAGTCCGTCGTAGACGAGGCGCGTGAAGAATGCCGGGTCGATGAGGAACTGGCCCCACTTCGCATCGAACTGCGAAGACGGCTTGGCTGCAATCACGGCATCGCGATTCTTGCCTTGCTTCTTCAGCTTGGCCACGTTATCCCGGATCGTCTGCAACATCGTCCGATACTCCTCCAGATCGGCGCGTGTTGCGGGCGGGCCGTGTCCTGGAATCACGATCGTGCGAGATCCGGCCATCTTCAGGCTCAGATCCGCTGCGCGAATCATGCCGTCGATGCTGCCGCCGTGCTCGTTGTCGATGAACGGATAGATGCCATTCCAGTACGTATCACCAACGAAGAGCACATCTGCATTCTTGAAGTGGACGTACAGATCGCCGTCGGTGTGCGCCGGTGGAATTGCGACGACATCCACCTGCTCACCTCCGACCGCGTACTGCTTTCGATCCTTTACCAGAACGCGCGGCTGGCCGGAGGTCGTTAACGGCTGGAAGGTGTAGCTCCAGTCGTCCACGCGCTCGACCTGGGCGACGTACTGCGCGGTGCGCGGGTGGGCGACGATCTCCGCGCCGGCGTCGTGCAACCAGGCGTTTCCATCCGTGTGGTCCCAGTGCCAATGCGTATTGACGACGTTCGTAACCCGGTCGGGGCTGAGCGAGGCGAGCGCTTTGGTCAGCTTGTCCTTGGAGATCGCGATGCCGGCATCGACCATGAATTTTTCGCCGGGCGCAACCAACACGCCAATATTTCCACCGGATCCTTCCAGCATGGATACGCCCCCACGCAGCGGGGTGATCTTGATGTCCGAGCGTGCCGCCTCGGCGTTGATCTTGATCACCGGGCTGTCCTGAGCGGCACCGAGCGTGGGCCAGGCGAGCGTCGACGCGATCAATGCAATGCGGATTGCTCTGCCGATGCGAGCAGCGATATTGTTGAAGTGCGCGCGATACATGTCTGCTCTCCAGTAGTCAGGAGCGGATGAACGCGAGCAGATCCGCGTTCAGGCGATCACGGTGGGTGTCGGTCAGCCCGTGTGGCGCACCCTCGTACACCAGCAGCTTGTTGTCCTTGATCAGCTTCGTCGACTGGAGAGCCGCCGCTGCGATCGGCACGACCTGGTCGGCGTCGCCGTGAACGATCAAGGTGGGAATGTCAAACTTCTTCAGGTCCTCTGTCAGATCGGTCTCAGAGAAGACCTTGATGCATTCGTATGTGCCCTTGTAGCCCCCCATCATGCCCTGCAGCCACCAGAAATCGATCAGGCCCTGGACCGGCTTGGCACCGGGCCGGTTGAATCCATAGAACGGCCCACTCGGAATGTCGATGAAGAACTGCGAGCGATTTTCCAGGAAGGCTTTGCGCAAACCGTCGAACACTTCAATGGGCGTTCCGAGCGGATTGCCTTCGGTCTTCAGCATCAACGGCGGAATTGCCGAAACCAGCGCGGCCTTCTTGAGCCGTTTCGTGCCGTGGCGGCCGATGTAGCGAGCGACTTCGCCTCCGCCGGTGGAGAAGCCGATCATCGTGGCGTCTTTGACGTCAAGATGATCCAGCAGCTGTGCGAGGTCGTCGGCATAGGTGTCCATGTCGTTGCCTTCCGACGGCTGGGCGGAACGACCGTGCCCACGACGATCGTGCGCGATCGCGCGATAGCCATTGGAGGCCATGAAGAACATCTGGGCTTCCCAGCTGTCCGACGACAACGGCCAACCGTGACTGAAGGTGACGACCGGACCGGTGCCCCAGTCCTTGTAGTAGATCTCGGTGCCGTCTTTGGTGGTAAAAGTGCCCATAGTTGTGCTCCGGGGGAGGAGGGGGGTGGGG
>NZ_JADLZT010000007.1 GCF_015453285.1 Lysobacter niastensis
TTTTTCACCCCCCCCCCCCCCCCGGTCGGGGCCCGCGCCCGCGCCCCCCCCCCCCCGGGGCGCCGGGGGGGGGGGGGGGGGTGGGTTTCTGTTCCCCCCCCCCCCCCGGGGGGGGGGGGGGGGGGGGGGGGGGCCCCCCCCCCCCCCGCGGCGGGAAATTTTGTCAGTGCGGCCGCGAATCGTAGATCTGGACCAGGCGGTCCTTGGCGGCGAGCTTCTCTCGCTTCATCTGTCCGAGGGTGATGTCATCGATCGGCAACACGCCGAGTTCGGCATCCATCACCTTCTTGTCGAGATCCTTGTGGCGCTGGTAGAGCTGTTTGAACTCCGGGTTGGACTTCATCAGCGCGTCGATCTCGGGCTGCGGACGTTCTTCGAACATGAAAGCCTCCTTCAGGACAAATGCAAACGCCCCGGCCAAGGCCGAGGCGTCGCGTGGGAAGTCATCAGGGGCGCCGAGGTCTGCAGGCCTGCTTCACGCAGGCCCGCGGCGATCCAGCGATCGGCATCGGGGTCCTGCGGAATCTGGTTCTGCGTCATCGACCTGGCTCATCGCCAAGCGGAAAACAGGCCGCTTGGGTATCCGACCCTACTCTTCCTGTTTGGGGCCGGCAAGGCCGCCACCTGACGCGGCGACGAGCGGCAGCGGCGCAGGCGCAAGCGCGGCGGCGCCTGCAGCGGACCGCCGCCAAATGTCAGATTTTATTGACTATTTTGAAGTGACGATCGCTTCGACGCGATCGCTCTTGCCACTGCGCCCTGCCACCTGAATGCGCGAACGAGCGACGCCGGCAGCAACCATCGCGTCGCGTACGGCTTCGGCCCGGCGCTGGGCGAGCTTGGCGTCGCCGGCTTGAGCTTCGACTTTGACCGTTCCGGTCTGCGACGCCTGCACATAGGCGGCGAGCGTGTTCACCGTAGTGGTGGCGCCGCTGCTGAGACCGGCCTTGCCTGCGGCAAAGCTGTCCTTGGCGAGCGTGAACACTTCACCGCGGCTGTCGCGCTTGGACGCAGGCAACTTGCCGCCCGTCATCAGCTCGGCTTCCTGCCGCGCCAAGGCGGCTTCGCGCTCACGGGCGGCGTTCAGACGCGCACTCTGCGCACCGGCCACACCCTTCAGTGCTGTTTCGACGTCGGCCATGGCCGCGGCATCGGCTTCGGCCTGCACGCGCAGGCGCTCGGCTTCCTCGGCCTGCATCTGCGCCTGCAGGCGCAGGCGTTCGTTCTCGGCCCGTGCCAGCTCCGCGTCGCGACGGCTGGCCTCGATCAGCAGTTCGCTGCGCTCGCGATCGAGCCGGTCCACTTCGCGTTGCGCGGCCTGGCTGCGCGTACTGATCTCGGCGATCTGCACGCGACGCTCGGCCAGGTACAGCGCCGGGCCGCGGTTACGGTTGCTGGCTTCCGCCAGCGCCGTGATCGCCTGGTGCGCCTGCAGGCGTTCGTAGGCGGCGAAGGTGTTGAACTGCGGGTCCGTCTCGACGGCCGCCAGCCGCTGCGTCAGCCGGGTCACGTCGACATCGTCGGCGGCGGGAGCCGAGAACGCGGTGGCCAGCAGCAGCGCCGGCAGGATCTTGCGGAAGCTCATCGGCCGTCTCCGGTCTGCAGGCGCTGGCGCAGCTCGGCAACCTCACTGCGGCGCTGGTTGAGTTCGGCACTGACCAGCGCGTCCCGGCTCTTGGCATAGGCCAGGTCGGCATCCGCGGCCGCAGCCAGCGCCAGGCGGCGGGCATCGTCCTCGCGGCCGTCCGACATGGCCGCCTGCGCCTGCTCAAGTTCGCTGCGGGCGGCGCCGATGTCCTGGGCAGCATACTGGTCCGCATCGGCGCCCTCGGCGCGAATGACGGCCTGTCTTGCCCCCGAAAGTTCGTTGGTAGGGGGAGGCAGGGAGGAACAACCTGTCGAGGCCAAAGCGAGAACCAGGGCCAGCAGCGGCAAACGGAATTGTGCGAAGCTTGTACGCATAGGGGTGCCGTGACGTTCGGGTAGCGCGCGGCCATTGTCGGAAGCCGGCGGCAAGCTTGCAATGGCAAGCCGCCGCCAAAGAGGGGACGGAAGCATGGACATCGGCTATTTCTTGAAGCTGATGACGGAAAAGAACGCCTCGGACATGTTCCTGACCACCGGCGCGCCGGTCTACATCAAGGTCGAAGGCAAGCTTTACCCGCTCGGCAATACCGGCCTGCCACCCGGCATGGTCAAGAAGATCGCCTACTCGCTGATGGATGAGGGCCAGGTCCCGATCTTCGAGCGCGAGCTGGAATTGAACATGGCACTCGCGCTGCAGGACGCCGGCCGGTTCCGCATCAACGTCTTCAAGCAGCGCGGCGAGGTCGGCATGGTGATCCGTGCGATCCGCAGCGTCATTCCTTCGATCGAGGAACTGCAGCTGCCGCAGGTGCTGAAGGACATCATCATGGCCCCGCGCGGCCTGGTGCTGATCGTCGGCTCGACCGGTTCGGGCAAGTCGACGACCCTGGCGTCGATGATCGACCACCGCAACAGCAACACGTCGGGTCACATCCTCACCATCGAGGACCCGATCGAATACCTGCACAAGCACAAGAAGTCGATCGTCAACCAGCGCGAGGTCGGCCTCGACACGCATGCCTTCCATAACGCGTTGAAGAACGCGATGCGAGAAGCGCCGGACGTCATCCTGATCGGCGAGATCCTCGACGCGACGACGATGGAAGCGGCGATCGCCTTCGCCGAAACCGGCCACCTGTGCCTGGCGACGCTGCACTCCAACAATGCCGACCAGACGCTGGAGCGCATCCTCAACTTCTTCAACGAGTCCGCGCACAAGAACGTGCTGATGAACCTCGCGCTGAACCTGCGCGCCGTGGTGTCGCAGCGCCTCGTCGTGGGCACGGATGGCCGTCGCTTGCCGGCGACGGAAGTGCTGATCAATACGCCGATGATGCGCGACCTGATGCGCCGCGGTCAGGTGCACGAGATGAAGCAGGCGATGGAGGAGTCGCTCGAAGAAGGCATGGAGAGCTTCGACCAGTGCCTGTTCCGCCTGCACAAGACCGGCAAGATCGAGATGGAGGAGGCGCTGCGCGCCGCCGACTCGCGCGATGGCCTGGCCTTGAAGTTCCGCCTGTCGGAAGGCAGCAGCGGCGCGCACGATCCCTACGCCGACGTCTTCACCGAAGACGCGCACGCGCACTGACCGCGCACCACTGGCGCTACCGGCTTATGCCGGTGGCGCGTCGGGCTGGCGCTCCGGGCGCGCCGCTTCGAAGGCCGGAAGCGCCTGGCAGGCCTCGTCGATGCGAAGCAGCGTCGGGTACGGCGCCATGTCCACATGGAAGCGGCGCGCGTTGTAGACCTGCGGCACCAGGCAGCAATCGGCCAGGCCCGGCGTGTCGCCGATGCAGAAGCGCCCCGTCATCGGGTCATCCGCCAGCATGGACTCCAGTGCGGCAAACCCCTGTTCGATCCAGTGGCGCACCCAGGCCTCGCGCCGCGGCTGCGGCACCTCCCAGGTGTGCTCGAAGTACTGCAGGACGCGCAGGTTGTTCAACGGATGGATGTCGCAGGCGATCGCCAGGGCGATGGAACGTGCGCGGCCGCGCTCATCGGCTGACTTCGGCAGCAGCGGCTGCTCCGGCCAGACTTCGTCGACGTATTCGAGGATGGCCAGCGACTGGCTCAGCACACGGTCTCCGTGACGCAGCGCCGGCACCAGCCCCTGCGGATTGGCCTTGCGGAACGCTTCGCCGTGCTGCTCGCCGCCATCGCGCAGCAGATGGATCGGCAAGGTCTCGTAGGCCAGCCCCTTGAGGCCGAGGCCGATGCGCACGCGATATGCCGCGCTTGAGCGCCAGTACGAATACAGCTGCAGTTGCTCGCCCATGCCCGCACTCCCTGTCCGCGATGGATCGCGGGCAGCAGGCGCTGCCCGCGCAGGCAGCCGTCAGGCCGCCGGATTGCGCTCGATGCGCTGCTCGATGGCACCGAAGACGCTGCGACCCTCGCGATCCAGCATCTCGATGCGCACGGTGTCGCCGAACTTCATGAAGGGCGTCAGCGGCTTGCCGTGTTCCAGCGTCTCGACCGTGCGCTTCTCGGCGAAGCAGGACGCGCCGAGGGACGTGTCCTCGTTGGCCACGGTGCCCGACCCCACGATCGTGCCGGCCGACAGCGGCCGCGTCTTGGCGGCATGCGCGACCAGTTGCGCGAAGCTGAAATGCATGTCGACACCCGCTTCCGGCGCACCGAACCATTCACCGTTGATGTGCGTCAGCAGCGGCAGGTGCACCTTGCTGTCGCGCCACACGTCGCCGAGTTCGTCCGGCGTGACGAACACCGGGCTCAGCGCCGAATGCGGCTTGGACTGCAGGAAGCCAAAGCCCTTGGCCAGTTCGTTCGGAATCAGGTTGCGCAGCGAGACGTCGTTGACCAGGCCCACCAGCTGGATGTGCGAAGCCGCCTGTTCCGGCGTGGCGGCCATCGGCACGTCGTCGGTCACGATCACGACCTCAGCTTCCAGGTCGATGCCGTATTCCTCGCTCGGAACGCGCACTGCATCGCGCGGACCGTAGAAGCCGGCGCTGACCGCCTGGTACATCAGCGGGTCGACGTAGAAACTCTCCGGCACTTCCGCACCGCGTGCACGGCGCACGCGTTCCACATGCGGCAGGTAGGCCGAACCATCGACGAACTCGTAGGCGCGCGGAAGCGGTGCGGCCAGCGCTGTGACCTCCAGGTCGAACGCGCCCTCGGCCGTACCGGCATTGAGCGCATCGGACAGCGAGTTCAGGCGCGGCGCGATGTTCGACCAGTCTTCCAGCGCACGCTGCAGGGTGTCGGCGATGCCGGTGGCGCGCACGGCGCGGGAGAGGTCGCGCGAGACGACGATCAGCGTGCCGTCGCGGCCGCCTTCCTTCAACGATCCAAGCTTCATCGGTGATCCGTGGCTCTAGCCGGGTTAGATGGTTGCAATTGTAACTGCTTGCGCGGCAGCCTTGCCCGCGCTCCGTGCGCGCCTAGCGGACACGCGCCGGTGTGCACGATATAGCGGCCGACGTGGTTGCGTGATGGTGACGGCTGCAACGAGCCATGCTGGGCTCAGCAACGCTCGCTGAGCGACCGGCGAGCATGCTGTCCCTGCAACTCGTTGCGTCCTTCCAGCCGCGGGCGCGGCATCGACCAGACCGGCTCTTCTGTGCTGCGGCGGGCCCAACAAAAAACCCGCCTTGCGGCGGGTTTTTTGTTTGGATCTGGCAGCCCCGGATGGATTCGAACCACCGAATGCCTGAGTCAGAGTCAGGTGCCTTACCGCTTGGCGACGGGGCTATGAAGCTGATTGTAACCCGAAATCGAGAAAATCGATTAGCGCTTCGAGAACTGCGTAGCGCGACGGGCCTTGTGCAGACCGACCTTCTTACGCTCGACTTCACGTGCGTCGCGGGTCATGAAGCCGGCCTTGCGCAGGTCGGACTTCAGCGACTCGTCGTACTCGACCAGCGCGCGGGCGATGCCGAGGCGGATCGCACCGGCCTGACCGGTGATGCCGCCACCGGCGACGGTGACGACGACGTCGAACTTGTCGGTCGACTGCGTCAGTTCGAGCGGCTGGCGCACGATCATGCGCGCAGTCTCGCGACCGAAGAAGTCTTCGATCGAACGCTGGTTGATGGTGATCTTGCCCTCGCCCTTGCGCAGGAACACGCGGGCGGTGGAGGACTTGCGGCGGCCGGTGCCGTAATTCTGCTGGATAGCCATGTTCTTACCTTAGAGGTCCAGGGGCTGCGGCTGCTGGGCGGCGTGCGGATGCTCCGAGCCCTTGTAGACCTTCAGCTTGCGGTACATGGCACGGCCGAGCGTGTTCTTCGGCAACATGCCCTTCACAGCGATCTCGATCACGCGCTCCGGGTGGCGCTCGAGTGCCTGGGCGAGGTTCTCGCTCTTCAGGTTGCCGACGTAACCGGTGAACCGGTGGTACATCTTGTCCTGGAGCTTGTTGCCCGTGACGACGATCTTCTCGGCGTTGATCACCACGAGGTAATCGCCGGTATCGACGTGGGGGGTGTAGACGGGCTTGTGCTTGCCGCGCAGGCGACGCGCGAGTTCGGAGCACAAACGGCCGAGCGTCTTGCCAGACGCATCGACGAGGTACCAGTCGCGCTGGACGGTCTCGTTCTTGGCGGTAAAGGTCTTCATGACGGTTCTGCTATGGGGTGACTGGTCGGACTGATTCCGCGTGGGCTTGAGCCCTCGTGGAACTTCGCCTCGCGTTGTTGGAACGAAAGAGGCGGAATGATAGCGGGCCAGCAGGGGCGCCGCAAGTCGCCTGGACACGCATGCTAGCATCCGGCCCATGCCCGCCGCCCCTCCGCCCTCCGCCGACCCGTTGGTGGCGCTGGCCGATCGCTGCGTGCAATGCGGGCTCTGCCTGCCCGCGTGCCCGACCTATGGCCTCGACCGGCTCGAAGCTGAATCGCCTCGTGGCCGCATTGCCCTGGCCCGGGCCTGGGCGCTGGATACCGTCGAAGTGACGGAAGCCGGCGAAACCCACCTTGACCAATGCCTGGGTTGCCGGAGCTGCGAGGCGGTATGCCCGGCCGGCGTCCAGTACGGGCAGTTACTGGTTGCGGCCCGGGAGCGGCAGCAGGGCCGTCGGACTGACAGCTGGCGCGCTCGCGCGATCCGGCACCTGGTCACCCGCACGCGTCTGCTTTCTTTCGGGCTGGCCCTGTATCGCCAATGGTACGACTGGCTGCCTCCTGGCTGGCGCCCCCTTCCCCGCCCCGCTGACCGGCGCTTTCCAGCACCCGCAACCCAGTCCGGCAAGCGCACGCAGGTATCGGTCTTCGTTGGCTGTGTCGCTGAGGCCTATGAGACCGGACTGCGCGCCGCCCTCGCCCGCCTTTGCGATGCGATTGGCTTCCAGGTCATCGAGACGCCGGGGCAGTCCTGCTGTGGAAGTCTGCACGCGCATGCCGGCGATGTCGCCCGGGCGCAGCAACTGGCCAGCCGGAATCGCGCTGCGTTCGCCGGAGCCCGCACGGTGCTGACATTGGCCAGCGGTTGCCACGAATCCGTGGCCCAGGCGCTGGACACCCGAACCGTCGACGCGATCGCCTTCCTCGCGCAACACGCCGCGTCATTGCCGCTGCGTCGCTGCGACGAGCGCATCGCGCTGCACCTGCCCTGCACCCAGCGCAATGTGGTCAGGTCGGTGCCGGCACTGCGGCAGTTGCTCGCGCAGGTGCCCGGTCTGAGCGTGATCGAACTCGATGCGGGCTACGGCTGCTGCGGTGCGGCCGGAGTCCAGATGCTCGAGGATCCGGCGCGCGCGGCGCGATTCCGAGAACCGCTGCTGCAGCAATTGATCCAGAGCAAGGCGACGCGGCTGCTCAGTGCCAATATCGGCTGCCGCCTGCACCTGGCCCAGGGTACTTCGGTGCCTGTACAGCACCCACTCGAGTTCCTCGCCGGGCTGCTGGAACCTTCACCGGCCAACCGCGACCCCAACATTTAAACTGCCGACCATGACGACAGCCCGCGAACTGACTCCGCTGGACCGATTCCTCGCCGACACACAGCGCGCGCTCGATACCGTGTTCGGCGCTCCGGCCGCGGAGCGGGGCAACCCTGCCGCTGGCATCGCCCAGATCGAGTTGGATGAGAACGAACGCCGCCACGCCGCCGGCCTGATGCGCATCAACCACGTCGGCGAGGTCTGCGCGCAGGCGCTTTACTGCGGCCAGGCAGCGGTCGCCCGCGACGAGGCGACTCGCGCGCACCTGCTCGAAGCGGCACAGGAGGAAACCGACCACCTCGCATGGTGCGCCGACCGCCTGCGCGAACTCGACAGCCGCCCCAGCCTGCTCAACCCGCTGTGGTATGCCGGCAGCTTCGCGATCGGCGCGCTGGCCGGGCTGCGCGGCGATGGCTGGAACCTCGGCTTCGTGGTCGAGACCGAGCGCCAGGTCGAGGCGCACATCGACGAACACCTGGACTCGCTGCCCAATGCCGATGCACGCAGCCGCGCGATCCTGGAAGTGATGAAAGCCGACGAATCCCGTCATGCCGACAACGCCGAAGCCGCGGGCGCACGCATCCTGCCGCCGCCGGTGCCGAGCCTGATGGCGGCCGCGTCGAAACTGATGAAGACCGTGGCTTACAGGATCTAGGGCTCCCTTCCCCGGCCTGGGCTCACACGAGCGGGACGGGGAAGATGAGCAACAAAAAAGGCCGGCGATTGCCGGCCTTTTTCATGACGCCAGGACTACTCAGTCGGCCAGGTTGCGGCCGTGGTAGAGCTCCTCGATCTCGCGCTTCAGGCGCGCTTCGATCTTCATGCGCTCCTTGAACGACAGGTTCTTGGCCTTTTCCTCGAACAGGTAGGTGTCGAGCTCGAACTCCTTCAGGTGCATCTTCGTGTGGAAGATGTTTTCCTGATAGACGTTCACGTCGAGCATCTCGTAGCGCGACTTGATGTTCTTGGCCAGGTAATCCTGGATCGAGTTGATCTTGTGGTCGATGTAGTGCTTCTTGCCCTTGATGTCGCGGGTGAAGCCGCGCACGCGGTAGTCCATCACCACGATGTCGGACTCGAAGCTCTCGATCAGGTAGTTCAGGGCCTTCAGCGGCGAGATCACGCCGCAGGTCGCCACGTCGATGTCGGCACGGAACGTCGCGATGCCACTGTCCGGATGGGTTTCCGGATAGGTGTGGACGGTGATGTGCGACTTGTCCATGTGCGCGACCACGGCGTCGGAGATGATCTCCTTGCCGGCGGCCTTCTTGTCGATGACCGGTTCCTCGGAAATGAGGATGGTCACCGACGCGCCCTGCGGATCGTAATCCTGGCGCGCGATGTTCAGGATGTTGGCGCCGATGATCTCCGCCACATCGGTCAGGATCTGGGTCAGGCGGTCGGCGTTGTAAGCCTCGTCGATGTATTCGATATAACGACGACGCTCGTCCTCCGACGCGGCGAAGCAGACGTCGTAGATATTGAACGAGAGGGCCTTGGTGAGGTTGTTGAAACCTTGCAACCTCAGGCGAGGCAACGGCTTGACCACGGCAGTGAGATCCCGGTAGGGCGGCGAGGGACGCGATTATGAGGCAATTGTCCCCCCGGGGGAACGCAGCCCGTCGCGAGGCCGGCAGGCGCCTTCGGACTGAACAGGAACGGGCACTCCGTCACAGCCCGGCACCTGCCATGTGACGCTGAGGGTCGGGTATTTGCCCAATACGTTAGTTCGCCCTAAGCTCCACGAATCACACATTCTTCACGCCCATGTCCGTCAATCCGGTTAATCCCCTGCCTGCAATGCGCCGTGCCGCCAGCCCGCTGATGCCGGATGGCGCCACCATTGAGCGCTTCCTCGCCCACTGCCATCGCCGTCGCTACCCGTCGCGCACCGACGTGTTCCGCCCGGGCGACCCGGCCAGCACGCTCTACTACGTGATCTCCGGCTCGGTCAGCATCATTGCCGAGGAGGAAGACGGACGGGAGCTGGTGCTGGGCTACTTCGGCCCCGGCGAGTTCGTCGGTGAACTCGGCCTGTTCATCAATAGCGACCACCGCGAGGTGATCCTGCGTACGCGCAGCGCATGCGAGCTGGCCGAGATCGGCCATGAGCGCCTCTACGACCTGCTGCTGACCCGCCTGTCGCTGGACGCGCCGAAGCTCCTGTACGCCATCGGCGCACAGATCTCGCGCCGCCTGCTCGACACCAGCCGCAAGGCGGGCCGCCTGGCCTTCCTCGACGTTACCGACCGCATCGTCCGTGCCCTGCATGACCTGTCGAAGGAGCCCGAGGCGATGAGCCATCCCCAGGGCACCCAACTGCGCGTGTCGCGCCAGGAACTGTCGCGACTGGTCGGCTGCTCGCGCGAGATGGCCGGCCGCGTGCTCAAGAAGCTCCAGGCCGACGGCAAGCTGCACGCCCGCGGCAAGACCGTCGTCCTGTACGGCACCCGCGGCTGATCGGCTGATGGGAAGCGCCGCCGGCTCCGTCGACACCACGCTGCGCGTGCGGACGGCGGAGCTGGGGGACGCCAGCGACGTCGCCCGCCTGCTCTGCGACCTGGGCTATCCGAGCAACCGCGAGGAAGCCTCCGAACGCATCTCCATCGTCCGCCACGATCCGCGCCAGCAACTGCTGCTGGCCGAGATCGGCGGCGCGGTCTGCGGCCTGATCGCGACCTACACCCGCTACGCCTTCAGCCGTGGCGCGGAAGTGACTCAGATCACCGCGCTCGTGGTCTCGTCCGGAAACCAGCGCCAGGGCGTTGGCCGCCGCCTGCTGCGCGAGGTCGAAAGCCGCGCCCGGCGCTCGGGCGTGACCTGCCTGGACGTCACCAGCAACGCGCGTCGCACCGACGCCCACGAGTTCTATCGTCATTGCGGCTATGACGACAGCTCGCTGCGATTTGTCAAAATGCTCGGCGACTGAACACCGCCCGAGGATTCGCATGGACTGCCCCAAGTGTCACGCCCCGATGGAACGCATCGACCACCTGGTCTCGCACGCGCACCGCTGCACGCAGTGCCGGGGTCTGTGGATGGGCATGGGCGAACACCGCCTGCTCGAGGATGCCGCCGAGCTGATCGATACCGGTGACGCCGCGATCGGCGAGCACTACAACCGCATCGACCGCATCAAGTGCCCGAGCTGCTTCGACAGCCAGCTGGTGCGCATGGTCGACCCTCAGCAGACCCACATCTGGTTCGAAAGCTGCAAGCTCTGCTACGGCCGCTTCTACGATGCCGGCGAGTTCCGCGACCTCGCCGACCACAGCCTGTCCGACTTCTTCCGCGACCTGGAAACGCCCGAGCGCGTCTGACCGCGCCGGACGCCGGCATCAGGTGTCGGCGAGCACCGGTTCGCCGCCACGCCCCTTCACGCCCCAGTTGAGGATCGGCGTGCCTTCGGGCAGCACTCTCTCGAACATCGCCACGCGGCTGCGCTTGGGATTGACCACCACCGGATGACGCGCCGCTTTCAATAGCGGCAGGTCGGCGCTGCTGTCGGAGTACGCCACCTCGATCTGGTCGTAGCCGGCGTCCCAGATCATCCGCATCTTGTTCTGGTGGTGGCAGTGCTCGGTCGTGATCATGCCCCCCAGGAACGGCCCGCCCAGGCTGCCGATGACCGGCAGGTCCTGGTGCGCGACGAAGTCGAGGATGGCGCGGGCCAGTTCGGGCGAAGCACCGGTGGCGATGATCACGCGGTCGCCGGCATCGCGGTGGCGCTGCAGCACCTTCAGGGCCACCGGCAACAGGCGCCTGCGGATCTGGTCGGCATGCAGCTGCACGTACCGGTCGATGAGCCGGTCCATGTCGCGGCGCCGGTGCGTGCCGACCGTGCCGATCCACAGATAGCCAGAAATCGCGTACCTGCGCGTCGGCAGCCACGCGATCATCGGCAGCAGCAGCGGCGACAGCAGCAACGCGGCCGCCTGGCGCGCCCAGTGGCGCTGGATCAGCCACAGCACCAGATGACTGCCCGAGTCGCCGTTGTAGAGCGTGTGGTCGAAGTCGAAGACCACCAGCGGCCTGTAGGGCCTGGAGCCGTCGAGAGGCGCCACCCAGGTCCTCTTGCTCATGCAGAAAACATCCGTCGCAGCGCCGCGCCGGGATCGGCCTCGCGCATGAAGGACTCGCCGATCAGGAAGGTCTCGACGCCGGCGGCACGCATCGTCGCGACGTCTGCGCGTGTGGCGATGCCGCTTTCGGTGACCAGGGTGCGATCGCGCGGCACCGCATCCTTCAGTGTCAACGTAGTGTCCAGCGACACCTCGAAACTGCGCAGGTTGCGGTTATTGACGCCGATCAGCTCGCAGTCGGTCTGCAGCGCCCGTTCCAGTTCGTCGATGTCGTGCACCTCGACCAGCACGTCCATGCCCAACTCCATCGCCAGGTTGGCCATCTCCACCAGCGGGCCGTCCTCCAGCGCGGCGACGATCAGCAGGATGCAGTCGGCGCCGATCACGCGCGCCTCGTAGACCTGGTAAGGATCGATCGTGAAGTCCTTGCGCAGCACCGGCAACGAGCAGGCACCACGCGCCTCGCCCAGGTACAGGTTGCTGCCCTGGAAAAAGTCGACGTCGGTCAGTACCGACAGGCAGGCGGCGCCGCCGGCTTCGTAGCTGCGGGCGATCTCCGCGGGATTGAAGTCCTTGCGGATCAGGCCCTTCGACGGGCTCGCCTTCTTCACTTCCGCGATGACGGCAGGGCCTCCTTCGGCGTGCTTGCGGCGGATCGCTTCGACGAAGCCGCGCGCTGGCGGCTGCTGCGTCGCGCGGGAGCGCAGGTCGGCCAGCGTTCGTACGCGGCTGCGCTGTTCGATCTCCTCGGCCTTGCGGGCGAGGATGCGGTTGAGGATGTCGCTCATGCTCAGGTGCTGGTTTGTTTGCTGTTCGCGGGCTTGCCATAAGCCCGTTCGACCTTGGCTACGCGCAATTCGTAGTGCTGGTACCAATGGGCGCGCCCGTAGGCGCGGGTGGCGGCATGCTCGGCATGCTGGCGCCAGGCGGCGATCGCCTCCTCGCTTTCCCAGTACGACACGGTGATGCCGAAGCCATCCGCGCCGCGCGTGGATTCCACGCCGAGGAAGCCCGGCTGTTGCGACGCAAGTTCGACCATGTGATCGGCGGCCTGCGCGTAACCGGCATCGTCCTCGCCATTGCGCTGCGAAGCGAAGATCACCGCGTAGTAGGGAGGCTGCGGCGTGCGGGCGAAGGCATCGTTCACTTCATGCCTCCACCACGGCCAGCTGGCGCGTCATCGCGACGAACTCTTCCAGCTTCGCCAGGGCGGCACCGGACGCCAGCGCGGCACGCGCGCGGTCGATGCCCTCGGCAATGCTGTCAGCGACGCCTGCCACGTAGATCGCCGCGCCGGCGTTCATCGCCACGATCTCGCGCGGCAGGCCGGGCTCGTTGCGCAGCGCCTGCAACACCAGCGCCTTCGACTCGATCGCGTCGTTGACGCGCAGGTTGCGGCTGGCGGCCATGGCGATGCCGAAATCCTCCGGGTGCACTTCGTACTCGCGCACCGTGCCATCTCGCAATTCGCCCACCAGGCTGCCGGCACCGAGCGACAGCTCGTCCATGCCATCGCGGCCCCACACGACCAGCGCGCGTTCGGCGCCGAGCTCCTGCAGCACGCGCACCTGGATGCCGACCAGGTCGGGATGGAACACGCCCATCAGGATGCTCGATGCGCCCGCGGGGTTGGTCAGCGGGCCGAGGATGTTGAAGATCGTGCGCACGGCCATCTCGCGGCGCACCGGTGCGACCACCTTCATCGCCGGGTGATGCACCGGCGCGAACATGAAGCCGATGCCGCAGCCGTCGATGCAGCGTGCGACCTGCTCCGGCGCCAGGTCGATCTGCGCGCCGAGCGCCTCGAGCACGTCGGCGCTGCCGGACTTCGACGACACGCTGCGGTTGCCATGCTTGGCGACTTTGGCGCCCGCAGCGGCCACCACGAACATGCTGGCGGTGGAGATGTTGAACGTATGCGCGCCGTCGCCACCGGTGCCGACGATATCGACCAGGTGCGTGCGGTCGGCAACCTCGACCGGGCGCGCGAACTCGCGCAGCACCGTCGCCGCGCCGGCGATCTCGCCGACGGTCTCCTTCTTCACACGCAGGCCGGTGAGGATCGCCGCGGTCATCGTCGGCGACACCTCGCCGCGCATCACCATGCGCATCAGGTCGACCATTTCGTCGTGGAATATCTCGCGATGCTCGATCGTGCGCTGCAACGCTTCTTGCGGAGTGATGGGCATGGCCGTGTCAACGCTCCAGGAAGTTCTTCAACAGC
Organism: Lysobacter niastensis; assembly: GCF_015453285.1. GTDB lineage: Bacteria > Pseudomonadota > Gammaproteobacteria > Xanthomonadales > Xanthomonadaceae > Lysobacter_J > Lysobacter_J niastensis. Next base: position 13,799 of record NZ_JADLZT010000007.1, read on the forward strand.
GCGTGGCCGTGCTCGGTGAGGATCGATTCGGGATGGAACTGCACGCCCTCGACCGGGTGCTCGCGGTGGCGCAGGCCCATGATCTCATCGAACGAACCATCCTCGTGGTCGGTCCACGCGGTGATCTCCAGGCATTCCGGCAGTGTCTCGCGCGAGACCACCAGCGAGTGGTAGCGGGTGGCCTCGTAGCCGTCGGGCAATCCGGCGAACACGCCTTTGCCTTCATGGCGGATGCGCGAGGTCTTGCCGTGCATGATGGTCTTCGCGCGCACGACGTCGCCGCCGTAGGCCTGTCCCAGGCTCTGGTGGCCCAGGCACACGCCGAACATCGGAATGCGCTGGCCCAGTTGCCGGATCGCCTCGACCGAAACGCCGGCCTCGTTCGGCGTACACGGCCCCGGCGAGATGACGATGCGCTCCGGCGCCAGCGCTTCGATCTGCGCCAGCGTCAGTTCGTCGTTGCGCACGACCTTCACTTCCGCGCCCAGTGCCTGCAGGTACTGCACGAGGTTGTAGGTGAAGGAGTCGTAGTTGTCGATCATCAACAGCATGGGAGCGGACTCGCTGGATGGCGCCGGACGGCTGCGCGCGGCACGGGCGGCATCGTGGAGGCGTGATTATCCCGCCTCGGACCGTGCCGGGGGGAGGATGGAGATCGTGTTTCGAGGATCAGGTGCCGCGGGATGCGGCCGTGGACGGCCGGAACGGGACCAGGACGAGCGGGATCAGTGGGGCACGCAGGGTTCACGCAGGGATTCCTTGGAGGACGACGAGGCAGGACGGACGGCGGCCAGCGGCCACCATCGCCAACCCAGGTCGGCTGCAAGGAATTGCGGGGTCGTACGCACGATCATGGCCCTACTTTAGCGGCTCGGCGGCGGCGGCGCGACCGTTGCGGACGCAACGGGGCGGAGCGATCGTTCACGCCAACGGAAGGATCACCCGCACGCGCAGGCCCGGCGCGCGGTCCAGCAGCAGCACGCGCCCGCCGTGGCGATGGACGATGGCGCGCACCAGGCTCAGCCCGAGGCCGATGCCGGGCGAACCGCGGTGGCGCTCCAGTCGCTGGAAGCGATCGAACACGCGTTCCCGGTCCTCCTCCGGAATCCCGGGACCGCTGTCGTCGATCTGCAGGACCGCGCCGTCGGCCGTGGCATGCAGGGCGACGGCGACCTCGCCCCGCTCCGGCGAGTACTTGAGCGCGTTGTCGAGCAGATTGACCAGCATCTGGAACAGCTGGTCGCGATCACCGCGTACGTGCGCCGGGTTGAGGTCGCTTCGCAGGACGATGCCCCGCTCGGCACCGATCGGGGTGTAGAGCTCGATCGCATCACCCGCCAAGGCCGCCAGGTCCATCGCCGGCTCGTCGTGCGCCGCCGGTTGCGCCTCGATCCGCGCCAGGCGCAGCAACGCGCCGAACGACTGCAGCAGCTGGTCGGTCTCGGCGACGGCGGCGTCGAGCGCATCGCCGCGCACCGCCATGGCGGGCTGCCGGCGCAGATCCTCCAGGCGGTTGCGCAGGCGCGTGAGTGGCGTGCGCAGGTCGTGGGCGATGTGGTCGGTGGCATGGCGCACCCCGCCCAGCAGTTCTTCGATGCGGTCGAGCATGCCATTGAAACGCCGGGCGAGCCGGTCGAAGGCGTCGTCGCTGCCATCGAGCGGCACGCGCAGGCCCAGCTCGCCCCCGCCGACGCGCTCGGCCGTGGCGTCGAGGCTGCGCAGGCGCCGGGAAACCCAGCGCGAGGTCAGCCAGCCGACCAGGGCGCCCAGCGTCGCCGCCACCAGCAATGCGACCAGCGCGGTGCGCAGCATCAGACCCAGGAAGCGGTCCTGCGAACGCAGGCGCAGGCCGGTCAGCAGCGTGCCGCCATCGGGCAGCGCCTGCAGGTGCGCGACCACGTGGCGGTGGCCATCGTCTTCGCCGCGCGCGGGCGCCCGTTCGGTGAACTCGATCCAGCGTGCACCGGGGCGATGCTGCGGCAGCGCGGGATAGGTGCCGACCGTGACGGCGCCGTCCATTGCCGTCAGCGCATACACCGCGTCAGGATCCTCGGGCGCATCGATGCGTCGGTGCAGTTCATCGGCCAGCGCCGCGCGGCCATCCTCGCGGTAGAGGTCGAGCAATCCGGCCGAGTCGGTGCGCACCAGTTCGCGCGCGTCCTGCATCAGCAACGCCGACACCGCGAGGTAGATGCCCGCACCGAGCAGCACGAACGCCAGCAGGAACGAGGCCATCACCGCCAGGGCCAGCCGCGTGCTGGTCGAGCGCGGCGCGATGCTCATTCGCCCAGCCGGTACCCGGCGCCGCGCACGGTATGCAGCAGCGGGCGGGCGAAGCCGTGGTCGATCTTCTGCCGCAGCCGGCTGACGTGCACGTCGATGACGTTGGTCTGCGGATCGAAGTGGTAGTCCCACACGGCCTCGAGCAGCATGGTCCGCGTCACCACGCGTTCGGCCTGGCGCATCAGGTACTCGAGCAGGCGGAACTCGCGCGGCTGCAGTTCGATGCGCTTGCCGGCGCGGCGAGCCTCGCGGCTGAGCAGGTCCAGTTCGAGGTCGGCCACGCGCAGCCGCGTGGGCTCGCGCTCGTCGCCGCCGCTCGCACGGCGCACGATGCTGTCCACTCGCGCGCTCAGTTCGGAATAGGCAAATGGCTTGACCAGATAGTCGTCGGCGCCGGCACGCAGGCCTTCGACGCGATGGTCGACCTCGCCCAGTGCCGTGAGCAGCAGCAACGGCGTGCGGTTGCCGGCACCGCGCAGGGTCTGCAGCACGGTCATGCCATCCAGGCCGGGCAGCATGCGATCGAGCACGATCGCGTCGTAGCCCTCGGTGGTCGCCAGGAACAGGCCCTGCTTGCCGTCGCCGGCATGATCCACGGCATGGCCGTCCTCACGCAGGCCCTTCACGATGAAGGCCGCGGTGTGGGGATCGTCTTCGACCAGCAGGACGCGCATGTATGGGCCTGTCCACCCCAATGCTCAAAAAAGGATACCCCGCCGGGGGTCGTCGACGGGGTATCCACCCGCTCCTCAAGCGGGCCCGGGGGAGCGGATCACTTCTTGATTTCGTTGTTCATGGCCTTGCTGTCGGCCTTCTTGGCTTCCGCCTTCTTGGTCTTGGCTTCGTGCTTGTGCTTGGCGACCGTGGTCTTGGCGGGAGCCTGCTCAGCCGGCGCGGCAGCGGGCGGTGCGGCCAGCGCCGAACCGGCCAGGGCCGTCAGGGCAACGGCGAACAGGGACTTGCGGACGTTCATGGTGGGCTCCTGGTGACGAGGGAACTTCGATTGCCGGTGGGGAGCATCCCCATCGCCAGGACAGATTGGGCTCCCGCGCCTCACCAGGGTCTTTCCTGCGCATGAACGATCCGTAATGTTTCGCGGCCCACGAAAAAGGGCTGCCCGCGGGCAGCCCTTCTGGTCGATGCGTCGTTCGCCGGGACTCAGGCCACGCCCGAGCCTCCGCGGCGAAGCGGCACCGGCGCGGTGGCGATGCGGGCCTTGAGATCGGCCATCGTGCCGGGCAGCACCACCAGGTAGGTGATCAGCTGCTCCGCGAGCTCCAGCATCAGCTCGGCGGTGACCTTGTCGATCGCCGCCTCGTCCTCGAACTGCCGCCCGAACGTGCCGCCCGGCGACAACAGCTGCGCGAGGTCCTGCAACGGCTTGGCGAGGTCGACGTCCTGGCCCAATGCCTCGAGCCGGCGCGGCAGCGGCATGTCGCGCTTGTCGTCGCCGAGCATGCGGTTGGCCAGTCCCGCGATCACGTGGCGTACCGTCAGTGCGGCGGCGCCCCACTCGGCCCGGTTGTAGAGCTTCAGCGCCGAGTCGTAGCTGCGCGCCAGCGGCGCGGACAGCGGCGACAGGTATTCGATCCCGGGCATCGCCTCGCGACCGCCCGATTTCGGGTAGCAGTACAGCCCGCCTTCCTTGCGGGTGCCGTCGGCCTGCAGCAGTTGCATGAACAACACATCGCCTTCGCAGCGTGCGCAGGTCAGCTCGCTGGCGGCGACCTGGCGCCCGTGCTCCTGCCAGGTGCCGGTCTCGAACACCGCCTCCTTCAGGCAGTACGGACACACCATTTCCACCGTGCGCGGAAAGGTGTTCGAGAAGCGCGACTGGACGTAGTCGTCGTGGACGAGTTGCATCGCCGTTTCCTCCCCAAAGAGCTGGTTACTGCATTCCCACCTTGGATCCCACGTGACCAGTGGAACCTCTGACTTGTGAATAAAACGTTGTGGCCCTCAAGCCCAGGACAACCAGCATCGCCGGTCGGCAAGGCGACCGTGCTGATGCACGCACGAAATCGTGACGCCCTTCACCGTTCGTCGATGATGGCGTTCGCTGGTCGGCCCTGATGGCACGCCGGTCGGCCATTCCGGCCCGGCGCGTCCGTTCGAACCAGGCCTCAGAGGCCCTTCGCCGCTTCCGCGACGGCGCGGAACAGCGCGCGGCCCTTGTTCATCGTTTCGTCCCATTCCTTGACCGGATCGGAGTCGTAGACCACGCCGGCGCCGGCCTGGACGTACAGCCGGCCGTCCTGGATGACAGCAGTGCGGATGGCGATGGCGGTGTCCGCGTCCCCGTTCCAGCCCAGGTAGCCGATGCTGCCGGCGTAGACGTTGCGGCGGATCGGTTCGAGTTCGCGGATCACTTCCAGCGCGCGGATCTTCGGTGCGCCACTGACGGTACCTGCGGGGAACGTGGCGCGCAGCACGTCGGCATAGCTCAGCCCGGGCTTCAGCGTGCCGGTGACCTCGCTGACGATGTGCATGACGTGGCTGTAGCGCTCGATGACGAACTGCTCGCCGACTTCGACCGTGCCAGGCTCGGACACGCGGCCGACGTCGTTGCGCCCGAGGTCGATCAGCATCAGGTGCTCGGCGCGCTCCTTGGGATCGGCCAGCAGTTCGGCTTCCAGCGCGGCGTCCTCTTCGGGCGTGGCGCCGCGTGGACGGGTGCCGGCGATCGGGCGCACGGTGACGTGGCCGTCCTCCAGTCGCACCAGGATTTCCGGCGAACTGCCGACCACCTGCGTATCGCCGACGTCGAGGAAGTACATGTAGGGCGACGGATTCAACGCGCGCAATGCGCGGTAGACGTCGACCGGCCGCGCCTTGAACGGCACCGACAGGCGCTGGCTCAGCACCACCTGGAAGATGTCGCCGGCGCGGATGTAGTCCTTCGACTTCTCCACCGCAGCGATGAAGCCCTCGCGGGTGAAGCCGGAAACGAAGTCGGTTTCGTCCAGCACGCGCCCTTCCAGCGTCTCCGGATAGCCCGGCCCGCCCTGGCGCAGGCGGTGCACCAGTTCGTCGAGGCGGCGGTTGGCGCGGGCCAGGGCGCGCGGCTCGCTCGGGTCGGCATGGACGATCAGGTACAGGCGGCCCTTGAGGTTGTCGAACACCGCCAGCTCGTCGCTCTGCATCAGCAGGATGTCGGGCGTGCCCAGTTCGTCGGGCTTGTGCGTGCCGTCCGGCTGCGGACCGGCCAGGCGCGGCTCGATGTACTGGATGCATTCGAAGCCGAACCAGCCGACCAGGCCACCGGTGAACCCCGGCAGGCCGGGGATCTTCGGCACGCTGTGCTCGGCGCGCAGGCGCTCGACCTCGGCGAACGGATCCTCGACCGTGCGGGTCTCGACCAGTTCGCCTTCCTCGGCAACGAACAGCGTGTGCCCGGCGAAGGCGTACACGCGCCGCGCCGGCAGGCCGATGATCGAGTAACGGCCGAAACGCTCGCCGCCTTCGACCGATTCGAACAGATAGGTGTGCGGGCCGTCGGCAAGCTTCAGGTAAACCGACAGCGGCGTGTCGAGATCGGACAGCACCTCGCGTACGACGGGAATGCGGGTGTGGCCGTCAGCGGCCTGCTGCTGGAACTGTTCGGGAGAGGTCACGCAAAGATTCCTTGGAAGACGGATGGGAACGGACGATGGCGGCCGAGGGTCGCCATCGCCGGTTCGTGCCAGCAGCAAGGAAGCGCGGATGTGCGGGGCGTGTCATGGGCCTACTTTAGCGGCTGCCGCGCAGCGGGCGAAGCCAGGCGTCACACGGGCGTCATGATCGGTCCGGATCATGGAAGGCCATTGCAGGGACGATTGGCGGAGGCGGGATTGCCTCCAATATTCCGCGGCAAGCCAGCGATGGCTTGCCGCTTCGCTTTCCGGCCGCAGCCTCCAGCCGGTGGCGCCGTTAGCGCAGATCGGTATCCGCCAACACCACGCCATCCTCGTCGGCGCACAGCCAGTCTCCGGGGCGGATGCGCACGCCCCCGAACTCGACATCGACGTCGCGCTCGCCCAGGCCGAGCTTGTCGGTCTTGCGCGGGCATGTGCCCAGCGCCTTGACGCCGAAGTCGAGCGCGCCGATCGCGCCGCAGTCGCGGATCGCGCCGAACACCACCACGCCGCACCAGCCGTTCTCCACGGCCTGCGCGGCGAGCATGTCGCCGAGCATCGCGCGCCGCATCGAGCCGCCGCCGTCGATCACCAGCACGCGGCCCTGGCCGGGTTCGGCCACCGCTTCGCGCACCAGCGAGTTGTCCTCGAACGCGCGGATCGTGCTGACCATGCCGTTGAACGCCAGGCGCCCGCCGAAGTCGACCAGCGGCAGGTCGAGCACACGGACCTGTGCATCATGCAGATCGCACAGGTCGCAGGTCCTCATCCCCGCACCGCGCTCACGGCCGCCTTCATGCTGCCGATGACTTCGGCGTAGTCGGAGGCGTTGAAGATCGCCGAACCGGCGACGAAGGTGTCGGCGCCCGCGGCGGCGATCTCGGCGATGTTGTCGGCCTTGACGCCGCCGTCGATCTCCAGCCGGATCGGCTTGCCGCTGCGGTCGATCATCTGGCGCACGCGGCGCAGCTTCTCCAGCGTCGACGGGATGAAACTCTGCCCGCCGAAGCCGGGGTTGACCGACATCAGCAGCACCATGTCGAGGTCTTCCAGCACCCAGTCCAGCACCTCGATCGGCGTGGCGGGGTTGAGCACGAGACCGGCCTGGCAGCCATGCGACTTGATCAGCTGCACGGTGCGGTGCACATGGGCGCTGGCCTCGGGATGGAAGCTGATCAGGCTGGCGCCGGCCTTGGCGAAGTCGGGAACGATGCGGTCGACCGGCTCGACCATCAGGTGCACGTCGATCGGCGCGGTGACGCCGTGCTTGCGCAGCGCCTCGCAGACCATCGGACCGATGGTCAGGTTGGGCACGTAGTGGTTGTCCATGACGTCGAAGTGCACCCAGTCGGCACCGGCCTTGAGGACGTTGTCGACCTCCTCGCCGAGACGGGCGAAGTTGGCTGAGAGGATGGACGGGGCGATGACGGTCGATTGCATGGGGCTCACTTGTTGCGCAGGGCTTTGATGCGGTCGTAGGCCTGGTTGATCTCGCGCGCCTTGGCCTCGGCACGCTGGCGCAGCTCGGCGGCCGCGCCGGCCATCTTGTCGGGGTGGTACTGCGAGATCAGCCGGCGGTAGGCCTGGTCGACCTCGGCATCGGTGGCGTCGGAGGTCAGGCCCAGCGTCGCGTACGGGTTGTCGCGCCGCAGCTTGAACCAGTCGATGTCGAAAGCATGGCCGATCAGCAGCCCGACCAGGGCGCCGAACAGCGGGTTACCCCGCATCAGCGCCGCACCCGCGAAGAATCCGAGCAGCTTGCCGTACCAGCGTTTCATCGTCCTCCCACTTCCCAGCGGCCACGTTCACGGTTCAGGCGACAGTTTACCTGCACGTCGCGTCCGGCCGGCGTACACTGGCCGGCCCTGTCGCGGAGACGCGCCAGCCAGGCGCGCCACGGCGGCGAGCGCGCCAATGCAGGCGCGCCAGACGGGGAGTTTCCGTGCACACCTCGAGGGTTCTGCGTTGTCCACGACACTGCTTCAGTCCGACCTGCCCGGCCTGTCCCTGCGCCATCGCGGCAAGGTCCGCGACGTCTTCGACCTGCCCGCCGACCGCCTGCCCGCGGGTGCCGGCGACTGCCTGCTGATGGTGGCCACCGATCGCCTCTCCGCGTTCGACGTGGTCCTGCCCGACCCCATCCCGGGCAAGGGCGAGATGCTGTGCCAGATCAGCAATTTCTGGTTCGGCAAGACCGAACACATCGTACGCAACCACCTCACCGGCATCGATGTCGCCTCGGTATTGCCGGATGGCGTCGACACCGCCCTGTACGCCAAGCGCGCGGTCGTGACCAAGCGCCTGAAGCCGGTGCCGATCGAATGCATCGCCCGCGGCTACGTCATCGGCAGCGGCTGGAAGGATTACCAGCGCACCGGCCGGGTCAGCGGCATCGCCCTGCCCGACGGCCTGCGCCAGGCCGAGCAGCTGCCGGAACCGATCTTCACGCCCTCGACCAAGGCCGCCGTCGGCGACCACGACGAGAACATCGACTTCGACACCGCCGTGCGCACTGTCGGCGCCGACCTCGCCGAGCAGGTGCGCGACGCCACGCTGCGCCTGTACAAGTTCGCCCGCGACTACGCGGCCGAGCGCGGCATCATCCTGGCCGACACCAAGTTCGAGTTCGGCCTGGACGCCGACGGCCGCCTGTACGTGATGGACGAGATGCTGACGCCGGACTCCTCGCGTTACTGGCCGGCCGACCAGTACGAAGCCGGCACCAGCCCGCCGAGCTACGACAAGCAGTTCGTGCGCGACTACCTGGAGACGCTGGACTGGGACAAGACCCCACCCGGCCCGAAGCTGCCCGCCGACGTGATCGCGCGCACCCGCGCCAAGTACGCCGAGGCGCTGCAGAAGCTGGCGGGGATTTCGGTCGACTGACCGTTCTTTCGCGCGGCGCGGCAAGGACCGCGTCGCGTGCATATTGCGCACAACTCCGCAGGTGCATGCCACCCACCCGCCTGCGCCATGATGTGCTCCCCTCACGGAAGGAGCCTTCATGAAACCCGGCTACCTCTACCTCGCCATCGCGATCGCCGCTGAGGTGATCGCCACCAGCGCGCTGAAGGCCTCGGAAGGTTTCACCAGGACCGGGCCGTCGCTGGTCGTCGCGATCGGCTACGGCGTGGCGTTCTACTTCCTGTCGCTGGTGCTCAAGTCCGTCCCGGTCGGCGTGGCCTACGCGATCTGGTCGGGCGTGGGCATCGTGCTGATCGCGCTGATCGGCTGGTGGTTCCTGAAGCAGCCGCTGGATGCGGCGGCGATGGTCGGCATCGGCCTGATCGTCGCCGGCGTGCTGGTGATCCAGCTGTTCTCGAAGACCTCGGCGCATTGAGCGCATCACGCCGGGACGCCCCCGGCCCCCGTTCGTCCTGAGCGTAGGCGCGCAGCGCCGGAGTCGAAGGATGAGCGGGTGGAACTCCAGTCACGCCCTTCGACTCCGCGCCTGCGGCGCTACGCTCAGGACGAACGGGACCAGACGCGAAGGTTGGTTCGCAACAGCGCTACCAGCCAGCTCGAACAGCGATAAAGTAGGCGCAAGCCAGCATTCCGCTTACCGGAGCCCGCCATGAATACCGTCGCCGATTCGCCGCAGCGTCCGATCGACCGCTGGTTCGCCCACTACTCCGGCGACCACCGCAATGCCACCAACCAGCTGATCCATGTGATCTGCGTGCCAGCGATCCTGTGGAGCGTGATCGCGCTGCTGTGGTGCATCCCGGCGCCGGGCACGATGTTCCGGCCGGGCTTCTGGGCCGGCCTGGCGATGCTGGCATCGGCGCTGTTCTACTACCGCGCCTCGCGCGCGCTCGGACTGGGCATGGTCGTCCTGTTCGTGCTGATGGGATTCTCGGTGCGCTGGCTGCACGACCACTACGGCACCAGCGTGACACTGTGGTCCGGCATCGCCGTGTTCGTCGTGGCGTGGATCGGCCAGTTCGTCGGCCACAGCAAGATGTTCGAAGGCAAGCGGCCGAGCTTCTTCACCGACCTCACCTACCTGCTGATCGGCCCCGTCTGGGTGCTGGCCAAGCTGTACCGCAAGTTCGGCTGGTCGTACTGATCCCAACGCGGGCGGGCGAGGCCTGCCTGAAAAACCCAGCACCATGCCCACCCGCGACCTGTTGCTCGTCCTGCTCATCGTCGTCGCGTGGGCAGGCAACTTCCTGACCTCCGCGCTCGCGATGCGCGAGATCCCGCCGTTCCTGTTCACCGCCTTGCGTTTCATCCTGCTGGCATTGCCGCTGGCGTTCGTCGTGAAGCGCCCGGCGCCCGGGCAATGGCCGCGCCTGGTGACGGTTTGCCTGTGCATCGGCGTGCTGCATTTCGGATTGAGCTTCACGGCGTTGAAGCTGGCCGGCGACCTGTCCTCGCCGGCGATCGTGATGCAGAGCTACGTGCCGATGACCGCGCTGCTCGCCTGGTGGGTATTGGGCGAACGTTTCGGCTGGCGCACCGGCGTGGCCATCGGCCTGAGCTTCGCAGGCGTGCTGGTGCTCGGCTTCGACCCGCTGGTGCTCGACCGGCCGCTGGCGCTGGTGCTGATGCTGATCTCGGCCGCGTTTCTCGCCATCGCCACGGTGCTGATGAAAGGCCTGCGCGGCCTCGACGCCTTCAGCCAGCAGGGCTGGACGGCGTTGTTCAGCATCCTGCCGCTGCTCGCGATCAGTACGGTCATGGAGCCCGGCGCGATCGCGCAGCTGCCTTTGGTCAGCGCGATCGCCTGGGGTGGCGCGATCTATGCCGCGTTCGTGTCGTCGCTGCTCGGCCACGGGCTCTACTACGTGCTGATGCAACGCCACCCGGTGGCGCAGGTGACGCCGTGGCTGCTGCTTGTACCGGTGCTCGCGATCGCCCTGGGCGTCGCCTTCTGGGGTGACCGCCCCGGTCCGCGCCTGCTGCTGGGCGGTGCGATGGTGCTGGGCGGCGTGCTGGTGATCGCGCTGCGCGCACTGAGCAAGTCGCGCGCGACGCCGCCTGCAGAGGAAATCTAGGCCGACGCGTCCAGCGTTTCGCGCGGCTCGAACATGTCGGCGGTCGGCCGGAACATGCGTGGCGCATAGCCGAAGTCGCGCTGCGCCGGCGTGGTGTCGAACACCAGGTCGCTGCGCATGCGCCGCACCGCGGCTTCGCCCAGGCCGGTGCCGCGACCGGCAAGCTGCGCACTGAACAGAGCCAGGTTGAACAGCGGCGACGGCAGTTCGACCAGTTGCGGCGGAGGCGTCAGCGTCGACAACACGCGCGCGACCATGTCGCGATACGGGAGCCTCTCGCCACCCGGCAACGCGTACACCTGGCCGTGAGCGGCAGCGCGGTCGACACAGGCGAACGCGGCCCCGGCGAGATCGTCCACGTGTACCGGCTGGCGCAGCCCGGCCGCATTGCGCGGCAAGGGAAAGCGCCCCCATTGCCGTGCGAGCTGCGCGATGCGCGTCAGCGTCGCATCGCGTCCGGCGCCGTAGACCAGCGTGGGGCGCAGGATCGTCGCGGCAGCACCGCGCGCAGCGCCTGTACCGAACACTCCTTCCTCGCCCTCGCGCAGGCGCCTGGCGACGTCACGCTCGCCGGCATCGGCCGAGCCGCGTTTGGTATCGACGCTGGTGGAACCGAAGGCGATGACGCGACGCGCTTCGATGTCCGATTGCTCGTACCACTGCGCGAACGCATCCAGCGGCCCGCAGCTGAAGATCGCGTCGACGCGCGCGGGCAAGCCTTGCGCATGGCCCAGGTCGCCATGCAACCAGTGCAGGCCCGGCAGGTCGGACTGCGCACGACGCGACACGGCGGTGACACGCCAGCCATGGCCGCGCAACAACCCGAGCAGCGGATAACCGATCTGCCCGCTGCCGCCGAAAACCAGTGCATGCTTCATGCAGTCGCCCTGGCCGGCAGCGTCGCGCGCAGCCACAGGTAACCGGCGACGGCCGACAGCAACGACGCGGCCAGCACACCCAGCACCGCCTCCTCGTAATGCGCGGGCACCTGGTAGGCCAGCGAGGCGATGAACAGGCTCATCGTAAAGCCGATGCCGCACATCAGGCCCAGGCCGAGCATGGCGCGCACGTCCATGCCCTGCGGGAAGCGCACCCAGCCCAGCGCACGCATCAGGAAGGCCGCGCCGAGGATGCCGATCGGCTTGCCGAGCACCAGGCCGAGCACCACGCCCATCGGCAGAGGCTCGAGCATGTCTCCCAGGCTCAACCCCGCGAGCGCGAGCCCGGCGTTGGCGAACGCGAACAGCGGCAGGATCGCGTAGGCGACCCACGGATGCAGCGCGTGCTCGAGCGACTCCAGCGGCGAATGCTCGTGCTCGTCGGGAATCGCGTTGCCGCGGTCGACGTGCGGAATCATCAATCCCGTGACCACGCCGGCCAGCGTCGCATGCACCCCCGACTTCAGCACGCACACCCATAGCACCACGCCGAGCACGAGGTAAGGCCCCAGCTTTTTCACGCCGCTGCGATTGAGCAGCAGCATGCCGGCGATCGCCGCGCCGGCCCAGGCCAGTGCCGTCACCGACAGGCCGTGCGAATAGAAGATGGCGATGATCAGGATCGCGATCAGATCGTCGACGACCGCGATCGTCGACAGCAGCAGCTTCATGCCGGCCGGCACGCGGGACCCCAACAGCGCCAGCACACCCAGTGCGAACGCGATGTCGGTGGCAGTCGGCACCGCCCAGCCGCGCATGGCGTCGGCGTCACCGCGGTTGAGCGCGGCGAACAACAGCGCCGGCACGACGACGCCGGCGCAGGCACAGACCATCGGCAGCATCAGCTGGTCGCGGCTGGCAAGCTGGCCACTCAGGGTCTCGCGTTTGATCTCCAGCGCGACCAGCAGGAAGAACACCGCCATCAGGCCGTCGTTGATCCACAGCAGCAACGGCTTGGCGATATCGAGATCGCCGAAGCGCACCTGCACCGGCAGTTCGCGGAACGCCTCGTAGGCCGGCGCTAGCGGTGAGTTGGCCGCGATCATCGCCAGCGCAGCGGCGACGATCAGCACGATGCCGCCCGCGGCTTCGAGCCGGAAGAACTCGCTCAGCGCATGCAGCGCGCGCCGCGATGGCACGGGCGACGTCGTGGATGTCCGGTTCGCTTCGTTCATCGAGCCAGTATATCGGGGGCCACCGGCGGCCCCGGCATTACCTGCGCAGCATCAGCAGCTCGAAGACGATCCACAGCAGCAGCGCGACCAGCATCACCGTGCCCTCCTTCCTGGTGACGCGCAGGTCGCCGCGCAGCATCGGAATGGTCATCAGTGCGAACACGCCCGCCGCCGGCAACTCGTAGTGCACGAACGAGGCCGGCACCGGCAGTGCGCCGTCGATCACGGCCATGCCACCGACGATGACCAGCAGGTTGAACAGGCTCGACCCGATCACGTGGCCGACCACCAGATCGCCCTGGCCACGCCGCGCCGCCGCCACTGCCGCCGCGACCTCGGGCAACGCCGTGCCGATCGCGACCGGAAGCAGGCCGGTGACCAGCGGCGTCATGCCGAGCGCCTCGCCGATGGGCAGCGCGCCGCGCACCACGAGCTTGGACCCGTAGTACAGCAGCACCGCGGCGATCACGAAGCGCAGCACGTTGAGCGTGAGGTCGGTGCGGGTCTGCGAGAACGCGGCGATCGCTTCCTGCAGTTCCGGTGCTTCGTGGCGGCTGCGTGCCATCGCGTAGGCGACGACGGCGACGAACGCCACCAGCAGGGCCATGCCCTCCAGGCGCGACAGCGTCCCGTCCAGCCCCAGCAGGACCAGCGCCAGCGTGCCGGCCAGCAGCACCAGCAGAAGTGGCGACAGCGCGCGCCACCGCACCAGCAGCGGAGCCGCCACCGCGGCCGCGCCCAGCGTCAGGCCGAAATTGACGACGTTGCTGCCGACCGCGTTGCCCAGCGCCAATGCACCTTGGCCTCGGAAGATCGCCTGCAGGTTGACCGCCAGCTCCGGCAGCGAGGTGCCGAAAGCGACCAGCAGCAGGCCGGCGACGAACGGCGAGGCACCCATCCGCAGCGCAAGGCCGGACGCGCCCTTGACGATGGAGTCGCCGCCCAGCGCAAGCAGCACCAGTCCGAAGACAAACAAGCCGACGGCTTCGAGCATCGCGATCCCTCCCTGACAGTGCGCCGATTCTATGGGCCGATTCTAAGCGGCAGCCGCCGCAGCCTGACCATCCGGGCGTTACGTGCATGTCATCACGCTTTCATCCCGCTGCGGCATCGTGCCCTCCTCCCAGGGGAAACATCGGCCCATGCACCTCGCCAAAACCGACAAGGCACGGGATGCCCTGCAGCGACGGGATCCGGATCTGAGTGCCCAGGACCGTCGCATCCTGATCGTCAGCGACGGCCGGCGCAGCATCGACGATCTGGCCTCCCTGCTGGGCGACGGGGTCGCCGCGCCGGTCGAGCGCCTGTTGCACGCGGGCTACCTGACGGCCGCCGCGAACTCGGCGGAACGTCCGGGTGCCCTGCCGGCGGCGGGGCATGCGGTATCGACGCTGCTGCGCCGCTCGATGGCCTCGATGGAGAAGGTGCAGGAGCTGGCCCAGTCGGTGCGCTCCGCGGCCCAAGCGCCGACTGACGTACCGGCGCCCGCCGCCACGCCGGCCCATGTCGCGTCGTCACCCGCTGCGGCTTCGCCGCCCTCGCCCCGCCGCTCGCTGGTGGCCGCGCGGATGTACATGCTCGACATGCTGCAACTGCTCCGCCACGACGAAGCCGGCACACACGCGGCAGCGATCCGCAGCGCCCAGGGCGGCGACGCGCTGGTCGACGCGTTGTGGGCGTCCCTGCAGCACATCCAGGCCACGACGTCCGCCAGCTACTCGCAACGCGTCAGCGAGCGACTGGGCGAAGTGCTGCCGGACGAATACCTGCCACGACTCGCCGGCTCCGCCCACTGACGCCGGTGCGTCGCGTCACGAGCACGGTGAACGCACGGATACAAAAGACGAACGGGCCGCGAGGGCCCGTTCGGTACTGCGGAATGAAGCGTGGCGATCAGCCCTGCGGCACGGCGTAGTGCTTCTTAAGGCCGGCCCAGCAGGCCTGGTAATCGCGCTGGCGATGCGCAGCGTCGATGGCCTGTTGCGTCGGCCGTATGACGGCACGCGCTTCGAACATGAAGGCCATCGTGTCCTTGATCACGTCGGCCTGGCTCAGATCGGCTGCACTGGCTTTCTCGAACGTGGCCGCATCCGGACCGTGGCCGGTCATTGAATTGTGCAGCGACGCACCGCCCGGCGCGAAGCCTTCGGCCTTGGCGTCGTACACGCCCTCGATCAGGCCCATGAACTCGCTGGCGATGTTGCGATGGAACCACGGCGGCCGGAACGTGTCCTGCGCCACCAGCCAGCGCGGCGGGAAGATCACGAAGTCCAAGTTGCTGGTGCCCGGCGTGTCGCTGGGCGAATGCAGCACCAGGAAGATGCTCGGATCGGGATGGTCGTAGCTGATCGAACCGATCGTGTTGAAGCGGCGCAGGTCGTACTGGTACGGCGCATAGTTGCCGTGCCAGCCGACGACGTCGAGCGGCGAATGGCCGATGTCGGCGCGCCACAGGTGGCCCTGGAACTTGGCGACCAGCTCGAAGTCGCCTTCGACATCCTCGTAGGCCGCGTTCGGCGTCAGGAAGTCGCGCGGATTGGCCAGGCCGTTGCTGCCGATCGGACCGAGGTCGGGCAACTGCAGCATCGCGCCGAAGTTCTCGCAGACGTAGCCGCGCGCCTCGCCGTCGGGCAACGACACGGAGAAGCGGACGCCACGCGGGATCACCGCGATCTGCTGCGGCTCGACCTCGAGCACGCCCATCTCGGTGGCGATGTGCAGGCGTCCCTGCTGCGGCACGATCAGCAGTTCGCCGTCGGCGTCGTAGAAGTAGCGGCCCTGCATGTCGCGGTTGGCGGCATAGAGGTGGATGCCGATGCCATGCTGGCCGGCCGGTGATCCGTTGCCAGCCATCGTGAAGAGGCCATCGATGAAATCGACCGGCGCCGACGGCATCGGCAGCGGGCTCCAGCGCAGCTGGTCCGGCGTGACCGGGCCATCGCCGAAGTCGTTGTGGAAATACTGTTTTGAAGCGGGTGGCTGTTTTGAAGCCGGTGCCTGTGCGTAGGGCGCGAACGTCCCGTGCATCGCCGCCGGGCGGATGCGGTACAGCCAGCTGCGGCGGTTGGCGTGGCGCGGCGCGGTGAACGCCGTGCCCGACAACTGCTCGGCGTACAGGCCGTGGGCGACCCGCTGCGGCGAGTTGCGCCCGACCGGCAACGTGCCGGGCACGGCCTCGCTGGCGAACTCGTTGCCGAAGCCGGATTGGTAGCCGTTGCTGCGGATGCTCATGGAATCGTTGCTCTCCCTCGCCCGCCCCTCCCGCAGGGAGAGGGGCCCAATGGATTCTTACAGCACGCCGCGGCGCATCTGGTCGCGCTCGATGCTCTCGAACAGGGCCTGGAAATTGCCCTCGCCGAACCCTTCATTGCCCTTGCGCTGGATGATCTCGAAGAAGATCGGACCGATCGCGTTCTGGGTGAAGATCTGCAGCAGCTTGCGCTTGTGCGTTTCCGGATCGGCGTCGATCAGGATCCTGTTCTTCGCCAGGCGCGGCACGTCCTCGCCGTGATCCGGCACGCGCTGGTCGATCACATCGAAGTAGGTGTCCGGGGTATCCAGGAACTGCACACCCTGCGCGCGCATCGCCTCGACGGTCTCGTAGATGTTGTCGGTGAAGCAGGCGATGTGCTGGATGCCCTCGCCCTTGTAGGCGTCGAGGTATTCGTTGATCTGCGACTTCGGATCGCTCGACTCGTTCAGCGGAATGCGGACGATGCCGTCCGGCGCGGTCATCGCCTTGGACACCAGGCCGGTCTTGGCGCCCTTGATGTCGAAGTAGCGGATCTCGCGGAAGTTGAAGAGACGCTCGTAATAGTCCGACCACTTCTGCATGTTGCCGAAGTAGAGGTTGTGCGTGAGGTGGTCGATGAAGGTCAGACCGAAACCCACCGCAGCCTGGTCGGCGCCCTGGACCGGCAGGTAGTCGTCGTACATCGAACCCACATCGCCATAGCGGTCGACCAGGTACAGCATGCAGTCGCCGATGCCCTTGACCACCGGCGCATCGACCGCGCGCGTATCTGCCTTGTCGGTGATCGCCTCGCCGCCGTTGTTGACGACGGCGTCGAACACGACGTTGGCCGGCTTCTTGAAGCGGATCGCGAAGCCACACGCGCTCGGGCCGTGCTTGGCGGCAAAATCGGCAGCGAAGCTGTCCGGGTCCTCGTTGACCAGGAAGTTCACGCCGCCCTGGCGATACACCGTGATCGGACGGGTCTTGTGGCGCAGGACGGCGGTGAAGCCCATCTTGCGGAAGTAGTCGTGCAGGAGCTCGCCCTGGCCCGCCGGTGCGGCGAACTCGACGAACTCGAAGCCGTCGATCCCGAGCGGGTTCTCGAACGTGGTGACCTGCATGCCGAGGTTGGGCTGCGCATTCATGGCATTGTTTCTCAGGTGGCGGCAGCGTCCGCTGGGGACGGCCTTGGATCGGAAGAGGTCGTTATAGTTTCAATTGAAACCATAATCAAGGGTCTTAGTGATGAATCAGCTCCGCCCAGGCCATGCCGAACTCGACCTGGAGCATTTCCTGCCCTACCGGCTCTCGGTGCTGAGCAACCGGGTCAGCGGCATGATCGCGCGCATCTACACCGAGCGGTTCGCCCTGAGCATCACCGAATGGCGGGTCATGGCGGTGTTGGGCCGGTATCCGGACCTGTCGGCGAACGAAGTCTCGCTGCGCACGGCCATGGACAAGGTGGCCGTCAGCCGCGCGGTGGCGCGCCTGCTCGACGCCGGCCGCCTGCAGCGCGAGATCCACGGCGACGACCGTCGCCGCTCGGTGCTGCGCCTGTCCGAAGGCGGCTATCGCATCTACGACGAAGTGGCGCCGCTGGCGCTTGCGCTGGAGCGGCGCCTGCTGGATGGCATCGACGAGAACGAACGCGCCCTGCTGTTCCGCCTGCTCGACCGCCTGGACGAGCTGGAACTGAAGGTCGAAGCCGAGACGGGCGAACCGATCCGTCCTGACTGATCCGGACCGGTGATCCAAAGAAAAACGGCGGCCCGGAGGCCGCCGTTCTTTTTTGCATGCGGCCGCGCGAACGCGGACCGCGGATGGCATCACTTCACGCCGTGCATCAGGCGCTGGATCAGCGGCGCGATCAGGAACAGCAGCACGCCCGGGATCACCAAAGCCCAGAAGCCGAAGGTGTAGCCCGACAGCGCGGACTGCACGTTCATGCCCGACTCGCCACTGACGTGGCTGGCGAAGATGCCCGACAGGTTGTTGCCGATGCCGGTGGACAGGAACCAGCCGCCCATGCCGAAGCCGACCAGGCGCAGCGGCGCCAGCTTGGTCACCATCGACAGGCCGATCGGCGACAGGCACAGCTCGCCGATGGACTGGATCCAATACACCGCGAACAGGGTCCAGAACGGGATCTTCAGCGTCTGCGGATCGACCAGGCTCGACAGCGCCAACATCAGCAGTGCGAACGCCAGGCCGTTGAAGATCAGGCCCAGGCCGAACTTGCGCGGGATCGACGGATTGGCCTTGCCCATCTTCACCCACAGCCACGCGATGATCGGCGCGAGGGTAATGATCGCGACCGAGTTCACCGACTGGAACCAGGCCACCGGGAACGTCCAGCCGCCGAAGTCGCGGTTGACGATCTTGTCAGCGAGGAACGTGAAGGAGCTGCCGGCCTGCTCGAAGAAGCACCAGAACAGCACGTTGAAGGCGAAGATGATCAGCATCGCGATCACCTTGTCGCGCTGCATCGGACCTTCGCGGACGCCTTCCACCAGCAGCAGGATGCCCAGGGCGATGAACATCGCCGTCAGGACCCACTGCAGCACGCTCGCGCCCAGCGCGAGCAGGAAGTAGATCAGCGGGATCGCGACCAGCGCGCCGATCGCGGTGTAGAGCACCTTGTGCTTGCCGCCATCGCCTTCCGGCGGCCGGCCGATGCCCTGCAGCTGGCGGCGACCGAACCAGAACCACACCAGGCTGACCAGCATGCCGATGCCGGAGGTGATGAACACCACCTTGTAGGCCGGCATGCCGGAGCTTCCGCCGAACATGCGCTCGGCCAGCCAGCCGGTCAGCAACGGCGCGATCATCGCGCCGAGGTTGATGCCCATGTAGAACAGCGTGAAGCCCGAGTCGCGACGCCCGTCGCCGACCGAGTAGAGCTTGCCGACCATCGTCGAGATATTCGGCTTGAACAGGCCGTTGCCCGCGATGATCGTCGCCAGACCGAGCTTGAAGATCTGCTCGCTCGGCATCGCGATCATGAACAAGCCGGCCGCCATGATGACGGCGCCCAGCAGGATCGAGCGCTGATAGCCGATGATCCGGTCGGCGACGTAACCGCCGAAGATCGCAGCCGCGTAGACCAGGGCCAGGTAGGCGCCGTAGGTCTGGTTGGCGGACGCTTCACCGGTCGCGCTGCCGGCATGGAACTGCGCCACGATGTAGAGCACCAGCGCCCAGCGGATTCCGTAGAACGCGAAGCGCTCCCAGAACTCCGTCATGAAGAGCATCCACAGCGGCTGCGGATGCCCCATGAGCTGTTTGAATTCCGGAATCGCCGCGGGCTGGCCGGGCGTAGGTGTCGCGGTTCCGCTCATGCGGTGTTCCCCGTGTGGTTCGAATACTGAATGGATGAAGCCCACGCCGGTGGCACGGGACCGGGGAGATTTACCGGCGAATGACGACCACGTCAAACTTATGTGAAGACGGCGGGCGCCTGCTGCACCGCAGCAAATGAGGCCGAATCGGCGCGCTCTCCTGTTCAGGAACCGCGGGCCGCACGCTCGAAGGCCGTCTTCAGCAAAGGGGCGAATCGCGCATGCGCCCCCGCGAGGCGCTGCTGCGCCTCATCGAGCGTGCACCAGCGCAGTTCGGCGTGTTCCTGGCGATTGCGCGGCTCGCCCCGCCACTGCGTCACCAGATAGAGACGCAGCTTCCACGGCTCGGGGGCGTCGCCTTCGATGCAGTCCAGGTACTCGATGCGCACCGCCTCGATGCCGAGCTCCTCGTCGAGTTCCCGCGCCAACGCCTGCGGCCCGCTCTCGCCGGCCTCGACATGACCGCCGAACACATCCCAGGCACCGGCCAGCCAGTCGCAGTCGTCGCGGCGCCGGCCCAGCAACACGGCGCCGGCCTGTACCAGGAATGCGCCGACGCAATCGTGCTGGCGCGCGGCCATGGCCTTATGCGGGCGATCCGCCGTAGCTGCCGCCGGCGCCGATGCTGGTGCGCACTTCGAACAGTTCCGGGAAGAAGGTCAGCTCCAGCGCCTGCTTGAGGAAGCCCACGCCGCTGGAACCGCCGGTGCCGCGCTTGAAGCCGATGATGCGCATCACCGTGCGCATGTGGCGGAACCGCCAAAGCTGGAACTGGCTCTCCAGGTCGACCAGGTCCTCCAGCAGGTGGTAGGCCTCCCAGTTCGACTTGGTGTCTTCGTAGATTCGCTCGAACACCGGCAGCAGCGCCGGATCGGACACATGCGCGTGCGACCAGTCGCGGTCCAGGTGCTGCGCCGGCACCGCATGGCCGTGGCGCGCGAGGTAGCGCAGCACTTCGTCGTACAGGCTTGGCGCCTCCAGCACTTCGCGCAGGTTCGCCTCGGCCTTCGCATCGTGCGAGAACACCTTCAGCATCGCCGCGTTCTTGTTGCCGAGCAGGAACTCGATCGTGCGGTACTGCAGCGACTGGAAACCCGACGAAGGTCCGAGGATGGCGCGGAACTCCATGTACTCCGACGGCGTCAGCGTCTCCAGCACCGACCACATCTCGGTGAGCTGGCGCAGGATGTTCTTGCAGCGCGCGAAGATCTTCTGGCTCTCGTCGAGGCGGTCCTCGCGCAGGTGCGCGACCGCCGCCTTGAGCTCGTGGATCATCAGCTTCATCCACAGTTCCGCGACCTGGTGCTGGACGATGAAGAGCAGCTCGTCGTGGTGCGGAGGGTTCGACAGGCGCTGCTGTGCGGACAGCAGCGTGTCCAGCTGCAGGTAACCGGAGTAGCTCATCCGGCCGGACAGGTCGGTATGGATACCGGTTTCGAGCTCGCGCTCGTTCTTCTCGACGGTCATCGGGGTTTCTTGCGCGACGGGCGCGGGCGGGTACTGCGGGAGCAAGAGATTACCGCATCGCCCCCCGATACCGGGACCGGCGTCACCCGGCTGTCACGCACGGGAGACAGGATTCCGGCACCATCCTGCCCGCGCCCGGCCCGGCCGGCGCTGTCAGGAACGACCATCCAGGGGAAAGGGAAATCATGAAGCCAGTCCTACGTCACGCGGCGTTGGCCGCGTTTTTGTTGTCCGGCACGGAGGCCGCGCACGCGCAGGCCTGCATAAGTCTCAACGCCGTGGATACCGGCGCCGTCGAGAACTTCGACACGCTCGCGATCAGCGGCACGGCCAACGCGCTGGCGCTGCCCGGCTGGCAGCTCATCGAAAGCGGCGGCGGCACGCGCGACAACGAGCTCTACGCCGCCGATACCGGCAGCGGCAACACCGGCGACACCATCAGCTACGGCAGCAGCGGCAGCAGCGAGCGCGCACTCGGCGCACTGCGCAGCGGCACGCTGGTTCCGATCTTCGGCGCCTGCTACGTCAACAACACCGGCGCGCCGATCAGCGCGCTCGACATCGCCTTTGCCGGCGAGCAGTGGCGCACCGGCACGATCTCACGCAGCGACCGCCTCGACTTCCAGTACAGCGTCGATGCGATCAGCCTGGTGTCCGGCACGTGGATCGACGCCGACGCGCTCGACTTCGCCTCCACGCCGCGCGCCGTGACCGGCGCGCTCAATGGCAACGCCGCGGAGAACCGCACCGCGCTGGCGGCGAGCATCGGCCAGCTCTCGATTCCGGCCGGCGGTACGGTCTGGATCCGCTGGACCGATCTCGATGCCAGCGGCGCAGACGATGGCCTGGCCATCGACGACGTCCAGCTGACCGCGCGCGGCGCCGGCGGCGGCCTGCCGGTGCTCACCATCGACGACGCCAGCGTCGCGGAAGGCGACGACGGCGTCACGTCGCTGCACTACACGCTCAGCCTGTCGCGGCCCGCGGGCACCGGCGGTGTCAGCGTCCGCGTGATCACCGCCGACGGCACCGCGTCGTCGGGCAGCGATTTCGACGCGCTCGACACCACCGTGTTCATCGCCGAAGGCCAGAGTCAGGCAGACCTGTTCGTCGTCGTTCGCGGCGACACCACGCCGGAGAGCGACGAGACGCTGACCGTGCAGCTCGGCGAAGCCAGCGGCGCGACCGTGGCCGACGCGCTCGGTGCCGGTACGATCCTCAACGACGACTTCGTCCTCACCGCGATCCACGAGATCCAGGGTGCCGGCGCCACTTCGCCGCTTTCGGGCGAACTCGTCACCACCACCGGCATCGTCACCGGGCGCAAGAGCAACGGCTTCTTTCTGCAGACGGGCGACGGCGAGGCTGACGCTGATCCGGCGACCTCGGAAGGCGTCTTCGTCTTCACCGGTTCCACGCCGTCCGCCGCAGCCGCTGTCGGCAATCGCGTGCGCGTGCGCGGCCTGGTGGTCGAGTTCGTGCCGACGCAGGATCCTGGCCAGGCGCCGCTCACCGAAATCGGCGGGGCACCCTCGGTGGCAGCGCTATCGACCGGGCATGCCCTGCCCGCTGCGGTCCCGCTGGATGCGACGTTCCCGTCCCCGACGGGTTCGCTCGAGCAGCTCGAACGGCTGGAAGGCATGCGCGTCACCGTGCCGAGCTTCACGGTCACCGCCGCGACCGGCGGCACCAAGAGCGGCAACCTCGAAGTGAATGCGAGCGCGACCAGCAATGGCGTCTTCCATGGCGTGGTCACCGGGATCGCCCGGCCGTTCCGCGAGCCGGGCATTCAGGCGCCCGACGCGCCTCCGGGTGGCATCGGAACGCCGCCGATCCCGCGCTGGGACTTCAATCCGGAACTGATCAGCGTGGACAGCGACGCCCTCGGTGGCTCGGCTTACACGCTCAACGTGTCGGCCGGCACCGTGATCACTGGCCTGACCGGCCCGCTCGACTTCGGCTTCCGCCGCTACACGCTGCTGCGTGATCCAGCGGCGGCAATCGAGGTGTCGGCGCTGCCCCTGCCGCGCGCGGCACGGCTGCCGGCGAACGATGAGTTCACCGTCGCCGGTTACAACCTCGAGCGCTTCTTCGACACCGTCAACGATCCGTCCGTCAGCGAAACCGTGCTGGCACCGGCTGCGTTCGAGCGCCGCCTGACCAAGGCCTCGCTCGGGATCCGCGAGTACCTGCACACGCCGGACATCGTCGCCGTGGTCGAGATGGAGAACCTCTCGACCCTGCAGACGCTCGCCGCGCGCGTCGGCAGCGATGCCGTCGCCGCCGGCCAGCCGGATCCGCAGTACGCGGCCTACCTGCAGGAAGGCAACGACATCGGCGGCATCGATGTCGGCTTCCTCGTCAAGAACGCGCAGGTCGCCGCCGGTGTGGCGCGCGTGGAGGTCGTTTCGGTCACGCAGATCGGCAAGGACCTGCAGTGGCAGCAGCCTGATGGCTCGCCGGCGCTGCTCAACGATCGTCCGCCGCTGCTGCTGGAAGCGGTGGTGCACTACGCCGACGGACGCCGCTATCCGATCAGCGTGATGGCCGTGCACCAGCGCTCGCTCAACGATGCCGAACTCGACGATGCCACCGGGCAGCGCGTGCGCCTCAAGCGCCAGCGCCAGGCCGAATACCTGGCCACGGTCATCGACGGAATGCAGAAGAGCTCACCGCAGACGCGCCTGGTCGTGCTCGGCGACTTCAACGCCTTCGCGTTCAACGACGGCCTGGTCGACGCGATGAACGTCGTCACCGGCACGCCGACGCCGGACGAGCAGACCGTGGTGCCGGGCGACGGCGCCGACCTGCTCGAAACCGACCTGGTCAACCTCGGCGAGCTCGCATCGCCGCAGGAGCGCTACTCGTTCGTCTTCGACGGCAACGCGCAGACGCTCGACCACGTGCTGGTCAACGAGGAGCTGGTGCTCAACACCACCGTCGCGGAGATCGACCACGCCCGCATCAATGCCGACTTCCCGGAGTCCGATCGCAACGGTGCACTGGCGCGCCTGGCCGACCACGATCCGGTGGTGGCCTATTTCGCCCCGCGCGCCCGTGCCGACCTGGCGGTTACTGCCAGCGCGGCCTCGGAGACGGTGCGGATCGGGCAGCCACTGCGCTTCGCCGGGGCCGTGGCCAATCGCGGGCCCGATGCCGCCACCCATCCGGGCATCGGCTTCGCGCTCGACGCGGCACTCCCGTCGATGACGGTGACCGCACCGGCCGGGTGGAGTTGCGATGCGCCCCAGATCGCCGATGGCACCACCTCGGTCGCCTGTAATGCCGATTCGCTGGCCAACGATGCAACGTCCGGCTTCACGATCGAGGCGATCGCACCCGCCGCGCTCGTCAACCGCACGGTGAACTTCGCCGTGGCGGCGCAGGCGCAGTCGCTGGATCCGGAGGCCGGCAACAACCAGGCCAGCACCTCGCTCGGCATCACCGGCCAGGCCGACCTCGCGCTGTCGATCGCGGGACCGTCCAAGAAGCTGCACTACGGGAGCATCGAGCAGTTCCCGGTGTCGCTGCGCAACGACGGCCCCGATGCCGCCTGGCAGCCGGTGCTGACGCTGCGCGGCGATGCGCCGGCGGCCAACACGGTCATCGATGCCCCGAACGGATGGACCTGCACGGTGAACGGGGACAGCGCGCGATTCGAGGCGGCCTGCCGGCTCGACGGCACGCTGGCCAGCGGAGTGACCGCAGGCTTTTCCGCCAGCATCCGCATACCCGCCCGCCCCAACAGCACCCAGTACCTGACCCTGCAGGCGACGGCCACGTCGGCGACGCCGGATAGCGATGCCGGCGACAATTCCGCCGGATACGCGAACCGGATCGTCGGCGTGCCCTGACCGGCTCGAGGCAACAGGTCCATCGAAAGCGCGGCTTCGGCCGCGCTTTCTTTTTTCGACCGTACGCCGCCGCTTTGCCGCAGCGCGCAACGGGACATTGACGGCCCGCGGGTATCATCTTTGGCTCGACTGATGGCCAGGATTTCCACGCGATGACCGTCGCTGCAACGTTCGAAATCGAATACCTGCAATACCTCGGCCCCGACGGCAAGCCGGTCGTCGAACTGCCGCCGGCCTTCCGCGATCCGAAGGCGCTGCTGCCGCTGTTCAAGCAGATGCTGTTCGTGCGCACCTTCGACACCAAGGCCATCGCCCTGCAGCGCACCGGCAAGCTCGGCACCTACGCCAGCTGCCTGGGCCACGAGGCGACCCACGTCGGCATCGGTGCTTCGATGCAGCCCGATGACGTGTTCGCACCGAGTTACCGCGAGTACGGCGCACAGTTCATGCGCGGCGTGAAGGCGCGCGAAGTGCTGCTCTACTGGGGCGGCGACGAACGCGGCAACGACTTCTCGGGTCCGAAGCACGACTATTCCTGGTGCGTGCCGATTTCGACGCAGTGCCTGCACGCCGCCGGTGCGGCGCTGAAGTTCAAGCTCAACAAGCAGAAGCAGCTGGCGGTGGCGTGCTGCGGCGACGGCGGTTCGTCCAAGACCGATTTCTACGCCGCCCTCAACTCCGCAGGCGCCTACCAGTTGCCGCTGGTGCTGTGCGTGGTCAACAACGGCTGGGCGATCTCGGTGCCGCGCTCGGCGCAGACCGGCGCGAAGACGCTGGCGCAGAAGGGTTTGGCCGGTGGCCTGCATTGCCTGCAGGTCGACGGCAACGACCTGATCGCCGTGCTGGAAGGCATGCGCCGCGCCTCGGAGCGCGCGCGCAATGGCGAAGGCGGGACCGTCATCGAGTTCATGACCTACCGCCTGCATGACCACACCACCGCCGACGACGCACGCCGCTACCGCAACGAGGACGAAGTGAAGGCGGCTTGGACGCGCGAGCCGATCATGCGCCTGCGCAACTACCTGACCGCGCAGGGCGTGTGGAGCGAGGCGGAAGAAAAGGCGTGGGCCGAAGAGTGCGGCAAGGTCGTCGACGTTGAGATCAACGCCTACCTCGAGACGCCGGTGCAGCCGGTGGAAGCGATGTTCGACTACCTGTACGCCGATCCGCCGCCGGACCTGCTGGCGCAACGGGCCTTTGCTCTCGCACAGGAGGGCCGCTGATGAACGCCGAGAATGCCGCCAAGGGCGAAGCTGGCAAGAACACCGCCGCACCGGCCGCGATCACGCTGATCGAGGCCATCACCCAGGCCCTCGCCTACGAAATGCGAGCGGACGACAAGGTGCTGGTGCTCGGTGAGGACGTCGGTGTCAACGGCGGCGTGTTCCGCGCCACCGCCGGCCTGCAGCAGCAGTTCGGCCCGGAACGCGTGCTCGACACGCCGCTGGACGAAACCACCATCGCCGGCCTCACCGTCGGCCTGGCCTCTCAGGGCATGAAGCCGGTCGCCGAGTCGCAGTTCGACGGCTTCGTCTACCCGATGGTCGACCACATCATCTGCCACGCCGCGCGCTTCCGTTACCGCACGCGCGGCCGCCTGACCTGCCCGATGGTGCTGCGCGTGCCGTGGGGCGGCGGCATCCGCGCGCCGGAACACCATAGCGAAGCCAACGAAGCAATCTTCACCAACGTGCCCGGCCTGCGCGTGGTCATGCCGTCCTCGCCGGCGCGCGCCTATGGCCTGCTGCTCGCCGCGATCCGCGACCCGGACCCGGTGATCTTCATGGAGCCCAAGCGCATCTATCGCCAGTACAAGGAAGTCGTGCCCGACGACGGCGAAGCGCTGCCGCTGGACGTGTGCTACGTGCTGCGCGACGGCACCGACGTGACGCTGGTGACCTGGGGCGCGCAGGTGAAGGAGACGCTGGAAGCCGCCGAGAAGCTGGCCGCGGAAGGCATCAGCGCCGAGGTCATCGACGTCGCCACGCTGCGCCCGCTCGACTTCGCCACGATCGCCGAATCGGTCAGCCGGACCGGCCGCTGCGTGATCGTGCACGAGGCACCGAAAACCGCTGGTTTCGGCGCCGAGATCGCCGCACGCCTGGCCGAGGAGTCGATGTTCGACCTGCTCGCTCCGGTCGAACGAGTCACCGGCTACGACACGCACATCCCGCTGTTCCGCCTCGAGATGAAGTACCTGCCCAGCGTCGACCGCATCGTCGCAGCGGCCAGGCGCGCGCTGGCGGCCGGCTGAGGAAGCCAGCGCATGCGTCGCGCCCGCGTCGTCGTCTCGCACCACGCCCCGGATCGCCCGGCGATCCAGGTGGCGCGTGGCGACCAGGTAACGCTGGGCGATCGCGACCGGGACTGGCCGCAGTTCGTGTGGGCCACGCTGGCCGAAGGACATGGCGGCTGGATTCCGGCCGCGCTGTTCGATGGCGAGCACGGCCCTGCGACGGCGTTGTCGGATTACGACACGCGTGAACTCGATGCCGAGGCGGACGAGATCCTGACACTGCACTACGAACTGGCGCAGTGGTGGTGGGCCGAGAACGCGCGGGGGCTGAAGGGCTGGATTCCCGACCGGGCATTGCAGATGCTCGACGAAGACGGCAAGTGATACCGACGATCGCAGGCCGTTGTTCTTCCGGCCTGCTTCCATGGCAAGACATTCCAGGCAACACGCACTCCAACGAGACCACTTCGCTATGACCGCAAAGAAGACCTTCCTGCTTCCCGACCTCGGCGAGGGCCTGCCCGACGCGACCATCGTCGAGTGGTTCGTGAAGGAGGGCGACACGATCCGCCTGGACGACAACCTGGTGTCGATGGAAACGGCCAAGGCCGTGGTGGAAGTGCCGTCGCCCGTGTCGGGCAAGGTTATCCGGCTCGCCGGCGGTCCGGGCGACGTGATCGTCACCGGCAAGATGCTGGCCGAGTTCGAGATCGATCCCTCACTGCCGCAGCGCGCGGAGGGCCAGGACACCGGTCATCACCACGGCGCTGGCAGCCATGCACCCGAAAACGGCGACCAGGTCGTCGCCTCCGATGACGGCGGCACGATCAGCGCCGCCGGCACCCCGGCACCGCAGGCCGAGAAGCGCGACGACGCCGGCACCGTGGTCGGCGCGATGCAGACGTCCGATGCGGTGCGGAGCGAACAGGCCGTGGCGGTCGGCGGCGTCAAGGCGATGCCGGCCGTGCGCGCGCTCGCGCGCAAGCTCGGCGTCGACCTGTCCCGCGTGCGCGCCACCGGCGGCGACGGCGTGGTGACGATGGACGACGTCAAGCGTGCCGCGGCCGACGGCTCGGCCAAGGCCGGTGCGGCGCCGGTGGCACGCGCGGCCGACCGCGCCGTGGCCGTGGCCGCACCCGCTCCTGCCTCCACGCCGTCCGCGCGCAGCACGCTGTCGCAGGCCGGCAAGCCGATGCGCACGCAGCCGCCTGGCGCTACCGCCAGTGGCCAGCCGGAACAGCTCAAGGGCGTGCGCCGCAACATGGCGCGCGTGATGGCCGATGCGCACAGCAAGGTCGTGCCGACCACGCTGGTCGACGACGCCGACCTGCATGCCTGGATCGGCAAGCAGGACATCACCGCGCGCCTGGTGCGCGCGATCGTGACGGCGTGCAAAACCGTGCCTGCGCTCAACGCGTGGTTCGACGGCGACAACCTCAGCCGCACGCTGCATCCGCAGGTCGACATCGGCATTGCCGTCGACACCGAGGACGGCCTGTTCGTGCCGGCGCTGCGCAACGCCGACATGCTCGACGGCACCGGCATCCGCACCGCGATCCAGCGCCTTCGCACGCAGGTCGAAGACCGTTCGATCCCGGCCAGCGAACTGTCCGGCTACACGATCTCGCTGTCGAACTTCGGCATGTTCGCCGGCCGCTACGCGACGCCGGTCGTCGTGCCGCCGTGCGTCGCCATCGTCGGCGCCGGCAAGCTCAGCCACGATGTCGTTGCGGTGATCGGCGGCATCGAAGTGCATCGCCGCATGCCGATCTCGCTCACGTTCGACCATCGCGCCTGCACCGGCGGCGAGGCCGCACGCTTCCTGAAGGCGCTGCTGGACGACATGTCGCTTCCGTCGTGACCATGCTGCGCATGCTCACCCCAAGGTTTGCTCGCAAACCTTGGGCCCCGCTATGTGCTTCCAGACCCCCGATTCGCGCTGAAGCGCGAATCGCCCCCTGACTCAGGGGCCAGGCCGGCAGTTCGGTAACGCCACTCCAAGTCTTATTGCAGGAGTCCGCCATGTCCCACCGCAGCCGCTTTGCCGGTTTCATCATCGACTGCAATACCGACGATCTCGACGCCGCGGCCGACTTCTGGAGCCAGGCGCTGGGCATGACGATCGCTGACCGCGATGCCGGCGACGACACCGCGCAGTACCAGCTGTTCGGCAATACGCCTGCCGATCTGCAGATCGAAGTGCAGAAGGTGGACCATCCTTCGCGCGTACACCTGGACATCGAAGCCGACGACATCGATGCGGAAGCCGCGCGCCTCGAGAAGCTGGGCGCGAAGAAGATCGCCTTCGTGAAGCGCTGGTGGGTGATGGAAGCGCCGACCGGCCAGCGCTTCTGCGTGGTGCTCATGAGGCACCCAGAGCGCGGCGTACCGCCCCATCGCTGGGACTGACGGGCGGCACAGGCCGGGCGCGTGGTGCGCCCGCGCACTCAGTGCATCACGGGTTCGGCGGTCGACGGGTCGATGATGCCGCGCACCTGCGAAATGCGGTTGGCGGGAAACCCGCCCATCTCGGCGTGCTTGCGTATCGTCTCCTCGTCCGGTGCCAGGTAGACGCAATAGACCTTGTCGTCGGTGACGTACGACTCGCGCCACTGGATCTGCGGCCCCAGCGCACTCAGCACGCTGCAGGACTTCAGCGAGATCGCCTGCAGTTCTTCCTGGCTGAGCGATCCTGCGCCCGGGATCTCGCGTTCGATGATGAACTTGGGCATGGCGATGTCCTCGCTTGAATGCGGCGCCCGCGGCGCGGACGCCCGGTCTGCCCGGCAGCCGCGCATGCGGCACAGACAGTCTGCGCCGGGGATTCCCGGTTGCCTATTACACGCGATGGGTGCCGCGAATCGGACGCAGCAGGTCAGCCGCGCCAGGTATCGTCGGCGACGATGCGGTCGCGCCCGGTCGCCTTGGCGCGGTACAGCGCCTGGTCGGCCCGGTCGAACACGCGCTCGGACCAGTCGCGCGTGGGCTCACCCGCAGCCAGGCCGATCGATACGGTCAGCCGGAACGGAAGCGCGGCGCGTGCGATGTGCTGGCGGATGCGCTCGGCCACCTGGGTCGCGGTGGCCAGGCGGGTGTCGGGCAGCACGATGAGGAACTCCTCGCCACCGTACCGCACCGCCACGTCGTCGCGCCGGATCGACGTGGCGACGGCATCGGCCACGGCGCGCAGCGCGCGATCACCGAGCAGATGTCCGTGACGATCGTTGACATCCTTGAAATGGTCGACGTCGAGCAGCATCAGCGTGTACGGCGCATGCTGCAGCTTGGCCATCGCAGCCGGGTTCTCGCGCAGTTGCGACAGCGCGGCGCGGTTGAGCAGGCCGGTCAGGGCGTCGTGCGTGGCGTTGTGTTCGAGCAGGTCGTTGCGGCGCTGCAGGTCGGCGCGTGCATCCTCCAGCCGCTGCGCGAATGCCTCGCGCTCGGACAGCAGGCGGCGCTGCTCCAGCGCGTAGCGGCGAAGTTCGAGCAGGTGCTGGGTCTGGCGCGCCAGCACTTCCAGGCCTTCGCGCTGGGCCGGGCGCAACTGGCGCGGGCGCACGTCCATGACGCACACCGAGCCGAGCGCATGTCCGTCCGGGCTGAGCAGCGGCATGCCGGCATAGAAACGCAGCGGCTTGCCGTCGATGCGCATCTTGGTCTTCGGGTACTGCGTCTGTGCCGTCAGGTCGCCGATGACGAGCATCTTCCCGGGCTGTCGGATGGCGCGATCGCAGATGGCCTCGCTGCGCGGGGTCTGGCGCACGTCCAGACCGAACTGTGCCTTGAACCACTGCCGGTCGTGGTCGACCAGCGAAATGGCCGCGGCTGGCGCTTCGCACAGGCTCATCGCCAGCCGGACGATATCGTCGTAGGCCTGCTCCGGCACCGTGTCGACCACGGCGTACGCGTCGAGCGCGGCCTGGCGGCGCGCTTCTTCGGGCAGGGGCAAGCTCAGCACAGCGGACATCGGACGGGGGGCTTCGAGGGGGCGTCAGGCTACCGCTCCCGGCAACCTGAACCTGTGACCCCACGCACAGGGGGACCATACGCCCGAAGGCGGCAACGCATTTCCGGGCGACGGTTCAGCCTCCGGCGAACGAAGGCCCCCAATTCAGGCTGTTTTCGGGGCTGGCCCGTGCCTCAGGCGTCTTCGGCGAACAGCTCCAGCGCCTGCACCACTTCGGCCAGTTCGACGCCCTCGTGCAGGTGTCCGACCAGGTCGTGTCCCATATGCACGGCGGCGGCTTCGGCACGGTGCAGGGCGCCGCCGCCTTCCTGCTTGAGGCGGCCGATCAGCTGGCCGGCCGTGCGCGCGGACTCGTGCCCGGTGCTCTGCAGCAGCACGCGGTCGCCGTCGACCAGCTTGAAATAGAAGCGCCCGTCGGCCTCGCGGTACTGCTTGAACACCGGCTGCGCCGCCTTCGATGCTTTCTTCGCGACGCCCGTCGACACCTGCGACAAATCGCGCAGACCCACCGCGGCACGCAGCGCCTGCAGCGTCGGAATGGCATAGCGCTCGCGCAGGCGCGCCGCACCGTCGCGCAGCACTGCTTCGATGTCGGCGGGGCGCGCGATCAGCGTTTCGTACTTCTCGCGTTGCGGCGCGACCTCGGCATCGATGCGTTCGAACAGCGCCTGCTTGGCCTCGCCCCAGGCGATGCCGTCGGCGAAGGCGCGGCGCATCGCATCGGTTTCTTCCTTCGATGCAAAGGCCTGGTAGAGCTGGAACACGTTGGAGTTCCCGGCGTCCTTCGGTTCGCCCGGCGCGCGCGAGTCGGTGACGATCGAGTAGATCAGCTTCTTCAACGTATCTCGCGGCGCGAACAGCGGGATCGTGTTGTCGTAGCTCTTGCTCATCTTGCGGCCGTCGAGACCGGGGAGCGTCGCCACGCTCTCTTCGATCACGGCTTCGGGCAACGAGAAGAACTCCTTGCCGGCGGGCTCGCCATAGAGATGGTTGAAGCGCTGGCCGAAGTCGCGCGCCATCTCGATGTGCTGGATCTGGTCGCGGCCGACCGGTACCTGATTGGCGTTGAACAGCAGGATGTCGGCGGCCATCAGCACCGGGTACATGAAGAGACCCGCGGTGATGCCGGCGTCGTCGTCCTCGCCTTCGGTGCGGTTCTTGTCGACCGCGGCCTTGTAGGCATGGGCGCGGTTGAGGATGCCCTTGCCGGCGACGCAGGTCAGCAGCCAGGTCAGTTCGTTGGTTTCGGGAATGTCGCTCTGGCGGTAGAACCACACCTTGTCCGGCTCCAGCCCGCAGGCCAGCCAGGTCGCGGCGATCTCCAGCGTCGAACGCTGCACGCGCGCCGGGTCCTGGACCTTGATCAGCGCGTGGTAGTCGGCGAGGAAATAGAAGCTCTCCACGCCGGGCGCGCGGCTGGCTGCCACCGCCGGGCGGATCGCGCCGACGTAGTTGCCCAGATGCGGGGTACCCGAAGTGGTGATGCCGGTGAGGACGCGGGTGAGGCTCATCGAACGCTGACGCCAGGGAAAACGGCCCCACAGTGTACCCAACCCCGCGGCGGGCCCCGGCACGTTGAGATCGGCGACCCACCCGGAGACACCCCTCATGTTGCGCACCCTGCCGACTCTGTTGACCCTGTTCGCCGCGCTGGCTGCCGCGGCGTGCGTTCCACTCCAGGCCCGCCCACTGGTCGACGTCGCGGTGATCGACCGCGACAACGGACAGTGGCTGCAGCCGGTGCGGCATCGTGGCCAGGCCTGGATCGCCGGCACGCCCGGACATCGCTATTCGCTGCGCCTGACCAACACGACCGGCCGCCGCGTGCTGGTCGTGCTGTCGGTGGACGGCGTCAACGCGGTCACCGGCGAGACCGCACACCCGTCGCAGACCGGTTACGTACTCGGCCCGTGGCAAAGCAGCGAGATCCAGGGCTGGCGCAAGTCGCTGGACGAAGTGGCACAGTTCGTCTTCACCGACCTGCCCGACAGCTATGCGGCGCGCACCGGGCGGCCGGACAACGTCGGCGTGATCGGCGTGGCGGTGTTCGAGGAGTCGCGTCGCTGGTATGGCGACGTACCGGTGCCCATCGCGCGCGGCGAACGCGAGCGCGGCGACGCCGCCAAGGCCACGGCACCTGCGGCCGAATCGCGTGACTCGGCTGCACAATCGATCGGCACCGGGCATGGTGCGCGCGAATGGTCGCAGGCAACACGCACCGGATTCGAACGCGCCACACGCCATCCCGCGCAGATCAGCGAGCTGCGTTACGACGACCCCGCCTCGCTCGTCGCTCGCGGCGTACCGCTGCCCTACCCCTGGCGCGAGCCTCCTTATCGCGGGTACGACGCACCACGCGCGTTTCCGGAAGGTTTCGTCGCAGATCCGCCGGGCCACTACTAAGGCCCATAAACGGCGACGGACCAGTCTTTCGGCTGGTCCGTCGCTGTCGTTTCAATGCCGGGGAAGCGCGTCCTGGCCGGCCCCTGCCGGCCTCATGCCGGCGCGCTTCGCCGGCCAATCGATCTCAGTGCAGGCTCTTCTCGAACTCGCGCACTTCGCGCTCGGCGCGATCGCGTTCCCATCCATAGCGTTCCTGCAGACGACCAGCGAGGTACTCGGCATTGCCCTCGGCCACGTCGATGTCGTCGTTGGTCAGGTCGCCCCATTTCGCATGGATCTGACCCTTCAGCTGCATCCACCTGCCCGCGATCATGTCTTTGTTCATGCTGCATCCTCACTGGGTGTCGCGACTGTCGACGTCGCAGGGGAATGATCCCGTGCAGCGCATTCGAAAAAGGTCAGCGACACGTTATTCGGACTTTGACCAGCATGAATCGACGATGCAGACCATGAACAATTCATCGATCGGGCGAACACGTCGCATGCACCACGCTGTCTTCGTGCTGAACATACAATCGAACGCCATAGACAACGCAACACGCAAAAAAGAAAAAGCCGGAGTGGCCTCCGGCTTTTTCCGATCACATGCTGGCGACAGGATCACTTGTCCTTGTCCGCCGCATCCTCGACTTTCTCGCCAGCCTTCTGCACGTCTTTGCCGGCGCCAGCGACGGTATTGCAGGCAGTCAGGATGCCCAGCGAGAACAGCACCAACAGCATCAGAGCAATCGAACGCTTCATGGATCGTCTCCTTGGACGGTAAGCGGGGACTCGGACCATACCGGTCCGTTCCGCCCTGCCATCAGACCGCCAGCGACGTGAAATCGGCGTGCATCGCCTGGCGTCAGTTCTTGGCGCCGCGCTCCATCTTCTCGCCGACCTTCTGCACATCCTTGCCGAAGCCCTCGACGGTGTTGCAGGCGGACAGGACGCCGGCCGAGAGTACGGCCAGCAGCATCAGGGCAATGGTTCGCTTCATGTGTTCTTGTCTCCGGAGTGGTATCGGGCGGCCGGTGGAGCGCGTCGGCTCCGGGTCCCCTGCCGCCGCCCGGGCAAAAGGGTGGCCGATCGCGGGCAGCCGCGCCAGTCTCGGCCCGGCTGCCGCGGGGCCCGGCGTCAGCATCGATTCAGTGGCCGGTTGGGGCTTGTGCCGGCCCGCACGGATGCGCAGGCAAATCTAGTCGCGCATCAGCGTGGACTTGCCGAACAGGCTCTCGACCAGGTCCACGGCCAGCTTGGCGGTGTGGTTGCGCTTGTCCAGCAGCGGGTTGAGTTCGACGATGTCCAGCGAGCCCATGCGGCCGGAGTCGGCGATCATCTCCATCACCAGCTGGGCCTCGCGGTAATTCGGCCCCCCCGGCACGGTGGTGCCGACGCCCGGGGCGATGCTCGGGTCGAGGAAGTCGACGTCGAAGCTGACATGCAGATGCGTGTTCTCGTCGACGCCTTCCAGCGCCTCCTCCATCGCGCGCTTCATGCCGACCTCGTCGATGTAGCGCATGTCGTATACATCGAGTCCGTATTCCTTGACCAGCCGCTTCTCGCCTTCATCGACCGAACGGATGCCGATCTGACGGATGACGTCGGGACGAATGGCAGGCGCCTCGCCAGCAAGATGGGTCAGTGCCTGCGGCCCCAGGCCACAGAGACACGCGACCGGCATGCCATGCACATTGCCGGACGGGGTCACCTGGCTGGTGTTGAAGTCTGCATGGGCGTCCAGCCACAACACGCGCAGCTGCTTGCCGGTCTCGCGGCAATGGCGTGCCACTGCGGTGATCGAGCCCAGGCCCAGGCAGTGGTCGCCACCCAACAGGATCGGCATGCGGCCATCGCGCAGCTCGGTGGCGACGGCGTCCATGACCAGACGATTCCATTCGACCACTTCCGGCAGGTGGCGATAGCCCTCAACAGGCTTCTGCCACGGATTGCGCGGGCCATCGAGGTTGCCGCGATCGGCCACGTCGACGCCGCGCTTTACCAGGGCTTCGCCCAGGCCGGCAATGCGCAGCGCCTCCGGACCGAGCCGGGCGCCGCGGTGGCCGGCGCCGATGTCGGTCGGCGCCCCGATCAGCGAAACCGGGGGATAAGTGCGTGCCATTGATGACGTCCTCGACTGGTGCCGGCAGTCAGAATCGAACTGACGACCTACCGCTTACAAGGCGGTTGCTCTACCAACTGAGCTATGCCGGCGAGAAGGACATTCTAACTTGCGCGCGTGCCCTGGCGGCTACGGCACCGTGGCGCACGCGACGTCGTGGCGTTGCGCGGCCGCGGCAGCCTTCTGCGCAACGGCCGCATCGAAGCCGGGACCGGCGGCGACATCGAGCCAATGCACCGTGCGCGCCTCACCCAGGGGTTCGGCTTGCGCGGCGAAACCCGCGGCGATCAGCGCCTCGGCGCGGCGCCGGGCGGTGTCTTCGGATCGGTAACGGCCCAACGCGATCGAATTGGCTTCAGCGCCATCGCGCACCACGAACAGGTCGCTGAATCCCGCCGCGGTGATGCGCTGTGCCAGCGCCTGTGCATCGGAAGGCGACGGCTGCGCCGGCAGGTACACGCGCCAGCCGCGGCCGCTGTCCGCTGTCTTCTGTTCGCGCACGGCACTGCGGGAAACCTGGGCTTGCAGTTTGGCGCGCGCGGCAGTTGCGGCCGCGCCGTCGGCGAAAGGCCCCAGGCTGAAGCATTGCATCGGTGCGCTGGAAGCCGCCTCCGTCGACGCCGGCATCTCCGGTGCGGCGGGAGCGCTCGCCACGACCGCCCGTGGACGAGGCCCGGCCTCGCTCAACAGTTGCAACTTCGCCACC
Organism: Lysobacter niastensis; assembly: GCF_015453285.1. Classification (GTDB taxonomy): domain Bacteria; phylum Pseudomonadota; class Gammaproteobacteria; order Xanthomonadales; family Xanthomonadaceae; genus Lysobacter_J; species Lysobacter_J niastensis. The sequence continues at coordinate 50,116 of NZ_JADLZT010000007.1, forward strand.
CCCAGCGGCAACGCTTCAGGCGCCGGTGCCGGCCTGGGCGAATGCAGTGCCCACCAGGCGGCGACGCCGAGATTCAGGACCAGCAGCAGGATGACGAGGGCACGGACGAACATTCGCGGATTCTATGTCGCCGATTCGGTGCCGGCCCAGATCGCCAGGCCATCCAGCACCAGCGTTGCGACCTGGGTCGCATCCGGCAGTCGCGTCGCCAGCGTTTCCGAGCCTCCGCCGTGCAGCACCAGCCGCGGCGTCCGCCCCAGCCTGGCCTTCGCGGCATCGAGACTGCGCTCGATCAGGGCGATCGCGGCGCCATCGCAGCCCGACGCCAGCGCATCTTCGGTGTCGGCGGCGAAGTCGACATAGTCCCCTCCCGTTACCGGCAACTGCGGCGCGCGCGCATGCAGCACCTCGCGCATCAGCGTGGGCGATGGCGCGATGCGGCCGCCGAGGTGTTGTCCATCGCGGTCGATCAGATCGATGGTCAATGCCGTACCGACGCCACAGACCAGCGCGTCGTCCCCGGCCTGCGCATGCACGGCCAGCAGCGCGAGGAAACGATCGACACCCAGCTTGTTCGGTTGCGCATATGCGATGCGCACCGGACCGAAGCGGGACTGGGTGCGGGCAATGGAAATGCGGCTGCAGCGCGCGGTGAGCGCGTCGAGCACCGCCACGCGAAGTCCCGGACTGGCGACACTGGCGAGGTAGCCCACGTCCACCCGTTCCGGCAGCGCCTGCGCCAACGCCTGCGCCACGTCTTCCTCGCGGTGCGGCAGGGCGATGGCCAGACCCGCGCGACCATCGTGGCCGAGCGGTGCGCATTTCAGGCGCGTATTGCCGAGATCGAACAGCCAGGCGCTCATTCGCGCTCCCCGGATGAAGTGGTCCCCAGACGAACACTGACTTCGCCGGAATGGAAGTTGCGCTCGCCGCCTCCGGCCAGGCGCACGCGCAAGGCGCCGTCATCGGCCAGTCCCAAGGCGACGCCTTCGTCGCGGCTCAGGGCGCCTTCGATGCGGACCGCCTGGCCGGCGAGCGCATCGAGTGCTGCGTAGCGGGGCAGGAACGGCGCCAGCCCTTCGCCATCGAACTCGTCCAGCGCCATCAGCAGGTGCTCAAGCACTGCCGCCGCGACGACGTTTCGCGATGGCGCCGTGCCGGACAGCGAAGCCAGATCGCACCAGGGCTGGCCGATGTCCGGCGCGGCGCTGGCGGGCATGCATACATTGAGGCCGAGCCCGATCACGGCGCGCACCGGGCCGGCATGTTCGCCGCCACCCTCCACGAGCAGGCCGCCCAGCTTGCGCAGGCCCTCCGGTCCGGACACGACCACGTCGTTCGGCCACTTCAGGGAGGCACCGGCAACGCCCAGGCCACGGAGCGCCTCGACGGTGGCGATGCCCGCGACCAGGCTGAGCCCCCCCAGTCGCGCCAGCCCGCCACCAAACTGGCGCGACAGCGACACATAAAGGTGTGCGGCCAGCGGCGAGGTCCAGACCCGTCCCCGGCGCCCGCGTCCGCCGGTCTGGCGCTCGGCCATCAGCACATCGGCGCCTCTCGCGGGCGGATCCCGGCGAAGCAGTTCGCTGTTGGTCGAATCGATGGTCCAGGCCACTTCGAGCGTCGACAGCCTCGAGCGCGCCCCGACGGTCAGCGCACCCTGGATGGTCGCGGCGTCGAGCAGTTCCAGTGGTTGGGCCAGCGCGTAGCCGCGGCCGGGCTTGGCTTCGATCGCGACACCCGCCTCGCGCAGGTGCTCGATCCGCTTCCAGATCGCCGCCCGGGTCTGGCCGTAATCCCGGGCCAGGGCGTCGCCGGTAGCCGGACCGGCCATGAGCCGTTCCAGCAAGGCCCGCTCCAGGGCCGCCCGCTCCGGTGAAACATGTTCCACGACGGCGCGGTCAGTCATGCCACGAGCCTGTTAAGTGCCGGGGACGAAACGATCCCTGCCGCCCGTCTCCGAAGAGCCGTGGCGGCGCGGGCGCATTGCAACGTTCTGGGCTCGGCACGCATCCATGGAATTATGCGTGAGCCACGTTCCCAGGCGGATCTCCAGATTGCGGCAGAACGTGCCCGCGGCGCGGCGAGCAGTGGCGCCGGCCGGGCAGCCGCCATCGATTCGCGTTATAGTCAAGACCTGCCCGAGGCCGATCGGCCCGAGGATGCCCCCATGCTCAGGACCTGCATTTGCCTACTGATCGCATTTGCCAGTGCGACGGTTGCTGCGCGTGAAATCAAGCTGAGCGATGCCAACAGCGGCAGCTGCCCCGAGAACATGGCCGTCGCGGCCAGCAAGAGCGAAGCGCGGCCTGCCCGCTCGGTGGCTCCGGTGCGCGCCAACAAGCCCAAGCCGGGCCTTCCCGCCGATGTGAATGGTCGCCAGCAATCACCCCGCTGGCACAGCTATCTGCCGGGCATGTTCCGCTGACCTAGGCCGTTTCGCGATTGTTCGGCCTGTTCAGGCGCCTGGGGCGAAAACCCGAACCGATTACTGCCGACCTGTGGTGCACGGTGCGCACGCGTGTGCCGTGGGTGACCGCGCTCGACGAGGTCCGTGACGCCCGCCTGCGCGAGCTCGCGTCGCGGTTCCTGCACGAAAAGACCATCAGCCCGGTCGGCGGCCTCGTGCTCGACGACGGCCAGCGCTGCATGCTCGCGGCACTGTGCTGCCTGCCGCTGCTGGAGTTCGGCGCGGAAGGCCTGCACGGCTGGTCGCAACTGATCGTCTATCCCGATGCCTTCCGCGTGAACCGCAACCATGTCGATGCGGCCGGCGTGCTGCACGAATGGGAAGACGAGTTGATCGGCGAATCGTGGGAGCTCGGGCCCCTGATCCTTTCCTGGGCCGACGTGCTGGCCGACTGCGAGGATCCGCGCGCAGGCTTCTGCGTAGCGACCCACGAGATCGCGCACAAACTGGACGTGCTCGATGGCGCGTTGGACGGCACGCCGCCGCTGCCGCGTCCGTGGCAACGTGAATGGGCCAGCGACTTCCAGCGGGCCTACGATGCACTGGCCAAGCGTGTCGACGCCGGGCGCGATAGCGCCATCGACGGCTATGCCGCCGAGGCACCGGAAGAGTTCTTCGCGGTCGTCACCGAGTATCACTTCAGCGACCCGGCACTGCTGCGTCGCGAGATGCCGAAGGTGGCCGCGCACCTGGAGCGTTTCTACGGCCGCTCGCCGTTCGCCTGAGGCTGCCGCTCAAAGACCCGGCGGCAACTGCACTTCGAAACGCGCGCCGCCCAGCTCTTCCGATTTCTGCACGTCGAGCGTGCCGCGGTAGCCACGCACCAGATCCTGCACGATCGACAGGCCGATGCCGTGGCCGTGCACGCGCTCGTCGCCGCGCACGCCGCGCTGCAGCACCATGGCCACCTTCTCGGGCGGGATGCCGGGACCGTCGTCGTCGACCGCGATCATCACGCCGGGGCGGCGGTTCGGCGCCATCTCGCCGAGCTTCACCGTCAACAGCACGCGCGAGCGCGCCCACTTGAAGGCGTTTTCAAGCAGGTTGCCGAGCAGTTCCTGCAGGTCCCCCGGCTCACCGTAGAACTGCACGCCGTCGGCGATGTCGAACTCGCACAGCACGCCCTTGTAGGCATACACCTTCTCCAGGCCGCGCACGATCTGTTCCGCATGCGGCTCGATCGCGATGGGCGCGGCAAACAGCGCATGGCCGCCGGAGGCGGCACGTGCGAGCTGGTAGGACACCATTTCGTTCATGCGCCGGATCTGCACGTCCACTTCCTCACGGAGCTCAACGTCCGAGGAGCGGTCGTCCAGGCGCGCACGCAATACCGCCAGCGGTGTCTTCAGACTATGGGCAAGATCGGCCAGCGTGTTGCGCTGCCGGTCGAGGTTCTCACGCTCGCTTTCGATGAAAGCGTTGATGCTTTCCGTCAGCGGTTCGAGTTCACGCGGATGGCGGCCGCTCATGCGCGAGGCGAGGCCGCGCTGCACGCGCTTGAGCTCATCGATCACGCGACGCAATGGACGCAGGCTCCAGCGCATGATCAGCGCCTGCATCAGCAGCAGGATCACGCAGGCGCCGCCGAGGTATCTCCAAAGCGCCTCGCGGAACACCGCCACCTGGCGGCTGAGCTGTGTGGTGTTCTCAAGGATGTAGATCGTGTACGGGAACTCGGCGCGGGCATCACCGTCCGCGCCCCAGATGACGCCATAGCCGTAGCGGTAGGCCTCACCTGCCGAGCCGTCGAGCTCGATGATCGGCAGCGGCCCCTCGAAGCGTTCGACGCCGGCAGGGAGCATCCCGCTGTCGGGCAGTTCGGGTCCGACCGCCGAAGGCGAATCCCAATGCCCGCGCGGGAAAGCGACCTCGGCGTAGAGGCCGCTGCCTGGCATCTCGAAGCGGGGCTCGACCGACTCGTAGGGAGGAATGAACTCGCCATTGCGGGCGAACTCGCCCTTGGCTGCGTACGCCAGCGCGTAGCTTTTCAGACGCTGGCGCAGGTTGCTCTCGGCCGTCTCGAGGAAGGCGCGGTCCAGCGCGTAGCCGGCCAGTGCCAGGAACGCGAGCAGCACCAGACTGGCCGCCAGCAACTGGCGAACCTGGAGCGAACGCGGTTGGCGCCAGCTCATGCGGTCTGACCTGCGGGGACGGCGTATGAATGAGGCATGCGCCGCCAGATTACCGGGGTTGGCACCGGTTGGCCCGACCAGGGCCAGTTCCGATGCCGGAACCGTGCGTCATTCCCCGCTGCGTGGGATGGCGAAGCGGTAGCCGCGTCCGCGCACGGTCTCGATCGGCTTCATCGACCCGTCCGGGTCGAGCTTCTTGCGCAGGCGGCCGATGAAGACCTCGAGCACGTTGGAGTCGCGGTCGAAATCCTGCTGGTAGATGTGCTCGGTCAGGTCGGCCTTCGAGACCAGCTCGCCCGCATGCATCATCAGGTACTCGAGCACCTTGTACTCGTAGCTGGTCAGGTCGACGTTGCTGCCGCTGACGCTAACCGTCTGCGCGGCCAGATCGAGCATCACCGGCCCGCACTCCAGCGTCGGCTTGCTCCAGCCGGCGGCGCGGCGCACCAGCGCGTTGAGGCGGGCGAGCAGCTCCTCGACATGGAACGGCTTGACCAGGTAGTCATCGGCGCCCTGCTTCAGGCCCTCGACCTTGTCCTGCCAGCTCGAGCGTGCGGTGAGGATCAGCACCGGAAATTTCTTGCCTTCGTCGCGCAGGGCCTTGATCAGCTCCATGCCCGACATCTTGGGAAGGCCCAGGTCGATGATGCCGAGGTCGAAAGGCACCTCGCGACCCATGTAAAGCCCTTCCTCGCCGTCCTGGGCAGCATCGACGGCGAATCCCTCGCGCTTCAGTCGCGCAGCGAGGGTCTCACGGAGCGGGGCTTCGTCTTCAACCAGCAGAATGCGCATGTGGACTCCGTCCTTAGGCGTTTTTTCGGTCTTGGACCGTGGCGTGCAGGTTAGTCGTTGTCGTTGTCGTCGCCGCGTGTACGCGGGGCCTCGCCCCGGGACTGCGGATCATCCATGTATATGCGCACCCGCCCGCTCGAATCGACGACCTTGACGCGATTGACATCGCGACCGTCGAACGGCACACGCTCGGCACTGAGCACCTGGCCACCGGTCTGGCGTTCGACGCGGCGCACGGCATCGGACAGCGCCTGATGATCGCCGCGGCGGTCATGGCCGCGACCTTCCACTCGAGGCGCTTCCGGCGGACCACCGCGCCCGCCCTGGCCGCGGCCCTGCTGCGCCCACGCGTCGAGCGGGCCGGAAGCGGCCAGCACGAGCAGGGGCAGGAGGAACAGGGTGGGTTTCTTCATTGGCGCCAGGCCGGGGATTCCAGGGTGCGTACGGTGCAGACGATATCGCACCCGCTATTCAGTGAGGGTCATTGTCAGAATCAGGCGGTGAATCTGGTCTGAACTTTTCCTTCACGAACATGGCCGAGATTCAGTCCGCTGGCTCAGAACACCTCGCCGACACAGCAACGCAGCGACCCGCCCCCCGCCTCGATTGCGTCCAGGGGCACGGTCCGCAGGTCGAATCCTGCCCCCGCCAACGCCTGTCGGCTGGCCGGGCTCAGCGCAGTCGCGGCCCGCTCGCTCATCCAGACCGCATCCCCCGACAAGGCGATGGCATTGCCTGCGAAGGCGGCATGCTCGGCAGCCGACAGCAGCACCGCATGGGGCGCGTAGAAGCCGGCGATGGCCTCCACCACCTCCGCCTGGGCAAAACCCCCGGGGCAGATCAACGCCGCACGCCCCGCGAGCACCGCCAGCACGACGTTCGTGTGGTACTCGCCCGGCGCCAGGTCGAGCATCAGCGTCGCCCGCAGGCCCAGCGCCTGGTGCATCAGTCGGGCGCCTTCCTCGTCACAGCGCTCCGACAGCCCGCAGAAGCCAATGCCACGGGCGCGGTCGATGACGAGCGCGCCGGTCAGTTCGCACGGGTGCGGCTGCATCGACAGGTCGATCTCCGCGTAGTCGAGGACGCCGGCAAAGAAGGCGCGGATGTCGGCGCGCCCGGCCTCCTGCTGCCGCACCGGATGGCGCATGCGCCCGACCACGTAACGCCCCGCCGCGGTGGCAAAAACGTTGTTGGGGAACAGCGCATCCGGTGTCTGCGGGTTGCCCGCAAAGCAGACCGTCGGCAGCACCTGTGCAAGGGCGCGGTGCAGCTCGCGATGCTGGGCGGACGCCCGCGCCTCATCGAACCCGGCCGCCTGCGCCATGTAGCGGTTGTCGGCTGCGGATTGCTCGGCAAGGCGGAAACCGTCGGGCGCGACCAGGAACGCGGCGCGCGCGGTGGCAGGTCCGAAATCGGGCTTCAGTCCACGCGCGAGGGCGAGGAACTCCGCGATGTCGCGGGTGATCATGCCGCGTCGACCCGCGCGTCCTGGAAGGACTCGGTCAGCGACAGTGCGTGTTCGATCAGAGACCAGTCCGCACCCGGCTTGTGAGCGCCTTCGCTCAACACTTGCCGGAACGCGCGGCCTCCGCGCTCCCCGGCGAACAGGCCCAGCAGGTGCTTCGCGATGTGCTTCAGGTATACGCCGCGCGCCAGTTGCGACTCGACATAGGGGCGTAGCGCGCGCAGCAGTTCGCCACGGGTCTTCAATTCGCCCCCGAACCACGCTACGTCGAGGCGGTGCAGCAGGTAGGGATCGTGGTAGGCAGCACGTCCGAGCATGGCGCCGTCCGTGTGTACCAGATGCTGCGTCGCCTCGTCCTGCGTAGCGATGCCGCCATTGACGACGATCTGCAACTGGTTGCGCTCCTGCTTGAGCCGGTACGCCCAGTCGTAACGCAGTGGCGGAACTTCCCGGTTCTCCTTCGGGCTCAATCCCTTCAACCATGCGTTGCGCGCGTGGATCACGAACATGCGACATCCCGCCGCGGCAACCGTATCGATGAAGGCGAGGAAACGGTCCCAGTCGTGGTCGTCGTCGACGCCGAGCCGGCACTTCACCGTCACGGAAACGTCGAGGCCGTGCTGCTCCAACGCCGCCGCCATCGCCGCCACGCTGTCCGCGACTAGTTGCGGCTCGCGCATCAGACAGGCGCCGAAACGACCGGCCTGCACCCGATCCGACGGACACCCGCAGTTGAGGTTGATCTCATCAAAGCCATATTCGGCGCCGATCCTCGCTGCTTGGGCCAGCAGCTCAGGCTCGCTCCCGCCGAGCTGCAGCGCCACCGGATGCTCGACGGGGTCCATCGCCAGCAGGCGTGCCCGGTCGCCATGGATCACGGCGTTGGCGTGCACCATTTCGGTGTAGAGCCGGGCGTGCGGTGCGAGCAGGCGGTGAAACACGCGGCAGTGCGTGTCGGTCCAGTCCATCATCGGGGCCACGGAGAGCCGAAGGTCGCCTGGCACGCAGGGGTGGCGCGGCTTCTTGGCCGTCTGGGCGGTAACGGAGGGCTGGCTCATCCTGGCACGATATCTGGGGGTTCCGGGCGCTTCTGTCCCGAGGACGAGGCGTGGCGATTGACGCGGCCATTGTAGGCCAAGCGCCCTGATTCACTGGCGAAGCGGCCTTCTGGGGCTGCCATAGCGTGCAGCTCAAGCAGCGCGGACAACCCCGCTAACCGTCTCATGGCGCCCGCCTGCAGCCAGCGCGCCATCCATTCATCTCCCGCAGCGCCGCCCACTTTCCAGGACTAGCGCAAAACGTGTCGATTCCGTCTGTCCTGTTCCAGCGGGACCTCTCGACTACTGGAACATGATTGGGACGAGATACACATTTACATGTTTCATCATCTTGGCGCCACACGCGTGCTGGTGGTTGACGACGACCCCCTGCACGTCGAACTGATCCGACTGATCCTGAACGAATGCGGCATTACGAACACTTACGGTGCCAAGAACGGAGCGGCAGCCCTGGCGATCCTGGCCAACGGCATCGATCTGCTGATCTGCGACTTGAACATGCCGGAGATGAATGGAATCGAGCTGTTGGCGCGCATCGCCAACCTCCAATGCCCGCCCAAGATCGTACTGGCCAGCGGGGCTGACACCCGGATCCTCGAGTCCGCCAGGCACTTCGCCCAAGCGAGCAGGCTGACGGTCCTGGGAACGCTCGTAAAGCCGCTCAATCTCAATCATCTCGACGATGCGCTGCTGAGGTTTGAAGCAGCGCGTCTGCGCCATGACATTGCAAGCCCTGCCATTTCCCCGACGCGCCTCGCCCACGGCATCCGGGATAACGCCGTCAATCTCGAATACCAGCCCAAGCTGGACCTGGTGTCCGGAAAGGTAGCCGGCGTCGAAGCGCTATTGCGCTGGCGGGACGAACTTGGCCCGGCATCACCGAAGCAGGTACTGGACGCCGCGGAAAGCAGCGATATCGGCGAGAGACTGACGGTTTCCATACTGCAGAAAGCAGTCTCTGACAGAACGCTTCTCGCGGAACAAGGCTTCGACGTCAACATCGCAGTGAACATGTCGCTTCCGGAACTGAGTCGCTGCGGCGCCGTCGAAACCTTGCGCGAGATCGTCGAAGCGCAAGGCTGTTCGCCATCCAACTTCACCGTCGAGGTTACCGAGACCTACCTGGTGGACGACATGTCGAAGGCGCTTGAGGCAATCCTCCGGCTGCGCATGCATGGGTTCCGGATATCGCTGGACGACTATGGCACCGGAACGTCCACGATGCAGATGCTTCATATGATTCCGAGCAGCGAACTCAAGATCGATCGCAGCTTCCTGGAGCTCACTTCACAATCCAAGGCCTGCGTGTTCCTGGCTTCCGCGGCCGCGCTGGGCCTGCGCCTTGGCCAGACCGTAGTCGCCGAGGGCATCGAAACGGAAGCCGAATTGCAGGTGGCCAGGGCCTGTGGCTGTCATCTCGGCCAAGGCTATCTACTGGCCAGACCGATGACGCGCGAGCACCTAGCTACCTGGCTCAGTCACAGGGAGAAAGATCCAGCACTTTGCACGCCGGAACGTGCACGCGATCGATTCCAATGACGTACTACTCAAACTCCGGTGACGCCCTGCTGCATCCGGCAGAGGCTCTCCTCCACGAGATTACCGAACGGATGCCGATCGCGGTGTTCCAGTACGTACGGTCCGAAGACGGCACCAATCGGGTGACCTACGCCAGTCCGAGTGCTTTCAAACTCTTTGGCGTCGACCCGGAGGCCGCCGTCGCGGACATGGGCTCGGTATTCAAGCAGGTCTTGCCGGAATACCTGCCTGGCATGCTGCACTGGCTGGAGGAGCGGTACCGGAACCTGGACAACACTCCCTACGAGTTCCGTTTCAGGAATCCACGGGATGGCCGCATCATGTGGGTCATGTCGCAGTCCAATCCGACGCGACTTCCGGACGGCTCCGTAAAGTGCAACGGCTACTGGGCTGACATCACCCAGCGCAAGGCCCTCGAGGACGAGCTTCTTGCCGCCCAGGAATCGGCGATATCCGCAGCATCCGCAAAGGCGACCTTCCTGGCTCGCATGAGCCACGAGATCCGCACTCCGACCAACGCCATCCTGGGCTTCGCCCACCTCCTTCGGAACGAGGCGCTGAACGAGCGTCAGCAAAGCCTGCTGGACAAGGTGGATAAAGCCGCCGGGTCATTGATCGGTGTCATCAACAACGTCCTCGACTTCTCGAAGATCGACGCCGGCAAGATGGAAGTCGATTGCACCGCCTTCCGGCTGGAAGATCTCATCGAGGGCATCGTCACGGTGAATGAGCAGGGCGCGGCCGACAAAGGGCTGCGCCTGGCACGACACATTGCACCCGATGTTCCCCGTCAGGTATGTGGCGACCCCTTCCGGCTGGGCCAGGTGCTCACCAATCTCGTCAACAACGCGGTCAAGTACTCCGATCGGGGCGAAGTTTCTGTCCTGGTAACGCGAAGCAGACGGAAGGGGCACTACGACATCCAGGTTCGCGACGAAGGGGATGGCATGACCCCTGAGCAGTGCGCGCAACTCTTCCAGCCGTACTCACAGGTGGCCCCCTCGATCTCCCGGCGCCACGGCGGCACAGGACTTGGACTTTCGATATCGAAAGAACTCACCGCGCTGATGGGAGGCACGCTCAGCGTGCGGAGCACACCAGGCGAAGGCAGTACGTTCTCGATTCACTTGCCTCTGGGGACGCACGATGCGCCCAAAGCACCGGAGGCGCCCTCGAATTCGGGGCCGCGCCCGGACTTCTCCGGCAAGACCGTGCTGGTTGCCGACGACAGCGAGTTCAACCGCATCCTGGCCGTGGAACTCCTGGCAGCAGTACACGCGGACGTGCTGCTCGCCACCAATGGCCAGGAGGTCATCGAAACACTGTCGACCCACCCCACGCCTATTCACGCGATCCTGATGGATGTGCAGATGCCCGTGCTCGATGGGTTCGATACAACTCGTCTGTTGCGCTCCGATCCGCGCTTCGCGCATCTACCTGTCATCGCGTTGACCGCCGCGGCTTCGGCCGAGGACCGCGATCAGTGCTTGGCGGCCGGAATCGATGCTCACATCGCCAAGCCAATCGAACCCGAGTGGCTGTACCAGCTGTTGGAACAATGGTTGCGTTAGCCGGCCATGACGACTTCGGAGTGTCCTGTGTGAGGCCAGCACTTCGAATAACTCTTTGGCTCCCCTCAAAGCATCCACCGATGCATGCCTCCAGTTCTTGAAAGCGACCTCCTACGAGATTCCCTGCACCTCGCACGCGCATACCCGCATTCCCGTACACGGGGCGGAGGTTAGAGAGCCGGTTGAGATACACCGCCCAGACCACGCGGATGAATTGCTCACCAACCGCGAAACATGAAGTGCTCGGATCCACCCATACAAACTGAGTTCTGAACAGGAAACACAATGAAGCCTATCTTGTTGGTCATCGCCCTTTCCCTCGCTGGAATCGGGAACACATCCGCGCAGACCCAACCCCAGACGCGCGCCCTGGCTCGGCAACACCAAGGGGCACCAGACGTTTCGCCGAATCAATGGCTGGACGCTGCAGCAAGCGTGCTATCTGCCATGGACAGCAACAAGGCCGGCGACCTCTGGGACGGCGCATCACCGGCGGTCAAGAAAGCCGTCCAGCGCAATGCTTTCGTGACACAGTCCGCCGCCACGCGAAAGTCCCTTGGCGCTGCGGCAAATCGCACCTGGATTGCCGTGCGCCGCATGCAGGTAGCCAGTGGCGGGAATGCTCCCGCGGGTCTGTACACATCCGTGGAGCTCCAGACGACTTTCGCTTCCAACAAGGTAGGCAACGAGTTGATCAGCTTTCGCCTTGACGAGGACGGCACCTGGCGCTTCGCTGGTTATACCGTCCACTAAGTCTGTCAGATGAGCCCCCTGGGCATACCTCGAATCATCACGGCATGCCCAGGGGCAAGGCGTGCCATTCGGGCCAACCCTAGATCAGGTGTCGAGCGAACCGCTGCCCTGGTTGTCTCCGCCACTGAGGTGGCTGAAGAGAAATGCCCGCGCCTTCCTCCAGTCGCGCCGAACAGTACGCTCGGTTACCCCGAGCACCTCAGCGATCTCTACTTCACTGAGTCCGCCAAAGTAGCGAAGCTCTACTACCTGGGCCAAGCGCGCATCCAGCTTGGCCAGGTCATTCAACGCCTGATCCAAAATGAGCAACTGCTCAAGTTGAGAGTATTGAGACGGTTCCCTGACCTCATCCAGCGGCAACACATCGACGCCGCCGCCTTGCTTCTCTGACAACGCGCGCCTCGCCTCATCCAGAAGAACGAAGCGCATGGTTCTGGCGATTAGCGCCACGAGATGAGACCGCCCCTCGACGGTGAACTTTGCCCCGGCCAATCGCAACCAGGTTTCGTTCACCAGCGAAGTTGGCGATCCCTGCCCCCAGCGCTGCTGATGGCGGATCTGCGATCGCGCAATCTGGTGAAGGTCGTTATATAGCAGGGCGTAGATGCGATCCCATGCATCCGCCTGACCACCCTGAGCCTCGAGAATGAGTTCCGTGATGGATTCCAGCGTGCTGTCGCTAACGCCCGACAGCGAGGCAGCAAACGGGGAAGCCGTCGGCGGCATCACTCCCTCCCCGTCTTCGCTTGCGTTGCGAGCCATGTCGCAGGCACACCTAGCATTCGGATTTGCAGTATAGAACTGCAACGCAGGCCGTGCGAGCCCACCTTCCGGGGTGACGGACAAACCAGGCAGATCGGTTCTCGACTGGTGGCCATGGCCGGCCAACCAGTCCATGGCACGTGCGGGGTTACGGGCTGGCTTCCAGCATCCAAACCTGCGCGACCCTTTGCCGCCTGCGATGTACGACAGCCGCATGCTGGTCCGCCCTCTGCATCAAGGCGCGCGCCAACGCCGTGTCCCTCCCGATGACGTCGGCGACATCACTCCAGACGCCAACGGCGTTCCAACGCAGGAATCGGACATAGAGCGCGCGCCAAGAGCCAAATTCCCTGGGGAGTTCACCCCAGAACGCATCCTCTCCGATCACCCAGAGAACACCCTCGACAAACTTCCTGTAGGTCAATTCCCGGTTCTTCGCGCGGACACTCAACTTGTCCGGCAACACACCAACGATGGATTCCCATTGGCGGTCATCGATCCGCCGGAGCTGAGCTGACCCCAACCAGTTCGAAATCACTATCTACCCCCTGCGCGGTTGATCTCTTTGTTGACTCTCGACTTACCGGGAAACCCCTGCTATCGAAGAACGCTGATCGGTCCCAAGATTTCGCGTCATAACTTGTACGTACACAGAAAGCAGGAAGCCGACGCCCCAGACCACGGCTGCGAGTAGCGTGCATCGGCCCAGCACTAGGGCTATCGCGCCTACCGCGCACAGGTAGACCGTCGCTCGGCCAGCAAGACGTCTCGGCATGACACCTCCACCTTTCGACTCGCACCGAACCTGGCACGGGTCGTTGCCTCCAGCCGCGCTGACGTAATGCAACAACTCAGCTGGATCCTCCGATCAGAGCCCCGATCAACAGCAACCTCCCGGAATAAGAAGCGACCGGAGGAAGACCTCCTCCGATCAGTCACTCGGTCGTCATGCAAGCCGCTCATCGGGGGACGGCTGCCTGCACCCCATGGCTGCGACAGGCAACAGCCAATGAACCCGAGGACAGAAACCAAAACCTCATATTCGAACGATGTCGGCGCACGTCTCGCTTCTTCCAAACAGCGCCAATCGCGTGGGTGAATCATGTCTCCAGCCAAGAACCTAGCTGCGCTCAAAAACACGAACACCGTGTTCGTAATTCACGAACCATCTCGCCATCGCAGTGCCCAACCCGATTCGGTTGATCAACGCCGGCGCTGCAAACGATATCCACGGCAGCGCGACTCGGTGCTGTCCAACGGCCGTGCGCGACGCCGCCACATCGGCAACGAACTCCTCGCGCGTCACCGCGCTCTTGGCAATCACGGATGCCCCGTACCACATCGACTCCGCGTGCGCCCGATCCATCGCTGCAGCACGCCACTACATCTTGAACATACGGGCGACTGCCGAGACAGCCGCCCGTCTTCCCACTCACGTCACCACTGGATGCCTGCGCCGACTGAGAAGCCCCAGTCGCGGGTCGTGTTGCCGCTCAGTTGCCCCTTGTAGACCCACTGGCCGTTGTCGGTGATACCGGACAGGCCGACTGCCATGCCGTATTCGCCCTGGTAGCCGCCCATGCCGACGGAGAACATGCTCTTGCCAGGGACGTAGACCTGCGGAAGGCCGGCCATGGCCATCGCCGACGCGGTGGCACCTCTGTATCCGCGATCCATCGTCCACATGTCGTTCTGCAACTGCTGAACACGACCGTCTGTGTAGCGGGTGGCTTGGCTGAGCGTGCTGCTCAGGCCTGCCTGCAACTGGCCAACATTGACTGCATCCGTGCTGGCTGTGCCGGCGGCCACGTTATGAATGGTGGTACCTCCAGCGGCTCCGCCCTTCAACGTCAGACTGTAGTAGTTGACGGTTCCATCCGGGTTCTTGTCGTACTGCGCACCGCCCGAGTAGCCCTTCAGCTGGGCAACATTGACCGCGTCGGTGTCGTTGACGCCAGCCGCGACGTTGCTGACGGTGCGCTCACTACCGACTGCACCCACCGAGACGGTGTTGCTTGCGCTGGCCACCGAACCGGCACCGATTGCGACACTGTTGCTACCGCTTGCGGTTGCGCCGGTACCCAGCGCCGTACTACCCGCTGCCGATGCGGTGCTCTGGTTGCCCAGCGCGGTCGCGTTTGCAGCAGAGGCGTTCGCACCGGCACCGCCCGCGATCGAGTTGGCGCCGGTCGGCGTCGGCGACCCAGTGCTGCCCTGGCTGACTTGGAACATGCCCACAGTTCCGTTCTGCAACTCGGCCAGGTCGCCTTCGACCGTGGTCACACGATTGTCCAGGTTCGTAACCGAGCTGCTGAGGTTGGCAACATCGCCCTCCACGCTCGTCACGCGGTTGTCCAGGCTGGTGATGCTGGTGTTGACGATGGAGATCTGGGTGTCGGTGTAGCTCTTGGCGGTGGAAATGGCCTGGTTGACGCCGGCGTTCAGCTGGCTGACGTTCACGGCGTCGGTGGCGGCAGAACCTGCGGCAACACCGGTAATCTGGCGGCCACCTACGTTCATCTCGCCCGTGGAGTTGCTGCTACCGACGTATGCCGCGTTGTAGCCGGTTTGAGCACCTACGGTCGTGGCCGAACCCGCACCCAGCGCCACGCTGTTGTCGTGATTTGCCGTCGCGCCGTTGCCCATCGCCATCGAGTTGGCATTGTTGGCCGCGGCGCTTGGACCGATGGCCACACTGTCGGCACCTGCAGCCGTACCGTCCGCACCCATGGAGTTGGTATGGAAGTACTTGATGCCCGAACCGTTGGTGATGTTGGTCAGCGTGGTGTTGATGGTGGTGATGTCGGCGGTGTTCTGGTCCACCTTCTGGTTGGTGGCGAACAGCTGGCTGCCGTTGACGGCATCGGTGCTGGTCGCGCTGACACGGCCAGCCGCGACGTTGGTGAGCGTGCGCTCAGCACCAGCCGTACCCACGCTGACCGTGCCCACCGGAGCACCGCCAGCATAGGTGTAGGCGGTACCGCCAACCGTGCCGTCGGTGGTCGCCACCACCGGAGCGGTGGCGCTGCCCGCGCCCAGGGCCACGCTGCCGGCATCGTTAGCAACAGCGCCGTTGCCGATGGCGATGGCATTGGTGGCCGTGGCGCCCGTCACCGCGCTCGGGCCGATGGCCACGCTGTCGCTGCCATTCGCCGAGCTGTCCCCAC
Source organism: Lysobacter niastensis (assembly GCF_015453285.1). Lineage (GTDB taxonomy): Bacteria > Pseudomonadota > Gammaproteobacteria > Xanthomonadales > Xanthomonadaceae > Lysobacter_J > Lysobacter_J niastensis. Next base: position 65,825 of record NZ_JADLZT010000007.1, read on the forward strand.
CGATGGAGTTGGCATGGAAGTACTTGATGCCCGTGCCATTGCTGACGATGTTGGTGATGTCGGTGGTGTTCTGATCGACCTTCTGGTTGGTGGCGAACAGCTGGCTGCCGTTGACTGCGTCAGTGCTGTTCGCATCTACACGGCCTGCGGCCACGTTCTGGATCTGGCGCTCGGCGCCGGCGGCACCGACGCTGACCACGCCACCGGCCATCGGGGCGCCACCTGCGTAGGTGTAGGTCGTACCACCCACGACGCCACTGGTCGTCGGCGTCGCGGCGGACACATTGGAACCGTCGCCCAGTACCACCGCACCATCCAGGCCCGCCGCCACGCTCACGTTGTTGCCGAGCACGAACGCTTTCTGGGCGTTGATGGTGTTGTTATTGCCGATGGCATAGGCGTCGTCGGCGTTGATGTAGCTGGGATCGCCGATTGCGCCGGAATTGTTGCCGCTGACCACGTTACCGGTGCCGATGCTGATCGACGAAGCGCCGACTGCCTTCGCACCATTGCCGATGGCGATGGCATCCGTCGCCGCAGCACCCGTCTCTGCATCCGGCCCGATGGCAAGACTGTTGTCACCTCCGGCCTTGCTATCTCCGCCGGTGGCGGAGTTGGTGTGGAAGTATTTGATGCCGTGGCCGCTATTCACGACCCAACCCAGTTGATCCTCAGTCGCCGCTTGGCCGCTGGCGAAGTTGGTCGGGTCGAACGTGGTGTTGCTCAAGCCATTGATCGTGTTGCTGGTGCCACTGACCACGATTGTGCCGGTGCTCAGACCGGTCAGGCCCAGGCTGGTGATGGCGCTGCCGTCGGTGATGGACATGCCGGCCGCACTGGTCGTGGCGGTCATCGTGCCGTTGGTCACCGACGTGCCGCTGGCGGTGTAGCTGCTGACACTTCCCGCACCGTCATCGATGGCCAGGCCGTTGGTGTCCAGCACGCTGTTGCCGGCCGTCACGCTGGCGACCTCGATGTCGTCGGCCAGCTCGAATGTCAGGCCGCTGGCGCCGTCGTTGGTCACCTCCACATCGCCGTCGCCGTTGGTTAGCGTGACCGTGCTGCCCAGCGCCACCGTGTTACTGGTGGTGCCGTCACTGATGACCCAGCCGGTGCTGGACAGCGTGTCGCTTACCGCCTGTAGCTGGCTGACGTTGACCGCGTCGGCGGCGTTGGCACCGGCCGCCACGTTGGTGATGCGACGCTCGGCACCGGCGTTGCCGATGCTGACCTCGCCCACCGGGGCCGTACCGGCCAGGGTGCCGGTGCCCGGGTTGTATGCCGCTGCACCCAGCGTGCTGCCATCGGCCAACGAGTCGCGGCCGATCGCCACGCTCTGGTCGTGGCTGGCGGTGGCGTTGTAGCCAACTGCCGTGGCGCCGCCCACCGTCGCGTGTGCATCGTCTTCGGTCAGGCCGGTGTCGTTGGTGCGGGCGTAACGGGTACCCTTGCCGTTGTTGGTGATGTAGGTGGTGCTGGTGTCGCCGGCCACGGCGAACAGCTGCGAGCCGTTGACCGCGTCGGTCGAGGTCGCATTGACCGCACCCGCCGCGACGTTTGTTATCACCAGGTTGCCGGCATTGATGCCCGCTGTGGTTACGCTCGGGCCGTTGGCGATAGTCATCCCGGTCGAGCCGTACACCGCGCTATCGGCGCCGTCGTCGACCGTCAGGCCGCTGGTGTCCAGCTTGCTGTTGCCCGCTGTCACGCTGGCGACTTCGACATCGTCGGCCAGATTGAACGTCAGGTTGCTGTTGCCATCGTTGGTGACCTCGATGTCACCGTCGGTGCTGGTCAGCGCGACCGTGCCGCCCAGCGCCACCGTGTTGCTGGTGGTGCCATCGCTGACGGTCCATCCGGTGCTCGACAGCGTGTCGCTGACCGACTTCAGCTGGTCTTCCGTCGCCGCCTGGCCGCTGGTGATCGCGGCCGGGTCGAACGTCGTGTTGCTCAAGCCGGTGATGGTGCCGGCATTGCCGGTGTTGACCACGACACTGCCGAACTGCGGTGCGTCGGCCATTTGCAGGTTAATGGCACCGGTGACCGGATCGGTGACGGTCTTCAGGTTGTTGCCGCTGTAGGTGCCGCCGGTGCTCGCACCACCGGCTATCGTCAGGGCCTGGCCCAGGTCGCGGTGCACCACGCCGGCCGTCACATCGTTGCCGGCAAAGTCCAGGCCCGTCGACGTTGCGCTGGTCACGGCGTTTTTCAGGTCGCCGGCATTGACGGCGTTATTGGCGTTGAGCGGGTCGGTGATGTCACCGGCACTCGCCAGGTTGGTGATCTGCAGGCCACCGGCATCGATGCCGGCGGTGGTCATGCTCGGGCCGCCGGTAATGGTCAGGCCGGTGGTGTCCAGCTTGCTGTTGCCTGCCGTCACGCTGGCGACCTCGATGTCGTCAGCCAGCTCGAACTTCAGGTCGCTGGCGCCGTCGTTGGTCACCACCACATCGCCGTCACCGCTGGTCAGTGTCACCGTACTGCCCAGCGCCACCGTGTTGCTGGTGGTGCCATCGCTGACGGTCCATCCGGTGCTCGACAGCGTGTCGCTGATCGACTTCAGCTGGTCTTCCGTCGCCGCCTGGCCGCTCGTGATCGCGGCCGGGTCGAACGTCGTGTTGCTCAGACCGTTGATGGTGTTGGTCGCGCCGCTTACCACGATGGCGCCGGTGCTCAGGCCGGTCAGGCCCAGGCTGGTGGTGGCGCTTCCATCGCTGATGGTCACGCCGGTCGCCGTGGTGGCGGTGGTGGTCGTGCCGTCATCCACGGTCAGGCCGGTTAGGCCCAACACGCTCTGGCCCACCGTCACGCTGTTGACGATCGCCACGTCGTTGGCCAAGTCGAAAGTCAGGTTGCTGGTGCCGTCGTTGGTCACCACCACGTTGTCGTCGTTGCTGGTCATCGTGACGGTGTCGCCCAGCGCCACCGTGTTGCTGTTGATGCCGTCGCTGACGGTCCAGCCGGTGCTGGACAGCGTGTCGCTGACCGACTTCAGCTGGTCTTCGGTCGCCGCCTGGCCGCTGGTGATCGCCGCCGGATCGAATGTCGTGTTGCTCAAGCCGTTGATCGTTCCGGCATTGCCGGAATTGACCACGACGCTGCCGAACTGCGGTGCATCGGCCATCTGCAGGTTGATCGCCCCGGTGGTCGGGTCGGTGACGGTCTTCAGGTTGTTGCCACTGTACGTACCCGCGGTGGTTGCGCTGCCGGCGATCATCAGGGCTTCGCCCAAGTCGCGGTGCACCACGCCCGCCGTCGCGTCGTTGCCGGCGAAGTCCAGTCCGGCCGATGTTGCGCTGCCCACGGCACTGTTCAGGTCCCCGGCATTGACCGCATTGTTCGCATTGAGCGGATCAGTGATGTCCCCGGCGCTGGCCAGCTTGGTGATCTGCAGGCCATTGGCATCGATGCCCGCGGTGGTCACGCTCGGGCCACCGGTGATGACCAGACCGGTGTTGTCCAGCTTGCTGGCGCCGGCCGTCACGCTGGCGACGTCGATATCGTCGGCAAGGTCGAAAGTCAGGCCGCTGGTGCCGTCGTTGGTCACCTCGACGTTGCCATCGGTGTTAGTCATCGTGACCGTGTCACCCAGCGCCACCGTGTTGCTGGTGGTGCCATCGCTGACGGTCCAGCCGGTGCTGCTCAGCGTGTCGCTGACCGACTTGAGCTGGTCTTCCGTCGCCGCCTGGCCGCTCGTGATCGCGGCCGGGTCGAACGCGGTGTTGCTCAGGCCTGTGATGGTGTTGCTGACGCCGCTGATCACGACGTTCCCAGTGGTCAGGCCAGTCGCGCTGATTGCGGTGGTGGTGGTGCCGTCGGTGACCGTCAGGCCACTGGTACTGAGGATCGTGTTTCCGGCCGTCACGCTGTTGACGGCGATGTCGTCGGCCAGGTCGAACGTCACATCGTCGGCGGTCGCGGTCTTGCCCACCACGATGTTGCCGTCGGTGTTGCCCAGGTCTACCGTCTCGCCCGGCGCCACGTTGGTGGCATTAGCGCCTTGGGCGCTGATGTCCCAACCCGAACCTGCTCCGGCCAACGCACTGCCGATATCAGTGTAGGTCGCACCACCGACCACGTAGCTCGGTGCACTGATCGTCCCGTCCGGGTTGACGACGCTGCCGCCGCCCAAGTTGGTCGCCACACTCTGCGATACGCCAAACAGCTGCGAGCCGTTGACCGCGTCGGCCGAGGTCGCGTTGACCGCAGCCGCCGCAACGTTGGTCAGTTTGGTACCACCCGCACCGGCCAGCGTCGCTTGTGTGTAGTCCACCTCGCCCGGGTCGACGAGGCCGTCAGCATTCGCATCGGTCCAGTTGTACTTCACAGCACGGTCGCTGGCTCCGTTGGCGGTATTTGCCACCACGGCCAGTTGGTCTTCCGTCGCCGCCTGGCCGCTGGTGATCGCCGCCGGGTCGAACGTGGTGTTGCTCAGGCCGTTGATGGTGTTGTTGCTGCCGCTGACCAAAACCGTACCAGTGCTCAGGCCGGTGGCGCCCAAGGTCGTGGTGGCGGCGCCGTCGGTGATGGTCACGCCAGTCGCTGTGGTGGCGGTGGTGGTCGTGCCGTTGCTGACCGTCAGGCCGTTGTTGTCCAAAGAGCTGTTGCCCGCCGTGATGCTGTCGACGTCCAGATCGCGGTTCAACGTCACATTCACCTGGCCGGCGTCGTCCGTGCCGGCCTGCTCCACTGTGATGTTGGCGTCACCGTCGAACGTCACCGTCCCGTTCGGGCCGATGTTCGCCGCCGTGGTGCCGTCGGTGACGTTCCAGCCGGCGCCGGCCGTGGTGCTGACCGCCTTCAACTGCGCGAGGTTGACCGCATCGGTGTCCTGCGTGCCCGCGGCAACGCTGGTGATCTGGCGAGTGATGCCGACATCAGCGCGACCGACGCTCACAGCCCCGGCCGTGCTCAGCCAAGCCGGGCTCGCATCCGTCGAAGCAGCGCCCGTCAGCGGGTCATAGCCCGCAACACCGGCAGCGGTCGATGCCACCGATTGGCTGCCAAGCGCGACGCCGTCATCGGCTGTGGCATTGGCATGATCGCCGATTGCGACCGCGTTGAGGCCGGAGGCCTTGGCGTAGGAGCCCTGCGCGATCGCCGAGTCGGCAGTGGCCGACGTAGCGTAACCCTGCGCGATCGATGCGAAGCTGGACGCCTCGGCATCGACACCGGCAGCCACGCTGTAGATGCCCGTGGCGCCATCGTTGGCATAGTTGCCGCCAGCCATGCCGCCGTCATTGACGTTGTAGTAATGCGTGCTGCTCGCTTCCAGCTGCGCCACGTTGACCGCGTCGGTCGCCGCCGTGCCGGCTGTCACGTTGGCGATGACCGTGTTGGCGGCGTCGATGCCGGCTGTGGTCACGCTGGGGCCGCCGGTGATGACCAGCCCGCTGGTGTCGAGCTTGCTGTTGCCTGCGGTGACGCTGGTGACGTTGATGTCGTCGGACAGTTCAAAGAACATGCCCTGTGGGGGGTTGTTGACGATCTGCAGGTTGCCGTCAGTGTTTTGGAAGGCCACCGTGTCGCCCAGCATCACCGTGGTGGTGTTGCTGTTATCGCTGATCTTCCATCCGGTGCTCGCCAAGGATTGCAACTGCCCGACGTTGACCGCGTCAGTGATTTGCGAGCCCGCGGCTACACCGGTGATCTGGCGGGTGGCGTTGGTGCCGCCAACACTCACCGCGCCGTGGGTGCTCGTCCAGGAGGCATCCCCGAAGTTAATGCTGGAAGTTCTGGTGGCCGGGTCGTACCCGGGGATGCCGGCCGCCGTCGATGCCTCCGAGTCGCTGCCGATGGCCACACCGCCGGTTGCGGTCACGCTAGCGTTGTTGCCGAGCGCGAAGCCATTCGATGCCGTGATGGAGCTGTTGTTGCCGACGATGCGACTACCGGTGACACCAGCCGTGGACAGGTTGTTGTTGTTGCCGAAGATGCCGGACTCGTCGGCGGCGACCGTGCCGTTGTTGTTGCCGATCGTGTAGGTGCCGCCGCCGGTGATGATGGTCGGGTCGCCGATGGCGCCGGAATTGTTGCCGGAAACGGTGTTGCCAGTGCCGATGCTGATGGACTGTGTGCCGGTGGCCGTGGCGCCATTGCCGATCGCAAGTGCGTTGGCCTTGCTGGCCGCGGCCGACGTGCCGATGCTGATGGTGTCGCTCGCCGTGATGCCGTTGCCCGCGTTCAGGCCAATGGCCACGTTGTTGGCGCCGGTGACAGTCCGGCCAGACTGAAAGCCGACGGATGTGTTGTAACTGCCCACGCTGTTCTGGCCGGCGTAGGCGCCCACTCCGGTGGTGCCGGTGCCCTGCGTCCTGAAATTGGCTGCCTGGCCGACGGAGACGTTTGCGTCGCCCATCATCTGGGCGCCTGCATTCTGCGAACCGATGGCGGTATTCATCCCACCCGCAGTGGACTGACCGGCGCTTGAGCCGACCGAGACGCTCGCGAAGCCGTCGGTGGCGAACTGGCCCGCCCCACTACCCACGGATACCGCGTAGGTGTTCACTGTGGTGGCGCTGGAACCGATGGCGGTGCTGAGCATGCCCCCCGCGCTGGCCCCATCACCCATGGCCGCGCTGTTGGTTGCCGCAGCGGCGACGTTGGCTCCACGGCCGATGGCGATGCCGGAAGTAGCCGTGGCGTTGACCGAGGACTGACCGCCGAGGGCGATGGAGTTGGTAGCCGCCGCGCTGGCGCCAGCCGCAAGGTTGCCGCCGATGGCGATCGAACCCGTGCCGCTCGCACTGCTGTCTGCGCCGGTCGAATTGGCATGGAAGTACTTGATGCCCCCGCCACCCGTCACCACTGACTGCAACTGCGCAACGTTGACGGCATCGGTGGCGGCCGTACCCGCTGCCACGCCGGTGATCTGGCGGGTGGCCGTGGTGCCGTTGCCGACGCTGACCGCCGCGAGCGTGCTCTTCCAGGTGGCGGAAGTGTTGGTGCTGGCCAACTGCGTGACCGGGTCGTAACCCGCCACACCAGCCGCGGTCGAGGCCACCGAATTGCTGCCGATCGCCACGCCGCCGGCCGTCGTCACGCTGGCGCTGTTGCCGAGCACGAAGGCATCGGAAACGGCGATGCTGCTGTTGTTGCCTACGATGCGGCTGCCGGTGACGCCAGCCGTCGACATGGTGTTGTTGTTGCCAAAGATGCCGGACTCGTCGGCGGCGACCGTGCCGTTGTTGTTGCCCACCGTGTAGGTGCCCGAACCGGTGATGGTGGTGGGGTCGCCGATGGCGCCCGAGTTGTTGCCGGACACGGTGTTGCCCGTGCCGATGCTGATGGACTGTGCACCCGTGGCCTTGGCGCCCTTGCCGATCGCCACGCCGCTGGCCGCTGCCTGGGCGCTATCGCCTTGCGCGATGCCAAACCCTCCCGTGACGGACGCGCCGCGACCAACGGCGATACCGGATGCGCTTGTCCCGCTGACGCTCGACTCGCCGCCGATGGCGATGGCATCGGTCGCCGATGCGGTGGCGCCGCCGAGGGCATTGGCGCCCAGCGCCGTGGCTCCGGCGCCGGCAGCCGTCGTCGACTTACCGATGGCGACGGCGTTTGCGGCACCCGACTGGGCGCCGTCACCCGCGGCGATGCCGAGGGACGCCGACGCCGTCAGGTTGGCGCCGCGGCCGATGGCGATACCGGAGGTCGCGCCGCTAATGACCTTCGATTGGCCGCCGATGGCGATGGCGTCGGTGGCCGCCGCGCTGGCGCCCGTACCGTTGGAGCCGAGCGCCACGGCGCCCGTGGCGGATGCTGCCGCGCTGGTGCCCAATGCAATCGTATTGGTATTTGAAGCGCCAGCGCCGTTGCCCAATGAGACCGCGTTCGTCCCGCCTGCGCTCGCCAGCCTGCCGATTGCGGTGGCTGCGCTGCCGTTCGTGACGGCGCCCTCGCCCACGGCGATGCCGAAGGTCGCCGCCGCCGCATTCACCCTGGCGTTGTGACCGACGGCGATGCCGGAGGTGGCCGCCGCGTTGACCACGGATTGGCCGCCGATGGCGACGCTATCGGTCGCCCCCGCGTTGGCGCCGGCCGTCGCGTTGGAGCCCATCGCCATGGCACCCGCGCCGGATGCCGAAGTGTTGGCGCCCAACGCGAGCGCATTGGTGCTGGACGCTGCGGCACTGGTGCCCAACGCGACCGTGCCCGTGCTGGATGCCGCCGCGCTTACACCTAATGCCACGGCATTCGTGCTGGATGCCGATGCCGACTTGCCGATGCCGATGCCCGAATCGCCGCTGACCGTGGCGCCGTCACCCTGTGCGATGCCGTACAGCGCGGCCGCGCTCAGATTGGCGCCGCGGCCGATGGCGATGCCCGATGTGGCCGCCGAGTTCACAGACGATTGGCCGCCGATGGCGATGGCGTTGACTGCCGAGGCGGCGGCACCGGCCCCGGTGGCCGGGCCGGCATCGTAGTTGGAACCCACCGCCACGGCACCGGTAGCGCCAGCCGAGGCCTTGCTGCCGACGGCAGTCGCACTGATGCCGGACGAGAGGGCCTGGCTGCCCATCGCGATGGAATCGATGCCGGTTGCTTTGGTCGCCACCGTGTCGCCGCCGATTGCGAGCGAACGGGCTCCCGTACCGGTGGCAGCCACCGTCGCAGTACTGCCGATCCGCATGGAGCTGGCGCCCCCGCCGGGGTTGGTCGTGCCCCCACCCAGCGCCAGGCTGCCGGTGTTGACAGACAGCCTGCCACCAAGGCTGAGGTTGTTGGCGTCGCCACTGGTGCCGTTGTTATAGAACAGCGCAGTGCTGTTCTGCGTGTCGCTGCTGTTACATCGGGTATCGCCTGATCCGGTGGAGCCTGTCGTAGTGCTACTGGAGTCGTAGTTGACGTAACCGCACGGGCCGCCGGTCGCGGTGTTGTTGATGAAGATGGCGGCAGCCATCGCAGGTTGCGGAACTCCTAGTGCTGCGGGCAAGGCCGTCAAAGCCAGCATCAACGTCGCCAGCCGCGGAACTGCACGACCCATGCCGCCATCCGCCACCACGCCTACGGTGTCACTGCTCGCCAGTTCCGAAGCCACGACCAGCTGGCCCAGTTCCTTGTTCCACACCTTGCTGTAGATCTTGTTCATGGCTGTCCTTATGAAATCCGGCGAAGCAGTGAAAGCGACGAGGGACTCAACGAGAGCCGCGCGCCGCAAGTGAACCCAAAGTAGAAGGTGGGCTTTTGGTGGTGTTTCGTTGCTTGGCGCCATGACAGGACACACCTGACATCGATGTGATCTCGCATCGCGAAGGAATCACGCGTTCAAGCGATTCGCCCTGCAGATGAATGCGGCAACCGTGCCGCGCGTAACACATCGCGTCCTGTATCGGACTCGCAATGCGAAAGGGAAAGGGTCGAAACCGACTTCAGGGCGGGCATATGCCCGATGGCGGCGTTCGATGACGGATCGATTCCCTGCGCAAGGACGTGGCGATGTCAGACTTCAAGGCGCGCGCTATGAAACTGTTCGACGACTTCGTCGACATGCCGAAATCCAGGCAACTGCGATCGCTGGCGCGACTGAGACGAGACGACGCCGACCTTCACGACGCGCTAGACGCGTTGCTGAAGGCCGACGCGCAAGAGCATCCTCTGGACTCGCTTCCATTCGAGCGGATGCTCGGTGCAACCGACGGCCGCGGAGGACAGGACACGCAGGCCAGGGTGGGAACCGTGCTGGGTCCTTGGCGTCTGGAGCGCGTGATCGGCAACGGCAGAACCGGCACGGTGTACGAGGCGTACCGCGCCGACGGCCACTACGAGCAGCGTGTCGCACTCAAGTGCGTCCGCACGGAACTGTTGTCGTCGACGATGATCCAGTCGCTCCTCAATGAGCGAAAACACCTAGCTCAGCTTCACCATCCACACATCGCGCCCCTCCTGGACGGCGGAACGGAACCCAACGGACACCCATGGTTCGCGATGCGCTATGTGGATGGCGAAAGCATCGACTGCTGGTGCAAGCGGCGCCGGGCGTCGGTTCGCTTGCGCGTGGAGCTGCTGATCCAGACCTGCGATGCACTGGCGCATGCCCACAGCCGTTGCGTGTTGCATCAGGACATCAAGTCGTCGAACGTTCTGGTCACCGAGGATGGCCGAGTTCACCTCGTCAGTTTTGGCTTGTCGGCAGATTTGTCGATCGAGTCCGAGCCAGCGCAGCACGCCATTACCAACGGTCATGCGGCTCCTGGCGCTGCCCGAGGCAAGGCTTCGGACGCGACAAGCGACATGCACGCACTTGGCGTCCTGATGTACCGCCTGCTGTGCGCGAGCTGGCCCGTCCCGCCTCGACCCACGGGGGCATGCTTGCCATGGCTGCTGGAATCGCCACAACGGATGGACACCCTGCTTTGCGCTGCGCCGAGGTGGGTCGCCTGGCAGCGCGGGCACGCGGATGTCGCCGCGTTGGCGACAGAGCTGGCCGGCGACTTGAGCAGCATCGCGTACCAATGCATACACCCCGAGGCGGCACTGCGCTACCACAGCATGGGCGAGCTTCGTGACGACCTCCAGCGCTGGCTCGACCACCGCCCCGTCAAGGCGCACAGCGCAGGCATTGGCTATCGGCTCCGCAAGCTGCTGCGACGCAACCGGCTGACGCTGTCGTTTGGCGCCACGACTGCGGCATGGGCCTGCGTCGCTACCGTGGCGCTGATCTGGCACGGGCGCCAGCCGAGGGACAACGTGGAGGTTTCGCGAGCGGCCAGCTTGCTGTCGTACGGAATACAAGGCTCGGCCCCCGCGCCTTCGAAACACGTGAACGAACGGCTCGCCGGTCGCCAAAGCCCCCCGGCGAAAAACCATCCGGAAACGGTGCGTGCGTGGCTGACCCGTGGCGAGGCGCAGCTTCGCACTGGCCAGCTACGCATGGCCGCCCGGTCGCTCGAACAATGCCGCCGGGTCGTGCTCGAACGCCTGGGCAGCCAGCATGTCGAATACGCGCGATGGCTGCTGCTGCAATCGCGCCTGGAGGCAGTAACCGGAGCGGAGGACCGCGCCGTCGCCGATGCCCGGCAGGCATTGGCGATATTCCTGCAGAACAACGAACCGGCCCATGCGGCGAAGGCAGAGCTGGCCGAGCGCCTGATGGACCTTCATCGCACGCCGGATGCGGACACCATTACGGAAGCCATCGTCCTGTGGAGGGATGCCATCGACATCTCCGGCCCGTGGCACTTGCCCAGACCCGAATACAAGCTCGGACTGGCCCAGGCGCTGTGGCGGCGCAACGCAGGGCGCGGCGACGATCGTACGGAGGCCGTCGCTGCCATCGACGACGCGGTGGCCGATTACCTCGCGTTCCATGGCCTGGACCACTTGCAGACGCAAATGGCGCTGCAATGGCAGATGCTCATCCACGACGCAGTGACGCCCACCGGGGAAAGACTGCTGGTGGCGCTGGCTTGAATTTCACCTTCGCGAGGCGTACATCGAGCGTCAGGAACACCTGCCAAGGGAAGGCGCTTTCCCTTCGCTCGCGTGCCGATGAAGCGCGCCGCGCGGACTGCCATGTCAGATCCTAAGCTGCGGGCGCTGGCCCTGTTCGATCGCTACGTCGGGCTTTCGCGATCCCGGCAACGCCAGGCGCTGGAAAAGCTGCGCGAATCCGATCTTGCGACCTATCACGCGCTGGCATCACTGCTGGATGCCGATCGCATGCAGCAGGGGCTGCTGGACACGACCGCTGCCGCGCTGCTGAAGCCACCCCGCGAATCCGCCGACGCCCGCGTCGGGCATCGGCTGGGTGCGTGGGTGATCGCGCGCCTGATCAGCAGCGGCGGCATGGGCACGGTGTACGAAGCACATCGCGCCGATGGTCAGTACCAGCAGCGCGTGGCACTGAAGTGCATCAGACGCGAGTTGGACTCGCCCACGCTCGCGGCGGCATTCGTCAGGGAGCGCAGTGCGCTGGCCCAATTGGAGCATCCGAACATCGCAAGCCTGCTGGACGGAGGCGTGGAAGCCGATGGCCGCCCCTGGTTCGCGATGCGCTATGTGGAAGGCGTCAGCATCGATCAGTTCTGCGACGATGCCGCGCTCGACATCCACGCACGCATCGCGTTGCTGCTGCAGGCCTGCAACGCGCTGGCTTACGCGCACCGCAACGGTGTGCTGCACCACGACATCAAACCTTCCAACCTGCTGGTTACTCCTGAAGGCCAGGTGCAGTTGCTGGACTTCGGGCTGTGCAGCGCCATGTCCGCTTCCGCACCGGAGCCTGCACCCGAAGCCGGATCCGGCGGGGCCTTGCTGGCGGCCTCCCCCGGCTATACGGCACCGGAACGCCTGACAGGCAAACTGGCTTCCGTCTCCGGCGATGTGTATTCGCTCGGCGTGGTGATGTACCAGTCGCTGTGCGGCGACTGGCCATTGCCATCGACGTTCCCCTCGGCGGCACCCGCGCAGCCTCGCCCCATGGATGAACTCGCCGCGCACGCGACGGTGCGTACCGCGCAAACGCGCGGCCTCCGCAATGCCCGTGCCCTTGCACGATCGCTTGCCGGCGACCTGACCGCCATCGCCCTGCGCTGCGTCGACAACGATCCACGGCAACGCTATCCCGACATGCAGGCGTTCGGGGATGATCTTCGCCGCTGGCAGCGAGGCTATCCCGTGTCGGCGCGGCGCGGCGGTCGCGTCTATCGGCTTGCGCGTTTCCTGTCGCGAAACCGGCTTCCCAGCGCACTGGCCGGTGGCGTCGTGCTGGTGCTGGTGTCGAGCCTGGCGTTCATCGGCTGGCAATGGCGGCAGGCCGCGCGCGAAGCCGAGGCGACGCGCACGGTCGGCCGGATGTTCGAATCAACCTTGGGCGCGGCCACCCTGTCAGGCCTCAGCGAGGCTCCCATTTCCAGCCAGGTGCTGCTGCAGAAAACCGAGCGCCAGCTTCGCGAGCAACGGGCACTCGAAGACCACCCAGTGCTACTGGCACGCAGCCTGGCCACGCTCGCCCGAAGTCATGCCATGAGCGGCGACTACCCACAGGCCATGCGACTTGCGCGGGAAGCCAGCGCACTGGCAGGCGACGATCCGGTGCTGCGCGCCGAGACCGAAGCCACCCTGGCGTCGTTGCTCAATCTGCAAACCTCCTATCGCGAGGCCTTTCGGATCGCATCGGCTGGGCTGACTGCTTTGCAACGGGCTCGTGGCGCCACAGCGGATGAGGCCGGGCTGGCCCGGATCCATCTGCAAGCGGAGCAGGCACGCGCGCAATGGGGCCTTTCGAACTACGGCGACGCGATGGTCCTGCTGGACACGGCGATGGCTGCCGCCAAGCGGCGCGGTCCGGAATCGTCGGAATCGCTTGCCGAACTGCTCATCCTGCGCGGGCAATGGCGTGTCCTCCCTTGGACGCCGGAGTACCGCCTTGAACCGGCGATCAACGACCTGCAGGAGGCGATCTCCCTCACCGAAACCAGCAACCCGTTGCTGGCCGATTCCGCACGCCTGCCGTTGGTGCGTGCGTTCAATGAGATGGACCGGATCGAGGAAGGCCGGAGCCACGCGGTGCTGCTGGTGGAGAACCGGCGACACCGCCTGGGCGATCACCATCCGGAAACGGGAAAAGCCTGGGTGGCCCTGGCCGAGAACCAGTGGTGGCTCGGTCAGTTCGCCGATGCGGAGAAATCGCTGCGTCGTGGCGAAGCGATCCTCGAGAGCGTTTTCCCGCCACTCCATCCGGAACGGATCGAGGTACTGAAGATCCGAGGCCGGATGGACATGACCGTGCGCTGGGTAGGCGCGACCCGGCACGACGCATCGACCGTCATTTCACTGGATGCGGTGCGCAAGATGGTGGCTGCATTCGACAAGAGCGAGGGCCCCGAATCCAACCTGGCGATCAACGGACGATATTGGGTCGCCTTGTTGCTGACCTATCCGCTTCCACGTGAGCAGCGTTGGCAAGTGGCGCATGACCAGCTCGAGGAAGCGCGGGCGCTTTACGAGCTGAACCTCGGCATCATGCGGCGCAAGCAGGCTCCCGCGATGCTGCAGAAGGTGCACTACGCGCGAGCACTGGCCAGGATGACGCAGCTGACCGGCTATGCAGATGACATTCGCCTCGCCCAGCAGGTGCTCAAGGAGGCGATCCCCGAGACGATCCGCTACCTGGGACCGGAACATCGCCTGCTGATCCATGCCCGCCAGACCCAGGCAATGCTGCTGTATCAGTCAGGCCAGTTCGATGAAGCCGACCGCCTGCTGGACGGTGTGATCCGTGACGCCAGGGCCGCCGTCCCACGCCCGACCGCCAATGGCGTGCTGATCGAAGCGCAGGAGTTGCGGGGGCTCGTCGCCGCGCGTCGCAACCAGCACGAACTCGCGCGTGAATACTGGCAGCAGGCATTGCGCGACGCCGACCAGATGGGCCTGACCGGCCATCCCGTCGTCCTGGCGCTCGCGACAACGCTGTCGCAGTACGACCGCACCCAGCGGGTTCCCGACATCCGCTTCTGACGTTCGCCATACGGACAGCGGGAATGCAGGCTTAGGCCTCGGGTTCCCAGACCATGTAGACGTCGGCACGTGCGTAATGCGAGCCGGGGCGCGGCGCCGGATGGTGGCGGAATCCAACGCTCTCATACAGGGCCAGCGCCGGCCCGAGCTTGCTGCTCGATTCCAGGAACAACTCCCGGCCGTTACGCGCACGGAACGCCTGCAGCGCGCCCAGCATCAGCAATCGCCCGATGCCGGCGCCACGCACCGCGGGGTCGACCGCCATCTTGGTCAGTTCGAACACGCCATCGCCTTCGTGCTTGAGCGCGACGGTGCCGACGGCGCGGCCCTGCCCGTCGATGGCGAACAGCACGTGACCGCCCCCCGAAAGGATGTGGGACTCCGGGTCGCCCAGCACCTCGCGGTCGATGGGCTCGACGATGAACCACCGTTCCAGCCACTCCAGGTTCAGGCGAGCGAAGTCTCCGCGCCATTGCGGCGCGTAATCGACGATGCGGGTGTCGGCGTGCGGTTGGTCCATGCGCAGATGGTAAGCGCAAGGCTTCGCTGCGTGGAACAAGGTTTGTGCCAGCGCGCCGGCCGATGTATCGGCTTTGTAACGCGCGAATTTGGCCCCGTGTAGGAAATGTCAACGTTCTATGTGAGTGAAGCACACGCAGGAACCCGGTGACTTCCCCCGGCGACAGGAACGACGATGAAACGTACCTACCTCGTGTCCGCGCGGTCCGGCGTCGCGGTGGGCGCCTTGGCGGCGGCGATCGGCTCGCTGGTCTGGGCCGCGACCTCGCTCAACCCTTCCGAACCGGACAGCACTGCAACCGCAGCCGCCGAAAAGGCTCCTGACGCCGACACCTGGGCCGAGCAGAAGCGCGACTCCATCCGGCAGAACGAAGGCGATACCAGCTTCTACTACGCGATGACGACGCCCTCGCGCGGCAAGGTTGCACGCGGCGACACCGATGCCGTCGCGCGCTTCGCGTTGAGCCAGCCCATCGGGGCGTTGACGGCCCTTCCCGCGACGGGCGACCCCGTGCGCGGAACGTTCTCGCCGGTGATCCCCTGGCCGCTGGTGGGCATCCATTCGGTGCTGACGGCCGACGGCCGCGTGCTGAGCTACGGCACCAAGACCAACGGCATCCAGACCGGGTACTACGTCTACGACCTGTGGGATCCGCAACTGGGAATGGGCCTTGATGCGCATACCACGCTGCCCAACACCACCGCCGTCGACCTGTTCTGCAACGCGCAGCAGCTGCTCCCAAGCGGCGACATCGAGATGTGGGGCGGCGACGTGCTGCGCGTACCCCAGGATTTCGCCAGCAACCTGCCTACCGACGATACCAACCTGTTCCGCGGTGCCGACGACGGCCTCGTGCGCACCGGCAAGATGTTCCGAAAGCGCTGGTACGCCAGCGCCATCACGCTCCCCAATGGCAACGTTTTCATCCAGGGCGGCGATGGCGGCAAGGACCGACCGGAAGTCCGTACCAGCACCGGCACCTTCCGCCTGCTGAGCGGCGCGGACACCAACTACCTGGCGGCCTATTACCCGCGCAACTTCGTCGCGCCGGACGGCAAGGTCTTCGGCATCGCCTACTCGCAGATGTTCAGGATCGACGCGAGCGGCACTGGCACGCTGACACGTGTCGGCAAGTTCACCAGCACCAATATCGGCGGCAGCTCTTCCGCGGTGATGTTCCGTCCGGGCCGCATCCTGCAGGTCGGCGGCGGAATCGACGACACCCTGGCCAGCCGAGCCTCCAGCATCATCGACATCAACGGTGCCAGCCCGGTGATCACTGCGTTGCCGCAAGTGACTTACCGGCGTCACTGGCCTAACGTCACCGTCCTCGCCGACGGCCGCGTGTTCCTGTCCGGTGGCAGCACCATCAACAACAATCCCGCCAACGGCGTGGCGTACACCACCGAGATATTCAACCCGGCCACCAACACCTGGTCGCTGGGCGCCACCGCGCAGCAGATGCGCCTGTACCACTCCACATCCCTGCTGTTGCCCGATGCGACGGTGCTCACGCTGGGCGGCGGCTCACTCGGCGGCGGCAATCCCGGCCCGCAACTGAACCTCAATGGCGAGATCTATTACCCGCCCTATCTGTTCAATGCCAACGGCACGCCGGCCGCGCGACCGATCATCAGCACGGCGCCGATGTCGGTGCAGCCGGCGACGAAGTTCCGCATCGGCACGCCGAGTCCATCCGCGATTTCCCGCGTGACAATCGTGAGGTCAGGCTCGGTCACGCATTCCTTCGACATGGGCCAGCGCTTCCTGCAGCTGCCCTTCACCGTCGTCGGCAGCGAGATCGAAGCCACCTTGCCCACGAACACCTTCGAAACACCACCGGGCTTCTACCTGGTATTCGTGATCAACAGCCAGGGCGTGCCTTCCGAGGCTGCGATGATGCGGATCAATGTCGCCGGCCAGACGCCGCCCCCTCCGGCAAACGCCACGTTGACCGTCCGCAAAGTGGTCGTCAATGACAATGGCGGCACCGGTACGGCTCCGAACTTCAGCTTCTCGGTCAACAACGGCACGCCGGTCGCCTTCGAGGCGGATGGCAGCAACGCGCTGACCGTGCCTGCCGGAACCTACAACGTCACCGAACCGGCCGCATCCGGTTATGCGACCACGTACTCGGGATGCAGCAACGTCGTGCTGGCCGCCGGCGGAAATGCGACGTGCACGATCACCAACAACGACATCGCCACGTCGGCGTCGCTGACCGTGCGCAAGATCGTGGTGAATGACAACGGCGGCGCGAAGGTTGCCTCCGACTTCAGCTTCTCGGTCAACGGCGCCGCCGCGGCGCCATTCGAAGCGGATGGCAGCAACACGTTGACCGTTGCGGCGGGCACCTACAACGTGACCGAACCCGCATCGAGCGGCTACGCGGCGAGCTTCTCCGGCTGCAGCGGCATCGTGCTGGCGGCCGGCGGAAGCGCGACGTGCACCATCACCAACAACGACATCGCCAGCGGAACGACCAACCTCATCGCCAACGGCGACTTCGAGGTCAACAGCCTGGCGCCCGGCACCGCGGCACTGGTGGCCAACGTGCTCGGTTGGACCAACTCCGCGGGCCCGGTCAAGCTGTGGAAGGGACGCAACGGCCTGGTCGCGGGTTCGGGCCAGTCGAACATGGAGATCGATGCGGTCATCACCGTGCCCAACTCGGTCTACCAGGACATCGCCACGGTCGCTGGCGCCACCTACGACCTGTCGTTCCTGCAGTCACCGCGCCCGGGCTTCGGCTTCAAGTCCAACCGCTTCGAGGTCTGGTGGAACGGCACCCTGTTGGCCACGTTCGCGCGCGACGGGCTGGTTCTGACCAATGCAGACTGGCAACGGGCGAGCTATGTGGTCACGGGTACCGGCAATGATCGCTTGTCGTTCCGCGAAGTGGACGTCGATGTCGGTGGTGGACTGGTGGACGACGTGCGCCTGACTGCACGTTGAGCCGGGAATGCGGAGGCGCACGAGCGCGCCTCCGCCATTGGACAACCTAGATGTCTGTCAGATGCGCGATGGCCGCGGTCTGCGCTTCGCGCTGGTTGTCGTCGAATGGCGTGACGGTCACCCGCGTGACGGTGCCGGCATCGAGGCAGCGCACGTTGACGTCGATCCCATCCGGATGCGATCGCGGCACGTAGAAGCTCTTGATGCCACAGTGGCGGCAGAAGCGATGCTTGGCCGCTCCGGTGTTGAAGGTGTACTCGACCAGGTCACCCTCGCCCGACAGCAGGCGGAAGCGCGTGGCCGGCACGATCAGGTGCAGGAAGCCGCTCATGCGGCAGATCGAGCAGTTGCAGTCGAGTGCTTCGATCTCGGCCGGAGCATCGACTTCGAAGCGGACGCGGCGGCAATGGCAGCCGCCACTATGGGTGATGACAGGGGCGTCGGGCGTGTTCACCCGCCAAGCTTAATGCTTGCCGCCGCTGCCTTGGCTGTTGCCGTTCTTGTTCTTGCCTTGCCCCTTGCCTTGCGCCGGCTTGCCCTTCGATTGCGCGCCAGCCTGCGCCGCCTTCTGCTTGTCCGCGCCCTTGGCTCGGCCGGGGAAGTCACGCTGGAGGTCGGAATCGATGGTGATCGGACGCGCCCAACGGTCGTAGGTCGGCACGAAGCCTTTCTTCAGACGGTGGAACTCCGCCGAGCCCGGTTTGATGCCGAGGCTGCGGGCGACAGCGCCCCAGCCCTGCTCGTGGTCGCGCTCCCACACTTCGACGACATAACGGCATGGGCGCCCCATTACCGACGCCATGGCACAGGCGTAGTAGATGTCGCCCGGCGCCCAGTGGCGGTTGAGCAGCAGGTCGGTGACCAGATCACGCGGGGCGCCGTAGTAGCGCACCATTTCGTCGACGAACGGATCGCGGTAACGCGAACCGTAGCGATTCATGTCGCCGAGCCAGGTGTCGACCCAGGCGTCGCCGCTGCGCGGGTCCCAGCCAAAGGTATAGTCCTGCGCCGATGCGGTGCCGAACCCCAGCAGGGTGGCCATGGCGGCTGCCAGCGTCATCAGGCGGGTCTTGGACTTGGGTTGCATCGGAATCGTCTCCATGGGCGGTCGCCTGCTCGCGGCGCCGTGGAATGCTCGTGCTTCGCCGGTGAATCCGCTCTGAAATTCCGGGCGCTGGCCGATTCCCCTTCGGTTTCAGTTTAACTGCCATCGCGTCCGTGCGCGCCTTCACCGGCTTCCCGGAAACGAAATGGCGCACACGGCCAAGCTGTGCGCGCCATGCTTGCAGCTACTGGCCGATGTCAATCGTCGTCGGTGTGCCAGCGTCGGCTATCCCAGTAACGATCGCCGTACTCGAACGAGTCCTTGTAACGGTAATGGCGGTCGTCCCGGTCGTAGCCGTAGTAGCGGCGATCGTAGCGGGAGTCGTAATACTCGACTTTGCACTTGCCGTGCTTGTTGCAGTTGGCATACCGGCGCGGTGCATTGCGGTAGTAGCCATAGGCGTTGCCGTACGGCGCTCCGGCGCGGTAGTAGCGCGGCACCGTCCGGTAGTAGGTCGGGCGGCCGTAGCGGTCGTGCACGACAACCAGACGGTTGCCGTAGCCGTAATCGTTGCCATAGCGGTAGTACGGATAGCCGCTGTGGTAGATCACGTCCGCGACGTCGACGATCACGCGGACCAGATCGTCGCCGTCGTCAGCGCGCGCCGGAGCGGGCGACAAGCCGGCCACGCCGAGCCCGGCAGCAAGCACAACCGGTGCGACCCAGCGGGACAGGACAGTGGACATGGTGGTTCTCCTGGTTCACCTGAGAGCCGCCTGCCACCCCGACAGGTTCCTGGTCTCTCAGGTGTCGGCGATGACGATGAGGCCGACTCGGTGAACCATTTTTTAATGCGGCCCGTGCACCGCGAAAACGCTCAGCCGGCGTTGGGTTTGCCGCCCTCAGGCCTCGCGAGCGGCCAGTTCCCGGACCGCCGCAGGCAGTGCGTGCGCCCCGTCCACCCGGCGCAGCCTCGGCGCATCGTCGGCCAGGTCCGTCTCTTCTTCGTGGGCCCAGGTCGTGTGGTACGGCATGTGGATGCCCCAGCCGCCCAGCTCCAGCACGGGTGCGATGTCCGAACGCAGCGAGTTGCCGATCATCACGAAGCGCTCCGGCGCCAGGTCGAACTCGCCGAGCACGCGCGAGTAGGTCGAGGCGTCCTTCTCGCTGACGATCTCGATGCGGCGGAACAGATCCGCCAGCCCGCATTGCCTGACCTTCGCCTCCTGGTGGAACAAATCGCCCTTGGTGATCAGCACGATGGCGTAGTCGGCGGCAATGGCCGCCACCGCTTCCGGAATTCCAGGAAGCAGTTCCACCGGATGCCGCAGCAGCTCCTTGCCCAGCCCGACGATGCGGTGCAGGTCGCCGGCACTGACGCGCGACTGGGTGATGTCGACGGCGGCTTCGACCATCGACAGCACCATGCCCTTCACGCCGTAGCCGAAGAGCGCGATGTTGCCCTTCTCCACTTCATAGAGGCGGTCGAGCACGCGCGCGTCGCGCAGGTCGACGTAATGGCCGACGATGCGCTCGAACTCGCGCTGGGCCTCATCGAAGTAATCCTGGCTGCGCCAGAGCGTGTCGTCGGCGTCGAAGCCGACCAGTTCAAACTTTGCCATGCGCCTAGTATCGCCTCTCCGAGCTGCGGCCTGAAGCCGGAACGCTGCTTTCGACCGACGCAGCAAGAAAAAGGGGCGGCCCATTGGGCCGCCCCTGCATCGTGGGGGGAGGAAGGCAGCTGAGGCTACCGCGCGGTGGTCATCCGCCGGCCGGGTTGCCCTTGGTGGCCTGGACCTTGGCGACGTAGTTCTTGTACTCGTCGGTAGTCAGCGCGCCATCGGCGTTGCCGTCGGCCTGGTCGAACACCTTGCCCAGTGCCGGGACCGCGGCGGCCTCGGTCTTGGTGAGCTTGCCGTCCTTGTCGAGATCGACATCGGACCAGCTCTTCTTCTGCGGCGTTGCGGCGGGCGTCTCAGCCGGAGCAGCAGTCTGCGGTGCGGCAGGGTCGGCCGACTGCGCGAAGGCAAGCGGCGCCGTCAGCGACGCGAGTACAGCGAACACACCGATCATGGATTTGCGCGAAGACGTGAACTGGCTCATGCGTGTACTCCGGAATGGAAAGTAGTGGCGCGTGTCGGTTTCGAATGCACGACCTCGACCGCACGACCGCACCATGCCGATGCAGGCATGAACGCGAACACGTCGCTGGCAACGGGAGTAACGCCGCTTTAACCACGCACGCTTCGATTGCGGATAGCAGACCACCCGGAATCGCGCCGGATCACAGCCACAGCGTGATGCGCGCAGCACTTCGCGATGACCGCGCGAGTGAACGCAACACAACCTTCACGAATGCGCCATCGCAACAGCCCACGTGGATGCCTAGGCCTCGTCCTCGCGAGCGACGTCGACAGAAGGCATCCCTTCGTCGTCGACATCGAGCATCACCACGATCGGCCTGCAGCAGACCTGGCAATCCTCGACATAGCGCTGCCCGCCGCCCGACACGTCGACCTCGAGATCGATGCTCTCGCCGCAGTACGGGCACACGACAGTGGCGAACGGCAGCATCGCAAGGCCTACGCTATTGCGGCTTGGCAGGAGGCAGCGGCACATCCGCTGCCACCACGAGCAGCAGGTCGACCGGCTCGCCCGGGTTATGGCTGCGCAGGCGCAGGTTTTCTCCGTCGTACCCGAGGATTTCGGTACGGTAGGGGCGCCCCTCCTCGATCAGCGTCAGGTTGCCCTGCTCGAAGCGCCACTCGCCGTACAGCGGAGTGCCGTGGGCCGACGCGATCACCAGCGTGCCGTTGGCCAGGAACGCATAGGTAGTGCCCGGCTCGACCGCGGTGGATTCCTTGACGCGCCAGACCCGGTCGGCGAACAGGGACCGGTCCACGCTAGGGGCCGCAGGCGTCGTAGCAGGCGTCGGCGCAGGCGATGACGAGTCTGCCGGGGCAGTTTGGGCTGCGGGCGCCGGAGCGCCTGCCGCAGGTGTCGCCTGATCGTTCTCGTGGCCCTTGCATGCAGACAACGCCAGCACGACGACCATGAGCGCAACGGGGTTTCGATTCATCGGCGATCTCCATGTCCGCGACGGCCGCACCTTAACACCTGGCGCCATGCACATCGTTGCAGCGTCTTCACCATCACGCGCCAGTAACCCGCGCGGCGCAAAGCTGCCCGAACACCGGCCGGGCCCGATGCGATGCCGACCGGCAACGACCTCCCGGTTGGCCAGGAGACAGACGATGAAAGTCCGCCACGTGTTCAGCACGCCCGACATCGACACCGCCCGCAAGGTGATGGAGGCCGCGGAGCGTGGGGGAATCAAAAGTGGCGACATCCTGCTGGCGGCGCGTTCGGACATCGAGCTGGACGAGCTCCCCAACGAGCACAAGGAAGCAGACACCGACCTGATACCCGCTGCCCTACGCGGTGCCGGGTACGGCGGCGCAGCCGGCCTGCTGGCCGGGCTCGCGGCGATCGTGCTGACGCCGATCGGCCTCACACTGGCCGGAGCCGCGGCGGCCGCAGTTGCGGGTGCAGTGGTGGGCTGCTGGGCTTCGGCGCTGGTGGGCTCTTCGCTGCCCGACCCGATCCGGCGCAAGTTCGACGCCGAGATCCACGCCGGACGGATCCTGGTCGTCATCGACGCCGAGAAGGAAGAACTGGACGCGATCGAACCGGACCTGCTCAGCGCCGGTGCGTCCCTGCTGCCCTACGAACAGACCACGGTGCTCGTGCGCTGAGCAGCGCCGTTACGGTTTGTCCACGCCCTGCGACTGGACGTGATATTCGGCATCGGTGACGAACCCGTCGCTGTTCGCATCCAGGCTCGCGAAGCGCGTGCTGAAGCCCGCATCGGCGCGGCTCTCGGTCGCGCTGATCCGGCCGTCCTGGTCGCGATCCAACTGCATCCACAGCGTAGAGCCCGCCGCGGGTTCAGGTGAGGACGCCACGGCCTGAGATAGCGCTGGAGGCGGACGCGAACTCATCGGATCCTCGTTGCCCTGAACCGGCGTAGGCAGGCCATCGCGCGCATGGTCGATCGGGTCGGCGGCCTGCTCCGTCACCGGCGGTGGCGCGGTTTGCGGCGCTCCGCGTTCGACCGAACGGGTCGCTTCGGTCTGCTGCGTGCTCTGCTGCGCGTGCAGCCGCGGCGGCACGGCAAGCAGCAGCGGGATCAGCAGCCACTGGATCGGGGACAGGCCTTCCGACGCATGCAGTGGTTGGCAACGTGTCTGGATGCGGATTGGGGTCTTCATGTCTGGCTCCGCGGGCACTTGCCCGTACTACCTCAGAAGCATCGAACCGGACGGCTGTATAGGCGACAACGCAGGCGCAGCTAACGACGCCTTCATTCCATCGTGTCCGCGGCGTATCGATTCCGCCTATTCAGGCGCCAGAAAGTGGCCAGCGGATGCTGCCCTGCGGCATGTCCCTGCGCTGCTACGGAGCCGCGCGGCCGCGCGCCGGCCGCCGCCCGAGTGCATCGCGATAGCGCTCATGCAGCACCTGCACCTTGGCGACGTAGGCCTGGGTTTCCGCATAGGGCGGCACACCGCCGTAACGGGTCACCGCACCGATGCCGGCGTTGTAGGCCGCCGCCGCCAGCATCAGGTCGCCGCCGTATCGGCGCAGCAGCAGCTTCAGATGCCGCGCGCCCGCACTGATCGACTGCTCCGAGGAGAATGGATCGGTGACGCCGTATTCGCGGCTCGTTTGCGGCATCAACTGCATCACGCCCTGCGCGCCTTTCGGCGACACGGCGGCGGAATCGAATCCGCTTTCGGCATGTGCGATCGCGCGCAACCAGGCATCGTCCACACCGGTCGCCTTGGCGGCGGCGCGGAACTGCGTGGGATACCGGTCCAACTGTGGACGCCCGATGCGTCCCAGCCCCGGATGCGCCGGCTCGCCCGGCGGCGTCTTCACGGTGAAGGCCAGCACCTTCACTGAACCAGGCAGCTTGCGGGTGCTGTAGACCGTGCGTCCGTCCTGTTGCCGCTCGTACAACGTGCCGTTGACCACGCCCATCGCACCCCACAGATTGGGCAGCTTCACCGCGTTATCGTCGATCTCGCGCGCGGCGCATTGTGACCCGGGCTCCGGCGCAGTGGCGAGGCTGACGGTGCCATCGCGCACGCAGCGATACACGGTTCGTGCGTCCGCGTCGAAGGCGACTACGGCGATCGGCAGCACGAGCAATGCCGCTGCACGGGCCGCCCAACGGGAGGAATGGCGGGTACGGAGCATCCGCCGATTCTAGGCCGCGGATTCGGTCGCAATCGCTAACGCTGCGTGAATCCGCTGCGTGTGTTCGATGAATGCGCAGTCATTTCACCGGCACGTCGAATGCGGTTTCCGGCGCCGGCTCCATCTGGAACGTGTAATGCCACCATTCCAACGGATAGTTGCGGAATCCGTGCCGCTCCATCGCATCGCGCAGTGCTCCGCGATTCGCCCTTTGCCGATCATCCGTGCCGGGCGCGTCGGTATGCGCACGCTCATCGAAGAAGTCGAACTCGGTTCCCATGTCCACCGGAACGCAGGTCCGTCCTTGCATGTCGCATTGCATCAGCGTCAGGTCGACGGTGGCGCCACGGCTGTGTCCGGAACGATCGGCGATGTAGTCGGGGACGAGCGCGGACTTGTCGACATTCGGGTAGTAGCGCGGCTTGCTGCGCTGGTCGTCGAGGTCGTGCGCCCAGGCCATGAAGTGCTGCACGGCACGCACCGGCCGATAGCAGTCGAACACACGTAGCCGCATGTGGTGCGTGCGTAGATCCGCCTCGACGGCAGCCAGCGCGCGCGCCGCTTCGACGAGCAGGTAGCAGCGTGGTGCCTCGTAGCCGTCGACAGGCGCGCCGACGAAGTTGTTGGACCCCGCATAGCGGATGTCGAGATCGATACCGGGCGTCAGCCGCTGCACGTCGACCAGGCCCGTGCCGGCCAGGCCATCGGCCACCGGCTCACCGGGAGCGGCCGCGATGGATGCGCAGGCGGCCGCGAACAATGCCGCGGCGCAACCGGCGGTGCCGCTAGTTGCAGCGGCCCGTGCGAGTGAACGCCAGATCTTCATAGTCGTAGCTGAAGTCCGCCTCGGGATCGACCTTGGACATGTTGAGCGACACCGTCTGGCCATGGCTTGCGAAATCGAGCCACGCCTCGGCATCCACGCTGGCGTCGTCCCAGTCGACCAGCCAACGTCCACCGACGTTCTGCACGACGCCGCTCAGCATCGGCGACTTGAGTGATGTGAAGCGCACGTGCCCGCTATTACCCGGACAGACGCTGACCTCGCCGAACCAGGGGTCGCGATAGTGACCCAGCCACGGCCGCATCGCTTCGATGGCCGCCACCGCGCGCGCGGACGTGTCCGGCGCGCGCTTTGCGGGTGGCGTGTCGGCCCGCTCGCGATCCAGGTCGCGCGCATAGTCGGCGACCTTGCGCGCGTCGGCCGGGGCGGTGAAGTGCTTCACCAGCACCTGCGTCAGCACCGTGCGCGCCTCCTCTGCCTCGCCGTTGGCCATGATCACGAATCCGACGTGCTTGTCCGGCAACAAGGTGACGGCCGAGTACATGCCCATGAGCGTGCCGGTGTGGGCAACCTTGAACGTGCCGTCGACATCGCTGAGCCGCCAACCATAGCCGTAGGCGCTGTAGTGGGCGTTGTCCCAGCGGCGCTGCCGGTCCGAAAGCGGCATCGGCATCTGCGCGGACCACAGCGCGCGTCGCTGATCACGCGACAGCCAGGACGACTGCGCGGGCTCCTCACGCAGCCACGCCTGCACCCAGGCCAGCATGTCGTCGAGGCTGCAGCGCACCCCGCCCGCGGCCGCCATCGTGGTGGCTGGGATCACCTCGCCGTCGGCGCGCACGGGCACGTTGTTGTCGCCCTGGCGCATGTGCGGCTGGGCGACGTTGCCGACTTCGTCGCGGTTCCATTGGCCGACCCGGCAGCGCTTCATGCCAAGCGGCTCGAAGACTTCGCGCTGCAGCAGCGTCTCATAGGACGCGCCGCCCGCGGCGGCGGCGACTTCGCCGGCCACGATGTAGAGCAGGTTGTCGTAGGCATAGCGCGACCGGAAGCTGTACAGCGGCTTCAGATAGGCCAGGCCATGGATGATGTCGTCGCGCGCGAACGCGTTAGGCTCCGGCCACAGCATCAGGTCGCCGGCACCGGCACGCAGCCCGCTGTTGTGGATCAGCAGGTCTCGCACCTGCATCTCCTGCGATACCCACGCGTCATGCATCCGGAACTGCGGAAGGTGGCGAACGACCGGATCGTCCCAGCGCAGCTTGCCCTGGTCGACCAGCCGCGCGAGCAGCGCCGTGGTCATGGCCTTGGTGTTGGATGCGACCTTGAACAACGTGTCCGCATCGATCTTCTCGCCGCTGCCGGCAACGCGTTCGCCGCTGGTGCGCATGTAGGTGACGCGACCGTCCTCGACGATGCCCACCGCCAGTCCCGGCAGGCGATAGCGCGCCACCGCATCCTCGAACGCAGTGTCGATCGTCGCCATCGAAGGCGACGCCGCCATGGCCGGCGCCATCATCAGCGCACAGGCCACACCAAACATCCAATGTCGCGGCTTCATGCGGTCTCCCAGGCCTCCGCCATGCACTCGCCGGCAATCATCTCCTCGAACGTCTGCCGGCGTCGAATCACCGCATGCCGGCCGCGGTCGAGCAGCACTTCGGGCGTGAGTGGCCGGGAATTGTAGGTGGACGACATGGATGCGCCGTACGCGCCGGCGTTGGTGATCATCAGCAGGTCGCCCGCCTCGCACTCCGGCATCAGGCGATCGACACCGAACGTGTCGCTGCTCTCGCAGACCGGCCCGACCACGTCGTAGCGCACTTCCCTCATCTGCTTCCCGTGCAGAGGCACGATCTCGTGCCAGGCTTCGTACATCGCCGGGCGCAGCAGGTCGTTCATCGCCGCGTCCACCACCAGGAAGGTACGGTTGGCGGCTGCCTTGACGCGGATCGCCCGCGTCAGCAGCACACCCGCCTCCGCCACCAGCCAACGTCCAGGCTCGAGTATCAGCGTGCCTGGAAAATCGGTGAATACTTCTTTCAACACGGCGCCGTAGGATTCCACGGCAATGGGCCGGTCGTGTCCGGTGCGATACGTCACGCCGAGACCGCCGCCCACATCGATCGTCCGCAACCGATGGCCAGCCGCGGCCAGTTCGCGCGCGAAGTCGGCCATGCATTGCATGGCCCGGCGGAATGGCTCCAGGCTCAGAATCTGGGAGCCGATGTGCGCATGCAGGCCGTTGAGCCGGACATCCGGCAACGCCTCGCGCAGGGAGAACCATTCCCGCGCCTCCTCGATGCTGACGCCGAACTTGTTCTCCTGCTTGCCGGTGGAGATCTTCTCGTGCGTCCCGGCGTCGACGTCCGGGTTGATCCGCACTGCCGCATGAGCGGTCACGCCCAGCCGGCCGGCCACCTGTTGAAGCAGAAACAGCTCGTCACGCGATTCCACATTGAACTTCCAGACGCCCGCCTGCAGCGCCTCGACGATCTCGGCTTCGGTCTTGCCTACGCCGGAGAACACGATGCGGCTGGCCTCGATTCCGGCCCGCAGACTGCGCCGCAGTTCGCCGGCCGAGACGATGTCCGCGCCGACACCATGCCGGGCCATCAATTGCAGCACGGCCGTGTTGGAGTTCGCCTTGACCGCATAGCAGATGCGGGCGTCCAGGCCCTCGAGCGTGTCCTGCAGCGCTGCGATGCGTTGCCGGATCGCGCTGGCCGAGTATGCGTAAAACGGCGTCGGCATCTGCGCCGCCAGCGCCTGCAGGTCGACGCCATCGAAAA
Organism: Lysobacter niastensis; assembly: GCF_015453285.1. Classification (GTDB taxonomy): domain Bacteria; phylum Pseudomonadota; class Gammaproteobacteria; order Xanthomonadales; family Xanthomonadaceae; genus Lysobacter_J; species Lysobacter_J niastensis. The sequence continues at coordinate 93,643 of NZ_JADLZT010000007.1, forward strand.
AGTGGTGCGAAACCGTCATCTGGTTGTCCGTTAAGCGAGCACGCCGCCCTTCGGCGGCGTGCTCTGGTTACTACGTGCCGGTCAGAACTGCCAGCTGACCACCAACTGCGCGTAGCGCGGCGACTGCCAACGGGTACCTGTGTTGAAGGTGTTGGCGAGCGTCGACGGCGCCCCGTTCCACATCGGTTCGCCGTTGCGGTAATCGCCCGGCTGACCTTCGTAGCGCGCGTGGATGTTGACCGTCTCCTGGTTGTTGGTCAGGTTGAAGACCGAGAAGCGCACCTTCAGGTCGACGCCCTCCACCGGCAACGTCCACGTCACGTTCGCACCCAGTTCCCAGGTCCACGGCAATTCGCCGAAGGCGCCGCGGGGCGAGTACTCGTACACGCGGTCCGCGTACGTGTAGGGGCGGCCGGTGGCCGGATTGTTGCCGGTACATTTGTCAACGCAGATCCAGCCCGAACCGCCGCCGCTGGCCTCGTTGGTGAACGAGCCGGCTCCCAGAGTGTCGTTCGGCCAGGTCGTGCCGAAGGCGGTGATCGGGCCGCCCGACAGCACCTGCAGGTTGGCGCCGACGGTCCACTGCTCGCTGAGGGCGTAGCTGCCACGGAACTTGAACTGGTGACGGTGATCGTTGAACAGGACGCCGTAACGCTCATTGGCGGCCGGGTGGTCCCAGTGCTGGACGATGCCGGTGTCGCCATAGCCGGTGTCCGAGTTCACCGGGCCTTCGAAGTTGCCCTCGGACTTGGACCACAGGTACGAGGCGTTGAACGCCCACTTGCCGTCCCATGCACGATCGATCTGGAACTCCAGCGCCTTGTAGGTGCGCTCGGGGTCGGAATAGCCGATCACCTCGTTGCTGCCGCCCTTGCGATAGCCATCCTTCGAGGTGTCGATGGTGATCCAGCCCGGTGTAGCGCAACCCATGCTGGCGTCACCCCAGATCGTCAGCGACTCGCCCGGGTTGCCGATCGGGAACAGCGTGGCCGTGGGGCCGCAAGGCGTGTGGTTGATGCGGATGTCGTCGAGCGCACGTTCCACGCGTCGATACGTGCCGTTGACTCCCCACGACCAGGCGTCGTTGAGCATGGCCTGGTAGCCGAGGAGCATCTCATCCTGGTACACGGCCTCGAGGTCGCGGTCGACGCTCTTGCGCAGGTCCGCAGTACTGAGGTTCAGACGGTCGTCCACCGGACCGATCTGGGCGCCGAGGATCGGAGCCGAGTACGGCGCGCCGGTGACCGGGTTGGCCTGCTGGTTCCAGCCGTTCAGGACGTAGTAGGTGTACTCGTCGATCAGGCCGCCGGCGATGGTCGCGTTGACGTTGTTCGTGACCGGCATGTAGTAGCGGCCAAGGTTGCCGTACACCTTCGTGGTGCCGTCGCCCTTGACGTCCCAGGAGAAGCCGCCGCGCGGCGCGACCATGTCGTCCTTGATGAAGCTGTTGCCTCCGGCATCGCGGTTGTCGAACTGGTCCCAGCGCAGGCCCAGGGTCAGCAGGAAGTTCGGGGTGACGTTCCAGACGTCTTCCACGTAGAACGCGGTGGCCTCGGTTTCGAACACGCCGCCCTGGCTGCGGCGGCGTCCGCGTATCACTTCGGTCACGCCCGCCGGCACCGCGACGTCTTCCCACAGCAACTGACCCGGCCTCACGCCGAGGGCGGTGTAGATCTTCCCTTCCGGTCCCGGGTAGAAGTTCGTCTGGTCCGTCGTCATCAGTTCGCGGTCAAATCCGAACCGCAGCAGGTGTTCGCCGAGGGTCCATTCGAAGTCCAGGCGCGAGGCCTCGCGCTCGTCGTCACGTTCGATGACCGCGTTGCCGGTCGGGTGGCAGCCCACCACCGGGCGCCCCAGGGCGATCCAGCGCGCGTTGTAGCTGCTGTCGATGGTCACGCGGCTGCACTGCTCGTCCAACTGCGAGCGCGTGAAGCTGCTGCGGTTGTTGATGCCGTACATGGCCTTGGCCACGAAGTTCTCGGCCAGCCAGCCGGTGTAGGTGACCGACCAGTTGTCGCCACCGCTGTCGGCGAAACTGTCGCCCTGCGAGAGGCCGACATCACTGGTCGCGAAGTTGTAGTTATAGGTAGTCAGCTTCGCGTCGCCCGCGTCCGAGAACGCGAGCACTTCAAGCAAGTGGTTGTCCGAGATCCGCCAGTCCAGCTTCGTGCCCCAGAAACCATCCGAAGCGTAGCTGTCCGTCCACTGGTTGCCGAGGTTGTTGGTGTAGCCCTTGTCGTTCTGGCGCTGCTCGTACATGGCGAACATGAACAAGCGATCCTTTACCAGCGGGCCGGACGCCCACACGTTGGCCTTGGTGAACTGCTGCGTGTCGTGGCTGGCGTACGCGTGCACCGAGCCGTCCGGGTGGAAGTGGTCGTCGGCGCTGGAGCGCATCGCCGCCGGCTCGAAGGTGACCTCGACGCCGCCCTCGAGCTCGTTGCTGCCCGAACGCGTGACCGTGTTGATCACGCCACCGGTGCTGCGGCCGAACTCCACGGAGTAGCCGCCGGTCTTGACCTGGAACTCCTTGTAGAAGGCGAACGGTGCGGTCGAGAAGCCTTGGCGGGTGTAGAAGTCGGTGACGTTGAGGCCGTTGATGTAGACCGCGTTCTCGGCAACCGAGGCGCCGCCGAAGCTCAGGCCGCCGAACGAGGCGTTGCCCACGTTCACGCCCGGCGCCAGCTCCGCGACCGACTCCAGGTTCTGGTCGACCGGCAGGCGCGCAATCTCTTCACGGGTGACGTTGGTGGCCGATTCGGTGGAACGCACGTCCACGCGGTTGACCACCGCCTGGCCCACCACCTGCACCGACTCCAGGTTGACGACATTGCCCGCGGCGCCGAGGTTGACCGTGGTGGTGCCGCCCAGCGCGACATTGACCGCGACCCCGCTGCCCACGTCCTGCCCATCGCGCACGACCTGCAGGCTGTAATCGCCTACCGGCAACTGCGCCAGGCGGTAGCTGCCGTCGGCATCGACCGTGATGTTGCGGGTCATGCCGGTGGCGGTGTTCGTCAACACGATCCGGTCACCTGCCGTGGCACGACCGGCCACCGCACCTGTCGCACTCTGCGCCATCACGGGCGACATGGCGCCGATACACGCACCCAACGCAATGCAGAGCGCCGCTCTGCGCAGAACCGCCTTCCTCATTCCTCTCCCCTTTTTGTCGAACAGTCGTTATGTCCGCGAATCTTCGTTCGCGGCTCTTATTGCAGTACTTGTGCTTCGAATCCGTAGTCCCACTGGTCGAAGTAGAGGTTGCCCCCTGCCCACTCCACTTCGCCGCGTTGCGAATCCACCGTTTCCGAGCGGAAATGGCGTTTGGCCGGCACCAGGTCCGTGCCGTAGTCGTCGTTGAAGGCAATGCGATAGGCGTCGAGTCCGCCCAGGTAGAACCACTCGATGGACGGATCCTTCGCGTCCTTGAACTGGCCGGTGGTGACGTCCATCGGCACCCATCCGTAGGGCGCGAGGTAGAACCAGCCCCAGTCGTGCAGGTTGTCGTACTTGCCGTCGGAATAGACCATGCCCGACTGCCAGCGCGTCGGAATGCCATTGAGCCGCAGCAGCGTCATCAGCAGCAGCGTCTGCTGGCCGCAGTCGGCGTGACCGGCATGCAGCGCGTAGTCGCTGATGTTGGTCAGTGTCGAGTATTCGCGCGCGCCGGCCCACGGAATGCGATCGACGGCGGCGTAGAGCTTCTGCGCGATGCGATACGGATTGGTCTCGTCGCCGACGACCTCGCGTGAGAAGCGGCGGATGTCGTCGCTGAAGACGATGTGCGGCGCACGCTCGCCCAGGTACGGCGCCAGGTCCGGACGGCGGCCCAGCGCGGTGACCTTGGCGGGATCGATGCGGTTCACCTGGCCGAACACGGTCAAGTCGTAGGTGATCGAGAACTCGGTCGGCTTGCCGGCCTGCGCCGGCTTCTCCAGGTACACGGTGCGCTGCAGCGTGGATTCGGGCGCGATCTGGTGCCGCGCCGGCACGCTGTCGGCGAATCGGATGTTTTCCTGCTGCCCGGGCAGCGCGCGCGGATACGGGATCCACGCCCTCACCGTCTCGCCCGCCGGCACGGCATCGGCGTTGACGACGATCGACTGGGTCACGCGCACGCGCCGCGGTGCGACGCTGCTCTTCCCGCTTTCCTGCGCGTCGCGCACGGCTTCAGCGTGATAGGCGTTGGCACTCTCCATCGGGCCGTCGTTGCGGACGATGGGCTTGCTCAGGCGCGTCGCCGCTTCGGGACTGATGCGGAACAGGTTCGAGACCGAGCGATTGAAGTAGTACGGCTGGCCATCGATGACGAGATGTTCGAGCTGGTTGGAGCGCTTCCACCCGGCGAACTCATCGTCGCGCAGGTCGGGAATGCGTTCGCGCAGCTTCTGCCTGGCCTCGGCCTCGGTCAGCGGGAAGTCCAGGCGGATGCGGCGCATCCGTTCGCGTTCGAACTGCAGGGCCCGGGTCGTATCGGCGTCGATGTCGGCGGCGGCCAGCGCGGCATCGATCCGCTCTTCTGCGCCACGGAAGTCCCCGGCATCGACCTGGGCCTCGACCTCGGCCTGTATCGGAGCCCCCCCGACAGCGCGCGCGTCGCCCGTCAGGCAGTACGACGCGACCAATAAAAAGGCGCCCGCGGTGGCACCCCAGCCGCGGGCAAGGGGTTTTGCAGAACCGTGCGGATGTTCGATGCCGTCCACGCGCCGCCACCACCTCGGAGCCCAGTCACGGCTGTGTAACATGGTGTTAACGGATTGGTCAATAATTTATTCTTGACAAATCACAATCCTGAAGTATGTATTCCTTAGGCGGCCAGCCCGTCGCTCGGCGCAAGGGGAAACAATGATCCAGTCGGTCTGGCCATACCTGGCGGTAGTGCTGCTGGCGGCCGGCCTGTTCCCCTCGCTGGAGAAGCGCTACGGCTGGCGCGTGTTCTCGGTACTGCCGCCGATCGTGCTGACCTACCTCTTCGTGACCGCGCTCGCGGTGGGCGGCGTGTGGCGGACCACGCCCGACATCGAGGCCGCGCAGAAGGCGCTGATCACGCAACTGCTGCCAGCGCTTCTTTTCCTGTTGATGGTCGGCTGCGACCTGCGCGCGATCCTGCGCCTGGGTCCGCGCATGCTCGCCGTGTTCGCTTGCGCAATGGCCAGCATCTTGGCCGCGATAGTGATTGCCTACCTGATGTTCCGTCATGCGCTGCCGGCCGACGGCTGGAAGATGCTGGCGGCATTGAGCGCGACCTGGACCGGCGGTTCGGCCAACCTGGTGGCGGTGAAGCAGTCGATCGGCCTGCCTGACAACCTGTTGCCGCCGGTGCTGCTGGCCGACGCGCTGTGCTACTCGCTGTGGGTCGTCGTGCTGTTCTCGGCGGTCCGCTTTGCGCCGACGTTCAATCGCTGGACCCGTGCCGACAGCCGGCCCCTGCCCGTCGCGGCCGCACCACAGGCCACGGGCAGCGCCAGTGCCGGCGGCGCGCTGCTTTGGCTAGGGATCGCACTGCTGGTCGGCAACGGCGCCGCCGCAATTGCGGCGATGCTGCCCGCCAACGGCTTCCTCACCACCACGGCATGGACGGTGCTGATCGCCACCGCGGCCGGGCTGATCCTGGCACGCACGCCGCTGGCCGCCTCGCCGGTGCCGTCGCCGCTGGCAGGCGCGCTGCTCGCCTGCCTCGTCGCGACGCTGGCCTCGCAGAGCAATTTCGCCGGCATGGCGGCGGCGCCGCTGTTCGTGCTGGTCGGCGCGACGGTGCTGCTCCTGCACATCGCGCTGTTCGTCATGGCCGCGCGTTTGTTCCGCTTCGACCTGTTCCTGTGCGGCATCTCCTCGCTCGCACAGATCGGCGGCGTGGCGACCGCGCCGGTGCTGGCCGCGACCTATTCGCGTGCCCTGGTGCCCGCCGCGGTTCTGCTGGCGATGCTGGGCCTGGTGCTGGGCACGGGCATCGGATTGTTCATGGCCGGCGTGCTGTCCGGCCTTTCTCCTGCTGCAGGCTGATCATGCGACTGCTCGTACCCGTCACCGCCGCCCTGCTGTTCGTCGCGCTGCAACCGCTGCAGGCGCGCGAAGCCCCGGCGCACCCGTCCAACATCCCGGCCAGCGGCATCATCGGCGTCGACGACGCCATGCTCGATCCGGCCTTCTGGGTGCGGCGCCTGCCCGATGCCGACCGAGTCGTGCTCGATCGCGATGCGATCGCCGCGCAGAACGAACGGCTTCGCCGCCAGGACCGCAGCATCCACGACCTCGACGCGCTGCCGGCCACGCTGGAACGCAAACGCGTCGCCGGATGGATCGAGGGTTTGTCGAAGCGGCCGTCCAAGCCGCTCTACGACGAACAGGGCAAGCCGGTGCCTGCGGCCACGCTCGACGACATCGTCGCCGGCATCAACCTCGGCGCAATTCCGGCCCAGCAGAGCACGCGCCATGGCCTGGTCGTGCACCGCGCCGACCTGCGCACGTTTCCGACGCGGCTGCGCGTGTTCTCCTCCAGCGGCGACCACGATATCGACCGCTTCCAGGAAAGCGGTCTTTTCCCGGGCGATGCGGTCGTGATCGCGCACGAAAGCCGCGACGGACAATGGTGGTTCGTGGTCAGCTCGCGTTACGCGGCGTGGGTCGAGAAGCGCCACGTTGCTGAAGGCACGGCGGAGCAGGTAGCGGGCTACGCACGCAAGGCGCCGTACCGCATCGTCACCGGCGCCACCGCGCACACGCTGTACACGCCGGAGGAGCCGGGCGTGTCCGAAGTGCAGCTCGACATGGGCGTGCGCGTGCCGGTACTGGCGGACTGGCCGGCCGACAAGCCGGTCAACGGGCAGCATCCCTACACCTCGCATGTGATCGAACTGCCGGTGCGCAACGCCGATGGTTCCCTGCGCTTCGCCCCGGCATTGCTGCCGCGGCGCGAGGCCAGCGCCGACCAGTACCTGGACCTGAGCCAGCGCCACCTCATCGAGCAGGGCTTCCGCTTCCTCGGCGAACGCTATGGCTGGGGCCACAGCTACAACGGGCGCGACTGCAGCGGCTTCGTGTCCGAGGTCTACCGCAGCATGGGCGTCGAACTGCCGCGCAACACCAGCGACCAGGCGGTGAGCCCGGCGCTCAACCGCATCGCACTGGGTGAGCACGACAGCCGGGAGCGCAGGCAGGCGGTCGCTCGCGAACTGCAGGTCGGCGACCTGGTCTACATCCCCGGCCACGTGATGATGGTCATCGGCCAGGTAGACGGCGCGCCTTACGTCATCCACGACACCACCGGGCTGAGCTATCTCGGCCGCGACGGTCGCATGGCCCGCGCCAAGACCAACGGCGTGACCGTGTCGCCGCTGCTGCCGCTGATGTTCAACGCCACCCAGACCTACATCGATCGCGCTACCAACATCCAGCGCATCCGGCCCTGAGCCTCATCTCTCCTTCCACCCCCCAACTTTCCAGACCTCGCACTGCATGAAAATCACCGATATCCGTTTCGGCATGATCCGCGTCCCCCTGAAGACGCCGTTCAAGACGGCGCTGCGCACGGTCGACACGGTCGAAGACATCGTCGTGTCGGTGCACACCGACACCGGCCATGTCGGCTATGGCGAGGCGGCCGCCACGGCGGTGATCACCGGCGACACCCATGGCTCGATCATCGAGGCGATCCGCAGGTACATCGCCCCGCGCCTGGTCGGCCAGGAAATCGCCGACCTCAACCGCATCACCCAGCTGATCCAGTCAGCGCTGGAGAAGAACACCAGCGCCAAAGCCGCCGTCGAAATCGCCGTCTACGACTTGTGGGGCCAGCTCTATGGCGCGCCGCTGTACCAGATGCTGGGCGGCGGTGACCCGGTCATCACCACCGACATCACCATCAGCGTCGACTACATCGACAAGATGGTCTCCGACTCGCTCAGCGCGGTGGACCGCGGCTTCGAGTCGCTGAAGATCAAGGTCGGCAAGGACATCGGCGTCGACATCGAGCGGGTCAAGGCGATCTACGCTGCCGTCGAGGGGCGCGCCCTGCTGCGCCTGGACGCCAACCAGGGCTGGACCGCCAAGCAGGCGGTGTACGCGATACAACAACTGGAGGACGCCGGAGTGCGGCTGGAACTGGTCGAGCAGCCGGTCAAGGCGCATGACCTGGATGGCATGAAGTACGTCACCGAGCGCGTGCACACGCCGATCATGGCCGACGAAAGCATCTTCGGCCCGACCGAGGTCATCGACCTGATCCGCATGCGCGCTGCCGACATCATCAACATCAAGCTGATGAAGACCGGCGGCATCTCGAACGCGATCCGCATCGCCGACATCGCCGCGCTGTACGGCATCGAGTGCATGATCGGCTGCATGATCGAGACCAGCATCAGCGTCGCCGCCGCCGTCCATGTCGCCGTGGCCAAGGCCAACGTCATCAACAAGGTGGACCTGGACGGGCCGTCGCTGTGCGCGTTCAACCCGGTCGACGGCGGCGTGATCTTCAACGAGTCGGAGATCTCCGTCACCGACGCGCCGGGCCTGGGCATCCGCGAGATCCGCGGCCTGGAACTGCTGACGGCCGCCTGAGCCACGGAGCCGCCCCCACGTCATGTCGCCACTGCTGAAAATCCGGGCCGAACGAGACCAGATGTCCGCCATCGAGCGCCGCATCGCCGACTTCCTGCTGGACAACGCCCACCTGCTGCGCGACTACTCCTCGCAGCAGTTGGCCAACGCGCTCGGCATCAGCCAGTCCAGCGTCGTGAAGTTCAGCCAGAAGCTCGGCTTCAAGGGCTACCCGGACCTGAAGTACTCGATCGGCGAGGCAGTCGCGCGCGGCAACGGCGGCGACGAGGGCGGTGTGGTCGCAGCCGCCGCCGAGGACCCCCGCACCGCGCAGGCCGAGCAGCTCTGGCAGCTGAAGGCGCAGGCCGAGGCGGAAACCCGGCTGATCAATCCCACCGACCGCATCGATGCGATCGCCTCGGCGCTGCAGCAGGCCGGCAAGGTGTACATCATCGGCCTCGGCGAGGACGGCATCCCGGCGCGCGCGTTCGCGACGCGGCTGTCGATGCTGGGGATAGTGACTGTCCACTACGTCGACGCCATCCTGATGCAGGCCGGCGTTTCCAGCGCCGCGCCCGGCGACGTACTGCTGGTGTTCTCCGAACACGGACGCCAGCCGGAGCTTTGCCAGATCGGACGCCGCTTCCGCGAGCGCTCGGGCAAGGTCGTCACGGTGACGCGGCACACGCCCAATCCGTTGCGCGCCTACGCGGACGCCTCGCTGCTCGTGTCGGCGCATGACGGCCGCAGGCACATCGAACCGCTGCTGTACCAGTCGGCGCTGCAGCATCTGCTCGACCTGATCTATGTGCTGCTGTGCGATGGCAATGAAGGCCGCCGCCGCCAGTTCGACCTCAATCTCGAGCTCATGCACGACCTGCTCGACAGCTGACGACCCGCATGCGCGCCCTTCTCCGTAGCACCCTGCTGACCCTGCCACTGCTGGCGCTCGCCGCCTGTGCCACCGTCACGTCGCCTTCGCCGGCGAAGGGCTGGGACGATGCGCGGCAGCTCGTTCTCGTCACCACCGACGGCTGGGATGCCACGACCGGACGGATGCGCCGCTTCGAGCGCGATGGCGATGCCTGGCGCGAAGTCGGCAGCGCAGCACCGGTCAGCGTCGGCCGCAACGGCAGCGCGTGGGGCACCGGATTGCATCCATCGCAGGGCAGCGAACCGCAGAAGCGCGAGGGCGACGGACGGGCTCCCGCCGGCGTGTTCGCGATCGGCACCGCGTTCGGCTATGCCGGCAACGCGGATACGACCATGCCCTATGAGGCCATGACCGCCGCCGACTACTGCATCGACGTCAATGCCTCGCCGCTCTACAACCGCATCGTCGACGCCGGCGACGTCGGCCAGGCCGCGGTCGAGGGCTCGACCGAGCCGATGCGCCGCGACCTGCACGCGGGAGGCGACCAGCGCTACCGGCTGGGATTCGTCATCGAACACAACCCGCTCAACCAGCCGGGCGGCGGCAGTTGCATCTTCGCCCACCTGTGGAAGGCGCCGGGCGAGCCGACCGCCGGGTGCACCGCGATGGCCGATCCGGCGATGGAACAGCTGCTTGCCTGGCTGCGCCCGGAACGCCACCCCGTGTTCGTGCTGCTGCCCCAGGCGGAATACCTGCGCCTGCAACACAGCTGGCGCCTGCCGGCGCCATGATCCACGCTCACCCTCTCACTTCTCCTGACGATTGAACGCATGCCGACCCTGTCGATGACCACGCGTGTCCTGCTGGCGCTGATCGCCGGCGCCGTAGCCGGCCTGCTGTTGGTCGCGATTGCGCCAGGCCCGGCCGACACCGCTGCCTCGGTGATGCAGCCGATCGGGCGCCTATGGCTCAACGCATTGCAGATGACGGTCGTGCCGCTGGTGGTGTCGCTGGTCGTGATCGGCGTGACCTCGGCCAGTGACGCCGCCTCATCCGGACGCACTGCGCGGCGCGCCATGGTGGTCTTCATCGTGCTGCTCAGCGCGGGCGCCGCATTCACCGCCATCGCCGCACCGGCCCTGCTCTCGCTGGTGCCGCGCGACGACGCACTGGTGCAGTCGTTCCGCGCCGCAACCGCCGTCCCGCACGCACCCGCCACGCCGCCGGCGCTCGCCGACTGGTTCACCGCGATCATTCCCAGCAACGTCGTCGCCGCAGCGGCGGCCAGCGCGATGCTGCCGCTGGTGGTGTTCGCGCTGTTCTTCGGCTTCGCCTTGACCCGCATCGAAGCGAGCCGCCGCGAGCGCGTGGTCGAGCTGTTCCAAGCCATCGCCGATGCGATGATCGTGATCGTGCGCTGGCTGTTGTGGATCGCGCCGCTGGGCGTGTTCGCGCTGATGTTCGCAGTCTGCGCGCGGGTCGGCGTCGGCATGCTCGGCGCATTCGGTTACTACATCGCGCTGCAGTGCGTGCTGTACATCTCGGTCACGCTGATGCTGTACCTGGTCGCGCGCGCCTCCGGCACGCCGCTGCGGCGTTTCGCGGCCGGCGTGCTGCCGGCCCAGACGATTGCCGCGAGCACCCAGTCCTCGCTGGCCTCGCTGCCCGCGATGGTCGACAGCGCGCGGGTGCGTTTGGGCTACCCGCTGGAGATCGCCTCGCTGGTGCTGCCGATGGCGGTGTCGCTGTTCCGCATCACCAGCCCGGTGCAGTACATCGGCGTGACCGCGTTCGTGGCGTGGATCTACGGCATCGACCTCAGTGCCGCGCAACTCGCCGGCTGCGCCGCGCTCGCCGTGGTGATCAGCCTGGGTTCGGTCGGTTTGCCGGGGCAGGTGAGCTTCATGGCCACCAACATGCCGGTGGTGCAGGCGGCCGGTCTGCCGGTGGAACCCCTGGGCCTGCTGCTCGCCGTCGACACCATTCCCGACGTGTTCGCGACGGTCGGCAACGTCACCGCCGACCTCACGGCAACCGGCGTGGTGGCCGGACGCGAAGCCGCGGAACATGCGCCGCGGCACGACGCGGAACGCGTACAGGACGGCCAGCCCGGTTGATCCGGACAAGCGAAAGGCGGCCGTAGCCGCCTTTCGCACCACACCACTCGAAGTGGCCGCCCTCTGCGGGGCGTCTGATCTGTTGCAGGAGCCTTAGGGAGTCGTGCCCGAATCCGCGGCCGGCGCCGGAGCATCCGCCGGTGCGGCCTGCGCCGCCGGGGCCTCCTCCGCCGGTTTCTGGCTGGCGCATGCCGCCAGTGTCAGCGTGCCCACCACGAGCAGCGCCAGGGTTGCGTTTCGAGCAGTGATCTTCATGAACTCTCTCTCGTATGCGCCCATTGATGGGCCCGCGCACGTTGACGATGACGCGATGAACCCAAGCCCCCGCGCAAAACCGGCGTCGACATGGCTTTAACCACGGCGTGCGTCGAAACGGCTAGCGCCGGGCCAGGACGTGCGAAGCGTCGTACGCGAAGCGCGACAGCACGCACGATTGCGCACTGAACGAAACACAACACGCGATTGCGACACGCTCGTGCGCCCGCGTCACGGCATGGCGGGCTTCACGGCACCGGCGGTGCTTCGATCAGCTGCTGCTGCAGGTCGTACAGCAGCTCCTCGTCGCCGGCCTGCCATTGATCGTCCTCGTTGCCGCGATAGTGGCGATGGAACGCGCGCACCGCAGCGGGACGATCGCGCAGGTCGTAACCGATCAGGCGCAGCGCCGCCCACGGATCGAAACCCGCTGGCGCCGGCGCCAGCGATTCGCGCGGCCACAGCCCGAACCCCGCTTCGGCCAGACGCTGCCAGGGGAACCGCACGCTGGGATCGTTCTTGCGCGGCGGCGCGACGTCGCCGTGACCGATGATCAGATGACGCGGAATATCGAAGCGGTGGGTGATGTCTTCCAGCAGCACCAGCAGCGTCGCGATCTGCGCCTCACTGAAGGGCTCAGCGCCGTCGTTATCCAGCTCGATGCCGATCGAGGCCGAGTTGAGGTCGGAGATGCCGCCCCAGCGCGCCGCGCCGGCGTGCCAGGCGCGCTCGCTATCGGCCACCAGCTGGTAGAGATGGCCGTCGTCGCCGATCAGATAGTGCGAGCTGACCGGCCCGCCCGAGTTGCGGGTCTGCAACGTCAGCAGCGCCGCCGCCGCGCTTTCCATCTCGGTCTGGTGCAGCACGATCAGCTGCGCCCCGCGCTCGTTGCGGTTCGGCGACGGCTGCCAGTCGGCCAGCGGGTTGCGCGCGGCCGGGGGCACGCTGGCGCAGGCGGTCAGCACCGACAGCATGGCGAGCAACAGCAGGCACTTGGTTGACGGTGTCCGCAACATCGGTTCCACCCTGGATGAGCAAGCCCTGGATGAGCAGGGCTTCATTCTTTCACAGCCGCAGGCCTGCCAAACCATGCGCAAGCGGCGACAATGGCCGCAGACGACAGGGGAATCGCCATGCAGCGCCACGCACCCGCCACGGCAGCGACATCCACGCCGCTCCCTCGGGACACCTGGATGGCCCGTGCCGCCCTGCACTGCGCCGCCTGGGCCGAGCGCTGGTTCCCCGATGCCTACGTGTTCGCGGTGCTTGGCGTGGTCGTGGTCGCGGTGGCCGCACTGGCCTTCGGCGCGACGCCGCAGGCGACGGTCACCGCATTCGGCGACGGCTTCTGGAGCCTGATCCCCTTCACGATGCAGATGGTGTTCGTCGTGATCGGCGGCTACGTGGTGGCCACCGCGCCTGTCGTGGCGCGACTGATCGAGGCGCTGGCGCGCGTGCCGCGCAGCGGCCGTGGCGCGATCTGCTTCGTCGCCCTGGTCAGCATGTTGAGCTCGCTGCTCAGCTGGGGCTTCTCGCTGGTGTTCGGCGGCCTGCTGGCGCGCGCGCTCGGCCGACGCGAGGACCTCGACATGGACTATCGCGCCGCCGGCGCCGCGGCCTACCTCGGCCTCGGCGCGGTCTGGGCGATGGGACTGAGCTCGTCCGCCGCGCAATTGCAGGCCAACCCGGCCAGCATGCCGCCCGGGCTGGTGGAGATCACCGGCGTGCTGCCCTTCACCAAGACGATCCTGCTGTGGCAGTCGCTGCTGCTGACCACGGTGCTCATCCTCGTGTCCCTTGCGGTGTGCTGGTGGACGGCGCCGCGCGGCGAATCCGCGCGCAGGGCACGCGAGTTCACCACGGTCGACGCATCCGCGACTCCGGCCTTGCCGCCACGCACGCGGCCCGGCGAGTGGCTGGAGTACAGCCCGTTGCTGACGGTGCTGCTGTCGCTGCTCGCATTCGGCTGGCTTGCGCGCGAGTTCGCCAGCAAGCCGGCGGTCTCCGCGATCGCCAGCCTCAACACCTACAACTTCCTGTTTCTCGCCGTCGGCCTGCTGCTGCACTGGCGGCCGCGCAGCTTCCTCGACGCGGTGACGCGCGCGGTGCCCAGCACCACCGGCGTGCTGATCCAGTTCCCGCTCTACGGCGGCATCGCGATGATGCTGACCGCCGCTGCGGGCGATGGCGGGCAAACGCTGGCCCATCGTCTCTCCAGCGCGTTCGTGCAGGTCGCCTCCGCCGATACGTTCGCCGTCGTGATGGGTGCGTACTCCGCGGTTCTCGGGTTCTTCGTGCCTTCCGGCGGCGGCAAATGGATCATCGAAGCACCCTACGTGATGCAGGCCGCCAACGAGCTCAAGGTGCACCTGGGCTGGGCAGTCCAGGTCTACAACGCCGCCGAGGCGCTGCCGAACCTGGTCAACCCGTTCTGGATGCTGCCACTGCTCGGCGTGCTCGGGCTGAAGGCGCGCGACATCGTCGGCTTCACCTTCATGCAGCTGCTGGTGCACATCCCGCTGGTGCTGGGACTGCTGTGGCTGCTGGGGCTGACCCTGCCCTACGAGCCGCCGGCCATGCCGTGACGGCTCAGGCGAGGCCGAGGTAGTCCTTCTTGCCCAATGCAACGCCTTCCTTGCGCAGGATCGCGTAGCTGGTCGTGCAGTGGAAGAAGAAGTTGGGCAGCAGGAAGCCTGTGAGGTAATCGCGCCCCTGGAACTGCAGCTCCTGGCCACCGGACGGCACGCGGATCGTCCGCTCCTCGCAGCCGTCGATCAGCGCCGGCGCGAACGTGTTGATGTAGTCGCTGGCGCGCTCGATGCGTGCATACAACTGCGCGAACGTGGTTTCGGCGTCTTCGAACTTCAGCGGGTCGACTCCGGCCAGCCGCGCGACGCCGTTCTTGGCCATGTCGGTGGCGATCTGCACGTTGCGCACCAGCGGCAGCATGTCGCCGATCAGGCGCGATTCCAGCAGCGTTTCCGCTGCGAACCCCTGGTCCCTGGCATGGGCCTCGCCCTTCTCCAGCACGTGACGCAGGTTCTGCAGCGAACGGACGAACATCGGCACGGTGGCCTGGTACATCGACAGGGACATAAGGGTTTCCGGAGGGAGGAAGGGGCGCCAGCGGCTGCCTCAGCCTAACGTCTGCATTCCACTCCGATTAGCCGGCGCGGCGGGGAAAGCCTGTCCCGCCCGCGGGCCAATCCTCACTCGCTGCGTTTGATCGCGTGACCGCCGAACTCCGCGCGCATCGCCGCGAGCAGCTTGTCGGCGAAGGAGTCGTCCTCGCGCGATCGCAGCCGCTCCAGCAACGACAGCGTGATTACCGGCGCCGAGACATCCAGGTCGATCGCTTCGGCCACCGTCCAGCGCCCCTCGCCCGAGTCCGACACGTGCGGCGCGATTCCGTCCAGCCGCGGATTGCGATCGAGCGCATCGGCGGTGCGGTCGAGCAGCCATGAGCGCACCACGCTGCCGTGCTGCCAGATATGCGCGACCTGCTGCAGGTCGAGGCCCAGCGCGGTCTTGCGTTGCATGATCGCGAAGCCCTCGGCATAGGCCTGCATCATTCCGTACTCGATGCCGTTGTGGATCATCTTGGTGAAGTGCCCCGCACCGCTCGGCCCCACCCGGCCCCAGCCGCGGTCCGGCGCCGGCGCCAGCGCGGAGAAGATCGGACGCAGCCGTTCCACGGCGGCTTCATCGCCGCCGATCATCAGGCTGTAGCCCTCCTTCAGGCCCCAGATGCCGCCGCTGGTGCCGCAGTCCAGGTAATGGATGCCGTGGCCAGCCAACATCGCGCCGCGGCGCATCGTGTCCTTGTAGTTCGAGTTGCCGCCGTCGATCACCACGTCGCCTTCGGACAGCAGCGGCAGCAGTTCGGCGATGGTGGCGTCGACGACTTCGCCCGCCGGCACCATCAGCCAGAGGACACGCTGCGGCAGCAGTTGCGCGACCAGTTCCACCAGCGAGCCCGCGGTGACGACGCGTCGAGCCGTAGCCTGTTCGCGCGCCTTGGCGCCCGGGTCGAACCCGACGACGTGGTGCCCGTGGCCGACCAGCCGCTCCGCCATGTTGGCGCCCATGCGGCCCAGACCCACCATGCCCAGTTCCATAGCCTCGCTCCAGCGCAGCAGTGACGGCGCATGTTCGCATGCGCCGGTTGAAGGCGGCGCATGCAACCTTCCCGGGCTTGCGGCTAGAGCGGAATGCGCGCGGCGTTGTCGTCCAGCCACTGCGCGAACGTCTGCAGGCGCGGATTGAGTTCGCGAGTCTTGCCGACGTCGCGGGCGCCGCAGTACGCGGACTCGAAATCGCGCTTGTATTGGAACATGTTGCCGAGGTCTTCGGCGCCCGGGAAGCCCAGCCGCCGGTACTGCGCCGGCGTCACCTCGCGATAGCGAACCTCGCGACCGAGCGCTCGCGTAAGCGCCTGTGCCATTTCCGCGCCGGTGAGGAGTTCGCCGGCAACGCCGACCCGCTTGCCCACATAGGTATCGCCCGCCTTGAAGAGGCCATACGCCGCGCGGCCGATGTCCTCGACAGCGATGCCAGGCAGCTTCGCGTCGCCCATCGGCAGCACGAACTCCAGCACGCCGTCCTCGCCGGGCTTCGGGCCCATGCCGAAATGGATGAGGTTGTCCCAGTAGAACGACGTCTTCAGCAGCGTCAGCGGCAATCGCGCCTCGAGGAAGTACACGTCCGATTCGCCCTTCGCATCGAAATGCGGAACCTTGTACTGCTCCAGCAGCGTCGGCATGCGCTCATCGTCGAGGGGAAGGCGCAACCGCGTGTCGTCCAGCGTCGACCAGATCACGTGCTGCACACCCGCGGCCTTCGCGGCCTGCGCCATGTTGCACGCCTGCGCCTTCTCGCGCTCAGGGTCGAAGTGTTCCCAGAAGTTGGTCACGAAGAACGCACCATATGCACCCTGCAGCGCCCTCTCGAGACTCGGGGCATCGTCGCTGTCGGCCGTCACGACATCGCCCCCGCGGCGCGCCAGCGCAACTGCGTTGCTCGAGGCCACGTCGCGCGTGATGGCGCGCAGCGCGAAGCCTCCATCGGGATCGTCGAGGATGGCGCGCGCCAGCCCACCGCCTTGCGCGCCGGTCGCACCGACGACGGCGATTACCTTCTTTTCGTTCATTGAAGCCCCAAACGACCGCGCGAACCGCGCACACGGATGTTCAACGGGATGGACGCATTGCTGCGGCCAAAAGAATGCCCGGGCGAGCCGGGCAAATGCTGCTTGACCTTGAATGCATTCCGTATCAGGCGCGCTTCGCCAATCCGATCACGAACAGCAGGACCATGGCCCCGATCAGGGCTGCGATGAACGTGCCGAGTTCGCCACCCAAGCGAACTCCAATCCGCGGCAACAGCCAGCCACCGACGAACGCACCGATCACACCGACGATGATGTTGCCGATGACGCCGAAACCGCGTCCCTTCATAAGCACTCCGGCCAGCCAGCCGGCCATCGCGCCAATCAGAAGAAGAATCAGCCAGGACATTCGAATCACTCCATTGAGCCAGGAAGGCCTGAACATGCTGGCACGCAGGACGAACCGCGAAATCGATGTCACGTTTCAAAAACGCGAACACCTTGTTCGTGATATCGAAGGCCCGCCGCTCAGCCGCCTATCCACAATCTCCGCCAAGCGCTGGCCCAGGAACTTGTCCGGCCAGCTCGGGACACGGATGCCCTTCCGGCCCATAAGCGCCGGGGCGAGTCCGGCATAGAGGCCGGGCGACCCAATGGTCGAACGCGCCGGATGCGCGCTCGCCCACCGCCTTCCTTCACGCGGCGCCCGTTCGCCGCAGGGCCTTCCCACCGTGCCGAACTTGCATCCGAGAATCGAAGAACTGCAGCGCCGCATCGCCGCCCAACTGGAACGCCATGGCGACGAGGACGAAGTCATCCACCTGTGGTGCGGCTATCTCGCCGCGCTGCTGGAATGGGGCCTGATCGGCGACGACGCCTACAACGCCGCCTCCGCCCTGCTCCCTCGCGTGGGCGGCACCGTCCTGATCGACATGTTCTCCCACGCCAGGCCCGCCACCGAGCGCGGAGCCGCGCGCCCGCGTGTGCTGAGAATCGTCGGCTGAGGTGATTTCGGCGCGGCGATCTTCATGCGACCCCCACCGTCCGGGCATATGCTGGAGGCGGGGCACCTCGGGGAGCCGATCATGCCGGGCCAAGCCAAGCGCGTCCTGATCCTGGGACATGGCGCCATGGGACATGCGTTCGAGTCCCTGCTGCGCGCGAATCACGAGGTCGCGGTCTGGGACCGTGACCTCGTTACGTGGCAGGAAACGCAACCGCTGGAGGAAGCGGCGCACGATCGCGACATCGTGATCTTCGCCCTTCCCACGAATCCGCACGACGAACTGGCGGGGCGACTTGCGGCCTGCCTGCCTGCCGGGCGTTCCCTGTACCTGTCCATCGCCAAGGGACTGGATGCCCAGGGCCGCACGCCCGCGCAGATCTTCGAACACCACTTCGGTCTCCGCATCGGCTGGGCGCTGCTTTATGGGCCGATGCTGGCCCGCGAGCTGCAGGCCGGCTTGCCAGGGTTTGCGATGGTGGCCTCCGCGGATCGAGCGGTCGCTGCGGAATGCGTGGCGCTGTTCCAGGGCACCCACTTGCTTCTGGAACCTCTGGACGACCCACACGGCGCCGCCTGGGCCGCGATCATGAAGAATGTGTACGTGCCGCTGATCGGCGCCGCCGACGCGCTTGCGCTCGGCGACAACCTGCGCGGCTGCCTGATCACCGAAATGCTGCGCGAGATGTCGGCCATCCTCGAACGCATGGGTGGCCACGCCAGTACCGCCTATACCCTGGCCGGACTGGGCGACCTGGTGACGTCGTCCACCGGCGCTTCCTCGCATCATCGCCGAGTCGGCGCGGATCTCGCCGAAGGCCGCACCGGACATCTGTCCGCCTCGGGAGCCAACATACGCACCGAAGGGGTGCACACGCTGGAAATGGTCCGAGCCCATCGGCCGTTCGATCCGGAACAGTTCGCACTGTTCGATCTGATCTGTCACTTCATCGACGAGCCGGCCAGCCTGAACCAACGCTTGGCGGACTATCTCGATCACCGCTTCCGTCGCGAACCGTCGTCGAGCTGATACACGGCCGCACATCGCCGGCCCGACTGCACGCGTTCATCCTGGGCGCAGCCGAACACACTAAGCGTCGTGGATGAGGCATCGCACCTCGCCATACATCGCGAAAAGTGTCGCTCATTCGAAACAGGCGGGCATGATGAACCCTGCACCGACGTTGGGTTCACGCCGCTCTACAGTGACGCCCGCACAATCCGGCCTTTCGTCGTTCGCCATTCCATCGCGCCCGCTTATCTGCGCCATGGCGTGCTGGGCGAGCATGTCCACAGGAGCCAGCATGGCGGTGAAGCGCCTTTCCGACGCACAGCTCGAGGCCTTCGACACTGAACATGTGTCGCCGGCACTCTGGGACATGCTCGTCAGGCGCATCGATGCGCAGTTCCCGCACGGGCGCCTGCGCTTCCTGGACGTCGGAGGTGGAAGCGGTCGCTTCGCCGACCGCCTGCTCGCACGCTACCCGCACGCCCACGGCGTCGTACTCGACAATTCCCGGCTGCTTCTTGCGCGGAACAAGCCGCATGCACGGAAGTTCCTGATCGAGGAATCGGCCGAGAACATCGGTCTCCTCGACGGCGGGTACGACCTCGTGTTCTTCAACTGGGTTCTGCACCATCTCGTCGGCTTCGACTACCGGGAGTCTGTCGAGAACGTCGTCCGGACGGTCCACGATGCCGCTTATCTGCTGTCGGATCGCGGCCACATCTCCATCTTCGAGAACGTCTACGACGGCCTGCTCGTAGCCAACGCGCCCAGCCACATCATCTTCCGCCTGACTTCGGCAAACGCGATAGCCCCGCTAATCCATCGCTTGGGCGCAAACACCGCCCGCATTGGTGTTTGCTTCCAATCGAAGCGCGCGTGGGAGCGGATCCTGCACGAAGCCGGCATGGCAACGGTCGGCTTCGATGAGGACGAGCACAAGCCGGTTCCATGGCCATGGAAGGCGTTCCTGCACGTCGGGAACCTGCGCTGCGGCCTGTTCTGGGGCACCAGCGTGCTCAACCAGTCGCTGCCCAAATACCGGCTCGCCACCACGCTGGACTCACTGGAACGGCATTGACCCCACTTATTTCGCCACGGCGTCATTCCTCTGGCGCCGGCTGCAGTGTGGGCATCAACTCTTCCAGATCCACGATCACCAGCTCCAGCGCATCGTAGAACTGCCCTTGCCGTGCCATCAGGTCTTCGATAGCGCCGGCCCGTTTGAGTTTCGCCAGTTCGCAATCGAACAGAAGCCATTGCGTGGTCAGCAACTCGACATTGTTCTTGGCGTAATGCCGCATCTCCTTCAGCTGCGTCAGCGTGTCGTGCACATGGTCGAATGGCGTTTTATGGATCGTCTCTGACATCGGACGCTCTCCGCAATCGTGGCGCGTACTCCGATGCTAACCAGCGCGGCTTGACGAGCGCGTACTTACTTGTTGGTGTCGGCAGATACGTTCATCGAAGCACGAGATAATTCGGCCTGTTCATGGTGAATGCGGGGACGATTCTTACGTCGCACATAACGCTTCGCTTGCGCGATGTGAACGATCCGATTACAAGCGCGGCGATTCATCATGAACCTCGCCCATCAGGCGCCGTTGCATGGACCGCTCTGCGACCCCTCTCACGGTTTGGATCGGCGGATCGGAGTTTCATCGCCCCTCCCCCACCGGAACCGAGCCTTTTGCAATGATCGCCTTGCTACCCAAGCCCGACACGTTGGAACGCATCGAACGCAGCATGCTGGGTGCTGCCCTGATTGCCGCCGTGATGTGGTCCGTTGTGCAGGTCTGATGCTGTCGGACCGCGATGCCAGGCACTTGGGCGATGCAATGCGCGGGTCGCCGGATAGACCGTCAGGTAACACCCGGGATATTGATGATCGTGGCTTGCATGACCGCGATGACCTCCCTGCCTGATCCTTGTTCGCCGACGACCTCGCCCTGGCAAACCGTCAGGGTCTTTCCTGCCTTGGTGACCCTGCCGATAGCCACGAACCGCTCCGCGACCGCAGGCCGGACGAAGTTGATCTTGAACTCGACGGTCAGCACATCAGCGCCAGCAGGCGCGACGGTCAAGGCAGCGTAGCCACACGCACTATCGAGCACGCTGGTGATGGCACCGGCATGAATGTATCCGTGTTGCTGGGAAAGCTCCGGGCGTGGCATGAGTGCGATCTGCACTTCGCCCGCGGCGACATGTATGAGCTCGGCGCCCAACGTGGCCATCAGCCCTTGGGCAGAGAAACTGGCAAGGATGCGCTCATGCAGTTCAGACATCGCATTTTCTCCAGTAAAGCCTGACGTTCGAACCAGGCCGACGGTTCCCTATGCCGCCGGCGCCGCCGAGTCGCCATTCTCCGCCCCATCCCGCAACGCCAGCCACGCCATCGCCCCGGCGCCGAGATCGATCAGGGCGTGTAGCGCGATCGCTGGCCAGAGAGAGTCGAAGATCGCCACGGTCAGCGTGAAGAACGCGCCCACGATTCCCGTGCGGAAGACGCCATTCCATCCCTGGTAAATATGCGCAAGCGCGAAGAACGGAAGGGACAGCGCCGCTGCGCCCCACCATCCGAGCCACGGCGCGAACACCCAAATGAAGTAGCCGCGAAACAGAAACTCCTCGCAGAAGCCCGCGGTCAGCGACACCCCACCGAACCAGTACAGCTCGGCTCGCGTGTGCGGCACGACGGAAGTGACTGGCCCGCCCTGGCGCCGCACGCTCGCCCTGGCGTCAGCACTACGGACGAGGGTCGCAAGTGCGAAGACATGGTAGGCAGCGAGCGCGAGGAACAATGCGATCGCAGTCCACAACCGCCAACCTTCCGGGACGGTAAACCCGAACGACGTCCATGTCCGGCCGCTAGCCATCCAGATCGCGGCCCCGAAGGCGACCAGCACCCACAGATTGCCGATGGCCGATGCCCAGAGCCACCTCCGCGCCCAGGCCGGATCGGCCCGTGACAGACGGCGATAAGCCGGCCAGAAGACGGTGTAGTCGATGATCGGGCCGACGACGGCGATCAACACTACAAACAGCAGGTCAGGGAGCGTCGTCATGGGTCGTCCACTGGCATACCAACCTTAAGGTCCAGTACCGCAGAGCGACGGCCACGCGACCAGATGCTCGGATCAAGCCGAGCCACGAAGCGTCCTATTGACCTTCCGGTGGCTGCCAGAGCTCGACCTTGTTGCCCTCGGGGTCGATCACCCAGCCGAACTTGCCCTGTTCGGAAGTTTCGGTCTTGTCGATGACATTGCAGCCTTCGCTGCGCAGGGCGGCAAGCAGGCCATCCAGGTCTGCGACGCGAAAATTGATCATGAAAGAAGCGGAGCTTGGCGCCATGTAGCTGGTGTCCTGCGCGAAAGGGCTCCAAATGGTCATGCCCGCCGGACCGTCAGCCCCGCCCCATTGAAAGACCGCACCGCCCCACTCGCTCACTTCAAGGCCCAGGTGATCGCGATACCACGCGCCCAACGCCTTCGGATCCCTGGACTTGAAGAAGATTCCTCCAATTCCGGTTACACGCTTCATGGCAATCTCCGAGACGGGTCATTGCAGGTATGCGGTGGACGTCGGGGCAGGGCCTGACGCCAGGTCAAACCGTGTCGCCTAGCGGCTTCGGCCTGAATGAAATGCCTGGTCTCACCTCATGACGCCCGAGGACCAGCACTGCAGCGGCAAATACAGCCTCGATGGTCGCGCCGACGAAGGCGCTCACTGCCGGCAGCGCACGTGCGCTGCCGAGAAGGTAACCCGCGACCGCAAGGGCAAGTCCCAGAACCCAATAGATCCGCATGCCAAACAGCGGACCGAACGTCAGATATCGGCCGCCGATGACAAGCAGCATGGCGGGGAAAAACCACTCAATCCGAAGGATCGCTGCCCCATAGGCAAGGGGCAGGCTGAATATCAGCCAGAACGTGGTGGCAATCGCCAAGGTCGCCAGCGGATTGCCGGGTTCGTGCTTCCCGGGGCGACCGAGCACCTTCGCAAGCAGGACGCTGACCGGATGAATCAGGACGCCGCCGGCAAAGAGCACCCATACCGCCTGCTTGGGAGAGCCTTGCAAGGCAACAACGGCTGCCGCCAACCATGCCGCTGAGGATGCAAAGATGCCGGGCGCGCCACTGTAGTAACCAAAGCGCATGTCGGCTTGAGCTGCGTCTAGATCGGTACCCATGCAATTTCCCCGAAGCTGGTGTGGAGTCTGACGCCTGAGTTGACCCGCGCCGCGAATCAACCTTGGCTCCGATGCGGCTTCCGCCTTGCATGGATGGTCAGGCATCGTCGTCGACCCAGGCAAGTGAGGATATCCGCCAGTCACCACCCACCTCCACGAGATGGAAGCACTTGGTGCCTGAGCCAGAGTAGTGTTCGCCGTTGAGCTTGCCGGCCTTGCGGTAGCGAGATGTCCGACTCGCGATACCATCAAAAATCGAAGTGCTTTCGCTGGTCTCAAACTCATGGAAATCAGCCAGTGCGCCGCGAGTAAGCAGCTCAATCCGCGGAAGCGCGAATTCCAATGGCGTATGGAAGGTCGCCTGCCCTGCTGAGCGGCAGACGATCACGGCCTTGTCCGTGAAGCAGTCGATGACCCGATGCAGCTCCGGCGCGGCACCTCGATTGTCGAAGGCCGAAAAGAAACCGCCGATAAGCGCATCAATCTTGTCTCGGTCGCGCTGATCTCTCATGCGATGCGTAACGCCTGGACTATAGGGAGCCGTCATGCGGCTTCGGCTTGAATGAATCGGCCTGCCTAGCCAGCACCGGGAAGCGTGAATTTCCGCGTGCTACGTAACGGCCATATCGCGGTGAATTTTGCGCCGCCAGTCAAGCGGAAGGCAGCGGAAACGCCGTTCACAACACCCAATCTTTCCAGGACATCCCGGGCTCGTCGAAACGAGTGGCGTGGATCGGACGTGAGCATGAACAGGTTGATCTCCTTGGGGCTCACATCATAGCCCTCGAGCTCGACCGTCTGGCCCAGCGCCCCCTTCAACTCACCCTCAATCGTCGCGAGGAACTCCTCGTTCTCCAGAGACTTCCGCCAGAACTTGATGACAAGTTGATATTCCATCGTGTGATTGTAGTCCTAGCGCTTGAACCGAGCCGAGGCACGAAGCCGGCTTTCGCTTGAATGAATTGAATGAACTGTCAGCCATCACCCGCGACAAACGCGAGCTCCATGCTCTGATGGAAAGGCACCTGACTCCATTGCTCCATCAGGCACAAGGCCCGGCTATACAAGGCCTCAGGGTCAAGGCCAACGAACTCAAAAACGGGTTTGTCGCGTGAGATGGTGGCTAGTTGAACCGCCTCGAGGAAGGATGCACGGTCAAAGGTGCCACCCCACAGTTGAGTTTGCAGCGCCTCCACGATGGCCTCAGCTTGGACAGCCTCCGTTTCCAGGGCCGGATTCGCGGGGTCATGGACGGCCTGCATGATGAAGCTCGCTTCGGAGCCGGCTGCCACGAGGCCAAGGAAGCCGTGCTTTAGTGGCAGCGCCGATTCGACGACGTAGTGAACGAGGTCATGTGGCAGGGTACCTTGGCGCGGCATAGGGCAGCGGGTTTCACTTCCATCCGCCCGGACAAACCGCAGGCGGTCAAGCTTGTCACTCTTTCCGAGCTTTTCTGCGATGAGCTTCATGAGGGTGAGCGTCTGAGTTAAGCCCGGCTTCTGGGCGCCGTCGGCTTGAATGGTCTGCCAGGCCTCACGTGAGGCTCGCAGTCTTCAAGGGGCCTGCAGCTTTGTACGTATTGAGGATTACGCCCGACGGCGTTGCGTGCGTGCTGATGAGCTCGAATGCGCACGCCGGGGTTCCCTCCGCGAAGAAGCGCTTCCCCGTGCCCAACAGGACTGGCGAGACGATCAGCACAACTTCATCCGCAAGGCCATGCTCGAGCAACATCGACGTCAGTGTGGAGCTGCCCGAGAGGATAAGGTTCCGGTCGCCCTGCGCCTTGATGCGGCGAACGCTCTCGACGATGTCCGGGCCGAGACCCTCGAACGGGCCCCATCCGAGACTTTCCGGACGGTGGGTAGCGACATACTTCGTCGCCGCATTGAGGCGGTCCGCCATCGGACTGCTCGGCGCCTTTGGCCAGAAGCCCGACCAGATATCGTAGGTGCGACGGCCAAGCAGCAGATCGAAACTCTCGCCGTGCGCGGCCATCACCGCGTCCCGCCCCGCGGGGGTCCGATAGGGCGCGGTCCAGTCGCTGTAGGGGAAATCGCCATCATCGGACGAGTGCTGGATCACACCGTCCAACGAGATGTGTTCGATGATCTTGAGCTTTCTCATGAGCAGGCTCGGCTTGAATCAATCGTCGGGCCTCGACCCTAGCTGCCGAAAGCCCGGATGAGTGTAGCCAGCAGCAACCCGCAAGTGGCGAGTGAGGTAACAAGCGCGACCCCGAAAGCGACAGAAATGGCGCGCCACCGAGGGGAGGCCACCAGAAACACGCCCACGCCGGCCAGCAGTCCAACACAGATCGCACCCAGGCCGATTGAAAGGTAGCCGCCGGGGTCGCCTTGCCGATGCGCCTGGGCGTAATGAAGCAACGTAGCAGCAACGACGAGAGCGCTCCCGAGCGCCGCAACTGGAACAACCAACCAGGAAAGTTGCTTCATGAGTTCTAACGCCTGCACTAAGCCGGGCCGTGTAGCGACTTCGGCTTGAAAGGAATTGTTAGCTGCCGCCAGCGCCGACTGTTACAACGATGCCTTTGGGGACGGACAACAGCTTCGGAGTTCCCTCGGCGATCTTGCACTTTATCGCAAGCTCCCGTGCGGACCGCCACACCAGTTTCACCTCCGGCTTGCAGTACCCGGCGAACACGAGGGTGGAGGTCGACCAATGTGGTCTCCGTCGGTGACGCAGGAAAACGCCCTGCCCATAGGGGGCTACGACATCTCCCTCGGAGAGCGCACGAACTTGAGCAATGTACGGTCCCGGAGAGGGTTGGATGCGATCACCGTCCTGTGGAGAGTGCTCCAGCTCCCACATCCACTCCCGTGCAATGCCCCAGGCCGGGATTGCGAGGCAGACGGCAGCTGGAAGGAGTATCAGTGTGATTGGAAGCTTCATAGGCAGCCAACGCCTGAATTCAGCCGAGCCGCGAAGCGGCTTCCCCTTGAGGAACTGTTACCCGTCATTCGCTACTAACAACGCTCGATTGGTTGGACTGCGGCCGCCGACTCGCGCTCTGGAACGTGCGCCGAAACAAGCGAGGCCTTCGCCCATGCTGCATCGCACTCAACGCCGACTACATACTCTTGAACCACAAACGATCCAGTTACCTTTACCAAGGTGATCTGCCGTTTCATCAGCTGGTCTGCCTTGCGCTTGCCCGCGGCCAACTCCAGTCCGGCAAGGCCATTCCTTAGCTCGATGAATTGAACCGCGTAACCTGAGAAATGGGGAAGTCGCCGAGCTGATGCCAAATCAGGTACGAGCGAATAGTCGGGCTCCTGGTAGTTCAGGTTGTCTTTGCCGCCAACCCACTCGGCTACGAGCGTTCCAGTGATTTGTACCTGGCCCTTGTACTCCGCAAACAGATCGTTCTTCCGCTCTATCTTGGCAAGCATGAGCGAAGTCGTCTTAGGCTGCACCAACGCAATCATGTGCTCAGCGGAGGCCGATCCAATGGCGAATGTGAGAATTGCAGTGGCAAGTGGAATTCTCATGACGGCTAACACCTGAATCAAGGGGAGCCGCGAAGAGACTTCGGCTTGAATGAAGTTGTTAAGCACCGCCCGCCGAAAGCTAGTCATACCAGAAGCCCTCTTTGCCGAGCCAAGTGCACAGCGCCTTGGTCGAGTCTCCCGCCTCAGTCGAGCTCGGCCCGAACTCCATGCGGTCAGAATGAGCTTGTTGGAGGAGCATATGACCTTGAATGATCCTTAGCTGGTTCAAGGCTCCGAAGTGGAACTCACCACTCAGCTCCCCTCTACCGATCATTCCTCTGAGCTTGTCCGCAGCGGAAGCCGCTTCTGCCCGATTGAGATCCGATTCGAGAATCTGCATGTCCGGCTCGATCTTGCTCTCGACGCCTGAGCATAGCTCCGGTTCCGTTGCGGCGCCGGCCACGAGTGCAAGTGCTAAAGCGATCTTTAGGCTCATCCACGTTCCTAACGCCTTAATCAAGGGGAGCCGCGATGAGGCCTCACCTTGAATGAATTGTTAGCGCCCACCTCGTTCTATGGTGATAGCGCCGCTGTCAAATACCGTGGCGTGGAAAGACTGGTCTTTGTAGGTGAAAGTGAACGAATGAGGTGAGGACCAACCCTTGAATGCAAAGCCAGATATCTCTCCCTTCAACTCAAAGTGCCTCGCGAAAGATGCTAGGTCTATGCGACCGGTCGAGACTAGTTTGATACAGCAGCCCTCCAGTCCTGTTGTTAGTGTTTCGACGACGAGGTCCTGATAGATCTCTGAGCGATAGACCACTACGCGCAGGATTCTCTCCTGCGGAGTGGCCGGAGACAGTCCCTCTGTGTCACCGCGCGAAGACAGAGAGTCGCTTGGACCCGCCGACATGAACTCGATTGTCCGGTAGTCACGCTTGGCGGTTGTGGGCTCGAGTGAGCCTTCATAGACCTCAGGTGCCGAAACTCCTGACAGCAGAAGCAACAGTGCAAGCGCGATCGTCTTCATGGGCGCTAACGCCTGAATTGAGGGGAGCCGCGAAGCGGCTTCGGATTGAATGAACTGTTAGGTGCTGACCAGCGACAACACCCGGCCGAACCCAACGATCCGGTTTGCCTCGCAGATGTGCCACGCGAAACCAGGAGCAAACAGATCCAGATCGCGCGGGGGCACAAGGAAGCGACCAATGGCATCACATGTGTCCCCAGGCCGCAGCCATTCACGGTCAGTGAAATCGAGTTGGCCAATGTATGTGTCGTGGCGCCCAGGTATCCAGTGATTCGGCCGCACTCCTGTCCTGAAGCCAGGACTATCGGCCATGGCCGAGGGATTAAGTGATATCTCGACCTTGGCGATGACGAGTAGAACGTCGTTCTCTTGGTCTGCCATGCGACCCCCATCACCACCTGACGCCTGACTAAGCCGAGCCGCCAAGCGGCTTCGGCTTGAATGAACTGTTAGGCCGTAACCCAGTTGCCGAAGACAAGTTGCTCATGCCCGGAGGAACAGCCGCCAGCGGCCGAATACTGCCACGAGCAAAAGATAGACCACGACCAGAGCCGCGAGAATATCCAAGCCGCCAAGTGGCACGCGGGACTCCTGAAAGTAGTACCCGTTGATTGATCTGGCTACCTGATAGTTGACATACATCAGGGCCAGTCCAGCCAGAGACGCAACCGCACTGCACCAGCGCCAGAGAGGACGAATCCGACGGGACCTTTCACCTGGTATGTGGCTCTCGGGTGCTGAGTACGGGTTATCCGACATGCGGTCTAACGCCTGAATTAAGGGGAGCCGGGAAGCGGCTTCGGCTTGTTAGAGGCTAGTCTTGAGAAGGCATGCCAGACAAGGCAAGTAGGGCAAGCGGTAGGGCTACGAGCACGACGTGGCCGAGCAGGGCCAGCACACTGAGGGTCCGCAGCACTGGACGGAACCTGCCAATGAGGCTCCACACTACGGACGTCACGGAAAGAGTCAGCCCTACCGCATAGAAGGCCGCTAGGAAGTGCCCACTTACCGAGTAGTTGGCGGGCGCCACGAAGAGAAAGGTCGCCGATGCCAGGCAGATGGCAGCAAGTCCGACCAAGAACGAAAACGTCAGGTCACGATCCACTGTCACTACCTCTAACGCCTGAACTAAGGGGAGCCGCGAAGCGGCTTCCCCTTGATGAATTGTTAGGCCGCGGCGGCCTGCCCCGAGGCAACAGACGGCCGCCTGACGGAGAGCGAGTAGAACGCGACAAGCAGGACGGCAATGAGACCGTGCGTGGCGAACGCCCAAGCCACACCGAGCCAAGAGTTGGTGATGCCATGCCACTCATCCATGCGGAGGTGGGCAAAGGTAGTGCCTGTCCAGAAGATGGACCACGCCACAACCGGGGCGAGCAGAAAGTCGCCACGCTTCCAGATGGAGAGCGCACCGATAACGCCGCAGCCGAGGCTGAAGAAAGCCAGCCACATCACAGCCGGATCACCTGGGGTGAACTGGACATGCGCCATAAGAGGCGCCCCTTTCACCAGAATGGCGAAGGCGCGAATGATCTGCGCGAAACCGCAATATCCAGCTAGCAGGTACACAAGGACCAGTTCCGCCGAGGCGGCCCTGGACCCGGTCGGACGCAGGCGGACATGTATTGCAGCGGCTATCAGACTAACGATGAGCTGTGCGAACCACATTGCGTCTCTCTCCATGAATGACGTTGATAGTGGGCTGCAGATTGCGAAAGTAATCTTCCGCGGCCTAACGCCTGAATTAAGCCGAGCCGCGAAGCGGCTTCGGCTTGAATGAATTGTTAGGGCGCATGCTAGCGCGCACTACCGCCGCGAGTAACGTTTCACGCTGCCGCGTAGCCTCATGCACGCTGCCGCCGAAAATGACCAACAGCACATCCGAGGGGCGGTCCAATCCCGTTGGCAGAAATGCCATGCGCTCACTCACCGAGTTGTCTCCGACACCATAGAACCAGGCCACGTGGCCGATTGGGGTTCTTGAAAAGCCGGCAAAGCGACTGTTGTCCGGTAACGACCAATGTCCACCAACGCGGATCTCGGCAGGAAGAAGTCCCTGCCGGAGTGGAGTCAGAGTGCAAATTGTGTAGTCGGGACCTATTCGTCCCTGCACCGAATAGCCGGAGTCGCTGGGAAGGTTCGGGCATCTAAAGCCATCAAAAGCTGGCAATAGAGGAGGCGGCGCATCTACTGGGCGGCTACAGGCACAGAGGGCAAGCAACAAGATGGCGAAGATGTCTCTCATGCGCCCTAACGCCTGAACTAAGCCGAGCCGCGAAGCGGCTTCGGCTTGAATGAATTGTTAGAGCGCATGCCGGTTGCGACCGGCGCCCCATGCTTGATATGCCCTGAGCATTAGATACTCGACGCTCAGTACGGCAGCAACACCGATCAGAACTGCCGGAAGCCAGACCACCACAAATATCACGAGCTCAAACCCCCACGTATGAGCGTACAGGTCTGCATGGGGCGGCGGAGGAATCGCAAGCCAAGCCTGGGTCCTGACGAGGAACCAGCCAGCAGCGCAAGCAAGTGCGATGAGAGCTTGGGCGAGAGCAAGCGTTTTGAACTTTGGCCTCTCCATGCCGCCTCCAATGCGCTCTAACGCCTGAATTAAGCCGAGCCGCGAAGCGGCTTCGGCTTGAATGAATTGTTAGGCCCCATTGAGAGCCGCCGAAACTGCCTGCCTGAGGAGCTGCTCATCGTCTATCAGATCCCGGAAGGCGGCATATGACAACTGGCCGTCGTTGACCTGGCGCTCAATGAACAGTGCCAAGCGCCACTCATCCGGGTCCGGCTTATCAAAGTCAAAGTCGATGCCGCTTTAGATCTCCGTAGAAAAGATAGGCATCAATGAGGGTAATGGTCGCGCCCGTCAGACCTATCAGAGCGCCTACAAGTGCGCCCTTTGATCTTAGTATGCAACCACCAACAAGACCCGGGAGAAGCATGTAGAGGACATCCAAGGTTCTGTCCGCAACCATGGGGACTTCCGGTGTGCCCACAGGGAGGATCATGTACAGCAGCTCGAAGGCTCTGTCCGCGACTTTGGGGAACCCCGGTATGTAGGTAGGACCCAATGCCACTGCGTTAATGACCAGGAGGACAAGCGAACCTATGAGGAAGGCAACGCCGAGACGAATCATCAGTGCCCTCTAACGCCTGAATTAAGCCGAGCCGCGAAGCGGCTTCGGCTTGAATGAATTGTTAGGCCCATTAGCCCTCATGCGGAGCGATAACAAGCCCGCCGTTGACGCAGCGAAGTACGTACTTGTGCCCCGCCTCAAAGTTGTACTGGATTGACGGGGCCCAGTCCGAAGCTGAAAGAATGCCAGTAGGGAGGGATGGGCAACTATGCCGAATGAAGTTCTTTACCAGGCGCTAGACGTATCGCCTCGCGACCTAGGCCGATGCCATCAACATCCACGATCTCCCCCGCGAATGGCGCCACGATCTTGCCATTAGCCCCCTCCACATACAGGCGGGCTGATGTGGCCTCAAAGTCGATGTTGTGCCCGGCGGCGCTGGCGCAACCAGTGAGCAAAGCGACCAGCAAAGCACTCGCAAGCTTTCTCATGGGCCTAACGCCTGAGTTAAGCCGTGCCGCGAAGCGGCATCGGCTTGAACGAATTGTTAGGCGGCAGCGTCAAGGCTGGCACGCCACGTTAACCGATGCGACTCGCTTGCCCTTGGCCGAAATCTGAAGCCAGCAAGTAGCGTCGCCACCATAGTACTCATAGAAGCGTCCCGACTCCCGATCCGCGACAAGCGGCGACCCGTACAAGGAGCGCATCTTGTCCAAGGAGTCTCCCGGGCAAAGATGTGTTGGCGTGCATCCCTTTGGATTGTCTGAGTAGAGCCCAGCCACGACTCCATCACTGAACGAGACACGCACGTGCGGGTATTCATAGTGAAGGTTGAGGAAATCTGACGATTCCACTTTGCGGCGTGGCTGGCCGAGATGCGCAATGACTGCGCTGGGTGAGTCCCCAATCTCCACGCCACCCAGCGAAATTTCTTTCTCAGGGACAGCACCTTCTCGCGCGAGCGCCAGAGACGGAACCAAGAGAAGTAGGATGCCGAGTCGTTTCATGCCGCCTAACGCCTGAATTAAGCCGAGCCGCGAAGCGGCTTCGGCTTGAATGAATTGTTAGGCCCCATTGAGAGCCGCCGAAACTGCCTGCCTGAGGAGCTGCTCATCGTCTATCAGATCCCGGAAGGCGGCATATGACAACTGGCCGTCGTTGACCTGGCGCTCAATGAACAGTGCCAAGCGCCACTCATCCGGGTCCGGCTTATCGAAGTCAAAGTCGATGCCGCCGACGTCGGGCGACTTGAATATGTCTACGCCAACTCCGTGTGGCCGAACAAACCAGCAGGTGCTCGGAATGGCCTGAAAGTGGCGGCGCTCGCCGCTAAGGATGTCTTGGGGTTCCGCCAGGCCGAACGCGCGAACGAGAAGCTCGTTGGCCCAGGCCACATTGGCGTACCAGAGTGGGATGGCTTGTCTGATGAGCTCGATGTGCGAATCGGTCATGGTGCCTAACGCCTGAATTAAGGGGAGCCGCGAAGCGGCTTCCCCTTGAATGAATTGTTAGGCGCTGACCGACTCATGCCGCGCCTGCCAGAACGAAATCTCGTAGTCGAGAATCTCACCACCAGCCTCTGGCTCGTAGAGCTCAACGATGCAAGGGGAGTTCGGGAATTGCCAGGCAAGCTTAGCTTGGTAGATCTCCTTAAGAGCTCGCCCGAGCACCACTACCTTGTCCTCTGTGAGTGCATCACGGTCTCCGCAATGGATGTCGACGATGTGGAGGTGGTTCATGACCCACTCCACGGATTTGCGGGTCGCGCCGCTCTGGCTTTCGAAGCCACGGAGGGATTGCTCAGAGAAGCCTTTGCGGAGGATATAGCCGTTGTGCTCCACAAACTCCGGCCAGAACACTGTCAGATAGCCCACGGCAAGCGGGTAGCTGCCCATACAGCTTGTCCAGCCCTCCAAATCGATGCCTCTGCCGTTGTTCCAACGGCCAAGCTCTTCTTTCATGCTCTCGGGAATATTCACTGGCAGTGCCTAACGCCTGAATTAAGGGGAGCCGCGAAGCGGCTTCCCCTTGAATGAATTGTTAGATGGCAACTGGCTCACCGTCGGCTGCTCCATGGCCAATGCAGCAATGATCGTGCGCTCTCGCCCCACACAAAGAATGTGTCAAGCCAACGGCTCTTAGCAAAGAGCATGGCGAAGCCAAGTCCGCCGAAGATTGCGCCGAAAGACGCAAAAGACCTCTTGCAGCCTGGAGAAGTGGTTGTAACACCGTTGCAGCTAATGGTCGCCGCTGGGTCTAGTAAGAGAAATATCCCTGACACGAATAGGAGTGTGCCAACTAGAGCGAACATGAAGCCCATGAATCGCATCATGTGCCTCTGACGCCGACGCTTTCGGATGAGGGACTGCTGCATTGCCATCTAACGCCTGAGTTAAGCGGAGCCGCGAAGCGGCTTCCGCTTGAACGAATTGTTAGGCGCGAGGGTAACCCAGGAAGATCGGCGCCGGCACACCTCCCGAACCGACGAAGACCGGACGGCCGGGCGCGCCCGACGAACGCTCAACGGCCAAGCCCACCGAAGCCCGCGCTCTTCCAGACCTGTCCGAAGACAGTGCCGGCGCGCACCGTCCGAAGCCGCGTACCGACCGAAGTGACACACGCAACGTTGGGATGCGTGAGCGCGCGCCGCACACCAACCGAAGCCAATGAAACGGCGACCGCTTTACCGAAGAGCAGCGACCACCGAAGCCGAGGCACCTGCCGATTGCGGGAGCCCACTACAGCCAGCTTTTACAGCGCCTAACGCCTGAATTAAGGGGAGCCGCGAAGCGGCTTCCCCTTGAATGAATTGTTAGCGCTGATGGCCGACAGCACATCCGGCCAGGATCTGCGTAGCTTGAGTGGAACGATTACCGATGCAGCCGCCCCAA
Source organism: Lysobacter niastensis (assembly GCF_015453285.1). Lineage (GTDB taxonomy): Bacteria > Pseudomonadota > Gammaproteobacteria > Xanthomonadales > Xanthomonadaceae > Lysobacter_J > Lysobacter_J niastensis. The sequence goes on from NZ_JADLZT010000007.1 coordinate 127,188, forward strand.
CAACTAAGCAGGCCACCGGAACACCGTGCTCCGATGCGAAGGCGATGGTGGATGCAGCGGTCTCATGTCCGGCGACATGAAGTTCCGGCGCGATCCAGAATGCTGCCATTTCGAGAGGGAGCAAGAGGCCGCCTGTGAGTGTGAGAAGGCCAAAAGAAAGCAGCAGGCAAACGAGCATAAAAGAGCGGCGTGTATGGGCAGGCAAATGGGATCCCCAAGCGACCAGCCAGGCAATCCAAGCCGGAAGCGCGGCGATTGCCAAAACAGCAATGCTTCCAAGAACCACGAGAGCCAGAGATGCTGCGTCCATAGCGCTAACGCCTGAATTAAGGGGAGCCGCGAAGCGGCTTCCCCTTGAATGAATTGTTAGGCGGCACCCGCGAGCGACGCTTAGCTGCCACCACTGGACTCCCTAGCCACACTAGCGAGGGTCTTGCCCGCTGTCAGCTTGACGCCACCGAGTACGAGCAACAAGTAACCCGTTTGAAAGACTAAAGATGGCAGCGCCGACACGAAGGCGGACTCGGCCCTTAGCCACTTCGCCACGAACGTGATTAGAACTATGAGCGGGATTGCCCTGGCGAGAGCAAAGCAGATCGCGAGATTGCTTACTCGCTCACTAACCGCTGAAGGTTCATTCGCCATTGCCGCCTAACGCCTGAATTAAGCCGAGCCGCGAAGCGGCTTCGGCTTGAATGAATTGTTAGGGCGCACCGAAGATGGCCCCGGCCAAGACTAAGGTAAAGAGAACCAGGCCGATAGGCAGCAAGATGCGTATGCGCTTGGCGTAAGACGCAGCCATTGGCGCTCGCAGCTCACGTACCCGAGGACCAAACGCAATGCGAAGGATCTCGACCTGCACATTCGGGTCGCCGGCACGCGACAGACCGTCGTAAAAGAAGCTGAGGGAGCCGCGCACTTGCACCCATTCTGGCTTCTCGGCCTTGACGATTCCGTAGAGGCGAAAGAACGCATGCAAATAGACGGGAACTGTGCAGGCGAACAAAAGGAAGGCTAGTCCGAGAGCTAGTGACATTGCTTGTGCGCCCTAACGCCTGAGTTAAGCGGAGCCGCGAAGCGGATTCCGCTTGAACGAATTGTTAGGCGCGAGGGTAACCCAGGAAAGATCGGCGCCGGAACGCCCTACCCCGCAGCCGAAGACCAGACGGCCGGGCGCGCCCGACGAACGTTCCGTAGCCAACCCGCCGAAGCCCGCGCTTTTCCGACCTGTCCGAAGACAGTGCCGGCGCGCACCGTCCGAAGCCGCGTACTCACCGAGGTGACGAACCCAACGTGGGTTGCCTGAGCGCGCGCCACACACTAACCGAAGCCAATGAAATGGCGACCGACTTACCGAAAGAAGCGACGACCGAAGCCGAGGCGTCTGCCGATTGCGGGAACCAACTACAGCCAGCTTCTATAGCGCCTAACGCCTGAATTAAGGGGAGCCGCGAAGCGGCTTCCCCTTGAATGAATTGTTAGGGCGCACCGACGATGGCCCCGACTAAGACTAAGGCAAAGAGCGCGAGTCCGGTGGGCAGCAAGATCCGTATGCGCTTGACGTAAGACGCAGCCATTGGCGCTTGAAGCTCACGTGCCCGAGGACCAAACGCAATGCGAAGGATCTCGACTTGAACATTCGGGTCGCCGGCACGCGACAATCCGTCGTAAAAGAAGCTGAGAGAGCCGCGCACTTTCACCCATTCCGGCTTTTCGGCCTTGATGATTCCGTAGAGCCGAAAGAACGCATGCAAATAGACGGGGACTGTGCAGGCGAACACAAGGAAAACTAGTCCGAGAGCTTGTGACATCGCTTGTGCGCCCTAACGCCTGAATTAAGGGGAGCCGCGAAGCGGCTTCCCCTTGAATGAATTGTTAGGCCGCGGCGCCGAGTGCCCAGCCGGCCTAGAGATTACCCCACCCTATTTTCGCCGCTTCTCTTGCCGGTAGCCCAACACAAAAAGCCAGGACATGAAGGCGACGAAGTAGATCAATGAGAAGGCGCCATCCACTGCGGTGCCTTCCGAGATGTTCCACCGCACCAGTATGGCAGGGCCGAGCGCCGCCATAGGAAAGAGTAGATACGTCGCAAGCATGGCGCCGGGAGTGAGAGTTCGTTTTGACAGCTTGGCGAAAATCCAAAAGCCGACCAAGAGGCCAACGATATAGAGCGAAGTTGCTATATGCATCTGTGCCTGTGGAACCACTTACGCGGCCTAACGCCTGAATTAAGGGGAGCCGCGAAGCGGCTTCCCCTTGAATGAATTGTTAGGCGGCATCTAGCCACCACCAGAAGCAAAGACGCAACTTGCCCCGCACGCTGCTGCCGATTGCATAGTCGCCTTCACCGCGGGGAATGCCCTCCAAGCCGTGGATCAGCGCCGGCAGATACGACGTCCCAACCGTGAACTGCGCCGGCTCAAGTCCCTCGGGGAAATCCCAGGCCAGGGCGTCTGGTGACACCTGCAACTGTAGCTTGGAGGGCGCTACCCACTTGGCACGCCCCTGCTGGAAGTTAGGCACTTGCAGTAGGCGTGTGGACGGCTGGGTGATAGTGATTGTGCGATGAGACCCCGGGGCGGACTGGAGAACTCTCAATAGCTCCAGCAACGACTCAATGCCAGCGTCGTTGGCCGATAGATGCCAGCCACCGAAGGCTTTGGGGTTCTCGGTATACCGCCACAGCGATATGACGCCTTTTTGCTTCCACGAGTGCAGCTCACTTTCCATGCCGCCTAACGCCTGAATTAAGCCGACCCGCGAAGCGGGTTCGGCTTGAATGAATTGTTAGAGCCCGCCCAGCGGAACTCAAGCAACCCGCCCGGAATGACTTGGCAGGCGGGAGCCTCCGCCGGAGCAATGCATTCGGCTTCTTGGCCAGATTTGAAGTTGGCCAATACCCGAGCAACTGGCTCTCCAGCCACAAACCCGCTGGCGCAGGTGTATGTAGATGAGAACTGGAGAAAAGCGGATTTCGCTATCCGCTCCATGACACTGCCGAAGGTCTCTTTGCTAGAGATGGGGAGCGTTAGTTCAAGTGGCATGGTTTGATCATCTGCGGCGCAGACTGATTCGCGTGTGACCCTGATCTCATCCACTGCACGCTCCATAGATATTGCCGAGGGCTCTAACGCCTGAATTAAGCCGACCCGCGAAGCGGGTTCGGCTTGAATGAATTGTTAGACCGGTAGCCCATTGACGGAGGGCTCCAGTCTGTCAGCTTGTACGAGTGAACTCGGACCAAGGCCAGCCCCCAACGCCGCCCGCGAAGTAGAGGTAACAACCCTCACGAACCTCCGCAACGGGCAGTTCCTCACCTGGCCTTATACCGAAGCGCTCGATGTCTTGGTATAGCCCGCGAGTCCTCTCGGATGGCGTGAAGCGAACTCGGTCCCCGACCTTGAATGGACAAGTGCTTTCAGCCTTGCTCATGAGGTCTCCAACCGGTCTAACGCCTGAATTAAGCCGAGCCGCGAAGCGGCTTCGGCTTGAATGAATTGTTAGACCACAAGCCGACTTGCGCCCAACCCGAGCATTTGTCCGCGGGATTGATCACTTCACCCCGCCAAGCGCCCCACCATGGGTCCCAGGTCCGCAGTCCACTCAGAATGCTGCCGTCTATCAGGGAGAAGGTCACCGACAAATACTCATCTTGCCCGCCGGCTGGATTGGACTTGCCGGTGTAGAAGGTAAGGGTCACGTAAGGCGGCATGCGGCTTAGGTCGTGATACCAGGAACCACTGGCCTTGACCTCAGTAATTCCAGTGAGCCTATCCACGATGCATGGATTGAGCTTTACACGGAATCGCGGCGAGGATAGCTCGACACTCGTGACCGTGCTTGGGTTATCCGGATAGCGACCTACATGGACTTTTGCTGGGCCGTACTTAGCAGGAAGCACGTCGAGCGTTCCATCCGCCCTTATTGGAAGCATGCGATCTCGATGGGCTAGCGCTGGCCAGGACAGCGTACATAGCATTAAGAATGCAATGACCTTAACCATGTGGCCTAACGCCTGAATTAAGGGGAGCCGCGAAGCGGCTTCCCCTTGAATGAATTGTTAGGCGACACCCTGAGTTTAGCCCCAGAAGTACGCCATGACTTTGAGCAGAGCGTAAACAACCACATAAGACACCATGCAGCACACGAAGCTTAGGCCAAGCATGCGCAAGCTTGACTGGAGCACGTAATTGTCGGAAGCAGTGATTTGTCTGCGGGTCAATTGATACTTCGCTGTCACTAGAAATCCGACCACAAAGCACGTGAGGTATACAAGCAGCTCAGGAGCACGAAGTGATCGGTTCAGCAGCGCGAGCAACAAGACTAGGGCAGCACTTAGCAGCAGCAACCTTCTACTCAACCGCTCGCGACCCAGTGCTGAGAAGTTCTCGCTTAGGAAGTACACCAAGCCAACAGGCCCACCGAGAACGGCCCCGAACGCCACCTGGATCGGAGAGTACAGCCTGACCTTGCCCGGCCCAGAGCTTGGTGCAGCGTATGGATTCTCAGGCACGACTCCCCCAACCGTGTTGCATAACGCCTGAATTAAGGGGAGCCGCGAAGCGGCTTCCCCTTGAATGAATTGTTAGGCCGCGCGCCGATGAGCAAGAGCGGTACAGCCCACGTATGACCAGGAAAATACAACAAACCCGAGCCAAACGAGCGCCACCCGAACGCACTGACTGGAGAATGTCAGGAACGGGAATGAGTTCAGAGGGCGTCCTCCCCGCAACAGCGGCCATCCTTCGACCTGCCAGAACGAAAGATACGCATCTACACCAAGAAGTAGCGGGGCGATCCAGCCGGCCGATAGCAACGCAACAATGACGGCCAAGACTCTGTGTCGTGTCATAGCGGCCTAACGCCTGAATTAAGGGGAGCCGCGAAGCGGCTTCCCCTTGAATGAATTGTTAGGCCCCATTTGCGACCTTGGGCAAGTAAAAGTGCGCCAACAGCAGTGCGCCGGTGAAGAACATGGACAGAAACAGATTGAGGGCTGCAATAACCGCGGCTGAGAAGAGCCGCGTCTCGAGCGGGCGACGCGAACGCAACAGGTAGATGCCCGCTGCGACCGAAGCCGTTGCACTGAGCCAAAGCACAGTCGGGGCGCCGGGCAGCAAGGCCGACCAGGTTCGCGCCACACCCGGCACGACCGGCCCATATGCCTCGACTTGGCTTGGCGGGAAGGCGGAAAGAACTTGGGAGAGCAAGCCGCCAGTGACCGCGGCTCCGATGAGACCGCAAAGATAGATCCAAACGCTGACGATGATCTTTGGCATGGGGCCTAACGCCTGAATTAAGCCGAGCCGCGAAGCGGCTTCGGCTTGAATGAATTGTTAGCCATCTCGGCCAGACCACACGCGGGATTCCCTACCGACGATCAGCCTGGATAGCGCGCCCTGCGTTCCGCGCCTGCGGAATCCCCCGATACCGGAGTGACTGCCATAAAACTCAAGGCGATCCGCAAACACGTCCGCAAGGCAAGACACCGTGTCCGCTGCGATCAAATCCGCTTTCTGAGCCTCTGTTAGTTCGTTGTCATAGCAACAGAAGTGGCTATGAGTGAATCGACCAAAGTTGACAGTAAGTTCACCGTCTTGCTCCGTTACGTCTATGTCGCCGAAATCCTCGGAGATAGCTGGGAAGACAACCGTAGGTGCCGCGTCAGAAGCCAGGCTCCAGACGACACCCGGAAGTTGTTCCCTTAGCTTTTCCATGAATGCTTCAAGGATCATCTGATGGCTAACGCCTGAATTAAGGGGAGCCGCGAAGCGGCTTCCCCTTGAATAAATTGTTAGATGGCAACTGGCTCACCGTCGGCTGCTCCATGGCCAATGCAGCAATGATCGTGCGCTCTCGCCCCACACAAAGAATGTGTCAAGCCAACGGCTCTTAGCAAAGAGCATGGCGAAGCCAAGTCCGCCGAAGATTGCGCCGAAAGACGCAAAAGACCTCTTGCAGCCTGGAGAAGTGGTTGTAACACCGTTGCAGCTAATGGTCGCCGCTGGGTCTAGTAAGAGAAATATCCCTGACACGAATAGGAGTGTGCCAACTAGAGCGAACATGAAGCCCATGAATCGCATCATGTGCCTCTGACGCCGACGCTTTCGGATGAGGGACTGCTGCATTGCCATCTAACGCCTGAATTAAGGGGAGCCGCGAAGCGGCTTCCCCTTGAATGAATTGTTATGCCCCTACTGATCCGCTAACCACTGCAGATAGGAGGCGGCACCGTCAGGAGACAACTCTAGCGCCGCCTCAGCCACTGTGGGATCTCCTTTGGCCGCTGCGATGGCCGCCAGAACACAGGCAACCATACCTCCGTCCCAAGGGCGAGTTGCGGCCGCCGCTGCCAATGCGGGCAGTTGGCTCAGAGCTGCGAAGTAAGGCTGCTCTAGATCTGCCGGCACGGACATGCCTAGGCGATGCCGACAGATCTCGACCCAGGCAGGGAATTGGAAGTACGTGGAGCCGGCACTTTCCGGCCGAGAGGCAAGGGCATTCACAACGTGCGGAACGGCCGCAAATGAAGCGGAATACACGTCTCCTTGGTGCGCTAAGGAACTCCACAGAGTGAACCAAGGCTCCGACTCCCCAACAGCGTCCGGCAGAGATTGAAGCTGGCGTAGCAGACGAGGAGTGTCCGAAGCGGAGCCATAAGCATGCTGAAGCTCACCCCATCGCGAACTATCAAGACTCAGCATGCGAGAAACTTCCTTAGGGGCATAACGCCTGAATTAAGGGGAGCCGCGAAGCGGCTTCCCCTTGAATGAATTGTTAGGTTGCGGCCCGAGAACCCATGGGGGCGATGCAACTGGACAGATCTTAGTCATGCCGGCTATCGGAGCGGGAGGGTGATCGGCTGAGGTACAGCAAAAGTAGCCCAAGAACAAAGCAAGGAAGGCCCAGAATAACCAGAGCTGCAGCAGCCCGCACACGATCCCATACGGATCCCGTTCGGGCGACAGGAACAGGAGACTCATCGGATACGCACACAGACAAGCGAGACACACGCCAATCGCGGTGAACGCCTGTCCGAGCGCACGTTTCTGATTCCGAGCCATCAAGCTGCCCCCGCAACCTAACGCCTGAATTAAGGGGAGCCGCGAAGCGGCTTCCCCTTGAATGAATTGTTAGGCGCGAGGGTAACCCAGGAAAGATCGGCGCCGGTACACCCTGCCGACGGAGCCGGAATGGTCGGGCGCGCCCGACGTACGCCCAGCGGGTAAGTCACCGAAGCCCGCGCTTCTACAGACCTGTCCGAAGACAGTGCCGGCGCGCACCGTCCGAAGCTGCTAACTGACCGAAGTGACACAGGCAACGTTGGGATGTTTGTGCGCGCAACATGCGTCCGCCAAAGCCAATGGAACGGTGATCGACTTGCCGAAGAGCGGTGGCAACCGAAGCCGAGGCGCTTGCCGATTGTGACGACCCACTACAGCCAGCTTCTACAGCGCCTAACGCCTGAATTAAGGGGAGCCGCGAAGCGGCTTCCCCTTGAATGAATTGTTAGCGCTGATGGCCGACAGCACATCCGGCCAGGATCTGCGTAGCTTGAGTGGAACGATTACCGATGCAGCCGCCCCAACAACTAAGCAGGCCACCGGAACACCGTGCTCCGATGCGAAGGCGATGGTGGATGCAGCGGTCTCATGTCCGGCGACATGAAGTTCCGGCGCGATCCAGAATGCTGCCATTTCGAGAGGGAGCAAGAGGCCGCCTGTGAGTGTGAGAAGGCCAAAAGAAAGCAGCAGGCAAACGAGCATAAAAGAGCGGCGTGTATGGGCAGGCAAATGGGATCCCCAAGCGACCAGCCAGGCAATCCAAGCCGGAAGCGCGGCGATTGCCAAAACAGCAATGCTTCCAAGAACCACGAGAGCCAGAGATGCTGCGTCCATAGCGCTAACGCCTGAATTAAGGGGAGCCGCGAAGCGGCTTCCCCTTGAATGAATTGTTAGCGCTCAAGCCGACGCCCCTCCGCGCTGAAAGTTGCGAACCGCAGAATTGAAGAAGAGGTATCCGCAGTTTGCCAGAAGGGCGACCGTGAGCAGTGCAAGCAGTCCGGCACCTGCCGGGGCGATCCTAGCAGCACCGAAGGCGCCAGCGGCAGCAACCAATGCCCCGAGCAGGTTGCAGATTAGCCAGATGCCAGCAGCGACCGAACTGCCTCGCAGAAGAAAGACAATAAGAATGCTAGCTAGGCAAAATCGGACGGCAAGGGGCATGCTAGGTGCCGTGACGAGCCGCCAGAGTTCAAAGGCGAGATACCCAAGCGACGTCAGGGCTAGTGGCAGTGGCGGCTTTCTATCCATGAGCGCTAACTACTAGTAGACCCCAACCTGGGGTGATGGACGGAGTTTGTCGATTGGGTTGGGGGCCGTCAAACGGGGTAATCCTAACGAAGACGCGGGTTTGGCTTACGGCATGGGTGTGCCTTGGTGGGGATAGTCGTCGCGATTGAAGGCGGCGAGACCCCGATATGGCATATGACGGCGGAGAGACCCCGATAACTGTGCAGGGTGCGGGCGGTTCGCCCCCGCGGCTTTTCGACGAAGTTCGCGCGCGGATCCGGCTCAAGCACTACAGCTTGCGGACCGAGAAGGTCTACCTGTATTGGATTCGCCGGTTTATCCACGACAACGGCCGGAAGCACCCTCGCACACTTGACGGGGCGGCGGTCGAGGCATTCCTGACCCGCCTGGCAACTCGGGACCATGTTGCGCCGAGCACGCAGAACCAGGCGCTGTCGGCCCTGCTGTTCCTGTATCGCGAAGTGCTGCACATCAAGCTTCCGTGGATGGAGAACGTGATCCGCGCCAAGCGCGCGCGGCGCCTGCCCGTGGTGCTGGCCCGCGGGGAAGCCACGCTCGTGCTGCGCCGCCTGGCCGGGCGCGAATGGCTGATGGCGAGCCTGCTGTACGGAAGCGGGTTGCGGCTGATGGAGTGTCTCCGGCTGCGCATCAAGGATGTGGACCTGGCGCGCAACGAGATCACCGTTCGCGAGGGGAAGGGCGCCAAGGACCGCAAGACCGTGCTGCCCGCGAGTCTTCGTGATGCGTTGCTTCGGCAGATGGACAACGTGAGGGTGCTGCACGAGGCCGACCTCGCTGCCGGTTTCGGTGCGGTATCGCTCCCGTCGGCGTTGGCGCGGAAGTACCCGAACGCACCCTCGCTGCTGGGCTGGCAGTACCTGTTTCCGGCGGCGCGGCGCAGCATCGATCCTCGCGACGGCACCGAGCGCCGCCATCATATCGATGAGAAAGTGCTGCAACGGGCGGTATCCGCGGCAGCGCGCGCGGCCGGTATCGCGAAACCCGTCACGCCGCACACCCTGCGCCACAGCTTCGCCACCCATCTGCTCGAAGCCGGTGCCGACATCCGCACGATCCAGGAGCTGCTCGGTCACAAGGACCTGACGACCACGCAGATCTATACCCATGTGTTGAATCGCGGGCCCGGTGGTGTCGTGAGTCCGCTCGATCGCTGAGCACAAGGGAAGGCCCGCGTCGCCGCAGGCCTTCCAACTGCCAGAGCCGTTCCAGCACTACATGTCAGGCCGCGCGTTTCGCCGCATCGGACAGCGCGCGCACGTAGCCATCGACCGAAGTCGATCCACTGAACAGCAACTGGCCATCGACGATGTAGCTCGGCACGCTGTTCAATCCCGTTGCGCGGACGCTGTCTTCGAACCGCAGGACGTCGCTCCGATGCTCCAGCGCCCGGGACACCGCGCCGGGCCGCATGCCGGCCTCCACGGCGATGCGCTCGAGCACGGCATGGTCGCCGATGTCCGCACCGTCGGTGAAATAGGCGACGAACAAGGCATCGACCACACCGTCCTGGAGGACGGCGCCGCCTTCGACACGCGCCAGCCGCACCAGGCTGTGCGCCGCGACGGTGTTCGGCGTGCGTGACTGGCGGTCGTACCGGAACTCGGCGCCGACCTTGCTTCCTGCCTCCACGGCGCGCGCGTCCATCGCCAATGAGTTCTCCCAGCCGAAGCGCTGGGTGCGGAATGCCTTCCTTTCCATGCCCTGCTCCGGCAGGGTGGGGTTGAGCTGGTACGGCAGCCATTCGACATCGACTTCGATACCCTGCCCCGCCAGGACGTCCAATGCCTGGTCGAGGCTGCGCTTGCCGACGAAGCACCAGGGACAGATGACGTCGGCGACTACCTGCAGGTGCAGGGCACGGCTGTGTTGCGTGTTCACGGGTTGGATCCTCTTGCTTGTCGGATGAGGGGCCGGGCAGCGCGCCCGACCCCGCGTTGCGATGGAGCGCTTACTTGGAGGACGTGCTCTCGCCCAGCTTTCCGGTGTAGTCGGCCAGATGCTTCTCGGCCTCCGGGTTGGTCTGCAGGCCAAGCTCCATCAGCTGCTTGATGCGCTGCTGCGCCGCAGGGCGCTTCACCGAGCCGATGAAGCCCTCCCACTCCGCGCCGATCTCCTGGTTCGACGGCAGGCTGTTGGCGTCGACCAGTCGCTTGATGTCGGCGATCGACTGCTTGTCGAACTTCGCGATCCGGCGCGCCATCGCATCGACGAACGCATCAAGCTCGGCATCGGGCAGCGCGCGGTTGACGTAGCCGTAGCGCTCGGCCAGTTCGCCGTTGATGTCGTTGCCGGTCAGCAGCACCTCCAGCGCGCGGCCGCGGCCCATCAGGCGCGGCAACCGGGCCATCGGGCCACCGCCAGGCACGAGCGCTGCGCCGATCTCCCACTGCGACAACACGGCCTTCTCGCGGCTGGCAAACCGCATGTCGCTGGCCAGGGCGAGTTCGCTGCCGACGCCGGTGGCGCGGCCGCGGATCGATGCGATTGATACGACTGGCGCCCTGCTCAACCGCACCAGCATGTCCGGCAGCGGCGGAAGACCGGTCGGGCCGTTCGGCAGGCTCGTCGTATCGGTCAGTGGCGGGACGAAGTCGTAGTGCGTCAGGAAGAAGTCCGGCACGTCGCTGTCGAACACGACCACTTTCACGTTCGGATCGTTCTCGATGGCGACGACGACCTTGTTCAACTGCGGCATCGTGTTCGGGCCGTAGATGTTGTACGGCGGGTTGTGGAACGTGACGCGCCAGTACTCGGGGGTGACGCGCGTCAGCCTGACCTGGTCCTTGGCGGATGTAGCGGACTGGGGCTTGCTGGCGCTCGGCGCCGACGTGGCGTGCTGGGCGTACGCGGGAGCAGTGAAGGCGATACCGGCGGCGACGAGGGCCGTGGCGAGCAGATGCGGTTTCATGGGGGAAGGTCCAACGGGAAGGTGGACAAATCGTGCGCGCCGCCCGGAGCGAACTGAATAGCCGTTGTCCGGCAGCCACTCTTCCCCGTTCTGCAATAAACACAGCCCTCGCCAGGCCGCGGTCCTCCGGCCGTTGCGGTTTGTATCGCCATGTATCCGGCAGTGCCCGCCGTGCGGTTCGCTGACAAAAACGCATTGCGCCGGACACGTTGCCGACACCTGCCAGGCTTGGAATGCACGCTCCAAAACAAGGCACCCATTGCCTAGGAGCGTTTCCGTGAAAGCCGAACTCAACCAACCGCTGATGTCACGCGTAGATGTCGTGGGCCAGTGGATTGCGCCTCTGGCATTGCGTGCATTGCTGGCCTGGGAGTTCTTCGAAGCCGGACGCGAAAAGCTCCACGGCGAGAACTGGTTCGCCGACCTCGACGGCCGCTTTCCGTTGCCGTTCTCGCTGCTCGGCGCGAACGTGAACTGGACGCTTGCGACGTGGTTCGAACTGGCAGGCGGCATTGCATTGCTGCTGGGTCTCGGCACGCGCTACGCGGCGTTCTCGCTGTGGGTGCTGACCATCGTCGCCATCTACGCCGTGCACTGGCCGTCCGAGTGGTCCAGCGTGGCCGAACTGTGGCAGGGCTATGCCATCACCAATGACGGCTTCGGCAACTACAAGCTTCCGTTGATCTATCTGGTGATGCTGCTTCCGCTGATCCTCGGCGGTGGCGGGCGCTTCAGCCTCGATCACCTGGTCCGCACATTCGCTTCGCCGGAGGTGGTCACGCCCGGCCGTACCGGTCCGATGACCTGGGGCCTGGTGCTTGCCGCCCTCGCACTGCCGCTGACGGTGTTGCTGCCCTGGGTGGGTGGCGCGCTGACGGTGCTGGGCGTGGCGCTGGTCGCAAACGGCATGCGTCGCACAGCGCCCCGAGTCTTTGCCCGCCCCGCGACCGCACTGCGCTGAAACAGCGCACTGAACCCCTTTCTTTCTACAACCGGGCCGCATCCGCGGCACGACCTTCGCGCAATCCTGCGCCCCCCACTGGAGCAAGACCCATGTCCCGTAACAACCCCCAGAACAAGTCCACCTTCGGCCTGATCGGCGTCGCCCTCGCCGGGCTGGTGCTCAGCGGTTCGGCCTTCGCAATGCAGCCGCTTTCGCAGGGCTACATGCTCGGCGCCAGCCACGCCGCCGGCGAAGGCAAGTGCGGTGAAGGCAAGTGCGGTGCCGCCGAAGGCACGGCCACGAAGTCCGCCGCGAAGTCCGCAGAGGGCAAGTGTGGTGAAGGCAAGTGTGGCGCCGCCGAAGGCACGACGGCCGCGAAGAAGACCGCCGAAGGCAAGTGCGGCGAAGGTCAGTGTGGCGATGCCCGCTTCAACAAGACCGACACGAACGATGACGGCCGCGTGTCGAAGGCCGAGTACCTCAACGTGGTTCCGAGCGGCGATGGCTGGACCGCCAAGGACGCCGACCGCGACGGCTACATCTCCGAGCGCGAGGCCTACGAGTACACGAAGGGGCGCTTCGAGGCCAACGGCAAGAAGATTCCGATCGGCCGTTTCGCCGCCTTCCCGGAATGATCCTCCCATGCGCCCCTCGGCCCGGCCGGGGGGCGCGCACCGAGATTCAGTCATGCGCAAGATAGGTTCCACTGTCACAACTGCCGGCCTCGGCCTGCGACGCGGCATGCTCTCCTCGCTGCTGGCGATGGACGACATGGCGGTCGATTTCCTCGAGCTCGCGCCCGACAACTGGATCGGCGTCGGCGGCCGCCTCGGCGAAAACCTGGCGACGCTGTCCTCGCGGTTCCCGATCAGCGCCCACGGTCTCTCGTTGTCGCTGGGTGGGCCCGAACCGCTCGACATGCAACTTCTGGCCGGCACGCGCGAACTGCTCGACCGGCACGGCATCGAGTTGTACAGCGAGCACCTGAGCTACGCCTCGGACGACGGGCAACTGTACGACCTGATGCCGATTCCATTCACCGACGAAGCCATCCGGCACGTCGCAGGCCGGATCCGGCAGGTGCAGGACGTGCTCGGACGCAGGATTGCCGTGGAGAACGTCTCCTACTACGCCGCGCCCTATCAGGCACTGAGCGAGATCGATTTCGTCACTGCCGTGCTGGACGAGGCCGATTGCGACCTGCTGCTGGACGTCAACAACCTGTACGTCAATGCGATCAATCACCGCTACGACGCGCAGCAATTCCTTTCGCGGCTGCCCGGCAACCGCATCGCCTCGTACCACATCGCCGGACACTTCGATGAGGCGGAGGATCTGAAGGTCGACACCCATGGCGCGCCGGTCAAGGACGACGTGTGGGCGCTTCTCGACAGCGCCTACCAGCGCTTCGGCGTCCGCCCGACGCTGCTAGAGCGCGACTTCAACCTGCCGCCGATCCATGAACTGCTGCTGGAGACGAACCGCATCCGCGACATGCAGCTCGTTGCGGCTTCGCATCCGGCAAAGGCGCTGGAGAAGGCGCATGGCTGACACGCTGCGCGAACAGCAGTACGTGCTGGCCCGCCACCTGCGCGACCCCGGCCGCCACCCGCCACCGCCGGGCATCGACGAGCGACGCCTGAAGATCTACCGCGAGCTGTTCTTCCACTCCCTCGAAAGCCTGCTGTCGGGCACGTTCCCGGTCATCCGCCAGACGCTCCCCAAGGCGCAATGGCTGGCCCTGGTGCGTTCGTTCTACGCCGACTACCGCAGCCAGACGCCGCTGTTCACGCGGATCGCCGAGGAGTTCGTCGGCTTCCTGCAGCAGCACGCCGGCGACGACACGCCGCCGTGGGTGCCGGAACTGGCGCATTACGAGTGGGTGGAACTGCACCTCGACCTGATGGATGCGCATGACCCCGCGCACGACGCCGATGGCGACCTGCTCGACGGCATCCCGGTGCTGTCGTCACTCGCGCTTCCACTGGGATACCGCTGGCAGGTCACCACCATCGGTCCCGGCACGATCCCGGCGGTGATGTCGGAGCAGCCCACGCTGCTGCTGGTGCATCGGGACGCCGAGGCTCGCGTTCGGTTCTCGCAGATCACGCCCCTCGCCTACCGGTTGCTGGAGTCGATCTCATCGGAGCCGCGCACTGGCCGGGAGCACCTGGCCGCGCTGGCGCAGGAAGCCGGCGGTGACGCCGACACCATCCACGCCCACGGCTTGGCGCTGCTGGAAGAACTACGCACACAGCGCGTCGTGCTCGGCACGTTGAACGAGACCGCTGCCGGCACTTTGTAACGGTTTGTATCCGCACGGTCGGCAACGACACAACGTTGCACAACGGCGATTCCGGGACATATCCGCCGCACATCACCTTGAAAGACTGCGCGGCGTCGGATGTTCCCCCACCCGATGGCCCTGGCCTCCAGGCCGAGAGCCTCCTCCCCCAAGCATCGAAGGTAACCACCATGATCAACCAGATCGAACAGGTCATTTACACCGGCAAGACCCACACCACCGGCGGCCGCGAAGGCCAGTCGCGCAGCTCGGACGCGCAGCTGGATATCAAGCTGTCGACGCCCGGCACCTCACGCCCCGGTACCAACCCGGAGCAGCTGTTCGCGGCGGGCTGGTCGGCCTGCTTCATCGGCGCACTGGGCTTCGGCGCGCAGAGCCTGAAGGTCAAGCTCCCGGCCGACACCGCCGTCGATGCCGAGGTGGATCTGGGCCAGGGTGAAGGCGGCTACTTCCTCGGCGCGCGCCTCAACGTCAGCCTGCCCGGCATCGACCGCGACACCGCCCGGCAGCTGGTCGACTTCGCGCATGCGAACTGCCCGTACTCCAAGGCCACGCGCGGCAACATCGACGTCGAGATCAACCTGGTCTGACGCACCCACGGATCGGCCTGCCCGGCCCCTTGGGCAGGCCATCCGGTTCCGCATCCGTGACCGGAGCTGACCGATGATCGAATATTCCCTCGCCGCCGCGGCCGGCATCGCGACCGTCGCCTCGCCGTGCATCCTGCCGGTGCTGCCGATCGTGCTGGCGACTACCGCCGGACGCAGCAAGGTCGAACCGCTGCTGATCATCGCCGGATTCGTCGCCACGTTCGCCGCCAGCGGCATCCTGATCGGTGCGTTGTCTGCATCGTCAGGCGAGCTACAGCAGATCATCCGCAACGGTTCGATCCTGCTGCTACTCATGGCCGGACTCGCCTGCCTGTGGCCGGCGCCGTTCGAATGGCTGGTTGCGCGCGTTCGCGGCTGGCGCGCGGCGCGCGGCGGCAACACGGTTGCGTCACCGCCAGTCGGCGGCAGGGCGGGAGCATTGCTGGTCGGCGCCTCGCTCGGCCTGGCATGGACGCCGTGCGCGGGGCCGGTATTGGCCTCGATGCTGGCACTGGCTGCCAGCGCGCAGGCACCGGGCAAGGCCAGCGCACTGTTCGGCATCTACGCATTGGGCGCAGGACTGCCAATGCTCGCGATCGCCTACGGCGGCAACTGGATGTCGTCTCGCCTGGCGCTGCTGAACCGACACACCGAGCTCTTCCGCAAGATCTTCGGCGCCATCGCCATCGCATTCGCCGCCCTGCAGTATTTCCACTACGACGTGCTCTTCACGGCCTGGGCGACGCAGTGGCTCCCTTCCTTCTCGACAGGACTCTGAAATGATCAAGCCCATCATCACCATGCTCGCCGCCTGCCTGTTCGCCGCCTCCTGCACGGCGGGTGCGTACGACGATCCGGTCCAGCCGACCAGCACCGCCCCGGCCCCCATGGCGCCGGAGTTCAGGGGCATCAACCACTGGATCAACAGCGCACCGCTGACCATGGCGCAGCTGCGCGGCAAGGTCGTGCTGGTCGAGTTCTGGACCTACGACTGCATCAACTGCATCCACGTGCTCCCGCATGTGAAGCAGTGGCACGAGCGCTACAAGGAGCAGGGCCTGGTCGTGGTCGGCGTGCACACGCCGGAATACGGCCACGAGAAGATCCTTGGCAACCTGCAGGGCGCCGTGAAGCGCTTCGGCATCGGCTATCCTGTGGCACAGGACAACGATTACAGGACCTGGGACGCCTTCGGCAACCGCTACTGGCCGGCGTTGTACCTGATCGACCAGGACGGCCGCATCGTGTACCAGCACTTCGGCGAAGGCGGTTACGACGACACCGAGGCGCGGATCCAGAGCCTGCTGCGCAAGCGCTGATACGTGGGCAGCCAGCATCGGCGGACCGACACGCCGGTGCGACCAGCAAGGGACATTTCCGCATGGAACACGTGGATCACATCCTGGTCGTCGATGACGATCGCGAGATCAGGCAGATGGTGGCCGACTACCTGCAGAAGAACGGTCTGCGGGTGACGGCGGCGGCCGACGGCCGCGAGATGCGCTCGATCCTCGACACCACGGCCATCGACCTGATCGTGCTCGACCTGATGCTGCCCGGCGAGGACGGCCTGGTGCTGAGCCGCAACCTGCGCGCCAGCAAGCATCGCGCGATTCCGATCGTGATGCTGACGGCGCGCGACGATGCCACCGATCGCATCATCGGCCTGGAGATGGGCGCGGACGACTACATCGTCAAACCGTTCTCGGCACGCGAACTGCTTGCGAGGATCAAGGCGGTGATCCGCCGCACGCGCATGCTGCCACCCAATCTTCAGGTCACCGAGATGAGCCGCATGCTCGCCTTCGGCAAGTGGCGCCTGGACACGACCGCGCGCCACCTGCTCGACGACCAGGATGTCGTGGTCGCGCTCAGCGGCGCCGAATACCGCCTGCTGCGGGTGTTCCTCGACCATCCACAGCGCGTGCTGAGCCGCGACCAGCTGATGAGCCTCACCCAGGGACGCGATGCCGAGCACTTCGACCGCTCGATCGACCTGCTGGTCAGCCGCCTTCGCCAGCGCCTGCTGGACGACGCGCGCGAACCCGCCTACATCAAGACCGTGCGCAACGAGGGCTACGTGTTCTCGCTGCCGGTGAGCTTCGTCGGCGAAGACGACGCATGAGCACCCTCGTGCCATCGCCCCTGTCGCGCCTGCTGCCCAGGACGATGGCCTCGCGCCTGTACCTGATCCTGTTCGCCGGCCTGCTGATCGCCCACGGACTGTCCTTCGCCCTGCTCTTCTATGAGCGATACACCAGCGCGACCTCGTTGATGCTCAGCAATGCCCAGCGCGACGTGGCGACCGCAGTGGCGGTGCTCGACCATGTCCCGGCAGCCGAGCGTGCCCGCTGGACGCCGCTGCTCGAACGAAAGGCCTTTCGCTACATCCTCGGACCCGGCACGACGGGCGGCCCGCTGGACAGCGATCGCGCACGCGAGATCACCCATCTGATGTCGGTGGCACTGGGCAGCAAGTATCCGTTGCGGGTCAACGCCGTCTCGAAATCGCCGGAACGCTTCCACATCCACCTGCGGTTGAGCGACGGCAGCCCGCTGACCATCGAAGTCACGCCCAGTCCGCTGCCGATCGCGCAATGGCTGCCGTTCGTATTCGTCGCCCAGCTGCTGCTCCTGCTGCTGTGCGCGTGGGTGGCAGTCCGGCTGGCGACGCGGCCATTGGCGCGCCTGGCAAGTGCCGCCGAGTCGGTCAGTCCCAGCGGCGACGGTCCGCGACTGCAAGCCGAGGGCCCGGTGGAGGTGGCCACGGCGGTTTCGGCCTTCAATGCGATGCAGGACCGCATCGCCCGTTATCTGCGCGAGCGCCTGCAGATCCTGGCGGCGATCTCGCATGACCTGCAGACGCCGATCACGCGGATGCGTTTGCGCACCGAAGCGATGGACGACTCGCCGGAGCGCGGCAAGCTGATCGGCGATCTCGCCGAGATGGAACACCTGGTGCGCGATGGCATCGCCTATGCGCGCAGCGCGCACGGCGCATCCGAAGCGCCAAGACGGCTGGACCTTGATGCCTTCATCGACAGCCTCGTACTCGACTACCAGGACGTCGGCAAGCCGGTGACGCTGTCGGGTCGCATCGGCGAGCCGGTGACGACACGACCGCTGGCGCTGCGGCGCGTGCTGGGCAACCTGGTCGACAACGCGATCAAGTACGCCGGTGGCGCTGAACTCCAGGTCGATCGCCACGGCGAAGCGGAAGTGACGATCTCCGTGCTCGATCGCGGCCCCGGCATTCCGGACGGCGAGCTCGAATCGGTGATGCAGCCGTTCTATCGTCTGGAAGCATCGCGCAACCGCGACACCGGCGGCGCGGGGCTAGGCCTGGCGATCGCACAGCAACTCGCCCTGTCGATCGGCGGATCGCTGACCTTGCGCAATCGCGACGGCGGCGGATTGCGGGCGACGCTGACGCTGGTGGATCTCGCTCAGGGCGCGAAGAACTAGCGCAGACACGAAGCAGGCTCGCCATGTTGGGCAAGCCCGTATCCGGTTACCTCACTTGCCGCCGGCTTGTCGTCGTCGGTGTTCGGTGACGGGTACGCCACCGACACCCCAGTTCTCGAGCGGGACTTCCTCGATCACGACGAACGTCGAATCGAGAGGCTTGTTCAACACGTCCAACAGCAACTCGCTGACGCCTTTGATCAGCGCGGCTTTCTCGTCGGCGGTGACTGCGCTGCGCTCGGGCGCGGAGCCTTCGCGGGTCACCTGGATGGTTACCATGGGCATGGTCGTTTCTCCTGTGGGTTGAAAGAGGGGCGGACATGGCCCGCCCCTCGTTGCGTCAGTGACCGGCGCTCTGGCCGCCGTCGACGTGGAGGATCTCGCCGGTGACGAAACCGGCGGACTCGAGGTACAGCACCGCCTGGACGACTTCGGAGATCTCGCCCATGCGGCCGGCCGGATGCAGCGCCGCCAGCCAGTCGTGCGTCTCCGGTGCGTGCATCGGCGTCTTGATGACGCCCGGCGATACCGAGTTCACGCGTACGCCACGCTTGGCGTACTCGATGGCCAGCGACTTGGTTGCGGCATTGATGCCGCCCTTGGTCAGCGAGGCCAGCACCGACGGCACGCCGTCGATGGCGTGGTCGACCAGGCTGGTGGTGATGCTCACGACGTGGCCACTGCCCTGCTTCTCCATCTCCGCCACGGCGGCCTGGGTGATGTGGAAGAAGCCGTTGAGGTTGACCGACAGCACGTTGGCGTAGTCCTCGCCGGTGTACGCGGTGAACGGCTTGGCGACGAAGACGCCGGCGTTGTTGACCAGCGTGTCGATGCGGCCGAACTTCGCCAGGCCTTCCTGGACGATGCGCTGGGCGACGGCCTTGTCGGCGATGTCGCCGGCGACCGTCAGGATGTCCGGATCATTGGAGGGCTTGATCGAACGCGAGTTGGCGATCACGCGGTAGCCGCGGTCGCGGAAACCCTGCACGATGCCGGCGCCGATGCCCTGCGACGCGCCGGTGACGATGGCGACTTTGCTCTGGTTGCTCATGGTGTTGGTTCCTGAATCTTGGGGGGAGGAGCCGGTGTGGCACCGATCTGACGATCGGCGATTCCGACGGGCCCAATCTAGGAGCGCAACGAGGCTTTGCGAATCCACGGCGTCCGGCAGACATTCTTCCGCCTGGCGGCACAGTGGGGCTGGTCAGTCGGAGCCGTCCCCGGCCACGCTGCGCGCGAAGATCGCGCGCAGCCGGGGAGCGGCGAAGTCGACGAAGGCACGCACCTTGGGCACCGCGAGCCGTCCGTACGGTGAAACGATGTTCACCGGCGTCGGCACCGGCTCGGCGTCGGCCAGCACGATGCGCAGGTCGCCGCGCTCGATCTCGCTGGCGACGTGGTAGGAGAACAGGCGCGTGACGCCATGGCCTTCGACGGCGGAAGCAATTGCCGCGCGCACGCTGTTGACCACCAGCCGCGGATTGAAGGAGACGGAGCGCGGAATGGTCGATCCTTCCAGCGGCGGAAAGCTCCATGAGTCCTGGCCCATGTGCGCCATCGTGATGATCTGGTGCTTGGCGAGGTCGGAAGGTTCGTCGATGCGTGGATGCGCCGACAGGTAGCGCGGCGACGCCACGACCACCCGCCGCACTTCTCCGATGCGATGCGCCACCAGCGTCGAATCGGCCAGGTGGGTGATGCGCAGCGCCAGGTCCATGCCTTCGTCGATCAGGTTCACCGGCCGTTCCAGCATGTGCATCCGCACGGTGACCGTCGGGTACTCGTCCATGAAGGCATCGACGATCGGTCGCAGCAGCTCCACGCCCGCGAATACGGTGGAGGTGATCGTCAGCGTGCCGCGCGGCACCGACTTCTCGCCCGCGGCCTGCCTGTCGGCTTCCTCCAGGTCGGCCAGCACTTTCCGGCAGGCCGCGGCATAACGTTCGCCCGCCTCGCTGAGCTTGATCGAGCGCGTCGTCCGGTGCAGCAGCGGAACGCCGACGTGGGCTTCGAGGTAAGCGACGGCACGGCTTACCGCCGCGGCCGAACGTCCTGTCCTGCGGCTGGCGCCGGCGAGGCTTCCCTCGTCGAGCGCCGCGATGAACACCTTCATGGCTTCGATGCGGTCCACGTGCGCCACCATGGTCCAGGCAGGCCGGACCGGCCCGTTGCGATTTCACCACCACGAAGCCCGCCGCGTCGATAACCCGCATCGGCGCGGCCGTTGCCACCGGAGAACGCAGTCACGCAGTCGGAGGCTCGTGGAGGTCCAGCTCCCTGATGTTGGCCTTCTCGTGTTCGTGGACGATGACGGCGACGACCTTGCGGTCGGCACCGAGCGTCCGATGGGTCGCCTCGACCAGGTCGTCGACGAGCTTGCGCTTCTTCTCCGGCGACAGGCCTTTGGCAATGTGGCATTGGATGAGTGGCATGTCCGCTGCTCCGGTTATCGGGATGCATGATCGACGTATTCGGGCAGGTGCTGCCCGAACTCGATGAAGTTGATGCCGCGGTTCTCGTTGATGATGAGGAACACCTGCTCACGCGGTTCGCCGGTGGCCTCGCTGACCGCATCGAGGATCGCGGCCGCGAACTCCCGTTTCTGGTCGTCGGTCCGGCCATGGCGCATGTCCACGGTGAGTATCGCCATTAGCGTTTCTCCTGCTGGTTGAGGCGGGCGCGTGCTTCGTGCAGTTCGGCGAGGAGTGCCTCCATCAGGGCCTGCGTGGACATCGAACGCGCCAGCGGCGCACCCTGGCCCGCCCAATGGGCGCCGTAGCCCGATTGCCCCGCGGCCTTGGCGACGGCATTGAGAGCCTTGCCGGCGTCGTAGGCGATTGGATAGGCAGGAACCGCATCGTCCGGGACGGCGGCACCCCAGCCAGTGAACTCATTGGCGAGGCTGCGCGCGGGACGGCCCGAGATCACGCGCGTCATCACCGTTTCGTGCGCAGCGCTGGCGAACAGCCGCTCGCGGTATCCGGCGTCGGCCAGCGATTCGTCCGTCGCGATGAACGCGGTGCCCAGCTGCGCGGCGCTTGCGCCGAGTGCCAATGCGGCGGCGATGCCTGCACCGTCCATGATGCCGCCGGAGGCGATGATGGGCACCTTTCCAGACTGCACGAGCAGGCGCGTCAGCGCCATCGCGCCGAGCCGGCTGTCTTCCGCATCGGGATCGAAGACACCTCGATGCCCGCCGGCCTCGTATCCCTGCGCCACGATGGCATCGATGCCGGCGGTTTCGATGGCCTGCGCTTCCTGCACGCTGGTGGCCGATGCCAGTAGCACGATGCCTGCGGCATGGAGGCGGTCGATCTGATCGCGGCGTGGCAGGCCGAAATGAAAGCTGACGACCTTCGGCTGTTCCGCGACGAGCATGTCGAGCATGTCGTCGTTGGCGAGGAACGACGTGTAGATCTCGTTCAGCGCCGCGGGAGCTTGCGCGCCCCATCGAGCGAACTCGGGGGCCAGGCGTTTCAGCCACGCCGCCTGCTTCCGATCATCCGGCATTGCCGGCCGATGAACGAACAGGTTGACGTTGAGCGGACCGCTGCTGATCCGCCTGAACTCGCCGATGGCCAGCTGCGCCTGCCTGACGGACATGGCGCCGACACCGAGCGATCCGAGGCCTCCCGCATTGGCCACCGCGGCCGCCATCGCCGGCGACGACACGCCGGCCATCGGCGCCTGGATGATCGGAGCGCGAATGCCAAGCAGCTCGAGCAACGGCATGTTGGGTTGAGTCGGCATCTCCGTTCTCGCGGGTCAGACCGGAGCGACTTTACCCGCGAGCCAGTACGCAGCGAATCCACACGTCCCGGCAGTGAGTCTTCCGCTGTGCGGAACAGTGGAGCGCTTCGCCCCCTCTCGATTCTTGAGCGCTTACCTCAATACGGCCAGCAAGGCCTTGGCCGTGGCTTCCGAGGAAGCGGGGTTCTGCCCCGTGATCAGCTTCCCGTCGGTCACGGTGAAGCTCTGCCAGTCGTCCGCCTTCTCGTAGAGACCGCCGAGCCGCTTCAACTCGTCCTCGACCAGGAACGGCACGACCTTCGTCAGCTGCACCGCTTCCTCCTCCGAATTGGTGAAGCCGGAGACCCGCTTTCCCTTGACGATGGGTTCACCGTTGATCTTCACATGGCGCAGCACCGCGGGCGCATGGCATACGGCGGCGACGGGCTTGCCGCTGCTGTAGAAGTCCTCTATCAACTTGATCGAGACCGGATCGTCCGCGAGGTCCCACAGCGGACCGTGTCCGCCCGGGTAGAACACGGCATCGAAGCCGGCCGCGGACATCGTGTCGAGCCGATACGTGTGGGCCAGTACGTCCTGCGCCTTCTTGTCGGCCTTGAACCGGTCCTGCGATGCCGTCTGGTTGTTCGGGTCATCGCTTTTCGGATCGATCGGCGGCTGCCCACCCTTGGGCGACGCCACGGTCACGTCGACCCCTGCGTCGGTGAATGCGTAGTAGGGAGCGGCAAACTCTTCCAGCCAGAAGCCGGTCTTGTGGCCGGTGTTGCCGAGCGTGTCGTGGGAGGTCAGGACCATGAGGATCTTCACGGAGATTCTCCTTTTGGCGGTGTGCGAGGCCGGCCGGTTCGGAATGCGTGCACGGCTCGATCACGGCGTGCATAAAGCCTGCCAAGTGCGATCGACTCGGCACTGGTACCGGCGTTTCGTTCTTTTCTAACCCCGGCCCCGTTATGCATGCGAGAAAGCCATCGAGCACGATGGCTCGGCCCGATTGACGACCGGCTGGCGAGTAGTACGATCCGAAGCGCCAACCACCGCGGAGGCGTGCCATGACTGCCTGGGAGCTCAAAGGGCGCGAACTGGTCAACTGCAGCTGCGAGTACGGCTGCAACTGCCAGTTCAATGCACTGCCCGACAAGGGACATTGCCATGCCGTCGCCGGCATCCAGATCGACGAGGGCTTCCACGGCGACACGCGACTGGACGGATTGCGGCTCGCCGCGATCTTCAAATGGCCCGGCCCGATCCATGAAGGCAATGGCGAGGCCATCGCCTTCGTCGATACACGCGCCAACGCGCAGCAGCGCGATGCATTGCTGAAGATCATGACCGGGCAGGACACCGATCCGTTCGCGACGATGTTCGCAGTCTATGCGTCGACCGTCACCAGGATGCACGACCCGGTCTTCACCGACATCGAGCTCGAACTGGACATCGACGGACGCAAGGGCCGCATCATCGTCAAGGACTACATCGACACGGTAGGCACGCCGATCCTCAACAAAGCCACTGGCGCCGAATCGCGCGCGCAGATCGTGCTGCCCGACGGATTCGAATACGCGGTCGCTGAAGTCGGCAGCGCGACGACCCGGACACAGGGGCCGCTTGAAGTATCGCTGACCGACACTTACGGTCAGTTCGCGCGGCTGCACCTCAACAACCACGGTGTCGTCCGCGCTTAGCCTTCGATGCCTGCAGGGACCGCACTCGAACGATTGCTCAGGCACGACGGCGCGATCACCGCCGTGGGCCTGTCGGTGCTCTGCGCGCTGACCTGGGCGTACATCGTCACCGGCGCGGGCCTCGGCATGAGCGCGTGGGACATGACCACGATGGCGTTTTTGCCGCAGCAGCACGGCACCGGCGAATCCGCGCAGATGGGCGCCATGACGCCGGATCACTGGGGGGCCAGGGTCTGGATCCTGATGGTCGGCATGTGGTGGACGATGATGATCGCCATGATGACGCCTAGCGCGGCGCCCACGATCCTGCTGTACGCACGCGTACATCGCCATGCGCTGGCGCAGGATGATCACGGCACGGCGCCGGCCTCCCTGTTCGCCACCGGCTACTTCCTGGTCTGGCTGGCGTTCTCGATCGCGGCCGCCGCATTGCAGCTGGTGTTGCAGCGCGCAGGCATCGTTTCGGCCGCGACGATGGGCTCGCAGATCCACTGGATATCCGGAGTGGCGCTGATCGTCACCGGCCTGTACCAGCTGTCGCCTCTGAAGAATGCATGCCTGAGCCATTGCCGGTCGCCGGCAGCCTTCCTGTCACGCCACTGGCGGCCGGGCGCCAGCGGAGCGTTGCGGCTGGGGGCGCTTCACGGTGCGTATTGCGTGGGCTGCTGCTGGATGATGATGGTGTTGCTGTTCGTCGGCGGCGTGATGAACCTGGTCTGGATCGCAGCGCTGTCGCTGCTGGTTCTGGCCGAAAAAGTGCTGTCCACGGGCCGGTGGGTGGGACGCGTTGCCGGTGCGGTGATGATCGGCTGGGGCGTCTGGATCCTGTTGGCCTGAGGCCCTGCGCGATCAGGCCGCGGCCGTGCGCGCGTTGCGTCGCATGACCTGCGGCGGCTGGCCGAACGCACGCAGGAACGCACGGCGCATCCGCTCCGGATCGGCGAAGCCGGTTTCGGCGGCCACCTCGTCGATCGTGTGCCGTGTCTGCTCCACCATCACGCGTGCCGCCTCGATGCGCAGGTGTTCGACGGCCTTCGCCGGCGATTGCCCGGTCTCGGCGCGAAACGCGCGACTGAACTGGCGCGGGCTCAGGTGCGCGGCCTCGGCCAGTTCCTCAACGGTCAACGGCGCGCGCAGGTTGCGCCTGGCGTACTCGAGCGCGCTCTGGATTCGATCGGACTTGGCGTCCATTTCCAGCAGGGCCGAATGCTGCGACTGGCCACCGGCGCGGCGGTGGTAAACCACCAGCTTCTGCGCCACCACGCGCGCCAGGTCGGCGCCGAAGTCCTTCTCGATCATGCCGAGCGCCAGGTCGATGCCGGCGCTCATCCCGGCCGACGTCCACACCGGTCCATCGATGATGAAGATCCGGTCCTCCTCGACATGCGCTTTCGGAAACTGTTTCTGCAGATTGCGCGCATGGAACCAGTGAGTGGTCACGCGGCGGCCGTCCAGCAGCCCGGCGTCGCCGAGCAGGAACGCGCCAGTGCAGACCGATGCGATGCGTCGCGTGGAGTCGGACGCCTTGCGCAGCTGCCTGATCAGGCCCGGGCTCGCCGGCTCCGGATGCAAAAGGCCGGCGACGATCAGTGTGTCGGGCTTGTGCCTGGACAGAACACGCGTGTCGATCGACATCCCGAACGAGTTGGGAATCGGGCCGCCGTGCTCGGACAGCAACCGGACGTCGTAGAGCGATTCCTTCGCGCTGACGTTGGCCAGTTCGAAGGCGGAAGCCGCCGCCAGACCCATGATCTGGAAGCCCGGCGGCAGGGCGAAGCCGATGGTAAGCATTGCCGGATCCTGCAGGCTCGAAACGAGCGCGTCTCAAAACGAGGTATATACGACGTTTAAGTCATCGTCAACGAGGCCTACATTTCGCTCCGCACCCGGCGTCCGCCGGAATACACGGAGCCTTCCCATGACCACCCCCATTCATAAGGGCACCGCGCTGATCACCGGCGCCTCCTCGGGCATCGGCGCCGTCTATGCCGATCGCCTCGCCCGCTCCGGCCACGACCTGATCCTGGTCGCCCGCCGCGCCGACAAGCTGCGCGCGCTCGCGCAGGAACTCACCACCCGCACTGGCCGTTCGGTCGAAACGATCGCCGCTGACCTGACCCGACCGGAAGACCTGGCCAAGGTCGAAGCCGTATTGAAGAGCGACGCCAGCATCACGTTGCTGGTCAATAACGCCGGCGTCGGTGCGACTGCACCGCTGCTGCAGTCCGATGCCGTCGAGATGGAGCGCATGATCACGCTCAACGTCAGCGTGCTCACGCGCCTCGCCTACGCCGCCGCTCCGGCGTTTGTCGCCCGCGGCAACGGCACCATCATCAACATCGCATCGGTCGTCGCGCTCGCGCCGGAACTGCTCAATGGCGTGTACGGCGGCAGCAAGGCATTCGTGCTGGCGTTCTCGCAGTCGCTCCAGCACGAACTGGCGGACAAGGGCGTGCGCGTGCAGGCCGTCCTGCCGGGTGCCACCGCCACCGACTTCTGGGATGCCGCCGGCATGCCAGTACAGCACCTGCCGCAGGAGATCGTGATGCCGGTACAGGACATGGTCGACGCCGCGCTCGCCGGCCTCGCCCAGGGCGAAGCCGTCACCATCCCGGCCCTGCCCGATATCGCCGACTGGCAGTCGTACGAGAACGCGCGCAAGGCGCTCGGCCCAAGCCTTTCCCGCTCGGTACCGGCAAAGCGTTACGCCGTCGCTTCAGCCAAGTCGCATTAACCGGAAAAGCCCGCGCGGGCACGTCGCCGCGCGGGCAAGTGAGTCATTCGAGGCCGCCCACATGAGCAACCTGTCCGCCGTCGGAACCGTCACCCCGGATACGGAGGCCGTGCAAGCGCCACGCTGGAACAGGCGCCGGCTGGCGTGGGCAACGCTGGCCGCCGTCGCATTGCTGGCCGGCGGTGCCTATGCCGTGCATTGGTGGAACGTGGACCGCTACATCGAAGACACCGACGACGCCTACGTCGGCGGCGACGTCACCGTGATCGCGCCGCGGGTGTCGGGCTACATCACCCGAATGGCCGTCCACGACAACCAGCGTGTCCGAGCCGGCGACCTGCTGTTCCGGATCGACGATCGCGACTTCCGCGCCGCACTGGCCAAGGCCGAAGGTGCGGTGGCCGCGCAAGAGGCTTTGCTGGGCAACCTGGAGGCGACGGCCCACCTGCAGGACGCGGTCGTGCAGCAGGCACAAGCCAGCGTCGGCGCCGCCGATGCGGAGGCGGTGCGCTCACGCGACGACCAGGCGCGTTACAGCGTGCTGGCCAGGCAGCTGGCGGTGTCGCTGGAAAGCGCGCAGCGCGCCGATGCCACCTATCGCACGGCGATCGCCAACACGCAGCACGCACAGGCAGGCCTGGTGGCGGCGCGGCGCCAGATCGAGGTGATCGCGTCGCAGAAGCGCCAGGCCGAAGCGGCGCTGCTGCAAGCCAAGGCCGAGCGTGATGCCGCGCGCCTGCTTCTCGGCTATACCGAAGTGCGGGCGCCGGTCGACGGCGTCGTTGGCAATCGCCGCGCACGCCTCGGTGCCTATGCCGCGGCGGGAACGCAGTCGCTGGCGATCGTGCCGTCACGCGGGCTGTGGGTCGACGCCAACTTCAAGGAAGACCAGCTGGCGCACATGCGCGAAGGCGCCCGGGTCGAGATCCGCGCCGACGTGTTGCCCGGCAGGATCTTCCATGGCCGCCTGTCGAGCCTGGCACCGGCGACCGGAGCGCAGTTCAGCGTGCTGCCGCCCGAGAACGCGACCGGCAACTTCACCAAGATCGTGCAACGCGTGCCGGTGCGGATCGTGCTGGACGCCAGGGACGGCACGCTGGGCCTGCTGCGCCCGGGACTCTCGGTCGTGGCCGAAGTCGACACGCGCGGCGGACAGGGCGCGGGCATGCCATGAACGCGCGCGCGATGGCATTGCCGCGTCCGGCCGATCCGACCGCGCTCGGCACGGCGCAGAAGATTTTCGCCTTCGCCAGCATGTGCGTGGGCATGTTCATCGCGCTGATCGACATCCAGATCGTCTCGGCGTCGCTGCGCGACATCGGCGGCGGCCTGTCCGCCGGTGTCGACGAAACCGCGTGGGTCCAGACCAGTTACCTGATCGCCGAGATCGTGGTCATCCCGTTGTCGGGCTGGCTCTCGCGCGTGTTCTCCACGCGCTGGCTGTTCGCCGCGTCGGCCATCGGCTTCACCATTGCCAGTGTGCTGTGCGGGTTCGCCTGGGACATCGAAAGCATGATCGTGTTCCGCGCCCTGCAGGGATTCCTGGGCGGATCGATGATCCCGCTGGTGTTCACCACGGCCTTCATCTTCTTCGACGGCAAGCAGCGTGTGATCGCGGCAGCGACCATCGGCGCGCTTGCCTCGCTGGCGCCGACCATGGGCCCCACGGTCGGCGGCTGGATCACCGAGCACGCGTCGTGGCACTGGCTGTTGTTCATCAACGTCGTACCGGGCTTGTTTGTCGCGATCGTCGTGCCGATCCTGGTGAACATCGACAAGCCGGACCTGTCGCTGCTGCGGGGCGCGGATTACTTCGGCATGGTGCTGCTGGCACTGTTCCTCGGCTGCCTGGAGTACACGCTGGAGGAAGGCCCGCGCTACGGCTGGTTCGACGACGACACCATCGTGACCACGGCGTGGATCGCAGCCGTCACCGGCGTCGGCTTCGTCGCCAGGACGCTGACGTATGCGCATCCACTGATGGATCTGCGCGCGTTGAAGGACCGCAACTTCGCCCTCGGCAGTTTCTTTTCCTTCGTCACCGGCATCGGCCTGTTCGCCACGATCTACCTGACGCCGCTGTTCCTGGGCCGCGTCCGCGGCTACAGCGCATTGCAGATCGGCGAAACCGTCTTCACCACGGGCGTGTTCCAGTTGCTGACCATTCCGCTGTACGTGTGGCTGACCAGGCGGGTCGACCTGCGCTGGATCATGATGACCGGGCTGGCGCTGTTCGGAATTTCGATGTGGGAGTTCGCACCGATCACCCACGACTGGGGCGCCCGCGAACTGCTGCTTCCGCAGGCGCTGCGCGGCATGGCCCAGCAACTGGCCGTGGCGCCGACGGTCGTGCTGACATTGGGCAGCCTTCCTCCTGCGCGGCTGAAGCTGGCTTCCGGCCTGTTCAACACCATGCGCAACCTCGGCGGCGCCCTCGGCATCGCCGCCTGCGCGACGCTGCTCAACGACCGAACGAACCTGCACTTCCTTCGCCTGGCCGAGCGCGCATCCACCGGCAACGATGCAGTGAACGCATGGATGTCGAACGTGTCGGCCCAGACAGGCACACCCTCGACGGAATCGACGCTACGCCTGCTGTGGCACGTCACCTACCGCGAAGCGCAGACGCTGGCGTACTCGGATGCGTTCCTGGTGATCATGGTCTGCTTCGTCGTTGCCACGGCGATGGTCCCGCTGATGCGCAAGGTAGCCCCGCCGGCGGCCCCGACTGCCGACCACTGAGCCGGCCGGGCGGGTCCGGCGCCGGCCTGTCCGTCCGCGGGATCGAACCGCGTTGCTCTCCCCTGATGGCCACCGCCCTGGGGAGGGCACCCTGCCATGGTCTTCAATTCGTTGACCTTCGTCGTGTTCTTCGCCTGCGTGCTGGTCCTGCACAACCTGCCGCTGGGCTGGACGACGAAGAAGATCAACCTGCTCGTCGCCAGCTATCTCTTCTACGCCGCGTGGAATCCGCCCTTCGTGGTGCTGCTGTGGATCTCCACGGTGGTCGACTGGTGGGCGGCGAAGAAGCTGGTGAACGCGGAGAGCCCGCATTCCCGCCGCGCCTGGATGCTGCTGTCGGTGGTGGTGAACCTGGGCATGCTGGGCTACTTCAAGTACGGCGGGTTCCTGATGGAGAACTTCGCCGCACTGATGCAGTCGCTGGGCGTGGCCTATCAACCACCGAAGCTGGACATCGTGCTGCCGGTGGGCATCTCGTTCTACACCTTCGCCACGCTGTCCTACACGCTCGACGTGTACCTGCGCCGGTCGAAGCCGGCCAGTCATTTCCTCGACTACGCGCTGTTCGTGACCTTCTTCCCGCACCTGGTGGCCGGACCGATCATGCGTCCGACCGAACTGGTGCCGCAGTTCGAGCATCCGCATCGTGCCAGCGCCAACCAGCTACGCTTCGGTCTGGCGCTGATGACGCTGGGCCTGTTCCAGAAGATCGTGCTGGCAGACGGCTTTCTCGCGCCGGCGGCGGAAGCTGTATACGACGCACCGGGCGCCGCGCCGGGCGCGCTCGATGCCTGGCTTGGCACGCTGGCCTTCAGCGGGCAGATCTTCTGCGACTTCGCCGGTTACTCGACCACCGCGATCGGGGCCGCGATGTGCCTCGGCTTCGCGATGCCGGACAACTTCCGCTTCCCGTATGCCGCCGTCGGCTTCTCGGATTTCTGGCGGCGTTGGCACATCACGCTGTCGGCGTGGCTGCGCGATTACCTGTACATCCCGCTTGGCGGAAACCGCCACGGTGCTGCCCGGACCTACTTCGCGCTGATGGCGACGATGCTGCTCGGCGGCCTGTGGCACGGCGCCAGCTGGACGTTCGTTGTCTGGGGCGGACTGCATGGGCTGTACCTGGCGGCCGAGCGCGCCCTGCGTTCGCGCTTCGCCGGATACACGCCCGGGCCTGTCGCGCTGCTCGGGTTGGGGCTGCTGACGTATGCGCTGGTGAACATCACCTGGGTGTTCTTCCGTGCCGACGGGTTCGGCAAGGCATGGTCGGTCCTGCGCGGCATGTTCGGCGGCAATGCGGGAGCCGAGCCGATCCTCGGTACTGCCGACCTGACGATGGTCGCGGTGATCGTCATCGGCATCGTGATCGCGCACTGGCTGATGCGCCGCCGCACGCTGGAGGCGATGCTCGCGCGCCGGCACCCCGTTCCGCTGGCGGCGGGGCTGGGACTGATGGCGTTCTCGATCGCGGCAGCGCAGGGGGCGGGCAATGCCTTCATCTACTTCCAGTTCTGAAGCAACCAGCTTTGAAGCAGCCAGTTCCGAGGCCGCCATGTCCGCATCCGCCGATGGCATTGCGTCTGCCGAGCGCTTCGAGCGTCCCGGTTTCGTGCGCCTGACCGCATCCGACCGGCCGGGCGTCGCACAGCCGGTGCCGGAGCGCGACATCCCGCCGCAGCCATGGGGCAGGATCCTGCTCGGTGCGCTGGTCCTGTTCCTGCTGTTGATGGGAGCGTGGGAATGGAAGTGGCGCGCATTCGGTGCAACGCCCGGCTATCGCAACAGCGATGGCGCCTGGGCCGAGCAGCGCCGCCGCATCGACAGTGGCGAAGGCGGCGGCACAGTGCTGATCGGCGACTCGCGCATGCTCTTCGACGTGCAGCTCGCGCAATGGGAAGCGGCGACTGGAGACCGCCCGATCCAGTTGGCGCTCGAAGGCACCTCGGCCGTACCGGTGCTGGAAGACCTGGCGCAGGATCCTGCGTTCACCGGACGCCTGCTGGTCGGCGTGGCGCCCGACCTGTTCTTCAGCGGCTTCGCCTACCGCGGTAGCGCGATCGGACACTTCCACAAGCAGGGACCGTCGCAGCGCAGCGGCCATTGGCTGTCCAAGCGGCTGCTCGAACCGTACTTCGCTTTCTACGATCCGGACTTCGCGCTTCCGGTGGTCGTGCGACGCCAGCCATGGCCGCTGCGCCCGGGCATGCAGCCGCACACACGCGTGCGCAAGCTGATGGAACAGGAGTCCGACCGCAACACGCGGATCTGGAGCAAGGTCGAGAACGATCCTGAGTACCGCGCACTGGCGCGAAGCATCTGGGCCCAGAACTTCACCGGCCCACCGCCTCCGCCGATGGCCACGCCGGAACGGGCGCGCCAGACCGTGCAGGCTCAGATCGATCGCGCTGCGAAGGCGGTCGCGTCGCTGCGCGCACGTGGCGTGAGGATCGTGTTCGTGCGGCCGCCAAGCAACGGCCCGTATTACGCATTCGAGCAGAAGGCCATGCCACGCAAGGACACGTGGGACGTGCTGCTGCAACGCACCGGACTGCCCGGCATCCACTTCGACGACTACCCGCAGATGCGGGGCTACACATTGCCGGAGTGGTCGCACCTGTCCGCAGCCGATGCCCAGCGCTACACGCTGGTGCTGGCACCCATGGTCGAGAGAGAGTTCCAGCGCCAGGAACGGGAACTCGCCTCGGCAGATGCGGCCATGCGGCGTTGAAGACCTACGGCTTGGCGGGGCACGCCATCTCGTGATTGGTTTCGTCGGTGTATGCCTTGGCGAGTGCATCCGCCACGGCTGCTTCGGCCGGAGACAGCGGCCGATAACCTCGGCCGTACGGCCAGCCATAACCCCAGCGGAACCAGCTCGGGAGATGTGGCGTGCCGCCCATGCGGACGCCTGAGTACATCAGGCCAGCCAGGCCGGAACCGGCGGCAGCCTTGTGGACGCATACATAGAGCTCGTCGTCGGCCTTGCGCCGCTGCTCGGCGGTGCCGCCTTTCCAATATGCCAGGTCGTGAAGCAGACAGCAGCGGCACCAGTCCTTTTCCCCACAGCGATCTGGAAACAGGCTGCAACCGTCGGTTGAGAACGGCTTCAGTTCCTGCGTGGTCGCGCATGCGCAGAGCAGGAGCGACAACACGGCCGGCCATGCGTTGCGATGAACGGAGCGCGGGTTACGTGCTTTCCTTGCCATGGAACTCCGGTCCCCTCCAGTTCGAGCGCCGCGTCTCGCTGCGCCACTGCCGGTCAAACGAGCTTTGCTGCGGGCCGAGGCCGACGGCCACCCTCGCGCCCTTCAGGAAGCGAAGCTCCGCTCGTGAGCCGAGGCAAACGCAAGGATCTGCTGCAGCACCGCTTCGGGTATTTCCCGGTGCGGCACGTGGCCGCAGTTTTCGAGGATCGCAAGTTGCGATGGGCCGCCTACGAGCCCGGCGATGCGTTCCGGGAAGGCAATCGAACCGTATTCGTCACGATCGCCGTGGATGGCCAGCACCGGGCAACGCACCCGCGGCAGCCACGGGTCGAGACTCCATCCGGCGAAGGCGGGATCCAGCCAGACGCTGGTCCACGCCTGCAGCACCCAGCGTGCCCGCTCGCCGTGCCAGCGCGTCAGCCGCGCGAACTGCACGTCATCCTCGAATTGCGCCTGGGCACTGCGGATGCCGTCGAGCGTTCGCGGCTCGACGAACGCCTGCGCCGATTCCGTGATGAGAAAGCAGCAGTTCGCGTCCTGGGTGGCGGCGATGACGACCGCCATCGCCCCGCCTACGCTGTGGCCGAACAGACCGAAGGCATCGATTCCGAGCGCCCGGCGCAGCTCCGGAAAATGCACCTGCGCCTCTTCGGCAATGAAGTCGAGCGACGCAGGGGCCGTGCGCGTGGACGAGCGCCCGAAGCCGGGTCGGTCATAGGCGATCACCGGGCGACGCAGGCGCTCGGCCAGAAGCGCGGGAAACTCCCGCCACTGTTCAACGCTGCCGAGCGAGTCATGCAGCAACACGAGCGGCGTCCGGCTGGCACTCGCGTCCGGTGTCCATCGGCGTACGAACGTCCGGCCTTCGCCGACGGCGACGAAGACCTCATCGATGTTCATGCTGGGCATGTCGCATCGTAGCCCGTGCAGGCCTGCGATCGTTTGCTGATCGGGCGACTTCGGCGATCCTGGGCGCACACCTCACGCCGACGCGCGCGCCTGCATCATCAGACGCGATGGCGGCGGGGTGTCGTGTCCTGGGCGCCACTGCATGCGTCCCGACGATCCCAATGGAGCCTCCCGATGCGCACGCGTCTCGCCCTGCTGCTTCTGGTCGGCCTGCTCGCGGCCGGATGCCGGACCACCGAAACAGCACCGGCAGAAGCCGCGCCGGTACCCACAACTCCGGCCGCGCAGCCGCCAGGCGTCACGCGCGGGGAGTTCATGATCGAAGCCGAGAAGCTGGACACCTGGAACGCGGTGGGCCAGATCGCCGTGCGTACCCCGGGCGTCGAGTACCAGGGACGCGCGCAGATGCTTGACCTGTACTCGCTCCGCTATCGCGGCGTGGAGTTCCTGGTATTCACCAAGGCGGTACCGGCGTCGGAGACCATCACACGCCTCACGACCCGGGTGACCGCCACTACACTCGCTGGAAAGCCGATCGACCACGACGCCACGGCAGATCTGCTCGGTCTGCTGCGCCGCGAACTCCCGGCCGAGATCGAGAGCGTCCGCGCGCGCCAGGCCGCCGAGAAGAAGTCAAAGGCGAAGAAAGGCAAACGCTAGGCCGCTCGTCCGGCCATGCGGCGGTCACTGCAACGGCGGGCCCGGCTCCGGCAACTGGCAGGAGTCCGCGGCGTAGTCGCTCAGCCTCGCACCGTCGACTTCGACGAGCTGGTCGAGGCGCAACGTCTCGCCGGTGCTCATCAGCAGGTACTCCGCGCCGTCTTTGGCGAACACGTCCCTGATCGCCGCACTGCGCGTCTGCACTGCATCGTTCTCGTCGCGGAAACTGATCTGCGCTTGTTTGCGGAGG
The DNA here is from genome assembly GCF_015453285.1 of Lysobacter niastensis. Lineage (GTDB taxonomy): Bacteria > Pseudomonadota > Gammaproteobacteria > Xanthomonadales > Xanthomonadaceae > Lysobacter_J > Lysobacter_J niastensis. The sequence goes on from NZ_JADLZT010000007.1 coordinate 161,665, forward strand.
GTCGCAAGATCCTCCAGCAGGTCATGGAACTCGCAGCTGATCGGGTGATAGGTCGATGCAGGGTTGATCATGGCGTCATCTCTCGCGCTCGGCGGGCAGAGGATTGCGCCGCCCGCATTAAGTGGATGTCTAATCGTGGAACGTGGTGAGCCGGATGGCCGGCTCGCCATGAACAGGCGAGCCGGCCGTCCGCTACCTGTCGTCAGGTGACAACGTTCACAGCGACTTCGATGTTGCCGCGCGTGGCCTTCGAGTACGGGCAGATCTCATGCGCGATATGGGCGATCTTCTCGGCCACGTCCTGCGCCACGCCCGGCATGCGGACCTCGAAGCGGGCCTGCAGGAACCACGCATTGCCGTCCTGGAGCAGATCGACATCGATGTCGACCGACAGGTCGGCCGGAAGTGCGACCTTCTTCTGCGCGGCGACCAGGCCGAGCGCCGTGATGTAGCAGGCCGACCAGGCACCGGCGAACAGCTGCTCGGCGGTCGGGTGCGGCGCGACGGCGGCGAAGACGTGCTCCAAGCCAGGATTGCCGGGCGACGACAGGTTCAGGTCGACGTTGCCGTGGTCGTTGGGGGTGCCGTTACCATGGCTGACAATGGTGTGGGTCTTGCCGGTGAAGAGGACCTTGCTCATGTTCTTTCTCGTATCTCGATGGTGGAGTTGTGCATCGCATTCGATTAGATCGTATGCGATTGATATAAGTTAGAAGCGGGGGACTTGGGTGTCAATCCGGTTTCCCGTCTCCGTTCCGTTTCCGTTCATCGTATGCGATTAGATCGCATACGATGCATATATGCTGCGCCAGGGCCCTACCCAAGTCAAGGGCGACCTTCACTCTTCCCCCGGAGCCCCCCCGCCTCGGATTCCGGCCGCTGCCCAGGCGCCGGCCTTGCACGGGCGCCCGCGTACGCTCCAACTCCGGGCCCGTTCCACCCGTGGAACTGTCTAGCGGTACCGATCACATCGCATGCGATGTATAGTGTATCCAGCCGCCCTGCCCCACGAGATGAACATGAGAACGAAGCCGACTGAACGCGCCGCTGACCCGAAGCTGGGCGATTTCCTGTGCTTCGCGGTCTATTCGGCCAACCTGGCCTTCGGCAAGGTGTATAGGCCCATCCTGGATGAACTGGGCCTCACCTATACCCAGTACGTCACGGTCGTGGCGCTGTGCGAAGAGGACGACCAGACCGTCAGCGGCCTTGGCGAGAAGCTGTTCCTCGAATCCAACACGCTCACGCCGATCCTCAAGAAGCTGGAGGCGATGGGCTACGTCGAACGTGCGCGCGACCCCGAGGACGAAAGACAGGTGCGTGTCCGCTTGACCAGAAGCGGCCGGCGCCTGCGCGAGAAGGCGAATGTCGATCTCGGCGACGTCTGCGGTCTCACGCCGAAGGAGTTCGCGCGTCTTCAGAAAGAGATCGTCGCCCTGCGCGACCATCTACTGAAGTCGGCGCGAGGCGAGGACTGACCTTCGTCGCGCCCGGGGCATTTTCCATGCCAACGACCTCGGTGCTGTAGCCGCGCGGCCGCTGGAACCCGAACGGCAGGCGGCGCATGATCGATGCCAATTCGTGCGCATCGGCATCCATGTCGGACACGGGCACCCATCGCACCGCATTTGTCCTGGCCGGCGGCGGCAGCCTCGGCGCGGTCGAAGTCGGGATGCTGCAAGCGCTGCTGAAGGCCGGCGAACAGCCGTCGTTCCTGGTCGGAACGTCGGCGGGCGCGATCAACGCCGCCTACTTTGCCGATCGCCCCACCGGAGAAGGCGCCGACGGTCTGGAGCAGGTCTGGTGTGCGCTCCGGCGCAGCGACGTGATGCCGATCAGCCTGCGCAGCATCGTCGTCGGCATGTTCGGCCGCAGGGATCACCTCGTCGATTCGCACGGCCTGCGCCGGCTGCTGGAGCGCCACATTTCGTACCAGCAGCTGGAGAATGCGTCACTGCCGATCCACATCGTGGCGTCGGAACTGGCCACCGGCCAGGAGGTGCTGTTGTCATCCGGGCCTGCGGTCGACGCCGTGCTGGCCAGCTCCGCCATTCCCGGCGTGTTTCCGCCCGTGCATATCGGCACGCATGTGCTGGTCGACGGGGCGATTGCCAACAACGCGCCGATTTCCGTGGCGGTGGCGCTGGGGGCCACCCGCGTCATCGTCCTGCCTGCGGGCTACTCGTGCGCCCTGCATGAGGTCCCCTCGGGAGCCATACCGCGTGCCATGCACGCCATCAGCCTGCTGATCGCCCGGCAACTCGTCGCCGATGCGCAGCGCTGGCTCGACAGCGAGATCGAGCTGAGGATCGTGCCCAGCCTGTGCCCGGTGACGACCTCGTCCTACGACTACTCGATGGCCAAAGAACTGATCAGCCGTGCGCGCGAGTCAACGGAGTACTGGATCGAAGCAGGCGGGCTGCAGACGCCGCGCATCCCGTCGCAGTTGGTCGAGCATCGTCACTAGCCCAGCGCCAGCACTTGTGCCCCATCCAACGGCGCAAGAATGTCTCGGCGCCACCAAAACAAAGGGCAGGTCCGTTTCCCCATGGGAGAAACGAACCCACCCTCGTTCTTGCTACGAGCGGCCCTTAGCGGCCGTCTTCGACGCGCAGCGTCTTGTCGTCGCTGATGACTTCCGGCTTGAGCAGCCGCTTCTTGGCGGTGCCTTCCTTGTTCTCTTCGCTCCAGGCGATCGTCTTCGGGCTGTTCACGGTCAGGTCCGTGCCTTTGTCCCAGCCCTTGAACTCGTCGCCTTCCAGCTGGCTGCCGCGCACCGGTTCCAGACCCCAGATGCCCTGGATGATGTGGGCATAGAAGTAGTACGTCTTGCCGGCTTCCACGTTCGCCTTGTAGAAGCGCACGCCCGCGTCGCCACCGAACACCGTGGTCATGAAGACGTGCTCGCCGGCGGGCACGGAATACGCCACCTTGCTGCCCGACTCCAGGATGCCGACGAAGCTGGGCTCCTGGCCCGTAACGTCAAAGAGCGGAACTGCGACCGCGGCACCCACGAACTTTCCGGGGCGCATGAAAACGATGGTGGCCTTGTCCGGCGCAGCGACGAGCGGCTCCTTGGACTTGGTCATCTTGCCCGCGTGGGCCGACGTGAACGCGACAAGCATCAAAGCAGTAGCCATAACTGCGCGAAGCAACTTCATTTTGATCCCCTCTTGGTTGTCATTCACATATTCAACACATGCAAAACAAAGGGGCACCCCCGCCCCCACTGACACACCCCCCATCACACCGCTGACAGGCGTGTGATCTGGACGTGCATCGATTTCCCCGTGCCACGCCCCATAGCTTATGGGGTCCTGTGCAACATCGCACGCGCGCCAAGAGGGCTTGGCAGGTTCGAGGATTCTTCCACCCATCCCAGCCTGGCTCTTTGGTTGTTATCTGCCTCCCGGATTTCACGCCCGGCGAACATCGACGGTGAAGAATCCCAGAACCGTTCATTGCTGTCGGTCGAGCGGGTTCCCCACATCGGAGATCGTCATGGCATCGAAGAAGAAGCCCAAGGCCAAGGCTGAGCGCGGCGCGCCAGAACCCGGATCCTCCAGCAAGCCCAACATCCTCGTCATCTTCGGTGACGACATAGGAATCCCGCAGATCAGCGCCTACACGCGCGGTCTCATGGGTTACCAGACTCCGAACATCGACCGCATCGCCAACGAAGGCGCGCTGTTCACCGACTCCTACGGCCAGCAGAGCTGCACGGCCGGACGCGCGTCGTTCATCCTCGGCCAGGAGCCGTTCCGCACCGGCCTCCTGACCATCGGCATGCCGGGCGATCCGCACGGCATCACCGACTGGATGCCGACGATCGCCGACGCGATGAAGTCGCAGGGTTACGCGACTGGCCAGTTCGGCAAGAACCACCTGGGAGACCAGGACCAGCACCTGCCGACCAACCACGGCTTCGACGAGTTCTTCGGCAACCTCTACCACCTCAACGCGGAAGAGGAGCCAGAGGGCTATTTCTATCCGAAGGATCCGGCGTTCAAGAAGAAGTACGGACCACGCGGCGTGATCCACTCCTACGCCGGAGGCAAGATCGAAGACACCGGTCCGCTCAACATCAAGCGCATGCCGACGGTCGACGAGGAGTTCCTCGACGCCGCGCAGAAGTTCATCAAGAAGAGTGTCAAGAACGAAACCCCGTTCTTCGTGTGGTTCAACACCACGCGTATGCACGTGTTCACCCATCTCAAGAAGGAATCGCTGGGCAAGACCGGCAAGGGCCTGCATGCCGACGGCATGGTCGAGCACGACGGTCACGTCGGCGAACTGCTGGACCTGCTCGACGAGCTTGGGATCGACGACAACACGATCGTCGTCTACACCACCGACAACGGCGCGGAGATCGCGCTGTGGCCGGACGGTGCGATGACGATGTTCCGCGGCGAGAAGGGCTCCACGTGGGAGGGCGGTTTCCGCATCCCCATGGCGATCCGCTGGCCGGGCGTGATCCAGCCGGGCACCGTCTACAACGACCCGATCTCGCTGCTCGACATGTTTCCCACCTTGTGTGCCGCCGCCGGCGTTCCCGACATCAAGGAGAAGCTCGCCAAGGGCACGACGCTGGGCAAGAAGAAGTTCAAGGTCAAGCTGGACGGCTTCAACTTCATGCCGTACTTCCAGGGCAAGGAGAAGAAAGGTCCGCGCGACGCCATCTTCTACTTCGACCAGGGCGGAAACCTCAACGCGCTGCGCTTCCAGGACTGGAAGCTGAGCTTCGCCGTGCAGGCGCACGGCAACATCGCCACCGGCTCGCGGACCGTGACCAACTGGGCAGCGATATGCAACCTGCGCATGGACCCCTACGAGCGCGGGCTGGAGGACGGCGGTGGCGCGATCGACTTCCTGGCCCGGCAGATGTGGCTGATCGTACCCGTGATGGGCGCGATCAAGGCTTTCTTCTCCGACTTCATGGACTATCCGTACCAGGCGGGCAGCTCGCTCAACGCGGGCAGCATCAACTACGGGTTGTTGAAGCAGGCTGATGCGATGAAACGGCTGAAGCAACTGGAATCGCTGCATCCCAACAGCTGACGGATGAAACAGGGGTCAGAGAGGCCGATTCCCGGAAGCTTATTCCCGGAAAGCCGCTCTGACCCCGGTTACTGCGGTTGTTCAGCCATGGCAACGCGTTAAGGAACCGTGGCCCTTTCTTCGCCCGGCGTTCTCGGCGGTTTTGGCAGCATGTGGGTCCGCCAACCGACCGAGGTGATGAGCCATGCACGAACGATCCGCATTGAGCCGCTTGAGCACCCTGCGTGACCTGGCGCTGGCCTTCGCGGCCGGTGCGCTGGTGATGTATCTGCTGGACCCCAACACGGGCCGGCGGCGACGCGCGTTGATCCGCGATCGTGGCGTATCCATGGGACACGGCGCGGAACGCTATGTGCGCGGCAAGACCCGGCGCGCCGCCGATCGCGTGAAGGGCGTCGCGGCGCGCACGCGCGCGACCTTCTCCGGAGGCGCCGTCGACGACGACGTATTGCACGATCGCATCCGCTCTCGCCTGGGACATCTGGTGAGCCATTCGCACGGTGTCGAGGTGCACGTCCACGAAGGCCGCGTGCAGTTGAAGGGCACCGTGGCGGAGGAGGAGTTCGCCGATCTGCTTCGCGCGGTGTTGTCGGTGCGCGGCGTGCAGAACGTGGAAAGCCTGCTGCGCACCACTCCGTCGCAAGTGGGCTCGCCGCATCTGGGCCGGCATTGACGGCTTTTCTCCCAGCGCGGCCCGAAACGTCGTGATGTCCGCTGCCGGACATCCGTGGTCATTCGACTATGGCAAGTTTGACCAATACGGACTCGGGCCGCCCGGGCGTCATGTCACTCAGACAGTGACCTTGACGTCCACGTCGATGTTTCCGTGGGTAGCCTTCGAGTAGGGACAGATTTCGTGCGCCCGGTGCACGAGCGCTTCGGCCTCGTCACGATCCATGCCCGGCGCGATGACATTGAATCTGGACTGGATGAAGTAATCGTTGCCGGTCTGGCCCACGTCCACCTCGACCTCCACCGCCACATCGGGCGGGAGCTTCACTTTCATTTCCTGAGCAGCAACCGCAATTGCACTGCTATAGCAGGCCGACCATGCGCCTGCGAACAACTGCTCAGCAGTGGGATGCGGCAGGGCGGCTGAGAACACCTGCTCCTGGCTCGTGCCCGAGCCGGATGCTGACGTCTTGATCTCGAGCCGGCCATGGGAGGCACGCGAAGCGGCGTCGCGAGGACTGGCGGAGGTGTGGGTCTTGCCGGTGAAAAGGACCTTCTCGATCTTGGACATGAGGGACTCCTTCTTAGGTTGGCGCACGCATGAATCCGAAGATTCGCGGCACCTCCTAAAGCTAGCCCTGATGAGGCCTTCCAAGGTTCATTCCTCGTGAAAGCGAGCAACGAACCAGCCGAGGCGCGAAGCCTCGCCGCGTTGGCCCGTGCGTGCGTCGCTAATCGACTTTTTTCCCGCTCACGACTTCCCCGTTGTCGAGGAAGTCGAGCCTGACGACCTTCGATCCCTCCTTCACGAACGTCAGCGTCCACGGCCGGATCTTCAGGAAGAGCTGCGTCGGCGTTTCGGCGAACACTTCGGAGCGGTCGCCTTCGGGCACGTCGATGTACAGGCGGCCGCGCTCCTCGGTGACGGTGACCACGCGGTGGGGCAGCTGGTAGCGCCCCGCGTATGTCGCGGCCAGCTTCGGGTCCAGCGGGACGGCTTTGCGCGCCTTCGCGTGGCGGCTGGCGATCCATTTTTCCAGCGCGGTGCGCGAGCTGCGCTCGCAGTCCCTGGCCGGACCGCTCGTCGGGATGTCGGCCGCCGCATCCGTGTCGCTGGCCACTTCGGGCACGAACACATTGACGAAGCTGCAGGCGAAGACGTCGTTGGTGATGTCCTCGCCGACCTGGTAGTGGTGGTCGGCGAGCGCTTCGCTGTTGGTGAGCAGGACGAGCGTAAGCCGCTGCGCCGGGATCTTCAGGTACATCGCGGAGAAGCCGGTGCCCCAGTGGCCGTAGTGCCAGACGAGCCGCGTGCCGCGGTAGTCGGTGACGTACCAGCCGAGCCCTTGGGGCAGCGGCTGACTGGTGTTCGAGAGGAATGGCGTCCACGCGCGCGCCAGCGTCTGCGCCTTCAACAGCTCATGGCGGTCGACAGCCTGGTCGTACTTCGCCATGTCGCGCACGGTGGACAGCAGTCCGGCCGAGGCCCAGAAATCGCGGGGCGGATATCCCGAGTACAGGATTTCGCCATCGCCCCAGTACGTGTAGGGCTTGGCGAACTTCTCCAGGTCCTTCCGGTAGCGCGCGAGGTTGGCTTCACCCAGCACTGCCCACGTCGTGTCGTTGTCGGCGACGTCGGGACCCGGCACGCTGTCGCGCATCGCCAGCGGATCGAGGAACGTCTCGACGAACTGCTGGCGCAACGGCTTGCCGGCTTTCTTCTCGAGAATCGCCTTCAGGTACTCGAAGCGTTCTGGGTTGTAGTTGAACTTCTCGCCGGGCGTGCCTTCCGACGTGTGGCTGAGCAGGTGCTTGATCTTGACCGAGTCGTCCTTGAAGTCTGCCGAGTAATGCGAGACCGGTTCATCGAGGTCGAGCTTGCCCTGCTCCGCCAGTTGCAGGATGAGAATCGCGGTGAACGTCTTGGTCACCGAGGCGAGGTGGTACAGCGTGTCGGGCGTGGCGGGAATCCGGCGCTCGACATCCGCATAGCCGAACCCCTGGGTCCAGAGCACCTCGCCATCCTCGAGGATCACGGCGGAGAGGCCGGGGATCTTCAACCGCTCGCGATAGGTGTCGAGCTGTTCGCGGAAGCGATCGACGCGGGGATCAGCCGATCCTGCGGGCGCCGGTTCGACTGCCTGCGCGTGAACGATCCCGGCGCCGATCAGCATGAAGCCGGAGAACAGCGTCGCGGCAATCGCCCGGGATACATGAGACAGCATGGCATCCTCTCCTTCGGTGACGGCTTGGAATGGCACGCGTCATGCCCGTGCCAGGGCAGGTAGCGAACCCGTCCCGTTTGGGATGCCCATCTAGACCGAATGGTTTAATTACCAGGCCTAATGGTGGGAAGCGCAGCAGATCGCGGGAGCCTAGCTCCACAGCCGCACGGGCATCAGACCCCACCAGGCCAGCACGAGGGTCCACTGCAGGACGGCCGCCATCGCAACGACGTCGACGCGGGACGCGGCGGACCACGGTCTGCGCCGCAGGCTGAGCACCAGGCCCGACACCATCGTCAACGGCAACAGCAGGGTGACGACCGCCAGCATGCCGCTGGCCAGCGTCAGGTCGCCCATCGCCAGGAACGACTGCCGCAGGAACAACGGCACCGGAAGCATCAGCGACACGATGCCGAGGAAGGGCAGCGCTGCCGGACGCTTCCACCACGTCCTCCTGCTCAGGGCGATGCGCACGACACCCATGATCAGGAGCCAGCCCAGGCCCAGCACGCCCGCGACCAGGCTGATCCAAAGGGCCGCAAGCGCGATCAGCGGAACTCGCTGGTAAGTCTGCAGGCCGGTGGTGATCGCGCGGCTCCCGTCCGTCGTGATCAGTGCCGCATGCGAGGCGCTCGTGCGATCGCTTGCGCGGAACAGCGCACCGCCCATCGACACGAGTTCCACCGCCGGCGACTGGAACGGACTGAAGCGAAGGGACGCGCCGCTGCTCGTGACCCGCACGAAGTTCAGCGTCGTGTCGATCCATTCCAGGCGGGCGTAGCGGTTCGGCGCGGGTATGTAATAACCCTCCCACGGCGTCGCATCCGCCGAAGCAGTGGTGCGTTGCGCGGATGGAGGCTTGGGCAGATCGAGCGCTTCGATCAACAACCGGTCGAACTGGCCGTAATCCGCTCCGTCGTGGTCGGTGTTGATGGCGATGAAGAACGCGCGCCTGTTGTCGGGGAACAGGCAGAGCATCGCCCGATAACCCACGGTGCTGCCACCGTGGCATTTGCCTACCGCACCATGTCGGTCGCGCGTCGCCAGGCCGAGCCCATAGCCGACGCGCAGCCCCGCCAGCGCTGCTTCGCTGGCTGCAGGGCGGCCCATGGCCTTTAGCAGCGTCGCATCGACGAAGGGCCTGCCTTCGATGCGTCCGTCACTCATCAGGAAGCGGGCGAAGCGGCCCATGTCCGACGCCGTGGTGGTGAATTGTCCCGCAGGCCGCAGATACATCGGTACGGCCGCCTGCGTGACACCTGCTTCGAAGTGCCCCATCGCCAGACGTCTGTCGGCATGCGCACCCTCCTGCGTCGTGAAGGCGAACGTGCTGTTGCGCATGCCCAGCGGCCGCAACAGGTGGGCATCCAGATACGCCTCGTAGCGCGCACCGGTGACGGCTTCGATCACCATGCCCATCAGCGTGTAGCCGGTGTTCGAGTACGAGTGCCGGCTGCCCGGGCGGCTCCGGACGTGCAACGTTCGCCCTTCAAGCGCCGCCACCAACGGCGCGTCGGCGCGCGCCTGCAGGCTGAACAACCGCGACATGGGCGCGTCCTCCAGACCGGCCGTGTGATCCAGCAAGTGCCGGATGCGCACGGGGTGGTCCGACTCCCACGGATTGTCGAACGTTACGCTGGGCAGCAGCGCCGATACCGGCGTGTCCAATGTGAGGCGTCCTTCGGTGACGAGCCGCAGCACACCCGTTGCCAGCAGCGTCTTGGCCACCGAACCGACATGGACGCGGTCATCAGCACGCAGTGCCGCGTTGGTCCTGGCGTCCCGCACGCCTGCGGCATCGGCCGCGATCGTCCCGTTGTCCGCCACGGTGGCCCAGGCCGCGCCCTGCATTCCCTGCGTCTTGAGCAGTTCCGCTACAGCCGAGTGCAGCGTTCCGTCCACCGCGCGCTCATTGCCCCATGCGAGCAGCGGCAGAAGCGAAAGCACCATCGCGCATGCGACACGGTGAAACCACCGGCGTGCGTTCCAAGCGATGCGGGCGCGAAGCACCATGACGTCCCCTGTCAGCGTGTGGCGGCCAGTATCGGGCGTCCGCCCGACTGCGTCGTGTGTCGTTGGTCCCGGAGCTGGTACCGGAGTCTGCACCGGTCGACGATACGAAAAGGCTACTCGACTGCCTCGGAGGTAACGCGACGCCGGCCTTCCGCCTGGGTGAACTCGAAGCGGTAGGCGAGCTTGATCGCCAGCGGCGTCAGCCTTGCCCCTGTCTCCTCGCACTCATCCTCACTGACTTCAAAGTCGCACAACGCTGCGCCGAAGAAGGTCCAGGAGTCCACTGCGTTTCGAACTTCGGGGAGGAAGATTCCACTGGAGTCGCTGCCAACCGGCTCGCATCCTGGCGCGGCGTCGATCTGCTTCACGGAGCTTGTCTCACCTGCTTCCGAGACGACGAACTCCACACATACCGTCGTCTCTGCCTGCGGCGCTGGAACGGAAGGGAAGCCGGGCATCCGCTCCTCGACGGGCGCCGCCATCAGGAACTTCTGCTTTGTCTTGATCGCGGTCTGCTGTGCGCCATCAGGAAGGATCATCCCCGACTCGACCGCGCGACTTGCTTGACGCGTTGCGCAGCCCATAAGCGCAGCCGAGAACACAACCATCATCAGTGCCGTCAGCCTGCGCATCCATTTCCCCTTGTCCGCCGACTCACACCGGACGGCCGAGCTTCTCCAAAGCGAACCTACCGCGCTCCGCCACGCAGGGAGAAGAATCAGAAGCAAGCGTATTGGCGAGGCGAATTGCATCCGTACCCATCGAATCCAATTGCTTGATCAGAAGTTCGCCAGCGACCCTGCGAACCACGGATGAGCGGTCCTCCAATGCGTCCTTCAGGACATCGATGAAAGGGGCGTCCACGGATATGGAACGCTCCTCCAGCACCGGCTCGAACCTGCCCTTGCACCACTGCAGCTCTGTCCAAATCCACGTTCTGCCGACCACCCATGCCACTCGCCTCTCGAGTAGACACCGATAGGCTCTGGCACGCACGGTTGGTTGGACCGCATCCCTTGCGAACACCTCCAGCCAGCGATCAAGGGCCGATGAGCGCCCCGCCTGCGCAAGTATCAAGGAGGCGGGCCCCGCCGTCGCTTTCAGTATTCGTGCCTTGAGGGCGTTCGACACCGGTTCGACTGCGATCAGATCCTCAACGAGCTTTCGATCTTCCGACCCCATCCTGCCCCAGGAGGTGACGTGCGGAAGAAGGCTCCACAGCCCGTCAACCACGTCTTCAGGCTCGGAGCATTGCGCGATCAACGGGAGACGTTCGCGGGCCGCTTGACGAACCTGCGGCACCCAGTCATTGAGACGACGCATTGCCAACGCGCAGAAGAATCCATTCGGCGCGCCCGCGGACAAGCTGCGCAACACTCGCTCCCGCCTGAACCCATCACTGCTGCACAGATCGAGCCAGGACAGGTGGCGCCCTGGCTTGGCCCGGAACGTCCAACGGGATTGCCGAGCCCTCGCTTCGTCCGTCCACAATTCCCTCCGGATCATCATTTCCCAGGCGGCCAGCTGGGTGAGCGGCAGCCCTGATGTCTCGCGAACCATGGCAGCCATGGATTCCGCCAAGCCTCGCCCAGAATGCAAAGCAACCAGAAATGCACGCACCGCATCCAGAACGCTGTCGTTGCATTGCAGTGCGTCAGACATCCATCGCTCTCCAGCTCACTCCTGCGGATTGCGCGGCGCGTCGGGGCGTAACCGTGGTCGGTCTTGATCGAGTGCGAGCGGCGCCATCTGGGCCGATCCGCCAAGCCATGTCCACATCCTTCGCCCCCATTGCTCCGGCCTTGTCGACCGAACTTGACCGCTCTTCCCATCATCACCCAACAGGGGGCCGTCGGAAACCGGCCTCCATGCAGTGTTCCGGTCGTTCGCTGGATTGCCCCGCCGCGCTTTTCTTTCAAACGAACCCCGGAGCCCCTGCCCAGGAGAAGCACCATGTTTACGATGAGCTCTGTCCGCACCGCCCGACGCGTTTCCGACTGGCTGCGAGCCACGATACTCACGGCTGCCGCGGCGACATTGGTGCTCGCTGTTCTGGCGATACCCGCGGGTGCGCGGGGGAACATGCAGATATCCGGAATCGGCGTGTTCAACGACGCCTGTGTCCCGCCGGCCGGGAGTCCACCCGCCGATCTCGGGGATTACCCTCCGATCGATCTCTCCAACGGGAGTCTGGACGGGTGCTGGTACACCTACGTGAGCGCATCCAAGCTCAACCCGAGTGGCACGTACATAGAGCAGGGAACCGAGGTCTTCGTCGGCTGCTTGAACGGAACGAAGTGCGGAACATTCGAGACGACCTACACCTTCACGGCGAAGTTCGTGGACGAAACCTTCGCGGAGGAGATCCACGGTCGCTGCCATCACCCGATCGTGGGCGGCACAGGGGACTTCGCTGGCGCGAAAGGCGTGCTCCAGTTCAAGGACGACGTCGTCAACCTCAAGTACGACTGGCGGGGGCACATCAGCCTCGAGTGACCCGCTGGCCAGCAGTGGGCCCGCAATGACCGAGCCGAGCGGGCCTGACGCCCGAACTGAGCCGAGCCGCGAAGCGGCTTCGGCTTGAATGGATCTACCGTGCACGGGGCAATCTGCTTCAACCGCGGTGCTTTTCTCATCACCGATGAGGCTCACGAGCCCCGTGCGCGGAGCTTTGTGCTCCGACAATGTGATTTTCTGCTCCGACGTTGAAGCTCCACCACTCCGCAGTTGTGACTATTTTTGTCGCGCGTGATGCTTTTTTCATCACCGCTGGAGCTCGGGAGCTCCACGCGTGGGGCTTTTTGCTTCGGCGATGGAGCTTTCCATCTGCAACGGTGAGGCTTCCTGCTTCAACCGCCCACGACCCGGTCCATGCGACCAGGCAGCATCGATGCGGGTCCTCGATGGCCGTCGCAACTCTTTCGGTCGAAGCGCTCACCTGTCTGGGTGAGGTGAACAGCATGGCGAACAGGTAAGTGCAGCTGGCCGCTGGCACTAACGACCATCGTTGTTCGACGGGCGACGGAACGAAAGCGACGTCGGTGTGGGCTCACCGATCGACGCTGAAATGCATCAGGGATTCCGATTGATATCCACGCTTGGGAGAACACCATGACGTTGCGCGGACTGCTCGCACTTGCATTGCTGTCGTTGAGTCTTGGAACGCTTGCACCCGCCTGGGGGATGACCAACGGCACCGCAGCGGATGGCAACGGCCATCCCGCCACGGTGGCAGTGCTGAGGTCGGACGGTTACTGGGCGCGGCCGTTCTGCTCGGGGATCCTGCTGTCCGGCAAAGTGGTGCTGACCGCCAGCCATTGCCTGGCCAGCGCCTTGGTGATCCAGCAGGCGGGGGGGCAGATCCTCGTAACCAACGACTCCACGCTCCAGCAGGACAGTGCCGGATGGCTGCCTATCGCGACGCTGACCACGGTCCAGCCCGCGGCCAGCATCGTCTTGAATCCGCTTTACAAGAACGGGTATGACCACGACGTGTCGGCAATCGTGCTCGCTGCGCCCATCGACGTCGACCCGGCAGCGCTGCCCACGTTGCCGCCAACGAACATCCTGGACGAGCTCAAGGCCAGCAAGTTCCTGCGCGATGCCACGTTCACCGTTCTTGGATACGGCATCGCCGAAAAGCCGAAAGGAAAGTGGATCACCCAGTACAGCGGCGAACGTCGCGTTGGGTACCTGGGGTACTCCGCGCTCGACAATCGCTTCATCCATCAGAGTCAGCGCATCAACCAGGGCGAAGACGGAGCCTGCAACGGCGATTCCGGCGGCCCCAGCCTGCTTCAGATAGGTGGAGTCGACTATGTGGTGGGCGTTACCAGCAGCGGCGACATCCCGTGTTACTCGACCAATACCGCCACCCGGACGGACACCGATGAGGCGCTGACCTTCCTGACGCGCGTGCTCGCCGAGAACCCCTGATCTGAAGACACCCCGGCGCGTGTCTCGCGGCGGGGTCTTCGTCAGGTTCGCTCGCCAAACGCCCTGCGGGGTTTTGGCCTATTCGCCGTATGGAGGTGCCACATGAACCGGTTAGTTCCAGGCCTCGCTCTTTCCGTGCTGCTCGTACCTGCTTGGGCTCAACCGCCAGCGTCTGGAAAAGGCACTTGCATACTGATGTCGCAGATGAGCCCCTGGACCCAGGTCGACGACCAGACAGCGTTGGTCAACGCTGGCAGGAAGAGTTACCTCGTGACCGTCCCGGACTGCAGTTCGTTCTTTGCAGGAAGAAACTCTGAGGTCGTCGGCTCAAACGGGTCGCGGATCTGCAAAGGAGACGAAATCAGGTATTACGACGAAACCTTCCATTACGTCGAATCCTGCTTCATACAAGACATCGTGCGTTATCAGATCAACCCCAGCACGAACGCGGTCGAAATCAACGAGTTCGATGACTAGGATCGCTGTGCGTCGATTCGCGGAAGTGGCACCGGCGATGGCTGACCAAGCCTCGCGCCGTCGTTGGTGTTGCCGCTCAATGCTCTGTCGACAAGTTCAACTACCGGGGGCACATCACCCTCGAGTGACCTGCAGCCAATAGCGGGCTCGCAACGATCTGCCCGAATCTGCCCCTTTCCCCCAGCTTCAATCCCATTCCGGCGCCTTGACCCTGGGCGAAAGCGCGCGCTCCTCCACACGGATGAGGCGGCAGCCCAATGACCGGACGGCCGCGATGGCCTCCTCTTTCCAGAACCGCCCTTCCATGTCGATGGTGCCGGTAGCGGCATCCGATCGGATGCGTGCGCCCAGGTCCACCCGCAGCAGGGCACGGGTCAGCGCCTCGGCTGGCCCCCGGAAGTTGTCGAACTCCAGCCTCAGATGGCAGTCGGGTCTGTCCACGCAGCCTCTTGTCTAACGGTGTTAGGTTGGGCGCGCATGGTAGACTAACGGTGTTAGATTGCAAAGGGGCACCACCCATGGCCGTTCAGCGAGACCAGGTCGTCGCGGCAGGACTGCAGCTGCTCGACAAGGAAGGCGTCGAAGGCCTGACCTTGCGCAAGTTGGCGCAGGAGCTCGACATCAAGGCCCCTTCGCTCTACTGGCACTTCGCCAACAAGCAGGCGTTGATCGAAGCCGTCGCGGATGCCTTGCTGAAAGATGTCGCGCGCGAGGTGCCGCCGGACCAGGACTGGCGAGCCACCCTCGAGCAGATCGCGGCCGAGATCAGGCACGCGTTGAAAGCCCGGCGCGACGGTGCGCGCTTGTTCGCTGGCATCTTTGTCATCGCCGACAACGTTCTCCGAACCGGTGAAACGATGATCTCGGCCCTGGTGGATGCGGGCGCGGATATCGAGCTGGCGACCACGAGCGTTTTCAGCATCCTCTATTACGTGCTCGGCCTGGTGACCGAAGAGCAGACGTACGCACACGACGAGTCGCGTCGCGCCTATTTCGAGGAACAAGCCTACGAGAGGTTCCCCCGCGTGTATGAGGCGCGCGACGTGTTGTTGGCCCACAACTTCGATGCACGCTTCAGCAGCGGGCTGGCGCTGTTGCTCGATGGTGTGTCCGCACGATTGCGCGCTGCGACTTCATCGTCCTGAGCGTCGGACCAGGGGCACAGGTTCATTTCTTCAACTGGGAAAAATGAACCTGACCCCTTCTTCTCATCTAGGTGTTACTTCGTCGCGGGCTTGGAGTCGCCGCTCTCGATAACCTTGATGAAATAGCCAAGCACTTCTTCCCACAGCTCGATCTGGCTGCGGATATACGCCGCATGGTCGGTATTGACGACCTCAAAGTCGTATTCGATGAACGGATCCATCGCGGCGTCGAGATAGGCGCTGCCGTAGCGGTATTCCGAGTTGAACTTGTTGATGACCTGGTATGTCGACCCTTTTTCCAGGTCGATGCCCGTGGTGAGCTGGAGCGATCCGCAGCGATCGGCCTCGCAATCGTAGAAGTCCATGACGACGTCGACGCCGCCCATGTTCGAGTCGATGCGCGGCGTGCCGTCGCCGGCCTTGCCGATCTTCGCCGAGTAGCTGGCGTCCTGGAGGATCTTGGCTACTTCCGCCGCGGTGACGCCGCGCGCTGGTTCTGCGGCGAATGCCAGCACATCATGACGAGCGCACCGAAGGCGATGGTCCTGAGCGACCCTTTCATGGCAATTCCTGCACGGCTGGCTGGCGGCGACTGTATGAAAGGGGGGCCGTCAAGGCTGTGTGAGCGGCAGGTACCGGTTCGTCCAGGCGACCAGCAGGGCGGGCTCAGGCGATGAGACATTCGACACTAACCGTCGTTTTGCTTCGCTTACACCCCACCGCTCACCCACGAGTCCGGTCCGATCCTCGTGCGCGCACGCCGCCTGCTCCGCCCTTGCTTGCCACGCTGCTCTCGTCGCTCTTGCTCCCGACGCGCTCAAGCCGAGGGCTTCCCGCTATCAGTCCGCTTCCCGCTCCAGCGCGGCGCGTTGCTCGCGGCTGATCACATCCGGCTCGCGCAGCGGACGACCGCTGCCGTCGAAGAACGGCGAGGTACGTTCACGACGCAGACGCGCGCCGATGAGACCGGCAACGATGCGCACGCCGCCCGTGACGAAGGCGAGCGGCGTGCCTCGAACCGGCGCGGTCGCTGATCCAGCGTATAGAACGACGCGACCGCGAGTCCCAAACTCCGCGTCCACCGCCTGCGGCGCGGCATCGACGCAGGCCGTCACCATGCCCACATAGAGCATCTTCGGATCGCGTGCCGTGTTGGCCAGCGGCGTGCCACAGCAGGACGCATACCAGCGAAGCAGCCCCTTGGGACTGAGCGACATGCAGGCAATATGCTCGGAGCCGGCGGTAAACCGCACCGCAGCCGGTGCCATCGCGACGATATCGGTGCCGCCGCTGGCATCCAACACGCCCGGCTGCCCGAGGAAACGCGCAAAGGCACGGCAGTCCTTGCAGTAGCAGGTCGCCCGCACATAGGCGCGGCCGGCCTCCATCTCGCCCGCCACCGCTCCACAGCGACATCGCAGTTGTATCGTCATGTCAGTGGTCCTCCGACGCTAACAGACTTCGCAGGCGTTCTTGCTCCGCGCGCACCATCGGTGCATCCGTAGCAAGTGGGGGGGGAATGAACCTGACCCCTTTTCCATTCCCACCCCTTTCTTGACTATTTCTGGAGCCGGCGCATGAGCTCCGCTAACTCCCTGGGCACCAAGCGCACTCTTCTGAGACTTCTGAGGAGATTCGGGGGAGAGACGCGTGAAGCGCCACCAAATACAGCTTGGTATGCAGGAAGCAAGTCATGGCCGCGACGATCCAACATCCATGCTGGATAGCTACAACTGAGTCCGCTAGTGAACACAACTTGACGCCTATTCAGATCACTCTCAGCAAGGCAATCGAGTGATCCTTGAACCTTGTCCGCTATCGTGTCAACGATTGCCTGCAAGTTCTTAGCATCTAGCGCGCGAATCAAATGCTCGTCGCCAAGAGACAATGCGACTCCTGGAACGTGAGGCGCACAATCGAGGGCGCTTAGCAAGCCATAGACTGCGAAGGGGTCTAAGAGATAGTTCTCAATGCTGTATCGGCCAATTACCTCTATTCGTTCCGATGGCGCGTTCGAAACGTCTCGATCGATTACTCCGCGAAATATCTCCTTGAGCACATCTCCATCTAGCTTCGACACCCATTGTTTAACGACCGTGCATCCACCGCCCACGCGCGCAGCGCCCTGACCTCTGGATGCAGGCAAGAACACAAGGGTTGGATCGAGATCTATTGCTTCAGGATCCCTGCTTGGACCGTAATCCGTCAGTATGTCTCGAACGGCTTCATAGAAGTCCGCATCGAGCTGGTCTTCCACCAATACATACTTTGACCCTTCAGAGACAGTTACGAGTCCAGCTGTGAGTAGTCCAATTGCTGACTGCTTCGATGCAGATCGTTGAATCTTCGGCGTGCCGCGCACCATCTCAAAAATGCTCTCAGGGGGAGCTAGCGCAACAGTTGACGGCGAGTGCGTGGTCAAGATGATCCGAACACCGTATCTCTCGACAAGTACGTCCTTTAGCACCGCCAAGAACTGCCGTGTCATGGATGGATGCAGGTGCGCATCAGGCTCGTCCAAGAGGAACAGGCGTGGAAACCTGTTGTGATGGGTTGAGTTGTACAGCCAGAGAGCTATGCCCAAGAGCATTTTTTCGCCCGAGGAAAGATCAGCGGGCCTAATGGACTTCCCGTCTTGCGCCGATAGCTGAAGCTGATACACGTCGGTCCATTTTGTGGTCATCGGGGACACGACTTGATATGGAAACTCCGCTACTCGCAAGATTTCGTTGACCAAGTCCCAAGGGGCCGGCCCGAGCACTTGCCTAATCGAATCGCGATTCGCTCCTTCCTTCTCCAAAGCCTCAGCAAAACGCATGCGATATGCGAGAAATACGTGGCCCAGCCCCGATGTCACATCGGCCGAGTCGAGCATGAACGCAAAGTCATCCGGCAAGCGCGTTGCAAATTCCTCTGGACTTATTTGCGAGATGTGCGATAGGCCGAGAAGCCTCAACAATTCGGCCCGCTTCACATTCATTTGGATGTTATGGGCATCATTCTGCTGCAGCTGTTGATATAGCTGTCGCTTTGCGTCTTGCATTTGCGCAAGACCTATGTGAATTGCCCCAGTGAACTCCCAGCGACTTGGGACGTATGCGACCTCGTCCTGCTTGAGTTGTATCCCGGTGATCTCGACACGTGTCTGATTGATATCAGGAGCATCATAATGCCGCGTGCCCGAAAGCTTGTAAGCGAGCAACTCAAGCAACTGAGTCTTGCCTGAGCCATTGGGCCCGGTGAGGACAGCAAATGGCGGAATATCTTCCCAGCTCAAGCTCGAAATCGACTTAAACGGCTTGGAGCTCTCTCCCCCGATCGTAAGACTTACGCGCGCCAGCACTGGCTCCGTACCCGCCTCTTCCTGCTCTGATCCTTCAATGTCTGCATTCATATGATCCATCTCCCTGAACCTGTCCGGCGAGCATAAAAAAGGGCCAGGTTCATTTCTGACCTGGCCCTCTTGTTTGCTGCGAAGAATCAACTCACCCGCACTTGCTATACCCGCAATTCAAGCAAGTCGCGCAGCCATCCATGATCACGACGGCCTTCGTCGAGCACTTGTGGCACATCGTCGCCGACGGCGGGAAGGCGGCGCCTTCGCCGGTGACTTCGATGTCCTCGCTGCGTGGGGTGTCGGTGACGCGCGGGTCCGGGAACAGGTCGCCGGCCTGGGCGGTTACGTCAGAGTTTTTTTTTGACAGCTGCGCGTAGGCGGCGCGCTTCTCGGCAATGAGGGCGCGCTGGGCGTCGCTCATGCCGGGGTCGACGATCAGGCCGATCGACTTGAGGTGGTCCTCGACGATGCTGCCCAGTTCGGCGACCAGCGACGGCATGTACACGCCGCCCGGCTTCCAGTAGCCGCCCTTCGGGTCGAACACGGCCTTCATTTCGTCGACCAGGAAGGTGACGTCGCCGCCCTTGCGGAACACGGCGGACATGATGCGGGTGAGCGCGACGATCCACTGGAAGTGGTCCATGTTCTTCGAGTTGATGAAGATCTCGAAGGGACGGCGCAGCTCATGCTCGGTGCCGGCGTTGAGTACGATGTCGTTGATGGTGACGTACAGCGCGTGCTCGAACAGCGGCGACTTGATCTTGTAGGTGGAGCCCACCAGGATTTCCGGGCGCTCGATGCGCTCGTGCATCTGGATGACGTCGGCCGTGGGCAGTTCGGCGACCACGGACATGGGCGCCGCGGCCTTGCTGGCTGCCGATGCCTTGTCTTCCGGGGTGACGACGCTGTAGCCCTTGATTTTCTTTTCGATCTTGACGGCCATGGGACCAGGCTCCTGATAAAGCAAACCGCTGGTGCGGTTTTCTAGTGTGGTTCTTGGAATTGATGCAGAGGGTGTTGCTTTTAAGCGGTCGCCGCGCCGCTGGGACGCGGCGACCAATCGGGGCTTGCGTTACTTCCTGGCAGCTTTCTTCGCGACCTTCTTGGCGGGACGCTTGGCTGCCTTGGTTACCGCCTTCTTGGCTGCGGTCTTCCTGGCCGGGGCCTTCTTGACTGCTTTCTTGGCGGCGGTTTTCTTTACGACCTTCTTGGCGGCGGCCTTCTTGGCCACTGCCTTCTTCACGGCCTTCTTGACGGCGCGCTTCACGGCGACCTTCCTGATGGCCTTCTTGACCTTGGCGCGACGGACGGCCTTCTTCACTGCCTTCTTGACGGCCCTCTTGGTGGCGGCCTTCTTCCTCGCGGTCTTCTTCGCGGCGCGCCTGCCGGTGGCCTTCTCCTTCAGCGAGGCGGCCTCCTTCTTCGCGGCGGCGCTGGCCTTCGCAAGCTTCTTCTTGGCCGTGCCGACGGCCTTCTTCGCGGCCTTGCGCGCCTTGGTGGCGGTGGTCTTCACCGTCGCCACGGCTTCCTCTGCACGATGCATCACCGCGCTGCTGAAGCTGCTAGCGGTTTCCCTCACGTTCTCGGCGGCCTGCGACAAGGTCGCCGTCACTCCGTTGCCATTGCTCATGTGCCCTCCTGACGGGCGTCTGATCGGTGGTTCTGATCGGGTGCGTTCAATGAGTAATCGGGGTGTTCAATCTGGGAGTTGCAAGGGCGATGCTATACCTGCAGCGCGCGCGTGGCGCAAATCGATGCGCCCGCGCGGGGCCAAGAACATGAACGCGGCCGGCCCGTTGCCGCGTCCGTAATCCAATCCGGCCCCGCTTGAGCAGCGGGGCACGGACTCAGAACTTGCCGTAATAGCCTTCCTTCAGGGCGTCGAACAGGTTGGCGGCGGTGTGCATCTCGCCGTCGTATTCGATCTGCTCGTTGCCCTTGACCTCCAGCACCGTGCCGTCTTCCAGCTCGAAGCGGTAGGTCGTGTTCTCCAGGTCCGCTTCCTTGACCAGCACGCCCTGGAAGGCAGCCGGGTTGAAGCGGAACGTGGTGCAGCCCTTCAGGCCCTGCTGGTGGGCGTAGCGGTAGATGTCCTTGAACTCCTCGTACGGGTAGTCCGTCGGGACGTTCGCGGTCTTGGAGATCGAGCTGTCCACCCACTTCTGCGCGGCGGCCTGCACGTCGACGTGTTCCTTCGGCGTGATGTCGTCGGCGGAGATGAAGTAGTCGGGCAGCTTGCCGACTTCGTCCTCGGCGAACGGCATCGCCTTCGGGTTGATCAGCTCGCGGTAGGCGAGCAGCTCGTACGAGTAGACGTCGACCTTTTCCTTGGACTTCTTGCCTTCGCGGATCACGTTGCGGCTGTAGTGGTGCGCGAACGACGGCTCGATGCCGTTGGAGGCGTTGTTGGCCAGCGACAGCGAGATCGTGCCGGTCGGGGCGATCGAGCTGTGGTGGGTGAAGCGCGAACCGATCTCGGCCAGCTCGTCCACCAGCTCAGGCGCGACCGTGGCGATGCGCTGCATGTAGCGGCTGTAGCGGGCGTGCAGGACCTTGCCTTCGATTTCCTGGCCGATCTTCCAGCCGTCCTTCACCATTTCCGGACGCTTGCGCAGCATCTCGGCGGTGACTTCGAAGCGCTCTTCCATGATCGGCGCGGCGCCCTTTTCCTTCGCCAGCGCCAGGCCCATCTCCCAGCCGGCCACGGCCATCTCGCGGGCGATGCGGTCGGTGAACTCGCACGACTCCTTCGAGCCGTACTTCATCTTCAACATGGTCACGGTGCTGCCCAGGCCGAGGAAGCCCATGCCGTGGCGGCGCTTGCGCAGGATCTCGTTGCGCTGCTGCTCCAGCGGCAGGCCGTTCACTTCGACGACGTTGTCGAGCATGCGGGTGAACACGCGCACGACTTCCTTGTATTCCTCCCAGTCGAAGGAGGCCTTGTCGGTGAACGGGTCGCGCACGAACTTGGTCAGGTTGACCGAGCCGAGCAGGCAGGCGCCGTACGGCGGCAGCGGCTGCTCACCGCAGGGATTGGTCGCGCGAATGGTTTCGCACCACCAGTTGTTGTTCATCTCGTTGACGCGGTCGATCAGGATGAAGCCCGGCTCGGCATAGTCGTACGTCGAGACCATGATCATGTCCCACAGATGACGGGCACGGATGTGGCCGTAGATCTTGCAGGCGACCAGGCCGTCGTCACGGACGATGTAGTTGCGGTGCGTCGGCCACTCGCGCCAGACGACCTGGTTGGGGTCGTCGAGGTTGATGTCGCCCTGCTCCTTCATGTTGACCGGGAACACCAGCGGCCAGTCGGCGTCGCTGTTGACCGCATCCATGAAGCCGTCGGTGATCAGCAGCGACAGGTTGAACTGGCGCAGGCGGCCGTCTTCGCGCTTGGCGCGGATGAAATCCTTCACGTCCGGGTGCGAGACATCGAACGTGCCCATCTGCGCGCCGCGGCGGCCACCGGCCGAGGATACGGTGAAGCACATCTTGTCGTAGATATCCATGAAGGACATCGGGCCCGACGTGTAGGCGCCGGCGCCGGCGACGAACGCGCCGCGCGGACGCAGCGTCGAGAACTCGTAGCCGATGCCGCAACCGGCCTTCAGGGTCAGGCCGGCCTCGTGGACCTTCTCGAGGATGCCGTCCATCGAGTCTTCGATGGTGCCCGAGACGGTGCAGTTGATCGTCGAGGTGGCGGGCTTGTGCTCGAGCGCACCGGCGTTGGACGTGATGCGGCCGGCGGGGATCGCACCGCGGCGCAGCGCCCAGACGAAGCGC
Source organism: Lysobacter niastensis (assembly GCF_015453285.1). Lineage (GTDB taxonomy): Bacteria > Pseudomonadota > Gammaproteobacteria > Xanthomonadales > Xanthomonadaceae > Lysobacter_J > Lysobacter_J niastensis. Next base: position 184,314 of record NZ_JADLZT010000007.1, read on the forward strand.
TCGTTCCAGTACAGCTGCTTGTCGGCGGTCGGCTCGGCCTCGGCCAGCGCCTTGGCGACGCGCTGGTAGGTCGCGTCGATGTCGGCATCGACGGCCTGGCCGGTCTTGGTCTTCAGCCGGTACTTCTTATCCCAGATGTCCTGGGACGCGGGCTGCATCGGAATTTCCCGTTCCGCCGCGGCTGTCTTGACCGCCTCGAGGCGCACTGTGCTCATGCCTGTCCTGTCTCCTCGTTACTGGCAACGGGCGAACCCGTGCCTGTGGATTCTTATGGTGTGTACCGCTCCGTCACCGACCCGCCCAAAGGCCGCCGACGGCTACGCCCGCGATCGCGTTTTGCGCGCCGCGTGGGCTAGGGTTTTTTCTACCGATCTGGGCCATCTTGCTCCCGTCCCGCGCCGTCCCCCGATAGCGCTTGTCGTGGTGCAACTCAAGCCGGGAAAACCCCTACTTTTGGGCTCCCGTCGCCACATGACCACTAGATGTAGTGGCTACCGGCGAGCACTCAAGCTACCCCCGACCCCAAAAAGTGTCAACGCTTTTTTGATGGCAGTCACGTACTGTGATGGGGGGCATGGAGATGTTGCGCGCGGTGTCCTTGATCGTCCCGGAATTGCGTTTGAGCGCGCCGGAGACCCCCGATCCCATCCCGGATTCGCGACGTCGCCCGGCCTTCCGGCACACGCCGCGAGCGACGCCCGCACGGGACACTTCATCGCCTATTTAATGGTCGTCTCCGACACTGCCGGCATGGGTGCGCCGCACTGGAAGTCCTACCGGACGCCCCCACCTGAATGCGGCGACGATCCGACCCCCTATTCATTTTTCCTGAAGACGCGATGCGCCCTCTGCCGACCCTGCTGACCCTGTCCCTGGCCGCCGCGTTCGGCGGTTTTGCCGCCACCGCGATCCGCGACGGGCTGGAAGCACCGGCCCAGGCCGCGCCCGGCTCAGGCGCGATGGCCGCGCTGCCGGCCGCTTCGCTGCCTGCCGCCGTCGGCACCACGCCGCTGCCATCGCTGGCGCCGATGCTGGCGCGGGTGACGCCCGCCGTGGTCAGCGTGCATACCAAGCAGCGCGTCAGCGTCAGCCCGTTCGGCAACGACCCGATGTTCCGCCGCATGTTCCCGGAACTGACCCAGGAGCGGATCAACGAGTCGCTCGGCTCGGGCGTGATCATCGACGCGCAGCACGGCTACGTGATCACCAACCACCACGTGATCGAAGGCGCCGACGCGGTGTCGATCACGCTCGCCGACGGCCGCACGCTGCAGGCCGAGTTCCTCGGTTCCGATGCCGACACCGACATCGCGCTGATGAAGATCCCGGCGCAGAACCTCAGCGCGCTGCCGCTGGGCGATTCCGACGCACTGCGGGTCGGCGACTTCGTGGTCGCGGTCGGCAATCCGTTCGGCATCGGCCAGACGGTGACGTCGGGCATTGTCTCGGCTGTCGGCCGCACCGGCCTGCGCGGGCTGGGTTTCCAGAACTTCATCCAGACCGACGCGTCGATCAATCCGGGCAATTCCGGTGGCGCGCTGGTCAACCTCAATGGCGAGCTGGTCGGCATCAACACCGCCAGCTTCAATCCGCGCGGCAGCATGGCCGGCAACATCGGCCTGGGCTTCGCGATCCCGACCCGCCTGGCCCGCAACATCGTCAACCAGCTGGTCGCCAACAACGGCGTGGTGATCCGCGGCACGCTCGGCCTGGAATCGCAGGATGTCACCGCACAACTGGCGCCGGCGCTCAAGCTCGACGAGCCGCGTGGCGCGCTGGTGACGCAGGTGTTCGCCGGCAGCGCCGCGGCAGGCGCAGGTCTGCGCGTGGGCGACGTGGTCGTCTCCGCCAATGGCGAGCGCATCGACGGCCGCGACGCGCTGCGCAACTTCGAGGGCCTGCAGCCGGTCGGCAGCCGCATCTCACTGGACGTCCGCCGCGACGGCAAGCCGCTGCAGCTGGCCACGACGCTGCGCGAGCAGCCACGCTCGTTTGCAGGCGCGCAGATCGACGCGCGCCTGGACGGTGCGGTGTTCGCGGAACTGCCCGAGCGGCTGCGCCAATCGGGCTATTCGGGTGTGCTGGTCGAGTCGGTGGCCCGCGGCAGCCGCGCGGCACGTAATGGTCTGCAGAAGGACGATGTCGTCGTCGCGGCCAGTTCCGGCAATTTCGAGGATCTGCCGGGCTTCCGCGCGAGCTTCACGCAGGCTCCGGCACAGTTGGTCCTGCGCGTGATGCGCGGCGCCAACCGGCAGGGCGACCTGATGATGCAGTGATGGTCCCCTTGCCGCCGCAACGACACCACCGGGAGAAATGATGATGACCCCTACACCGAGCGACGGCATGAAGACCCACCTCAGCGACGCGGGCGGCCACCTCAAGCAGGCAGCCAGCGACGCGGGCGATGCCTTGCGTGGCGCGGCCGCCGCGGCCGGCGAAGAACTGAAGATCGGCAAGGCCAACATCAAGGCCGACCTGGCCGACGGCGCACTGTCCGGCATCTCCGCGGCGGAATCCGCCGGCGGCGTGGCACGCGAGCAGGTCGATGCGCTGATGGACAAGGGCCGCGACCTGGTCGAAAGCGCGGCCGACCTGATCCGCGAGCGTCCGCTGGCGTCGTTCGGCGTCGCCTTCGCGGCGGGCTGGATCATCGCCAAGCTCACCCGCCGCAGCAGCGAGTAAGCGCCATGGCCCCGGCAGAAGGCGGACACGACGAGGCCGATGGCGAACGTCGCCGTCCCGTGCCCGACCTGACCGGCTCGATACACGAGCTCGGCGAGAGTGGCCGCGCCAGCGTGGCCGCCGCGACCGATGCGGCCAAGGCGCTGCGCAGCCTGCTCGCCGCCGACATGTCGCTGGCACGCAGCGCGATGGGTCGCACCGCGACCTTCGCCGGCATCGCCGTCGCGTTCGGCGCATCGGCGTGGCTGCTGCTGGTCGCGACGCTGGTGGTCGGACTCACATCGCTCGGCCTGTCGATGCTGCTGGCCCTGCTGGTCGGCGCGGCGATCAGCCTGGCGGTCACCGCCTACGCCGGCTGGCGCGCGGTGCACTACTTCGACTACACCCGCCTCAAGGCGACGCGGCGGCAACTGGCGCGGCTCGGCATCGGCGAGCTGGCGGACTTCATGCCGACGCCGGACTCGCCCGCGTCGGCGCGCGATGCTGCGCACGAGGAGCGCGAACGGAGCAACAATGAGGGACCGCCAAAGGATCCGCGCGGCGTGGACATCACGCCGCCCTGATCCGGCCCAGCCCGGTCCGTCTGCCCCATGCGCTTCGAGCAGCTCATCGAAAAGGTGAAACAGGCCGAGAACGTGCTGGAGGCGCGCGAGCGCAGCGTCTCCACCCATCTGCGCCAGCTGAAACAGTCGTGGCTCGACGCCTGGACGCCCGGCCGCATCGTCGTCGCGGGGCTGGTCAGCGGTTTCCTGGTCGGTACGGCAGAGCCGATGCGCGCATTCGGCAAGAGCGGCGGACTGATGCAACTGGCGACGATGCTGTCCGGTCTGTTTGCCGGTGGCAGCGCCCAGGCCGCGGCCAGCGAGGCCGCACACGCGGCCGGCAGCGCGCAGCAGGCTGCCGCGGCAGCCGATCCGGAAGCAGAAGCGCTGGCGCGCGCGGAAGCGGCGATGCAAGCTGCACGCGCCGCCGCCAGTGAACCGATCGACCCTTGATCGCCCGCCTTTGATTGTCGACCCAGCTCCCGAAGACATCCCGACCAGCGATGAGCCGGTACCGGCGCCTGTGCCGCGTCCCCGCGCCAGCACGGCGGTGGTCGTGCTTGCCACGCTCGCCATCGGCTACACGCTGTGGGCCGCGCAGACGCTGATCCTGCCGATCCTGTTGTCGATGTTCTTCGCCCTGGTCGGCAATCCGATCCTGCGCGGGTTGCAGCGGTTGTGGGTGCCGCGCTACCTCGGCGCAGTGGTGTTGCTGATCGGCGGCCTCGCCGGCGCGGCGGCGCTGGGGAGCCAGCTGGTCGAGCCGGCCGGCGAGTGGATCCGGCAGGTGCCGCGCGAGCTGAAGCAGGTCGCGCCGAAGCTGCGCGAGATGACCAAGCCGATGCAGGACGCCAACCGCGCCGCGCAGAACATCGCCCGCGCCGCCGGCGGCGAAACCAGCAGCAAGCCGGTGCAGGTGGTGCGCACCGAGGTCAACGAACCGTACAAGGCACTGGCCGCGACGCCGCGCCGCCTCGCCTCGGTGCTGGCGGTGGTGCTGCTGACGTTCTTCTTCATGGTTTACGGCGAGTCGTTGCAGCGGAATGCGATAGCGCTGCTGCCGACGCGCCAGCAGAAGAAGCTCACCGTCGACATCCTGCATTCGATCGAGCGCGAGATCTCGCGCTACGTGCTGACCATCACCATCATCAACCTGCTGGTGGGCCTGGCGCTGGCCGGCGCCCTGTACGGAATCGGCGTGCCGCTGCCGGAGGCGCTGCTGTGGGGCACGATGGCGGCAATCCTGAACTTCGCGCCGTATGTCGGCCCGCTGATCGGCATGCTGATCATGCTGCTGATGGGCTTCGTCACCTTCGACGACCTGTGGCCGTCGCTGCTGCCTGCGGGCCTCTACCTGTTGCTTCACACGATCGAGGGCCAGCTGGTCACGCCGATCGTGCTCGGCCGCCGCATGCGCCTGTCGCCGCTGGTGCTGATCCTGGCACTGATGCTGTTCGGCTGGCTGTGGGGAATCATCGGCCTGCTGCTGGCGGTCCCGCTGCTGGTGTGCGTGAAGCTGGTGCTGGCCCGGATCGAGGGCATGGAGGGGTGGGCGCGGCTGCTGGAATGACCCGCTGGCACGCGCGGACAAATCCGGAACAGGCCATACCACTGCGCACGGCCGGGCGACCGCGGGAAACGGGATAAAATGCGGCCCATGCATTTCCAAGTCCGCGCGATCACCCTCGACCTCGACGACACCCTTTGGCCGTTCGCGCCGATTGGAGCCCGGGTCGAGCGGGTCCTCCACGACTGGCTGCTGCAGCACTGCCCGCGCACCGCGGAGCAGTTCCCGATCGAGGCGATGCGCGCACTGCGCGAGGCCGTCTACGTCGAGCGGCCGGACCTGTCCCACGACTTCAGCCAGCTGCGCATGCTCAGCCTGATCCGGGCGATGGAGCTCAGCGGCGACGACCCGGCCCACGCCGACGCGGCGTTCGAGACGTTCTACGCCGAGCGCAACCGCGTCGAGTTCTACCCGGACTCGCTGGCGGCGCTGGAACGCCTGGCTGCGCGCGTGCCGCTGGCGGCGATCAGCAACGGCAATGCCGATCTGGCGCGCATCGGCGTGCACCACCACTTCGCCTTCCAGCTCGGCGCGCGCGAACACGGCACGCCCAAGCCGGCGGCCAGCATCTTCCATGCGGCCTGCACGCAGCTCGCGATCGCGCCGGGTGAAGTCCTGCACGTCGGTGACGATATCGAGATGGATGTCGTCGGCGCGCATCGCGCCGGACTGCGCAGCTGCTGGATCAACCGCGAGGGTCATACCTGGCCGCACGAGCTGATCCGTCCCGACCTCGAGTTCACCACCCTTGCCGCGCTGGCCGACTGGCTCGACGCGGCGCATCAACCGGATACCGCCGCCGCATGAACACGCCGCCCGCCATCCTGCCCGTTGGCCTGACCACCAGCGCCACCAGCGTCCTGCCGCTGCACGTGGTCACCCGCGCCACGATCGCGGACTGGCGCGCGACACAGGACGCGACGGTGCAGGCGTGGATCGATGCGCACGGCTTCGACGGCTCGCCGGCAACCGCGCTGATGCTGCCCGGTGGCAGCGGCGCAGGCGGTGCCGTGATCGGCGTGGCCGATCCGCTCGATCCGTTCTCCTACGCACACGCGCCGTTCGCCCTGCCGGCCTCCGCGTGGACGCCGGCCGACAAGCTGACCGCCGAGGCGCTGCTCGCGCTGCAGCTCGGCTGGGGCCTGGGCAGCTACCGCTTCAACCGCTACCGCCAGCCGCTGCGTGCGCCGGCTCAGCTGCAATTGCCGCAGTTCGACGACGACACGATGGCGCAGCTGTCTGCCTGCGTGCGCGTGCGCGACCTGGTCAACACGCCGACCGAGGACATGGGCCCGGACCAGCTCGAGCAGGTGATCTGCGAGATCGCAGAACGCTTCGGCGCGAAGATCGAAGTGGTCAGCGGCGACGACCTGCTGACCCGCAACTTTCCCGCGATCCACGCGGTCGGCCGCGCCAGCCACCGCGCGCCGCGACTGATCTCACTGCAGTGGGGCGACGCTTCCCACCCGCACGTCGCTATCGTCGGCAAGGGCGTGTGCTTCGACACCGGCGGCCTGGACATCAAGCCGGCTGACGGCATGCGCAACATGAAGAAGGACATGGGCGGCGCCGCGCACGCGATCGCGCTGGCCGAGCTGGTGATGACGCGCGGCCTGCCGCTGCACATCACGCTGCTGGTGCCGGCGGTCGAGAACGCGATCGGCCCGAACGCCTTCCGTCCGGGCGAAGTGGTCGCCACGCGCCTGGGCACATCGGTGGAGATCGACAACACCGATGCCGAAGGCCGCGTGATCCTGTGCGACGCGTTGACCTACGCCTCCGAGCAGAGGCCGGTGCTGCTGCTCGACTTCGCCACGCTGACCGGCGCGGCACGCATCGCGCTCGGCCCGGACCTGCCGGCGCTGTACGCCAACGACGAAACCGTCGCCACGCGCTGGCTCGAAGCCGGTATGCGGCAGTGGGACCCGCTGTGGCGCATGCCGCTGTGGCGTCCGTACCTGCGCTACCTCGCCAGCACCGTCGCCGACATCGCCAACGGCGGGCCGTCGAGGATGGCCGGCAGCATCACCGCGGCGGTCTATCTGGAGCGCTTCGTCCCGCCGACCCAGACCTGGGCGCACCTGGACGTCTACGCCTGGAACGACAACGATCGCCCGGGCCGTCCCGCCGGTGGCGAAGCGCAGGGCCTGCGCTCGGCGTATTCGCTGCTGAAGGCGCAGGCGGGGGTTTGATAGCGGTGCTGGTCGTTACCTTGCCAAGGTAGCGACCCGGCGTCCGCCCGCCTCGTGCGGATCGTGGGTCCGTTGCCGAGCCCGCTTCAGGTGGCTCCGGGGCGCGTGGCTTTGGGCCTCAAGGCTTTCCGAGCTCCGTCGTTGGCCGATGGAGCCCGGAACGCGGAGCAGATAGTCACACTTACGGAGCTATGGAGCCCCGACGTTGGAGCAAAAAGCTCCGGCGCCGGAGCAAATAGCGTCACCGTCGGAGTGCTTGAACTCCGCCACTGGACAAAAAAGCACCACGCGCCGGGCAGATTGCTCCACGCGTGGAGCTCAGTCGCCCCGGCGTCGGAGCTCGGACAGCCGCGACTGGAGCGCAGAGCCGCATCGCGAGCGGAGCCGGCGGTTGCGTGACGCTTGCCGGCCACTCGTGCGCTCGCGCGCAGCGCGACTACAGCCAGCCCTTCTGCCGCGCCAGCCGATACGCCTCGATGCGGTTGCCGACGCCGAGCTTGCCGATCGATTCGGACAGGTAGTTGCGCACCGTCCCTTGCGAGAGATTCAGCTGCGCTGCGATCTCGCCGGCAGTCATGCCTTCGCCGGCCAGTCGCAATACCTGCCGCTCGCGGTCGTTGAGCGGATCGGCCTCGCCCCAGGCATCGAGCGCGAGTTGCGGATCGATCGCGCGGCCGCCGCGATGCACCTGGCGGATCGCCTCGGCCAACTGCTCCGCCGGCGCGTCTTTGAGCAGGTAGCCGCAGGCGCCCGCGTCGAGTGCGCGGCGCAGGAAGCCGGCGCGCGCGAACGTGGTGACGATGATGACCCGCGTCTTCAAGCCCTGACGCTGGATGCGCTGGGCCAGCTCCAGGCCGCTCAGGCCGGGCATCTCGATGTCGGTGACCAGCACGTCGGGCGCGCGGCCCTCGTTGGCGAGGCGCTGCAGTTCGCGCCATGCGATCTCGCCGTCGGCGGCCGCGCCGAGCACCTCGATGTCGGACTCGAGCTTGAGCAGCGCCGACAGCGCGCCCAGCACCATCGCCTGGTCTTCAGCCAGCAACACCCCGATCATCGCGCCCGCATCCCGTCCCATGTCGTGCGCACGTTATCACCGCCGGCCGCACTTCCCTCGGCCGCGGAGGATCAGGCGGCCGCTGGAGGCAAGGTCATGCGCGGCGTCGCCTCGTCCTGATCGCCCGGCTGCGACTGGTTGCGCAGCGGCAGGTGGGCGTGGATGCAGGTGCCGCGGCCCGGCGTGGAGTCGACGCGCAGGCGGCCGCCGAGCGCCTCGATGCGTTCGCGCATGCCGCAAAGGCCGTTGCCGGGCGAGATCGCACCGCCGCGTCCGTCGTCCTCCACGCGCAGCACGACTTCGTCGACGTCGCTGAGCAGTTGCGCCTGCGCGTGTCTTGCGCGGGCATGGCGCTCGATGTTGGTCACCGCCTCGCGCAGCGTCATCGCCAGCACCGTTTCCACCTCTGGCGGCAGCACGACCGGCGCCAGCTCGTAGCGGAAGTCGACGCCGCCGGTTTCCAGCAGCAGGCGCGCGGAGGCGAGCTCGGCGGCCAGTCCGGCGGCGCGGATGCCGGTGACGGCGCTGCGAACCTGGGTCAGCGCGTCTCGCGCGACGCGGGTCACTTCGTTCAGCTCGCGCCGCGCCGCCTGCGGGTCGCGGTCGATCAGCTTGCCGGCCAGCTCCGACTTCAACGCCACCAGCGACAGCGTGTGGCCGAGCAGGTCGTGCAGGTCGCGGCCGATGCGCTCGCGCTCGGCCAGCGCGGCCAGGCGCCGGATCTCATCGTGCGAGAGCTGCAGCTCGGCGCGCTTGCGTCGGTTCTCGATGAAGTGGTGGTTGCCGAAGAACACGGCCACCGCGACGATCGTGGTCACCAGGAACACGAACAACGGGTAGCGCAGCAGCACGATCTCGAGCAGCAGCCCGGCGAGGATCGCCGACAGCCACCCGATCCGCTTCCACAGCGCCCCTCCGCACGTCGCCGCGAATCCAGCGGCGTAGATCAGGTAGGTGTTGGCGAAGACGTTCGACGGCAGCATCGCGTAGCCGATCGCGGCGATCGCGAGCATGCAGGCGATTGCCTTGATGCCGTTGTAGCGGTAACCGGCGAAGTAGATCGGCAGGAACACCGCGATCGAGATCAGCGTCGGCCACAGCGGCGCCATCGGAATGCCGCTTCGATTCGTCTCGCCGAACCAGGCGAGCACGGCCGGCAGGAACAGGAACACCAGGTAGCCCAGCAGGAAGATCGGCGTCCAGCCGAGGCCGCGCGATTCGGGAATCAGGCGTCCCCGCCAACGCAGCAGCGTTGGCATGATCGTCGTTCTGATCGATCGCAGCATGGCGCTGCCTCCGTGTGTATCGCGCGTCGTCATGACTCTAGCTCCCCAGTTCTCGGTGGGAAAGTTCTCGGTGGGAAAGTTCTCGGCGGGAAAGGTCTCAGCGCGAAAGGCGGCGGCGCGCCAGCAGGAAGAACACGACCGTGATGCCCGCCAGCACCGCCAGGTGCATCACGACGGGCCTGCCGGCGTCGTGCCCGACCACCTTCAGCGCAAGCTGGCCCAGGTGCCAGGCCGGCCACACCACCGCTATCTTGGCGAACACCGGCGGCAGCATCTTCAGCGGCATCCACAGCCCCGACAGGAACGTCATCGGCAGGTACACGATGTTGACCACCGCGGGCGCGCCGTTGCCGCCGACCAGGCTGCCGATGTACAGACCCATCGCGCAGAACGGCAGCGCGCCGGCCACGTCGACCACGAGCAGCGTCGCCCACTGCCACGGCTGCAGCTCCACGCCGGCCAGCGTGAAGGCCAGCACCGCCAGCAACGTGGAGATGATCGCCGAGAACAGCATCGCCATCGCCATCTTCGCCAGCAGGTACGCGCCGGGCGGCATCGGCAGCACGCGCTTGAGCACGAGGTATCCGTTCTGGCGCTCGATCGCGACAGTGACGCCGAAGCCGAACAGCGCCGCGCCCATCACGCCGAACACGCCATAGGTGGCGAGCAGGTACTGCGCCGCGGCGACACCGCCGCGCGAGCCGGCCATCAGCACGCCGAACAGCACGTAGAACAGCGTCGGGAACAGCAGCGTCGGCACCGAGAACATCGGCGTGCGCAGCAGGCGCAGGAACTCGTACTTCGCCTCCAGCCAGTAGCTGCGCAGCGGGGTGCGCGATGCGGGCAGGGTCATGTCGATGGTGTTCATCACGCGGCCTCCTTGATGTCGTCGTGCTTGATTGAGTCGCGGGTCAGTTCCAGGAATGCTTCGGCCAGGCCGGCACGCTGCACTTCCAGTTCGGCCAGCTCGGCGTCCTCGGCCAGCAAACGGCGCACCACCGGCTCGGCCGCGTCCGCGATCACTTCCAGGCGCTCGCCATCGCGACGGGCGTCGAGCACGTGCGGCCAGGCGGATACCCATTCCGCCGGCAATGCGCTGGTGCAGCGGATGCGGCGCTGTCCGACGTGCGCGCGGATCTCGTGGACGCTGCCTTCGGCGACGATGCGGCCGCGGTTGAGCACGGCGACGCGATCGGCCAGCGCTTCGGCCTCTTCCAGGTAGTGCGTGGTCAGCAGCACGCCGCAACCTTCGGCGACGAGTTCGCGGATCGCGCGCCACAACGTCTGGCGCGCCTCGATGTCCATGCCGGTCGTGGGCTCGTCGAGGAACAGCAGCTGCGGGCGTCCGCACAGCGCCAGCGCGAACTGCACGCGACGCTGCTGGCCGCCGGACAGCTTCGTGTAACGCCGCGGCAACAGTCCGTCGAGCCCGGCCAATGCCACGCAATCGGCAACACTGCGCGGGTTGGGGTAGTAGCTGCGGGTCAGGTCGAGCAGCTCGGACACCTTCAGCGTGTCCGGTATGCCCGCGCTCTGCAGCATCACGCCGACCCGGCGCCGCGCCTGCAGCTCGTGCGGCGGCTCGCCGAACAGGGACGCCGCACCCGCGTCTGGCGACTCCAGACCGAGCAGCAGGCCAATCGCCGTGCTTTTGCCCGCGCCATTGGGGCCAAGCAGGGCCAGCATCTCGCCGCCGCGCACCTTGAGGTCGACACCGGCCAGCGCCTCGACCGCGCCGTAGTGCTTGCGCACCCGGTCCAGCCGCGCCAGTACTGCATGTTCACTGCCCATCGCATCGCTCCATACCGGGGATGCGGCCATCTTCGGCAAGTGCGTTGGCCGGATGCAGTAGCAGGCATCAGGCGCTTCACATGACAGGCATCAGGTGACCGGGCGCAGCGGGATGACATACGCTTCGCACTGGCCGCCCGACCGGGCCGGACATTACGAAGTGACTTCCGGCCCCTATCGCCGTGCTTCGCGGCGTGGTCACACTTTCCCCCCTGCCACCGACTGATCGTTGATGAACAACTCTGCCGACCTGCTCAAGGAACTTCGCATCGATCGCAAGGCACCGCCGGAACCGCCCTCGCGGCGCGGGCTGTGGATCGGGCTCGGCGTCGCCGGCGCCGTGCTGCTGCTGGGCGTGGCCGGCTGGGCGCTGTTCGGCCGCAACAGCGCGCCGGAAGTGCGCACCGCCACCGCGACGGCGATCGGCAACACCGGTTCCAGCGCGTCCGTGCTGGATGCGACCGGCTATGTGGTGGCGCGGCGCATGGCGACGGTGTCGGCCAAGATCACCGGCAAGGTGCGCGAGGTGATGATCGAGGAAGGCCAGAAGGTCGAGGCCGGCCAGGTCATGGCGACGCTGGACCCCATCGACGCCGATGCCGAGCGCAATCTCGCCACCTCGCAGGCCGGCGCGGCACGCAGCCAGGTCGAAAGCGTGCGCGCGCAGCTGGCCGAGGCAGAGGCCAACACCCGCCGCCTGTCCACGCTCGTGAACCAGCAGCTGGTGTCGAAGGCGCAGTACGACGAAGCCATCGCCGCACGCGACTCGTTGCGTGCCGAACTGATCACCGCGCAGCGCAATGCGGGCGTCGCCGGCGACCGTCTGCGCATTGCCGACCTCGGCGTCGACAACACGATCGTGCGCGCGCCGTTTGCCGGCGTGGTCACCGCCAAGGCCGCGCAGCCGGGCGAAATCGTTTCTCCGCTGGCGACCGGCGGCTTCACCCGCACCGGCATCGGCACCATCGTCGACATGGACTCGCTGGAGATCGAAGTCGAGGTCGGCGAGGCCTTCATCGGCCGCGTGCAGCCGAAGATGCCGGTCGAAGCGACGCTCAACGCGTACCAGGACTGGAAGATCCCGGCCGAAGTGATCGCGATCATCCCGGCCGCCGACCGCGGCAAGGCCACGGTCAAGGTGCGCATCGCGCTGAAGGTGAAGGATCCGCGCATCGTGCCCGATATGGGCGTGCGCGTGAGCTTCCTGGAAGCCGCGCGCGCCGAAGCACCGAAGCAGCAGCCGGGCGTGCTGGTGCCGGCCGCGGCGATCGCATCGCGCGGCAACGACCAGGTCGCCTTCGTCGTCAGCGACGAGAAGGTGCAGCAGCGCAAGGTCAGCGTTGGCCGCAGCCTCGGCGAGGACCGCGAGGTCACGCAGGGTCTCTCGGCCGGTGACACGGTGGTGCTGGACGCTCCCGACAAGCTCGCCGACGGCGACCGCGTGCGCGTGGCGGCGGAAGGCGAAGGCGCTTCCGGCACCGACAACGAGTAAGGCGTCGGCCGCCCGACGAAATGAATTAGCAAGCAGCAGTCTCCCCCTCTACCCTTTCGAGGAAGTGCAGATGTCTACGCTGGTTTCGATCCGCAATCTCAGGAAGACCTACCAACGCGGCCCGGAGAAGGTGGAGGTGCTGCACAGCATCGACCTGGACATCCCGAAGGGCGATTTCGTGGCATTGATGGGCCCGTCCGGCTCCGGCAAGACCACGCTGCTCAACCTGATCGGCGGCCTCGACACGCCCACCGGCGGCGAGATCGAGATCGACGGCCAGCGCATCGACACGATGCGCCCCGGCCAGCTGTCGCAGTGGCGCAGCCACAACGTCGGCTTCGTGTTCCAGTTCTACAACCTGATGCCGACGCTCAACGCACAGAAGAACGTCGAGCTTCCGCTGCTGCTGACAAAGTTGTCGGCGGCGCAGCGCAAGCGCAATGCCGAGATCGCGCTGCAGCTGGTCGGCCTGGCCGATCGCGGCAAGCACCGCCCGAACGAGCTCTCCGGCGGCCAGCAGCAGCGCGTGGCGATCGCCCGCGCGATCGTCTCCGATCCGACGCTGCTGATCTGCGACGAGCCCACCGGCGACCTCGACCGCCAGTCCGCCGAGGAGATCCTGGCGCTGCTGCAGTCGCTCAACCGCGAGCACGGCAAGACGATCCTGATGGTCACCCACGACCCGAAGGCCGCCGACCACGCGCAGCGCACGATCCATCTCGACAAGGGCACGCTGGTCGAGCGCGAGCTGGCCGTCCAGCACTGAGATCTGTCCCCTCCCCCGCGTGCGGGGGAGGGTCAGGGTGGGGGCGACGAGCCATGCTGTCGGAGCCTGCCCTCATCCGCCCTTCGGGCACCTTCTCCCGCCAGCGGGAGAAGGGACAAACATTCGAGGAAGCAGATATATGAAATACCTGCACCTGATCTGGGCCGCGCTGTTCCGCAGCAAGACCCGCACGTTCCTGACGCTGCTGTCGGTCGTCACCGCGTTCCTGCTGTTCGGCATGCTCGACTCGGTGCGCGTGGCGTTCAACTCCAGCGCCAACGTGTCCGGCTACAACCGCCTGATCGTCACGTCGAAACTGTCGATCACGTCGTCCCTGCCCTACCGGCTCAACTCGCAGATCGAGAGCGTGCCGGGCGTGAAGAAAGCCTCGTACGCCACCTGGTTCGGCGGCATCTACCAGGATCCGAAGAACTTCTTCCCCAACTTCGCGGTCGGCCCGGGCTACATCGAGCTGTATCCGGAGTACGTGATCTCGCCCGAGCAGCTCAAGGCGTTCTACGCGACGCAGGACGGCGCCATCGTCGGCGAGGCGCTGGCCAAGCAGCACGGCTGGAAGCTCGGCGACACGATCCCGCTGCAGGCGACGATCTTCCCGACCAAGGGCAGCAACAACTGGAACTTCAAGCTGGTCGGCATCTTCCACATGAACGACAACAAGCGGAAGGGCGAAGAAAAGCAGCTGATGTTCAACTGGAAGTACTTCGACGAGGCCAACGACTACATCAAGGGCCAGGTGCACTGGTACGTGGTCGACGTGGCCAACGCCAGCCAGTCGAACCAGGTGGCGCAGGCCATCGACAAGCTGTCCGACAACTCCGACCACGAGACCAAGACGCAGACCGAGCAGGCCTTCAACCAGGCCTTCTTCAAGCAGATCGGCGACATCGGCCTGATCGTCACCTCGATCATGGCGGCAGTGTTCTTCACGCTGCTGCTGCTGACCGGCAACACGATGGCGCAGGCAGTGCGCGAGCGCATCCCGGAACTGGCGGTGCTCAAGACGATCGGCTTCTCCAACCGCAGCGTGCTGTGGCTGGTGCTGGTCGAGGCGATCGCGCTGGTCGCGCTGGGTGGCCTGATCGGGCTGGCGATCGCGGCGGCGATGATGCCGGCGATCAGCAGCGCCAGCCGCGGCCTGATCCAGCTGCCGCACATGCCGGCCGCGACCTGGGGCCTGGGTATCGGCCTGATGATCCTGTTCGGCGTCGTCGTCGGGCTGCTGCCCGCGTTGCGCGCCATGCGCCTGAACATCGTCGACGCCCTGGCCGGGCGCTGAGGAGAGAACCATGAAATTCCTGACCAATGCAGGGATCGTGTTGTTGCTGGCGCTGGGCCTGGTCGCCTGGATCATGGCGCCGTGGCCGGTCGTGCTGGGCCTGGCGGTGGCGCTGGTGCTGTGGCTGCTGCTGACCCGCTCCGGCCGGCTGGCGCTGGAGGCGGCGAAGATCGGCATCGCCAGCCTGCCGCAGCGCTGGGGTGCGTCGAGCGTGATCGTGGTCGGCATCGCCGGCGTGGTCGGCGTGCTGGTGGCGATGCTGGCGATGGGCGCGGGCTTCGAAGCCACGCTCAAGCAGACCGGCAACGACAGCACCGCGATCATCCTGCGCGGCGGTTCGCAGGCCGAGACCAACTCGGTGATCCTGCGCGACCAGGTGCCGTTGATCAGCAGTCTGGCCGGCATCGCCCGCAGCGCCGACGGCCGTGCCGCGGTGTCGCCGGAGTTGTCGCAGGTGGTGAACATGGTGACCCGCGCCGACCACACCGACGCCAACGCGCAGTTGCGCGGCGTCGGCGATGCGGCGTGGGCACTGCGCCCGCAGGTGAAGATCGTCGAAGGCCGCAAGTTCAATCCCGGCATGCGCGAGCTGATCATCGGCCAGGGCGCGAAGCGGCAGTATGTGGATCAGCAGTTCCACGACCTCAAGCCCGGCACGCAGCTCGAGCTGGCCAACCAGATCTGGACGGTGGTCGGCATCTTCGCCTCGGGCGACTCGCACGATTCGGAACTGTGGGCCGACGCCGAAACGCTGGCCTCCACCTATCGCCGCCAGTCCTACCAGTCGGTGACGGTGAAGCTGGACGGCAAGGACGGCTTCCAGAAACTGAAGGCCTCGATGGCCGCCGATCCGCGCCTGAAGCTCGACGTCGACACCACGCAGCACTACTACGCCAAACAATCGGAAGGCCTGAGCAAGTTCCTGAAGATCCTGGGCACGGTGATCGGCGGGATCATGGCGGTGGGCGCGGTGTTCGGCGCGCTCAACACGATGTACGCCGCCGTCGCCGGCCGCGCGCGCGAGATCGCGACGATGCGTGCGATCGGCTTCCGTGGCCTGCCGGTCGTGATGGCGGTGATGCTGGAGACGATGCTGCTGGCATTGCTGGGCGGCCTGCTCGGCGGCCTGGTCGCATGGCTGGTGTTCAACAACTACAGCGTGTCGACGCTGGGCAACAACTTCAGCCAGGTGATGTTCCAGTTCAAGGTCTCGCCAGACCTGCTGTGGACCGGTCTGAAGTGGGCGCTCGGCATTGGCCTGATCGGTGGACTGTTCCCGGCCCTGCGCGCGGCGCGATTGCCGGTCACCGACGCGTTGCGCGCCGCCTGAGGCACGCCCTGCGCCAGCACGCAGCAACGGCAGCGCCAGCCTTCGGGCTGGCGCTGTTGCTTTCAGGGTTGGCGCGCTAATCCGCCGTCACTGCATCCAGCCAGCCGGCCGCCACCGCACCGGCTTCATCGCGTGCGGTGTCGATATCGAGTTGCAACTCCGGTGCATCGAGGCACCACAACTGCTCCGCGGGCAGCTGCGCCAGCCAGGAGCCGAAGCCGCGGTCGCCCTGCAGTTCCTGCGCACGCCGCAGCATCGTCGCTGAAATCACCGCCGGTACTCCGCGATGACCGTCGTGGCGGGTAGCCGCGCATCCCGACGTGCTTGCGGCCGCGCCTCGCAGCAGCGAGCGAAGGTGATCGATGGTCAGCGCAGGCTGATCGCAGGCAAGCACCAGCACCGGGCCGAGATGATTCGCCAACGCATTGGCGGCGAGGCGAAGACTGGAGGCGAGTCCATCGCGCCAGCGATCGTTGAAGACCTCCTGCATCGGCAGGCCCTGGCACGCCCCGACGACGCCGTCGCGATTCGCACCCGACACCAGCAGCAGTTGCCGGGGATGCGTTTCATGGGCCAGCCGCAGTGCGCGGTGCACCAGCGTTTCACCGTCGCGCGTCAACAACTGCTTGGGACGGCCGAGGCGCGTGCTGCCTCCGGCTGCCAGCACTACCGTCGCGTGCGCATTCGCGGGCTGCGTCATCGCTTGTTCCGATGGCTGTGCAGTTGCGCGACGATGCTCAAGGCGATGGCCTCCGCGCCCTGCCCGCCCAGATCGAGACCGACCGGCGAGCGCAGCCGTGATTGCAGCGATGCTTGCTCGGCATCGCTGAGCACGCGGAACAGGTCCTCGCGCCGCCGCGCCGGTCCGAGCAGGCCGATGTACTCGATGGCGGTGCTCGCCAGCGCCGACAACGCTTCGCGGTCTAGCTCGAAATTGTGGTGCATCACCAGCGCCGCGTCGAAACGCGCCGTTGCGGGGATCGCAGCCTGCGGCGCGAGCTCGACGACGGTGTCTGCACAGGCGGCCGCCTCGCGCCAGCGCTCGCGACGCTCCACCAGCGTGGTGATCCAGCCGAGACGCCGCAGCCACGGCACCAGCACCGGTGTTTCGGGACCAGCCCCGAACACCAGCACCGACGGCGGCGACGGCCACGTCACTCGCCACTGCGCTTGCGCATCCGCGTGTTCTTGCGGCGCGGCCGGCAGCGTCCATCGCCATGTGGCGTCGTCGACACGACACGACACGCTGCCATCGCTGGCGATGTGCAGGTCCAGACCGTGCGCGGACATTCGCCAGGCCGCGATGGGTTCGTGCCAGCCCGGCAACTCCGACAGCGACAGCAGCGCGAGGCGCAGACGCCCGCGGCAGCCCACCGCCGAACCGGAGAACAGGTCCTCGTCGTCGCGCGTGTCGATATCGAGCCATTCGATCCGGCGCTGAGCAGCGGCGAGCATGGCGCGCCGTGCGATCTCCGGCTCCAGGCAGCCGCCGCTGAGCCAGCCGACCTGGCCGCCATCGGTGAACAGGGCAACGCCGCCGGGACGCACATAGGTCGAGCCCTCGGTGTCGACGACCACCACGAGCACCGCACTGGCATCGTGGCGAGACGCGGCCGACGCCTCGAGGACGCCGCGCAGCCCGCCGGCCGGCGCCAGCGCGGTGTGCGAAACGGCAGGCAAGGAGTCCATGCGATCCCTTAGGCAGCCCGGACACCCTGAGTCTAAGCCCGGGCCGTCGCCGCGGCCTACACACCCCGGCCTACACACAGCATGGGTAGGCAGGGGAGTAGGCTTTTTTCATTCCGGGTCTGGAGGAGGTGCGGCCGTGAAACTGCACGTCAATGGCACCGAGCACGAGGTCGCGGCCACACCCGACATGCCGCTGCTCTGGGCCCTGCGCGACCTGATGGGACTCACCGGCACCAAGTTCGGCTGCGGCATCGCCCAATGCGGCGCCTGCACGGTGCATGTCGATGGCTCGCCACGGCGCGCCTGCGTCACGCCGGTGGAGGCCGTCGCGGGCAAGAAGATCACCACCATCGAGGGCCTGTCCAAGGACGGCAGCCATCCGGTGCAGCGCGCGTGGGCCGAGCTCGACGTGGTCCAGTGCGGCTACTGCCAGTCCGGACAGATCATGTCGGCCGCGGCGCTGCTGGCGAAGGTGCCTGCGCCCAGCGACACCGACATCGACCAGGCGCTGTCCGGCAACATCTGCCGCTGCGGCACCTATCCGCGCATCCGCGCCGCCGTGCATCGCGCGGCTGAGCTGACAAAGACCTGATCCAACGTCCTGATTCAATCCCGCCGCGCGAATGCGCGGCACGTCGTGCAACGGAGGTGTCCGTGAACGCCGTGATGCAACCTTCCCGACGCCGTTTCCTCCAGGTGTCCGCGCTCGCGGGCGGCGGCCTGGTGCTCGGCTTCATGATCCCGGGCGCAAGCCGCTTCGCGCTCGCCGATCCAACCGCCGCGGCCACGACGGGGTTCGTGCCCAATGCCTTCCTGCGCGTCGGCAACGACGACAGCGTGACCGTGCTGATCAGCCATTCCGAGATGGGCCAGGGCGTGTGGACCGCGTTGTCGATGCTGATCGCGGAGGAACTCGACGCCGACTGGTCGAAGATCCGCGTCGAGCACGCACCGGCCGCACAGGCGTATGCGCACACCGTGTTCGGCATGCAGATGACCGGTGGCTCGACCTCGACGTGGTCGGAGTTCGACCGTTATCGCCGTGCCGGTGCCGCCGCGCGCTCGATGCTGATGCAGGCCGCCGCGCAGCGTTTCAACGTGCCGCTGGAACAGGTGCGCACCGAGAACGGCGAAGTGATCGCCGGCGACCAGCGCGTGCGCTTTGGCGCGCTCGCCGACGACGCCGGCAAGCTGAAGGCACCCGATCCTGCTTCGCTTGCGCTGAAGGACCCGAAGGACTGGAAGTTCATCGGCAAGCCGACGCGTCGGCTCGACACACCGGAGAAGATCAGCGGCCAAGCCAAGTTCGGCATGGACGTGCAGTTCCCCGGCCTGATGACCGCGGTGGTCGCGCGCGCACCCGTGTTCGGCGGCAAGGTGAAATCGTTCGACGCGGCCGCGGCGAAGGCCGTGCCCGGCGTGCGCAATGTCGTGCAGGTGCCGACAGGCGTGGCGGTGATCGCGGATCACTACTGGGCTGCCAAGCTCGGGCGCGACGCGCTGAAGGTCGATTGGGACCCCGGCGATTTCGCCAGTACCGGCAGCGAACAACTTCGCACGCAACTCGCGCAGCTGGCGACGACGCCCGGTGCCAAGGTCGTCGAGGCGGGCGATGCGGCCGGCGCGCTCGCCAAGGCAGCCAAGCCGTTCGACGCGGTGTATGCGGTGCCTTACCTCGCGCATGCGCCGATGGAACCGCTCAACTGCACGGTCAAGATCGGACCGGACAGTTGCGAGATCTGGACCGGCACGCAGTTCCAGACCGTCGACCAGGGCGTCGCGGCGAAGATCACCGGGCTCAAGCCCGAGCAGGTGCAGATCCACACGATGTTCCTCGGCGGTGGTTTCGGCCGACGCGCGACGCCGACGTCCGACTTCGTCAGCGAAGCGGTGCAGGTCGCCAAGGCGGCGGGGGTACCGGTGAAAACGGTGTGGTCGCGCGAGGACGACGTGCGCGGCGGCTACTACCGTCCGGCTTACGTGCACGACGTCCGCATCGGCACCGATTCACAGGGCATGCCAGTGGCATGGCAACACGGCATCGCCGGGCAATCCATCCTCGCCGGCACGCCGTTCGAGGCTGCATTGGTGAAAGGTGGCATCGACGCGACCTCGGTCGAGGGCGTGTCGGATTCGCCGTATCTCAAGGAGATCGCCAACCATCGCGTCGGCCTGCATTCGCCGAAGACGCCGATCCCGGTGCTGTGGTGGCGCTCGGTCGGCCACAGCCACACCGCGTTCGTGATGGAAAGCATCATCGACGAGCTGGCCCACGCCGCAGGCAAGGACCCGGTCGAGTACCGACGCGCGTTGCTGAAGAACCACCCGCGCCATCTCGGCGTGCTCAACCTCGCTGTCGACAAGGCCGGTTGGTCTACGCCGCTGGCACAAGGCCGCGGGCGCGGCGTGGCCGTGCACGAATCGTTCGGCAGCTGGGTAGCCCAGGTGGCGGAAGTATCGGTCGACGACACTCCCACCGGACCGGCCGTGCGTGTGCATCGCGTGGTGTGCGCGGTCGACTGCGGCATCGCGATCAATCCGGAGACGATCCGCGCGCAGATCGAGTCGGCGGTCGCGTTCGGCCTCGGCGCAGTGCTGCACAGCCGCCTCAGTTTCAAGGACGGCCAGGTGGAGCAGTCGAACTACCACGACTACCAGGTGCTGCGGCTCCACGAGATGCCGAAGGTCGAGGTGCATATCCTGCCGAGCACGGAGAAGCCCGGCGGCATCGGCGAGACTGGCGTACCGCCGGTCGCACCCGCGGTGGCGAACGCGGTGTTCGCGCTGACGGGCCAACGACTGCGCGAACTGCCGTTGCACCTGGCGCCGCAATCCGCTCCCGCACAGGCCTGAGGAGACCATCATGTCCCGCATCGCCGAAGCGATCGTCTCTGCGCCCGGTCTGCGCATGTGCGTGGGCACGGCTTTCGTGTTCGTGCTTGCGGCATGCGGCCAGCGCGCGAGCCCGGAGCAGGAGAAGGCCGCCATCGCCGCGTTCGCGACGGTGGAGAAGGTGTTCCAGCATCCGCGCTGCAGCAATTGCCACATCCCCGGCGACCAGCCGCTGCAGTTCGACCATCAGAGCCCGCACGCGATGGGCGTGGTGCGCGGCCCCGACGGACACGGTGCACCCGGCCTGCCCTGCTCGGCCTGCCATGGCGAGAAGAACCTGCCGGCGAGCTACGGGCCGAACGCGCCTCCGGGCGCGCCGCACTGGGGGCTGCCGCCGCCGGACCACAGGATGGCGTGGATTGGACTGCCCGCCGCGCAGCTGTGCGGGATGATCAAGGACAAGAAGCGCAATGGAAACCGCGACTTCGCCGCACTGGTCAAGCACGTCTCCGAAGACAAACTGGTGTTGTGGGGCTGGGATCCGGGCGGAACGCGCGCGCCGGTGCCGGTGCCGCACGATCAGTTCGTCGCCGCGTTCAAGACCTGGGCGGACGCCGGGGGTCCTTGCCCTGGGTGAGCACGTAACCAAGCCGCCCTCACCCCAACCCCTCTCCCGCTTGCGGGAGAGGGGCTCAGCAACTTCAACGCGCGCGAGTCGCCTCGATCTTGCCGAGCAGCCATTGCAGGCCGGCCAGGTGCTGCTGGTCATGGCTGCACAGGTAATGCGCGAGGCTGCGCAGCGTGACCGTGCCGTAGCCTTCGAACTCCGCCGTGCGCAGCAGCTCATCGGGTGTCAACGCAGTCAGCATCACGATCGTGCGTGCGCGGGCGTCGCGGAAGGCCATCATCACTTCCGCGGCATCGGCATGCGTGTAGTCGCGCTCGACCGCCAGCGCGCCGCTGTCGATGGACAGCAGCAGCGGATGCTCCTCGTGCAGCGTGCGGCGGATGCGCGACTGGTAGCCCTCGGTCTCGAGGTCGCGCACGTGGCAGAGCTGCTCGATCGCAGTGAACGGCTCGCTCGGCACGCCATGCCAGCTCGGCGGCGCCCAGCGCCTGAAGTCCGCCGGGATGGCAGCGAAGTGCGCCTCCAGCTGCAGCGGAAACAGGGCCAGCGCGTTGAGGGTGGTCTGGTTCATCGCGACCTTACTGACGGTGGGGGAACCCGTGCCGGTGCGCTCAGGTCGTCGCCAGTGCGGCCTGACGTCGTGAACGCCACAGGCCATCGCTGGCGAAGATCGCCAACGCGACCCAGATGAAACCAAAGCCTACCGCACGATCGTGGTCGAACGCTTCGTTGAAGAAGAGTACGCCGAGCAGGAACTGCAGTGTGGGGGCGATGTACTGCATCAACCCCACCACCGACAGGGGCACCCGTCGGACCGCGAAGGCGAAGCCGATCAGCGGCAGGGCCGTCAGCGCGCCGGCGATCACCAGCAGGACATCGATGCCCACGCCCCAGCCGCCCGACAGGAAGCCACCGCTGCCGTGGGTCTCGCCCCACAGCAGCACCGCCAGCGCGGGCAGGAACAGATACACGCTCTCCACGCCCAGGCCGCTGACCGCATCGATCGCGACCAGTTTGCGGATCAGTCCATAAAGGCCGAACGACAGCGCCAGGCCGATCGCGATCCACGGCGGCTGGCCGAGCTGCCAGGTCAGCCAGGCCACGCCCAGCGTTGCCAGCGCCACCGACAGCCATTGCACGCGGTTGAGCCGCTCGTGCAGGAACGCCACGCCCAGCACGACGCTGATCAGCGGGTTGATGAAATACCCCAGGCTGCTCTCGACCACGTGGCCGGCGTTCACCGCCCATATGTAGAGACCCCAGTTGAACGCGATCAGCAGCCCGGAGAGTGCCAGCATCCACGCCGCGCGCGGCCGCGCCAGCGCCGCCTGCAACCAGCCGCGACCCTGCTTCCACAGCAGCCACGCCGACACGAGCAGTGCGCTCCAGACGATGCGGTGCACGACGATCTGCAGCGACGGCACCACCTTGAGCAGGTGCCAGTAGAGCGGCATCAGGCCCCACAGCACGAACGAGGCGATCGCGACCCACAGGCCCGTGCGGGCCTCCGTTGCATTGCTCACGCCGCCGGCTCGCTCGAAGCGGCCGGCACCGCGGGCTTGCTGCCGGCGCGCGCCTTCGCCAGCGTGATGATGACCACGCCGAGCAGGATCACCGCCATCGCGCCGAGGTCGTGCGCGGTGAAGCGCTCATTGGCAAGCAGCGCGCCGAACAGCACCGCGATCGGCGGGTTCACGTACGCATAGCTGGTCGCCAGCGCGGGACGCACGTGGTGCAGCAGCCAGATGTAGGCGGTGAAGCCGAAGATCGAACCGGCGACGACCAGGTACAGCATCGCCGTGGTCGCGCCCATCGTCGGCATCGTGGTGATGCGTTCGCCGTGCAGTCCGGCCGCCAGCAGCATCCACACGCTGCCGGTCAGCATCTGCCCGGCCGCCGACATGAAGGGCTGCGGCAGATCCTGGTCGCGGCTCCAGATCGAGCCCCAGGCCCAGGCCAGCGGCGCGATCACCAGGCACACCAGGCCCAGCAGCGACGACGACAGCTCGCCGCCGGCGTTGAGCCAGAGCACGCCGAGGAATCCGATCACCAGGCCGACCCATTCGATCTTCGAAGGATGACGGCCGCGAAGCATCGCGAACACGCCGGCGAACAGCGGCATCGATGCCACGGCGATCGCCGCCAGGCCGGAACCGACCTGGGTCTCGGCCAGGTTCACCAGTCCGTTGGACAGCAGCACCATCCAGATCGACAGCACCCACAGCGTGCGCCATTGCTTGCCGGTCGGCGCCGTGACCCCGCGCCAGCGCAGCACCGCGTACATCAGCGCGCCGGCCAGGAACATGCGGATCGCACCGAGCAGGAACGGCGGATAGCTTTCCAGCGCGAAGCGGATCGCCAGGTAGGTCGAGCCCCAGAGGATGTAGACCGAGGCCAGGGCAAAGGCGACGGCGAGTCCGCCGGGAACGGCCCGTGCGGCGGTGGGAACGGCAGTACTCATGCGGCTTCCAGTGGGGGGTGGATTCGCGGCTGCTGGGCTCCGGTCGGAGGCACGCGGCTGCGGTGCCTGCAGCATCCGGATCCCGTACAGCGTAGCCGCAGGACCCGACACGGGGTTGATAAATCGTGCGCGTTAACGCAAGAATTTTGCATGGCCACGCCCGTTTCACTCGATGAATTCGACCACCGCCTGCTCGATCTCCTGCAGCGCGATGCGGATGCCACGCTGACCGCGCTCGGCGAAGCGGTCGGCCTGTCGGCCAGCGCGGTGCAACGCCGCATCACGCGTTACCGCAAGAGCGGACTGCTGCGGCAGGTCGCGGTGCTCGATCCGGCCGTGCTCGGCGGCATTACGCTGGCCACCGTGCTGGTGGCGATGGAGCGCGAGTCGGCCAAGCACCACGCGGCCTTCCACGCGCGCATGCGCGCCGCACCGGAAGTGCAGCAGTGCTACACGCTCGCCGGGGAATGGGACTACCTCGTCATCCTGGTGACCACCGGCGTGGCGCATGTCCGCGAAGTCGCCGACCGCCTGTTCGGCAGCGACGACAACCTCAAGCGTTACGAGACGCGCGTCGTATTCGAGCCGATCAAGCTCGGCCTGACGCTGCCGACGCGGCCGCCGGTGCGGCGCAAGCGGTAGCCCTTCACTCGCGGCGAGGCTCGCACCCGCGCCGCTCGCTCTTTCGAGCCCCTCTCCCGTTTGCGGGAGAGGGGTTGGGGTGAGGGCACGTAGCGCGACAAAGCAAAAGCACCCTCATCCGCCCTTCGGGCACCTTCTCCCGCAAGCGGGAGAAGGGAAGCGCTTGAGTCGCTTGCTCTTCACGCGATCACCGCAGTCACCGCAGTCAACGCAGTCACCGCAGTCACCGCAGTCAGAACCTACGCCGCCTGCTCGCGCTCCAGCACGCGCTGCTTCATCGGCAGGCCCCAGCGGTAACCGCCGAGCGAACCGTCGCTGCGCACCACGCGATGACACGGCACGACGATCGCGACGCGGTTGTGCGCGCAGGCGCTGGCCACCGCGCGCGCGCCCTGCGGTGCGCCGAGTTCGGCGGCGAGCTGCGAATAGCTGCGGGTTTCGCCGCGCGGGATTTTCATCAGCGCATCCCAGACGCGCTTCTGGAACGCGGTACCGATCAGGTCGACTGGCACGCTGACCTGCTTGCCGCCCAACGCTTCGGCAACCGCGCGCAGGCGCGGCGCGAGGAAATCGTCACGCCCGGCGTCCACGCGATCGAGCGAGGCCTTCGGGAACTCCTCACGCAGTTTCGCTTCCAGCACTTCGGCGTCGTCGCCCAGTTCGATCATGCACACGCCACGCTCCGTCGCTGCCACCAGCGCCTGGCCCAGCGCGGTCGTGGCGATGCTCCAGCGGATCTGTTCGCCCTCGCCGCCGGCGCGGTAGCGCGCGGGCGTCATGCCGAGCCTGGCCGCGCCGCCTTCATAGACGCGCGACGGCGAACCGTAGCCGGCTTCGTACAGCGCTGCACTGACGTCGTTGCCTTCGCGCAGCGCCGAGCGCAGCGTGCCGAGCTTGCGCTGGGCGAGGTACTGCGCCGGGCTCAGGCCGAAGCGGGCGGTGAACCGGCGCTGCAGGTGCGAGGCGCTCAGGCCGGTCGATGCGGCCAGTTCGGGCAGGGTCGGCTCGCCGGCATCGAGCAGCTGGCGTGCGTGGTCGAGCTTGTCGCGGATGGCACGGGCAGTGTTCATGGCCCCAAGCGTAGCGGGCGCCCGAAGGCGCCCGCTATCCGATCCTTGTTGTCGTTTCCCAGGCCGCGCCTGGGAAATCCCAACCTCAGTCGGCCCAATGGCCCGGTTGGACGGCCGTCGGCAGCACCTGCGCCGACAGCTGGCGGTCGCTGTCGAGCAGTCGCACCGCGTCGGCCAGGATCGACGCCGACTCGCGCAGCAGCGGGTCGGGACGGTTCTCAGCCAGCTTCTCGCGGGCGGCGTCCTTGGCGATGTCGCGCTCGTTGGCGGCCAGGCCGTCGTCGATGTCGTCATCGGCCAGCGGATCCAGCTCCAGTCCCAGCGCCTTGCGATCGGCCTGGCGCTGCTTGCGCTTGGCGTCCTCGGTGTCGCGCTCGACGCGGCGCTCGTTCTCGTTGAGCGAGATCGACTTCTTGGCTCGTTCGGCACGGAACTGGGCGACGTCGTCAGACCACCACTGGAATTCCTTGTCATTGGCGACGCGCGCCGAGTGCAGCGTTTCCAGCTTCGGCAGCAGCGGCGCGAAGTTGCCATAGCTCGTGTGCGGCACGGCCGCGATGCGGGTCCACGGCAGCGCGTTGTCGTAGGTGCTCTCGCCGAACTCGCTGGCGTCGACCGACGCCGGGAACGAGAGGTCCGGCACCACGCCCTTGTTCTGCGTGGAGCCGCCGCTGACGCGGAAGAACTGCGCGATGGTCAGCTTGACCTGGCCGAAGCGCGGCTCTTCGTTGGCGGGCCAGCGGTCGAGGTCGACCAGGTTCTGCACGGTGCCCTTGCCGAAGCTGGTCTCGCCGATGACGAGGCCGCGGCCGTAGTCCTGGATCGCGCCAGCGAAGATTTCCGAGGCCGATGCCGAACCGCGGTTGATCAGCACCGCGAGCGGGCCTTCCCACGCGATGCCGCTGTCGGTGTCACCTTCCACGGCGACGCGGCCACCGGACTCGCGCACCTGCACGACCGGGCCACGGTCGATGAACAGACCGGTGAGTTCGATCGCCTCGTTCAACGAACCGCCGCCGTTGTTGCGCAGGTCGAGCACGACGCCGTCGACCTTCTGCGCGCTGAGCTGCGTCAGCAGCCGGGCGACGTCACGCGTGGCCGAGGCATAGTCGTCGGCGTTCTTCCGGCGGCCTTCGAAGTCCTGGTAGAAGCCCGGCAGCTCGATCACGCCGATGCGCTTGGCCGGCGCGCCGTTACCGGCCGGAATCGCCAGCACCTTCGACTTGGCGGCCTGCTCTTCGAGCTTGATCTTGTCGCGGGTCAGCACGATGCGGTTGGGCTTGCTGTCGATGCCGGCTTCGACCGGGATCACGTCGAGCCGCACCTTCGTGCCCTTGGTGCCGCGGATCTTGGCGACAACGTCGTCGATGCGCCAGCCGATCACGTCTTCCATCGCGCCGCTTTCGCCCTGGCCGACGCCGACGATGCGGTCGCCCGGCTTGAGCTTGTTGCTGCGCGAAGCCGGGCCACCCGGGATGATCTCGCGGATCGCAACGACGTCGTCCTGCTTCTGCAGCTGCGCGCCGATGCCTTCCAGCGACAGCGACATCGACTGGTTGAAGTTCTCCGCCGCGCGCGGCGTGAAGTAGTCGGTGTGCGGATCGATCGCGTTGGCGTACGCGTTGACGAACGCCTGGAACACGTCCTCGCCCTTCAGTTCGGCGAAGCCCTTGCCCATGTTGTTGTAGCGCTTGTCGAGCGTCTTGCGGATCTCGTCGGGCTTCTTGCCGGCGAGCTTCAGGCGCAGCCAGTCGTTACGGACCGACTGCTTCCACAGCGTGTCGAGCGCGGCGTTGTCGGCCGCCCACGGCGCGTCCTCGCGGTCGTACTCGTAACGGTCGGTGCCGTTGAAATCGAAGATGTCCTGGTTGAGCAGCGCGCGCGCGAACTTCACGCGCTCGTTGGCGCGCTGCTGGAACGTCGCGAAGACCGCATAGGCCGGATCGAGCTTGCCGCTCTTGATCGCGTCGTCCAGCTTGTCCTTGTAGGGATCGAAGCGGGCGATGTCCTGCGCGGTGAAGAACTGCTTCGCGGGATCGAGCGATTCCAGGTAGCGCTTGTACATGTCCTGCGAGAGGGCATCGTCGAGCGCACGCGGACGGTAGGCGTAACGGCTGTCGGACAGCAGGCCGTATACCAGCTTCGCGGCGGTGGCCTGGTCGGCCGTCGGCGCGTTCGGAATCGCGATGCTGCCGCCGTCAGCCCGGGCCAGCAGGGCCAGGGGCGCGGTGAGCAACAGGGCAAGCAGGGGAGTCTTGGCGTTCATCGCGTAGGCATCCGGCCGGTGACGGCCTGTTCTTCGTTCGTGGGATCGGGGACCAGCATGTGCCAAGCCTTCGACAGCCCCACAGTGCCGAAAGTTGCGGTCGCTGTCACCCGTTGCCGGCGGGAAATTGCGTGCCATTGGCCGCAGCCCGGCCGATTCAGCGCGCGCCGGGCGGCCAACGTTCAGTTTCGACGCGCAGAGCGTTAGTGCCGCGTTATTAGTGACGGCAAGCCGTGCATGGTCCGGCCGTGACCGCGTGTTGCGTCACGCGAGTTCGACGACGCCAGCTTCTATCGCCGAGCGGTCGGCGTGGTACGACGAGCGGACCAGCGGACCGGACGCGACGTGGGTGAATCCCAGCGACATGCCGTATTCCTCCAGCGCCTTGAACTCATCGGGCGTCCAGTAGCGCAGCACCGGATGATGGTGGGGCGACGGCTGCAGGTACTGGCCGATCGTGATCATGTCGACATCGTGCGCGCGCAGGTCGCGAAGCGTCGCCTGCACCTGCTCCATCGTCTCGCCGAGGCCGAGCATGATGCCGGACTTGGTGGCGACCGACGGATGCTGCGCCTTGAAGCGCTGCAGCAGCGTCAGCGACCACTGGTAGTCCGCACCCGGACGCACGTTGCGATACAGGTCCGGCACGGTCTCGACGTTGTGGTTGAACACGTCCGGCGGATTGGTCGCGAGGATTTCCAGCGCGCGGTCCATGCGGCCCTTGCCGCGGAAGTCCGGGGTCAGGACCTCGATGCGCGTGCGCGGGCTGTGCTCGCGGATCGCGGCGATGCAGTCGACGAAGTGCTGGGCACCGCCGTCGCGCAGGTCGTCGCGGTCGACGCTGGTCACCACGACGTACTTCAGGCCCATGTCGGCGACGGTGGTCGCCAGGTGGATCGGCTCGGACGGATCCGGCGGCTTCGGACGGCCGTGGGCGACGTCGCAGAAGCTGCAACGGCGCGTGCAGACCTCGCCGAGGATCATGAAGGTCGCGGTGCCGTGGCTGAAGCACTCGTGGATGTTCGGGCAGCTCGCCTCCTCGCACACGGTGACGAGGCGGTTCTCGCGCAGCTTGGCCTTGAGCTGCTGCACCGAGTTGCCCGACGGGATGCGCACGCGGATCCACGACGGTTTGCGCAGCACCGGCGCGTCGGCGAACTGCACCGGCGAACGGTTGATCTTGTCGCCCGCCAGCTGCTTCACACCGGGCTGCAGCGGAGCAGGCGCGGCGTCGCCGCTCACCACCGCGAGCGGAATGGTCTTGGGGGCGGACTCGGTCATGGTGTGTGGATCGCGGGCGTTACGTATTCAGGCGGCGGGGATCGGC
Source organism: Lysobacter niastensis (assembly GCF_015453285.1). Classification (GTDB taxonomy): domain Bacteria; phylum Pseudomonadota; class Gammaproteobacteria; order Xanthomonadales; family Xanthomonadaceae; genus Lysobacter_J; species Lysobacter_J niastensis. The sequence continues at coordinate 213,228 of NZ_JADLZT010000007.1, forward strand.
GGCGCCGGAGCCTGCTCCACCGCCATCCCGAACAGGCGGGCGATATGCGAGACCAGGACCGGCTTGACCGCGTCCAGGCCGGACGGGCCGCCCAAGTCTAGCATCGAGGTCACCTGCAGCCCCTGATAGCCGCACGGGTTGATGCGCTGGAATGGCTCCAGGTCCATCGCGATGTTGAATGCCAGGCCGTGGAACGTGCAGCCATGGCGTACGCGGATGCCCAGCGCGCCGATCTTGGCCCCGTTCACGTAGACGCCGGGGGCGCCTTCGCGTCGCTCGGCGTGGATGTTCCACTCCGCCAGCGTGTCGATCATCGCCTGCTCGATGCGGCAGACGTATTCCTTCACGCCGATCTTCAACCGGCGCAGATCCAGCAGCGGGTACAGCACGATCTGGCCCGGGCCGTGGTAAGTCACCTGGCCGCCGCGGTCGACGTGCAGCACGGGTATCTCACCCGGGAACAGCACGTGCTCGTCCTTGCCGGCCTGGCCCAGCGTGAACACGGGGTCGTGCTCGACCAGCCACAGCTCGTCCGGCGTGGCGTCGCCGCGGCTGTCGGTGAAGGCCTGCATCGCGCGCCACACGGGCTCGTACGGGCGGCGGCCAAGGTCGCGGACCTGCGCCACCGGCACCGCCGGTACCGGCTCTGGCACCACGGAGGCCGGGCAGGCGGTTACAGCGTCCACTTCACTTCCGGATGGTCGCGCAGCACCTGGTGCGCCAGCTCCCACTGCTCGCGGCTGTCGGCGCGGAAGCTGATCCGCACCGACACGTACTTGCCGTTGGAGGAATGCTTCCACTGCACGGTCTCGGACTCGACCTCGATGCCGGCATCGATCAGCCGCTGCGGCAGTTCGCGCTCGAGGCCGGCATCGGCCGTGCCCATTGCGCTCAGTTCGAAGGTGCCCGGGAACTGGAAGCCGTGGTCGGGATTGTCGGATTTGATTTCCATGGGGGCGATTATGGGTACGGGGGTGGCGGAACCCAAGGAGGCGTAGGATGCGCCCGAATCCGTGACGGAGCGATCGACCGATGGACAAGGCACCACTGCTGTGGGGGGTGTTGTTCAGTTCGATCGGCCTGGGCTATTTCATCTACGGCAAGCGCCAGGGTGCGCCGGTGCCGCTGGTGTGCGGAATCGGGCTGATGATCTTCCCCTACTTCGTGCCGAACTCCTGGGCGATGGTGCTGGTCGGCGCGGCGCTGATGGCGGTGCCGTATTTCGTGCGGCTGTAGCCTTCGTAATAGGATCGCCGCTCACACCATCGCCAGGGACGTCCGATGAGCGAGCAATGGGATTTCTTCTTCTGCCACGTGGATGACAAGCCGGCCTCGATCTTCGTGGATCTTGGCCTGCACGATCAGGCCCCCATCGCGACATTGCCTCATCGCGCCTACCTCAGCGTGGCGTTGCACCACCCTCGCGACGATGGCCTGTCGAGCCAAGAGGAGTTCGAAGCGCTCAAGGGGCTCGAGGATGCGATCCACCAGCGTCTGGTTTCTCCGACGGTCATGTACGTAGGCCGTAACACCAGCGACGGACGGCGCGACTTCTGGTTCTACCTGCCGGATGGGGGGGCATGGGAGAAGCTGACCGAGGACTTCATGGCCCGCTTCCCGGACTACCGCTTCGAGGCGGACGCGGGCCCCGATCCGGAATGGGAGGCCTACCTCGACTTCCTCTACCCGAACGACGAAGGTTGGGACTTCATCACCAACCGCCAAGTCTGCGACCGGCTGGAGGAAGGCGGCGACCCGCTCACTGAAGCACGCGACATCGACCATTGGGCGTACTTCCCGGACCCGGCATCGCGCGACGCCTTCATCGCGCGCGTGCGCGAACTGGGCTTCGACATCCGCGAGCTTCTGCAGCCCGACGAGGAGCGCGCTGAATATGGTGTGCAGCTATGGCGGTGCGATGTGCCCAGCCACCGCGCCATCCACGACATCACCATTCCGCTGCTTCGTGCCGCTCGCGAAGCCGGTGGAGATTACGAGGGCTGGGAAACGCAACGGCTGGCCGAGACGCCCGCAGGGTGATTCGCAGCGAATGCCGGGCCGTACTCCGCTCCAGCACGCAAACAAAAGGCCGGCTTGCGCCGGCCTTTTTGCTTGATCCGTTGCGATCAGGCGAAGCGGATGATCACTCCGACTCCCACCACATCCAGAACTCGTCCCACAGACGCTTGAAGAAACCGCCCTGCTCGACCGCGTTGATCGCCACCAGCGGACGCTGCGCGACGACCTTGCCGTCCAGCATGACCTTCACGGTGCCGATCTTCTGGCCCTTCGCGATCGGCGCGACCAGCTGCTTCGGCACGTCCATCATCGGCTTGAGCTGGTTGTACTTGCCGCGCGGCACGGTCACCAGCATCGGCTCGGCGACGCCGAGCTGGACCTGGTCGGAGGCGCCCTTCCAGACCTTCTGCTGGGCGATCTGCTTGCCCACGTCGTAGAGCTTGTGCGTCTCGAAGAAGCGGAAGCCCCAGTTGAGCAGCGCCTGGCTGTCGTCGGCGCGCTGCTTCTCGGAGGTCGAACCCATCACCACCGAGATCAGGCGCTGGTCGCCGCGCTTGGCCGAGGCCATCAGGCAGTAGCCGGCGCCGGAGTGGTGGCCGGTCTTGATGCCATCGACCGACGGATCGCGCCACAGCAGCAGGTTGCGGTTCGGCTGCGTGATCGGGCCGACCGTGAATTCCTTGATCTTGTTGTACGAGTACGCCACCGGGAAGTCGCGGGACAGCGCGCGGCCGAGCAGCGCCAGGTCGTGCGCGGTCGAGTAGTGCCCTTCCGCCGACAGGCCGTGCGGATTGACGAAGTGCGAGTTCTTCATGCCGATGCGCGCGGCGTACTGGTTCATCAACGACGCGAACGCATCGGTGCTGCCGGCGACGTGCTCGGCCAGGGCGATCGCGGCGTCGTTGCCGGACTGCACCACCATGCCCTTTTCCATCTCCAGCAGCGGCGCGGTCTTGTTGACCTCGAAGCCGGAGTAGCTGCCGTCGGTACCGGCGCCGCCGGCACGCCAGGCGTTCTCGGTCATCATTACCTGGTCGTCGCCCTTGACCTTGCCGCCGGCCATTTCGGCGGCGATCACGTAGCTGGTCATGACCTTGGTGATGCTGGCCGGTTCCAGGCGCTGGTCGTAGTTCTCACCGGCCAGGATGTTGCCGCTGGCGGCATCCATCAGCACCCACGCGGTGCCGGTGATCGCCGGCGGCGGCGGCACGGGCAGTGAGTCGCTGGCCGGCGGCTGCGTGGCTGCAGGCTGCGACGCCGGCGTCTGGGCGACGGCGAATCCGACCGCGAAGGTGGTCAGCGCGGCGAAGGCCATGGCCTTGCGGGTGAAACTGGTCATCGTTCAACTGCTCCGGTTGCCGGTGTCGTTCCGGCCAATATCAAAAGTGGAAAGAATCTAGTCGCGTACGCGCTGCGGCTGGCCGAAACCGAGGCCGGCAATGCGCTCGGCCAGCGCCGGTGCCGCCTCGGCCTGCAAGGGCCCGACGCGCAGGCGCCACACCTTCTGGCCATTGGCGCTGCCATCGAGCAGCATCGCCTCGCCGATCCCCGCGCCGCGCAGGATCGATAACGCGCGATCGGCGTTGTCGCGCGTGGCGAAGCTGGCGATCTGCAGGGTGACACCCTCGTTGTTCGCGGTCGTCGTGGCCGGCGCCGTCTGCTGCGCCTGCACGGGTGCGGGCTTGCCGGTGGCGACGGTGATGCGGCGCGCCTTCATCCAGGCATCGAACTCGGCGGCGGTCATCGGCTGGCCGTCCTGGCCCATGTCGAAGCGCTTTTCAGTGACCCGGGCGCCCTGCGGAAGTTCACCGGCGTTGGCGCTGGCGATCGGCATCGCCGCCACCAGCGTGTCGATCGCGCTGGGCTTGGCCGGCTTGGGTGCCGGTTCCGCAGCGGCAGTGGAACGGCCATCGTCGTCCGCCGTCAGCGCGCGCACCTCGACGCGGCCGGTGCCGCGCTGGGTGATGCCGAGCTTGACCGCGGCGGCGTAGCTGAGATCGATCACGCGGCCTTCGTGGAACGGGCCGCGGTCGTTGACGCGCACCACCACTGACTTGCCGTTGTCGAGGTTGGTGACGCGGGCGAAGCTCGGCAGCGGCAGCGTCTTGTGCGCGGCGGTGAAGGCGTACATGTCGTACACCTCCAGGTTGGAGGTCTTGCGGCCATGGAACTTCTGGCCGTAGTACGACGCCGTGCCCTTCTCGACATAGCCCTTGGGGTTGTCGAGCACTTTGTACTTCTTGCCGAGCACCGCGTAGACCGGGCGGTTGCCGACCTTGGAGCGCGGCTCGCTGGTGACCTCGGGCTCGGGGATTTCATCGACATCGGGCACGTGGTCCGGCGTGGTGTCCTTCTCGCCCGGACGGAACAGGCCGCCGGCCACGTAGTCGCCGCGCTTGCTGGGGTCTTCCTTCGCGGCCGCGTAAGGCGACTTCTTCTTGCCGTGCGGCAGCGGCGCACCATGCACGCCGCCGTTGTCCGGCACCGGCATCGATTCGGACGCCGATTTCTTCGGCGCGCTGACGCAGGCGGCGAGGGCCAGTGGCAGCAGCGCGGCGGTCAGCCGCAGCAGCGCCTTGGCGGTCGTCGAGCGGGTCATGCCGGGGGTTGCTCCGCGGCGGCCGCGGCTACCGGCGCGGCGGTTTCCGGCGGCGCGCGCCCGGCGATCGCCTCGCCCAGCTGGTACACCGCCATCGCGTAGTGCTTGGAGATGTTGTAGCGGGTGATCGCATAGAAGTTCTGGAAGCCGAGCCAGTATTCCGGCCCGTTGACGCCGTCGAGGTTGATCAGCGTCGCGTGCTGCGTCGGCGCGACCTCGGCGAGCGGACGGTAGCCGCGCGTCGCCAGGTCGCCCAGCGTGTACAGCGGCTCGAGCTCCTCGGTCGCGAACTCCTGCGCGTTGTCGGCGCGGGTGGCGCGCACCGTCACCGGACCGCCACGCTGCCAGCCGCCCTTCTTCACGAAGTAGTTGGCGATCGAGGCGAACACGTCGTCGGTGCTGTTGAACAGGTCGCGACGGCCATCGCCATTGCCGTCGACTGCGAACTCACGGTAGCTCGATGGCATGAATTGGCCCCAGCCCATCGCGCCGGCGTAGCTGCCGGTGAGCGTGGTGATGTCCAGCCCGGTTTCCTTGCCCAGCGCGAACAGCTGCGCCAGTTCGCCGCGGAAGAACGCCTCGCGACGGTTCTCGCGATCGGCCTTGGCCGGATCACCGCTGCGCGGATAGGCGAAGGCCAGCGTGTAGAGCGCATCCACCACCGGGTACTTGCCGGTGTTGGTGCCGTAGCTGGTTTCCACGCCGATGATCGAAACGATGATCTCGGCCGGCACGCCGTACTGGCCCTGCACGCGCGCCAGCGCATCGCGGTTCTGCGCCAGGAAGGCCTGGCCGCCGTCGATGCGCGACTGGGTGATGAAGATCGGCCGGTAATCGCGCCACGGCTTGGCTTCGGCCGGTCGCGACATCGCCGCGACGATCGCGTCGCGGATCTGCGCCTTGGCCAGCACGGATTCGATGTATGCCGGATCGACGCCGTATTTCGCCGCGGTGTCGCGCACGAACTCGGCGCGGGCCTGCTCCAGCGGCATCGCCGTGACCGGTTCGGGCAACGCCTGCGTGCCCGGGACAGCGGTCCTGGGCTTGGCAGTGTGCTTGGAAGCGGGCGCGGCGTGGCTGGCGGTCGGCGGCGTCTGGGTGGCGCAGGCCGCCAGGGCGAGCGTCAGGGAGAGCATCGTGGCGCGGGTCAGCGCGCGCTGGGCATAGGGGCGACGGGTCATCGCGGGCAGGGTAGCACGCGTGCCTGAACGCAAAAAACCGTGGATTTTCGCCTTCATGAACGGCCTTTCAGCTTGCCGGCCGGAACCGCGGGGTCATCGCGAGTGCACCGGCCGGTGTGCCCGCACCGCCATCACCACGCCCAGGCCGGCCAGCAGCGATACCGCCGAGGTGCCGCCGTAGCTCAGCAGCGGCATCGGCACGCCGACCACGGGCAGCATGCCGGCGATCATGCCGCCGTTGACGATGACGTAGACGCAGAACGCCAGGCCCAGCGCGCCGGCGATCAGACGCGAGTAGCCGTCGCGGGCCTCGCTGGCGATCCACAGGCAGCGGCCGATCACGAACAGGTACAGCGCCAGCACGGTAGCCACGCCTATCCAGCCGAACTCCTCGCTGAGTACCGCGAAGATGAAGTCGGTGGTGTGCTCGGGCAGGTAGTTCAGATGGGACTGCGAGCCCTGGCCCCAGCCCTTGCCGGTCAGGCCGCCGGCGCCGATCGCGATCTTGGACTGGATGATGTTCCAGCCGGTGCCGAGTGGATCGGACTCCGGATTCAGGAAGGTGAGGATGCGGTCCTTCTGATAGGGCCGCAGCAGCCAGAACCACGCCACCGGCGCGATCGCAGCGACGGCGCCGAACGCCATGCCGAACCACCACCACGGCAGGCCGGCCAGGTACAGGGCGAACGCGCCGCTGGTGGCGACCAGCATCGCGGTGCCGAAGTCCGGCTGCAGCAGGATCAGGCCGGTCGGGACCGCGATCAGCAGGCCGGCGACGATCACCGTGCGCAGCCGCGGCGGCAGCGGCCGCCGGTCGAGGTACCAGGCCACCATCATCGGCAGGCTCAGCTTGAGCAGTTCAGCCGGCTGCACATAGACCACGCCGAGGTTGATCCAGTGACGGCCGTGTTTACCGGTGCCGATCACCAGCACCAGCAGCAGCGGCAGCAGCGATGCGCCGAACACCAGCGGCGACCAGTTACGCAGCTGGTTCGGCGGCACCCGCGACAGCGCCCACATCACGCCCAGGCCGGCCAGGAAGAACGCGCCCTGCCGCACCACCAGACCCATCGCATGGTCGGCGGCGCTGTACAGGACGGCCAGGCCGATCACCATCAGCGCCAGCAGCGCGCCGAGCAGCGGCAGGTCCAGCGTGCGCATGAAGCGCAGCAGCAGGTCGAACAGCCAGCGCAGGATCACTCTCATCGGGTGGGCTCCGGCTTGGGCTGCGGGCGCGTGGCCTGCGCGCCGGTATTCACGGAGGCCGGTGCCGCGGGCTTGGGCGCCGCAGTGGCGGCAGCCGCAGTCGTCGTCGCGGCAGTTGCGGGAGCGGCCACTACGGCATTGCCGTCGTCGTCGACTGGCGCCGCGGTCGGCAACGGCGGGCGCACGTGCTTGGGATCGGTCGGCACTGGCTCGGGCATCTTGCCCAGCAGGTAAGCGTCGAAGATCTTGCGCGCGATCGGCGCAGCGGTGCTGCCGCCGAAGCCACCGTGCTCGACCGAGATCGCCACCGCGATGGTGGGATTGTCGGCAGGCGCGTAGCCGACGAACAGCGCCTGGTGTCGCAGGTGGTACGGCAGGTTGTGCGGATCGAAACTGACGCTGCCCTTGCGGCTGATCTTCTGCGCGGTGCCGGTCTTGCCGGCCATCAGGTACGGCGCGCCGCGGGCCATGGCCGCACCGGTACCACCGCCGTGGATCGTCGCGATCATGCCTTCCTGCACCGCACGCAGGTGGTCGGGGTTGTCGGTGATGCGAGGCGGCGCCTGCTGCGGCAGCAGCGTCCATGGCGCCTCATAGCCGTCGCGGCGCGCGGCGACCAGGTGCGGGCGGACCAGATTGCCGCCATTGGCGATCGCCGCTGTGCCCCGCGCCAGTTGCAGCACGGTGGCGATCCAGTAACCCTGGCCGATGCCGGCGTTGACCGTCTCGCCCGCGTACCACGGCTCCTTGCTGCGCTTGCGCTTCCACTCCGGCGATGGCACCACGCCCTTGTTCTCGCCGGCCAGGTCGATGCCGGTCGGCTCGCCAAAGCCGTACTTCCGCATGTACTGGTCGAAACGGACGATGCCCATCTCGTACGCGAGCTTGTAGTAGTAGAAGTTGACCGACTGCGAGATCGACTTGCGCAGATCGGTCCAGCCGGCACCGCCGTGCGCGTCACGCCAGCCACGACGCTGGCCGGGGATGTAGAACGTACCGGTCGAGAACACCTTGTCTTCGGGCCTGCGCAGGCCGCTGTCGAGGCCGGCCAGGCCGATCAGCGGCTTCACCGTCGAGCCCGGCGGGCCGCCGCCGAGCACGTTGCGGTTGAACAGCGGGCGCGAAGGGTTGTCCATCAGCGCGCGGTAATCGGCATTGGAGATGCCGTTGACGAACAGGTTGGTGTCGTAGCCCGGCAGGCTGACCATGGCGAGGATCTCACCGGTGCGCGGATCCATCGCGACCGCCGAGCCGTCCATGTCGCCGAAGGCGGTGACCATCGCCTGCTGCAGGTCCAGATCGACGGACAGGCGCAGGTCCGCACCCGGCGTCGCCGGCACATGGCCGACCTGGCGCATCGGCCGGCCGTCGACGTTGGTCTCGATCTGCTCGTAGCCGACCTTGCCGCGCAGCGCTTCCTCGTAATAGCGCTCCAGGCCGGTCTTGCCGATGTGGGTGAGCGCGGCGTTGCCCTCGCCCATCGTCTCCAGGTCCTTGGCGTCGATGCGGCCGACATAGCCGATCACGTGCGAGAACAGGTCGCCGTGCGGATAACGGCGATTGAGGTAGGACACCAGCTCGATGCCCGGGTAGCGCCAGCGATCCACGGCGAAGCGCGCGACTTCCTCCTCGGTGACGCGCAGTTTCAGCGGGAGCGGCTTGAAGCCGCGCGAGGCGCGGCGCTCGTCTTCGAAGCGCTCGATGTCTTCCGGCGACAGCGCGATGATCTTCGACAGCGCCGGCAGCCAGGTCTCGGTCTTGCCCGCTTCGTAAGGCGTGACCTCGATGCGGTACGCCGGCACGTTGTCGGCGAGCACGCGCCCCTTGCGGTCCAGGATCAGTCCGCGTCCCGGCACCACCGGCCGCAGCTTGATGCGGTTGGCTTCCGAACGCGTGGCGTAGTCGGCGTGCTCCCACACCTGCAGGCGGAAATACCACAAGCCGAGCCCGATCAGCGCCAGCAGCACGCCGAGGAACGCGATCGCAGCGCGGCTGCGGAACTGCTCGGCCTCGGCGGCGGTGTTCTTCAGGATGCGGCGGCGTGGACCCACCTCAGCGCCTCTTCCACTGGCCCAGCCGCATCGTGTCCATGCCGAGGAACACCAGCGGCCACAGCAGCATGCCGATCAGCGGCGCGGCCCAGAACTCATGCTGCGGCGACGGCGCGCCGAGCACGAAATGGATCACCGCGGCGACGATGCGGTCGTTGAGCAGCAGGCCGCCGATCGCCAGCGCCTGCTGCGACATCGGGAAGAAGCGCAGGCGCGCGCGGAAGCGCTGCAGGATGAAGGCCATCACCACCAGCCGCAGCGCCTGTTCGCCGAACAGCGTGCCGAAGGTGAGGTCGGCGGCCAGGCCGGCGATGAACGCCACGCCGAGTCCGACGCGGTCGGGATCCTCGATCAGCCAGTACGCCAGGACCAGCGCCAGCCAGTACGGACGCAGCGGCTGCAGCATCACCGGAAGCGGCAGCAGTCCCAGCACCAGCGCCAGCAGCAGGCTGACCGGCAGCGCCCAGGAAGCGTTCGAGCGGCTCATCGGCGCTCCTCGCCGGCGGCCGGCGGTGCAGTGGGCGAAGGGGCCGGCTGGACCGGAGCCTGTACAGGTGGCTGCGCAGGCTTCTGCACCGGCGGCTGCACCGGCACGGTCGCCGTCGAAGGACGGGGCGCGCGCGCGGCGTTGCCTGAAGTTGAAGCCCCCGGCGCCGCAGTAGTCGCAGGTCTGGCGGTCGCAGCAGCGGGCTTCGCTGGGGCAGTCGTGGGCGCGGCATTGCCGGTGGCGTTCGCTGCCGTTCCTGCCGCCGTCACGGTGCCCGGCGCGACGGTGGCCGCGGTGCTTTCCGGCGGCGGCGTCGAATCGAACTTGCCGACATCCAGCGGCGTCGGCATCGACAGCAGCACCAGCACCTCGCGGCCGCGGTCGAACTGTGCGGAAGGCTTCACGTCGCCCTCGAGGAAGGCGCGACTGTCGTCCGGATGCAGACGGGTGATCGTGCCGACCGGGAAACCGGCCGGGAAGCGCCCGCCCAGGCCCGAGGTCACCAGCACGTCGCCGACCTTCACGTCGCTCGACAGCGGCACGCTCGACAGGCGCAGGAGGTCGCTGCGGCCTTCGCCGTAGGCGACCAGGCGCACGCCGTTGCGGGCGATGGCGACCGGCACCGCGTGCGAGGGATCGGTGATCAGCAGCACGCTGGCGTGCATCGGCGTGATGCCGATGATCTGGCCGAGCAGGCCACCGGAGTCGATCACGCTCTGTCCGACCTGAACGCGGTCGCGGCTGCCGGCGTCGAGCACCAGGCGCTGGCGCGCAGGATCGAGATCGATGTCGAGCACCGGAGCGAGCATCACGTCGAGGTTGCGGCCGCTGGACGCATCGAGCAACCCACGCAGGCGGGCATTGTCGGCGGCGAGCGTCTGCAGCCGCGCCATGCGCGCCTGGTTCAGCAGCAGCTCTTCGCGCAGTCGGCGGTTCTCGGTGGTCAACTGGCCGAGCGTGCCGGCGTCGTCGCTGATCCGTTCGGCGATGCGCCCGGGCACCCCGGCCACCGTCCACAGCGGCTGCACGAACAGCGCGGCCTGCTGGCGCATCCGGTTCAGCCAGCCGCCGCGATGGTCGAGCACGATCAGAACTACGGCCAGCGCCAGATACGCCAGCAGCCGGAGGGTTCCAGCGACTTCACCGGTTCGGGCAGCGGTGGGTGGACCGGCGTAGGAAGGCACAGGGCTTAAGGTTGAAGACCAGAAACGGGGAAAATCGGAGGGGAACGCGGCCGGCGGGGCAAGCGAAGCGGCAGCGCTGATGCGGCTGCCTGGGATTATCCCGTTTCCCCTTCCCCGTCCCCGTTACTTTGCGCCGTTACTCCGGCGCAAAGAACTCGTTGCCGTGCATGTCGACAAGTTCGAGCGCACGGCCGCCACCGCGAGCCACGCAGGTCAGCGGGTCGTCCGCCACCTGCACGTGCAGGCCGGTCTCCTCGCTGATCAGGCGGTCCAGGTCGCGCAGCAGCGCGCCGCCGCCGGTCAGGACGATGCCGCGCTCGGCGACGTCGGCACACAGTTCCGGCGGGGTCTGCTCCAGCGCCAGCTTGATCGCCGTGACGATGCCGGCCAGCGGCTCGCGCAGGGCGTCGAGCACTTCGTTGGAGTTGATCGTGATCATCTTCGGCACGCCCTCGGCGAGGTTGCGGCCGGAGACCTCGATCGACGTCGCCTTCTGCTGCGGGTAGGCGCAGCCGATCTCGAGCTTGATGCGCTCGGCGGTGGCCTCGCCGATCAGCGTGCCGTAGGTACGGCGCACGTAGTTGATGATCGACTCGTCGAAGCGGTCGCCGCCGATGCGGACCGAGGCCGAATAGACGATGCCGTTCAGCGCGATCACCGCGACCTCGGTGGTGCCGCCGCCGATGTCCACGACCATCGAGCCGCGCGCCTCGGTCACCGGCATGCCGGCGCCGATCGCGGCCGCCATCGGCTCCTCGATCAGGTAGACCTCGCGGGCACCGGCCTCTTCGGCCGATTCCTTGATCGCGCGGCGCTCGACCTGGGTCGAACCGCAGGGCACGCACACCAGCACGCGCGGGCTCGGGCGCATGAAGCGCGACTTGTGCACCTTGCGGATGAAATGCTTGAGCATTTCCTCGGTGTAGGTGAAGTCGGCGATGACGCCGTCCTTCATCGGCCGGATCGTGGTGATGTGGCCCGGCGTGCGGCCCAGCATCTGCTTGGCTTCGCTGCCGACCGCCGCGACCGTGCGCGTGCCACCGATCAGGCGATCCTGGCGCACCGCCACCACCGACGGCTCGTTCAGGACGATGCCCTGACCGCGCACGTAGATGAGCGTATTCGCCGTGCCCAGGTCGATGGACAGGTCATTGGAAAACATGCCGCGAAACTTCTTGAACATCGAGGGATTGACCGTCAAAAGAGGGGGGCGCACAGGGCCCGCTAGCCTAGCAACCGCCCCCCCTGCGAGCAAGGAAAAACCTGCATTCCGCGGCGCTTTTCGCCGCTGAGGGGCAGGCCGCGGCAATCCGTCCAGCCTACCGGCTGGAGCCGCCCCCGATTCAGGACGGGGGTCGCAAAAAACTGGTAGGGATGGCGCCCAGCGGCTACCCTACGCGCCCGCGCGGCATCCCGCCGCCCGCGATCCCGACCCGCACGACCGGTGCGGGCTCGGAAACACCACACCAGGACGATACCGATGTCTGCACTGATCTGCGGCTCGCTGGCCTACGACACCATCATGGTGTTTCCGGACCAGTTCAAGAACCACATCCTGCCGGACAAGGTGCACATCCTGAACGTCTCGTTCCTGGTGCCGCGCATGCGTCGCGAGTTCGGCGGCTGCGCCGGCAACATCGCCTACAACCTCAAGCTGCTGGGCGGCGACCCGATCCCGATGGCGACCGTCGGCACGGACTTCGGCCCGTACCGCGCCCACTTCGAGGAACAGGGCATCCGCCTCGACTGCATCAAGGTGATCGAGGAACTGTTCACGCCGCAGGCCTTCATCACCACCGACCACGACAACAATCAGATCACCGCGTTCCATCCGGGCGCGATGATGCGTTCGTTCGAGAACCACGTGCGCGACGTCAAGGGCGTCACCTTCGGCATCGTCAGCCCCGACGGCCGCGAGGGCATGCTGCAGAACGCGCAGGAGTTCGCCGAGGCCGGCATTCCCTTCATCTTCGACCCGGGCCAGGCGATGCCGCTGTTCAACGGCGCCGAGCTGCGCGCCTTCATCGAGCAGGCCGACTACGTCACCGTCAACGACTACGAGTCCAACCTGCTGCAGGAACGCACCGGCTGGAGCGAGAACGACATCGTCCAGCGCGTGAAGGCCTACATCACCACGCGCGGCCCGCACGGCTCGCAGATCCACACCAGCGAGAAGACCTTCGACATCCCGCCGGCGCACGAGCGCCGCGTGACCGATCCGACCGGCTGCGGCGACGCGTTCCGCGCCGGCCTGATCTTCGGCATCGAGAAGGGCTACGACTGGCTGACCATCGGCCGCATGGGCAACCTGATGGGCGCGCTGAAGGTGGAACACCCGGGCACCCAAAACCAGCGCTTCGACTACGAAGAGTTCGCCGAGCAGTTCAAGCAGCAGTTCGGTTACGCGCTGTAACTCCGCGCGATTCAGAGTCATGACAAAGCCCCGCTGTTGCGGGGCTTTTGTTTTTCACGTTCGTTCCGGCGGGCGCCCCATCCTGCCTCCACGCAGCAAGGCGAGCGCTTCTGACGGGGAGTAGAATCCGGGCATGCCGCTGCGCCACCTCGCCCGCGTCGCGTTCCACCTGCTCCTGGCCCTGATGCTGGCCTTGCCGGCCGCGGCTGCGCCCGCACAGGGCGTGCATGACGCCCTTCAGACGGCGAGCGCGGCGGCAACCGATGACATGCCCTGCGACGAGATGGGCATGCCGGAGCACGACTCGAAACCGTGCGATTGCTGCACGCCGCACCAGTGCGATTTTTCCGCGTGCCTGGGCGTGGCCTGCTTGCCGGAACTGCAGCGCGTCGTCGCTCACATTCCGCCCGCCAGGGCGCCCTCGGCGTGGCGTCACGTCGCCGCCGCACCGCGGCCGCTGGAAACTCCTTTCAGGCCTCCCATCGCCTGACACCTCCGTAGACGATCCGGGCGCATCGCGCGCCCCACGCCGCCGTGCGCGGCAATAACGGAGAGTTTCATGAAAACCACATCAGGCTGGGCAGCCGTTGCGCTGCTCGGGCTGCTGCCCATGGCGGCGGCGGCCAAGCCGATCGCCTTCGCGAAAGGCACGACGGTGATGGCGGAGTACGGCGCCGGCACCATGAACGAAGTCCAGGTGTTCCATGCACCGCGCTACTGGTGGTCCGTGGGCGGCGGGTGGCTGGAGCTGAGCAGCGAGGACGGCGACAAGCTGCGGCACATCACCTACGCACGCGCCAACCTGCTCGCCAAACGCTGGAACCTGCCCGCGGCTCAAGCCAACGTCTTCGTCTGGGGCGGCCTTGGCCGCGCCACCGGCAACGACTTCGATGGCAGCGACCTGGCACGCAATGTCGGCTTTCAGACCGACTACGAGACGCGGCGCGTCTACGCGGCGTTCCGCGCTGACCTGCAGGAGAGCGACCACTTCTCGCACCGCATCGACACCCTGCAACTCGGATGGGCGCCGTATGCCCACGACTACGACACGCTGGCCACCTGGTTCGTCGTACAGGGCCGCCGCTACACCGGCGACCTGTTCGATGGCACCGAGACCGCCCTGCTCGTCCGCTTCTTCAAGGGCGGCACCTGGGTCGAGTTCGGCGCCACTCGCGACGGCAAGCTCCAGGCCATGGCCATGTTCAACTTTTGAGGATTACTCCATGAAGCGATTCAAACTGCTGCTGGCCACGCTGCTGATGGGCGTATCGACCTTCGCATCCGCGAAGACCATCGAGATGGACGTCAACGGGCTGGTCTGCGCCTTCTGCGCGCAGGGCATCGAAAAGACGCTCAAGACCTTTCCCGCCACCGAGGCCGTGTTCGTCAGCCTCGAGAACCGCATCGTCGCGGTGAAGCTCAAGGACGGCAACGACATCGACGACGACACCCTGCGCAAGGCGATCAAGGATGCCGGCTACACCGTCGTGGCCATCCACCGGACGGAGCGGTCACTCGAACAGGTCCGGGCCCAGGTGAAGCATGAAAGCTGACGCGGCCGACGCGCAGATCCCACTGCACCGGAACCTCGGCGTCGCCTTCATCGCGCTCCTCGCCAGCGGCGGCACGCTGGTGTGCTGCGTGCTGCCGGCGGCGATGGTGGCGCTGGGTGCCGGCGCGGCATTGGCCGGACTGGTCACCGCCGTGCCGCAGCTGATCTGGCTGTCCGAGCACAAGGCACTGGTGTTTGGCGTGGCGCTTGCCATGCTGGCGCTGTCCGGTGCCATGCTATGGCGTGCGCGCCGCCTGCCCTGCCCGGCCGACCCGGCACTGGCCTCGGCGTGCACGCGGTTGCGGCGCGCCAGCTCGTTCGTATGGGCCGCGGCGCTCGCCTTGACCCTGCTCGGCGCCGTGTTCGCGTTTGTCATTCCAGTACTGGCTTGAAGGCAACAGAGGGAGCGGACGCACCGCTCCCTCTCCTCTGGGGAAGCTCGATGAACATCGAACTGCAAAGCACGCTGACGTGTCCGCTCTGCGGCTTCGCCGCGGCCGAAGCCATGCCGACGGAAGCCTGTGTCTTCTTCTACACCTGCCAGGGTTGTGGCGAGACCCTGCAGCCGCTGCCCGGCGATTGCTGTGTGTTCTGCTCATACGGAACAGCAGTGTGTCCGCCGATGCAGCAGGGGCAGTGTTGCGGCTAGGTGCTGTCACACGTTCGAACGCAACGACAAGCCCCGCCATCGGCGGGGCTTGCAAACCTGCAATCGAGTACCGCCACTTCCGGTTTGATCCCAACCCTGATCAAGGCACGCATGCAACTTCGATTCTATTGATGCGCCCTGTTCGAACCGCAAACTTCAGCCAGAACCCATTGCGCGGGCCTTTGCATACGGCGGATTGCGCTTCGCTAATCGCCCTACCGCTCTTACCTTCTTGTGGAAGTGGTTGTGCCTTTCTGATCTTCTCAATCAGCAATGGCGAGAAGGTGCGCCTTGAGATCCGCCATGAACCTGTCGGATTCAAACCCCTGGATCTTCAGACCCAGAACTGCGTCGGACTCGGCTTCAAGCTGCGTGGCTATTGCCGAAGCAAGGTCTCCGCGTGATCGGATCAGCCGAAGCTCGGCCCCGGAGATTACGACCCCCAACTCAAGCAGGTTTTCGCCACTCAAGTACGAAGCCATCGGTTTCGACCACGTGATTCCCCAGGTAGTAGCGAGGACCTGACAGTTCGTCGTCGACATCGCTTCCGTCCATCAAATCCAGACCCATCACCACCTCCTCGACACCTGGGCCGTAATCCGCGGCCTCGAGCTTCGAACTCAGAACCGATTCGATCTCATCGGAAAGCTGAGTCAGCCAGTACACCCCCTCGGACACTCGAACCCCAAACCCGATTTTCATGCATCACCTATGGGTAAAGGGCCAGGTTCACTTCCCTTGCAAAATTCCCCTTTCGGCCGTTGAGCGTCACTCCCGCATGGCTAAATCCCCCAAAAGATATCCAAGACGGCTTTCCAGGCCTGCCTCAAGTTCATCCCACGCTTCTTGAACACAATCTGATAGATCGTCGCAAATACCGCACCGATGAACATCGCAAGAAATACGAGCAACCCAATCCACTTGGGGAGGTATAGACAGGACCAAGCAGCCAGCACGCCAACGGCTAGCAACCCTAGAACAAAGCGAATGCCTTCAATCTTGGCTTTCATGGAGAAAGTGACCCCATCTCAATCATGAACACCCCCGCAGAGAGGTGAACCTGCCCCTTCCGTGACGGATGCAACCCTCGCCTTGCCTTGGATGGTCATGGTCCACTCCTATTACGATCCACACCCGGCCTCCTTTCAGCTCTTCTTTCAACAACAACACCCAAGGCAGAACAGATTGCAAGAAGCAAAATTGCCACAACCGCATACCTCCACCCGCCGGAGGGGAAAAGAAGGGGCTTGATGGCTCCCGCCATGAACGCCCCCACTCCCCAAACAGTCCACCGCAGAGCCCGCGCAAGAGTCATAGCAGAATCCCGGTTCTGGTTACTTTCCATTGTTCTCAACGTCTTCCCGCTTCAGTCGCGCCGAATCAACAGCACCGCGAACCTCGATAATCTTGACTCCGTCCATTTGCTTGCTCTTGTCACCATTCGCAACATCCTGACCTAACCGCTTTAGGACGACTCCAGTTGCAGCCGCACCTGCGGTTTCAGCAACATCTCCTGCTGCCGCTGCAGCACCCGCAACATGCTTCGTCTCTCGAGCCGCGAGCTTCTGAGCTCTGTTTGCAGTGTTTCGCGCCTGTGCCGATACCTTTTTAGCAGCGCTCACAGATCTCTTTATCACTGACACCGCAGATTTCGCTCTAAGTGCAACAGACCCCATTCCAGGCAACACCGTGCCGATTGCCGCGGCGACTGCGACATCGGACCTGTCTATTTCTGACCATGACCGCTTTCCATCAAGCACAACCTGCATACCGATCTCGACCGCTGCCCCAGTTGCCGCGCCGAGGCCAGCTCGGCTAAGAACTGCCGCAGGAACGCACACCGGACAGCGTCCGTCGGGATCCGTGAACGCATATGGGTTGTTGTACGCATAGGCGAATCGATTGAAATGTCGCCAGCCTCCGTCGTAGGCAGTCACGGGATCCACACTTAGGAATCGCCCCACCTGCGGGTCGTAGTACCGCTGCTGCATATACGTCAGCCCGGTCGCCGCATCCATGACGTGGCCGGTGTAGCCGATGCCGTCGATGGCCTTTCCGATTGATGCGCCGTAGGGCTCGTAGTTCGTGCGCTCGATGATGTTGCCGGCTTTGTCGGTCACCGCGACCGGGCTTCCGAGTGCGTCGGTGTGCTGGTAGCGAGCTTCCCAGGCCTCGCCGTATTGGCCGGTGTCCGCACTGGCCACCAGGCTGCCAGCCAGGTAGTAGTGCTCGGTTGAGCCGGGCTTGCGGCTGTCGTGCTGGACCAGCAACTGACCGGACTGACTGTAGTACGACAACACCTGGCTGACGTCGGTACGCTCAATCTGCACGCGCCGGCCGTAGCCGTCGTAGCGGTACGACTCGATGCCCGCTGCATCGCGCAGGCGGTTGCCGTAGTCGAACGCGTAGGTCTGGCCGTTCTTCCTTGCCAGGTTGCCCTGCGCGTCGTAGTCCAGACCGATGACCGTGGCGCCGGCACCGTTCTTGACGTTGATCAGCCGGTTTCGGGCGTCGTACCAGTAGACGTGGTCCTTGACGCCTGCCAGCTTCGCTGAACGCAGGTTGTCGAGGCCGTCGTAGCTGTATTGGTAGACACCGTCGCCGCCGAACATGCTTGAAGATGCGGTGATCACACGATCGAGGCCGTCATATTGCATCGTGCGGTCGTAGATCGCTCCCTGCACGCCGTCGGCGATCGACGCGACGTTGCCGTTCGGATCGAATGCGTAATGCAGGTCGAGCACGTCCGCCGAGCCCATGGCCGACGTGCCGTCCACAAGAGACATCAGGCCATGGCCGTCGCTGCTGCGTGTAGGCAACTGGCGCGCGTTCTGGGTCATCGTGTGAACGAGACCGTTGCCGTAGGTGAATCGACGAATCGCGCCGTTGGGGTAGTAGGCGGCCCCGCTGGCATACGCACCCACCCGCGTCGGCTGTCCCCAGGCGTTGGGTGCGTACTCGACGGTGGTGCCTGAGGGGTAGGTCTGGGCCGCCAGATGGCCGGCGCTGTCGTAACCGTAGCCGATGCTCCACGCGATGCCGCCAGGCCCCTCCAGTGATTCGCCAGTCAGCAGGCGCCGCCGGTTGTAGGTGTAACTGTTGGTCACCGCGATGCCGCTCGCATCCCACGTGACGATCTGCTCGGGCTGGCCGTCCGGGGTGTAGGTCCAGCCCTGGTCGCCGTTGCCGTCCGGGAACGCCAGTGTCGCTAGGCGATTGCGCGCGTCGTAGCCACGCCACACCGCGCGCCCCGAAGCCAAGGCCTGACTGCGGTCACAACTGGCGGCGGACGGCAAGTCCAGGCCGCTGGCAGACCAGGCCGTATTGCCGGCAGCGTCGTAGTCGACAACAGTTGCGCCGACTTCGGGCTCGATGGTCTTGCAGAGCCTATGGTGCTGATCATAGACGTAGCGGCGCGAAAGCGATTGCGCTGGCGGAACAGACAGGACACCAGAGCCATCGAGCGGCCTGTTGTCGGCGCCGCTCGGCGAGATGCCAAGGACGTGGATCTTCTTGTTTGCATGCGCCTGCCGGATCGCAAGGGTGATTGGGATCCGGAAGCGATATGCGGCACCCTGAGCCTGGCAAATGGAAGCGATACCCGTATCGCTGGGCTGGTCGGCGTGATAGGTAGCGATGAGCGTGCCGATGCTGGCGGCGTCACCGGCATACAGCTGCACATCAATGGACGCGCTTCGTCCGGTCGAGCATGCCCATCCCTGTAGCTGGTAGCCCTGGTCCGACTGCAACTGCAGGTCTTCCACTTTGCCGATCAACGTGGGCGCGCCGACCGTGACACCCACTGGCGGCGAACTTGCCTCGATGCCGTTGTTGTCCGTCGCCCGAGCGGTGAGCGTGTAGGCTCCGCTGGCGACACTGCTCCACGTGATCGCGTACGGAGCCGTGGCGTCAGTGCCGACCAGCGTGTCGTTGGCATAGAACGCCACTTGCGCGACGGCGCCATCAGGATCGCTTGTCGTAGCGGACAACCCGATTGTGGCCGGCGCGATGAATGGCGCTCCTGTCGGTACGCCCATCGTCACCGTAGGCGGGAAGCCGCCCGGCACCATTACGCTGATGCTATGAGGCAGCGACTGCAGCGTCCGACCGAGGTTGGTCTTGACGACCGAGTAGAACTGGTAGCTGCCTGCCGGCAGCGCGGTCAGTGTGTGGGTCAACGTACGGGTGTTGCCGTAAGCAATCTGGCCGCCGTTGCGGTACAGGCGGTGCTCGACGACACGCTCGCCGTCGGCGGCAAACTCGGACTCGGAGGTCACGGTAACGGTCGCAGGCTCGGCGTAGGTGGAACCCTCGGCCGGCGCACTGAGCCAGATCTCGTCGGTGGCATGGACAGCGGGGCTGATCAACCCGATCAGCAAAAACAGAGTCATGGACCTGAACATCGGCGGATCCTTCCAGTCGATGGCGACGTCGCCCTGCAGCGTCGCGGTGCACAAACAGCAATGTCGGAATGACCTCTCAGCCCCCGGGGCCAGAGCGGCTCACTTCCAGCGGCTTGAGGTAGCGATCACGCGCGATGGTCGTGGAGGCGCCTTCGGGTGCGTCCTGTCCGATCAGTGCGTCGTAACTGGGTTCGTCGTACACCTGGAATCGCTGCAGGACCGGATGGCCACGCGGGTTGGTGATTCGACGTTCGAAGCCCGGCAGGTACTCGGTCCGCGTCAGCAGTGGCCCGAGTTCTGAATCCTGCTCGACGTGCGTGACCCTGCCCAGTGCGTCGTACCGCGTCCGCACGCCTTGGACCAGGCTGTTGTAGGCGTTCGCAGTGTCCGATGGGTACGACGCGAACGTTTCGCGCCCGTCGGCGTCGTAGCTGCGCGACCGGTATCGCGGTGCGGCTGCGCTGTCGCCAATGTCCCGTTCGATCTCGAACACCGGTCGCCACAACGCGTCGAAGTACTGTTCCTTCCGGTAGCGTCCGGTGATCGTGGTACGCAGCCAGGAGCCCACAGGCAGGTCCCAGGCAGTTGTCGGTATGGACTGGAACGACAGCACTGTTGTGGCGCCCGCGGGCACATCGCCTGCCGGCGGCTTGATGGTCGCCAACCGCCCCATCGCGTCGTAGGTGTAGGCCGTGGTGTAGCCATTCTCGTCGGTAGTCGCAGTGATCCAGCCCAACGAATTGACTTGCGCCGACTCCAGGCGGCCGTCGGCATGGCGGATCTGACGCGGCACGCCGCGATACCAGCCAGTCAGCTCTGTTGTGTGCTCAGCACCATCCTTCACAGTCGCCACGGTGCCATCGGTGTTGTAGCCCAACGTCTGCTGTAGCTTGCCGAAGCGAAACTCGCGAATCGGTAGCACCGACGCCGGCTCGTAATCGGTCTGGGCCATGACCTTGCCCTGTTCGACATCCACCTGCTGGCGCACCTGCCCGATAACCCATTTCGACAGGTCGTCGTAATAGGCGGTGGCGTCTGTCTTGGAATAGCCCAGCGAACTTGCCCTGCGGGTGCTGGTGGCCCGGGCGAAGGCGTCGAAGCCAGTGACGGCCTGATCGAAGGCAACCTCGTCCTGCGTGATCGCCTTTCCCGACTGCGGCCGCAGGTACTCTGAGGTAAATCCATCACCTCGCGGCTGCGGACTGGTACCGATCGGCGTTGCGTACGGGCGACCCGATTGCGCGAGATCGTAGGTGCTGACCTCGGTCTTGAGGATGGCATCTGGGCCATTGCCGGTCTCCACCTTCAGCAACTTGCCTTCGTTGTAGCGATAGCTGTTGCCAAAGGTATGGCGCTCCCACACGCCGTCCGGCCCCGCGAGTACGGTCATCGCCTTGCCAGCGCAGCTGTCCGACGTGCAGACGACCGCACCGCAATTGGATGTTGTGCAGACAGGTCCGGTGCCGGGTGCGAAGGTGGCATCGGATGAGTACGAATAGGTCCATTCGGCCGGAGCGAGCGCAGGCCCTGTGACGCGCTTCTTCACGACGCTCAGAGCGTCATAGTTCAGGGGGTAGTACGCGGTGTCGTCGTTCGGATCGTTGTAAGGACTGGTGTACCCGCTGCACAGCATCGGCACGTTGCTGCGGCCGTGCCGGGTCGGCTCCACGGTGAACTCGCCGGTGGCCCCGGAGGGATGGGTGATGGTGCCGAAAGCGCCTGCCGTGATGACTATTCCGGGATCGCCACAGCTGCGGACCGGATCGCAGATCTGGCCCAGCCCTGCCGGCCTGCAGAACGGCTTCTCGTAGCGGATTTTCGCGTCGGTGAGTGCTGCGAAGGCGATCGTCCAGCGACTCTGATCGGGGAGGATTACAGCCGAGAGACTGCCCTTTCCGATGCTTTGGTATGTGTATTGGTACGTCCAAGTCTGCGCACCGTTGCTGACAGTCGCCACCTGTCCCAGCGCGTTGTAAGTGAGGGACATCGCACGACCATCGCTCGCATCCATCCGCGTTAGGCGCACTGGCGCCGCCGCTGCGTTGGCGTAGGTATAGGTCAGCCAGTTGCCGAATCGGTCCTGGACGCGAGAGACATACAACACCCGCTTCCTGCGAAGAATGACGTCACCGCCACCGGCTCCACTCTTAAGATCCGGTTCCTGGTAGGAGGCCATCCAGTCGAACCAGTACTTCGTTCCATCCTTGCTGATCGCGAGAAAGCCCTCACCCCCACCATTCTTGATCTTGGCCAGGCAGGAGAAGTAGGTGAACTCGCTGGTCATCCAGTAGTACGGCCCGCCTGAGCTTGGAGACGGAGCACCGGAACTCGCCAGCAGCATCTCGCCACCACCAGGCATCGAAGCCTGATTGCCTTGCCAGTAGTCCTCCGGCGGAAACATGCTGGAGCCAATGTGCAGTTGTGGCGGCCTGGCCTGCGCGGGAGTGCTTGCGGTGCACGGCGTACCAAACCCATCGTTTTCCCCGCCAGCGCCAAAAACGCCGCTGATCCTCGGAATATCCAGATCCCAGTCCGCCATCGGCAGATCGTTGACGCGATAGCCCTTGCGGTTGCTGACCGTGTACGTTCGGGTAAGCGCCATCGGCAAGGCCACGCTGTTACCAGAAACCGAGACATCGGTCGTGGAGAACGACAACGCTCCATTCATCAGGTTGACCTGATCCCCGAGCAGGGCCGGTCCAAGCACCGCGATCGACTCGCGATTCTTGATGAGCTTGTCGTACTCCTCCCACGGCTGCTTCGCGTCATCCTGCGACCAGGCCGGTGACGCCGCAATGCCGAGCAGTGCTGCAAGCGCCCAACAGAAAGTTTTCATAACACCTTCCTTTTCGACCTTCCGGTCGAACTCCATGGCTTGTTTTTCTTTCCATAACGGCCTCGATGTGGCCGTGCGCTATATCCGCTCCTGGCAACGCGCAATGTCAAGGCACATTTGCATATGTGATCTGCAGTACGGATTCGACTGATGCAGTTGCGCATGAACACAACCATTTCGCGCGCCCTAATGCTCTCTATCGAAAACGCTCGCACCTATAACTAAAAGCCCCGCCGATGGCGGGGCTTTTCATTGCACGTCATGACACACCGCGCGCCCTGTGCGCACGTTGGTTACTGCAAACGCCGCCTCACATCATGTGCGCAAGCCAGAGCATCTCCGGTGCCGCGAGCCGTTCGAACTCCGAATACGGCATGCGCACGATCTCGGTGTGGTTGCCGGCGTTAAAGGCGACCATCTTCTGGTGCGCTAGACGCGAGTCGACGTATACCGGCATGCCGTAGAGATGACCGAACGGCGGCATCGCGCCGGGTTCGCAGTCGGGGAACTGACCGCGGAACTCCGCTTCCTCGGCAAGCTCCACGGCAGCACCACCCAGGGCGAGCGAGAGGCGATGCAGGTCCGCGCGATAGGCGGCCGGCATCACCACCATGCACAGCCGGCCATCGGCCTTGATCATCACGGTCTTGGCGAAATGCTCGGGCTCGATGTGGGCCACTGACGCGGTGTCGTGCGCGGTGATGGTGCGCGCGTGGTTGAGCGTGGTGTATGGCGCCTGCCCGTTGTCGAGCAGGTTGTGCAAACGTGGCGAGAGCATGTGGTCCTCCGCCCGGCATGGTCGCGGTCCGCTCACGGCCTATGCGCATTGGGGCGAACGGGCGTGCGCGTCCGGCGTCACGCCGCCACGCCGGCGCTCTGATGTCGCGCCGCCGCCTTGCGAGCTTACTCCCCGCGTTGCGGTGCAGCGTGCACGCCGTCTTGATCCGGTGGCACGCCGCGTTCGTAACGCAACGTTAGCGTTCGCCGATCAGTTCCACTTCGGCAGCTTCGATGCGTCGAGTCCGCCGACCTCGTAAACGGCGATGCGGGTGCCCCCCGCCTTCACCGGGAACTCGATCTCGATGCGCTTGGCGCCCTTCACGGTCCGCCACAGCATCTTCTCGTCCTCGATGAACATCGCGATCGCTTCGTCGGTCTTCGGGCGGCTGGCATCGACCGGCTTCGGCGCGGCATCGTCGACCTTGAGCTTCACCTTGCACCCGCCATAGCAGTCGAAGTCGCCCTTCTCCAGCACCAGGTAGCTGCTGCGGCCCCATTCGGGGTGGTCGCGGAAGATCAGCTGCACCGGCCGCGCGCCGCTGCCGTCGACATCGACCGGGTCCTTCGAATAGATCGACGCCGACAACTGCACGCCACCTTTGACCGGCGGATTCAGGTAGGTCCACAGGCCGGCGAGACGGCGCTCCTCGCGTGAGGCGGCGGCCTTGGCCTTGGCATCGTCGATCTGCGTCTGCAGCCGTGCGACCGCATCGCTGGTCGGGTACTTGGCCTTGAGCACTTCGCCGTGCGCGCTGGCCAGTTCCCAGTTCTGCTTGCCGTATTCAGTCTCGAACGCGCGCGCGTATTCGCTCGCGGCCTGTTCGGTCGCGGCGCGCTGCGCCTTGGCGGCGGCTTCCGGATCCTGCGCCGGGCCGCAGGCCGACAGTGCCAGCGCGGCGGCGAGCGACAGCACCAGCGGGCGAAGGGTGCGAAGAGGGGCGTTCATCGTCTGGGTTGTCCTTGTTCGATCAGCGTCGTCACGGCCTGCGCGACCGCATCGGGTTTTTCCATCACCGACATGTGCCCGCAGCCGTCGAGCAGCACTCGGCTCGCCTGCGGGATCTGCCGCGCGTAAAGGTCCAGGGCGCTCGCATCGATCACCGCGTCCTGGCGGCACCACAGCAGCAGCGCCGGCTGGTGAATCTTGGCGGCTTCCTCGCCCGGCAGGAAGCTTTCCGGGCCGCGACCGATGCGATCCAGCACGCCCTGCTCGAAGGCGGCCTCGCCGCGCCGGTGCGAGATGTAGATGTCTGCGCCCGGCCACGGCATGGCCGGGCGCACGCGCGCATCCACGAAGACCGTGCCGAGATAGCGCTCCAGCGTCTGCGCGTCGCTGACGGCGAACGGGTTGTGTCCGGCCAGCACCTGCTCGCCGAAACGGTTGTCGGCGAAGCGCACGCCGGCGGCGTCGATCAGGCCGACACGGGCGACGTCGCGTGGATACCGCGCCGCAGCCAGCGCGGCGATGCCGCCGCCCATCGAGTGGCCGAGCAGCACGACGCCGTGCTGCTTCCCGCCTATTGCGTCGATGAACGCCGCGACGCGTGCGCTCTGCGCGGCGAAACCGTAGTCGGCGCCGGCAATCCGCTGGCTTTCGCCCCAGCCCGGCAGATCGGGCACCAGCAGGCGGTAATGGCCGCGCAGGCGCTGCGCGACCAGGTACCAGTTCTCCTTGCTGCCGGTGAAGCCGTGCAGCATCACCACCGTCGGCGCATTGGCCGGTGCGTCGTCGCTGTAGGCATACACCCAGCGGTGATCGCCGACGACGACACTCTCTTTCGACAGACCGGCGGACACGCGCTGGCGGGCGAACTCGGCACGCACCAGCGAGTACGGGTCGCGCCAGAGCAGGATCGCGGCCGCGGCCAGCGCGATCGCGAGGATGACGATGACGATGCGCAAGCCGCGTCGAAACACACCCGATCCTCTGGCGCGAAGAAGCAAAGGCTTACCCCTCCTGTCCGGCCCGACGGCTTGGCCGTCGGGCGTTCGTCGGGCCGCGAGCCAATGGCTCGCAAACGGCCGTCCTCACTCCCTGCACGCAGGGGAGGGAGCAAAGCGACGACCGCGTGCCGCTTACTTCGCCGGTGCCGCCGCCGTGGCCTTGGCCTTGGCGATCGCTTCCTCGACCGAGGTCGTGGTGATCGGGTGGTAACCCGGGCGAGCCTTGGCGAAGGTGTCCTCGGCCAGCTTCAGGCCTTCGGGCGTCTTAACCAGTTCGTTGTAGGTCGGCATGATCAGCTTGCGGCGGCCGACGCGGGTGATGAACTCGGCTGCGGCCGTGTTCGCCTGCGTGTAGCCGCTGCGCACCGCCAGCGGGTACCAGCGCTGGGCGATCTCGCCGTTGGGCGTGCCGGTGAAGTGGTAGGCGGCATCGAGCGCGGCGAGCTGCTCGGTCTTCAGCGTCTTCGGCATGCCGTCGATGAAGTGCACCCATTCCTGCGTGCTCCACTTCGCGGTCGCTTCCTTCGCCGGCAGAGTGCCGGCGTCGAGGAAGGCCTTGCGCGCGGCATCGACCGCGTCGAAGCGCGGCGACACCGTCTTGGGCGCGCTGTCCGGCACGCCCGGCCCGTAGATCCAGGCGTCCATCTCGGCCTCGGTGACCTTGCCCGGGTTCTTGTCGAGCAGGTTGGCCTTGGCGTACTCGATGAACTTCGTGGTCGGGATCGACTGGAACGCGAAGTGGTTGAAGTATTCCTTCAGGAACGGATCGAACGTCTCGCGGCCGAAACGCTCCTCCAGGAACTGCAGGAACCACGCGCCCTTGGTGTAGTTGGTCGACGCGCTGGAGCCATCAGGATCGGCCAGCGTGCCGGGACGCAGCGCCAGCGCCTGCAGCTTCGGATCGATTTCCTTGTATTCGGCGGCCAGCTCGTTGCGCGAGATGACCTTCTCCATGTCGGCCGCTTCCTTGCCGTACAGGTCCTCGATGATGCGGTTCTCGACGTAGCTGGTGAAACCTTCGTTGAGCCAGCTGTCGTTCGGCGTGTAGAACGTCACCAGGTTGCCGGACCAGCTGTGCGCCAGTTCATGCGCGACCAGCGACACCAGCGACTTGTCGCCGACGATCACGGTCGGCGTGGCGAACGTCAGACGCGGATTCTCCATACCGCCGTACGGGAACGACGGCGGCAGCACCAGGATGTCGTAGCGTTCCCAGCGGTACGGGCCGTACAGGCGCTCGGCCGTCTGCATCATCTTGTCGGTGTCGGCGAACTCGGTGGCCGCCTTCTTCACCATGCCCGGCTCGGCCCACACGCCGGCGCGGCCGCTGATCGGCTGGAACACCAGGTCGCCCGCGGCGATCGCCAGCAGGTACGACGGGATCTTCTGCGGCATCTTGAAGGTGTAATCGCCGTCACGCGCCGCCTTCGGATCGTTGTCGGCGCTCATCAGCACCATCGTGTCCTGCGGCGACGTCACGTGCGCGGTGTAGGTGAAGCGCACGCTCGGCGTGTCCTGCAGCGGCACCCACGAACGCGCGTGGATCTGCTGCGACTGGCTGAACATGAAGGGCGTCTTCTTGCCCTGCGTCATCTCCGGCGTCATCCACTGCAGGCCGGAAGCCTCCGGCGAGGTGTGGTAGGTCACGCGGATGCGCGGATTGCGCGCGGGGGAATCGATGGTGAGCCGACTTCCCAGCTTCTCGTCCTTGGCGGCCAGCGTGTACTTGAGGTCGGCCCACTTGCCGTCGCTGCGTTCGCCGACGACCTTCTCGATGGTGAGGTCGCGCGTGTCGAGGTCGAGCTGGGTGGCCTTGGGATCGGTCCAGTCCAGCGTGTAGGTCGCGCTGCCGGCCAGTTCCTTCTTGTCGAAGTCGACCTTCAGCTCCAGCGCGAGGTCGTTGATGCGGACCTTGCCGGGCTCGGCGTACGAGTACTCGTCGGGCCTTGCGGAGGTCGTCTGGTCGGCGGTGGTCACGGCGGCGGCGCTCTGGTCGGCGGTGGCGGACGGCGTCGCGCCGTCGCGGGAACAACCGGCGGCGAGCGCGGCGGCCAGGCAGAGGGACAGGATCGAATAACGCATGCGTGGGCCCAGTGAGTGCAGGTCAGCGGGCGAGTTTAGCGCCTCGGCCCGGGGCCGAGATGGCGACGCATGTCCATTTCCGCCGTGCGGCGGGGCCGGCCGTGCTGGCCGGCCTGTTCAGGCCATCAGACCTTGTAGCCGGTATGGATCGCGACGATGCCGCCGGACAGGTTGCGGTAGTCGCTGCGGGCGAAACCGGCGGCCTGCATCATCGCCTTCAGCTCGTCCTGCGGGGGGTGCTTGCGGATGCTCTCGGCCAGGTACTGGTAGCTGTCGGCGTCGCCCGCGAACAGCTTGCCGAGCTTGGGCAGCACCTGGAACGAGTGGAAGTCGTAGATCGGCTTGAACCAGTCCGCCTTCACTTCCGAGAACTCCAGCACGCGCGCCTGGCCGCCGACCTTCAGCACGCGGTGCATCTCGCGCAGCGCGGCGTCCTTGTCGGTGACGTTGCGCAGGCCGAAGGCGATCGTGACCAGGTCGAAAGTGCCGTCCGGGAACGGCAGCTTCTCGGCGTTCATCTGCACGTACTCGAAGCCGGCGACCTTGCCCATGTCGGTCATGCGGTCGCGGCCGACGCGCAGCATCTCGCCGTTGATGTCGCCGAGCACGATGCTGCCCGCTTCGCCGACGCGGTCGCGCAGCAGCAGGGCGATGTCGCCGGTGCCGCCGGCCAGGTCGAGCACGCGGTCGCCGCGCTTGACCTGCGCGGTGGCGACGAAATATCGCTTCCACACGCGGTGCACGCCCAGCGACATAAGGTCGTTCATCAGGTCGTACTTGCTGGCGACCGAGGAGAACACCTGGCCGACCAGCTTCTGCTTCTCGCCCGTGGGCACGTCGCGGAAGCCGAAATGGGTGGTGCCGGGCTTGGAGTGGTTGGATTCGCTCATGCCGGGATTATCGCACCAACGTACAAGTCTCCGCCCGATGCGGGGACGAGGCTGATGGCCGGTCCGGCACTGCAGGCCCGCCGATGATCCCGTACGCCTCCCGCGAATGGCTGCCGCACGAACGGCCGCAGTTCCCCGGCTCGCCGTCGACGCCGGACCACCCGGTGCCGCTGCGCTGGGCGTTCGCCGTGGTGGGCGCGCTGGTCGCCATCACCGGCAGCCTCGGCAACGCGATGGTCACCACCAACCTGCTGCAGCTGCAGGGCGCCCTGGGCGTGACCGCTGCCGAAATCGCGTGGCTGCCGGCCGCCTACGTGATGACCAACGTCTCGGCCAACCTGGTGCTGATCAAGTTCCGCCAGCAATTCGGCCTGCGCCTCTTCACCGAGATCAGCCTGGTGGTCTACGCGCTGGTGACGTTCGCGCACCTGTTCGTGCACGGCCTGGGTTCGGCCATCAGCGTGCGCGCCGCGCACGGCATCGTCGGCGCCGCACTGACCACGCTCGGCGTGTTCTACATGATCCAGGCGATACCGGCGCAGCACCGCCTGCGCGCGCTGGCGCTGGGGATCGGCCTGAGCCAGCTCGGCACGCCGCTGGCGCGCGTCATCTCCAGCAGCTTGCTCGAATACGGCGAATGGCGCGGCCTGTACCTGTTCGAACTCGGCCTGGCGCTGCTGTCGCTGGGCGGCGTGCTGTTGCTGAGGCTGCCGCCGGGCGACCGCTACCAGGTGTTCGAGAAGCTGGATGCAGTCACCATCACGCTGCTGTCGGTCGGCATGGCGCTGCTGTGCGCGGTGCTGTCGCTGGGCCGCATTGAGTGGTGGCTGGAGGCGCCGTGGCTCGGCTGGTCGCTGGCAATCTCCATCGTGCTGGTGGTGTCCGGCATCGCGGTCGAGCACTTCCGCGCCAATCCGCTGATCAACACGCGCTGGCTCGGTAGCGGTCTGATGCTGCGTCTGGGCATCGCGATCGTGCTGCTGCGCACGGCACTGTCGGAGCAGAGCGTCGGCGCGGTCGGGTTCCTGCAGGCGATGGGGCTGACCAACGACGAGATGCGCGGGCTCTTCACCGTGGTACTGATGGGCTGCCTGCTCGGCATCGCGGTGAGCGCGATGACGGTGCGTCCGGTGCTGACGCGGTTGCCGGCCCTGATCGCGCTGGGCTGCGTGATGACCGGCGCGTTGATGGATGCGTTCTCCAACAACCTGACCCGGCCCGCGCAGTTGATGTTCAGCCAGTTCCTGATCGGCTTCGGCAGCACGTTCTTCCTCGCGCCGGCACTGATCGCCGGCGTCGGCAGCGTCATCGCCCAGCCACGCAACCTGATCAGCTTCTTCGTGATGTTCAACATCGCCAACAACGTCGGCGGCCTGATCGGCTCGGCGTTCCTCGGCACGTTCCAGGTGATCCGCGAGAAGTACCACTCCAGCCAGCTCGTCGAGCACCTGACGCTGCTTGACCCGCAGGTCGTGGGCCGCATCCAGGCGGCGCTGGGCGGCTACGCCCCGGCGTTGACCGACCCGGCCCTGCGCAATGCCGCCAGCGTGCGTGCCCTGGGAGCAGCCGCTTCACGCGAAGCGAATGTGCTTGCCTATAACGATGTGTACCTCGCCATCGCCGCGATCGCGCTCATGACGATGATCTGGCTGACCTACGTCGCCACGCGCGCCCGCCTGTACGCCAGGCGCGAGCGGCTCGCGGCCGCCGCGAGTGCCGCATGAGCACGCCGACCCCCACCGCTCCGCCTGCCCCGGCGCCGGCCGCGCCGCCGGTGCTGCCGCCGCGTCCGCGCTGGCAGATTGCCGCGTTCGCCGCGGTGGCCGTCATTGGTGCGCTGGTGGTGCTGTACGCCTGGCGGCTGCCGCCGTTCCGCAGCGCCATCCAATCCACCGAGAACGCCTACGTGCGCGGCCAGGTGACGCTGATCAGCCCGCAGGTGAGCGGCTACGTGATGCAGGTGCCGGTGCGGGACTTCCAGCGCGTCCGCAAGGGCCAGCTGCTGGTGCAGATCGACGACCGCATCTACCGCCAGCAGGTCGACCAGGCCCGTGCGCAGTTGCAGGCCGCGCACGCCAGCCTCGACAACTGGACGCAGCAGTTGCGCAGCGCGCAGGCCAACGTCGCCCAGAGCCGCGCCGCCAAGTCCAGCAACGATGCCCTGCACGTGCGCACCGCGGCGACGCTGGGCCGCACCGACCGCCTCGCACGCGATCAGCTGTTGTCGGCTCAGGACCTGGACACGGCGCTCGCCGCCAACGCCCAGGCCGTCGCCGGAGTCAACCAGTCGCGCGCAGCCGTGGATGCGGCCGAACAGAGCGTGCGCAGCGTCAGCGTCAATCACGCCGCGCTGGAAGCGTCGGTCGCCGGCGCCGAGGCGGCGGTGCAGCTCGCGCAGATCAACCTCGACCACACGCGCATTGAAGCGCCGCGCGACGGCCAGCTCGGCCAGATCCTGGTGCGGGAAGGCGCCTACGTCACCAACGGCTCGCAGCTGATGGCGCTGGTGCCGGCCACGTTCTGGGTCATCGCCAACTTCAAGGAGACGCAGATGGAGCGCGTGCGCATCGGCCAACCGGTGCGTTTCACCGTCGACGCGCTCGGCCGGCAGAAACTCAACGGGCATGTGCAGGAGATCTCGCCCGCGGCGGGTTCCGAGTTCGCGTTGCTTCCGGCCGACAACGCCACCGGCAACTTCGTCAAGATCGCGCAGCGCATCCCGGTGAAGGTGTCCATCGATCCGGGCCAGCCCCTGGCGTCGCGGCTGCGTCCGGGCATGTCGGTGGTGGTCGACGTCGACACGTCGGAAGCGAAGGAACGCTGAGCGCCTCGACGATCCCGCGTGCTGGCATCATGGCGGCATGAACCCGGCCGCCTCTCCTTCCGCGGTGCGATGGCTGGCCAGGCCATTCCGCGATCTCGACATCGACACCCTGTACGCGCTGCTGAAGCTGCGCTCGGAGGTCTTCGTCGTCGAACAGAACTGCGTCTACCTCGACCCGGACGGCAAGGACCGGCACCCCGAAGCGGTGCACCTGCTCGGCATCGCGGACGACGGTTCGCTGGCCGGTTACCTGCGCATCCTGCCGGCCGGCCTGAGCTATCCGCAGGTCAGCTTCGGACGCGTGCTGACGGCGCCGGACTGGCGTGGCCGCGGCCTCGGCGCCCCGATGCTGCAGGCAGCGCTGGCGGAAATCGAACGCCGGTGGCCCGGTGCCGACGTGCAGATCGGCGCGCAGTCGCACCTGCAGGAGTTCTATGGCTGCCACGGTTTCGAACCGTCCTCGGAACCCTACGTCGAGGACGGCATTCCCCACATCGACATGCTGCGCCGCGCCGGCGCGAGCAGCCCCCACGGATGACTCCATGACCACGATCGCGACACCCGACTACCGCGCCCTGCTCGCCACCGCGGTCGCCGAAGCCCGCCTGGGCCTGGCCGAGGGCGGCATCCCGATCGGCGCGGCGCTGTACCACCGCGACGGCCGCATGCTCGGCTGCGGCCACAACCGCCGCATCCAGGAGGACGACCCGTCGGTGCACGGCGAGACCGACGCGTTCCGCAAGGCCGGACGCCAGCGCCGCTACCGCGACACGATCATGGTCACGACGCTGGCGCCATGCTGGTACTGCAGCGGCCTGGTGCGGCAGTTCAACATCGGCACCGTGGTGGTCGGCGAATCGGTCAACTTCCGTGGCGGCATCGACTGGCTGCGCGAGAACGGCGTGAACGTGATCGACCTCGAGGACGGCGAGTGCATCGAGATGCTCGGCCGCTACATCGCCGGGCACCCCGAGGTCTGGAACGAGGACATCGGCGAAGACTGAACGGCATCCGGGCGAATGACTTCTGCCCCATGAGCCGGCACCGGCAGGCGCCCACCATCGCCGCATGCAGGACCACGTCGACCACGAAACCCGCCACGCCTCCGGCGATGCGCTGCGCACGCACCGGCACGGACCGGCGTACGCGGCGCTGGTGCTGGAAGGCAGCTACGTCGAGGCCAGCGCCGACGGCCCGGTCGAATGCACGCCGGGCACGCTGGTGCTGCATCCGCGCTACCACGCGCATGGCAACCGCTTCGGCCACCTCGGCGCACGCGTGGTCAACCTGGCCCTGCCCGAGTCCGGCGAACCGGCAACACTGCAGGTGCTGCGCGTGCCCGGCCGATCCGACGCCGAAGCGGTATTCCTGCGCGGCCCGCATGAACTGTTGGCACTGATCGAGGCATCCAGCAGCGAGCAGGTGGTGTTGCTGCATGCGTGGCAGGCCGGGTTCCTGCACGAACTGCAGCACGGCGACGCGCCGATCGAGCAGATTGCTCGCCACGCCGGCGTGTCGTGCGAGCACGCCAGCCGCACGTTCCTGCGCACGCATGGCATGGCGCCGCAGGCCCTGCGCCGCGAACTGCGCAGTCGCCAGGCACTGGCGCTGCTGGCCGGTGGAGCGTCGCTGGCCGACATCGCCGCGCGCAGCGGCTTCGCCGACCAGAGCCACCTGACCCGCACCGTGCGCGCCATGACCGGCCAGCCGCCCGGTCGCTTGCGCCGGCAGATCAACTGCGTTCAAGACGCCGCCACTGCCGCAATGCGCTAATGCCTGCGAAGCCGGTCCCGTGACCGCGCGGATACTCCCCCATGCGCATTGCCCGCCCCGTCCTGCTTTGCCTGTTCCTCGCCTCTTTCGCCGCCTCGGCAGCGCCGCCCGCCCCGGCATCGACGCCTGAGGCCACCACCGCGATCGCCGACTCGACCAGCGCCATCCTGCAGGGCGACAGCGACCGCGCGGTGGCCGCGCTCGAACGCAGTCCCGCCGACGGCTTCATTGGTGCCGACGCCGGCTACCGCGCCTGCATGATCGGCCGCTATCGCCGCACCACGCCGGAACTGGACACGCGGTCCGCCGACGATGCTTTCGTGCGCGACATCTACGCCACCTACCAGGATTACTGGTGGCATGCACTGCAACAGCCCTCGCAACGCGATGCGCTGCAGGCCACGTTGTACGCGACGCTGCGCAAGCGGCTGGGCGATGCCGCAGCGGGGACCACCGACATGGACACGCTGGAACCCGTGCTTCAGCAGGCGCTGCTCGACCGCGGCTACCACTCCCAGCTCGGCATGACGATGCCGCTGCGCGAACTGATGCTGTGGCGCAAGCAGGAAACCCGCTACTACGACGTCGAACTGCCGGAGGGCAGGCACCGCGCACGCGTGGAACTGCTGGACGGTTTCGTCAGCCGTGGCTGGAGCGGCTATGCCCGCTGCGGGCGCGGCTCGAACGGCGGCTGGGCCACCGCCGAAGCGCTGTACGCCATCGTGCCCAGCTACACCGAGGGGCTGGACAGCGAGGCGTTCCGGGTGGTGTTCCTCGGCCACGAAACCCAGCATTTCGCCGACCAGAACGCATTCCCCGGCATCAAACCGTGGGAACTCGAGTACCGCGCGAAGCTGGTCGAGCTGGTGCAGGCGCGCGAGGTCAGCGCGAAGCGGCTGGGCTACATGGTCACCGCACAAAGCGACAACGTCGATTCGCCGCACACCTATGCCAACAAGCGCGTGGTGTCCGACCTCACCGCGCGGCTGGGACGTGCCCCGGATCAGGTGGGTATCGACGAACTGCAACGGGCGGCGCGCGAGTTGTTGGTCGAGGACACGCAGCGGCGGCGGAGCACCGCCAGCCAGTAACCGAGCGTGCGGGTGGACGAACTCAGCCGTCGCCGAGTTCGTCCTGCAGCGCGCGCAACTGGAGCAGCCGCGCGCGTGCCTTGCGGGTGATGTACCAGGCCGTCAGTGCCGACAACACCAGCCCGATGCAGCCTCCGGTCATGCCGCCGATCAGCCTGCCCAGTTCGCTTGCTCCGGCCTGCCAGGCCAGCGTCACGCCGACCGCGCAGGTGAGCAGCCACAACACCAGACCCACCCACATCCCATAACGCCAGTAACGCAGCGAGGTGCGGGCGCGCTCGCTTTCCAGCGCCAGCAGGGCAGCCGCGTCGAGGCCTTCGTCGCGCAACTGGCGGCGGCGGATCCACAGCGACCACGCCTGGAACGCGACGACCGCCACGGTCATGACGACGCACAGCGCGTTGAACAGGCGTGGCTCCGTCCCGCGCCCGATGATGACAGCCAGTGCCGCCACGACCGCGATCGAGGTTGCCACTTCCAGGCCGAGCGCGAGTTTCAGCTTCGTACCGCGCCTTGCCGCCTCAGCGCGGAGCGCGTCGATGTCGATGCCGGGCGCGTCCTGGCCCCGCCATTCCTCGCCCAGCGATTGCCAGTCGTGCTGGAGGTCGTTCATGCGGTTTCTCCGAGCCAGTCACGCAGTTGCCGGCGCGAGCGGCTCAGCCGTTGCGCCACGGTGTTCTCCTCCAGGGCCAGCGCGTCGCCGATCTCGCGCAACGAGAAGCCTTCCAGCGCCAGCACCACCACCTGGCGCTGTCCCAGCGGCAGTCGCCGTACCGCTTCGAGCAGGTTGCTGCGGCGCTGATGCGCTTCGGCATGCCGCAGCGGATCGTCGCCCGGATCGGGATGCTCGTCGTCGAGTTCCTCTTCGATCCGACGCTGCCGCGACAACGCATCGATCGCGCGGTTGTGGGCGACGCGGGCGACGAAGGTGCGCAGCGAGGCCTCGCCGCGCCAGCTCGGCAGCGCGCGCCAGATCGCCAGGCTGATCTCCTGCAGCAGGTCCTCGCGGCGTGCGCGCTCGCCTTCGTAGCTGCCGACGATACGCGCCAGCATCGGACCGTGGTCGTGCAGCACCGCCTCGACATTGGGACGGACGATGGCGCCGCCCGCCGCCGGAGGCGACGGGCTCGCGTCCGGCAACGCGGGCGCGAGCGTGGAGCGGGTGGCGGCGGCACTGTCCATAGGCGAATCCGTCGGGTCTGCCGTTGGCAGTCTGCCCGAAGGCAAAAAACCTGACAGCGTCCGGCGTCCCCGGCGGAAACGTCTAGCCCACAGTGGCTGGCCGGGTCGAAGCCCGGCCGGCTGCCGGCCTTACATCTTGTAGCTGAAGCCGATCAGGTACTGGCGACCGTACTCGGTGTACTCCTCGGGCAGGAAGATCCCGGTGCCGGTGGACTCGCTGGCCTCGGTGCGGAACGGTTCGTTGTTGAGGTTGTTCACCTGGAACAACAACGACAGACCGCTCAGACGGCTGGTCTCGGCGAAGTCGTAGCTGAGCTGCAGGTCGACGGTCTTCTCGCTGAGGGTGTAGCGATACTGGCGCTGGCCGAACAGCGAGCTGTACTCACCGCGGTACTTGTCGCGGTAACGCTCGCTGATGCGGGCCGCGAAACCGTGGTTCTCGTAGTAGAAGGTCGCGTTGGCGACGACCTTCGACAAGCCCGGGATCGTGTCTGTGCTGGAGCCCAGGTCGGGGCCGTCCGGGTCGATGGACGACTCGGTGTAGGAACCGTTGAGCTGCAGGCCGAAGCCGGTCAGCGCGTCCGAGAACAGGTCGCCGGCCAGCGTGGTGCTGACTTCGACGCCGCGCATGTAGCCGCCGGTGCCGTTCTTCCAGGTGTAGAACGTGCCGAAGTCCGAGATCGGCGTCTTTCCGTCCGGGTCATAGCCGCTGAAGTCCCACGGCATGTTGTCCTGGTAGATGTAGCTCTCCAGGTCCTTGTAGAACAGCGCCAGCGCGATGTAGCTGGCCGGCCCCATGTACTTCTCGAACGAGATGTCCGCGGAGTTGGCGCGATAGGGCTCCAGCAGCGGATTGCCGCCACCGCCGCTCCACTCGTTGGTGATCTCGCTGACGCTGGCCGAGCTGTCCGCGCTGAGGTAGTTGATCGGCGGACGCATCATCTCCTTGGCCGCGCCGAAGCGGACCATCCAGCCGTCGCCGAAGTCGGCCACGAGGTTCAGGCTCGGCAGGATGTCGCCGTAGGACGCGCCCAGCGTCTGTGCGCCGACGATCGCGTCGCTGGTCGCGTTGAAGCCGGTCGACGACTGTTCGGTGTGGACGTACTGCACGCCGGCGTTGCCGCGCAGGCGCACGCGCTCGGTGAGGTCCATGTCCAGGTTGGCGCGGAGGTAGAACGTGTCGACGTCCTCATCGACCGTGAAGTCCTTGCGCAGGTCGTCGTTGCTCTCGCTCAGGCGCACGTCGTAGTAGCGCGACAGCAGGTCGCGCGCGTTGTAGCTGAGCAGGTTGCCCATGCCGACGAAACCCAGCGAGGTCGGCGACATCAGCAGCGCCGGATCGACCGTCGCCGGCGCGCGGTCGTTGAGCAGGTCGGCGAAATAGGTCTGCGACACCTTCTCCTTGGTGCGGCGGTTGAGGTTGACGCCGACGTCGTAGCTGCGCATCCAGTCGGAGTTCTCCATCTGGTGCGTCAGCTGCAGGCGCGCGGCCTTGATCTCGTCCTCCTGGCGCGAGTTCTCCAGGCGGCCGTCATGGCCCCACATCTGCGGGTCCCACAGGTGGACGCTGGACGGATCGGACAGGTCCGGCAGCGCGTACTGATTGAAGCCCTGGCCCGGCGACAGCTCGAAGCCGATGCTCTGCGGGCCCAGCAGACCGGCGTAGGTCTCCAGCGTGGACTGCTCGCGCTCGGCCTTGGAGTAGTTCAGGTCGGCCAGCAGCGACCAGCTGCCCCAGGTGAAGGTATTGGCCCAACCCGCCGCGTACAGCTTGTCGTCGCGGGTGTTGTTGTCGTTGCGCACCACCGGCTGCACGCCGTTAAGGACGCCGCGCGTGATGACCGGAACGCCGTCGACGTCGGTGGTGACGATGTTGCTGTAGCTGACCGCGCCCACGCCGTTCTCGTCCGCGTTCCACCACGGGTCGTTGGTCCACATCGCCCCGTGCATGTTCTCGTCCTGGTCGAACCGTGAGTAGTACAGGTCGAGGATGCTGTGCCAGGTATCGTTCGGCTTGAACTCGACCACGCCCATGACGCCGTCGCGCTTCAGCTCGTGCGACTTGATCCAGCCTTCGCTGCCCTGCAGCGCCACCGCGCCGGCGGGCTTGCCGTCCTGCGGCGCGCCCCATGCGTCGGTGTCGGCCCACCACCACGCCTTGTAGTGCTTTTCCTGGAACGGCGAGTCCAGGCGCGCGATGCCGATGGCGACACCGACGGTGTCGTTGGCGAACTGGTCGACGTAGGAAGCACTGGCGCGATAGCCGGTGTCGCTCGAGTCGGCGCTCAGGTCGCCGAAGGAATTCTTCTCGCCGCTGCCGCTGACCACGATCCGGCGCTCGCCGTATTCCAGCGGACGGATCGTCTGCAGGTCGACCGTGCCGGACAGACCCTGCCCGATCAGCGCCGCGTCGGGCGTCTTGTACACGGTGACGGCGTTGATCAGCTCGGCCGGGTACTGGTCGAGTTCGACGCCGCGGCTGTCGCCGGTGCTGACCTGCTCGCGGCCGTTGAGCGTGGTGCCGACGAACTGCTCGGACATGCCGCGGATGTTGACGACCTGCGAACGACCATCGACACGCTGCGTTGCGATGCCCGGAAGACGCGCGATGGAGTCGGCGATGCTGATGTCCGGCAGCTTGCCGATGTCCTCGGCCGACACGGCCTCGACGATCGAGGTCGCTTCGCTCTTCGTTTCGACCGAGGTTTCGATGCTGTGGCGGATGCCGGTGACGACGACCTTGTCGAGCGTCTGGGCGGAGTCGGTGGTGGCAACTTCCTGGGCCTGCGCCGCGGCGGATGCCAGCAACGCGAATCCGCAAGCGATCACGAGGCCGCGCTTGCGCGGCGATACGCACGACAACACCACCGCATTTCGCGGTGCAAAAACATGCAACGTCATTGAGGCTCCTGGGCCGGGGTTCGACTGCGCGGCTGGCGCAGGTTGGGCGTGAAGAACTCGTTATTTTGCCCTGAACCGGCGGCGGGAAGCCTGTATGCCTGCCGAACAAACCCGGCGAGCGGGTATGAATGGGACGCGCATCGCAACGCCTGAACGAAAACGGCCCGCTGCGTGGCGGGCCGTTGGTGGCGTGCGCTTGGCGATGTAACCGCTTACAGAATGTAACGGCTCAGGTCGGGGTCCTGAACCAGCTCACCCAGGTGCGAGTCGACGTAGGCCCGGTCGATGGTCACGGCCTGGCCGCCGCGGTCCGGGGCCTCGTAGCTGAGCACGTCGAGCAGGCGTTCCAGCACGGTGTGCAGGCGGCGCGCGCCGATGTTCTCCTGGCGCTCGTTGACCTGCGCGGCGATCTCGGCGAGGCGCTCGACCGCGTCGCTGGTGAACTCGACGGTGACGCCTTCGGTTTTCAGCAGCTCCACGTACTGCGTGGTCAGTGCCGCCTTGGGCTCGGTCAGGATGCGCACGAAGTCGTCCTTGGTCAGCGCACCCAGTTCCACGCGGATCGGGAAGCGGCCCTGCAGTTCCGGGATCAGGTCGCTGGGCTTGGCGAGATGGAACGCACCCGAGGCGATGAACAGGATGTGGTCGGTCTTCACCGCGCCGTACTTGGTGCTGACGGTGGAGCCTTCGACCAGCGGCAGCAGGTCGCGCTGCACGCCTTCGCGGCTGACGTCGCCACCGCCGATGTTCTCGCTGCGCTTGGCGACCTTGTCGATCTCGTCGATGAAGACGATGCCGTGCTGCTCGCACGCCTCGATCGCGGCCTCGCGCACGTCGTCCTCGTTGACCAGCTTGCCCGCTTCCTCCTCGGTCAACTGGGAACGCGCGGTGCTGATCGTCATGGTCTTGCGATGGGTCTTGGCGCCAGCCACCTGCGAGAACATCTGGCGCAGCTGCTGGCCCATTTCCTCCATGCCCGGCGGCGCCATGATGTCGACGCCGACGTTCACCGCGGCCTCGATCTCGATCTCGCGCTCGTCGAGCGCGCCGCTGCGCAGCTGCTTGCGCAGCTTGGCCCGGGTTTCGTTCTCCTGGGCCGACTGCGCCGACGGCTCGTCCTTCGCGGCCTCGGTGGCATTGAAGCCGAACACGGTGTTGGGCGCGGCACTGCGGCGCGGCAGCAGCGCGTCGAGGATGCGCTCCTCGGCGCGTTCCTCGGCCTGCGTGCGCACCCGCTGCTTCGCCTGCTCGCGATACAGCTTGACCGCGGTGTCGGCGAGGTCGCGCACGATCTGCTCGACGTCCTTGCCGACGTAGCCGACCTCGGTGAAGCGCGTCGCCTCGACCTTCACGAACGGCGCATTGGCCAGCGTCGCCAGGCGGCGCGCGATTTCGGTCTTGCCGACGCCGGTGGGGCCGATCATCAGGATGTTCTTGGGCATCACCTCGTTGCGCAGTTCCGGCGGCAGCTGCATGCGGCGCCAGCGGTTGCGCAGGGCAATGGCGACCGCGCGCTTGGCGGCGTGCTGGCCGACGATGTGGCGGTCGAGCTCCTGCACGATCTCGCGCGGAGTCATGGTGGTGTTGCTGGTGTCGGGCTTGATGGGCATGGGGGATTGATCGTCTATTAAGTGCCCTTCTCCCGCTTGCGGGAGAAGGTGCCCGGAGGGCGGATGAGGGCAAGCGCGGAATCGCCCTCACCCCAACCCTCTCCCGCAATGCGGGAGAGGGGGTATGCGTCAAAGCTCTTCGATGACGACGTTGCGATTGGTGTAGATGCAGACGTCGCCGGCGATGTTGATCGCCTCGGTCGCGATCGTGCGTGCGTCGAGCTGCGTGTGGGCGATCAGCGCGCGCGCCGCCGACAGCGCGTACATGCCGCCGGAGCCGATCGCGATGATGCCGTCCTCCGGCTCGATGACGTCGCCGGTGCCACTGATGATCAGCGAGGTTTCCCGGTCGGCGACGGCGAGCAGCGCTTCGAGCTTGCCGAGGCGACGCTCGGTGCGCCAATCCTTGGCCAGTTCGACGGCGGCGCGGGTCAGCTGCCCGTGCTTTTCGAGCTTGGCCTCGAACAGTTCAAAAAGAGTGAAGGCATCCGCCGCGGCACCGGCGAAACCGGCCAGCACCTGGCCGTCGCGGCCGAGGCGGCGCACCTTGCGCGCGTTGGCCTTCATCACCGTGTGGCCAAGGGTGACCTGGCCGTCGCCGGCCACGGCAACGCGGCCGTCGCGGCGCACCGACACGATGGTCGTGGCGTGGAAAACGTTCGGGTTCTGACTCGGGTCCATGCGACCTCCGGGGTGTTCCCAACGAAGTGGGGCCGTGCCGACCACCTTCAAGGCACCAGGACGGAGCCCCTCTCCCGCCTGCGGGAGAGGGTTGGGGTGAGGGCGGCGGCCGGCAACGCGGCAGAAGCGCCCTCATCCGCCCTTCGGGCACCTTCTCCCGCAAGCGGGAGAAGGGATTACACACTATGGCTTGCGCTTCGCGCGCGGGTGCGCCGCGTCGTACACCTTGGCCAGGTGCTGGTAGTCCAGGTGCGTGTAGATCTGGGTGGTGGCGATGTCGGCATGGCCGAGCAGTTCCTGCACGCCGCGCAGGTCGCCCGACGATTCCAGGATGTGGCTTGCGAAGGAATGCCGCAGCAGGTGCGGATGCACGCGCTTGAACAGGCCCTGCCGCTGCGCGAGATGGCGCATGCGCAACTGCACCGCGCGCGGCGTGATCGCGCCGCCACCGCGTCCGGGAAACACGTGCGCATCGTTGGCCGCGCCGGTGGAGGAGCGCCATTCCGACAGCGAAGCGCGAGCGTGCGAACCGACCGGCACGCTGCGCTGCTTGCTGCCCTTGCCAAGCACGCTGACCAGTCCGTCCTGCAGATCGATATCGCGCCAGCGCAGCGCGCACAGCTCGGACAGGCGCAGGCCGGAGGAATAGAACAGCTCCAGCAGCGCGCGATCGCGCAGGCCCAGCGGTGCGTCGGTCGGCACTTCGACGAGCGCCTTGGCCTCGTCGGGATCGAGCACCTGCGGCAGCTTGCGAGGCGCCTTCGGCGAGCGGATCACCGCGGCAGGATTGGAGGCGAGACGACCCTGGCGCACGAGCCAGCCGTAGAAGCTCCGGCACGCCGACAGCCGGCGCTGCAGGCTCTTGGGCGAAAGTCCGCGACGGTGTTCGGCGGCGACGAACGCGCGGATCTGTTCGGCGTGCAGCGCGGTGACGTCGTTGCCCTGCTTCGCTGCCCACGAGGCCAGCGCGGCGAGGTCGCGCCGGTAGGCGTCGAGCGTATGCGCCGACATGCGCCGCTCGACGACGATGCGGGCGAGGTAATCCTCGATGGCAGCGACGCGGGGCGCCTCGTCCTCCGAAGCGCCGCTGCCTTCCGCAGCCGTCATGGCGTTACGCCGCATACCTCTTCAGCGCGGTCGCCAGCGACTCGCCCATCATGCGCAGGAACAGCGTGCCCATGCCGGGGAAGAAGCGGTTGGGATCGCGGCTGCCGACGGCGATGAGGCCGATGCCGGGCAATGGCAGCAACGCGGACGATTGCACGTCCTCGGCGCGCACGCCGTACAGCAGTGCGTGCTTTTCCGGCTGCAGGCGGCCGCACAGCGGCTCTCCGTCGGCCAGGCAGTCGCGGAACGGCGCCAGGCGCCCGTCGTCGGCGGCAATGACCTGCAGCCAGTCGGCATCTTCCAGGCCTTCCGCCGGCGCGAACATCACCAGCCGCACCAGGTCGCCGTTGAAGTCTTCGGCCAGGCTTGCCGCCATGGCGCGCAGCGTGTCGGCCGCGCTGCCCTGCCGCATCAGCGCGAGCGTGAGCTGGTGCGTGCGCACCGACAGCCGCTCGTTCTCCTGCGCGTTGCCGAACAGCTCCTGCAGGCGCCGCGTCAGTTCACGGTTCTTGTCGCGCAGCACTTCCAGCTGGTAGCTGGCCAGCGACGACGCCGAGCCTTCCTCACGCGGCACCACCAGGCTCAACGCCAGGTCCGGGAACTGTTGCAGGAAGCGCGGGTGACGGCGCAGCCAGGTCGCGACTTCGTGCGCGCCCAGTTTTTCCTGGATCTCTGTCATGCGGTCCACTCCCCTTCGAATACGAATGCCGTCGGCCCCGACATCGACAACGGCGCGTCGTCGGACGGCCATTCGATGCGCAGCTCCCCCCCGGGCAACGCGATCACGACGTCGCGCCCGACCTTGCCCCGTCGCATCATCACCGCGGCGGCGGCGCAGGCACCACTGCCGCAGGCCAGCGTCTCGCCGGCGCCGCGCTCGTACACGCGCAGACGCACGCGACCAGGCGATTCGACCTGGGCGAAACCGACGTTGACCGATTCAGGAAACGCCGGCTGCACCTGCAGCAGCGGACCGATCGTCGCGACCGGCGCGCTGGCGACGTCCTCGACCTCGATCACCGCGTGCGGGTTGCCCATCGACACCGCACCGAAGCTGACGACGGTGGAATCGACCGCGAGCACGTACTCGCCTTCGACCGCATCGACGCCCCGCAACGGCACGTGCGCGGGCACGAAATCGGGCACGCCCATCACCACCCGGTAGTAGCCGTCGGGCAGACGCGTCACGGCGTGAGTGCCGGCCGGGCTGTCGAGCAGGAGCCCGTCGCCCTCGGCCGCACCGTCGCGCACCAGCCATGCAGCGATGCAGCGGGCACCGTTGCCGCATTGCTGAGAGGACGAGCCGTCGGAGTTCCAGATGCGGTAGCTCGCCACAGCTCCGGGCGTGCGCGGCGGCTCGACCGTCAGCAGCTGGTCGTAGCCGACGCCGGTATGGCGGTCGCCGATGGCCCGGCACAGCGCGGCATCGGGCGCCGGCCGGCCGTCGCGCAGGTCGATCACGACGAAGTCGTTGCCCGCGCCGTGCATCTTGGTGAAAGACAGTCCCATGGTGCGCGCGGGATCAGCCATTGCCACCGGACGGAGGCGTGTCCGCCTTGGGTTCGTTGCCGGTCTTGTCTTCGGCATCGGCCGGCGGCGGCGGCGTGGTGTCGGCCGGCTCGTCGGTGGGGACTTCGGCCGGCGTGGTCTCGGCGCCCTCGGGTGGCAGCGTCGAGGGATCGACTTCGACCGGCTTGGGCGGCAGCACCAGCGGGCCCTTGTTGCCACACCCGGCCAGCGCCAGCGGCAACGCGATCAACAGCAGAGCGGTACGTGCATTCATGCCCGCAGTGTAGCCCGCGTCATGCGGCGAAACGAAGCGCGATGCCGCGGTTCAGCGCGGCGGTTCGGGCCGGCGCCACAGCCAGGTCGCGACCACGGCCATGATCGCGGTGCCGGTCGCGGCCATCCAAGCGCGCGGAGCGGTCAGGAACATGATCACCGCGCAGACCGACATCATCGATACCGCCAGCCACTTGGCCCGGCGGCTGACCGCGCCGTGCGCCTGCCAGTCGCGGATCATCGGCCCGAACTGCCGGTGTGAGAGCAGCCAGTCGTGCAGGCGCTGCGATCCGCGAGCCGCAGCGAAGGCCGACAGCAGCACGAACGGGACCGTCGGCAGCCCCGGTACGACGATGCCGACCAGGCCCAGGCCGAGACTGGCATAGGCCAGCAGCCACCACGCCCAGCGGAAGCGGACACGGGCGGTGGCTGGCGTGGAGGCGCGGGGGAGGTCGGGCTCGGACACGGGGTTAGCTTAGCCGGGGGAGGACATCCGATCGTGCGCGAGGATGGCCATTCTCGCCGGCCGGCAAAGGCACGGACCTCAACCCCGTTCGTCCTGAGCGTAGCGAAGCGGAGTCGAAGGATGAGCGGTTCGCGTGGTTCATGCCCGCTCGCCCTTCGACTCCGGCGCTACACGCCTACGCTCAGGACGAACGGGGTGAGAACTGCAGTTGCGCATGCATACCGGAAGCGCCCCTGACCTGGCAGGGGCGCCACCACCCGGCTACTTCGCCGCCGCCGGCTCCGTCGTACTGCCGCCTGCCACTTCCAGCTGGTCGAGCATGAAGGCGTACATCTCGGACAGCTCGCGGTAGCGGCGGAAACGGCCGGACTTGCCGCCGTGGCCCGCATCCATGTTGGTGCGGAACAGCACCGGCGCCTTCGACGTGTTGACGTCGCGCAGGCGCGCCACGTACTTGGCCGGCTCCCAGTACTGCACCTGCGAATCCCACAACCCGGTGCCGACGAACATGGCCGGGTACGCCTGCGCCTTCAGGTTGTCGTAGGGCGAGTACGACAGCATGTAGTCGTAGTAATCCTTCTTTTCCGGATTGCCCCACTCGTCGTATTCGTTGGTGGTCAGCGGGATGCTCGGATCGAGCATCGTGGTGACCACGTCGACGAACGGCACCTGCGACAGGATCACGCGGTAGTGGTCCGGCGCCATGTTCGAGATCGCGCCCATCAGCAGGCCGCCGGCGCTGCCGCCGTACGCGGCGACGCGATCCTTCGCCGCGTAGCCCTGCTTGACCAGGTCGTCGGTGACGTCGAT
Organism: Lysobacter niastensis; assembly: GCF_015453285.1. Lineage (GTDB taxonomy): Bacteria > Pseudomonadota > Gammaproteobacteria > Xanthomonadales > Xanthomonadaceae > Lysobacter_J > Lysobacter_J niastensis. The sequence continues at coordinate 257,731 of NZ_JADLZT010000007.1, forward strand.
GAAGTCAGTGAAGGTGTTCTTCTTGTGGAACAGCTTGCCGTCGTCGTACCACTTTCGGCCCATTTCCTGGCCGCCGCGGATGTGCGCGATCGCGTAGACCATGCCGCGATCGAGCAGGCTGACGACCGGGCCGTTGAAACGCGGATCGGTCGAGCTGCCGTAGCTGCCGTACGCGTACTGCAGCATCGCGGCCTTGCCGTTCTTCTCGAAGCCCTTTTTGTAGACCAGCGACACCGGCACCTTCGTGCCGTCACGGGCGATGGCCCACAGGCGCTCGGTCACGTACTTCCCGGGGTCGTAGCCGAGCACCGGCTCGCGCTTGAGCAGCTTGCGCTCACCGGTCTCCACGTTCACTTCGTACGTGGTCATCGGCGTGGTCAGCGAGGTGTAGCTGTAGCGCAGCCACGGCGTGTCCGGCTCGGCATTGACCGACAGGCCCATCGAATAAGCCGGCTCATCGGCCTTCACATGCTCCTCGCGGCCGTCCTTGCGCAGCAGGCGCAGGCGCTCCAGGCCGTCGGAGCGCTCGGCCACGGCAGTGAAGCCGTCGAACAACTCGAAGCCCTCGATGAAGACGTCGTCGCGATGAGCGACCCATTCCTTCCATTCCTTGCGCGAGCGGGCGCCGTCGGCGGCGGTGACCAGCTTGAAGTTCGGCGCGGCCTTGCCGTCCGCGCCCGGCGCGTTGGTGCGGATCACCCAGCGATCATCGAGATGGTCGGCGCTGTACTCGACGTCGCGCTCGCGCGGCGCCAGCACCACGAACTCGCGCGGATCAGCGGCGGACGCACAGCGCGTCTCGCTCGATACCGTGCTCTCCACACCGATGCAGATGTACTGGTCATCGCGCGTGCGGCCGATGCCCATGTAGAAGCTGTCGTCGTGCTCCTCGTACACCACCATGTCCTGCGCGGCCGGCGTGCCGAGCACGTGCTTCTTGACGCGCACGGTCAGCAGCGTTTCCGGGTCGTTCTCGACGTAGAACAGCGTGCGGTTGTCGTCGGCCCAGACGAGGTTGGGCGAGACGCCCGTGATCTCGTCGCTGAAGACCTCGCCGGTGGCCACGTCCTTGATGCGGATCGTGTACTGGCGACGGCCCACGGCGTCCTCGGCCCAGGCCAGCAGGCGGTTGTCCTGGGTGACCGCCCAGTCGCCGACGCTGAAGTAGTCCTTGCCCTTGGCCATCACGTTGACGTCGAGCAGGACCGCTTCCGCCGCCTCCATCGAGCCCTCGCGGCGCGCGTAGATCGGGTAGTCCTGGCCGGTTTCGAAGCGCGTGTAGTACCAGTAGCCGCGCTCGCGGTACGGCACCGAACTGTCGTCCTGCTTGATGCGGCTGACGATCTCCTCGTACAGCTTGTTCTCCAGCGGCTTCAGCGGCGCCATCGCGGCGTCGACGTAGGCGTTCTCCGCATTGAGGTAGTCCAGCATCTGCTGGTTCTTGCGGGCGTCGTCGCGCAGCCAGTAGTACTCGTCGTCGCGCTGCGCGCCGAAGGGCGCCTTCACCACGTGCGGCTTCTTCGTGGCATCGGGCGGCGTGGACAGGGAGGCGGCGGCGGAAACGTTGGATAGGGTCATCAAGCGGCCGAGAGCAGGAGCGAGGTCGGTTTCATAGTGGGTCCGATTTTGTAGGACGCAATGCCGGCGCGGAAGCGTCAGCTCCCCAGCCGGTGCCGCAGGAACGTGAAGGCCAGCGCGCTCATGTGCGCGGCCTGGGCATTGTTGGCCGAACCGCCGTGGCCGCCCTCGATGTTCTCGTAGTAGCGCACGTCCTTGCCGGCTTCGAGCATGCGTGCGGCCATCTTGCGCGCATGCGCGGGATGGACGCGGTCGTCGCGGGTGGAGGTCATGAAGATCGCCGGCGGATACTCGCGGCCCGCGTCGAACAGGTGGTACGGCGAGAACGTCCGGATGAAGTCCCAGTCGGCGGTGTCTGGATCTCCGTATTCGGCCATCCACGACGCCCCCGCCAGCAGGTGGCTGTAGCGCTTCATGTCCAGCAGCGGCACCTGCACGACGACGGCGCCGACCAGCTCCGGGTATTGGGTGAGCATGTTGCCGGTGAGCAGGCCGCCGTTGCTGCCGCCCTGCACGCCCAGGTGCGGCGCGGAGGTGATGCGGCGCGCGACGAGGTCCTGCGCGACCGCGGCGAAGTCTTCATAGGCGCGATGGCGGTTGGCCTTGAGCGCGGCCTGGTGCCAGCGCGGACCGTACTCGCCGCCGCCGCGGATGTTGGCCACGGCATAGACGCCGCCCTGCTCCAGCCAGGCCTTGCCGACACTGCCGGAATACGCCGGCGTCAGCGAGATCTCGAAGCCGCCGTAGCCGTACAGCAGCGTCGGCGCCTTGCCGTCCAGCGCCAGCTCCTTCGGCCGCACCAGGAAGTACGGGACGCACGTGCCGTCCTTGGACCTGACGAAGTGCTGCTCGATGACATTGCGGCTGCCGTCGAAGAAGGCGGGCATTGCCTTCAGCTTTTCCGGCGTCTTCCCCGGCTGCGCCAGCGACAGCGTGGTCGGGGTCAGGTAGTCGGTGGCGATCAACCACACCGCATCGGTCTCATCGGCGTCGACAGCCGAGACCGCGAGCGTGCCGAACGACGGCGCGCCGGTGAACTCCTGCCGCGTCCAGGTGCCCGGCATCGGCGTGAGCACGCTCAGGCGATGGCGGACGTCGTCGAGCACGTTGATCACCAGGTGCGTCTGCGTCCAGGTATAGCCGGCCAGCGAGGTGCGCGCGGTCGGCGTGAACAGCGCGGTGAACTCGCGCTTTCCCGCCATGAAGTCGTCGAAGGACGTCGCGATCAGGCTGCCGGCGGGCCAGGTGGTAGTACCGGCCTGGTACGGCTCGCGCAGCTCCAGCAACAGCCACTGCCGGTGCACCGACTTGTTGGCCGAGTTGGGCGCATCGATCTTCGCCAGCGTGCCGTCGTCGCGACGCAGGTACAGCTCGTCGTTGTAGAACGCCAGCGTGCGGCTGACGTAGTCGCGCTCGAAGCCCGGCGTCGGGTCGTGGAACGCGGCGATGTACATGTCGTCGCGATGGCCTTCGAAGACCACCTGCGCCGACTCGATCGGCGTGCCGCGCGTCCAGCGTTTGACCACGCGCGGATAGCCGGAACTGGTCATCGTCGGAGCGCCGGACGCGTCCGGTCCGAAGTCGGTGTAGACATAGACCGTGTCGCGGTCGATCCAGCCCAGCGCGCCCTTGGCCTCGGGCCGGAAGAAACCGTCCTCGATCCAGCGCTTGTCGATCAGGTCGAACTCGCGGGTCACGTCGGCGTCGGCGCCGCCGCGCGACAGCGAGACCAGGCAGCGGCGGGTTTCGCCGCCCTGCAGCCACGGCTTGAGGCTCAACGCGCCGTGCCAGACCCAGTTCTCATCCTCCTCGCGGTTCAGCGCGTCGAGGTCGAGCACCGTTTCCCACTGCGGGTTCGGCTTGCGGTACTCGTCCAGCGTGGTGCGGCGCCACAGGCCGCGCTCATGCTGCCGGTCCTTCCAGAAGTTGTAGTAGTGATCGCCGATCTTCTCGACGTCGGGAATCCTCGCGTCGGAGTCGAGGATGGCGCGGATGTCGGATTCGAGCTGCCGGAACGGCGGCGTGTCCGCGAGCTCGGCCTCGGTCCGCGCGTTCTGCGCGCGCACCCAGTCCAGCGCACGCTCGCCGGTGACGTCCTCGAGCCAGGCGTAAGGGTCGTCGACCTGCGTCTGCGGGGACATGGGCGCTCCGGCGCGAGAGTCGGGCCGAAAACGCTAGCACAGCGCGCGGTCAGAGCCGGTGTGCGCCGCCTGCCAGAGTCAGGCGGGCGCAGGGAAGGCGATCAGGCCGCGCGTGCGGTGGCGATGCGACGGGCAGGCAGTGCGCGGCGTCGCGCCTGGGTGCCGGGCCGGCGGCGGCGCACCGGCGCTGCCACGCCGCGCGGCTGGCGCGATGCCGGCATGCGGAAGCGGTGCAGCGCCCACCACGCGCTCAGCGGCATCGCCAGCAGCCACAGCGGCATCCATCCGAAGGTGTCGCTGAAGCCACGCGCGGCCGGCAGCAGCATCACCAGCATCGCGCCGAGGGCGACGACGTAGTGCAGGACGTGTTCGACACGGCGATCGGCTTGGGTGGCGGCGTGCTGCGACATGACGCTGGCTCCGGATGAGGTGTGGAGCGAGCGTGGACCGGGGTCATCTCAGGGGCTGCGACGGGGGGCGCCCTTGAGACCTGGGTTTGGGCCAGCAAGAGAAAGTGACCCGGCCGCCGCCAGGCGGACGGAAGCTTCGCTGTCGCGGGATACCAGGCTGCGAGGAACACCAGGGCGTGCAGCCCTCCGCCCTCAGCCGTCGTAATTGCTCAGCGCCAGCGACAGCAGCGCACGCGCCTGCTCGCGCAGCGACGACGGCTCGAGGATCTCGGCGTCGGCACCGTAGTGCATGACATCCATCAGCAGCTCGCGGCCGGTGCTGTAGGGCACCTTCAGTTCGTAACGGCCATCGGACAGGAAGCGTCCCTGCTGTTGCGAATGCCAGTGCTCGTCCGCGACCCAGCGCGCGGCCTTGGCGCTGAACACGATCGTCGCCCAGCCCTTGGGCTCGCCCGAGAAAATTCCGTAGCTGGATGCGAGCTGGCGGTCGAGCTCAGCGTCGGGCACGTCCCGGGCGGACTCGTCGAGCAGCTTGGCCGCACCGATCCGGTCTACCGCGAAACTGCGCAGCGCCTCGCGGCCGTGGTCCCAGGCGTCGAGGTACCAGTTTTCGCGGTAATGCGTCAGCCGCTGCGGCGACACCGTACGACGGGTCTTTTCGTCGGTGGAGCGCGCGCGGTACTCGAAGCTGATCTGCTTGCGGTCGAGGACCGCGGTGGCGACGATGCGGAACGCGGTCTCGTCGAGCTTGCGGGTGCGGTGCGGGATGACGCGCACACGCTCGACCGGCACGCGCCGGCCGCCGGCATGCTCGTCCAGCAGTTTTTCGATGCGGTGCTGTAACGGTGCCAGCGCGTTCGACAGCACGCCACCGCCACTGCGCACGAGCAACTGCTGCGCGGCGAGCAGCGAATGCAGCTCCTCCGAACTGAGCCACAGGCCGGGCAGCTCGAAGCGGTCTCCATCGCTATGGTCGTAACGGAAGCCGGCTTCGCCGTTGCCCACTACGGGCGCCATCAGGTAGTCACGCAGGTACGCCAGGTCGCGATAGACCGTGGCACGCGAGCACTCCAGGTCTTCCTGCAGGCGCTGCACCGTCACCGGATAGCGGGCGGCGCTGAGGATGCGGTGCAGGGCGTGGATGCGTTCGATGCGTTCCATGTCAGGCGGTCCGGCGACGGGGCTTTGCGGCTGCCTAGCATCGCACATGCGCCGATCCGCGGACGTTGACCGGGCGCCCGCTCTGCCCAGAACGTCTGCCCCCAGAACGTCTGCCCAGAACGTCCGCTCAGAACGCGATCTCGGCCAGCAGGAACGTCTCGCCGCGATTGCGCCCCTGCGTGCTGCCATTGGACAGATGCCGCAAAGAAACGTTCACCCGGCCGAAATCGCGGCCAATGGCGGTCAGGAACTGGCCATGGCCGGACAGCGTGTCGTTGTCGACGCTGACCAGCGCCACGCCGCCGCTGACGAACCACTGCCGCCAATAGAAGCGCTTGCTCAGTGCAAGGTACGCGGCGGCCGGTATTTCGGCGCGATCGCGCTCGCCGACGTGTCCGATCATGACCTCCCACGGATGCGCGTGATCGCTCAGCCAGGCCACCGCCAGGACCACCGCGTTCTCGTCGTCATAATCCTTCGCCACGCCACCACTGACACGCACTTCGGCGCGCGCGGCAGCGAGCGCGGATCCGCACAGGATCGCGACCAGCAGGACCAGCGTGGCGACGCGCGACATCGAGCTCCCTCGGCATCGGACGGTTGATGCATACAACGCAGATTTCGATCCCTCGGGGCCTCGCGTCGCGCGGTTAACCGGTTCCTAACCGCGCCTCCGACACACTGCCGCGAAGCCACCAGGGAACGGGCATGCGCGCAACAGGGACGTCGCAACGCGATCACACGATCGCGGCCATCATCGTGGTCGTGGTCCACCTGGTGTTGGCCTGGGGCCTGTCGCGCATGCTGCGCGCGTACTACGCACCCGTGGCTGACGACGCGCATGTGACAGAAATACAGTTCGTACCACGGGCGCAGCCGCTGTCCGCAGCGCGCGCCGCCGGGCGCCCGCTCGCCGTCGCTCCCGTACGCGAACGGGAACCGGCACGCGCTGTTCCCAACGACCCAAAGGAACAGCGACCGGCGCCGGAAAATGCAGCCCCGTCCGGGACGCTTTCGGCGGTGCTGCTGGACCAGGCGCGGCAATGGGCCGAGCAGCAGGCGCGCGCCGAGGCCGAACCTGTCGACGCGTTCGCACGCACGCATCCCCTGGCGAACGACGGGCTGCGCCCGACCCGCACGCGCTTCCGTTTCCGCGAACCGCTGTCGGCCGCCGCCATCGTCAACAGCGTCGGCAAGGCCTTTTCGCCGCCGGGCTATGAAGCCGATCCGTGCCTGCAGAACCGGCGCAACATCTCCGAACTGGCGCCCCTGGGCGACTCGGCGGCCCTGCGCCACGACGTGGAGTTCGAGCGCCGCCATTGCCGGCCATAGCGCCGTTTTGTGCGCGGCTGCGTTCGACGTGCGCCCGGCCGCGGGGGCACAATGTACGGATGCGCGCGCCCGCCGAACCCGTCATCGACACCTCGCCCTCACCCGGCGACGAGGTCAAGACCACCACGTGCTACATGTGCGCGTGCCGCTGCGGCATCAAGGTGTGGCTCAAGGACGGGCAGATCCGCTACATCCAGGGCAACCCCGAACACCCGGTCAACCGCGGCGTGCTGTGCGCGAAGGGCTCGGCCGGCATCATGCAGCACTACTCGCCGGCGCGGCTGGACAAGCCGCTGCTGCGCGTGGGCGAACGCGGCTCCGGCGAGTTCCGCGAGATCAGCTGGGAAGAAGCCTTCGAGATCGCGACCTCGTGGCTGAAGCCGATCCGCGAGCGCAACCCCGACGAACTCGCGTTCTTCACCGGACGCGACCAGAGCCAGGCGCTGACCGGCTGGTGGGCGCAGCAGTTCGGCACGGTCAACTATGCCGCCCACGGCGGTTTCTGCTCGGTCAACATGGCCGCCGGCGGGTTGTATTCGCTCGGCGGCAGCTTCTGGGAGTTCGGCGAGCCCGACTGGGAGCACTCGCAGTACCTGATGCTGTGGGGCGTGGCCGAAGACCACGACTCCAATCCGATCAAGCTCGGCCTCGGACACCTGAAGGCGCGCGGCGCCAAGATCGTCGCGGTCAATCCGGTGCGCAGCGGCTATGGCGCGATCGCCGATGAGTGGATCGGCATCCGCCCCGGCACCGACGGCCTGTTCGCGTTCGCGCTGATCCACGAACTGCTCAAGGCCGACCGCATCGACCTCGACTATCTGGTGCGCTACACCAACGCGCACTGGCTGGTGGTGCGCAACCCGGGCGGCGCCGACGACGGGCTGTTCGCGCGCGATGCCGATGGCCGGCCGCTGTGCTGGGACCGCGACGCCAATGCGCAGGCACCCGCCGAAGCGATCGGCCTCTCGCCGGCCGTGGTCGGCGAGTACGCGCTGGCGGACGGCCGCCGCGCTGTGCCCTCGTTCCACCTGCTCGCCGAGCGTTACCTCGACCCGCAGTACTCGCCCGATGCGGTCAGCGCGCGTTGCGGCATTCCTGCCGACACGATCCGACGCATCGCCCGCGAACTGGCGGAGGCGGCGTTCGATCGCGCGTTCTCGCTGCCGGTGGCGTGGACCGACGCCTGGGGCCGCGAGCACGCCGAGATGCCTGGGCGTCCGGTGTCGATGCACGCGATGCGCGGCATCAGCGCACACAGCAACGGATTCCATACCTGCCGGGCGCTGCACCTGCTGCAATTGCTGCTGGGCGCGGTCGACACGCCGGGTTCGTTCCGGTACCAGCCGCCGTTCCCGAAGCCGATCCCGCCGCCGAACCGTCCCGGCAAGGCGCGCCAGGCCAACGGCGTGCTCGACGCCGCGCCGCTCGGCTTCGTGCACGGTCCGGAGGACCTGGTCGTCGACGCGCAGGGGCAGCCGCGCCGCATCGACCATGCATTCTCGTGGGCGTATCCGCTGTCCGCGCACGGCATGATGCACACCGTGCTGCGCAACGCCTGGGCCGGCGATCCGTACAAGATCGACACGCTGATGATGTTCATGGCGAACATGAGCTGGAACTCGGCGATGAACACGGCCGAGACCATCGGCTGGCTGACCGACAAGGGCGAGGACGGCGAATACCGCATCCCGCACATCATCTACGCCGATGCCTACGCCTCGGAGATGGTCGCCTACGCCGACCTGGTGCTGCCGGACACGACCTACCTGGAGCGCTTCGACGCGATCTCGATGCTCGACCGCCCGATCTCCGACGCCGACGGTGCGGCCGACGCGATCCGCCATCCGGTGCTGGATGCGGCGCAGCAGGCTCCCGGCCGCGACGTGCGCGGCTTCCAGTCGGTGCTGATCGAGCTCGGCGCGCGCCTCGGACTGCCCGGGCTGGTCAACGAGGACGGCTCGGCGAAGTACCGCGACTACGCCGACTACATCGTCCGCCACGAGCGCGCGCCCGGCATCGGCCTGCTGGCCGGCTGGCGCGGCGAGCACGGCGAACTGGAAGCCAAGGGCCGGCCGAATCCCGACCAGCTGCAGCGCTACATCGAGCACGGCGGTTTCTGGCGCAGCGAAGTGCCGGAAGAGGCGCGCTATTACAAGATGGCCAATCGCGGTTATCTCGACTGGGCGCAGCGCATGGGCTTCCTCGGCCATGCCGACCCGATCGTGCTGCAGGTGTATTCCGAGACGATGCAGAAGTTCCGCCTGGCGGCACAGGGCCATGGCGTACTGCAGCCGCCGGCGGAGCATCGCGACCGCGTGGCGACGTACTTCGATCCACTGCCGACGTGGTACGAGCCGTTCGAGGGCGCGCAGATCGACGACCTCGACGCGCGCTTCCCCCTCAGCGCGGTGACGCAGCGGCCGATGTTCATGTACCACGCGTGGGGCTCGCAGAACGCCTGGCTGCGGCAGATCGCCACGCGCAACTACCTGTACCTGCATCCGGACACCGGTGCGCGCTTCGGCATCGGCGACGAGGACTGGATCGACGTCACGTCGCACAACGGCACGATCACAGTGCAGGCGAAGTTCGCCGCCAACGTGCAGCGCGACACCGTGTGGACCTGGAACGCCATCGGCAAGCGTCGCGGCGCCTGGCGGCTGGGCAAGGACGCGCAGGAAGGCCGCAAGGGCTTCCTGCTCAACCACCTGATCTCCGACATCACCCCGCGCGGCGACTACGCCAACGCCGACCCGGTTACCGGGCAGGCGGCCTGGTTCGACCTGCGCGTGCGCATCGCCCGGGCCGAAGCGCCGCAGGACTCGGCGGACGCCACCAGCCAGCCGCAGTTCGCGCCGCTGCCGATGGGTACCGCCGACAACCGCCCGCTGCGCTACGGCGCGGGCTTCCGCACGACCGCATCCCGCAGGAAGGATGGATGAAACGCACCCTACGCATGTTCGCCGGCTGGATCTGCATCGTGCTCGGTTTCGCGGTGATGGCGATGCTTGGCCTGGGCCTGTACGACCCGACCACCGCCGCGGCCGCGGACGCGACGTCGATGACGCCGGTGCTGATCGCGGTGCTGCCGAGCGTGAGCTTCGGCATCGCGATCTTCGCGGTCGGCGTCTGGCTGATCACCACGGCGCGGAAGTGAACGCGAACCCATGACCGACCTGCCGCCGCCGTCGAAGAAGAAGCTGGGCCTGGTCATCGACCTGGACACCTGCGTGGGTTGCCATGCCTGCGCGGTGGCCTGCAAGGAATGGAACGCGGGCGGTTTCGCCGCGCCGCTGACCGACGAGCAGCCTTACGGCAAGGACCCGTCCGGCGTGTGGTTCAACCGCGTGCACAGCTACGAGGTGGCCGGCAGCGACTACACGACGCCGGCCTACGATCCGGGCGAGCACCAGGCGATCGCGGCGTCCACCAGCGCCTGCGCTTCCAGTCATTCGATCGCGCAGGAAGCGGCGCAGCCAGCGATGACGCTGCACTTCCCGCGCTCGTGCCTGCACTGCGAGCAGCCGGCCTGCGTCACCGTGTGCCCGACCGGCGCCAGCTACAAGCGCGCGGAGGACGGCATCGTGCTGGTCGACGAGGACAAGTGCATCGGCTGCAAGCTGTGCTCGTGGGCCTGCCCGTATGGCGCGCGCGAGTACAGCGCGGTCGAGGGCGTGATGAAGAAATGCACGCTGTGCATCGATCGCATCTACAACGAGAACCTCGCCGAAGCCGAACGCCAGCCCGCCTGCGTGCAGGCCTGCCCGACGCGCGCGCGCCACTTCGGCGACCTGGGCGATCCGGAGTCGAAGGTGTCGAAGCTGGTGGCGGCACGCGGTGGTATCGACCTGATGCCGCAGCTCGGCTACCAGCCGGTGAACCAGTACCTGCCGCCGCGACCTCGCCGCGCGGGTGGCGCGCCCGCCACGACCGCGCCACAGGAAACCCTCGACACCACCGCGCTTCCGCCGGTGCTGCGCTGGCTCGACCGCGTGCTGTCGCGCTGACCTCCCTTCCTTCCGCGGCCTGACATGCATCCCGCCCTTTCAGTCATCTTCTTCACCACGCTTTCCGGCGCTGGTTATGGCCTGCTGGCCTGGATCGCACTGGCCGCGCTCGGGCAGTCGCTGCCGGCACGTCCGCTGCTGGTATCGCTGGTCATCGCGCTGGTGCTGGTGACGATCGGCCTGCTCAGTTCACTCGGCCACCTCGGCAAGCCTCAGCGCGCGTGGCGTGCGTTCTCGCAGTGGCGAAGCTCGTGGCTGTCTCGCGAAGGCGTCGCCTCGGTGCTGACGTTCGTGCCGGCGCTGCTGACCGGCATGGCGCTACTACCGGGCGCGCTGGCGCCGGTGCAGGCGGGTTCGAAGGTCGCGCTGTCGATGCCTGGCATGCTCGCCTGCGTCGCACTGATCGCCGGCGCCGTGGCGACGGTGGTGTGCACGGCGATGATCTACGCCTCGCTCAAGCCGATCCCCGCCTGGCGGCACCGGCTGGTCGTGCCGGCGTACCTGCTGTTCGCGCTGCTGACCGGCGGATTGCTGCTGGCGGCGGTGGCCACGCTGTCGGGCGCATCCGTCGGCAACCTGCCGGCGTTGGCGGTGGTGCTGTTGGCGGCCACGCTCTTGATGGTGAAGCGGCGCTACTGGGACGACATCGACACGACGCCGCTGCCGGCCACGCGCGGCGACGCGGTCGGCCTGCCCGGACGCGACATCAAGGTGTTCGAGCGCCCCCACACCGAGGACAACTACCTGACCCGCGAGATGGGGTTCGTGGTCGCACGCAGGCACGCCACCCGCCTGCGCGGCATCGCGGTGGCGCTTTTCGCCTGGCTGCCGATGCTGCTGATGGTGCCGGTCTGGCTGTTCGTGCACCTGGACGCGGGACCGTGGTTCGCCGTGGCCGCGCTGGCAGCGCTGGCCGGTGCCTTCGTCGAGCGCTGGCTGTTTTTTGCCCAGGCCCGGCATCTGGTCACGCTCTACTACTGACCGGGCCTGCAGAAGCTGAACGCCGAATCGCCTGAACGGGGCCGTGTAACCGCTTTCATGGCATCATCCGCCCCGATTCCGGCTTAACCCAGACGACGATGCTCGGTGTATTCGGGCTCGCCCTGCTCGGCGGCCCCTTCGTGACCCTGCCTTCGCCCGCCTATGGCGGCGACCCGACGCTGATCGCCATCGCTGGCGACCCGGCGCAGATGCGCCTGCCCTGCTATTCCATCCGCTGCGGCGACGAGGAATGGCGGCTGGCCCTGGGCACCCCGGAGAACGCGCGCCTCGCCGTGCCGGAAAGCCGCAAGCCGGGTGTGCAACTGCCAGGCAGCCAGCGATATATCGGCCTGAGCGCGCCCGCTGTCTCGCGCGAAAGCCGCTCCAACTATTCCAACGACTGGCGGATCGGCACGCGCTACGACGTGCAGGCCCTGCGCGACGGGCCGACCCAGCTCGGCCTGCAGCTCGGCGCCGGCTACCGGCTGGCGCCGCTGTACGACGACGGCGTCGCCGAGGCCGGGCCGATCTTCCGCGGCGCCGTCGACTTCGACCGCCGTTTCGGCGAACGGGCGCAGTGGAACCATCGCATCGAGTTCGAAACCGGCCGCAGAGGCGACACCTTCGTCAAGCAGAGTGCGGCGTTCGACGTGAACCTGTGGCAGGACTGGACGCTGGAGACCGACTTCACCATCCGCCACGACTCGCGCAGCGGCAGCGGCAGCGAGACCGCCGAGAGTTCGATCGAGTTGCGGCGGCGGTTCTAGGCCGGCACTCGGCCATCCTGCAGCCCGCCCATCCTTCGACTCCGGCGCTGCGCGCCTACGCTCAGGACGAACGGTGATGGATTGCGAGAAGAACCTTCTTGTACGACAACCCCCGGATCCCGTTCGCCCTGAGCGTAGCGAAGCGGAGTCGAAGGTGGACGGGCCTGATTTCAGGCGTGGCTGGCGGCGATGAAGTCGCCCGCGCCCAAGTCGAGCAGTGCCTGCGCGACCTGCAGGCCCAGGCATTCCGGCGCGTCGCCTCGGCCTTCGCCGGCGCTGCGCACGACGCGGCCGTCCTGTGCCGAACCGACCAGGCCTTCCAGATGCAGGTGTTCGCCGTCGAGCCTGGCGAACGCCGCGACCGGGACGTGGCAGCTGCCATGCAGCGCGCGGTTCATCGCCCGCTCGGCCTCGACGCAGGTGCGGGTGCCGGCATCGTCCAGCGCCGCGCACAACTCGCGCGTGGCGATGTCGTCGTCGCGGCATTCGATCGCGATCGCGCCCTGCGCCGGCGCAGGCAGCCAGTTCGGCGCGGCCATGCGCGCGCGGATGCGCTCGCCGAAGCCCAGGCGTTCCAAGCCGGCACAGGCCAGCACGATGGCGTCGTACTCGCCGGCGTCGAGCTTGCCCAGGCGCGTGTTGACGTTGCCGCGCAGGTCCACCAGCTGCAGGTCGGGGCGCAGCGCGCGCAGTTGCGCCTGGCGCCGCAGCGAGGAGGTGCCGACGCGGGCGCCGTGCGGGAGGTCGGCGATGCCGGCGTAGCGGTTGCTGACGAAGGCGTCGGCGTAGTCGGCGCGGGCGAGGATCGCCGGCAGCGCGAAACCGGGCTCCAGCTCCATCGGCACGTCCTTGAGCGAGTGGACCGCGCAATCGGCTTCGCCGCGCAGCATCGCCAGCTCAAGTTCCTTCAGGAACAAGCCCTTGCCGCCGATCGCGGCGAGGGAACGGTCCAGCACTTCATCGCCACGGGTGCTCATCGGCACCAGGGTCACATCGAGTCCGGGGTGGGCGGCACGCAGCGCGGCGGCGACGTGCTCGGTCTGCCACAGCGCAAGCGGGCTCTTGCGGGTGGCGATACGCAGGGTCTTCATGGCGGCATTATCGCCGCAAAGGGCCCGACCCTGTGGACGCGGCCCGGTCTGAACGGCCCTGGAGCCGCTCCTGCACAGGGGCTCGGCTACAGGTGCTTCAGGGTATCCCGCAGCCCCGCCACGCAGCGGCGGCTGACTTCCAGCGGCTGCTTGCCATGGCGCAGCAACGCCTGCACGTGGCCGTCCGGACTGCGCTTGAGCTCGACGATCTCGTGCCGCGCGACCAGGCAGTTGCGGTGGATACGCACGAAACGCTCGCCGAACTCGTCCTCGAGAGACTTCAGCGACTCCTCGATCAGGTCCTCGCCACGCGCGTGGTGGACGATGACGTACTTCTCCTCGGCGTGGAGGTAATGCACGTCCTCGAGCGGGATCAGGCGCAGGCTGCCGCGCAGGCGCGCGCACAGGTGGGTACGGCGCTGGCCCGGGGTCGCGACGATGCCGCGCTCGCGGCCCGCGGCGAAGGTGCGCACGCGCTCGATCGCGGCAACCAGGCGCTCGGCGCGCACCGGCTTGACCAGGTAGTCGATGGCCTGCGCCTCGAACGCCGACAGCGCATGCGCGTCGTAGGCGGTGCAGAACACCACCGCGGGGCGGGGCTCGAAAGCGGACAGGTGGCGCGCGGTTTCGAGGCCGTCGATGCCCGGCATGGCGATGTCCAGCAGCACCAGATCGGGCCGGTGCTCGGCGCACGCGTGCAGCACGTGCTGGCCATCGCTCGCCTCGGCCACGACCTCGACCCCCCTTACCTCGGCCAGAAGCCCGCGCAGGCGCTCGCGCGCCAGCGGTTCATCGTCGGCGATGATCACTTTCATTGGCCCACGGCCCTCTTCGGTGCCTTCATCGGTTCAGCGCCCCCTGCCCCACCGGTATGCGCAGCTCGCAGAGATAGTAGTCCTGCGCCCAGCCAGCCGTCATCTTCGCGCGTGGTCCATAGGCGTAGCGCAGGCGCTGGCCGATGCTGCGCTGGGCGTGGCGCGCGCCGACATGGCCCTCGGGCCCGTTGCTGTCGCGCTCGCGCGGCGGCGGCGCGGGGTTGCGCAGGCGCAGCAGCAGCTCGTCGCCGTCGCTGACCAGGTCGATCTCGATCATGCCGCCGGCGGGCAGACGCGAGATGCCATGCAGCACCGCGTTCTCCACCAGCGGCTGCAGCACCAGCCGCGGCATCGGCTGCGTCCACGGCAGCGGCTCCGCGCGGCGCCAGGCGATCTGCAGGCGCTCGCCCAGGCGCAGCTGTTCGATGGCCAGGTACTGCTCGGCCAGCTCGACCTCCTCGGCCAGCGACGAGTCCGAATCGCCGGCGCCCAGTGCGGCGCGGAACAGGTCGGACAGGTCGAGCACCGCGCGCTCGGCCACCACCGGATCGCTGCGGACCAGACCGGCGATCGTGTTCATGCTGTTGAAGAGGAAGTGCGGCTTGATCCGCGCCGCCAGCGCATCGGCCTCGGCGCGGGCGCTGGCGCGCACCTGCGCCTTCCAGCCGTCGTTTACATACAGGTAGCGCAGCACCACCCCGACGATCAGGATGGTTACTGCCGCCGCGCCCCAGGCGAAGCGCCACACGCTCACGCCGCGCGGCACCAGGCCGTAGCCGAGGCTGGTGTCGATCACGTACATCATCGACGCGCCGAGCGCGGCGATCAGCGCGCCGCCCAGCAGCGCCAGCGACGACCCGAGGCTGGGCGGCAGCTTCGACAGCCAGCGCCGCGACACGCATAGCAGCACCGAGGCGGTCAGCGCCAGCCACAGCGCGAAGCCGCTGGCAGTGATGAAACGTTCCAGGTCCCAGCGGCCGCCGTCGGGCGACAGCGCGAGGATCAGCACTACCAGTTCCGCCATGCCCAGCATCACCGCCAGGCGCGGCAAGCGGCACAGGTCCGGCAGCCAAGGCTCTTCGCGCTCGCCGGACGTGACCGCCATGCTCAGGCGGTCAACCGCCGCGAGAGCCATTCACCGAGATCGCGGATCTCCTCGGCGCACACCTGGTGCGCCATCGGATAGCGATGCCAGTCGATGGCGAAGCCGAGCTGCTGCAGCAGCGCGGCGCTGTATTCGCCGGCGCGGTACGGCACCACCGGGTCCTGGGTGCCATGGGCGAAGAACACCGGCTGGGTGCGGGCGGCGTCCTGCAGCTGCGCGGCAGCCTTCTGCGGGGCCGGCAGGTAGGTCGACAGCGCGACCAGGCCCGCCAGTGGCTGCGCGCGCCGCAGGCCGGTGGCCAGCGTGATCGCGCCGCCCTGCGAGAAGCCGGCCAGCACGATCCGCGAATCGGGAATGCCGCGCGCGTTCTCGTGGGCGATCAGCGCCTCGACCTGCGCGACGGATTCGTCGACCCCGGCCTCGTCGGCACGGTTGGCCAGGTCCATGTCGCGGATGTCGTACCAGGCGCGCATGCGCACGCCATTGTTGATGGTGACCGCCCGCACCGGCGCGTGCGGGAACACGAACCGCAGCGCCGGCCAGTCGCGTCGCACCAGCTCGGGCACGATCGGCTCGAAGTCGTGGCCGTCGGCGCCCAGGCCGTGCAGCCAGAGGATGGTCCATTCCGGCGACGGGCCGGTTTCGCGCACGACCGCGTCGAGCAGGGTCTGGTTGGAAGCCTGTGTATCCATGGCCGGCATTGTGGCGGCAGCGCCGCCGCGGCGTCACTCCCCACCCCAACCGGCCGGGAACGCCATCACGGCCCTCATGCAGCGCCGCCGCTACCGTCGCGCCGACGGCGCCCGCCGGTGCCGACTGCCCCCCCGTCCACGTTCACAGCATTCATGGAGATCGCAGTGAATACGTCCCTGTCCGCCCGCTCCGCCCTGCTGCCGCTCGCCCTGGCCCTCGCCCTGGTCGCCTGTTCGTCCACGCCTGAAGCCGTCACGCCGACCGAGGTCGCCGCCGTGCAGATCAGCGTGAGCGGCACGGTGAGCAACATCGACACGCCCAACCGCCTGATCACGGTCCGCGACGACACCGGCAGCGAGGTCGAGGTGCATGCCGACGACACCGTGCGCAACTTCGATCAGATACGCGTCGGCGACACGGTCAACGTCGACTACACACGCTCGGTGGCGGTCGACATCCAGCCCGCCGGCAGCGCCGAGCCCGGCGCCTACATCAAGGAAGACCAGGACGTCGCCAAGCTGGGCGAGAAGCCGCGCGTCGGCGCGTCGGAAACGGTCACCGTGCTGACGGCGATCACCGCGATAGATATCGCGAACAACACCATCACGGTGAAGGGCCCGCGCGGCAACGTGGTCGACCTGGACGTCACCCGGCCCGAGCACCGCGCGCAGCTGCCCAAGCTGAAGGTCGGCGACATGCTGCGCATCGCCTTCACCGAGGCCGCGGCGGTCTCGGTGCGGCCGCGGGGTCGCTGATTCCTGCCTGCCCTCACCCCCCTCCCGCCAGTCGGGGGTGAGGGAATGGCTTTTCACTCCGGATTGATCCGGATCAAGGCGCCCGGTCCGGCGCGGACCTAGCCTGCGGGCATGGTCAACGGTCGAACCCTCATTCCCTCGCCCGAACTGCTGCGCCGCTACGACCGGCCCGGTCCGCGCTACACCTCGTACCCCGCGGCGCCGCGCTTCCAGGAGGCGTTCGGCGAGACGCAGCTTCGCGAATCCATCGCCGCCAGCAACGGCGATCCGATCCCGCGCCGCCTGTCCCTGTACGTGCATGTCCCGTTCTGCAGCAGCCCCTGCTTCTACTGCGGCTGCAACCGCGTCATCACCCGCGACCTCGCCCGCGGCGAACGCTACATCGCCCATCTGCAGCGCGAGATCGACCTGGTCGCGCCGCTGTTCGACCGCGACCGCGAGGTGGTGCAGCTGCATTTCGGCGGTGGCACGCCCAATTTCCTTTCGCCGGAGCAGTTGGACGTGGTGGTCCGCACACTGCACCGGCATTTTCGTTTCTCCGAGGCGCGCGATCGGGACATCAGCATCGAGCTGGACCCGCGTTTCGTCAGCCCGGAACAAGTCGCCGGACTCGCCGCGATCGGCTTCAACCGCGCCAGCCTCGGCGTGCAGGACTTCGATCCGGCCGTGCAGGCGGCTGTGAACCGCATCCAGAGCGTGGAGCAGACCGTGGCCGTGGTCGACGCCTGCCGCGCCCACGGCTTCCGTTCGGTCAACATCGACCTGATCTACGGCCTGCCGCTGCAGACGCTGGAAGGGTTCTCGCGCACCCTCGACCAGGTGATCGCGATCCGGCCGGACCGCCTGGCGGTCTACAGCTACGCGCACCTGCCCGAGCTGTTCAAGCCGCAGCGCCAGATCGACGCGGCGCAGATTCCGGATGCGGAAACCAAGCTGGCGCTGCTGCAGCTGTCGATCCGGCGGCTGATGGACGCCGGTTACGTGTACATCGGCATGGACCACTTCGCCCTGCCCGACGACGAACTGGCCCAGGCGCAGGCCCGCGGGGGGCTGCACCGCAACTTCATGGGCTATACCACCCACGCCGACAGCGACCTGGCGGGTTTTGGCGTCAGCGCGATCAGCCGGATCGGCGACAGCTACAGCCAGAACCATCGCGACCTGCCGTCGTGGGAGGCGGCGCTCGACGCGGACCGCCTGCCGGTCTGGCGCGGCCTGCGCCTGTCGGAGGACGACCAGCTGCGGGCCGACCTGATCCAGCAGCTGATGTGCCAGGGGGAAATCCCGGTAGCCGCACTGGAACGCCGTTACGGCATCCGCTTCGACCTGTACTTCGCCGATGCCCTCGCACACCTGCAGCCATTGGCGGAGGACGGCCTGGTCCAGATCGAACCGGGCCGCGCCATCCGGGTACGCCCGCTCGGCCGGCTGCTGCTGCGGAACATCGCGATGTGCTTCGATCGCTACCTGCATGCCGCCGACACCGTCGCGCGGCCGCGCTTCTCGCGGGCGATCTGATCTCACGGGCGATCTGAACGGCCCTGCACCGCGCCGTCACGTCCCGACAACGCTTTTTTGATCAGCATCAAGCGGGGACTTAACCGGCTCCCCTAACGTACGCCCGCCGTCCGGCCACCCCGGACGCCCGGCCGGATGCGGGTTGCCGATACGGCCAACGCAATTCCGTTTTGTCCCTGAAGCACGACAAAGAAACAGCAGCCTCCGCACCGGAGATCAGCATGCAAGCGCAAGCCATGGCGGAAACCTACAACGACAAAGTGGTGCGGCAGTTCGCGGCCGCCACCGTGTTCTGGGGCATCGTCGGCATGGCCGTCGGCGTCTTCATCGCCGCGCAGCTCTACTGGCCGGCGCTCAACTTCGACGTGCCCTGGCTCAGCTACGGCCGCCTGCGGCCGCTGCACACCAACGCAGTGATCTTCGCCTTCGGCGGCAGCGCGCTGTTCGCGACCAGCTACCACGTCGTGCAGCGCACCTGCCACGTGCGCCTGTTCTCCGACCGCCTCGCGGCCTTCACCTTCTGGGGCTGGAACGCGGTGATCGTGCTGGCGGCGATCACGCTGCCGCTGGGCATCACCCAGGCCAAGGAATACGCCGAGCTGGAATGGCCGATCGACCTGCTGATCACGGTGGTGTGGGTCGCCTACGCCGTCGTGTTCTTCGGCACGATCGTGAAGCGGCGCGTCAAGCACATCTACGTCGCCAACTGGTTCTTCGGCGCCTACATCCTCACCATCGCGCTGCTGCACATCGTCAACAACATGGCGATGCCGGTCAGCCTCGGCAAGTCGTACTCGCTGTACACCGGCGCGGTCGATGCGATGTCGCAGTGGTGGTACGGCCACAACGCGGTCGGTTTCTTCCTGACCGCCGGCTTCCTCGGGATGATGTACTACTTCGTGCCCAAGCAGGCCGGGCGCCCGGTGTACTCGTACCGGCTGTCGATCGTGCACTTCTGGGCGCTGATCGCCATCTACATGTGGGCCGGCCCGCACCACCTGCAGTACACCGCGCTGCCGGACTGGGCGCAGTCGCTGGGCATGGTGTTCTCGCTGATCCTCCTGGCACCAAGCTGGGGCGGCGCGATCAACGGCATCCTCACGCTATCGGGCGCCTGGGACAAGCTGCGCACCGATCCGATCATCAAGTTCCTGATCGTCGCCGTGTCGTTCTACATGATCGCGACCTTCGAGGGCCCGATGATGTCGATCAAGACGGTCAACTCGCTGTCGCACTACACCGACTGGACGGTCGGCCACGTGCATGGCGGCGCGCTGGGCTGGGTGGCGATGATCTCGGTCGGCTCGATCTACTCGATGCTGCCGCGCCTGCTCGGCCAGCAGCGGATGTACTCGGTGAAGGCCATCGACCTGCACTTCTGGCTGCACACCATCGGCGTGGTGTTCTACATCGCCTCGATGTGGATCGCCGGCGTCATGCAGGGCCTGATGTGGCGCGCGACCAATGCCGACGGCACGCTGACCTACAGCTTCGTCGAGGCGCTCAACGCCACGTATCCCTACTACCTGGGCCGCCTCGCCGGTGGCGTGATCGTGCTCTCCGGCATGTTCGTGATGGCCTGGAACGTCGTGCGCACCTGGCAGCAGGCGCGTGAGCTGGTCCCCACCCCGGTGCTCGCGCCGGACACCGCGGCTGCCCGGATCTGAGGCCGACCATGAACCACCCGCACGAGAAAGTGGAAACCAACGTCGGCCTGATGGCGGTGCTGATCGCCGTGGCCGTGTCGTTCGGCGGCCTGGCCGAGATCGTCCCGCTGATGTTCCAGGCCGAGACGGTCAAGCCGCTGCCCGGCGTGAAGCCATACCCGGCGCTGCAACTGGCCGGGCGCGACGTGTACGTGCGCGAAGGCTGCCACACCTGCCACTCGCAGATGGTGCGCACACTGCGTTTCGAGACCGAGCGTTACGGCCACTATTCGCTGGCCGGCGAATCGGTCTACGACCGCCCGTTCCTGTGGGGCAGCAAGCGCACCGGGCCGGACCTGGCCCGCGTCGGCGGCCGCTACTCCGACGACTGGCACCGCGTGCACCTGATCAATCCGCGCGACGTCGTGCCCGAGTCGAACATGCCCGGCTTCCCGTGGCTGGCGCAGAACCGCGTCGACGGCGGCGAGGTCGAGCACAAGATGCGCACGCTGCAGCGCATCGGCGATCCGTACACCGAGGCCGACATCGCCGGCGCGCGCGAAGCGGTGAACGGCAAGACCGAACTCGACGCCGTGGTGGCCTACCTGCAGGGCCTCGGCAAGCACGCACCGCGGGGAGGCTGAGATGTTGTCCGGCATCGTCACGATCGCATTGCTGCTGATCTTCCTCGCCGGCTGGTGGTGGGCCTGGAGCCCGCGCCGCCGAGGCGACTTCGACGCGGCGGCGCAACTGCCGCTGCAGGACCAGCACGAGCCCGCACAGGACATGCGCAAGGAGAAGCAGCCATGAACGCTGGTTGGTCGTGGTACGTGATCGCGATCGTCGCGCTCAACATCGTCGGCTGCGTGTGGCTGCTGTGGTGGACCAGCAAGCGCAAGCCAGGCGACCCCAAGCCGACCGACACCAGCCATTACTGGGACGGCGACATCACCGAGTACAACAAGCCGCTGCCGAAGTGGTGGCTCAACCTGTTCTACCTGACGATCATTTTCTCGATCGGCTACCTGGTCTATTACCCGGGGCTGGGCGCGTTCGCCGGCGTCAGCGGCTGGACCTCGCAGAAGGAGCACGACGCCGACAAGGCGCGCGATGACCGCAAGCTGGAACAGACGTTCGCGCCGTACGCGGGCCAGTCGATCGACGTGATCGCACGCGACCCCAAGGCGCTGGCGCTGGGTCGCTCGATCTTCAACAACACGTGCGCCACCTGCCACGGTTCCTCGGCGCAGGGCGCGATCGGCTACCCCAACCTCAGCGACGACATCTGGCACTGGGGCGGCTCGCCCGACCGCGTGCTGCAGACCGTGCTGGACGGCCGCGAAGGCGTGATGCCGGAATGGGGCAAGGTGCTGACCGGCATGGGCGGTCCCAACGCAGTGGACTACGTGGTCGCCTACGTACGCACGCTGTCCGCGCCGGCGAGCATGGAGAACAACTTCATGGCGGCGCAGGGCAAGAGCCTCTACAACGGCGTCTGCGTCGCCTGCCATGGCGTCGACGGCAAAGGCAACCAGGAGCTCGGCGCGCCCGACCTCACCGACGACTACTGGCTGTACGGCAACAGCACCGAAAGCCTGCGCCAGACCATCGCCAACGGCCGCCACGGCAGCATGCCGGCGCATCGCCCGATCCTCGGCGAGACGCGCGCACGCCTGGTCGCGGCCTATGTCTGGTCGCTGTCGCACCAGTCCAGGACGACGGCAAAGAAGAAATGACCGATTACACCGTCCCGCGCCTGGACCATCCGCCGAGGCCGCTCGCGCAGCGCCTCGGCGCGATCCTGTGGCCCAGCTTCTTCGCCGCGTGCGTCGCGACGATGGTGTTCTTCGCCTTCGTCGATCCGCTGGCGTTGCGCGACCTGACCTTTCCCGGCCTGCCGCTGACGCGCACGCTCGGCTACAGCATCGGCTTCTTCATGTTCTGGCTGGCGACGTCGGCGTCGAGCCTGTTCACCTGGATCCTGCTGCGCCCCGCCAGCCGCTTCAACCGGCCGTTGCCGCCGGAGTGACGCGGGGGACGTCATGAAGAAGATCCCGCTCGACCTGCTCGACGACGGCGGCGCGCTGTACGTCAGCGAGCGCAAGGTCTATCCGCGCGACGTGCAGGGCGGCTTCCAGACCTGGCGCAAGATCGCCGTGGTCGTGCTGCTGGGCATGTTCTACGTGTTCCCGTGGCTGCGCTGGGACGGCCGCCAGGCGGTGCTGTTCGACCTGCCGGCGCGCAAGTTCTACGTGTTCGGCCTGAACTTCTGGCCGCAGGATTTCGTGTTCCTGGCGATGCTGCTGATCATCGCCGGACTCGCGCTGTTCTTCTTCACTGCGCTGGCCGGCCGCCTGTGGTGCGGCTATGCCTGCCCGCAGACGGTGTGGACCGAAGTCTTCCTGTGGATGGAGCAGTGGACCGAGGGCGACCGCAATGCGCGGATGAAGCTCGATGCCGGTCCGTGGAACGGCAACAAGCTCCGCCGCAAGGGCGCCAAGCACGTGCTGTGGCTGGTGTTCGCGCTGTGGACCGGCTTCACCTTCGTCGGCTTCTTCACCCCGATCACCGACCTGGCCGCGCGTGCGCCACTCGTGGGCAGCGCCCCCGGCTGGAGCGGCTGGGAAACGTTCTGGGTCCTGTTCTACGCGCTGGCGACCTGGGGCAATGCCGGCTTCCTGCGCGAGCAGGTGTGCAAGTACATGTGCCCCTATGCGCGCTTCCAGAGCGCGATGTTCGACCGCAACACGCTGATCATCGCCTACGACCCGATGCGCGGCGAGCCTCGCGGTCCGCGCAAGCGCGGCATGCCGAGCGTGCTGGAACGCGCGCGCGGGCTCATTGACGCCGCCCTCGCCAACGACTTCGTCGCACGCTTCGCCAACGCGCCCAACGCCCACGTGCAGGCGCACGGCACCACCGCCGTGCTCGATGCCGGGCGCGATGCCGCGCCGCTGCCGAAGTTCGCGCCGGAAGAGCTCGGCGACTGCATCGACTGCACGATGTGCGTGCAGGTCTGCCCGACCGGCATCGACATCCGCAATGGCCTGCAGTACGAGTGCATCGCCTGTGGCGCCTGCATCGATGCCTGCGACCAGGTCATGGAGAAGATGGGCTATCCGCATGGCCTGATCCGCTACTCCACGCAGAACGCGATCGACGGAAAGCCTACCCGCGTGCTGCGTCCCCGCATGTTCGTCTACGGCCTGCTACTGCTCGCGCTGTGCGTTGGCTGGGCCTGGGGCGTCGGCCATCGCAGCCCGCTCATCGCGGAAGTGCTGCGCGACCGCAATGCCCTGTACCGCGAGGCCGCCGGCGGACGCATCGAGAACAGCTACACGATGAAACTGGTCAACAAGGACGTGAAGCCGCAGCGCTTCCGTCTGCGTGTCGATGCGCCAGCCGGCATCGTGCTGGCCGGCGGCGAGCAGGTCGTCGCCGCGCAGGCCGAGCAGGTGCTCAACCTGCCGTTGACGCTGTCCTCGCCGGCCGGCGTGCGCGGCAAGCAGGACATCGTCTTCCATGTCGAACGCGTCGATGGCGGTGCGCGCGCCGACGTGGAGTCCACGTTCTTCGGTCCGATGTGATGGGCAAACATCCTCTGCGCGAACCCATGATGTGGCTGGTGATCGGCCTGCCGCTCGCGGCGGTGGTCGCCGGCATCGCGGTGGTGGTCATCGCCACCCGCAGCGGTGGCAGCGACCAGGTGATCGATACCGTCCAGCGCACCGCACAGGTACAGGTCAGCGAACTCGGTCCCGACGAGCGCGCGGGCGCGATGAAGTTGTCGGCGGTGTTGCGCATCGGCAAGGGCGGCATGGTCGAGCTGCTGCCGGTGAGCGGCGACTTCCGCCGCGACGAACCGCTGACGCTGGTGCTCTCCCATCCCAGCGATGCCGCCCAGGACGTCACCCTGCCGCTGCTGCCCAGCGAGATGGGCTGGCGCGCCACGACCGACCTCGCGCAGGACCACGACTGGCTGCTGCGGGTGACGCCTGTCGACGGCCAATGGCGATTGCGCGGACGGCTTCCGGCGAAGCAGCAGGCCGCGCACCTGGGACCCGCGCTGGACGCGGAGTAGCGCGTGAACGCCGCTGTCGCCAGTGAGATTGAAGCTGCCGAGGGCACCTGCCACCACTGCGGCGAGGCGCTGCGTGCCGATGCCGTGTTCAATGGCGGCCTCGGTTATTGCTGCCACGGCTGCGCCGCTGCTTCGGAGTGGATTGCCAGCGCACACCTGGACGATTACTACCGGCTGCGCAGCACGCCAGCCGGCCGCGTCGATGCCGACCCGGCCGATTTCAGCGCATGGGACCGCGACGCCGTGATCGCCGGCCACAGCCGCGAAGTGCCGGGCGGCCGCGAGATCACCGTGCTCACCGATGCGATGCGCTGCGCGGCCTGCGCCTGGCTGATCGATCGCGCACTGCGCCGGCACGCCGGCGTGCTCGATGCCGTCGCCAACGCAGTGACGGGACGGATCACCGTCAGCTGGGACCCCGCTCGCGTTGCGCTGTCGGTGCTGATGTCGCGGCTCGCCGCGCTCGGCTACCGGCCGTGGCTCGCCACCGGCGAGGCGCGCGAGCAGGCGCAGAAGCGCGAACGCCGGCGCTGGCTGATGCGCCTGGGCGTGGCCGGGCTCGGCGCGGTGCAGGCGATGATGTTCGCCGAGGCGCTGTACCTCGATACCGCGCAGCAGATGCCGATCGCCACACGCGACTTCTTCCGCTGGATCACCTTCCTGGTATCGACGCCGGTGGTGTTCTACGCCGGCTGGCCATTCCTCGAAGGTATGTGGCGCGAACTGCGCGGCCGCCGCATCGGCATGGACACGCTGATCGCCGGCTCGACGCTGCTCGCCTATTTCGCCAGCCTGCTCGAAACGCTGCGCGGCGGACCGCACGTCTGGTACGACGCGGCGGTGATGTTCGTGCTGCTGTTGCTGGTGTCGCGCATGTTCGACCAGCGTGCACGCGGCATCGCCAGCGCGCAGGTCGATGCGCTGGCGCGGGCGCGGCCGGTGCTGGCCACGCGCGAGGGCGCGAACGGCAGCCGCGAACAGGTTCCGCTGGCCGAACTTGGCGTCGGCGACGTCGCCTGGGTCGCGGCCGGCGAGACGGTTCCGGCCGATGGCGAGCTGATGGATCACGACGCGGCGTTCGACGAGGCGCTGATCACCGGCGAATCGACGCCGGTGCGGCGCGTTCCCGGCGACATCGCGCTGGCCGGCAGCCTGTGCCGCGAGCATCCGGCGCGGCTGCGCGTGGTGCGCACCGGCAGCGACACGCAACTTTCGCAGCTGACCCGCCTGGTCGAACAGGCGCAGGGCTCGCGTCCGGCATTGGCCCTGCTGGCCGATCGCGTGGCCGGCGTCTTCGTCGTCGCGCTGCTGCTGTGCGCGCTCGCGGTCTACGCCTGGTGGCGCCAGCACGATCCGGCGCGGGCATTGGAGGTCACGCTGGCGGTTCTGGTGGTCAGCTGCCCGTGCGCGTTGTCTCTGGCGATACCGACCGCGCTGACCGCCGCGCACGGCGCGCTGGCGCGCATCGGTGTGCTCGGCGTGCGTGGCGACGCGCTCGCCACGCTGGCGCGCGTGGATCGCGTCGTGTTCGACAAGACCGGCACGCTCAGCCAGGGCAAGCCCGAACTGGAAGGCGTCGAAACGTTCGGACTCGCACGCGAGGACGCCCTTCGCATCGCCGCCGCGCTTGAACATGGCAGCCGCCATCCGCTGGCGCAGGCGTTCGCCCACATCGCCTCGCACGACCGCGTCGAGGCCCCGCGCTCCGTGCCGGGACTCGGCCTGGAAGCGCGCATCGACGGTCACACGTGGCGGCTCGGCCGCGCCGACTTCGCCGCCGCACGCGACGACGACGGTGCGCTGTGGCTGGGCGACGGCGGGCGCGCATCGGCACGTTTCGCCATCCGTGAAGCACTGCGTCCCGACGCCGCCGCCGCGGTCGCCGCGCTGCAGGCGCAGGGCTTGTCCGTCGAACTTTGCAGCGGCGATGCCGCGCCCGCGGTGCAGCGCTTCGCCGGCGCCGTTGGCATCGCCGATGCGCGTGCACGGCTGTCTCCGGAACAGAAGCTTGAGCACATGCGTTCGTTGCAGGCGCGCGGCGACGTGGTCGCCATGATCGGCGACGGCCTCAACGATGCGCCGGTGCTGGCCGGCGCCGACGTGTCGCTGGCGATGGCCGAGGGTGCGGCCCTGGCTCAGCGCGCCGCCGACTTCGTCGTCACCAGCCCGTCGCTGCTGCGCATCCCGCAAGCCGTCGCGCTGGCGCGGCGCACGCAGTCGATCGTGCGCCAGAACCTGGCGTGGGCGATCGGCTACAACCTGCTGGCGCTGCCGCTGGCCGCCGCCGGACTGGTCACGCCGTGGCTCGCGGCGATCGGCATGGCGGCATCGTCGCTGCTGGTCACGCTCAACGCGCTGCGTCTGGGCCGCGCGCCGAAGGAAGGGCTGGCGCCATGACCATCCTGCTGCTGCTCGTTCCGATCAGCCTGGTGCTGCTGGGCGTTGCGATAGGACTGTTCGTGTGGGCGGTGAAGCGCGGCCAGTTCGACGACCTCGACACGCCGGCGATCGACATCCTGCGCGACGATCACGCGACCGTGCGTGGCGAGGAACGACGCAATGAAGCCGGGCGCGGCGATAAGGCGGACAGCGAGGAGCGCACCGATGGCGGTTGACTGGCTCGCGCTGGGCGCCGCGATGCTGGCCGGCCTGCTCGGCGGCGTGCACTGCGCCGCGATGTGCGGCGGCATCGCCACCGGCTTCTGCGCCAGCAGCGCTTCACCGTGGGTCGCGCTGGAAGCCAACCTCGGACGCATCTTCGGCTACACGGTCGCCGGGGCGATTGCCGGTGGTTTCGGCCATGGCATCGTCGAGGTGGCGCGCGTCGAAGGCCTGGCGCTGACGCTGCGCATGCTCGCCGGCGCGGTGCTGGTGCTGGTCGCGCTGCGGCTGCTCGACCGGCGCGGCCGGCTCGCGTTCCTGTCGAAGCCCGGCCAGCACGCCTGGCGCCTGCTGCGTCCGTTGCAGCAGCGACTGTTGCCGGCCGACACGCGCGCCAAGCGTATCGGCCTGGCGGTGTTGTGGGGGTGGCTGCCGTGCGGACTCAGCACGACGCTGCTGGCGGCGGCGTGGCTGCAGGCACATGCGTTGAATGGCGCGCTGCTGATGCTGGCGTTCGGACTCGGCACGCTGCCGGTGATGCTGCCGCTGACCTGGAGCGGCGCACGTCTCGGGCGCTGGCTGCAGACACGCTGGCGCCACGCCGCGGCGATGCTGGTGCTGATGGCCGGCGTGATGACGCTGACCGCGCCGTGGCTGATGCAGGTACCGGCGCTGCACACGCTGCTCGGCGCGCTGGGATGCAGCACGCTGCCGGCTTGATGTAACGAAGGCGGTTGGGCGAGGCGACGGGCGCGCCAAGGCGCCCTCATCCGCCCTTCGGGCACCTTCTCCCGCGCGCGGGAGAAGGGAATCATTTACGCCCTGCGCGTACGGCGCTCCGCCTCCGCGGATTCACCACCGTGCGCCAGGCGCATCAGTTCAGCCGCATCGAGGATCTCGACGCGGCGGCCGGTCACCGCGATCACTTCGTCTTCCTGCAGGCGGGTGAAGCCACGGCTGACGGTTTCCAGCGCCAGGCCGAGGTAGCGCGCGATGTCCTCGCGGCTCATCGGCAGCTTGAAGTGCGTGCCGGACTCGCCGATGTGGCGGAAGCGTTCGGCCAGCCCGTGCAGGAACAGCGCGATGCGCTCGTTCGCCTGGCGCCGCACCAGCATGCCGAGGTGGTCCTGGTCGCGGCCGACGCTTTGACCGATCACGCGCAGCAGCTGCTGCTGCAGGCTCGGCAGCTGCGAGGCGACCTCCGCCAGCAGGTCGAAGGGGACTTCGCAGACATTCGCAGTGGTCAGCGCCACCGCTTCGCAGCGGTGCTCGCCGGCCCCGAGCGCATCCAGCCCGATCAGTTCGCCGGGCAGGTGGAATCCGACGATCTGCTCTTCGCCATCCTCGCTGATGCTCACGGTCTT
This sequence comes from Lysobacter niastensis, assembly GCF_015453285.1. Taxonomy (GTDB): domain Bacteria; phylum Pseudomonadota; class Gammaproteobacteria; order Xanthomonadales; family Xanthomonadaceae; genus Lysobacter_J; species Lysobacter_J niastensis. Next base: position 285,777 of record NZ_JADLZT010000007.1, read on the forward strand.
GAAGGCGCCATCGCGGGCGACGTACACCGCGTTCAAGGCATCGCCGGGGCGAAACAGGCGTTCGCCGCGCTCGACCGGGCGGCGGCGCCGGACGATGTCGTCCAGGCGCTGCAGGTCGTTCGGATCGATACCGGCGGGAAGGCACAGCTGCTGCAGCGAGCATTGCGCGCAGCCCCGGCGCAGTCGCGCCACATCCAGAACCATCGAATCGGCCATGGCATGTATTTTGCCATGAATGTGACTTTCGAGCCCGAATCTCCGGGAGACGGCGTGGTTCAGCAAAGTGACCGGAGGCGCGGCGCCACGGGGGCGCCGGGCCCTGCCGCCACGCGCCGCTCAGGACTTCAGGAACGCCAGCATGTCGGCGTTGAGCTTGTCCTTGTGGGTATCCGTGATGCCGTGCGGCGCGCCGGGATAGACGATCAGCTTGTTGTTCTTGATCAGCTTGGCCGAGGCGCGGGCGGACGCGTCGATCGGCACCACCTGGTCGTCGTCGCCATGCACGATCAGCGTCGGCACGTCGAACTTCCCCAGGTCCTCGGTGAAGTCGGTTTCCGAGAACGCCTTGATGCTGTCGTAGGTGTTCTTGTGCCCGCCCATCATGCCCTGCAGCCACCAGAAATCGATCATGCCCTGCGACGGCTTGGCGCCCGGCCGGTTGAAGCCGAAGAACGGTCCGGCCGGCACGTCCTTGTAGAACTGCGAGCGGTTCTCCAGCTGCGCCTTGCGCAGGCCATCGAACACGTCGATCGGCAGGCCGCCGGGATTCTTGTCGGTCTTCACCATCAGCGGCGGCACCGCCGAGATCAGGCCCGCTTTCTTCACGCGCTTGGTGCCGTGCCGGCCGATGTAGCGCGCCACTTCGCCGCCGCCGGTGGAGAAGCCGAAGATGGAGATGTCCTTCACGTCGAGCATGTCGAGCAGCTGGGCCAGGTCGTCGGCGTAGTGGTCCATGTCGTTGCCATCCCATGGCTGGCTGGAACGGCCATGGCCGCGACGGTCGTGCGCGATCACCCGGAAGCCGTTGTCCGCCAGGAAGATCATCTGCGACTCCCAGCTGTCGGACGACAGCGGCCAGCCGTGGCACAACACGACCACCGGGCCGCTGCCCCAGTCCTTGTAGTAGATCTGCGTGCCGTCTTTGGTGGTGAATGTGCTCACGATCTCTCTCCGGGGAGTGGTGGGAGTGGGGGCTGCGGCGGTCGACGCCGGCTCGGTAGGCGGCGACTGCGCTGTGCACGCGACGAGCGGGAGCACCGCGCCGACGGCCATCGCCGCCGCACCGCCGGCCAGCAATGCACGGCGCAGTTCATCGACTTCAGTGGGGGATGGATGGGTGGGCATGCGCGCCTCGCGGGAATCTCACGCGCCGGTGCGTTCCGGCACGCCCTAGGGTTGGCGAGCGCCGTGCACGATGTCGTGTACCAGCGTGCGGGCCTCTTCATACAAAAGCAGCGGCCAGCCGGCTCGCGGCCTCGATGAACCGGCCCCGCTGGAACACCGGCCTGCTCCCCACATGGCCGATGGGTGGACGTCGCATGGGGGACGAATATGGGGACAGGCCCCGCGCAATCTGGGGAATGCTCCCGATGTGGGCGGAGCCGCCGATTCCTACGATGTCACCACGGTCCGCACCCGGACTGCCCGCCATCAAGGAAAGCCGCCATGTCCCGCTACATCGTCGAACTTGCCTCCTCCGCCGGCCTCGTCGCTCCGCAGTCCGGCCGCCGCGACCTCTTCGCCCCGATCCCGGGCGACAGCGAAGCCGCGTGGGTGCGTGCCGAGGCGGCCCTGGAAGAGGTCCTGCGCGTTCAGGACGAAGCGCCGGTCCGCCATGTGCACAACGCGCGCGACTTCGGCATCGGTTACGGCAACAGCTCCGGCTACGGCACCGATCGCCACTACGTCAGCGACTGGAACCCGCCGCGCTTCAGCTTCCGCTGATCCGTGCACACGCGTCATCACTGCAACAACCACGCCAATCCCTCCGCACCTGCCACGCGGTCACGGCAACGACAAACGAAGGACATCGGCAATGCCCCGCTATCTGGTCGAACGCACGTTCGCGGACGCCCTGTCGATTCCCGTGGATGCGGAGGGCGCGCGGTTCTGCGCGAAGATCGCCGGCGTCAATGGCGACTGCGGAGTCACCTGGCTGCACTCCTATGTCAGCGCGGACCGCAGGAAGACGTTCTGCATCTACGATGCGCCCGCGCCGGAAGCGATCCGCCAGGTCGCGCGCCGTAACGGCCTTCCGGTCACCAGCATCACCGAGATCTCGGTGCTGGAGCCGTACTTCTACTTCTGAACGCGTGCTTCTTTGCGCGTGACCGGCACGATGCTTGCGCGGGGCGATGGCCCGGCGCGGGCGCTGCGTGCGTTGGGGGATAATCGACACGATCCCTCGGAGCCGCGATCCGGACGGTCGCGATGTGGACGATACCGTGGAGCTGATCGAACGAGACCAGGCCCTGCAACTGCTGCAAGGTGCGCTCGACGTGGCCGGACACGGTTCCGGCCGCACCGCGCTGGTGTGCGGCGAAGCAGGCATCGGCAAGACCTCGCTCGTCACGCAGCTGGTATCCATGCAGGGCGATGCACGCGTGCTGTGGGGAGGCTGCGAAGCCTTGTTCTCGCCGCGCCCGCTCGGGCCGTTGTACGACATGGCAGGCGCACTCGGCGCGCCGCTGCGCGCGATGCTGGGTATCGAAGGCCGGCGCATCGAACTGTTCGCCGCGTTCCTCGCCGAACTGCAGGAAGCGCCTGGCACCACCATCATCGTGCTCGAGGACCTGCACTGGGCCGACGCGGCGACGCTCGACCTGGTGAAGTTCCTGGCGCGGCGCATACAGCGCGTTCGCGCCCTGATGGTGCTGAGCTACCGCGATGACGAGATCGGCGATCGCCACCCGTTGAAGCTGGTGCTGGGCGACCTGCCCGCCGACGCGGTCGTGCGCGTGCGCCTGCTGCCGCTGTCGGAACAGGGAGTGGCGGAACTGGCACGGCAATCCAGCCGTCCAGCCGAAGGTATCTACGCCGCGACCGGCGGTAATCCATTCTTCGTCACCGAGGCCTTGCGCGCCGACGGCCTGCCGGCGACGGTGCGCGACGCCGTACTCGCGCGTGCCGCGCGCCAGCCGCCGGAAGTGCGCGCCCTGCTCGATCTGGCGGCGATCGTGCCGGCGCGCATCGAGGCAGGCATCGTCGAGACGGTTCTGGCCCCGGCACCGGCGGACATCAACGCGGCGCTGGCCTCCGGCCTGCTGCGGACCGACGGGCGCGCCTACGCGTTCCGCCACGAATTGGCGCGCATCGCGGTCGAAGAAGCGCTGCCGACACCGCTGGCGGCGACACTGCACGCGCGCGTGCTGGCCGAACTGGAGCGCTGCGGCTGTGCGGCGATGTCGCGACTGGTGCATCACGCGTCAGGCGCAGGCGACTCCGATGCGGTGTTGAAGTACGCATTGCAGGCCGGCGACCAGGCCGCTTCGCACGGCGCGCACTGCGAAGCGGCCAAGCTCTACGGCACCGCGCTGGCGCACGCCGATGGAATGTTGCCGCCCGCGCTTGCGGAGCTGCAGGAGAAGCTCTCGTTCCAGTGCTACCTGACCGACCAGAACGAAACCGCCATCGCCGCGCGGCTGGCGGCACTGTCCATCTGGCGCGAACTCGGCGACGTGCGCCAGGAAGGCCGCACCCTGCGCTGGCTGTCGCGGCTGTACTGGTTCGGCGGGCAGAAGGTCGAAGCCGAGGCCTACGCGACCGACGCCGTGCAACTGCTGCAGGACCTGCCCGAGGACGAGGCCTATGCCTGGGCGCTGAGCAACCGCTCACAGCTGTACATGCTGTCGGGCCACACCGACGAATCGGTGGACTGGGGCATGCGCGCGATCGATCTGGCCACGCGCATCGGCAGCGCCGAGGTGCTGAGCCACGCGCTCAACAACGTCGGCACCGCGCTGTATTCGGCCGAACGGCCCGACGGCCGGCCGATGATCGAGCGCAGTCTGGAGATCGCGCTGGAGCATGGCTTCGAGGAGCATGTCTCCCGCTGTTACGTGAACCTCGTCAGCACGGCGATCAAGAACCGCGAGTATGGCGACGCGCAGACGCGCATCGACGAGGCGATGCGCTACTTCGCCGCGCGCGACCTGGATTCGTGGTCGAACTACATCTCGGCCTGGCAGGCGCGCCTGCTTTTCGAACAGGGACGCTGGGACGACGCCGCGCAGGGTGCCGCGCGGCTGGTGAACAGCCAGGGCGTGGCGGCGGTGACGCGGATCTGCGCGCTGGCCGTGCTGGCGCGGCTGCGCCTGCGCCGCGGCGATCCCGGCGCGGAGGCATTGCTTGAGGAAGCGTCCACGCTGGCACGCAAGTCCGGCGAACTGCAGCGGCTGGCGCCGGTGGCGTGCGCCTTCGCCGAAGCGGCGTGGCTGGACGAGGAACGCGGCGTCGACGGCATCGTGCCGCAGACGCTGGAACTGGCCGAGCAGCGCCAGGATGCGCACTCGCTCGGCGAACTGCGCTACTGGGTGCGCAAGCTCGGCATCACCGAGGCAGGGCCGGAGGGCGCGGAAGAACCGTACGCATTGATGATCGCGGGCCGCTGGCGCGAAGCCGCCGCGTTGTGGGAACGCCTTGGCTGTCCGTACGATCGCGCGCTCGCCCTGCTCGACGGCGACGAGGCCGCGCAGCGCGAAGCGTTGGCGCTGCTTGAAACCCTCGGCGCCTCGGCGGTGGTCAAGCACTGCCGCGAACGGCTGCGCGAGGCCGGCGTGCGAGGACTGGCACGCGGTCCGCGCGCGACCACCAGCGCCAATCCCGCCGGCTTGACCGTACGCGAGCTGCAGATCCTCGGCCTCCTCGCCGGTGGCCTGACCAACGCCGAGATCGCGCGCCGGCTCGTGCGGTCTGAGAAGACGGTGGACCACCACATCTCGGCGATCCTGCGGAAGCTCGACGTGCGTTCGCGCGGCGAAGCGGCCAGCGTTGCCGGGCGCCTGGGTTTCCTCGCGCAGGACTGAACCGTTCGCCGATTAGGCCGGCACCGTGCGGTAGAACGCGCCGCGCCGGGACGCCTGCTGCCAACCCCAGAACAACCCGGCCGTGTTTATGGCGGTAATGAAGAGTCCAACCGGGTCGACATCCGGGTAGCGCGCGAACAGGACGTAGAGCAGCCAGGCATAGAACAGCGCGTAGGCGCCATAACAGGCCACCAGCGCGCGTCCGCGGGCGTAGCACGTCGCGATGAAGGCCAGGACCGGCGCATGGAAATACAGCAGCGCCCGCAGTCCATCCGCGTCGTACCAGACCGAGCGGCCGTCGAGGATCAGGAGCGCAGTGGCCGCGATCGCCAGCGCCGCGTAGATGCGATTGAGCCACCGGTATGGTCTTGCCAGCGGCGACGCCTCGGGCAGTGGCAACGGCTGTGCGGGCGGCTGGTACGGGTTGAACTCCATCGCATGTCCTTGCGTTGCGGTCGCGCCATCATGGTACGGCGTCGATTCCGGAAACCAGCCGTTCGGCCAGTCGCGGCTGTTTGAACTGACCGATCCACCATTCCAGTGCGCGGCCCTGGTGGTCGCCGCGCCAGGCGACGTACAGCGTGTTCGGTTCGCGCGGGTCGTCCATGGCTTTCTCGACCAGTTCGCCCCGCTCCAGCAATCCCGCGATGCGCTGGCGCGGCAGCCAGCCGACGCCGAGTCCGTCGCGCTGCGCCTGGATCTTGGCGCGCATGCTCGGCACCGCGAGCTGTGCCTGCCCGCCGACCACGCCATAGCCGCGCCCTTCGCCGCGGCGCGCCGTGTCGGCGACGACCACCGCGCGATGCGCCATGACCTCCTGTCTCGGCAACGGCTCGTTGGCCTTCGCGAGCGGATGCCGCGGCGACACCGCGAACACCCAGTCCATCACGCCGAGTTCGAACCAGCGCAGGCCGGGAATCACCGGCGGCTCGTTGGTCGCACCGACCACCAGGTCCGCGCGCCCGTCGCGCAGCGCTTCCCACGTGCCGCCCAGCACTTCATGGGTGATGCGCAGGCTGACGCCGGACTTCAGTTCGTCGAAGGCATGGATGACGGGAAGCAGCGTGTCGAACTCGAGCAGTTCGTCGGTGACGATCCACAGACGGTCCTCCCAGCCGCCCGCGACCTGCTTCACCCGTTGGGTGAGGCGGGAGACGTCCTGCATCAAACGTGCCGCCTCCTGTGCCAGCAGCAGCCCGGCCGGCGTCAGTTGCAGGCGGTAACGGCGGCGGTCGAACAACAACGCGTCGAATCGTTCTTCCAGCTGCCGCGCCGCATGCGAAACGGTGGACGGCGCCTTGCCCAGCCGGGCAGCCGCACGCGACAGGCTGCCGCTCTCGCGGATGGCCTCCAGCAGGGCAAGTTCATCCGGGGACAACATGTTCGACGCCTTCGAACGAGTCGGCCCGGATCATGGCACGGAAACGGGAACGGCCAGGAGCAGGATGCGCTCAACGGCAATCCGCCGTGTCCTCCGGAGCAGATCCATGAACCGTTTCAACCAGAAAACCGTACTCGTCACCGGCGGCAGCAGTGGCATCGGCCTCGCCGCGGCGCAGGCCTATGCCGCCGAGGGCGCGCGCGTCGTCATCACCGGACGCGACCAGGCCACGCTCGACCAGGCCGCGTCGGCGATCGGCGGCAACGCCGTTGCGCTGCGCAACGACGCCGGCGACACGGCCTCGGCCCGGGCGCTTGGCGCCGAACTGAGCTCACGCGGCATGCGCCTCGACGCGGCCTTCATCAATGCCGGCGCCGCAAAGTTCTCGTCGTTCGCCGACACCACCGAGGCGTTCTTCGACGACCTGTTCACGACTAACCTCAAGGGCGCGTACTTCCAGTTGCAGGCGCTGCTGCCCGTGCTGAACGATGGTGCTTCGATCGTGCTCAACGGCTCGATCAACGCCCGCATCGGCATGCCCAACACCTCGGTGTACGCCGCCAGCAAGGCCGCGCTGATCTCGCTGGCGAAGACGTTGTCGGCCGAGCTGCTGCCGCGCGGGATCCGCGTCAACGTGGTCAGCCCGGGCCCGGTGACCACGCCGCTCTACGGCAAGCTCGGCCTCGACGACGCCGCGCTGAAAGCGACCGCCGCGCAGATCCAGAGCCAGATTCCCCTGGGCCGTTTCGGCACGCCGGAAGAGATCGCCGCGACGGTGCTGCACCTCTCGTCGCCGGAATCAGGATTCATCGTCGGCACCGAGATCGTGGCTGACGGTGGCATGAGCCAGCTGTGACCGCGCGCATCCGCTGAGTACCGGCAAGCAGTGAGACGGCCCGAGCATGCGGGCCTTCTCTTCCCTCCATTCCATCGCGCGGCGTCACCTCGCGACGCCGCGCCTGGCCAGCATCGCCTGGATCGCATCCTCGGCCACCGGCCAGAAACTGCCCGCGCGTTGACGCACGACATCGGCGTGCGGCGCGAAATGCTGCATCGCCTCGTCCGGTTGCACGATATCGAGGATCGACTCGAGCATCTCCTCCAGCACCTTCAGATCATCCTCGAGCACGGTCGATGCCGTGCGTTCGTGGCGTGCCTTCCAGGCGAACAGTTTCATCTCGGCACGCCTCCTCTGATAGTGATTGCAGATGCTCCCAGCCGTTTCTCCTCGTCGTGTTGCTCCTCGTCTTTCCGCCCGCAATCCTCGCGTCGATAAAGTAAAGCGGGCGCGAACGAGCGGTAATGCAGTCCTTCTTCATTCACACGGGAAAGTGAAGCCCCGCGAAGCCGGGCTTCGCGGGGCTCATCGGTCAAACGCCTAATGCGCATACGTTTCAGATCGCATTTCCCGTCATCGCCTGCTCAAGGTGCGCCAACTCCCAAGCCACCTCTTGGCGTATGCGCTGCAACTGCTCCTTCTCGCATCCGGCGGGCCAGCTCATTTCGGCATTCCTGAGCACGCACCACAACCGGCGAAGCACCTGGCAATCACCGTGCTCACTGGCGTTACAAGAGATTCGTCGCGCCTCTTCCTCCACGGTGTCCAGGTCATGACCAGTCCTCGTTTCGAGCACTGCACCTCCCGTGACACGTCGCGCGCCATTCGCGCAGAAGCCGCCAGCCGGGCATCGGCTGGCGGCCCGACAGGTACTGGGCCTGTCGTCTCTCGAGGATCCGTTGAGCGGCGCTCGCATTACCCTCAAGGTTGCGCAAGCGTATTACGCGTTGCCTAAGCCGGCGGTGATGGCATCAACGCTCCTCGCCGACCCCGCGATAACTTTTCTTTAAGCGCTGGTTTTGTTTCGTTGGCATCGCATCAAGCCGCATGACTGAACGATTCATCGTCCAACAACATGTTCACGCAATGACAGACGCGCGATTAACGGAAACGCCTGCACCCTCATCGCTCTTTTCAACGATGAAATAATGAGGAGCACGACATGGCCAATCCGGAATCGCGCGCGTTCAATCGCGACCCCATTACCGGCGCAAAGGGCTCTCATCCTGTCGGTGTGGGCCTTGGCGGCGCAGGTGGCGCAGCACTCGGCGCTTTTGTCGGTGCGCTGGGCGGGCCCATTGGCATGCTGATCGGCGGCGGCATCGGTGCGGTGGCTGGCGCCGTTGCCGGCAAGGGCGTCGCCGAACGCATCGACCCGACGATGGAGGAGGAATACTGGCGCACGCATTACGTCGCCAGACCCTATTACGACGCCCGCTACGACTACGACGCCGATTACGGCCCGGCCTACGCTTACGGCACCGATGCGCGCGTCCGATATCGCGACCGCCATTGGGACGACGACCTGCGCGCCGAACTGCGCCACCACTGGGAGAAGGCGAAAGGCAAGTCCCGCCTGGCCTGGGAGCAGGCGGAAGACGCAGTGCATGACGCATGGGATCGCAGCGACCGCACCTATCGCGCCTATGACGCCACCGATCGCTATTACGAGTCCGCCTTCGACCGCGCGCCCTATCGCGATGCGGCGGCGACGTTCGACGACTACCGTCCAGCCTACCGCTATGGCGTGCAGGCGCGAACGCATTACGGCGACCGTGACTGGGACGAGGCGCTGGAGCGCGACCTCGGCCATGGCTGGGAGCGCGTCAAGGGCGATTCGCGGCTGGGCTGGGAGAACGCGAAGGCCGCGACCCGCGATGCGTGGCATACCGCGGAGCGCGCTATCCCGGGCGACTTCGATCGCGACGGACGCTGAAACCAACACCGCATCGAACCGGGGCTCACGCCCCGGTCCTGCGTGACGATTCGCCTCAAGTTACCCGCGCGGCCCGCGTTCTTCCGGGGGTTTGGCCTTGCGGTCGTGCATCAATGCACTGATCACCAGGCCAAGCCCGAGTGCGGTGGCGACCAGGAACAGGACCATCGCCAGCTTCGCCGCGCCCACCGGCAAGCCGCCGGGTTGCGCGCGCAGCAGCAGCGCCGAGGCGAGGATCAGGGCGGCGATCACGATGCCCGCGGCGATGCGGTTGGCGATCTTCTGCAGGTTCTCCATCAAACGCGATTCCTGCAGACCGGTGATGCGCACCTGCAGCCGGTTCTCGGCAATCAGGGAGAGCGCCGCCGAGACCTTGCGTGGAGCGTCCTGCATCAGTCCCTGCAGTTCGACCGCCTCCACTGCGAGTGACGGCAGCGACATCGAGCGCTTCATCTGCGCACGCACGACGCGCGGAAAATGGTCCTCGAACACGGGCTTGACCATCAATCCCGGTGCGAGCATCCGGCACACGCCTTCCAGGTGCAGCAGCGCGCGGCCGAGCAGGCTCAGTTCGGGCGGAGAGCGCAGGCCACAGGCGGCGCCGATGCGCGTCAGGTCCAGCATCAGGCGGCCCTCCGAGTAACCCTGCAGGTCGGCGTGGGCGGCGTAGCGCGCGATCAGTTGCCCGGCCTCGCGCAGATATCGCTCCTCGTCGAATTCCTCCAGACGGGTACCCAGCGCGATGACCTCGTCGACGGCCTCGTCGCCGCGGCCATCGACTGCCGAGAACATCAGCTTGAGCAGGCGCGTTCGCTGCCGCGGCGGCACGTGCACGACCATGCCGAGGTCGAAGATCGCCATGCGCCCGTCTCCGGTGATCAACAGATTGCCGGGATGCGGATCGGCGTGGATCTCGCCATACACGAAGATCTGGTCGAGGTAGCCGCGCAGCAGCGATTCGCACAGTTCCTCCAGCCGATACGACGGCCAGCGGCGTCGCGCCGATTCGTCCGGCCGCAGACCTTCGATCAGTTCCATCACCAGTACGCGCGAGTTCGTCAGCTCCCACACCGGCCTGGGCACCAGCAGGTCGGGATAATCGGCCAGGTGTTCGGAGAAGCGTTCGAGGTTGGCGGCTTCCAGGCAGTAGTCCAGCTCGTCGTGAAGCGCCTTGCGGAACTCGTGCACCCAGTCGGAGAAGCGCACGCGCTGCCCCAGGCCGGTCGTGCGGTCGACGCCGCTGGCGATCGACTCCAGTGTCGCCAGGTCGTGCCGCACTTCTTCGGCGATGCCCGGCCTCTGGATCTTCACCGCGACGGCGCGGCCGTCCAGCAGGCGCGCACCATGCACCTGCGCAAGCGATGCCGAACCCAATGGCACCTCGTCGATGCTTGCGAACACGCGCTCGAGCGGCATGCCCAACGCGTTCTCCAGTTGCGGCCGGATCGCCGCCCACGGTACCGGCGTGACCTGGCTCTGCATGCGCGCCAGCGATTCAAGGTAGATCGCAGGCACGACGTCGGGCCGCGTCGACAACGCCTGTCCGAGCTTGACGAAGGTCGGACCGAGCGCTTCGAGGTCGTCGACGAATTGGTCCGGGCGATGATCGGCTGCCTCGGCTTCGGCTTCCATCCCCATCGGCACGCGCAGATCCAACCCGGTGAACATGCCGGAGCGGCGGTAGCGCACCAGGAACCGCAGGATGCGACTGGTGCGCATCAGGTGTTGGCCATTGACGTGCATGCGGACTCCTAGCCCGCGTCAACTTGATCCTTGTGCCGTGAAGCCAGTGTTTTTCGACTACACGCGTCCGATGGCAGTCGGTTGCATCGCTCGGCTTGACTGCCACGTTGGAGCGACTGAACATCGACCACACTCGCCCGCGTGGGGACGCTGGACGAGTGCCGGGGACGAGCGGGACTCGCATCGCGATGCCGACCTCGGGACTGCCTTCTTCGGAGCCGCTTCCGGCTCGAATCACGACATATCCAGGGGACGACATGACGGACGTGCAGACGGCGCTGGACCCGCAGCAGGAGAACCGCAGGCTCCGTGCCGCCGCAGAAACCATGCGCTCGAGGCAACGTCTCGCGCTGGGCGGCGTGGCCGCGGGCGCAATGGTGATCGGCGCCAGGCACCAGTTCGCGCAGGTGATCCCTGCCCCGGTCGGCCTGGCCGTGCTGGCAGGCGGCATCGCCATTCCGCTGCTCGCCGCCATTCCGTTCCTGCGCAGCAGCTGCCCGAAATGCCGGCAGCGCTATCACTCGCTGGCTTCGGTGTTCCGCCACCCCGATAACCCGGCCGACTGCAAGTCGTGCGGGTTCAACATCAACAAGCACATTCCGCGTTATTCGTGAGGTGCACATGCGGACTCACGGCACCCTGACCAAGTGGAACGATGATCGTGGGTTTGGCTTCGTGTCGCCGGCGGCTGGAGGTTCCGATGTGTTCGTGCACATCTCCGCGTTTCCGCGCGATGGCGAACGCCCGCACTTGAATGAGCTGATTTCGTTCGAGACGGAGGCTGGACCCAACGGACAGCCACGCGCCGTGCGCGTCATGCGCGCCGGTCAGCCCGCCAAGGCCGGGCGGCAGCAACGCGCCTCCGGCCGATCAACCAGGCGTATCGGACTGGTCGAGGCGTGCGCGCTGGCCGCGATCGTGGCAGCCGGCGCATATGGCTATTCGCGGTTCACTGCATCCCACTCCACCGGAGACACGATGCATGCTGCCGTGGCGGCACCTGCACCGGCAATCCAGTTCCATTGCGACGGCCGCAAGCATTGCTCGCAGATGCGCTCCTGCGCCGAAGCCACGCAGTACCTGCAGCATTGCCCCGGTATGGAAATGGACGGCGACGGTGATGGCGTCCCCTGCGAGCAGCAGTGGTGCTACTGATGGCGCGATCCTGCGTGGCTGGCCTGGCCGTGCCAATCCGGGCCTGACTTTGGGCACGTCCATTCCCGAAGGCGGCGTGATCGAATCGGTTGCCACCCATCGGAGCGCCACCATGGCCAAGAAGGTTCTGATCGGTCTCATCGCGTTCGCCATCGTCTGCGCGATCGCCCGCGCCGGGTACTCGTTCGGCCAGCACCTCGCGCAGGATGCCGACACCGGGGCGACTGCCTCGACGCAGTAAGGCCTCGCGCCCGCTCCATCGCGCATAGACGACGCCTCGGCGGGTTGACGACGGTCGAGGCAGCCTGTTCGCGGCCATCTTTGGCTCCTAGCGCCGGCCCTCGCGTGGCTCCTTCCCACCCGCTCGCCGTCGCGGCACTATGCGCGCTGGCGCCGGCGGGACCACGGCCGCTGCGTGCCGCTTCGGATCTGGATGCTCATGCCGTCGCGTGGCGCGGCCTCGAATGGAGTCTCTGCGATGACGATGGATTCGCTGGACCAGGCCAAGACCGATCTTCTGCGCGCGGCCGGTGCGGGCATCAGCCTGCCGGCGGCGGGAATGCTGTTCTGGCTCGCGCTGGGCACGGCGGGCTATCTGCTCGATCCCAAAGCCTGGGGCCTGGTCGCCTGCTTTGGCTCGGGCCTGATCTTTCCGCTGGGATTGCTGCTGAGCAAGCCGCTCGGCTCCAACCTGTTCGTGAAGGACCGGCCGCTGAGTTCACTGGCCTTGCGCGCCGTGGTGTCGATCAATCTGTTGTGGCCGCTGCATTTCGCGGTGTACTTTGCCGACCCGCAACTGCTGCCGCTGTCGCTGGCCATCGGCATGGGTCTGCATTGGCCGATCATCGGCTGGATGTACGGCAGCAACGCCTGCTTCCAGCATGCGTTCCTCCGCGTCGGCGCCGCGAGCGCGGTGTGGTTCCTCTATCCGGAAGGCCGTTTCACGGTGCTGCCGTTTGCGGTGGCAGCGGCCTATCTGGTGACCATCGTGCAGTTGAAGCGCGAACTGGCGGCCGCACAGCGTCCAGGCGAGGCAGAACCGCTGCGCGATGCGATCTGATCGCAACGGGCCAGATGCAGCCCTGAAAGCGCGCCTGACAATTCACTCAAGCCGGAGCCGCTTCGCGGCTCGCACCGCGGCATCCGTCACGGCCTGGGCCATTGCCCATCCATTTGCCGTGCCTTAGCGTGTCGCGCGGGGACTCATGGAGCGGTAGCGATGCACAGGACAGGGGAGCGCCGCGCTGCGGCTGGGTCGGGTTCGTTGAAGGGTTTCGCGGTGCTGGCCGTGCTGGCGCTGGCCGGTTGTGGTGGTGGGGGCGGGGGTGGTTCGAAGCCATCCGGTGCCAACACTTCGCCGCCAACGCCGGTTCCACCACCGCCGCCACCGTCGCCGTACGAGATCAATCGCGCGTTCCGCTTCGACGCGGCCGTGTTCTATCCGCCGGCACTCGATTTCCTTGCAACGGCGACTTCGATCGGCGACATCAACAGCGATGGGCGCCCGGATGTGGTGTTGGCCACCGAAGGCGTGTACCGCGAGGAAGACCGCAGCCGCATCTTCATCTACCCGCAACTGCCAGGTGGACTGCTCGGCGCCGCCTTCAAGTCGCCGTTCCTGGACACCTACCCGTGGCAGCCCATCGGCATGACGCTGGGCGATCTCGATGGCGATGGCGCGCCTGAAATCTTCGTCGGGCACCAGGAAGGTCTCACGGTGTTCAAGTTCCACAAGGACAGCCAGGCCATCACGAAGGTGTTGCACCCGGACCCCCACGGGTTCAGTACCGTCGCGACGCTGGATGTCGACAACGACGGCAGGCTCGACGTCGTCGCTCAGACGTCGTCCTACGGTGCGGTCATCTACAGGGGCGACGGCCTCGGTGGCGTCAGCCGCTTGCGCGACCTGCCCACGCCACTGCGCGGCTACAACTACATCACGGCCGAGGACATGAACGGCGACGGCCGCGAGGACCTGCTGCTGATCCACCAGGGCTTCCACTGGTGGCTGATGCTGAACGACGGCGCCGGCGGACTGGCCCCGCCGCGCGAACAGGCCTTGCCGCGTTGGCGTGCCGACAACATGTCGTGGACCGGAGTCAGCCTCGGCGTCGGCGACTTCAACCGCGATGGTCGCAAGGATGTCGCAGTGAGCCTGAGTTCCAATCGGCCGGCCGGCATGGCTATCTTCCTGCAGCAGGCCGACGGCCAGTTCGTGCTGGACAAGGTCATGGAATCGCATGACCTGCCGGGCGCGGTGATGGTGGCCGACATGGACGGCAACGGCCTCGACGACGTCCTCACGCTGCACAACGGCTTTTCAACGATGGGCGTCTATCTCCAGGGGCCGGGCGGGCTGGAGGCGGAGACGCGCGTCAGCATCGGCGTTCACCTGTACTCGCCGACGTCCCGCTTTCGGCCGGACGGGTTCGCGCTGGGCGACGTCAACTCGGATGGCTGCAAGGACGCAGTCATCGCCGACTACATCCACGGCGTGATGATCTTCCACGGACGCGACTGCAAGCGGCCCGCTGCCGCCACGGCGGTAAGCCGGGCGATGCTGTCTGCGGTCACCTCGAAACTCGGCGGCGGCTGAGCTCGGACGCGCGCCTTCGCGTCCTGCGGTGACGTCGCGTCTGGGGCGATGACCAGGTGTCGTCACCCCGCCTGTGCCGCCTCTGCCGATGTGGCGATATGGAAGCCCGGCCCCAAAGTCCGGATTTCCTCTTCTGGTACCTTCGTCCCGCCGCATGTCGCGGCGGGGACAACCTCACAGGGACCAGGGGATTTCATGAAGAAGCGCTTTGCATTGGCCGCGCTGCTTGCGGTCACGCCGCTTGCCACATCCGCGCAGGCATTGAGTTACAGCTATGTCGAGGGTGGCTTCGAACGATCCGAGGTCGACGAGCAGTATCGGGACAAGACGGGCGTCGATGGCCCGTATGTCCACGGCTCGGTCGAAATCGGCAGCAGTGGCTTCCACGTCTTCGGCCGCTACGCGAATCTGAGCGGAGAAAGGCACTCGGCGTCGAACAGCGGCGGTCACACCTACGACAACGACTTCGAGACGGGTGAGATCGGCCTGGGGTATCACCACGGCCTGGGCGATCGGCTCGACCTCATCGCAGAGGCCTCGCTCCTGAACCAGAAGATCAAGACAACGCGCACGACCAGGCCCTTCTTCGGAAACCCGGAGCCTTACACCGTGACCGAATTGGACGACAGTTCCAGCGCAAGCAGTATCGCCGTCGGTGTGCGTGGTTCGATCAGCGACCAGGTCGAAGGTTGGGCCAAGGCGGGTTACGTCGGCGACGGCGTGTTCGAGGGCGGGTATATCGCCACGCTCGGTGGTCAGTTCAAGTTCGGCCGGACGTGGGGCGTGGTCGGAGAACTGGAGCTCTCCGATTCATGGAACCAGGCGCATTTGGGCGTGCGCGCGAGTTTCTAGGGCCTCTTGAAGCCATGCAGCCCCGGCTTCGTCCGGGGCTGCGCTGATGGCATCGAGCCGCGATGGATGAATCTTTCATCCCGACGAGCACGCTTCCGCTTCCGCCAGTACCACGCAATTGCGACCTGCCGCCTTTCCCCGGTACAGGGCCTTGTCCGCGCGTCGCAAAAGTGAGCCTTCGCTTTCGTCTGGCACGTACTCCGCGACGCCGAAGCTGGCGGTGATGGGTAGCGTCAGCGGAGGGATGACCGTCTGCGCCAACGTCGTCCGGATGCGTTGCGCGCACGCCTGCGCATCGCTTGCGCCCACCTCCGGCATAAGGATGACGAACTCCTCGCCACCAAAACGCGCCACCAGGTCCGTATCGCGACAATGAGTACGGATGAGGCAGGCGAACTCATGCAGCACGCTATCGCCGACCTGGTGTCCGTGTTCGTCATTGACTCGCTTGAAGTGGTCAAGATCGGCAATGACAACTGACAAGTGACCGCCATAGCGCTGCACGCGGTGAACCTCGCTGCGAACCGCTTCGTCCAGCCGGCGCCGGTTGGCCAGGCCAGTCAGCGGGTCTGTCAGGGACAATGCGCGAATGGCCGCTTCGCTCTCGCGCAGCGCCTGTTCGGTGCGTTTTCGCTCGGTGATATCCAACACCGCGCCGGTCATCCCGATCACCTCGCCGCTGCCGTTCTTGAGCGGGAAGTAGCTGGCCAGGAAGTCGTGGTCGTTCTCCGGGTCTTGCCGCGTGCGCCCGTGGATCTCGACCTCGACGACCGGCTCGCCGCGCTCGCAGACCGGCCGGTAGATCTCCACGAGCTGGTCGGCCAGGTGGGGAACGATCTCCCATATCGACTTGCCGATATGCGCTTCCGCCGGTATCCCGTTGATCTGCGCCATGCGCTCGTTGATGCGCAGGTAGCGGTATTCGCGATTGAGGGTGCAAAGCCCAACCGGGGCGTATCGGTAGATCTGTTCGATCTCCATCAGCCGCTGCCGCACCTGCTCATTGACTCGTGCAAGCGCCTGCCGTGCCAGCCTGCGTTCGGTTATGTCGAAGACCGTGGACCGGCTCATGACGAACCGGCCCGCCGCATCGCGCACGGCCGTAGCACTCACCGAAATCGGCATGGCGCTGCCGTCCTTGCGGCGTATCTCGAATTCGACGTCCTTGACTTCACCCTGGGATTTGAACGTCTTGAAGACTTCTTCGAAGAAGTTCGCGTTCTCCGGTGTCAGCAGATCGCGGAACGCCAGCTTTCCGACTACTTCGTCGCGCTCGTATCCAAGCCAGGAAAGCTCGGTGTCGTTGATGCGGACGAACACGCCGTCGGCATCCAGCGAGTGATACCCGCAGGGCGCACGCTCGTACAGATCCGCCATCTCGTCGGCATACTCCCTCAACGCGGCCCGCGCCTGCCTGGACTTCGTGTCGGCAACGTCCAGCAGGCGCGCATTCCACCAGATCACCGAGACGAAGATCGCGACCATCGTGACAACCATCAGGTCGACGCCAATTCCAGCCGGATAGAGTCCCGCCTGCTCGCCCCGCATACGCAGCCAGGCGAGCGCCAGTGGAGTTGCGAACGCGAATGGCAGCAGTCGCCGCGCGAACCTGCCGCCTACGCCGGCACTGGCGAGCAGGGTCTTGAACCCCCTTGCGGGCTGGATGGCGAGGATACCGATGGCAAGCAGCAGCAGCGCGGCGAACGTGTGCAAGGCGACACCATGGAACATCGGCCTCGCATAGAGCGATGATTTTCCATAAAGGAAGGCAAGCAACCCCATCAGCAACATCGCCCCGGTCGCCAGCGCCAACAGCCGCGCCAGCCGTTGCGCGGTCCTCGAATCGAGACGGATCAGCAGCAACGCCGTGCCAAGCATCCCGAATCCCAGTGCGCCGACCACGGACATGCGTCCGTGGTGCTCGTCCTGTACCTCGCCATGCGGGTCGAGAAACAACAGTTCGTCGATACCAAGATTGAGGTCCAGCAGGTACTCCGCCAGCGTCAGCGCGCTGATCGCGACAACGACCCACGGCAGCACACGTGCCACCCGCCCCCACCAGGTTCGGTCGTAGTCCGGGCGCAGCAGCAAGAGCGCAGCGCCGGCGAGAACGAACGCCACCGCGCTGAAGGGCGCCATGGCACCCAGTTCGGAGTGGATGCTCTTGAACAGTTCAATGTCGGCTTGCCAGCCGACCAGCACGAGTACGCCTACCGTTGCCACCATCAGCGCACAGACCTGCGAGGCGTACAGCAACCGCCTCACTATGCTGTCGTCCACGAATTCGCCGACGGATGCGATTGCGGCAGAACGTGGAGCGTGGGATGCGGCGCTCACGGCGGAAGGCGACCGGCTTTCTGGCTGAATAGCCAGTTCGCATTCTAGTGGCTCGGCCCCATCGGCGGCATGAAACACCCGCTTAGGTGATCACTGCTTTCCGTGAGTGGCCGCTTCTGGCCGACGGCAGACGCTCGTGCCCGTCGAAGCGACGGTGGCCTCCCTTACGTCGGTGATCCAGGTGCTGAAGCGAAGCCGGGTGGAGAAACCTCCACCCGGCTGTATTCGGCTTACTCGGTGCGGTCGTAGGCGAACTGGATGCCCGCGGTTCCACCGGTCTCGATGAAGAGGTTCATGAAGGCGGGCACCGTTTCCTGGCGCTGCCAGTCGCGCTGCAGTTCGCAGAACAACTGTGGCACGCTGATCATCTTGCCGCCGGCCTGCTCGATCCGGCGAAGTGCCATCTCATGCGCAGTGACCGAGGTTCCGCCGACGGCATCGGCCACGACGTACACCTCGTAGCCTTCCTTCAACGCGTCTAGCGCCGGGAAGGTGAGGCAGGCCTCGGTCCACAAGGCGGTCATGATCAGCTTCTTCCGGCCCGTCGCTTCGACGGCCTTGCGGAACTCCACGTCCTCCCACGAGTTGATGGTGGTGCGGTCGTAGGTGGGGAGCTTGTCCAGCACCTTGCGCAATTGCGGGATCGGCGGCTTGTTGAGGCCGGTCTTCACGTTGACCGTGGAATGCACGATCGGCAGGTTGTATGCGACAGCGGCTTTCGACGCACCGACGATGTTGTTGATCAACAACTGACGGTCCATCGAGGCGATCGAGTTGACCTGCACGGGCTGGTAGTCGATCACGATGAAGGCGGCGTTGCTCGGGGTTAGCAGATGATCCTTGGCGGGATCGCGGATGGGCTCGCTGGCCATGGGGGTGCTCCTGTTGCGTGGGGAGGGGACGGGGTGGGAGGGGCGATCGCGACACCCTTGCCGCGAACGCGCGGTCGGGGGGGGGGGGGGGGGGGCCCCCCCGGGCCGGGGGGGGGGGGGGGGGGGGGCGCGCCGCCCCCGCCCCCCGGGGAGGGGGGGGCGGCCGGCGCGGGGGGGGCCGGGGGGGTGGTGAC
>NZ_JADLZT010000008.1 GCF_015453285.1 Lysobacter niastensis
CGACCAGCGCCGCATCCAGCGCCTGCGTCAGCGTGAAGCTGCCCAGTTGCCGCCCCTGATCATCGTGGATCGTCGTCGTGCCGCTGAGAATGTTGGACCGGTCGATCAGCAGGACCAGGACGTAGTCGACGCCATCGCGATGCACGCCTTCGGGCGTCGGCATGCCGGGCTCACCCGGACGCGCTTCGATGCGGAACTGATGCACCTCGACGTGCCACTGGCTCGTCTCAGGTGCCAAGCGGCCGAACAGGTCGCGGGTGAACTCGAGGATCGCGCGAAGGCAGACGCTGTTCCCGACGTCGGCTTCGATCGGTTCGAACCAGCGTTCGATGTCGCCCTGCAGCGGGTTGTACTTCAGGCTCTGGTAATGCGGCTGATGTGGTTCCAGAACCATCGGCCCGGCGCGTTCTGCAGAAAACACGGCGTGGCGGCGCCGGCGATGGCGGCCGACCTGGGCCAGGTACGCATCCGGTTCGAGCCGGTCCCAACTGGCGGCGAACTCCGGCCAGTCATCCAGTGCCTGATGCTGCTCGAGCAGTGGTCGTAGCGCATCGCCATCGACGAAGCGAAAGCCTTCGTGTTTCAGGGTATCGGCCAAACCGGCCAGGCTTTGTTCGATATTCACGGCATCACGCGATCTGAGCATTCAAGGGGCGGCGGTCGCCACGCCGAGCATTGCCATCACCAGCAAAGCCAGCACGCAGGCAAGCGCCAGGGTCCAGACGAGACTGCGCAGCAGGTGACGGTTGCCGACATAGAGCAGCCCGTATGCGACGCGCAGCACGACGAATGCGACGGACAAGACGGCGATGCGTTCGGCCGGTACCTGCGCCAGTTGCGCCATGATCACGCCTGCAGCGAAGGGCGCAAACGCTTCAAAGCTGTTGAGGTGCGCCGCATTGGCACGGTTGCAAACCGGGCTCTCCTGACGCGCTTGCCAGGCTCGCGGATCCCGGTTGTTGTAGCGCTGGCCGCTGGTCTTGGCGACGACGACCCAGATGTAGGGCAGCAGTGCGGCGATCAACACACAACCGTAGGCAATGGCCAGCATCGTCGTTGTTCCTGCCTGGAATGGCGCACAGCCTAGCCGAAAACGACGACGGCGCCCGAAGGCGCCGTCGTCATGGCCTCATGCCTGGCGGTCATCCCGCCTGCATCACTTGGCCGATGTCGGCCGCAGTTTCTGCTGAGCGGCGCGGAAGGCGTTGCTTTCGTACCACGTCGGCCACTGTTCGTTTCCGGCGAGGTCGCGCCCGACGCCATACAGCGCTTCCAGGTCCTGCACGACGCCGTCCATCTTCCAGCCTGCGTCGTACTCATCTCCGGGCTTGTGATAGCGGTGGTCGCGGTAGTCCATCTGCGCCTGGCGGCCGGCGTTAGTGCCGCCGTCAATCAGGTCGTCGCCGCCCTTGGCGTACAGCGCGGGCACGCCGGCCTTGGCGAAGTTGAAGTGGTCGGAGCGGAAGTAGAAGCCGTCCTGCGGCGTGGCTTCCGGATGCAGCACGCGGCCCTGGCTGTCGGCGAAACGCTTGAGGATGTCTTCCAGCTGCGAACTGCCATAGCCGACCACGGTCATGTCGCGCGCCTTGCCGATCACCGGCATCGCGTCGAGATTGATCACGGCCACGGTCTTGTCCAGCGGCACGGACGGGTGCGCGACGTAGTACTTGGATCCGAGCAGGCCCGATTCCTCCAGCGTGACCGCGAGGAACAGCAGCGAGCGGTCCGGCGGCGGCGTCTGCTTGCTGAAGGCTTCGGCGATTTCGAGGATGCCGGCCACGCCGGTCGCGTTGTCGATCGCGCCGTTGTAGATCGTGTCGGTCTCGGTGCCGGTGGATGCCGCGCCGTGTTCGTCGGCCTCGTGGGCGTGGTTGCCGAGGTGATCCCAGTGCGCCATGTAGACGATCGCCTCGTCGGGGCGCTTGGCACCCGGCAGCATCGCGACGACGTTGCGCGACGATTTCTCGCTGATCGTGCTCTTCAGGTCCACCGACAGCTTGGCCGGCAACGCAATGGCCTTGAAGCCGGGCTTGTTGGCCGCCTGGTAGAGCTTGTCCAGGTCCTGGCCGAGATCGGCCAGCAGGCGTCGCGCGGCGTCGCCGGTCAGCCAGCCCTGCACCGGCAGGCGCGGATCCGGATCGTCCTTGGCCGGCAGGTCGAACTGCGCGCCCGACCAGGAGTTCTTGACCACGTCCCAACCGTAGGACGCGCCTTCGTTGTCGTGGATGATCAGCGCGGCGGCGGCGCCTTGGCGCGCGGCCTCTTCGAACTTGTAGGTCCAGCGGCCGTAGTAGGTCATCCGCTTGCCTTCGAACAGCTTCTCGTCCTGGCTGTGGAAGCCGGGATCGTTGACGAACATCACGACCGTCTTGCCCTTCACGTCGACGCCGGCGTAGTCGTTCCAGTGCTGCTCGGGCGCGTTGACGCCGTAGCCGACAAAGACGAGGTCGCTGCCGTCCACCTTCACTTCCGACTTGCCGGTGCGCGTGCCGACGACCATGTCGGTACCGAACTTCAGCTCGCGCGGCTGGCCCTTCACGTCGAGCTTCAGCGCGGTGGTTTCGTCGGCGGTGGTTTCCACCATCGGCACGGTCTGGAAATAGCTGCCGTTGTTGCCGGGCTTCAGGCCAAGGCGCTCGAACTGCGCCTTGATGTATTCCACGCTCTTGTCCTCGCCCGGGCTGCCAGGCGCGCGGCCTTCGAACTCGTCCGATGCCAGGCGGCTGACCAGTTCGCCGAAATCGGCGGCGTTGATCGAGGCGTCGAAGGCATGCGGGGCTGCGGGAGCGCCTGCCGGTGCCGGGGCCGTGGCGGCCTGGCTGGGCGGTGCGGACGGCTGCGAACAGGCGGTCAGTACGACCAGGCCCGCGAGCGCGGTAAGACGGGTGGAACGAGACATGGGCCCTCCGGTTCGGAATCTCGCCGGTGCCGGCGACGGGCCATTCTATGTCCGTAAACGCGCGCCGCACCGTGCCGGCGCGCGCCTTGGGATGTGCCTTATTCGGCGGGAGGCAGGGCGCCGGTGTAGCTGACCGCCGTGGCACCGGTCACCGCGCCGACGCGGGCGGTGTTGTGCACGTACAGCGTGACCTTGCGCTCGAACACCAGCGGGCCGTCGACGCGGGCGTTCGGGCCGATCACGACGCGCGGGTCGCGGTTGCTCGTCGAGAACAACTGGCGGCTGGGCTTGGAGTAGTGCAGGCCGCCCTTCACGTGGGAATCGGCGCCAACCGTGACGTCGCCGTTGACGGTGTCGATGCCCCCGCCCACCTGCGTGCCGACCAGGCCGATGGCGCCGTTGACGGTTTCGACACCGCCGCCGATGACGCCGCCGCGATCGACGTAGATGCCGCCATTGACGGTCTCCACGCCGTGGCTGACGCGGCCGTTGGTGCCGACCTTGATGCTGCCGTTGACCGTGGACAGGCCGCCGGCCTGCACGTCGTCGGCGACGGTGATACTGCCGTTGACGGTCTCGGCATCGCCGGTACGGGCGCCGGCGCCGATCCGGATGCTGCCATTGACGGTGTCGAGGTCACCGGCTTCCTGGCCGGCGTCGACGGTGATGCTGCCATTGACCTTGTCGATGTCCTGGGCGGCGAAGGCGGCCGGTGCGGCCAGGGCCAGGGCGAGCGAAACGGCGAGTACGGAGCGGATGCGCATCGTTTGGGGTTTCCGATTTGGGGCGGGCCGAATGGGTCGGGCTTGTGGTGTGGGCTTTGTATCCATGGATGCAGCCAGGGCGGCATCGGTTTACACCGCTTCGCTACAATCGCAGCCAATGCCGGTCCGGGCGCCTGCCCGAAGTCACGTCATCCCCACTGTAACTGGAATCCCTCTCGTGCCCGTTTCCTCCGTGCGTCCCAAGCCCGTTGTCCTGCTGATCCTCGACGGCTGGGGCCATCGTGAAGACCCGACCGACAACGCCCTGGCCCAGGCCAACCTGCCCAACTGGCATGCGCTGCTCGGTCGCGCGCCGCATACGCTGATCCATACTGAAGGCCGCCATGTCGGCCTGCCCGACGGGCAGATGGGCAACTCCGAGGTCGGTCACATGAACCTCGGTGCCGGCCGCATCGTCTACCAGGACCTGACCCGGATCGATGCCGCGATCGAAGACGGCAGCTTCTTCGCGAATGCCGAGCTCCGCGCCGCCTGCGCCGACGCCAAGGCCACCGGTGGCACGCTGCACCTGATGGGGCTGATGTCGCCGGGCGGCGTGCACAGCCACGAGAACCACATCTTCGCGATGATCGATCTTGCTCGCCGCGAAGGCGTGGGCCAGGTCGCCGTGCATGCCTTCCTCGACGGCCGCGACATGCCGCCCAAGTCGGCCGAGCCGAGCCTGGTGCGCCTGCAGCAGGCCTGCGACCGGGCCGGCAACGCCCACATCGCCAGCGTCAGCGGCCGTTATTACGCGATGGACCGCGACCAGCGGTGGGACCGCATGCGCCGCGCCTGGGACGCGATCGTCGACGCGCAGAGCCCGCATGTCGCGGCCGATGCGCTCACCGCATTGCACGAAGCCTATGCGCGCGGCGAGACCGACGAGTTCGTCGCCCCGACCGTCATCGCCGGCAGCACGCCGATGCGCGATGGCGATGCCGTGGTGTTCATGAACTTCCGCGCCGACCGTGCGCGCCAGCTGACGGCTGCGTTCGTCGCGCCGAACTTCGCCGGCTTCGGCCATCCCGACGAGGGCGGCGTGCGCCGTCCGGCGCTGTCGCGCTTCGTCTGCCTGACCGAGTACGACGCCAAGCTGCCGGCGCCGCTGGCGTTCGCCCCCGACGACCTGCGCAACACGCTCGGTGAAGTGCTCGCCGAAAAGGGCCTGAAGCAGCTGCGCATCGCCGAAACCGAGAAGTACGCGCACGTGACGTTCTTCTTCAGCGGCGGCCGCGAGGAGCCGTACGACGGCGAGACCCGAATCCTCGTGCCGAGCCCGCGGGTCGCGACCTACGACCTGCAGCCGGAAATGAGCTGTCCCGAGGTCACCGAAAAACTGACTGCGGCGATCCGCTCCGGCGATATCGACGTGG
This sequence comes from Lysobacter niastensis, assembly GCF_015453285.1. Lineage (GTDB taxonomy): Bacteria > Pseudomonadota > Gammaproteobacteria > Xanthomonadales > Xanthomonadaceae > Lysobacter_J > Lysobacter_J niastensis. The sequence continues at coordinate 5,040 of NZ_JADLZT010000008.1, forward strand.
CGATCTGCAATATCGCCAACCCCGACATGGTTGGGCACACCGGCGACATCGCCGCGGCGATCAAGGCCGCCGAAGCAGTGGACATCGCCATTGGCGCGGTCGCGCAGGCTGTGCACGACACCGGCGGCGCATTGCTGATCACCGCCGACCACGGCAATCTGGAGATGATGCGCGATCCCCAGACCGGACAGCCCCACACCGCTCACACCGTGGGCCCGGTGCCGTTCGTCTACTACGGTCCGCGTCCCGCGACGCTGCGCAGCGGTGGCGCCCTGCGCGACGTCGCGCCGACCATCCTCGACCTGCTCGGCGTGCCGCAACCCGCGGAGATGAGCGGATCGAGCCTGCTGGAAGCGACGCATACCGCCTGATGCCGACACCGAGCGCGCCAGTTGCGACGATGGGCCTGGCCATGGCGCTGGTCCTGTCACTGGCGTCGCCGGTCGCCGCACAGAACAGTCGCGACGCCGAGCGTCGGCTGGAGAAGGTGCAGCGCGAGCTCAACGAAGTCGCGGCCGAGCGCCGCAGGATCGAAGGCCAGCGCGGCGAGGCTACGCGGCAGTTGCGCGAGGCCGACGAACAGGTCGGCCGGTCCAGCCGCGGCTTGCGCAGCGTCGAGCAGCGCATCGCCAGCGAGCAGGCCTCGCTCGCGCAGTTGCAGGCGCAGCGCCAGCAGATGGAAGCGCGCCTGGGAGCGCAACGAGAGGAACTGGCGCGCCTGCTGCGTGCGGCCTACCAGCAGGGCGAGGACGCGCCCCTGAAGGTGATGCTGGCGCAGGATCGTGTCGCCGACAGCGGTCGGCTCCTGACGTATCACCGCTACCTGCAGGCCGACCGTGCCCAGCGCATCGCCACGCTGACCGCGGATCTCGAGAACCTCAGCGCCGTCGAGCGCGAGATCGCGGCCCGCCAGGAGGCCTTGCAGAGCACGCGCGCCGACCAGCGCCGTCAGCTCAACCAACTCGAAAGCGATCGCAAGACGCGCGCGCGCCTGGTGTCAAAACTCGACACGCGCTACCAGGACAGCAGCACCCGCGAGCGCGAACTCGGCCGGGATGCGGAGGGCCTGCAGCAATTGCTCAAGCGCCTGCGCGATACCGCCGCACGCGCCGAAGCGCAGCGCAAGGCCGCCGCCGCCAAGATCGAGCGGCAACCGGCCGGCGCCGGCAAGGCCACCGCACCGCGCGCGCCGGCGGTAGTCGCCGCGGCGCCGCAGGTGGGCGGTCTGGGGTGGCCGTTGTCGGGTTCGCTGCTGGCCGGCTACGGCGCGCGGCTGCCGGACGGCCGCGGCAGCGAAGGGTTGCTGATCGCAGCGCCCGCTGGCGCTCCGGTCAAGGCGGTCGCCGACGGCCAGGTCGTCTACGCCGAATGGATGACCGGCTATGGCCTGCTGCTGATCGTCGACCACGGCAACGGCTACATGAGCCTGTACGCGCATAACGATGCGCTGCTCAAGGACGTGGGCGATGCGGTCCGGCGTGGCGACACCGTGTCCACGGTCGGAAGTTCCGGCGGAAGCGGCCGGCCGGCGCTGTATTTCGAATTGCGCCGCAACGGCCAGCCGGTCAATCCCGGCACCTGGCTGCGCCGCTGACGTCAGCGCGCGCTTTCCCGCACTCTGTCCTGTCGGGTGCTGAATGCGGTCACGGTCTTAACGAAACTTGTGCCGGCGCCGCACGGGTTGTGTCCATAATCGGAACCACGATGGCCGCACGCGGTCCATCGTGCGTTATCCATCAAGTGATACCCGCGGAGAGCTGCATGTCCAAGCGTCTACTGGCTCCCTTGCTGTTCGGCGTCGCCACGCTCGCGACGCTCCCGGCGCTGGCGCAGGAACTTCCCGCGGCAGCGGCCGTGCGGGCCAGGGAGGCTGCCGTGGACGATGAGTCCTCGAAGGTGCCGCTGGACGAGATCCGCCGCTACGTCTCGGTCTACAACGCGGTCAAGCAGGCCTACGTCGAGCCGGTCGAAGACCGCAAGCTGATGCACTCGGCGATCCGCGGCCTGCTGTTCGATCTCGACCCGCACAGCGTCTACCTGGAAAAGAGCGACGCCGAGAACTTCGAGGAACAGTCGCGCGGTGCCTACGACGGCATCGGCGTCGAACTGCTGCGCCAACCCGACGGCAGCCTGCGCGTCATCGCGCCGATCGACGAAACCCCGGCGGCGCGCGCGGGCATCAAGGCCGGCGACGTGATCACCGCGATCGACGGCAAGCCGTTCAAGGCCGACGAGGGCGACAGCTCCGGGCCGCTGCGTGGCGCGGCGGGTACCAAAGTCACGCTGACCATCGTGCGCGAAGGCCGCGACAAGCCCTTTGACATCACCGTGCAGCGCGAGACGATCCGCATCGCCAGTGTCCGCAGCCGGATGCTCGAACCCGGCTACGGCTACGTCCGGGTGAGCGCCTTCCAGGCCGATACCGCCGCGGACTTCGAACGCCAGCTCGACAAGCTCGAAGCACAGGCCGGCGGCAAGCTGCGCGGCCTCGTGATCGACCTGCGAAGCAACCCCGGCGGCCTGCTGACCGCCGCCGTGCAGATCGCCGACGACCTGCTGGACTCCGGAAAGATCGTCAGCACCCGTGGCCGCATCGCCATCAGCGACGCCGAGTTCGGCGCAACGCCCGGCGACAAGCTCGATGGCGCGCCGCTGGTGGTGCTGGTCGATGCCGGTTCGGCGAGCGCGTCGGAAGTCCTCGCCGGCGCGCTGCGCGACAACAACCGCGCCCGCATCGTCGGCAGCCGCACGTTCGGCAAGGGGTCTGTGCAGACGGTACTGCCGCTCGACAACGGCGACTCGGTGAAGCTGACCACGGCGCGTTACTACACGCCCAGCGGCAAGTCGATCCAGGCGCTGGGCATCGCGCCCGATGTCGTGCTGCACCCGGGCAAGGACGAAGCCGAGCGCGTGCGCAACCTGTCCGAGGCGAGCCTGCCCGGCCACCTGCGTGGCGACGGCGAGGACCTGCCCGGCGCCAATGCCGGCGACGTGCTCGACGGCGATGCGCCGATCACCGCTGCGCTGGCCGAGCTGAAAAAGCCGCCGGTGGCGAGCGCGCCGAAGCCGTCGACCAGCCGCTAAGAAATTGCGCTTCCCCTAGCCCCCTAAGTTAGGGGGCGGTTCGCGCCGTAGGCGCGAAAGGGCGGGGTGTGGAAGCGTACTGGCCGGGGCCCGAAGTTCGCGCTGCGAACTTTGGGGGTGACCCAGGCGCAGCCTAGGTCACCGCGGCTTCGCCGGCAGCGGGAACGGCGTGACCACTCTCTCGCCGGTGGCGGCATCGCGGATGGCCGACTGGCCCTTACGCTCGACTTCCTCTATGCGCACGATGCTCTGCATCGGCAGGTGCAGGACGCGGGTGTTGCCGAACTCGTCGCGCAGGCGCTCCTCGGTCGGATCGATCACCACGCCGTCGTGCACGTCGAACACCAGTTCGCCGACCTCGGTGAAGCCCCACAGCGCGCCGGATCCGACGTGGCGGGCATAGAGCTCATAGATCTTGCCGGCGTTGAAAAAGGTGACCTTGTAGAGCGTCTTGGCCATTGCGGACGGAGGATGTCGTGCGGGAACAGCATCGCAATGGGGGCGGGCACACCGCGCTGCAAGTGGCTGGTCAGAACCCGCGACTGCGCCGCAGCCGGCGCGCGATGCCTGCGCGCGCGGCCAGTGCGAAGAGACCGCCGAATGCGAAGCCGGCCAAGTGCGCGGACCACGCCACCGCACCGAAGGCCGGGCCGATGTAGGTAAACACCAGCTGCAGCGCCGCCCAGATGCCGATCAGCAGCGCGGCCGGCACTTTGACGAACTGCAGGAACAACCCCAGCGGCACCACCACGCCCAGTTTCGCGCCCGGAAAAAGCGCCAGGTAGGCGCCGATCAACGCCGACACCGCGCCGCTGGCCCCGATGATCAGGCGGTCGGGCGTGCCGATCATGATCGCGGCGGCCAGGTTGGCGACGGCTCCGCCCAGCAGGAACAGGGCCAGGAAGCGCAACGGACCCATCGCGCGTTCGGCGGGCAGGCCGAAGATCAGCAGGAACACCAGGTTGCCCAGCAGGTGAGCCCAGTCGGCATGGAGGAACAGCGCGGTGACCAGGCGCAGCACGCGGCCGCTGCGGATCGCAGGCCACCAGTCGGCGGGGTCGGTGAGGCCGCCCGACAGCGTGCCCCAGTCCAGCATCAACCGGCGCTGCTCGGGGTCCGGCAGCACGGCCGACCCGATGAAGCAGAGCCACAGCGCCATGAACAGCAATGGCGTGGCCCAGCGGAGCGGCGCTTTCTCGCGGGACGGGATCGCGACGAACACGGTCAGGCACCCGCCGTGGCGAGGCAGGAAGCGGACCGGGACCGATGGCAGGGGCGTGGCGTCATGGGGGGACGGTAGCTTGCGGGCCGTCCGCCTATTGTTAGCGTTGGGTTAACCCCCGCGCTATAGTGCATACGGCGTCGTACGTCGGGAGGGGTTTCCGGCGCGCGCCGGTTCCACGTTGATGGGCATGCCAGGCCCGCATCAGGGGGCCGGGCGGACGCGCCGCGCAAGACCATAACTATTAGTTCATCGGAGAGTACACGCATGCAGCAGCACCGCTTCACGCGCCTGACGGCGCTTGCGCTCGGCATCGCCGGCGCGCTGACCCTGGGCCAGGTCCACGCTTCGGGTTTCCAGCTCAAGGAAAACAGCGTCAAGGGCATGGGTGCCGCGTTCGCCGGTGCCGGCGTCAACGAGACCGACGGCTCCGTGGTCGTGAACAACGCCGCGACGATGGCCCGCTTTGAAGGCACCACCTTCCAGGTCGACGCGACCGCAATCGACCTCAGCTACGAATTCCAGGGCACGGGCACCGACGCGCTCGGCCGCCCGCTGACCGGTGGCAACGGCGGCGACGCCGGCGACATCTCGGCCGTGCCGGCGATGTCGGTGATCCACAAGCTCGACAACGGCCTGGCCTTCGGCGCGATGATCAGCGCCCCGTTCGGCCTGAAGACCGAGTACGACGACGGCTGGCAGGGCCGCTATTTTGCCCACACCTCCGACGTGAAGATCGTCGACCTGACCCTGGCCGCCGCGATCGACATCGTGCCGGACCGCTTCTCGGTCGGCCTCGGCATGATCTACTCGCACGCCGACGTGACCCTGTCCAAGTCGGTCGACTTCGGCACGCTGCTGTTCTCCAACCCGGCCACGCGTCCGCTGCCGTTCGCCCGCCCGCAGGCGGCTGACGGCTTCGCCAATGTGCAGGGCGACGACAACGGCTTCGGCTGGACCGTCGGTGCCAACTTCAGCCCGACCGACAAGCTGGCCATCGGCCTGAGCTACCGCTCCGAGATCGACTACGAGCTGCAGGGCACCGTCGACTGGACCGTGCCGGGCAACGTCGCCGCCGTATTCAGTGCCAGCCCGACCACGCGCCCGCTGTTCCAGGACGGCGCCGTGACCGCCAAGCTGACCACCCCGTCGGTCACCAGCGTCGACATCCGTTACGACTTCACCGACCGCTTCGCGATGATGGCGACGTGGGCCGAGACCGGCTGGGAATCGCTGCGCGAAGTGCGCATCGACTTCCAGAACCCGGACCCGGATTCGGTCGAGCCGTTCGAGTGGCGCGACACCGAGTTCATGTCGCTGGGCGGCGAGTTCAAGTTCAACGACGCGTGGACCTTCCGCGCCGGCGTCGCTTACGACGAAACCCCGACCCACATCGAAACCCGCACGCCGCGCCTGCCCGACGACGACCGCACCTGGTACTCGATCGGCGCCAGCTGGCAGGCCACCGAAGCGCTGGAGCTGAACTTCGGCTACACCCGCATCGAGCCGGATTCGCCGGAAGTCGACATCACCGCCAGCGGCTCGCACCTGGTCGGTCCGTTCGACGGTCATGCCAACCTGTACGGCCTGTCGGCCCAGTACAAGTTCTGATCGAGCGCAACACCGCAACACGAAAAAGCCCCGCTTCGGCGGGGCTTTTTTTGTGCGCTCCCGTTGCGAAGCAGGAGAACCATCGCGCCGTTCCGGTGCCGATTCACATCGGTGCTGGCACGTCTTGCCTGGACGCAATGGCTTCCGGATAAAGCGCAGCCAAATCGTCGCGCTCGCGTCTGTCGCGCGCGTGATCGGCTTGCGCCAGTATCCGCTCGAAGTCATAGCCGGATTCGGCTGAGCTGGTGCAACCGAAGCTCGCGGAAACGGTGAGGTGCGCGCCGAGTGCCGTCGTGTCTATCGCGGCCAGGCTCTCGTGGCACTGCTCGGCGACGAGCCGGGTGGCGGCGAGGTCGCGGCCGAGCAGGATCATGCCGAACTCCGTACCGCCCAGCCGGCCGAAGCAGTCGCTCGGGCGGCAGTGTGTGAGGCAGGCCTTCGCAACCTGCTGCAGCACGTGATCGCCACCGGTGTGGCCGAGGTGGTCGTTGATGGCCTTCAAGTCGTCCAGGTCGAACACGATCGCGCCTACCGGCTCGCCACGTGCCTGGCATTGCGCCAGCATCGCCATCGCGTGCTGGCGGAAGTGGCCGCGGTTGCTGATGCCGGTTACGGCATCGGCATGCGCCAGGCGACGCAGCGCACTGTGCGCACGCTTGACCCTGTAGACCCAGAAGCCCACGGATGCGAGCACGACTGCCAGAAGCGCCAGCAGCAGCCGCGAGTTCTGTGCGTTCCGCTTCTCCACTTCCTGCTGCAGCCTGAGCACTTCGTTCTGCTGGCTCAGCAGCGCGATGGCCTGGTTTTTCTGCTGCAACTCGTGGCGGCTCACCTGGAAGGCGAACTCGCGCGCCTTCACGTCGTCCAGGCGGGCCTTGTCGGTGTCGGCGTACTGGCGATATTCGTCCAGGGCGGTCGCCAGGTCGCCGCGCCGGAGGGCGGATGCATAGAGCACCTTGTGCGCGGTGACCAGCGGAAGCGTATAGGTGCCGTTGCCGCCTTTCGCCAGTGCCTGGCGGGCATGGGCTTCGGCGGCTGCGATGCGGCCAGCCGACAGGTTGTACTCGGCCAGCAGGCCATGGACCTCACCGATGAGGCGCGGATAACCGGTGGCTTCGACCTCGGGCAGGTGCGCCTCGAGAAGGTCGATCGCCTTCACCGTCTGCCCCTGCGACGCCAGATGACGTGCCAGGTAACCGCGCAGCAGATTGGAGGCGATCGGCTCCTGCTGGGCATTGCAGTTCGCGATCGCCGTGAGGAACTCTTCGCTGCGCACCGGCGCCTTCAGGCCCAGCATCGCCTCGATCCGCAAGTGCTGGGCGATGCAGCGGTTCCTGGGAGAGGGCGCCTGCGCGAGGATCAGTTCCGCATAGTGGCGGCCGAGCGTGAACTGTCCGTACTGGTTGTACAGGATCGCGGCCACGGCGAATCCGGCCTGTCGCACGTCGCGGTCGTCGATCCGGTCCTGCAGTGCAAGTGCGCCTTCCAGGTAACGCAGGCCGAGCGTCGAGTCCCGGGTGATGGCGGCGCTGTTGGCCACGAGCAGCGCGGCACGGAACTTCAGTGCCGCTTCCGGGGCCTCCGCGTACAGCGCACGGGCGTCGCGAATGGCCTTGTCGTATTGACCGGTGAGGGCCTGTTGATACGCGCGGAGCAATTGCAGTTGCCGCTGCTGGGCCGGAGTCGCCGTGTGCTGGAGGCGTTCGAGCCGATGCATGTCTGCCGCGAACGCATTCGGATCGGTGCCGCGCGCCCGGTCCGCGTGCAGCAACAGCTGCTCGACTTCGGTTGCAGGCGCTGCGATCGCGGGCATCGGCGTGACCGCAGCCAACATGGCTGCCAGTGCGAACCGGCGCATCATTCCCTTTGCCACGACCTTCCCCTGTGCGATATCGACTCCGAAGCGGACTCACGTGCCGCATCCGAAGACTCGAACGAACTTACCCGTCCCGCGTGATATTGCAACGCGATCAGGAGCGACGCGTCATTGCGTCAGCATGAACAGCGCCGCGTCCGCCATGCCGCTTCCGGGACTGTGCGCGCCGGCACAAAAAAGCCCCGCGTCAGGCGGGGCTTTTTCGTGCTGTCTACGCGAACAGTCCGCGCCGTCAGTCGCCTAGCGTCAGCAGCGAGGCGTTACCGCCTGCGGCCGTCGTGTTGACGGTGACAGTCTTCTCGGTGGTGAACCGAGGCAGGTAATGCGGGCCGCCGGCCTTGGGGCCGGTGCCGGACAGGTTCTGGCCGCCGAACGGCTGCACGCCGACGACCGCACCGATCTGGTTGCGGTTGACGTAGCAGTTGCCGACCTTGATGCGCGAGGCGATCTTCTCGACGGTCTCGTCGATCCGCGAGTGGATGCCCAGCGTCAGCCCATAGCCGGTGGCGTTGATTGCATCGATCACGCTGTCGAGCTGGTCGGCCTTCCAGCGGACCACGTGCAGCACCGGCCCGAAGATCTCCTTGTGCAACTGGTCCAGCGACTTCAGCGCGTAGGCACGTGGTGCGAAGAAGCTGCCGTGCGCGGCGTCGCCGTCCAGCGCGACTTCGGCGATCTTCGTGGCCTCCTTGTCCATGCGCGCGGCATGTTCCTTCAGCATCGCCAGCGCGTCCTCGTCGATCACCGGGCCGACGTCGGTCGACAGCAGGCCCGGGTCGCCGACCTTCAGCTCGGCCATCGCGCCGCCCAGCATCGAGGTGACCTTGTCGGCGATGTCGTCCTGCACGAACAGCACGCGCGCGGCCGAGCAGCGCTGGCCGGCGGAGGTGAACGCCGACGCGATCGCGTCCTTCACGACCTGCTCCGGCAGCGACGACGAATCGGCGATCAGCGCGTTCTGGCCGCCGGTCTCGGCGATCAGCACGCCGATCGCGGCGTCGCGCGCGGCCAGCGCACGGTTGATCGCGCGCGCGGTATCGGTGGAGCCGGTGAACGCGACGCCGGCGATGCGCGGATCGCGCGTCAACGCGGCGCCGACGGTGGCGCCGTCGCCGGGCAGGAACTGCAGCACGGCTTCCGGAATGCCGGCTTCGTGCAGCAGCTTCACCGCGTAATAGCCGATCAGGTTGGTCTGCTCGGCCGGCTTGGCGATCACCGCGTTGCCGGCGGCGAGCGCGGCCGAGACCTGGCCGAGGAAGATCGCCAGCGGGAAGTTCCACGGGCTGATGCAGACGAACACGCCGCGGCCGGACATCTGCAGCGTGTTGGATTCGCCGGTCGGGCCCGGCAATGCTTCCGGCGCGAACAGCTTGCGCGCCTGCGCGCCGTAGTAGCGCAGGAAGTCGACCGCCTCGCGCACTTCGGCGACGCCGTCGGACATCGTTTTGCCGGCCTCCTTGGTGCACATCGCGATGTACTGCGGCATGCGGTCCTCGAGCATCTTGGCGGCATGCTCCAGGATCGCGGCGCGGCTGGCGGCCGGCGTCGCGTTCCAGGCGTCCTGCGCGGCAACGGCGTTCTTCAGCGCCAGTTCGACGGTGGCGCTGTCGGCGGCCTGCCACTGGCCCACGGTCTCGCGGCGGTCAGCCGGGTTGGTGACGGCGATGCTCGGGCCGGTCAGGTTCGCGCCCGGCACCAGCGGCGCGGCGCGCCAGTCGTTGCGGGAGGCGGCGTTGACCTGCTCGGCGAGTGCGCGCAGTTGGTCGTCGTTGGCGAGGTTGATGCCCATGGAATTGGTCCTGTCGATGCCGAAGCTGCGGTACAGGTCGACCGGCAGCGGAATACGCGGATGCGGAATGGATTCGAATGCCGACACGGTCGCGACCGGGTCGTGGATGAGTTCGTCGATGGCGACGTCTTCGTCGGTGATCCGGTTGACGAAGCTGGAGTTGGCGCCGTTCTCGAGCAGACGGCGCACCAGGTACGGCAGCAGGTCCTCGTGGCTGCCGACCGGTGCGTACACGCGGCACGGAGCGTTGAGGCGGCTGGCCGGGATGACTTCGGCGTACAGGTCGTCACCCATGCCGTGCAGCTTCTGGAACTCGAAATGCTTCTCGCGGCCCATCGCCTTCGCGCGCTGGTGAATCGTCGCGATCGTCTGCGCGTTGTGGGTGGCGAACATCGGGTAGATCGCGTCCGACGCTTCGAGCATGCGACGCGCATTGGCGAGGTAGCTGACGTCGGTGTTCGGCTTGCGCGTGAACACCGGATAGCCGAGCTGGCCGTCGACCTGCGCGCGCTTGACCTCGCTGTCCCAGTACGCGCCCTTGACCAGGCGCACCGGGATGCGGCGGCCGTGCTTGCGGGCGAGGTCGGCGATGAAGTCGATCACTTCCGGCGCGCGCTTCTGGTAGGCCTGGATGGCCAGGCCGTAGCCTTCCCAGCCGTCGAGCGAGGCATCGCTGTAGGCGGCGGCGATCACGTCGAGCGAGAGTTCGAGGCGGTCGGCCTCTTCGGCGTCGATGGTGAAGCCGATGCCGTAGGACTTGGCCAGCTGCGCCAGTTCCAGCACGCGTGGCGACAGTTCGGCGAGCACGCGGGCGCGCTTGGCGTGTTCGTAGCGCGGGTGCAGTGCGGAGAGCTTCACCGAGATCGACGGCACGCCGAAGACCTCCTTGCCCTTGAAGGCGCCGCTCTTGCCGATCGCGTGGATCGCATCGCGGTAGGCCTGCAGGTAGCGCAATGCGTCCTTGGTGGTCAGCGCGCCTTCGCCGAGCATGTCGAACGAGTAGCGGTAGTTGGCGTTGTCGCCCTTCTGCGACCGTGCCAGCGCCTCGCCGATGGTGCGGCCCATGACGAACTGGTGGCCCATGATCTTCATCGCCTGGCGCACGGCCAGGCGGATCACCGGCTCGCCGACGCGGCCGAGCATGCGCTTGAAGGCGCTGTGCACGTCGCGCTTGGTCTCGTCATTCAGGTCGACCAGGTGGCCGGTCAGCATCAGGCCCCAGGTCGAGGCATTGACCAGGATCGAGTCCGACTGGCCCATGTGCTTCTTCCAGTCGGCATCGCCCAGCTTGTCGCGGATCAGCTTGTCGGCCGTCTCCTCGTCGGGGATGCGCAGCAGCGCCTCGGCCACGCACATCAGCAGCACCCCTTCCTCGCTGCCCAGGTCGTACTGGCGCATGAAGGCCTCGATCGCGCCCTGGTCCTTGGCGCGGGCGCGGACCCGGCTCACCAGGTCCGCGGCGGTGGCCTGCGCGGCGGCACGGTCTGCGTCGCCCAGGCGGGCCTGCTCGAGCAGGTGGCGGACGTGGGCGGCCTCGTCGCGGACCCAGCCGGCGGTGATCGCCGAGCGCGGGCCGCCCGGGGACGGGGGAAGTTCGGGGCTGAGCATCGTTCGCGCCGGCGAAAGCTCGCGGGCGGCGGGAGAAGCAATGGTGGTCATCGGGCCCATCAGGACTGCCGGGGGAAGCCCGCTAGTTTAGAGCCTCAACCGGCTTCCGGCCCGCGCCCGGGCGTTTCAGCGGGCATCCCGCCGGATTCAGTGCCCTCCAGGGATCAGGGCAGGCCCGAATGCGGGCCGTGTTGTCGCGCCGGAACGGGGCCCGGCCGGGGTTTTCAGCTGTTTTTGCAAGGCGTACCCCATCGGTTCCTGCATCGCGCGGGTTGCCGCCCGCCGGGGTCGCAGCTACCATTTCGCGGTTATCCGTAGCGTCCAAGGGCAGGATTGCCCTGACGTGTTGGGCCCCCTCGCTGTCAGGGGCTCGCCAGCCACCTCCCTCGGACGGTCCCCGCGTGTCGGCGCGGCCGGTGCCGGGAAAGGCAGCCCGCGGAGCGCGACAAAGCAACTCAATCGTTTATCTAGCTGATTTTTGGGGCTCGAACTGATGAAAGTCGGTCGTTTCAAGCAGTGGGCAGCGGGCATCGCCGCAATGGCGCTGCCGGTCCTTGCGTTCGCGCAGGCGGCCGATCCGAAGCCGTGGCAGTTGAACATGGGCAGGGGCGTCACCGCCCAGTCCGCCAACGCCTATGAGGCGCACATGTTCGCGCTGTGGGTTTGCGTGATCATCGGCATCCTGGTGTTCGGTGCGATGGCCGTCGCCATGTTCAAGTTCCGCCACTCCAAGGGCGCGGTGCCGGACAAGGACTTCACCCACAGCACCAAGCTGGAGGTGATCTGGACCGTCGTGCCGGTGGTGTTGCTGGTGCTGATGGCGTTCCCGGCCACCAGCAAGCTGATCAAGATGTACGACACCCGCAACTCCGAGATGACCGTGAAAGTCACCGCCTTCCAGTGGATGTGGAAGTACGACTATCTCGGCGAGAACGTGGGCTTCACCAGCCGCCTGGACCGCAAGAGCGACGAGATCCGCCAGAGCGGCGTCGACGCGCGCGACGCCAACCACCCGCATTACCTGCTCGACGTCGACAACGTCCTGGTGCTGCCGACCGACACCAAGATCCGTTTCGTCATCACCGCCGACGACGTGATCCACGCGTGGTGGGTGCCGGCGCTGGGCTGGAAGCAGGACGCCATCCCGGGCATCGTCAACGAGGCCTGGACGGAAATTAAGCAGCCGGGCATCTACCGTGGCCAGTGCGCCGAGCTGTGTGGCAAGGACCATGGCTTCATGCCGATCGTGGTCAAGGCCGTGCCGAAGGCCGAGTACCAGCAGTGGCTGGCCGCCGAGAAGGCGAAGAACGCCCCGGCCCCGGCCGCCGCTCCGGCTGCTGCTCCTGCCGAGGCCGCTCCGGCCGAAACTCCGAACACCGACGCACCGGCTGCCGCTCCCGAGCAGGCAGCGGTCGCCGGTTGATCGTCACGCATTACTTCTGAGGTAGGCCATGGCCGTCACCCACGCTGACCACCACCACGATGACCACGCCCACAAGCAGGGCTTCATCGAGCGTTGGTTCTTCTCGACCAACCACAAAGACATCGGAACGCTGTACCTGATCTTCAGCTTCATGATGTTCATCATCGGCGCCGCCATGTCGGTGGTGATCCGTGCCGAGCTGATGAAGCCCGGCCTGCAGTTCGTCGAGCCGATGTTCTTCAACCAGATGACCACCGTGCATGCGCTGGTGATGATCTTCGGTGGCGTGATGCCGGCCTTCGTCGGCCTCGCCAACTGGATGATCCCGCTGCAGATCGGCGCGCCGGACATGGCGCTGCCGCGCATGAACAACTGGTCGTTCTGGATCCTGCCGTTCGCCTTCACGATGCTGCTGCTGACGCTGTTCCTGCCGGGCGGCGCTCCGGCCGGCGGCTGGACGCTGTATCCGCCGCTGTCGCTGCAGGGCGGTTCCAACGTGGCGTTTGCTATCTTCGCCATCCACATGATGGGCATCAGCTCGATCATGGGCGCGATCAACGTCATCGCGACCATCCTCAACATGCGCGCCCCGGGCGTGGACCTGCTGAAGATGCCGATCTTCTGCTGGACCTGGCTGATCACCGCGTTCCTGCTGATCGCCGTGATGCCGGTGCTCGCCGGCGCCGTGACGATGCTGCTGACCGACAAGTTCTTCGCCACCTCGTTCTTCAACGCGGCCGGCGGCGGCGACCCGGTGATGTTCCAGCACATCTTCTGGTTCTTCGGTCACCCCGAGGTCTACATCATGATCCTGCCGGCCTTCGGCGTGGTCTCGGAGATCATCCCGACCTTCAGCCGCAAGCCGCTGTTCGGCTACCAGGCGATGGTGTACGCGACCGCCTCGATCGCCTTTCTCTCGTTCATCGTGTGGGCGCACCACATGTTCACCGTCGGCATGCCGCTCGGTGGCGAGATCTACTTCATGTTCGCGACGATGCTGATCGCGGTGCCGACCGGCGTGAAGGTGTTCAACTGGGTCACCACGATGTGGCGCGGCTCGATCTCGTTCGAGGCGCCGATGCTGTGGGCGCTGTCGTTCGTCATCCTGTTCACCATCGGCGGCTTCTCGGGCCTGATGCTCGCCATCGTCCCGGCCGACTTCCAGTACCACGACACCTACTTCGTGGTGGCGCATTTCCACTACGTGCTGGTGACCGGCGCGCTGTTCTCGATCATCGCCGCCGTCTACTACTGGTGGCCGAAGTGGACCGGCCGCATGTACAACGAAGGCATGGCGAAGTTCCACTTCTGGTGGACGATGATCTTCGTCAACCTGCTGTTCTTCCCGCAGCACTTCCTGGGCCTGGCCGGCATGCCGCGCCGCATCCCGGACTACAACATCGTGTTCGCGGACTGGAACCTGGTGAGCTCGATCGGCGCGTTCGGCATGTTCGTCACGCCGTTCATGATGGCCTTCATCCTGTGGCGCTCGAAGGCTGCCGGCGTGCAGGCCGAAGCCCGCGCGTGGCCGACCGCCAGGGGCCTGGAGTGGACCGTGCCGAGCCCGGCTCCGCACCACACCTTCAGCACCCCGCCGGTCATCAAGGACGGCGACCTGGCCCACGGCGACATCACGCACTGATTGCGTGACGAGACTGGCATGAACCCGACCATCGACCCCCGCAACGACGATGCAGCGCGCCGCAAGGCGGCGCGACGCACCGCGCTGTGGGTGGCGGTGGTCGCGGTGGCCATCTACGTGATCTTCATTACCAGCGGGATCCTCTCGAAATGAGCGGCCCGTCCGACGCACGCAAGAGTGCCGGCCTCGCCAAGATGGTCGGCGTCGCGATCGGCGCATTCGCGCTGACCTTCGCGCTGGTGCCGCTGTACCGGATCGCCTGCGAGAAGGTCTTCGGCATCCGCCTGGAACGCACCGCCGCCGAAGGCGTCGGCGAGGCCCGGGCCACGGCGGCGAAGCGCCTGATCACCGTGCAGTTCGACGGTGGCGTCAACTCCAAGCTGCCGTGGGAGTTCACTCCCAACAAGGTCACGATGCAGGTCGTGCCGGGCGAGCAGTACGAGGCGACCTACCACGCCCGCAACACGTCCGACCGCACCATCGTCGGCAGCGCGGTTCCGTCGGTCGCTCCGGCGCGCGCGTCGGGCTTCTTCAACAAGACCGAATGTTTCTGCTTCACCGCGCAGACGCTCAAGGCCGGTGAGGTCCGCGACATGCCGGTGCGTTTCATCGTCGATCCGAACCTGCCGGCCGACGTGAACACGATTACCCTGTCGTACACCTTCTTCAAGAACGACGTGTTGACCGCTCAGCAGCAGGGCACGGCCAAGCCGGCCGCCTCGCCGCTATCGGCACCGTGATACCGAACATTTCCTAGCAATCGCAGCACTCATACGGAACGCCGCCATGGCCCAAGCTCATTCGCCAGACGCCAACATCTACTACGTGCCGCACAGCAGCCGTTGGCCGTTCCTCGGCTCGATCGCGCTGTTCACGACGATGGTCGGCATCGCCAGCTGGTTCAACGAGGCGACCTGGGGCAAGCCGGTGTTCTTCTTCGGCATCGCGCTGCTGGTCGGCGTGCTGTTCGGCTGGTTCGGCGACGTCGTGCGCGAGTCGGTGCGCGGCAACTACAACAAGCAGGTGGACACGTCGTTCCGCATGGGAATGATCTGGTTCATCTTCTCCGAGGTCATGTTCTTCGGCGCCTTCTTCGGCGCGCTGTTCTACGCCCGCCAGTACGCGATGCCGTGGCTCGGCGGCGAAGGCGACGGCGTGATGACCAACAGCCTGCTGTGGCCGGGCTTCAGCGCTGCGTGGCCGAGCAACGGCCCGGGCTCGATCGGTGGCGTCTACCAGACGATCCCGGCGTGGGGCCTGCCGCTGCTCAACACCCTGATCCTGCTGACTTCGGGCGTGACCGTCACCATCGCGCACCACGCGCTGAAGGCCGGCCATCGCAAGCAGCTGCTGGTGTTCCTGGGCCTGACCGTCCTACTGGGTTCGCTGTTCCTGTTCTTCCAGGCCGAGGAGTACATCCACGCCTACAAGGAACTGAACCTGACGCTGGGCTCGGGCATCTACGGTTCGACCTTCTTCATGCTCACCGGCTTCCACGGCGCGCACGTCACGCTCGGCACGATCATGCTGGCGGTGATCTGGTTCCGCTGCCTGAAGGGTCACTTCGACAAGGACCACCACTTCGCGTTCGAAGCCGTGGCCTGGTACTGGCACTTCGTCGACGTGGTGTGGCTGGGCCTGTTCCTGTTCGTCTACGTCCTGTAAGCGACGGCAAAAACGATGCGCAGCGGGCCGGCACTGCCGGCCCGTCGCGTCTCTGGCGGAAGCAATGACGCGGCGATGACGGCTCGCCGCAGGCGGTATCAGCGAGGGTTGGAACCGATGCCGTGCGGCGTGATCCAGCCCATCTTGATCGCCAGGACCACCAGCAGGATCAAGGCGACAGACAGCGCGATGCGCCGCGTCAGCGCGTTCACCGTGCGCTTGCTCTCGCCCTTGTCGACGAGCATGTAGTAGAGGCCGGCGCCCAGGTTCCAGACGATGACGATCAGGAAAGCGATGACCAGCAGGGTTTTCAGCGAGTCGTTCATGGCGGCCTCCGAAAGGCTCCATGGCGGGGCGTTGGCTGGATTATCGCAGCCGGGGACGAGGAAGTCGTGAGCCGCAGGCGCAACCTTGTCGTCGGCTGGACGCTCGCGGTGCTCGCGATCGTCCTGTTCGCCAACCTCGGCCTGTGGCAGTCGCGCCGCGCGGTCGAGAAGCAGGCGATGCTCGATGCCGCCGCGAAAGTGATGACGGCGCGGACGCCGCAGGCGCTGTCATTGGCGGCCGATCCGTCACGCGAGCGTGGTTACGACTGGGCCAGCGGCAGCGGCGAGTTCACCGACAGCGCACCGCTGCTGCTCGACAACCAGCAGCGCAACGGCCGTGCCGGCATTCGCGTCTACCGCATCTTCCGGCCGGAGCAGGGCGCGGCCCTGCTGGTCGACCTCGGCTGGCTGCCCCTCGCCGGCGATCGCCGTCTGCCGGAGATACCGCGTCCGGCCGGACGTGTCGCGGTGCAGGGCCTACTGGTACCGCCGCCATCGGCTGGCCTTGCGATGGGCCCGGCCATGGGCAGGCAGGGCGATGCATGGCTGATGACCCGTGTCGACCTGGCTGCGATCCAGCGCGAGGCCGCGCTGGCCGCCCCGCTGGCTCCGCGCGTGCTGCGCCTGGATCCGAAGCTGCCGCTGGGCTACGAGCGCGACCTGGAACTGCTGCCCAACACCTTGCCGCCCGACCAGCACCGCGGCTACGCGCTGCAGTGGTTCGCGCTGGCGCTGGCGGTGCTCGCCACCGCGCTGATCCTCACCTTCCGCAAGTCGCGTCGCGGATAAGGAGTCCATCGCATGACCACCGAACATACCGACCACCATCCCGACCGCAAGCGCAACCGCACCCTGTTGCTGCTGTTGCTGGTGATGTTCTTCGGCAGCATGCTGGCCGCCGGCCTGCTGCGTTTCTCGGGCTGGCGCCCGCAGGGCATGAAGAACCACGGCGAACTGCTGCAGCCCCCCGGCGATCTGCGCGAAGTGGCGCCGCTGCAGGTCGACGGCGCCGCCTATCCCTGGAATCCCGCCGAGCGCACCTGGCGTATCGCGCTGGCGCCCCCGGCCGACTGCGGCGCGCAGTGCGCCAAGCTGGCGCACGACATCGACACCGTCTGGCAGCTGTTCGGCAAGGACGCCAGCGATGTCGACGTGCTGTGGATCTGCCCGCAGGCCAGTTGCGACCTGCCGCCCGGTGCGCCACGCCCGTCGACGCTGCACGTGCTGCGGGGAAATCCCGCACTGCGCGCAGCGCTGCCGAGGGTCGACGACCCGCGCGGCGTACCGGTCTACGTGATCGACCCCTATGGCTTCGTCATACTGCGCTACCCTCCGGGCTTCGATCCGGCCGGACTGCGCACCGACCTGTCCCGCCTGCTCAAGCTGAAGTGACGAAGGCGCGAGAAATCCCTGCATGTCCAAACCCGCTGCATCCAAGTCCGCCGGCCACAGGCCCGCTGCCTACAGGCCGGCTGTCTATAGGCACTTCCATCGCATCGCCTGGCTCGCGGTCGCCCTCGCGTTCGGCGTGATCGTGTTCGGCGCGTTCGTGCGCCTGTCCAACGCCGGACTGAGCTGCCCCGACTGGCCGACCTGCTACGGACGTGCCGCGTGGCCGACCGCCGCGAGCCAGGTCGTAGACCACGTCGCGACGGAGATCCGCCCGGTCGAAGTGCACAAGGCGTGGCGTGAACAGTTCCACCGCATGATCGCCGGCACGCTCGGCCTGCTGGTGCTGGGATTGGCCCTGCTGGCCGCACGCAAGCGCCGCCATGGCGTGCTGCAGCTGCTCGCCGCTTCCGCGCTGGTCGCCATCGCCATTCCGCTGTACATGCAGGGGCAGCACGTCGCGTCTTCGGTGCTGGCGATCGTGGCCGAGGCGATCCTGCTGTTCGCCGCGTTGCGCTGGAGCAATGTCGACCTGGCGCGCAACTCGACGCTGACGCTGGCGGTGATCATCTTCCAGGCCCTGCTGGGCATGTGGACGGTGACCTGGCTGCTCAAGCCGATCGTCGTGATGGGACATCTGCTCGGCGGCCTGCTGACGTTCTCCTTGCTGCTGTGGGGCGCGTGGCGTGCGACTGCCCTGCCGATCCGCCTGGCCGAAGCGCATGTGCTTCGCAAGTTCGTGATCATCGGCCTCGTGCTGCTGGGCGTGCAGATCGCGCTCGGTGGCTGGACCAGCGCCAACTACGCCGCGCTGGCCTGCGGCAACGACTTCCCGACCTGCGTGGGCCGCTGGTGGCCGCCGCACGACTTCCGCGAGGGCTTCGTGCTCTGGCGCGGCATCGGCGTCGACTACGAGGGCGGCATCCTCGATGGCGAGGCGCGCATCGCCATCCAGCTGGCGCACCGAATGATGGCCCTGGTCGTGTTCGTCTACCTGCTGTGGTTCGCCCTGAAGCTGCTGCGCACGCCGGGCATGCGTGGTTGGGCGACGCTGCTGGGACTGCTGACGCTGGCGCAGGTCGCGCTGGGCATCGCCAACGTGAAGCTGGGCCTGCCGCTGACCGTGGCAGTGCTGCACAACGCCGGCGCCGTGCTGCTGCTGTTCGTGCTGGTGTCGCTGCTGGCGCGCCTGTGCCCGCCCGAGCATTGAGGAAGTTGCCGTGAGCCATGCCACGTTCCGCCAGTACTGGGACCTGACCAAGCCGCGCGTCGTTGCGCTGATCGTGTTCACCGCGCTGGTCGGCATGTTCCTGGCGGTCGAAGGGCTGCCGACCGCGGAGGAGACCCGGCGCGGCGTGCTCGGCTTCATCGGCATCTGGCTGGCCGCGTCCAGTGCGGCTGCGATCAACCAGCTGCTGGACTCCCGCATCGACGCCAAGATGGCGCGCACGTCGTGGCGCCCGATCGTCGCCGGACAGATCACGCCGGCGCAGGCGCTGGTGTTCGCGCTGATCCTCGCCGCGCTGTCGATGCTGATCCTGGTGTTGTGGGTCAACGCGATCACCGCCGTGCTGACGTTCGCCTCGCTGATCGGCTACGCGGTCGTCTACACCGTGTTCCTCAAGCGCGCGACGCCGCAGAACATCGTCATCGGCGGCATCGCCGGCGCGGCGCCGCCGCTGCTGGGCTGGGCCTCGATCACCGGCATGCAGGGCGAGTGGGACTGGCCGCACGCGCTGCTGCTGGTGCTGATCATCTTCGTTTGGACGCCGCCGCACTTCTGGGCGCTGGCGATCTTCCGCCGAGCGGATTACGCGCGGGCGATGGTGCCGATGCTGCCGGTCACGCACGGCGTTGAATACACGCGCTGGCAGATTCTGTTCTACACGGTGCTGCTGGTGGCAGTGACGGTGCTGCCGTGGGTGGCCGGCATGAGCGGGCTGTTCTACCTCGGCGGCGCGCTGGTGCTGGGCGTGGTGTTCCTGGGCTACGCCTGGAAGCTGATGAACCCGCCCGACGAGCTGTACGCGATGAAGGTGTTCAACTACTCCATCGTGTACCTGATGGCGCTGTTCGCCTTCCTGCTGCTCGACCACTGGATGCTGCCCTGGTTCCAGCCGGCCCCGGCGTTCATGCTGCAACCGGCGGCCTGACCTCGCACGCACCTCGCGGCCACTGCCGCGTTCCGCCCAACCAGGCATCGTTCCGCACTGGCGGCGGAGCGTTGCGGCGTGCCTATACTCGCGGCCACTTCGCCAACCAGCGCCTCGATCATGGCCCATCGTTCCGCCCGTCAGCCGTCCGTCCGCCGTCTTTCCCGCGCCCTCAAGGTCGCTGTGTGCGGCGCCATGCTCGGCCTTGCGGGCACCGCCATGGCCGCGGAGGGGGGCAGTGCCGTCGTCACCGCCAAGCGCATGCTCGATGTGCGCACGGGCAAGATGCTGCATGACGTCACCGTGCTGGTGCAGGACGGGCGCATCAAGGACATCGAGACCGGGCCCGGACTCAAGTTCGTCACCACCGACATGCCGCACTACGACTTGGGCGACATGACGCTGCTGCCCGGCCTGATCGACATGCACGTGCACCTGGACTCGGATCCCACCTACAGCGGGTACACCGGACTGCAGTTCAACGACCGTTTCTGGTCGGCGCTTTCGGTCGTGCATGCGCAGCGCACGCTGCAAGCCGGATTCACCACGGTACGCAACGTTGGATCCTCCGACTGGAACGACGTCGGCCTGCGCCAGGCGATCGACGAGGGCAAGCTCACGGGGCCGCGGATCGTCACTGCGGCGTACTCGTTCGGCGCCACGGGCGGCCATTGCGACTCGACCTACTTCCCGCCGTCGATGGACGAACACAATCCCTACAACGCCGATACGCCCGACCAGGCGCGTCACAGCGTGCGCGAGGTTCGCAAGTACGGCGCCCAGGTCATCAAGATCTGCGCGACCGGCGGCGTGTTCTCGCGCAACACCGAGCCCGGCCAGCAGCAGATGAGCCTGGCGGAAATGAAGGCGGTGGCGGACGAGGCGCACCAGTGGGGTCTGCGCGTGGCAGCACACGCGCACGGCGCTGCCGGCATCAAGGACGCCATCCGCGCCGGTGTCGACACCATCGAACACGCCAGCCTGATCGACGACGAGGGCATCAAGCTCGCCAAACAGCGCGGCGCGTGGCTGTCGATGGACATCTACAACACCGAGTACACGCAGTCCGAAGGCAAGAAGAACGGCGTGCTCGAGGACAACCTGCGCAAGGACCGTGAGGTCGCCGACATCCAGCGCGAAAACTTCCGCAAGGCCCACGCGGCCGGCGCGAAGATGGTCTACGGCACCGATGCCGGCGTCTATCCACACGGCGACAACGGCAAGCAGTTCGCGGTGATGGTGCGCTACGGCATGACGCCGGTGGAGGCGATCCAGGCCGCCACGATCACCGCCTCCGAGGCACTGGGCCGCAAGGACGTCGGCGAGATTGCGCAGGGTCGCTGGGCCGACCTGGTCGCCGTTCCGGGCGATCCGACCCAGGACGTGGCGTTGCTGGAATCGGTCCCGTTCGTGATGAAGGGTGGCGACGTGGTCAAGGACGCGCGGAACGCGCGCTGAGGTTCCTTGTCGTCGATGTCATGGCCGGGAAAAGTCCCGGCCACCCGGTTTCCGGCCGGTTGATCTGCACGAACCAGGCCGCGTTGCGGGCAAAGCATTGCCCGCTGAGATTCGTGAAATCGCCATCACTGCGCGGATGTTCGGTGTAGGCGACAACATCGTCGCCTTCGACGAACAGCAACAACGCAATGCCGTCGTCCCGCTCGATATTGGTGCGCGACTCGGCATCCCAGTCGAACCCAAGTGCCTGCCGGGCGACGGTGTTGGTCGAGTACGGCCCGAGCACGCAGACCCGGCTCCACGGACCCGGGACAGCATCGGCAAGGTCGATGGACTTGCGGCCAGAGGCGTTGAACCGGTCGCTGATCGATGAGGAGATGGCGCGACTGTCGCTGCAGCCGGCAGCCATCGCCATGGCGAGGAACAGAACCCCAACGCGAGCGGCGTTGATCATCGCGCGTCCTGATCCAGTGCGACCACGCGCACCACGACCTCACGGTAGATCCGGAAGCCCATCCGCTCGTACATGCCGCGTGCGGTGTCGTTGCGGCTCATCACATGCAGGAACGGCGTCTCGCCGCGCTGCATCTCGCGGCGGATCAGCTTGGTCATCAGCCGGCGCGCAAGGCCGCGTCCCTGGTAATCGGGATGCGTGCACACGCCGCTGATCTCGCGCAGGCCGAGTGCGCAGGAGCGCTCGCCCGCCATCGCCATCAGCCGCCCGCCTTCTGCATGTGCGTCGTCGAAGTAGCCGAAGTAGTCGCCCAGTTCGATCGTTCGCGGGCCGAACGGCCCGGGATTGGTCAGCGTCGCCAGCGCTACTGCCTGCTCGACGTGCAACGCGCCGAGCGGAACCGCATCGGGCGCCTCGTCGGCCGCCGGCATCGGAGCATCCCAGATCATCTTCAGCATCGTCGACTCGACGAGCACGCGCCAGCCGGCGGGCACCGGCCCCGACCAGCCATCGCAGTAGAAGCGCTCGCCGGGCTCGCAGTACGGCGCCAGCGAATCGAAGTCGGGCTGCTCCGGATCGGCGAAACCGACGATCGGCGAGAAGCCCGGCGCGTAGCGGCGCGCCGTGCCGGTGCCGGTGGACAGGTGCGCCTGTGGTCCGGACAGGGCGTGCCAGAAGATGTTGTCGAGCAGGTTCGTCATGTCGTGAGCTCTTCGTCAGCGCGCATCCCCGATCAGGTGCTGTTGCCAGAACAGCATCGTCGCCGCGGTGAAGTAGTCGACATTGCTCTTCTTGCGGAAGCCATGTCCCTCGTCGCTGTAGAGCAGGTACCACACCGGCTGGCCGTTGCCGCGCACCGCCTTCACGATCTGCTCGGCCTCGGTGTAGGGCACGCGCGGATCGTTCCGGCCCTGCGCCACGAACAGCCTGGAGCGGATCCGGTCGGCATGGTTCAGCGGAGAGATCCGGTCGAACACCGCTGCCATTTCCGGTACGCGCTCATCACCGTACTCGGCGCGACGCAGGTCCTGGCGATAGACCTCGGTGTTCTTCAGGAACGTGCCGAAGTGCGAGATGCCGACGATGTCGACGCCGGCACGGATGCGATCGCTGTAATGCATCAGCGAGGCCAGCACCATGTAGCCGCCGTAGCTGCCGCCATAGACGCCGACGCGCTTCACATCGAGTTCCGGCTGCAGGGCGATCCAGTCGAGCAGGGCGCCGATGTCCTTGACCGAGTCCTCGCGCTTTTCGGCATTGTCCAGGCCGAGGTAGGTCTTGCCGTAACCGCTCGAGCCGCGCACGTTCGGCACCAGCATCGCCACGCCGAGTTCGTTGGCCAGGAACTGCGCGGTCGGATTGAACGTCGGCAACGACTGGCCCTCGGGACCGCCATGGATGTTGATCACCACCGGCAGTTTGCGGCCCGCCGGTACGTTCGCTGGGCGGTAGTAGAACGCCGGGATCGTGCGAGGCTTGCCATCGACCTGGTCGAACGTCGGGAAGTGGACCAGCGTCGGTGCGACGAACTTCGACGGATCCAGGCCGCCGACCTCGCTCTGCGTCCAGCGTGTGAGCTTCGTGTTGCCCAGCTCGATCACGTAGACGTCGCTGGGCGAGGTGGCGGAGTTCATCGTCACCGCCAGGCGCTTGCCGTCCGGCGAGAAGCCGACGTTGACGACCAGGCCCACCGGCAGTTCCGGAAGTTTCACCGGATTGTGCGAGGGCAGCGCCAGCACGTGCAGTTTGTAGATGCCGCCTTCGTTGGTGGTGTAGGCGAGGTGCTTGCCGTCATCCGAGATCTCGAGGTCCTCGACGTCCCACGGCGTGGCGTTGGTCAGTACCTCGAACTTGCCGGTGGCCGGGTCGTGGTAGCGCAGCGTGTGGAATTCCTGCGCCTTGCCATCGATCGGTTCGTCGGAGATGAAGTAGACCGCACGGCCATCCGGCGCGAAGCGGAAGCCGTTGAATGAGGCCTTGCCGCCATCGACCGGGAACATCTCCAGCTTGCCGCTGTCGACCTCGACCGCTCCCGGATACGACTCGGCGGCCGAGACGTACTTCATCACCAGCAGGCGCTTGCCGTCAGGCGAGAAGTCCATCGGCGTCCACTGCCCGCCGTCGGTCACCAGCGTGCGCGGCGTGCCTCCGGCGAAGTCCTTCACCCAGATGTCGGTGTCCTTGCCGTTGCGCGCCGTGCTGCTCCACGCAAAGCGCTTGCCGTCGTGCGAGAACAGCGGGCTCTGGTTGCGCGCCTTGCCGTCGGTCAGCAGCGTCGTCGCGCGCGTCTGCAGGTCGAACCAGTGCAACTGCCAGAACTCGTTGCCGCCCACGTCCTTGCCGAACACGAAGCCATCCAGCTTCGAGGCGGCCGGCGCGGCTTCGATCGTGGCGAGCGGCTCGGGATAGAACGTCAGCTGCTCGCGCATGCCCATCGGCTGGCAGACGCGATGCGCCTGCGCGGTTTCCGCGAAGCGCGTGCTGATCAGCATGCACCCGCCGCTGGTCCAGCCTGCGAACGTGGCGCCGCGCGTGTTCTGGTAGCGGTTGAGCTGTTCGACCAGCGCCGGCGGAATCGCCGGGATGTTCTCGCTGATGCGATTGCCGACTTCCTCGCGCACGACGGGGGTCGCCGGTGGTGCGGCGCCGGCCGACAGGCTGGCCATCGTCAGCAGTGACAGCGCGAGGCTGCGGTGCAGTGGCGTCATCGTGCGCTCCCCGGGAGATTCGAAATCGGATGCGCCGAGCTTAGCTTGCAAACGGCAGGCCTGTCGGGCCGGAAGTCGCCGCCGGGCGTGACCACTCACCGTTCGTCCTGAGCGTAGCGCAGCGGAGTCGAAGGATGGACGGGCGGGAATCTGACGGCCGGTTCGCGGGCTATTGACGACGACTGGGGCGCAGAAGGCTCAGCAGTTCGCGCAACTCATGCTTCTCGGCTTCGTCCAGCGTAGACAAGCGAGGCTGCAGGATGTCGATGCGCTGCTGGATGGCCTGCGCCTCCAGCCGGGAGATCGCATCGAGGAAAGTCTGCTGGCGCTTGTCGGCATCGTCCAGTACGCGCGAGTCCAGCGGCGTGGCAGCGGTGGTCTCGACCGCGCGCGCGGTCGCCAGCTTGGTCAGCGCGGCCGCTTCGCTGCGGTCGCCGAAATGCTCGAGGATCAGGCCCGTGGAAATGTCGGGGCGCTGGTGCACCAGCTCGATCAGTTCGACCAGCAGGCCGACGCCGGGCTGATCGAGCGAGGCGAAGTGCAGCGACGAGGGCAGGGCCAGTGCGACGCCCGGCTGCTGCAGCAGCACCGTGATCGCGCTGCGCACCAGCGACGGCTTGGTCGCCGGTCCGGCTGTCGCGCCAGCGCGCGCGCGCTGCGACGCCGCCTGCGTTTCGGTCGGCGCGGGACGCGCGCCGACGCCGGTCAGCTCGGTCAGGCGCTGCTTCATCAGGTCGCCGAAGGCGCCATCGGGGATCTGTGCGAGCAGTGGCTTGGCGCGTTCGGCCAGGCGGCCCCGACCTTCGAGCGTGCCGAGGTTGACGTCGGTCGACAGCGAGTCGAAGAAGAACTGCGACAGCGGCGTCGCCTGCTGCAGGCGCGCGTCGAAACCTTCGCGGCCTTCCTTGCGCACCAGCGAATCCGGATCCTCGCCGTCGGGCAGGAACAGGAAGAACGCCTGGCGCCCGTCCTTCATGCGCGGCAGTACCGACTCGACCGCCTTCCACGCGGCGCCGCGGCCGGCACGGTCGCCGTCGAAGCAGAAGAACACGTCCGGCGCGTTGCGGAACAGCAGCTCCGCGTGATCGGGCGTGGTCGCGGTGCCGAGCGTCGCGACGGCCGTGTCGACGCCGTTCTGGAACAGCGCGATCACGTCCATGTAGCCCTCGACCACGATCAGTCGCGGGATCTTGTTGTGCGCCTGCCGCACCTGCCACAGGCCGTAGAGCTCGCGGCCCTTGTGGAACAGCTCGGTCTCGGGCGAGTTTAGGTACTTCGGCCCTGCATCCTTGCCGTCCTTCGATGCGCCGAGCACGCGGCCGCCGAACGCGATCGTGCGGCCGCGCCGGTCCAGGATCGGGAACATCACGCGGTCGCGGAACTTGTCGTACACGTGGCCGCGATCGTTCTTGGAGAACATGCCGCCGCGTTCGAGCAGTTTCATGCGGCGTGGGTCGGTGCCCAGCGCATCGCGCAGCGCGTTGAAGCTGTCGGGCGCATAGCCCAGGGCGAAACGTTCGCGCGTGTCGGCATCGACGCCACGGCTGTCGAAGTAGCCCAGCGCGCGGCCGTCCTGCGCCAGCTGCTTGCGGAAGAACTTCGCCGCAGCCTCCATCGCCGAATAGAGGTCCAGGCTGTCGGGATTGGCGTTGCGCTGCAGTGTGTCGCGCGGGACTTCGATGCCGACGCGCTTGGCCAGTTCCTCGACCGCGTCGAGGAACTCGAGGCGGTCGTAATTCATCAGGAAGCTGATCGCGGTGCCGTGCGCGCCGCAGCCGAAGCAGTGATAGAACTGCTTGGTCGGCGACACCGTGAAGCTGGGCGAGCGCTCGTCGTGGAACGGGCACCGCGCCGAATACTCCTTGCCCTGGCGCTTCAGCGGCACGCGTGCGCCGATCACCTCGACGATGTCGGAGCGTGACAATAGATCGTCAATGAAGGCGTCAGGGATGCGGGCCACAGTTACCTAGGATGCCAGAAACGAAAACGCCGCCCGCAGGCGGCGTCTCGCGAGAAGGTGTGGCTCAGCCGGCCAGGCGCTGCTTCACCAGTGCCGACACCTGGCCCATGTCGGCCTGTCCGGCGAGCTTGGCCTTCAACGGCCCCATCAGCTTGCCCATGTCGGCCGGGCCGGTTGCACCGGTCTCGGCGATCGCGGCGTCGATTGCGGCCAGGATCTCGGCCTCGCCCATCTTGGCGGGGATGTAGCGCTCGATCACGACGATTTCGTCCTGCTCGATCTTGGCCAGGTCGTCGCGGCCGGCGGCCTGGTACTGGGTGACCGAGTCCTTGCGCTGCTTGACCATCTTGTCGAGCACGGCGATCACCGCGGCGTCATCCAGCTCGATGCGCTCGTCGACTTCCTTCTGCTTGATCGCGGCGTTGATCAGGCGGATCACGCCGAGGCCGTGCTTGTCGCCGCTCTTCATCGCGGCCTTCATGTCGTCGGTGAGGCGCTGCTTGAGGCTCATCGGGATGCTCCTTGGCATGGCGGTCGGGCGGCGGGCGCGCGACGCAGATCAGGGTTGAGGTGAACGCGGAACGCCGGGAACACAAAAAGCCGGCTGCGCTGAGGCGCGGCCGGCTTCTCGATGGCGTTCAGAAGCAGTCCGCGCGATGCGCGGGCCTGCCGGACGCGATCAGTACAGGCGCTGACGCTTGGTCACGTCGCGCGAGGCGCGGCGCGCCTGACGCTTCACCGCTGCGGCGGCCTTGCGCTTGCGTTCCTGGGTCGGCTTCTCGTAGAACTCGCGCTTGCGGGTCTCGGCCAGGACACCGGCCTTTTCGCAGGTGCGCTTGAAGCGACGCAGAGCAAACTCAAACGGCTCGTTTTCGCGGACTTTGACGCTGGGCATACTTGATCTCGATTTCGGTAACCAGCCCGGTCGGGGCCGGGGAAGAGCCGCGCATTATAGCGACGGGCTACTTGAAGGTGCAACATAGGGCCACATCCATGCCGCAGGCCCAGTGGGCACGGGCGTTTGCGCCCTGCGGCACGGCCATTGTCCCACCTTTCGCGGAACCGCTTTGAAAGTCCTAGGCATTGAAACCAGCTGCGATGAGACCGGTGTGGCCGTCTACGACACTGACGCCGGACTGCGCGCGCACGCGCTCTATAGTCAGATCGCCCTCCATGCCGAATACGGCGGGGTCGTCCCTGAGCTGGCCAGCCGCGACCATGTGCGCAAGCTGCTGCCGCTGGTCCGCCAGACCCTGGCCGAGGCTGGCTTGAGCACGTCCGACCTCGATGGCGTCGCCTATACGGCGGGACCCGGCCTGGTCGGGGCCCTGCTGGTCGGGGCCGGCGTCGCGCGCTCGATGGCCTGGGCCCTGGACGTCCCGGCCGTAGCGGTGCACCACATGGAGGGCCACCTGCTGGCGCCGCTGCTGGAGGACGACCCCGTCCGTGGCCGCCCGGAGCCGCCGTTCGTGGCGCTGCTGGTGTCCGGTGGCCATACCCAGCTCGTGCATGTCGAGACGATCGGCCAGTACCGCCTGCTCGGCGAGACGCTGGACGACGCCGCCGGTGAGGCTTTCGACAAGACCGCCAAGCTGATGGGCCTGCCGTATCCCGGTGGCCCGCAACTGGCGGCGCTGGCTGAACAGGGCAATCCGGGCGTGTTCAGGTTCGCCCGGCCCATGACGGACCGGCCGGGGCTCGATTTCAGCTTCAGCGGCCTGAAGACCCAGGTGCTGCTGGCCTGGCAGAACAGCGACCGTGCCGACCAGACCCGCGCCGACATCGCGCGCGGCTTCGAGGATGCGGTGGTGGAGACGCTGGCGATCAAGTGCGAACGCGCGTTGGACGCGGCCGGCTGCGACACGCTGGTCGTCGCCGGCGGCGTCGGCGCGAACAAGCGACTGCGCGCCCGCCTCGAGGAGACCGCCCGCAAGCGTGGCGGCCGGGTCAGCTTCCCGCGTCCGCAGTTCTGCACGGACAACGGCGCGATGATCGCCTTCGCCGGTGCGCTGCGCCTGCAGGCCGGGCAGCACGAGGACGCCTCGGTGAAGGTAACGCCGCGCTGGGACATGGCCAGCCTGGCGCCGGTGGGCTAGTCGGCCCTTTGTTTTTGCCCCCTCCCGCACGCGGGAGAGGGGAATGCCTCCGAAAGCTTTACGATTCTCCGTTCCTCCGGCTCCGCCCTTTCCCATGGACCACGTCTTCATCGAAGGCCTCGAGATCGAGGCGCTGATCGGCATCTACGACTGGGAACGGCGCATCCGCCAGACGCTGGTGTTCGACATCGAGATGGCCTTCGACAACCGCATCCCGGCGGCGAGCGATGCGATCGAGGACACGCTCAACTACAAGGCGGTCAGCAAGCGCATCGTCGAGTACGTCTCGTCGTCGGACTTCGGCCTGGTCGAAACGCTGGCCGAGCGCGTCGCTGCGATCATCCTCGACGAGTTCGGCGTGCGCCGGGTGAAACTCAAGCTGAGCAAGCCGGGCGCGGTGCGCGGCGCGCGCGCCGTCGGCGTGACGATCGAGCGCTCGGCACCCTGATTCCCAGCCGCATCGCATGAGTCGCGCCTACCTCAGTCTCGGCAGCAACATCGACGCCGTCCTCCACCTGCGCATCGCCATCGACGCGCTGCGCGAGCGATTCGGCGCGGTGACGGTCTCGAAGGTGTACCGCACGCGAGCGGTCGGCTTCGATGGCCCCGATTTCCACAACGCCGCGGCGATGATCGACACCGATCTCGACCCGCACGCGCTCAACGCCTGGCTGCATGCGCTCGAGGATGCGTGGGGCCGCGACCGCAGCGGGCCGCGTTACGGCGACCGCACGCTCGACATCGACATCGTGCTGTTCGACGACGAGGTCATCGAAGGCCCGGGCAACCTGCGAATTCCGCGGCCGGAGCTGAAGCACGCGTTCGTGCTGCGGCCGCTGGCGGAAATCGCGCCGGACATAGAGGTGCCCGGCACCGGGCGCACGCTCGCCGATCTGTGGGCCGTGCATCCGGACCACGACGCCGGGCTGGAGTCGCTCGAGCTCTGACGTTGCCGATCTGCGACGAAGGTCGCGGTGAATGGCGCCGGACGGCGCGCAAACCGCTTGCAGGCGGGCACCGGCTGGCCGGACGATGCGGCCTTGGCCCATGGGGTGGCCGGGGATAAGCCGATGATCGAGAAGTTCTCGCGCAGTTGGGAGCTGGTCAAGGCGAGCGCCGCGGTGCTGCGCTCCGACAAGGAACTGATGCTGTTTCCGCTGATCTCGGGCGCGGCCACGCTGCTGGTGCTGGCGACGTTCGTGTCGACCGTCGTCGGCTGGCGCGTGTTCGAGCACGGCTTCGGCGTGTCCGGCGTGGTCTGGATGTTCCTGTTCTACTTCTGCCAGTACAGCGTGATCGTGTTCTTCAACTGCGCGCTGGTCGGCGCGGCGATGATCCGCCTCGAAGGCGGTGATCCGACGCTGGCCGACGGTTTCGGCGCGGCCAAGTCGCGCCTGCCGGCGATCCTCGGCTATGCCGCGATCGCCGCCACGGTCGGCCTGGTTCTCAAGCGCCTGAAGGACGACAACCACGTCCTGTTGCGTCTGCTCGGCGGAGGCCTGGGCACCGCGTGGACGCTGGCCACCTTCCTGGTGGTGCCGGTGCTGGTCAGCCAGGCGGTCACGCCGGTCGAGGCGCTCAAGCGCAGCATGCGGCTGCTCAAGCGCACGTGGGGCGAGAACGCCATCGGCAACGTCGGCATGGGCCTGGCATTCGGCCTGATCGCCTTCGCGGTGATCGCGGTGGGCGTGTTGTTCGTCTGGGTTGCCGCGCACTTCTCGCCGATGGCGGCGGTGACGATCGGCGTCTTGTTCGCCGGCGCGCTGCTGTTGATGGGTGTGTACCAGGCGGCACTCAGCGGCATCTACTCGGCGGCGCTGTATCGCTATGCCACCGAGCACGAGACGCCGCCGGGGTTCGAGGCGCTGGGGCTGGAGAGCGCGTTCCAGGCCAGGTGAAGCTGGTGGTTCCCGGTCATGGATGAGCGTTGA
This sequence comes from Lysobacter niastensis, assembly GCF_015453285.1. Lineage (GTDB taxonomy): Bacteria > Pseudomonadota > Gammaproteobacteria > Xanthomonadales > Xanthomonadaceae > Lysobacter_J > Lysobacter_J niastensis. The sequence continues at coordinate 35,435 of NZ_JADLZT010000008.1, forward strand.
CCGGGAACCGGGGCCTCAGGCAGTCAGCATCCTTCCGCCATCCAGGTGCAGCACCTGTCCGGTGCTGTAGTGCGCATCCTGAAGCAGCCAGCGCACCGCTTCGGCGACTTCTTCCGGCGTGCCGGTGCGTCCGAGTGGCGTACGCGCCAGCATCGCCTGCTGCGCGGCGGTGTCGCTGCTGTCCTGCGGCCACAGGATGGCTCCGGGCGAGACGGCGTTGACGCGCACGCCGGGGCCGAGTTCCAGCGCCAGCGAGCGCGTCATCATCAGCAGCGCGGCCTTGGCCATGCAGTAGACCGCGTGGTCGCGCAGCGGGCGCTCGCCGTAGATGTCGGTGATGTTGACGATCGCGCCGCGTCGCGCCTGCAGGTGGGGCATGGCCGCCTGCGCAAGGAAGAACGGAGCGCGGGCGTTGCTCGCCAGTACCTCGTCCCACAGCGCCGGCGTGGTCGTGCCCAATGGCGAGGTGACGAAGGTGGAGGCATTGTTGACCAGCGCATCGAGGCGGCCGAAGCGGCCGACGGTGTGCGCGATCAGCTCCGGGATGCGGTCGAACTCGACCAGGTCTGCCTGCAGCAGCAGCGTGCTGCCGGCGCGGCGCGCTTCCAGTTCATCGGCCAGCGCCTGTGCATCGCGCTCCGAATGGCGGTGATGCAGCGCGATGTCGTATCCGGCGCCGTGCAGGGTGCGCGCGATCGCCGCACCGATGCGCCTGGCGGCACCGGTGACCAGCACGACGGGATGGGACGAAGCGGCGGGCATGACGGGACTCTCCGGGACGTGCCGTATCCTGAGCATCCAGTGTCCCACGCAGTTGCCCCATGTCCACCGATTCGCCGCCCCCCAGCGCCCATGACCGCCGCCGAGAGGCGCAGTCGCTGCCCGTCCCCGATGCCGATGCGCTGGAGCACAGCGGAAAGCTGCAGGCGCTGATTCGCGCGCAGATCGCCGGCAACGGCGGCGCGATCCCGTTCTCCCGCTTCATGGAGCTGGCGCTGTATGCGCCGGGTCTGGGGTACTACAGCGCCGGTGCGAGCAAGTTCGGCGAGAGCGGCGACTTCATCACCGCGCCCGAGATCGGACCGATCTTCGCCGCCTGCGTGGCCGAAAGCCTGGCGCCGGTATTGCAGCAGGTCGGACCCGATGCACGATTCCTTGAAATCGGCGGCGGCACCGGTGCGTTCGCCGAAGTCGCGCTCAAGCGGTTGATGGAGCTGGACGCGCTGCCGGATCGTTACGCGATCCTCGAACCGAGCGCGCAGTTGCGCCAGCGCCAGCGTGAGCGGCTGCAGCAACGCCTGGCGCCGCCATTGTTCGAACTGGTCGAGTGGCTCGACGGCCCGTTCGCCGACGACTGGGACGGCGTGCTGTTCGCCAACGAGGTCATCGACGCCTTGCCGACGCCACGCTTCGCGATCGAAGCGGGCGAGGTGTACGAGGAGCACGTCGCCATCGAAGGCGATGCGCTGGTGCGGGTACTGCGCCCGGCCGACGCCTTCCTGTCCAACGCCGTGCGTCATGTCGAGCGCCAGCTCGGACATGCCTTCGAGCATGGCTACCGTTCTGAAGTGCTGCCGCACCTACCGTACTGGCTGCAGGCCGTGTCCGGTGGCATGCGCCGAGGCGCGATGCTGTTCGTCGACTACGGCCATGCACGCGGCGAGTACTACCTGCCCGAGCGCAGCGACGGCACGCTGCGCGCGTACTACCGACACCGCATGCACGACCAACCGCTGCTGTGGCCGGGCCTGCAGGACCTCACCTCGTCGGTGGATTTCACCGCGCTGGCCGAGGCGGGCGTCGGCGCCGGCTTCGAGTTCGCCGGCTACTGTTCGCAGGCCAGCTTCCTGCTCGGCAATGGACTGGCCGGCGTGCTCGAGCGCATCGAGCACATCGCCGACGACGGCGAGCGCCTGCGCCGCACGCAGGAGGTCAAGCGCCTGACCCTGCCCAGCGAGATGGGCGAGCGCTTCCAGGCGATGGGCTTCCAGAAGGACGTCGAGTTCGGCGCGGCGTTCCTCGCCGGCGACCTGAGTTTCCGGCTGTGACGACGGCGATGCGCGAGTTCCGGCGTCCGCATCTGTGGCTGGCGATCTGGCTGCTGATGCTGGCGGCGGTGGTCGTCACGTCGCTGCTGCCGGCGCGCGACCTGCCGCCGGCGCCGTTCGACGGTGTCGACAAGCTCGAACACTTCCTCGCCTACGCGCTGTTGTCGGCCTACGCGGTGATGTTGTTCGCGCGGGTGCGAGCGCAGGCGCTGGCGGCGGCCGGGCTGATCGCGCTGGGCGTCGCGCTGGAGTTCGCGCAGGGTGCGCTGACCGACTCCCGCCAGGCCGACTCGGCCGATGCCCTGGCCAATGCGCTGGGTGCGCTGGCCGGATTGATGCTGGCGCCCGCGCCATGGGCTTCGGTCCTGCTGCGGCTGGACCGGGGTCACAGCTGAGCGCGAACGGCCATCCCATTGGCGGAAAAACCGCCATGAAAGCCGATTCTGCAAATGATTCGGTGGGATTGCGCAAAGGTTAAAGGTTGGTTAAACCTAGGCGGTGGGGCTCAAGGGGAGCCCACCTGCCCAAGGAACCGCAGATGCCTTCCATCGCTCGCAGTCGCTTGACCCTGGCCGTTGTCTCCGCGCTGATCGCCAGCGCTTCCATGCCCAGCCTCGCGCAGGAGGCCGCTCCGGCACCCGCGCCCGCCCAGGCACCGGCAGCCGCTCCGGCGGCGCCCGCCGCCGCCAAGTCGCCCGTCGAACTGGACACGCTGGTCGTGACCGGTACGCGCGTCCAGGGACGCTCGCCGACCGAGACGCTGTCGCCGGTCGACGTGTTCCGTCCGGCCGACCTCGAGAAGCAGGCCTCGGCCGACTTCACCGACCAGCTGTCCGTGATCGCGCCGTCGTTCAACACGCAGCGCTTCCCGATCGCCGACGGCACCGCGTTCGTGCGCCCGGCCAACCTGCGCAACCTGCCGCCCGACCAGACGCTGGTGCTGATCAACGGCAAGCGCCGCCACCGTTCCGCGCTGGTGAACCTGCAGGTCGAGCCGTTCGGCACGGTCAACCAGGGCTCGCAGGCCGTCGACTACAGCCTGATTCCGTCGGCCGCGATCCAGCGTGTGGAAGTGCTGCGCGACGGCTCCTCGGCGCAGTACGGTTCCGACGCCATCGCCGGCGTGATCAACGTCATGCTCAACGACTACTCCGAAGGCGTGCGCATCGACGGCCAGTACGGCTCGACCTACGAGGGCGACGGCGACAAGTGGCGCACGTCGATCAACTTCGGCGCGCCGCTGTCGGAAGACGGCTTCTTCAACATGACCTTCGAGTACTTCGACAGCGACCACACCTCGCGCGGCATCCCGCGCGCCGACGCTGCCCAGGTGGGCGCGTTCGTCGGCAACGACCTGGTTCCGTTCGAAGGCCTGGGCCAGCGCTGGGGCGACCCCGACGGCAAGGGCCTGCGTTCGTTCTTGAACGGCGAATACAAGATCAACGACAGCGTCAGCCTGTACGGCTTCGGCAGCTACGCTGAAACCGAGTACGAGTCGAGCTTCTTCTACCGCACGCCGGTAGGCGTGCCGGGCGTCACCCCGCGCAACACGCTGTTCGTCGACAGCGTCAACAACGCGACCGGCGCGGCCGGCGCCGACGGACTGCCGGATCCGGTCGCGCAGTCCCTCATCAACGACATCCGCGCGCGCGGCCTCAACCCGGCCGACTACGTGACCGCGAGCGCGACGAGCCCGTCCGGTTTCGTCGCCCTCAACCCGATCTTCTCCCGCTTCCCGGGTGGCTACACGCCGACCTTCGGCGCCGACGTGGATGACTACGAAGGCGTGTTCGGCGCCAGGGGCGAACTCGGTAGCGGCTTGACCTGGGATGTCAGCCTGCGCCAGGGCGAGAACAACATGATTTACACCATGGTGAACTCGATCAACCCAAGCCTCGGCGTCACCAGTCCGACCAGCTTCAAGCCGGGCGACCTCACGCAGTTCGAACGTGGTGCCAACGCCGACTTCGTCTATCCGTGGCAGAACGACTTCTTTGCATCGCCGATCAACGTCGCCTTCGGCGCCGAGTGGCGCGAGGAAACCTACAAGATCAAGCCCGGTGATCCGGCGTCGTTCGAGAACGGCCCGACCGGCGTGCTGTTCGGCTTCGGCTCCGACGGCTTCCAGGGCGACTCGCCGGAAGCGTCCGGCGAGTTCAGCCAGTACAGCCGGGCCGCCTACATCGACCTGGAGTCGGACGTGGTCGAGCGGCTGAGCATGGGCCTGGCCGGTCGCTATGAGGATTCGTCGGGCTTCGACAGCACGCTCGACTGGAAGCTGTCGTCGCGTTTCGAAGCCACCGATGCCCTGGCGTTCCGCGCCACGGTCAACACCGGTTTCCGCACGCCGACACCGGGCCAGCTCAACACCCTCGACGTGACCACGACGGCGGATTCCACCGGCGCGCTGGTGCCGCTGGGCACCTTCCCGGTCAACCATCCCGCCGCGATCGCGCTGGGCTCGCAGCCGCTGGATGCCGAGGAATCGTTCGCCTATTCGGCTGGCCTGGTGTACGCGCCGAACGAGAAGTTCAGCTTCACCATCGACTACTACAACATCGAAGTCGAGGATCGCATCGCGCTGCAGACGATCAACATCGTGCCGGGCTCGCCGGAGCAGCAGGCGCTGATCGATGCAGGCGTGCCGGGCGCGGCACTGCTGGGCCAGGTGTCGTACTTCGTCAACGGCTTCGACAGTACGGTCCAGGGTGTTGATCTGGTGGCGGTGTACCGCGCCGACTTCGCCGACTGGGGCACCGGCGTGTTCGACTTCCGCCACAGTTACAACAAGCAGGAAATCGACAGCGTCGCGATCGTTCCCGGCACGACCCGGCCGGTCATCGACGCCGAGCGCGTCGCCGACCTGGAAAACCAGCTGCCGAACAACCGCAGCGTGATCACCTTCGACTGGCGCACGCCGTGGAACTTCACCGTGACCTCGCGCGCGAACTACTACGACAGCTGGGAGGACTTCACCTTCGGTGAGAAGGGCGAGTTCGGCTCGGAGTGGCTGTTCGACCTGGCCGTGACCGTGGACCTGTTCGACGGCAAGGGCCACTTCACCGTCGGCGGCAGCAACATCTTCGACAACTACCCGGACAAGGAAACCAACGGCACGCTCAACTTCCTGGGCGCGCAGTACCCGCTGTCCTCGCCGTTCGGCTTCAACGGCGGCGAGTGGTACGTGAAGATGAGCTACGAGTTCTGATCTCGGCGCTCAAGGCGTGATCTGCGACGGGCGGCCTTGGGCCGCCCGTTGTCCTTCCCGGCGGGCGTTTTGCGGACGAGGCCGGGGTGTATGCTTGCGCGGGGCCCCGGGGCGGCGACAAGGCAAGGAAGGAATGAAAGCCTTCACCAAATGGCTGCTGGCCATGGCGGTGGCGCTCGTGTGCGTCGCGGCCGCCTTTGCGATCAACCGGTTCTTCCTGTCCGGCCATTGGTTCTATGACGCCGCCAGTGTCGCGATCTTCGTCGCGGTGATCCTCTACATCCTCACCGGAATCAAGGAACGTCCCGAGGGCTGACTTTCGCCCTCAGTCCTTCCCGGTGGCCTGCGCGATCGCGGCGATCCGCGCCCGCCTGAGCGCTTCCCCTATCGCGGCGCCCTGCGGTTCGTTCCCCTGGGAATCTTTCGGCAGGTCGGTGGCGCGCACCGCCATCGCGGCTGCGTGCGCCGCGACCAGCGCCCGGCCCGGCGGATAGTCGTCGTCGGCATGGCCGGTGCGGCCGCGCTTGTCGGCCTCGCAGGCCAATGCGATCTGCGCGATACGCTCTGGCTTGCGAAATCCATCGCAGCGCGCGATCAGTTCATGCACCGTCTGCGCGCGCAGTTCGTCGAAACGGTGCACGTTGAGATGTTCGCGGCACACGGCCTCGGCGAGCTGGCGATGTTCGCCGGGGACTTTCAGCCGTTCGCACAGCGCGCGCAGCGGTGCGACTCCGGCCTGTTCGTGGCCGACGTGGCGCGGCAGCACATCGGCAGGCGTGAGCGCCTTGCCCAGGTCGTGGGTGAGCGCGGCGAAGCCGATCAGGTCGTCGCCGGGCGCGAGCCGCGCGGCCACGTCGCAGACCAGTTCGACGTGCACCCCGGTATCGACCTCGGGATGGAACTCCGCGCGCTGGGGCACGCCGTACAGCGCTTCGACCTCCGGCAGTACCACCTGCAACGCGCCGGCGTCGTGCAGCGTGCGAAGGAACGCCGAAGGCGAAGGGCTTGCCAGTGCGCGGCGCAGCTCCTGCCAGACGCGCTCGGGCGTCAGTTCGGCGAGTTCGCCCGAAGCGGTCATCTCCCGCATCAGCGCCATCGTCTCCGGCGCAATCGTGAACCCCAGCGAGGCGAAGCGCGCCATGAAGCGCGCCGCGCGCAGCACGCGCAGCGGGTCCTCGGCGAAGGCCGGCCCGACGTGGCGCAGCACGCGCGCCTGCAAGTCGGCGACGCCGCCATACGGATCGATCAGTTCGCCGTCCTCGTGCTGCGCGATCGCATTGATCGTGAAATCGCGACGACCGAGATCCTGTTCCAGCGTCACCGACGGGTCGGCGTCGACGACAAAGCCGCGATAGCCGCGCCCGGACTTGCGTTCGGTGCGCGCAAGCGCGTATTCCTCGCCGGTCTGCGGATGCAGGAACACCGGGAAGTCGCGGCCCACTGCCTTGAAGCCGGCCGCTTCCATCGACGGCTGTGTCTCGCCGACCACGACGAAATCGCGATCGCCCGCCGGCAGCCCCAGCAGGCGGTCGCGGACGGCGCCGCCGACCAGGTAGGTTTTCATGGGCACCTCGTTCGCGCACACGATCTGAGTGACGCGATCTTAGAGCCTCGGCGGCAAGGACGGGGCGGCCCGTGCCGCCGCCGTCATGAGGTCAGTCGCCGCGCAGCGTATTGATGCCCCTGCCGTTCTGCAGGGTATCGCGCGCCTGCTGCGTGTCCTGCTTGCGCTGGGCAGCGGTCTTGCAGACGCGCGTGATCATTTTGCTGCCGACCGCGCGTTCGTTGCGGCAGGTGACCTTTTCGTCCGCGTCGGCGGTACGTACGGTCTCCGCGGCATGGCGAGCGGCGGGAGTGGGCGGCACTTCGGTGGTGGTCGTTTCCGCTGCTGTCGCTTCCGCGGCGGTGCCGGATTGGCCGGCGAGCAGGGTGGCAAATGCCAGGGCGATGAAGGTGTGGGGCATGGTCTGCTTCCTTTCAGTGCGCGGCGACCCTCGCCGTTCGCGAACCTCCACGCTATCGAACCGGCGCGATGCAGGCTTTGCCGGAAACCGACGTTGGACGGCCGGCGCTCAGCAACCGGCGAGAATTTCGCCGAGCTTCGGTTCGATCGCAGTCGCGGTGATGCCGAGCCTGCGCAGGCCGTCCTCGAAGCTGACCGAATCCAGTTGCAGCGAGCGCCAGTTGTCGCGGCTGATCGGCTTGCCGGGCAGGAATTCGCCAACGTCGGCTTGCAGCTTGCCCAGCGCTTGAGGCAATGGCAGCACCGCGCGCACGCGACCGCGTGCCTTCGCGGTCATCCGCACGATCTGCGCCAGCGTCATCACGTCCGGTCCGACCAGATCGTAGGACTGGTGAATGGTGTCGGCCTGGTCGAGCGCGCGTGCGAAGGCTTCGGCGACATCGCCGACCCACACCGGCTGGAACTTCGCGTCGGCGCGCCCGATCGGCAGCGCGGGCGCCAGCCGCAGCAACTGGTCGAAGCGGCAGAACAGGCCGTCGCCCGGGCCCGCGATCACCGACGGCCGGAACAGCGTCCACTCCAGGCCGCTGCCGCGCACGTGCTGCTCGGCGCGGCCGCGCGACTGCAGGTAGTGGCTGTCGCCGCGGCCGGCGTTGAGTGCGCTCATCTGCAGCAGGCGCGCCACGCGCATGCGTTTCATCGCCCGGGTCAACGCATCGGTGATGCCGACGAACACGGCCTCGAAGCCGTCGCCGCGGTCGCCCTTTTCGTTGAGGATGCCGACCAGGTTCACCACCGCGTCGGCATCGTCGAGCACCGCTGCCAGGAAGTCGCTATCGCTGACATCGCCTTCGATCAGGCTGGCCTCGCGCGGCAGCAGCGCGCGCTTGGCGCGGTATGCGGCTTCGTCGTTGCCGCGCCCGCGCCCGATCACGGTGACGCGGTCGCCGCCGCGCAGCAGGCGTGCGGCCAGATGCCGGCCAACGAAGCCGGTGCCTCCCAATACGACGATGTGTCGGCGTGCCATCCGCCAAGTGTATGGCCGCCTCGCCTTTCAGCGCTGTGACGAAGCCCTCTGTGGCGCGTTCTTCCGCGACGCCGATTCGTCCTTCGGCGGCGGTGCCTGCAGCGGGCAGGTGAAACGCTTGCGCGGACCGTCGAGGCGGCCGCGCATGCGGTCGCTCAGTGCCAGCGCGTCACCGCTGAGGCGCCAGTCGTAGATCACGCTGAAGGCGAGTACCCGAGCGACGTAGTCGCGCGTTTCCTTGTAGCTGATCGTCTCGATCCAGAAGTCCGGATCCATGCCCGGTCGCTGCGACTGCCAGCGCGCCAGCGGCGTCGGCCCGGCGTTGTAGCCGGCGATGGCCTGGTAGGGCTGGCCGCCGTACTTGTCGAGCAATTGCCGCAGGTAGGCGGTGCCGAGGACGATGTTGGTGTCCGAGTCGTACAGGCTCTCGGCGCCGCCCCACGGCAGTCCGAGTTCGCCGGACACGGCAGCGCCCGTGGTTGGCAACACCTGCATCAGGCCCATGGCATTGGCCGAGGAGCGCGCGCGCGGATAGAACACGCTTTCGGCGCGGATCTCCGCCGCCACCCAGGCCGGATCGAGGCGGTTCTTCTCCGCTTCGCGCCGGATAGTCTCGTCGTGGTGCAGCGGGAAGCGCAGGTTGTACAGACGCAGTTCGTCGGGGTTGCGGCCCAGCGCGAACACCGCGCGGTCGAACCAGCCGTAACTTTGCGCGACCTCGACCGCGATCCGGCGCTGGTCGTCGTTGAAGCGCGACAACGCGTCTTCCCACTCGCGCGTCGCCCAGCCCGTGCGGTCGATGCGGAACAGGCCCATCGCGCGGACGATCGCCGGATCGCGCGCGATGGCGGTCTTGGAGGCAGCGTTGTCGCTCGGCAGCCACGGACACAGCGCATACGGAGCGCCGATGCGGTCGGCGGCGAGGAAGCCATGGAACTCCGGCTTGCGCGCGGCCTCGCGGTACAGCGTGTCGGCGGCGGCGCGGCTGCCCGCGCGTTCCTGCAGCCGGGCCTGGAAGTATTGCCAGCGCGAATCGCCACGCTGCTTGTCGCCCATCTTCTGGATCGCGGCGAGCGCGGCGCGCCAGTCCGAGCGCGCCAGCGCCTCGCGTGCGCGCCACTCGTGCAGGCGATCGTCGTAGGCGGAGGCGGGCACCGCGGCCAGCCGCTGCGCCGATTCCGGTTTGTACGATGCGACGGTCCACAGCGCGATCTGGTACAGCACGCGGCCGCGATCGGCTTCGGTGAATGCCAGCGCCTCGGCGTACTTCGGCAACTGGGCTTCGGCTGCGTCGGGATCGTCCTTGCCCAGCATGGCCAGCCCCTGCGAGGCGACACGGCGGCTGCGTTCGGTCTTCGGCCAGGACAGCGCGCGCTCGTGCGGCGCGTCCAGGAAGGCGGCGTAGTCGTTGGCGAGATCACGTTCCTCGGGCGCAAGCCCGCCCGCGGCGACGCGGATCACCGATGGTTGCCCTTCGTCTATCGCCAGGTCGATGCGTTGCCAGCGCAGCTCCGGTGTCAGGCCACCGCGGTCGGCCAGCGTCTGCATCGGTGCCTCGCACTCGCTGGGCAACGGCTTTCCAGTGCGCCAGATCGCCTGTGCGTCGGCGGTCCACTGCGCATCGGCGCGTCCCAGCGACTGCCGTGCGTTCAATTCACCGCAGCGCAGCGGCAGGTTCTTGCCGAGTTTGTTCGACGGCAGCGGTTCCCAGGCCGACAGGTAGCCTGCCCAGTCCTGGCGTTTGGACAACGCCGGCAGCCAGATTTCGCGGAACGCCTCGGCCACCGGCTGGCCGCGATAGCGCGACAGGAAACCCTCCGCCTGCGAGTTCGACAGCGTGTCGATGTTGCGGCGCAGGGTCGCGTACTCGATCCATCCATACAGCGGATGGCGCGTGAGGTCGGCGTACTGGCTGGCGTCGTACTGGCCGAGCTCGGCCGCTTCGATGGCGGCGCGCACGCGCGGGAGTTGTGGATCGTTGACGGCGGCCACTGACGCCGTCGCCGCCGATGCGGGAGACTGGGCGCAGGCCGGAGTGATGAAAACACTCGCCAACACGGCGATTACGATGGTCAGGCGTCGGGGGAGGCGCATGGCGGGGACTATAGCCCAGCGATGTGAAGCATCGTTTGACGATTGCATCGCGCGTTGCCGCGATGGTTCATGTTTGCGTTGCATGCGATGTCGCAATCGCGATGATGGCATGCGTGATGGGGGCAATCGTTTCCATGCGGTCCCGGGAGAGGCATTGAAGTGATCACTGCGGTCGTAGCGTTCCTCGCATTGGGTGCGGTCGCCGGCGTGCTGGCGGGCCTGTTGGGCGTGGGCGGCGGGCTCGTGCTGGTCGCCGCGCTCGCATGGCTGCTGCCGGCATTGGGCATTCCGCAGGAAGCGGCGATGCACGCGGCACTCGCCAGTTCACTCGCGAGCATCGTGCTGACGGCGGCCGCATCGGCACGCGCGCATTCCATGCGCGGCAGCGTGATGTGGCCGACGGTGGCGTGGATGGTGCCGGGCCTGCTGCTGGGCGGATGGCTCGGCAGTGGCATCGCGGTGCGCATCGACGACAGCGTGTTGCGCTACATCGTCGCGGGCTACTGCTTCCTCGCTGCGTTGCAGTTGATGCTGGGCGGGTCGCGCAAGGGCGCCGCGGGCGATGCGGCACCGCCACCGCAGGGTGCGCGGATGACGGTGGCCGGCACGGTCATCGGAGCGGTGTCGGCGGTGGTGGGCATCGGCGGTGGCAGCATGACGGTGCCGCTGCTGGTATGGCGCGGGATCGCGCCGGTGCGGGCAGTGGGTACGTCATCGGCCTGCGGCGTGGCCATCGGCCTGGCCAGCGCGGTCGGTTATGCCCTGCATGCGCCGCCGGGCGCCCTGCCGTCGCACGCCCTCGGCTACGTCTACCTGCCTGCCGCGGCAGGTGTGGCGGCCGCATCGGTACTGGCCGCCCCGTATGGCACCCGCCTCGCGCATCGCCTGCACGGCGACACCCTCAAGCGGGTCTTCGCCCTGTTCCTGGTCGTGGTCGGTTCGAGCCTGCTGCTCGGCGCCTGACACCGGTTGTCCCCGCGTGCTGGCCGGTCCGGGGGGCGGGTTTCGTTCTAGCCGCGGGTTCCGTCCCGGCACGCCTGATGCCCGGGTTTCGCCACTGTGCCGAAAGTGACCGTGCACTTTGCCGACTTGTGGCGGATAAACGAATTGTTTACAACTCTTGCCACGCCGGGCGACTGGGGAGCGCGGCGCGCCTTCCGCTGTTTTTCATTATTCGTCATGGAGAGAGAGTCGATGAAAGCCTTGCGCCGTCAGTCCCTGGCGAAAGCCATACAGCTTTCGCTGCTCATAAGCCTGCCCGGCCTTGCCGCCGCGCAGGAAACCACCCCGCCGGCTGCGCAGCAGTCGGCCACCACGCTCGACACGGTCACGGTGACCGGCTCGCGCATCAAGCAGACCAATGCGGTCACCGCGCAGCCGGTGTTCGTGATCGACAAGGCCAAGCTCGACAAGAGCGGCGTGAAGACCGTAGGCGACCTGCTGCAGCAGCTCACCGCCAGCGGCAAGGCGCTCAACGCCAAGTTCAACTCCTCGGGCAACTTCGGCTATCCGCCGGACGGCGGCGGCATCGGCGCCGGTTCGGCCCAGGTCGACCTGCGCAACCTCGGTTCGCAGCGCACCCTGGTCCTCGTCGACGGCGTGCGTTGGGTCAATGAATCGTCCGCCTCGGGCGTCAGCGGCAGCGCCGACCTCAACACGATCCCGATGGCGATCGTCGAACGCGTCGAAGTGCTGGAAGACGGCGCCTCGGCGATCTACGGCTCCGACGCCATCGCCGGCGTGATCAACATCATCACCCGCCGCACCTTCGACGGTGCCGAAGCGCACCTCTATTACGGCGAGTACGAAGACGGCGGTGAGACCACCGAGGGCAGCCTGACCCTGGGCGGCAGCGGCGAGCGCTGGTCGGCGATCTTCACCGCCAGCTACTTCGAGCAGGAAGAGATCAGCTCGGGTTCGTGGGAGCAGTCGGCGGTGCCGGAACCCGGCGCAGGCCTGTCGGCCGGCAGCTCGGGCGTGCCGCAGGGCCGCTTCGTGTTCTGCGATCCGCGCCAGGCGGTGGGTGCCCCGGGCTTCTGCGGCGACGCCACCAACGACGCCTCGTTCTACAGCGTGACGCTCAACAACGGCACCACCGTGCCGGTGTGGAATCCGAACAATCCCAACGGCGGCACCTACCACCAGTTCACCGGCGCCGACCGCTTCAACTTCGCGCCGTTCAACCTGCTGCTGACGCCGAGCAAGCGCAAGTCGCTGTTCACCAACATCTTCTACGACATCACCGACAACACCCGCCTGCACGTCAAGGGCCTGTACAACAACCGCACCTCGACCAACCAGGCCGCGCCGGAACCGATCTTCGTAGGTCCGGACGCCGGCACCGGCGGCATCGCCGACACGATCTCGGTCTCGGCGCTCAATCCGTACAACCCGTTCGGCATCGACCTGGACGCCGGCAGCAACTTCAGCTTCATCGGCCGCCGCCCGCTGGAAGTCGGTCCGCGTATCTTCACGCAGGACGTCGACACGGTTTACTTCAACATCGGCCTTGATGGCGTGTTCGACATCGGCAGCCGCAACTTCGGCTGGGATGCCAACTACGCGCACGCCGAGAACAAGGCCGACCAGGTCTTCCTCAATGGCTATAACGTCGCCAAGATCAAGACCGCGCTAGGCGACCCGGCAGTCTGCGCACAGGTGCAGGGCTGCGTGCCGCTCGACCTGTTCGGCGGCCAGGCCCGCCCGATGACGCAGGACCAGATCGACTGGATCCGTACGCGCCAGATCGACTCGAGCGAGCAGAAGCTCGACCTGTACCAGGCCAACGTCACCGGCGACATGTTCAACATCGGCGACCGCGTCGCCGGTTTCGCCGCGGGCCTCGAGCACCGCCGCTACCGCGGCGATTTCAATCCGGATCCGCTGCGCCAGAGCGGCGAGTCGCAGGACTCGCAGGCGTTCCCGGTGTCGGCCAGCTACGACGTGGACGAGGTCTATACCGAGTTCAACTTCCCGATCCTGGCCAGCCTGGAAGTGTCGGCCGCGCTACGCTACTCGGATTACTCGACCTTCGGCAGCGCCACCACGGGCAAGGTCGGCTTCCGCTGGCAGCCGATCGAGGACCTGGTGTTCCGCGGTACGTACTCGGAAGGCTTCCGCGCCCCGAACCTGGGTGAGCTGTACGGCCTGACCCAGTTCGGTGCGACGCTGACCGACCCGTGCGGCCCGACCGGTTCGCCGGTGGTCAATACCGCCAACGGCATTTCGCCGGGCCTGGAAGCGGCGTGCGTCGGCGCCGGCGTGCCGAATGGCTTCGAGCAGGCCAACACCCAGATCATCACCTTCACGGGTGGTAATCCGGACCTCGATGCCGAAGAGTCGGAGAACTTCACCGTCGGTGCGGTGTACAGCCCGAGCTGGGCCGAGAACCAGTCCTGGTCCAACCGCCTCGACTTTGAAGTCAGCTACTACAACTACAAGGTCGACGGCGCCATCCAGGCGGCCGACATCCAGGCACTGCTCGACAAGTGCTACGAGGAGCAGGGCGGTACGGGCCCGGCGTGCGCGCCGTTCACCCGCAACTTCACCGGCAACCTATTCCCGCCGCAGAACCGCCTGGCCAACCTCGGCACCATCGAAACCGACGGTGCCGACTTCAAGGCCAACTGGTTGAGCCCGGAGTGGGGCTTCGGCCACGTGAGCGCGTCGCTGCAGTCGACCTGGGTCAACGACTACGAGGCGGTCGACCAGGACGGCAACGTGGCGCAGCGCGCGGTCGGCATCGAGGTCAACGACAGCGCCATCCCGGAATGGCAGACCAACGTGCAGCTCGGCTGGGGCAAGGGCAACTGGGACGCGAACTGGAACATCCGCTACATCAGTTCGGTCGACGAGGACTGCACCAACGCCACCATCGCCGAAGTGCCGGGCTGCTTGAACCCGGAACAGGTCAACACGCTGGGTTCGGTCACGTACCACGACGTCCAGGTCTCCTGGAAGGAAGCCTTCACCGAGGGCCTGAAGCTGTCGGTGGGCGTGAACAACCTGTTCGGCAAGGAACCGCCGGTCTGCGTGACCTGCTCGCTCAACGGTTATGACGCGGGCACCTACGACCTGCCGGGTGCGTTCTGGTACGTCAGCGCCGACTACCGCTTCTGATGCGCTGAACTGCAAGGAAAGCGAAACGGCCGGTGGTTCTCCACCGGCCGTTTTTCTTTACGGGTGCTGATGGCCGGTTGACCGCTTGCCGCTCCCGGCCGCGTCTAATCGCGATGTGACCGGCCGTCGCGGAGACAGGACGTTGATGAACACCCATGTCGAGCCCGACCGGGGTCCTGCCCGCGGAAACAGCGTCGCGGCGAACGCCGGCGAACCCCTGGCGATCTCCATGCATCCGCATCCCGGTGGGTTGCGTGTCGAGGTCGACGGCGAGGGGACGCTCGCCAACACGATCGCCTACTGGGAACTGATCGTCGACCACGTGCGCCGGCATGAGGCGAAATTCGTGCTGCTGATTGACCGCATGACCGGCCCGGCGTTGACCGCCGAGCAGTGGCGCGCGCTGGTGCAGGCGATGGAAGGGCAGGGGCTGGAGGGCGTGCGCATCGCGCACGTCAAACCGCACGGCTTGCAGGAGGTCGAGTACTGCGAGATCTACGCGCTGGAAGCGGGGATCGACGCGATGGTGTTCGAGGACGAGCACCTGGGCGACCTTTGGTTGCGGCACCCGGAGCATCGCCAGCACCGGCGATAGGGGCGGAACAGGAACCGCCGCGAATCAGGGCTTGCCCGGTTCGCCCGCCTGCGCGCGCTTGCGGTAGACGACGATGATCACGAGGTCTTCCTCGCCGCGCTGCTGCAGCGCGTGCGTGCTGCCGTCGCGGGTGAGAATGGCATCGCCGGCGCCGACGTCGCGGCGCTTCCCGTCCAGGGTGAGCTCGCCGCGGCCGGACAGCACGTAGTAGATCTCGTCCTTGTCGTTGCGGTGCTCGCCGATCGTCGCGCCGCGATGCAGCGCGCGCTGCCGGAACACGATGTCGAAGCCCTGCGCATCCTCGAAGAACGGGTAGGCCGTGGTGGTGCCACGGCCCTCGTGCGGACCCGGCTGCTGCACGGCGATGTCGCGCGCCTGTTCGACGTACGAATCGCGGCGCGGCTCGCCGGCGTGGACCGCCGTCGAAGCGAGGATCGCGATGCACGGAAGCAGCGATGCCATGCGCATGTGCGTCTCCGATGAACGTCAGCGCGCCAGCCAGCCGCCGTCGACCGGGATGACCGCGCCGTTGACGTAATCCGACGCGCGCGAGGCCAGGAACACCGCGGCGCCGCCCAGGTCGGAAGGATCGCCCCAGCGTCCGGCGGGAATGCGGCCGAGGATCTCGCTGCTGCGCTTCTCGTCGGCACGCAGCATCGCGGTGTTGTCGGTGGCCATGTAGCCGGGCGCGATCGCGTTGATGTTGATGCCCTTGCTGGCCCATTCGTTGGCGAGCAGGCGCGTGATGCCGGCGATGCCGCTCTTGCTTGCGGTGTACGACGGCACGCGGATGCCGCCCTGGAACGACAGCATCGAGGCGATGTTGATGATCTTGCCGTAGCCATTCGCGATCATGTGCCGGCCGGCGGCCTGCGCCATGAAGAAGGCCCCCTTTATGTTGACGTTCATGACGTCGTCCCAGTCCTTCTCGGTGAAATCCACCGCGTCGGCGCGGCGGATCAGGCCGGCGTTGTTGACCAGGATGTCGAGGCCGCCGAGTCCGTCGATGGTGCCGCGAACGACGCGGTCGATCGGTTCCAGGCTCGACAGGTCGGCCTCGATCGCGACGAAGCGGCGGCCCAGCGCACGCACCTTCTGTTCGGTTTCGGTCGGCGCCGAGATGCCGGCGGCGGCGATGTCGGCACCCGCTTCGGCCAGCGCCAACGCGATGCCCTGGCCGAGGCCGGTGTTGGCGCCCGTAACCAGCGCGACCTTGCCCTGCAGGTTGAACGAATGGGTCATTGGGTTTCCCTGATGGCTTACGTTTCGTCATCCGCCATTCCCGCCTTCGCGGGAATGACGATGGGAGGGCTACTTCAGCTGACAGATGTCGAGCTGGTTCATGTCGGTGTAGTCGAGGTTCTCGCCACCCATGGCCCAGATGAAGCAGTAGTTCTTCGTGCCCGAGCCCATGTGGATCGACCATGGCGGCGACACCACCGCTTCGTCGTTGGCGATGACGAGGTGGCGCATGTCGGCCGGGTCGCCCATGAAGTGCATGACGCGCTGGTCGGCGAGGTCGAAGTAGAAGTAGACCTCGGAGCGGCGGTCGTGCAGGTGCGGCGGCATCGTGTTCCAGACGCTGCCCGGCTTGAGGATGGTCAGGCCCAGCAGCAGCTGGCACGACTTCACCGTGGCCGGGACGATGTACTGGTAGATCGTGCGTTCGTTCGACGTCTCCAGGGCGCCGCGCTCCAGCGGCACGGCCTGGGCGATCGAGATGTGCTTCGCCTCGAAGCGCGCATGCGCCGGCGTCGAGGCGAGGTAGAACTTGGCCGGGTCGGCGGCGTCGTTCGAGGCGAACTCGACCTGCGCGCTGCCCATCGGCACATACAGGCCGTCCTTCGGGGCGAGCGTGTAGGCGGTGCCGTCGACCGTGACGGTGCCCGTGCCGGAACCGACATTGACCACGCCCAGCTCGCGACGCTCCAGGAACGGCTTGCCCGCGGCCGAGGCCGGCTCGGTCTGCACCGGCAGCGACACCGGCGCGGTGGTCGGGGCGGCGCCGCCGATGACGAAGCGCTCGTTGTGCGAGTAGTTCAGCGTGACCTGGCCGGCCGCGAACAGGTCGGTGATCAGGTAGCGCTCGCGGAGCTGGTCGTTGCTGGCGCCGGCCATCATGTCGGGATGGGTGGCGTGGTAGGTCTTGCGGAACATCGGGCCTCCGTCAGGCTGGGCTCGGCCGGCGCCCGTGCGCGCGGCGGGATGGCGGTCATCATAGCGAGCTTTTGGTAACCGGTGTCAATAACGAGACGGGCGGCGTCGGCCAAAGCTCTTTCGCGTCAGGGAAACGCGCCCGGGACGCGTGCTCCGGGCGACGTCACAGCCCGGGGATCTGGATCGTCATACCTGTGAACGACGGATTTCCCGTCCCCCAGGAAGCAGATCCATGAGCACCACCACCCAGTCCGAACGTACCCCTGCTGCCAGCCGCCCGGTCCGCTATGAGACCGTCATCGGCGACGTGTTCCAATCCTTGGCTGGCGTTCACCCGGTGATCAACGGCCACGGCCTCGATGAAGGCCTGCGCCATCTCGTCCACCTGCGCGCCTCGCAGATCAACGCCTGCGCGTTCTGCATCCGCATGCACCTGCGCGAAGCGCGCGAGCACGGCGAGACCCAGGAGCGCCTGGACCGCCTGAGCGTGTGGCGCCACACCGGCGACTTCAGCGCCGGCGAGCAGGCCGCGCTGGCCTGGACCGAAGCCCTGACCGTGCTCGATGAACGCAACGATCTGGGTGCATTGCGGGCCGGTCTGCGGCAGCATTTCAGCGAGGAACAGATCGGCGCGCTGACCGCGGAGGTCGCGATGATCAATCTGTGGAACCGAATCCAGGTCTCCAGCCACTGAGGCGCGTCCCCACGACATGCACGAAGCCGATGCCAGCGCCGTCTTCGAAACCCATCGCTCGCTGCTGATGGGGCTGGCCTATCGCATCCTCGGTTCGCGCGCCGACGCCGAGGATGCGGTGCAGGACACCTTCATCAAGTGGAACGAGGCGGGCCACCAGGCGATCGAGAACCCGGTCGCGTGGCTGACGACGGCCTGCACGCGCCGCTGCATCGACCTGTTGCGCTCGGCGCATCGCAGTCGTGTCGACTACGTGGGCTCCTGGCTGCCCGAACCGATCCACACCGCGGTGGAAGACATGCAGGCCGACCATGCCGAACTGGCGTCGTCGCTGGGCACGGCGTTCATGCTGATGCTCGAACGGCTGACACCGAAGGAGCGCGCGGCCTACCTGCTGCACGAGATCTTCGATCGCCCGTACGCGGAAATCGCCGAGATTCTCGAGATGCAGGAACCCGCTTGCCGCAAGCTCGTATCGCGCGCGAAGGAGAGCATCGAGCAGAACCGCGTCCGCCACGTCACGCCACGTCCGCAGCAGGAGAAACTGCTGGCGGCGTTCGAGACCGCGGTGCTCAGTGGCGACACCCGCGGACTCGCCGGCCTGCTCGCCGAGGACATCGAGTTGCGTGCGGATGGTGGCGGCAAGGCCACGGCCGTGCGCGAGACGCTTCATGGCAGGCAGCGCGTGTTGGACTTCCTCACGGTCATGCAGCGCTACTGGAGCGATCTGCGCTGGGTGTTCATGGAAATCAACGGCAGCCGCGGCCTGGCGCTGGAGCAGGACGGCGAAGCAGTGGCGTCGGTGTCGTTCGCCTACGACGAGGCAGGCCGCGTCAGCGACATCTTCATCATGCGCAATCCCGACAAACTCGGCCGGCTGCAGGCGCAGCCGATCCAGTAGCGTCGATCAGGTCCTGGGCCGCTGGCTCGAATCGCGCACGACCAGGTGCGGCGTGACGTTGCGCGAGGCGGAAGCGCCTTCCTCGTCCGGCGCGCGCTCGTCGGCCAGCAGCATCTGCGCCGCACGGCGGCCGAGGTCGCGGATCGGCAGGTGGATCGTCGTCAACGCCGGCCACAGCTGCGAGGCGAGCGGGCTGTCGTCGTAGCCGACCACCGACAGGTCGCCGGGGATCGACAGGCCGCGACGCATCGCCGCCTTGTACACGCCAGCCGCCATCTCGTCGTTGCAGGCGAAGATCGCGGTCGGACGCGGCGATTTGGCAAGCAGGTATTCGGCGCCGGCCACGCCGGAATCGAACGTGTAGCCGCCTTCGTAGACGTAATCGGGCGCAAGCTCGATGCCGCGTTCGGCCAGTCCTTCGACGAAGCCGCCGCCGCGCTCGATCGTGGAACGGTAGCGGCGCGGGCCGGTGATCAGGCCGACCGTGCGGTGGCCGAGCGATTCCAGGTAGTTCGCGGCCTCGGTGCCGGCCTGACGGTCGTGGGTGACGACCATGTTCGACGCCGCATCCAGCGGGATCGAAGCGATGCGCACGTAGCGAACGCCGATCTCGCGCAGCGCGGCGGCCAGCTGCTCGTCCTCGGACACGCGCGGGATCAGGATCACGCCGTGCAGCTTCTGCTGCAGGGCGAATCGGCGCACGGCCTCGATGTAGTCCTCGCGCGTGCTGTCGCAGGGATGCACGACCAGCTCGTAGCCGGAATCGCGCAGCGCGTCGAGCGCGCCGTACTGCATGTTGACGATGTACTGCGCGGTCGGGTTGTCGTAGACCATCCCGATCAGGAACGAACGGCGGAACGCCAGTCCGCGTGCCTGCGGATCGGGCGTGTAGCCGAGCTGCTTCATTAGCGCGAGGATCTTCTCGCGCGTTTCCGGGTGCACCAGCGGCGAGTCGTTGATGACGCGCGACACGGTCTTCTTCGACACGCCGGTCAGGCGCGCGATGTCGTTGATCGTGGCTTTTCCGGGCAGCACCGCGGGTTCGGTGGCACCCGCCGCGGTGGACGCGGCCGCGGTGCGGGAACGGCGGCGTGGGCGCAGGCTGGAGTCGGTCATGGGCGTCCCGGGGGTTGGCCCATTCTAGCCTTCGGCCATGCGGTTTCGGCGGCGCAGGCGGATCATTTCAGCAGCGCCGGCAACCACAGCGACAACGCCGGCACGAAGGCCACCACCAGCAGCACGGCCAGGCCGGCCAGCCAGAACGGCCAGATCGTGCGCATGCTCTGACCGATGCTGATCTTGCCGATCGCGGTGCCCACGAACAGCACCGATCCCAATGGCGGGCTGATCAGGCTCAGGCCGCCCTTCAGCACCAGGATGACGCCGAAGTGCACGGGGTCGATGCCGATCGCCTTGGCGACCGGCAGGAAGATCGGCGTGCAGATCAGGATCATCGGCGCCAGGTCCAGGAACGTGCCCAGCACCAGCAGCACCAGGATCATCAGCAACAGCATCAGGTTGCGGTCGCTGGTGAGCCCGGTCAGGAACTCGACCGACGCCGACGGCACCTGGAGGTAGGCGAGCAGCCAGCCGAACACCGCGGCGGCGGCGATTACGAACAGGATCGCGCCGGCACTACGCGCGGCATGCACGATGGTGCCGAGGAACTCGCGCCAACGCAGCTGCCGATACAGCACGCTGGTGACCAGCAGCGCGTAGACGACCGCGATCGCCGCGCTCTCCACCGCGGTGAAGATGCCGGCGCGGATGCCGACGAAGATCAGCGCCACCAGGCCGAGGCCGGGCAGTGCCGACACCAGCCGCAGCAGCACCGCGCTCCAGCCCGGGAAAATCTCGACGCCATAGCCGCGATGGCGGGCGACCGCGTAGCAGGTGACCATCAGCACCAGCGTCATCAAAAGCGCGGGCAGGATGCCGGCTGCGAACAGGTCGGCGATGGACAGGCCGCCGCCGGCGGCTGCCGAATACAGGATCAGGTTGTGCGAGGGCGGCACCAGCAACGCGACCAGCGCCGCGGTGATGCAGACGTTGACGGCGAAATCGCGGTCGTAGCCGCGCTGCACCATCTGCGGAATCATCGTGCCGCCGACGGCCGAGACGTCGGCGAGCGCCGAGCCGGACACGCCGCCGAAGAACAGCGACGAGAGGATGCTCACCTGGCCGAGGCCGCCGCGCATGCGCCCGACCAGCGACGAGGCCAGGCCGATCAGCCGCTCCGAGATACCGCCGCGCAGCATGATCTCGCCGGCGAAGATGAAGAGCGGGATCGCGATCAGGCTGGCCGAACCCGCGCCGGCCGACACCTGCTGGACCATCACGATCGACGGCACGTCGAGGAAGAGCAGCGTCGCCAGCGATGCCGCAGCGAGGGAAAACGCGACCGGCACGCCCAGCACCAGCATCAGGGCGAAGACGCAGAACAGGATGGTGATCGCCATGTCAGTCCCCTTCCGGTGCGGCGGGTACGGGCGCCGTCGTCTTCATCTGTGCGAATGCGAACAGCGCCATCAGCGCGCCGGAGATCGCCAGCGGCAGGTACTCGATGCTTTCCGGCATCGGCGCGCCAGCGGTGGGAATGTGCACACCATCGACGAACAGCACCGCGCCCCAGTACATCAGCACCAGTCCGATGAGGGCGATCACCGCGGACTGCAGCACGTGCGCCGCATGCCGCGCACGCGGGGCCAGCGCCTCGGCCAGCAACGAAAAGCTGAAATGCCGGCGCGTGTGCACGCCGGCGGCGGCGCCCATGCTCATCGCGGTGCTGAGCAGCAGCAGCGTGACCGGCTCGGTCCAGCTCGGCGAATCGTTGAGCACGTAGCGCGCGATCACCTGCCAGCCCTGGACCAGCACCAGCCCGATCAGGGCGACGGCGGCGATGGCGATGGCCAGATCGGCGATGCGATCGATCGCGCGCTGCAGTCTGGAAGTCGTATAGGGGATCCCGGTATCCGCCATGGAAGCCTCAGGCAAGTTCACGGATGCTCCGATGCAGTGCGTTGATGGCCGGGTCGCGGTGGTACTCGGCGAGCAGCGGCTGCGCCGCCTTGCGGAACGCCGCGATGTCGACATCGTTGAAGCGCACGCCGGACTCGACGACCGTGCGGCGCGCGGCGGCTTCCTGCTCCGCCCACAGGCGGCGCATGACCTGCACCGACTCACGGGCGAGGTCGACCACCAGCGACTGCTCGCGCGGCGCCAACGCATCGAAGCTGCGGCGCGACATCAGCAGCACGTCGGGCGCATAGGAGTGCTCGCTCTGCGACCAGTAGCGCGCGGCCTCGAAGTGGCGGCTCGACTGGAAGCTGCGGATGTTGTTCTCGGCGCCGTCGATCATGTGCGTCTCCATGCCGGAGAACACCTCGCCCAGCGCCAGCGGCGTGGGATTGGCGCCGAACAGGCGCAGCATGCGGATGAAGATGTCGGACACCGGCACGCGGATCTTCAGGCCGTGCAGGTCGCGCGGTTCGTGGATCGGATGCTTGATGTTGTAGAAGCAACGCGGACCGCTGTCGTAGATCGCCAGGCCGACCAGGCCGCGCGCCTCGAAGCCACGCAGCACCTGCGCGCCGACCTCGCCATCGAGCGCGCGGCGCAGGTGCGGAACCGAGTCGAACACGTACGGCAGGCACAGCGCCCGCGTCAGCGGGAAAGCGTTGTTGAGCGCACCCGAATAGACACGGGTGATGTCGATGGCGCCGAAACGCGCCATGTCGATGGCTTCGGATTCACGGCCGAGCTGCCCGGAGTGGTACTGGCGCAGCTTCACGCGGCCGCCTGTCTCGCGTTCCAGTTGCTCGCCGATCCAGCGCACCGCCTGCACGGTCGGATAGTCGCTGACGTGCACGTCGGTCGCGGTCAGCACGCGCGCTGCATCGGGCGATGCGGCGCGAAGCACGCCCGGCATCGCGCCGGTGGCGCAGGCGGCGGCGAGTCCGGTCAGGAAGGTGCGGCGCGAGGTCATGCCGGAGTGTCTCCGGAAACCGGCACGGCGGCGACGGTTTCGCACAGGATCTCGCCCCATTCGCCGAAGCTGACGCGCGCACGCTGACCGGCGACGATGTCGTGGATGCCGGTGGCCGCGCCGGTGGTGACCAGCATGCCCGCCTTCAGCGGGTAGCCGCGGCTGGCGCAGCGCGACAGTGCGAACGCCAGCGCCGACAGCAGCCCGCCGCTGATCGAGGCCGCGCTGCCGAGGCCGACGCTGACGCCGTCGATGAAGGTCTCGCAGAGCAGGGCCGCCTCGTCGCGGCCGCGCCAGTCCCGGATCTCCGCGCCGAGGATCATGCCGGCGTTGTTGCCGAAGTCCGAGACCACGATCGGCGGACCCAGCACGTTGATCAGCGGCAATGGACTGCCGGCCAGTTCGACGCCGACCAGCAGCACGTCGACCAGCGCAGCGGCTTCGTCGGTCGTGTACCGCGTCTTGTCCGGCGGCGCGTCGGCGCCCAGGCGGAACACGAACTCGGCTTCCACCGCGGCGAATCCGCCCGGAATCACGGCGAACCGTCCGCCGCTGCCGGTGCCCGGCTGCTGCACGGCGCCCTCGAAGACCGGGCCGACCAGCCGTTCCTCGCCCAGCTTCGCTTCCCAGTCGGCCGGGATGCGGCCGACCTTCCAGCCCACGACCGGCCGTCCCCACAGCGCGATCGCGGCGTCCTGGCAGGCGTAGCCCTCGTCGAGGGTCCGCGGCAGCATGCCGGGATACTCAGGAAGCGCCTGCGCCTGGCGCCGGGCGGTCACCAGCCGGCGCGCGATCGAAGCGCTCGCCGAAGCTGCGTCGGACGCGTCGTTGTCCATGCGGTCTTTCATCCCCTGTCCTCTTCGAGGGTGTTGTATAGGAAACCGGTGTCATTGACAATCGGGTCGTTAGACTTGGATCGGTCCGGGGAGGGGCAGGCATGGCGAAGTCTTGGTTTGGGCGCGGCATTTCAGGGGCCGGCGTGATGTTCGCCGCGGGATTGCTGGCCTGCCTGGCGGTCGGACCGGCTGCCGCAGTGCAGCAGACGGGAACGGCAGCCGTGTCCCCGGGGACAGCGCCGCTGGCCTTCCCGGGCGCCCAGGGCTGGGCAGCGCAGACGCCGGGTGGCCGTGGTGGCCAGGTGCTGCGGGTGACCACGCTGGCGGCCAGCGGGCCGGGCTCGTTCGCCGAGGCCATCGCCACGCCGGGACCGCGCATCGTCGTGTTCGAGGTCGGCGGCGTCATCGACCTGGACATGAAAGAACTGCGCATCACCGAGCCGTTCCTGACCATCGCCGGCCAGACCGCGCCGCAGCCGGGCATCACCTTCATCAAGGGCGGCCTGACCATCGCCACACACGACGTCGTCGTCCGCCACATCCGCATGCGGCCCGGCGACGGTGGCAAGCCGAAGTGGTCCGGCGACATCGACGCGATCACCACGGTGCGCGGCGCGTACGACGTCATCGTCGACCATTGCTCGCTGACGTGGGCGACCGACGAGAACCTGTCGGCGTCGAGCACGCGCTTCTTCGGCGAGAGCGAGAAGGACTGGATGGCGGCGGCGTCGCGCCGCATCACCTACAGCAACAACATCATCGCGGAAGGCCTGGCCAACGCCACGCACGCCAAGGGCGAGCATTCCAAGGGTTCGCTGATCCACGACCACGTCAATGACGTGCTGATCGTCGGCAACCTCTACGCGCACAACTACGAACGCAACCCGCTGTTCAAGGGTGGTGCGCGCGGTCAGGTCATCAACAACCTGATCTACGACCCGGGCCAGCGCGCGGTGCACTACAACCTGATCGCAGAGGAATGGCTCGGCCATCCGTACTCGCGCGGACAGGTCGTCGCGCGCGGCAACGTCATGCGCGCCGGCATCTCGACCGAGGAGCTTGCGTTCTTCAGCGCAGGTGGCTCGGGCGATCTCGACGTTTACCTGGACGACAACCTCGCCGTCGATCGCATCGGCAATCCGCTGCCGCAGCAGGGCCGTTACACCACCACGCCGATTCGCATCGACGCGTTGCGCAAGGTGCCCGCGTTGCCGTCCGGCGTGACGCTGCTGCCGTCGGCGAAGGTGCAGGACGCGGTCATCGCCAACGCCGGCGCGCGTCCGTGGGATCGCGACGACGTCGACCGCCGCATCCTGGCCGACACGATCGAGGGCCGCGGCCGCATCATCGACAGCCAGGAGCAGGTCGGCGGTTATCCGAAGCAGGAGGCGACGCGCCAGGCCTTCGTGCCCGCCGACTGGGACATGGACACGATGGAGCCGCTGAAGCCGCTGCCGAGGCGTGCGCCGCTGAAGTGAGCGTGATGCAGTCGCTCGACGCTACGGCTTGAGCGACTGCTTCAGCGGCAGGTCCGTCCCGCGCAGTGCCGAGGCGAACTCCTCCGCGATGCGTTGTGCACCCCCGGGCGAGAAGTGCGTGTTGTCCTGCACGCCGTTCGGGTAGTTCGCATTCGCGCCCGGTGCCAGCCACAGGAACAGGCGCATGCTCGCGTCAGCACCGGATTCCTGAAGCACCGCTTCGCTGCGCCGCTGCAGGTCGACCAGTGCGACGCGTTCGCGAGCGGCCAGTGCACGAACGATGGCCGGATACTCGCCATGACTGTCGAGCAGCCGCCCGGCGTCGTCGAACCGGCGCCGCGCGACCGGCGTCAGCAGCACCGGCGTGGCCCCGCGCGCGCGTACGTCGTGGACGAAGCGTTCCAGGTTGCGCGCGTAATCGGCAGGAGGCGTGTAGCGGTCGGGTTTCTCGACCGATTCGTCGTTGTGGCCGAACTGGATCAGCACGACGTCGTCCGGCTTCGTCGCATCGAGCAGCGCCTGCCAGCGGCTCTCCTCGATGAACGTGCGCGTGCTGCGCCCATTCTTCGCGCGGTTGTCGACCGTGACAGTGCCCGGCTTGAACTGCGCGGCGAGGAACTCGCCCCATCCGGTTTCAGGCCGCTTCTCCGGCAGCTTCTCGGCCATCGTCGAGTCGCCGGCCAGGTGGATCGTGACCGGTGCTGCATGCGCGACCTGCGGCGCGAGCGCCACGCACATGGCCAGGCCGCAAAGGGAGCGGGCGATTCCCATCGTATGTCTCCTGCCTCAGGAAGGCGGATGCCAGCCGCCGAGAATTCGATCTCGCGCATACGCGGCCAGCGCGTCGCGATCGAGTTGGCGTCGCGTCGGTGAGCGATGCGCCCCGGGGCCGCGGCTGTCGTGTTCGAACAGGCGCGCCGCTTCCGGCGGCAGCATCACGCGTGCTCCATCGCGCGCGGTGTAGCCCATCGCATCCCAGCCTTGCGGGTCGATGTGCGCATCCATCCGACACGACAGGTACGTCGCCGCGCCAACCGCATCGGGATCTCCATACTTGCCGTCGGGAAACGTGCGGCCGGGCCGCCACGCGCGCCCGAGTGCGACGCTGGCATCGGGCACCTGCGTCTCGCGCGTGAGCCGGCATCGCATGAACGTCAGCCCGTAAGCCTGCGCGGAAGGCGTGCACGGCACGGCGACATAGCCCTGCCGCTCCTTGCCGGGACGGAAGCGCGAGTGCAGCTCGCAGTCCTCGAACAGCGCATTGCCTCCGCCGAAAATGAAGTCGACACTGCCGGTGATGCGGCAGCGCGAGAACAGGCTGCGGCCGGCATCGGCGAACAGCGTGTCCTGATGCCCATGCAGGTCGACATCCTGCAGGAAGGTGCGTTCCGAGCCGGCGTCGAGCATCAGCGCCACGGCTTGTGCGCCGTTCGGTCCGATCGGTTCGAACTTCGGTGCCAGCAGGTTGCCGACATAGTCGAAGCTGTTCTCGATGGTGAGGTTGCGCGCATGGAAATCCGGCGCGCGCACGATGACGCTGGCGCAGCCCCAGGTGCCCCAGGGTTCGCCGTCGGGACGCGCCATGCCGGCGGCGGCGTCGAAGCCCAGCACGCTGCCGGTGCGGTCCTCACCGATCAGTTGCACGTGCGGACGGTCGACGACCAGCTTCTCATGCCAGCGGCCACGGGCAATGAGGATGCGGAAGGGCGTGTTGCCTTGCACCGGCGCCGAAGCGATCGCCGCCGCAACGGTGGCATGCACTGGCACACCGGGGAAATCGGCGCGCGGCTGCAACGAGACCACGGCATCCGGTTTGACGCGGGACTTCGCCCACAACGGCGAGGTCAGCAGTCCTGCGCCGGCCAGCAACGACATCTGCAACAGGCGCCGGCGTTGCGGGTCAAGAGTGCGATCGGCGATTGGCCCTGTCCTCATGCAGCACCTCACGCCAATCATCGTCGTTGGCAAAAAAAAAAGCGCCGCGGTCAGCCGCGCGCATCTTGCTGCGCACGGCTGCCGCGGCCGAGGGTTAGAACTTGTAGCGAGCGCCGAGGAAGTACTGGCGGCCGGTGTGGTGGTAGACCGAGGCGCGATCGCCGATCGAATCCACCCACTGGTCCTGGTACTCGTCGGTCAGGTTCAGGCCTTCGAGGGTGAGCTCGAAGTGCTCGTTGAACGAGTACGAGGCCGACATGTCGATCGTCAGCGTCTCCGCCGTGCCCTCCACGTCGTTGCCGTTGCGGCCCGGTACGGTGGTCAGGTAGTCGTCGCGATACGCAGCCGACACGCGGGCGCCGAACTTCTCGCCTTCGTAGTAGAGCGTGGCGTTGTAGGCGTTCTTCGACAGGCCGGTCAGGTCGGTGCGCAGCGACGGCGCGCCGGTGGAGGTGACGTACTGGATCTTCGAATCGACGTAGGTGTAGTTCAGCTGCACGCCGAAGTCGCTCCAGAAGCTGGGCAGGAACGTGAAGGGCTGCTGGTAGGTGAACTCCAGGCCCTTGAGCGGACCGCCCTTGCTGTTGACCGGGACGTTGAACTGGAAGTCATCGGTCGGCAGCGCGCCGGTGCCGGCGAGCAGTTCCGGCGGCAGGCCCGAGGTGTTGTACGGACGCGTCTCGCGCGAGGTCAGCACGAAGCTGTCGATGTCCTTGTAAAACAGGCCCAGCGCCAGCAGCGATTCCTCTGCGAAGTACCACTCGAAACTCAGGTCACCGGTCGTGGCGCGGAACGGGTCCAGTGCCGGGTTGCCGCCGGTCACGACGCGGTTGCCGCCGCTGACGTTCACCGTGACACCCGGCGTCAGGTTGCCCAGGCCCGGGCGTGCCATCACCTTCGACGCTGCCACACGGATGAGAAAGTCGGGCGTGATGTCGGCGACGAGGTTGAACGACGGCAACGTGTCGTCATAGCTGCGCTTGACCGTGACCTGCTGCGGCGTGGTGGTGCCGACCGTGGAGAAACCGGTCGATGTCTGTGTCGTGCTGACCTGGCGCACGCCGATGTTGCCGCTCAGCGGAAGGCTGCCGATCTGCGTGGTGAAGTCGCCCTGCAGGTAGAAGCCCTGGTCGCGTTCCTCGACGCTGCGGTTGTTGCCCAGCACGGCCGCAACCTGGTCGCTGACCGTGAAGATGCCGCTGTCGCTGTAGATATTGAACGCACGGTTGAATGCATCGATGTCCGGAATCAGCCAGACGCTGTCGCCGACGCCGCTGATGTCTTCCAGCCCGATGCGCTTGGTCAGGTCGGCCAGCGTCATGCCTGCCGGAAGCGTCGGCACGACCAGCTCGGACGCGCGGCGCTCTTCCCGCGTCTCGAAGTTGTATTCCTTGAACTGGCCACCGGCCTTCAGGCGGAACCCGTCGGTCAGCTGCCACGACATCCCGAGCTGGCCGTTGTCGATCGTGTTCTCCGCGAATTGCGGACGCAGGCGGATTTCCGAGCCCGGGTTCTGGGCATTGCCGCTGATGAAGCGCCATTGCGACGGATCGGTGACGTCGAACCCGGCGGTGATCACCGGCAGGCGGTTGTCGCCGCGGTAGTCATAGACGTAGTTCTGCGCGTTGAGCCGGTCGATCGTGATGGTGGTCTGGATCGGGTTCTCGAACTCGGACTTCGCGCGGCCCGCCTGGAAGTTCACGCTGAAGTCGTCGGTGATCTTGTGGTCGGCGTAGAAATTGAACTGCGTGAACTTGGTCTCCAGTTCGTCGTAGCGCGCTTCCGAACGCACGTCGACGTTGTTGAAGCGGCCGTAGACGAGGTTGCCGCGAGCGTCGACCTCGCTTTCCAGGACCACCGTCTCCGGCTTGCCGCCGGCGCCGGCGGCGCGGCAGGCATTGCCGGCGGTGCCGGCAACACAGGCGCCACGGCTGAAGGACAGGCCGTTGAGGAAGTTCTCGGTGCGCGTGGCATCGAGGTCCGCGTACATCATGTCCAGGCCCATCGACGTGTTGGCGGTGGGGTCGAACTGCAGCGACGCGGTGATGCCCAGGCGTTCCTGCTCGTGCTCGAGCACGCCGTAACGCGGAATGCGCGGATGGAACACCGTGGCGCTTTCAGCGGCGGGCGTGCCCGCGAATCCGCCGCTGCTGGTGCCAGTGTCCCAGCGCACCGTGCTGTGGCCTTCCTCGACCAGACGGCGCTTGGTGTAGGCCACCGACATCAGGGCGCCGAACTTGTTGTCCGCCCAGGTGTTGCTGATCAGCATCGTCGCGCGCGGGTCGAGATCGCCGGCCAGGTCGTTGTAGCCCATCTGCGCGCCGGTGACGAAGGTGAAGCCGTCGTAGTCGAACGGACGCGCGGTCTGCAGGTCGACGGTGGCGCCCAGCGCGCCTTCCTCGACGTCGGCCGATGCGGTCTTGCGCACGGTGATGCTGTTGAACAGTTCCGAGGCGAACACGTTGAAGTCGAAGCCGCGGCCGCGGTTCGCGCCGCCGGAGCTGTCGGTGCCGCCGGTGGTGGTCAGCGCCTCCATGCCGTTGATGCGCACGCGGGTGAACTGGCTGTCGAGGCCGCGCACCGAGATCTGGCGGCCCTCGCCGGCATCGCGCGCGATCGACACGCCCGGGATGCGCTGCAGCGACTCGGCGAGGTTCAGGTCCGGAAAGTCCGCGATGTCCTCGGCAACGATGGCGTCGACGACGCCGGTCTCGCTGCGTTTCTTGTCGAGCGCCTTCTCCAGCGCGCCGCGGAATCCGGTCACGGTGACCGCGTCGAGGTTGGTGGCGTCGTCGGCCTGTGGTGCCGCGGCCGTTGCGGCAGCGCCGCTCGCGGCCGGCGTCGAGGCGGCTTGCTGGGCCAGGACGGGCAGGGCGGCCATCTGCAGGGCCAGGCCGATCGAGGCCGCCAACAAGGTAACCGGTGTCTTTTTGATTGAGCTATGCAATTTCATTGGGCTCCCCTCCCGTATGACTGACAGCTTGTATGGTGCTTATTGACTGGCTTGCTTCGCTTGCTATCGTGTCGCGGCGGTGCAAATGACACCGATGGTCAAAACCCTAGCAAAAGGATCTTCCCACCGCATGCTGCGGTGCGGCAAAAAATCCGACGGGGCCCCATCGGTCATGATCACACCGACGTTTTCGGCCCAGGGGAGTGGGGATGAACCAACGGATCGTCTGTTTCGGGGAACTGCTACTGCGGCTGTCCGCGCCCGGACACCAGCGTCTGCTGCAGACGCCGGGGCTGGAAGTGCACGTGGGCGGCGCGGAGGCCAACGTGGCCGTTTCGCTGGCCTGCCTCGGCCATGACGCGGCGGTGGTGAGCACCGTCGCCGACAACGCCCTCGGCGAGGCCGCAGTCGGCGAACTGCGGCGCCATGGCGTGGATACGCGGCGGATACGCGCGGTGCCCGGGCGGATGGGGCTGTACTTCCTGTCCCACGGTGCCCTGCAGCGGCCGAGCGAGGTGCTTTACGACCGCGCCGACTCCGCCTTTGCCCGCACCCGCGACTACGACTGGGATGCGCTGCTGGCAGGCGCGGCCTGGCTGCACCTGTCCGGCGTCAGTCCGGCGCTGGGCGAGGCCACCGCGCAGGCGACGATCGACGCCGCCCGCGCCGCGCGCCGGCTCGGTGTGAGCGTGTCGTTCGACGGCAACTTCCGAGGCAAGCTCTGGCAGGCCTGGAACGGCGACGCGGCGGCGATCCTGCGCCAGATCTTCGCCGAGGCCGACCTGCTGTTCGCCGATCACCGCGACATCGCCGTCGTGCTGGGCGAAGGCACCACGGCCGAAGGCGAGGACGCGGTGGCCGACGCCGCACGCCATGCGTTCGCCGCGTTCCCGCACCTGCGCTGGCTGGCAAGCACGCTGCGCACGCAGCACAGCGTCGACCGGCACACGCTGTCGGCGGTGCTGGTGGAGCGCGACGGCAAGCGGCACCGCGCGCCCGCTTACGAACTGGAAGCGATCGTCGATCGCATCGGCACCGGCGACGCGTTCGCGGCCGGCGTGCTGCACGGCCTGATCGAAGGCATGGACGCCGGTGCGATGCTGCATTTCGGCCTCGGTGCGGCCTGCCTGAAGCATTCGCTGCCGGGCGACTTCAACCTGGTCTCGCGTGGCGACATCGAGGCGCTGGTCGCGCAGGCGGGCTTTCATGTCCGCCGTTGATGCCGAAGCCGCGCTGCGCGGCCATCGTGTCATCCCCGTCTACACGCCGGTCAGCGAGGACGAGGCGGTCGCCGTGGCGCGCGCCCTGTCGCGTGGCGGCATCGGCGCCATCGAGGTGACGCTGCGCACGCCGAAGGCGATCGATGCCATCGCCGCCATCGCCCGCGACGTGCCCGAGATGATTGTCGGCGCCGGCACCGTGCTGGAGGTCGCGCAACTGCACGATGCGCAACGCGCCGGTGCGAAGTTCGCCGTGTCGCCTGGCAGCCTGGACGACTTGCTGGCGGCGGCGCGCGACAGCGGCATGCCCTACCTGCCCGGCGTGGCCACCGGCAGCGAGGTGATGAAGTCGCTGCAGGCGGGCTTTCGCCTGCTCAAGGTGTTTCCGGCGGAAGCGATCAACGCGCGCGCGCTGATCGCTGCCTGGCAGGGGCCGTTCCCGCAGGTGCGTTTCTGTCCGACCGGCGGCATCGACGCGGAGCGCGCGCGCGACTACCTCGCGTTGCCGAACGTCGCCTGCCTGGGCGGTTCGTGGCTCACGCCGAAGGGGATGCTCGAACGCGGCGACTGGGCGCACATCGAGGTGCTGGCGCGCGCGGCCGCGAGGCTCTGACGAGCTGCTTATCGCAGGGCTTTTTCGGGGACTTCCAGGTCGAGCGACAGCGCAAGGTGGTCCGAAAGGGCCGCTGGCAACGCGCGTTCGTTGGACGTGCGCAGGCCGTCGCCGACCAGGATGTGGTCGATCGCGCGCTGCGGGCGCCAGCTGGGAAAGGTGGGCACGATGCCGTTGGGCGGCTGCAGCCGCGTGTTTCGGAACAGTGCCTTCATCTCGGGGCGGTCGGCCGAGCAGTTGAAGTCGCCCATCAGCACGGCGTGCGGATGGTCGTGGAGCAGTTCTGAAATGAACGCCAGCTGCGAGGCCCGCGAGTTCGCGCCGAGCGACAGGTGCGCGACCGCAATCACCAGCGAATCGTCGCCATCGCCGAAACGCGCCAGCAGCACGCCGCGCCCGGAAATGCGCCCGGGCAGCGGATGGTCGGTGACCTCGCGCGGCTCCAGTTTGCTCAGCAATCCGTTGGCGCTGGAGGCGACGCCGCCGACGCGGCGGTTCGGCTGGTGGCTCCAGTAGTCGAAGCCACCGCGCTGGGCAAGGTAGTGCGTCTGGTTGGTGAAACCCGAGCGCAGGCTGCCAGGATCGCTTTCGTTGAGGCCGACGATGTCGTGCGAACCGGCGAGCTGCGCGATCGTGTCGAGGCTGTTGCGCTTGTTGCCCGCCGGCAGCACGTGCGACCAGCTGCGCGCGACGTAGTCGTGATAGCCGCGCGTGCTGGACCCCGCCTGGATGTTCGCACTCAGCAGGCGGAGCCTACGTGTCGACATGGCGCTGGCGGGGCCGTGTTCCGTATCAGCCGCCCGCGGGCGTACCGGTCTTGGCACGCTCCTGCGCGACCAGGTGGTCGGTGATGCGCAGCATGTCCTCGAAGCTCTTGCCGACCACGCGGTACTTGCCGGCGACGACGAGCGTCGGAGTGGACTCGACGCCGCTGCGCTGGATGAACTGCGTGGCGCGCTTCACCTTGGCATCGATGGCGAAGCTCGACATCGTGCTGGCGAAGGTCTTCGCGTCGGTGCCGTACTTGGCGTAGAACTCGCCGATCTGCTCGTTGGTCGGCAGCGGCTGCACCGGCAGGCTGCGATCGACGTGGACGGCGTTGAACATCGCCGCATGCGTGCGATCGACCAGGCCCAGCGACTGCGCGGTGTAGAAGGCCTTGGCGTACGGCGTCCAGTAGCCGCCGAACGGCGCCGCGACCGGCGTGAACTGCACGTCGGCCGGCTGCTTGGCCTTCCACGGCTCGATCACGGTCTCGAACTGCGCGCAGTGCGGGCAGGTGTAGCCGAACACCTCGACCACTTCGATCTTGCCCGCGGTCGGCTGGTACGGCTGGCCGCCCGGGATTTCGATGTAGTCGGTGCCGGCCACCGGCGCCGGACCCTGCGGCGGCACGACCGGATTGTTGTTGGGCGCGGCGGGAGCGGCTTCGGCCGGGGCGGCCGTCGTCGCAGGAGCCGTGGCGGTGGCCGGAGCGGCGGTTTCCGCCGGAGCGGTCGCGGCGGCGGCCGGCGTTTCAGCCGGGGCGGGGGCCTGCTGCTGCGAACAGGCGGCGAGTGCGAGCAGGGCAGCGCCCATCAGGGGCGCGCGGAACGACAGGGGCAGACGCGAAATCATCGAACGAATCTCCGCAGCGGGGAGGCACGCGGGGTGCCGGTGGGGAAGGCGCCCGGCAGGGGCGCCGTCACGGTTCAGAGGATGGCAAAGGATAGCGGGGGCTGCGCTGAACAGGGAGGCGCTCAGTGCTTGCCGGCTTGCTTCTTCTCAAGTGCGACCAGTGCATCGGCGACCTGCAGGGCCTCGTCGAGCGACGAATTGATGATGCGGTACTTGCCGTTGATCACCAGCGTCGGCGTGCCGTCGACGCCGCTGGTCATGATGAAGTCGCGGGCGCGCTCCATCTTCGCTTCGATCGTGGCGCCGTCGAACAGCTGCGTGAAGCGCGCCGGGTCGACACCGTAGCCTGCATAGAACGTGGCCAGCTCGTCGGCGGTGGCGCCGTTTTTGGGCAGCAGTCCGTCCTCGTGCACGGCCTTGAACACCGCGGCGTGGGTGCGGTTGGCCACGCCCAGTTCCTGTGCGGTGTAGAACGCCTTCGCGTACGGCATCCAGTAACCGCCGAACGGTGCGGCGAGCGGCACGAAGTTCACGTCCTTCGCGTGGCTGGCCTTCCAGGCCGAGATCTTCGGTTCGAAATGGGCGCAGTGCGGACAGGTGTAGCCGAACACCTCCACCACCTCGACCTTGCCCTTCACCGGCGCGAACGGCTTGCCGTCCGGAATCACGACGTAGTTCACGCCTTCGGCGACGGGGATCGGTGCGTTCGCCGCCAGCGCGGGCGCAAGCAGGAAAGCGGATGCGGTGGCGAGGGCGGCGGCGAGAAAAGTGCGTCGGCTCATGCGGGTCTCGGTGGCGTGGTGCCTGGAGGGTGTGCGATGCAGGGACTGGAAACGAAAACGCCGGCCGCGGAGACCACGGCCGGCGTAACCGGTACATCTATGAGGCTTCGGCTCTGACCGGAGTCAGTCGCAAAAGTTCGCCTCGGTATTGGCTGGATCAGGCGCCGGTCTTCGGAGCGGCCGGGGCCGGCTCCTCGGCCGGGGTTGCCGGGGCAGCGGCCGGAGCCGTCGCCGGAGCAGCCGGAGCGGCAGCGGGTGCCGCCGGGGCGGCCGGAGCGGCCGCCGGAGCCGGCGAAGCGGCCGCGGCGAAGTCCTCGGCGCGCGCATGCAGGCCCTGCAGGTAGCTCGACACTGAGCCGATTTCCTCGTCGGTCAGCTGCTTGGCGACGGTCGCCATGACGTTGAACAGATGCGCGTCCTTCTGTGTCGTCGTGCCGGCGCGGTATTCCTCCAGGCGACGCTGCGTGTAGGCGGCCTGTTGGCCGGCGACGTGCGGATAGGCCGGGCCCGGGTTGCCGGCGCCGTCGGGGCCGTGGCACGCCATGCACGCCGGGATGCCGCGCGACTTGTCGCCGCTCAGGAACAGCTGCTGGCCGACTTCGAAGAACTTCTTGCCCGAGTTCGGGCCCGCGGCGATGACCGTGTCGTCGGCAACGCCGGCACCGGCCTTCTGCGTGGCGAAGTACGCGCCGATGTCGCGCGCGTCCTGGGCGCTGAGGGCGTCGGCGAACGGCTTCATCACCGCGGCCATGCCGGTATTGCGCTCGCCGGTCTTGAACAGGGCGATCTGGTGCGCGATGTAGCGCTCGCTCTGGCCGGCCAGGCGCGGGTACTGCGGATCGGTCGGGTTGCCGTCGAGGCCGTGGCAGGCCGCGCAGGTGCCGGCCTTGGCGGCGCCCGCCTTGGCATCGCCCCACACGGCCTTCTCCGGGGTCAGCGGCGCGGTCTGGACCGGCGCGTTCGACGGGACGGGGGTGACCGTGGTCTGGGCGTAGGCAACGGCGGCAACCGTAAGGGCGGCGACGCCGAGGATGCCTAGGACGCGGGCTTGGCTCATGTAGCGGGGCTCCGAAACACTGGGATGGCGTACCGTTCAGCGGACGCCGGAACCGCGGAATTATCGTCGCGGGCGCGGGGCCGGGTCAACGCGGAACTGGGCGTTGCGAGGCCTCTTTGTGGACCGGAGGGGCCGTTTTACGTCCCGCAGGGCCGGGAGACGCGGCCGGACATGCGATCCTATGGGCATGTCCAATCCC
Organism: Lysobacter niastensis; assembly: GCF_015453285.1. Classification (GTDB taxonomy): domain Bacteria; phylum Pseudomonadota; class Gammaproteobacteria; order Xanthomonadales; family Xanthomonadaceae; genus Lysobacter_J; species Lysobacter_J niastensis. The sequence goes on from NZ_JADLZT010000008.1 coordinate 70,916, forward strand.
CTTGCCCGCGCCCGCTACATGCTGGCGGCACACAATCACAAACAGCTTCCGCCCGACGGCGGCTATGAGGTCGCCTTCGCCGGCCGCTCCAATGCCGGCAAGTCCAGCGCCCTGAACGCGCTGTGCCAGCAGAACGCCCTGGCGCGCGTGTCCAAGACCCCGGGCCGCACCCAGCAGCTGGTCTTCTTCGACGTCACCCCGCCTGGCACGCCCATGACCGAGGGACGCTTCCTGGTCGACCTGCCGGGTTATGGCTACGCCAAGGTGCCGCACGACCTGCAGGCGCACTGGCAGGCCTTTCTCGACAGCTACTTCGGTTCGCGCATGGCGCTGCGCGGCCTCGTGGTGGTGATGGACATCCGCCACCCGCTGAAGGACTACGACCGCCAGATGCTGGGCTACGCCGTCTCGCGCGGCCTGCCTGCGCACGCGTTGCTGACCAAGGCCGACAAGCTCGGCCGTGGCCAGCAGGCGCAGCAGTTGCAGGCGGTGCGCCGCGAACTGTCGAGCGCATTCGGCGACACGGTCAGCGTGCAGACGTTCTCCGGCGAATCGAAGCAGGGCGTCGACGAGGCGCGTGCGGTCGTGGGCGGCTGGCTGGAGCTGTAACCGCACTGCCGCACTGACCGCGTTCGAGGACAGAACGCCGCGGCCCGCCGCGCGCTTCGTGAGTCCTTTGCGAGACGGCCGGATGACAGCAGCTGTCATATGCCGTGAATAAGGTGTCCGGCCATGGACATCCTGATGCTGTCGGACGTGTATTTCCCCCGGGTCAATGGAGTTTCGACTTCGATCCGCACCTACGCGAAGGCACTGGTGGCGCTGGGGCATCGCGTGACGCTGGTAGCCCCCGACTACGGCGAGGCGTTCGACCGTCACGCCACCGAGTTCGGCGAAGGCTTCGAACTGGTCCGGCTGCCGGCGCGGCAGATTTTCTTCGACCCGGAGGACCGGTTGATCCGGGCATCGGCCATGCGCGGAACGGTGCGCGAGCTGGCGCAGCGCGACTGGGATGTCGTCCATGTGCACACGCCGTTCCGCGCGCACCAGATCGGCGTGCGCGTCGGTGAGCGCTGCAACGTGCCGGTGGTCGAGACGTGCCACACGCACTTCGAGGAGTACGCGGCGCACTACCTGCCATGGTTTCCCGCGGGCCTGCTGCGCGCGCTGGCACGCGGCGCGACGCGCCGTCTGTGCCATGCGGTGGACCACCTGATTGTTCCGACCGCGGAAATGGAGCAGGTCCTGCGAGGCTATGGCGTCGCCACGCCATCGACCGTGCTGCCCACCGGCATCGACCTCGCGGAGTTCGCCGGTGGCGATGGCGATGCTTTCCGCAGCAAGCACGGCATACGCCAGGAGCGGCCGGTGCTGGCGACCGTCAGCCGTCTGGCGGTGGAGAAGAACATCGAGTTCCTGCTGCGGGTGGTGCAACGGTTGGTGGCGGAGTTCCCGGCGTTGCTGTTCGTCATCGCCGGCGAGGGGCCGGATGCGGCGAGGCTGCACGCGCTTTGCATCGAGCTGGGGCTGGAAGCCCATGTGCGCTTCTTCGGAAATCTCGACCGGCGCGGGGAACTGCTCGACTGCTACCGCGCCGCCGATGCGTTCGTGTTCGCTTCGGCGACGGAAACACAGGGGCTGGTGTTGATCGAGGCGCTCGCGCTGGGTGTGCCGGTGGTTTCGACGGCCATCCTCGGGACGGCCACGGTGCTGCGCGGCAGCCACGGCGCAGTGACCGCCCCAATGGATGAAGCGGTGTTCGCCGGCACGGTCGCGCAGGTCCTGCGCGATCCGCAGCTCCGGCATTCGCTGGCGCAAGCCGGTCCGATGGATGCGCGGGCATGGAGCAATGACGTGCTGATCGGGCGGGTGGTCGATCTGTACGCGGGCGCGCGCCCTGCTGGCCCTCTGCATCCGGCAGGCGCCGGGCAATAAAAAACCCCGCCGGCGAACCGGCGGGGTCGTGTAGCGGCACTGCGTTGTCGCTTAGAACTTGTAGCTCACGCCCACCAGGTAGGTGCTGCCCCACTTGATGTACTCGAGCGGGCGGTCCTTGGTCTGGGCGTAGGTCTGGTACGCCGAGTTGTCCAGGTTCTGCGCCTGCAGCAGCAGGCTCAGGCCGGACAGCGCGCTGTTCTCGCCGAAGGTGTAGCTGACCTGCGCGTCGATGATGTCCTCGCCGACCACGTAACGCAGCGTGCGGTTGCCGGCGAAGTTGCCGATCTCGCCGATGAAGTCCGAACGCTTGCGCTGGCTGATGCGCGCTTCGAAGCCGTTACGCTCGAAATAGGCCGTCAGGTTGTACACCTCGTCCGACAGGCCCGGCAGGTCGATCGGGTCGCTGCCGACGCTGGACGCGCTGTCCGGGTCGACGATCTCGATGTCGCTGTCGTTGAAGCTGGCGCTGGCGATGATGCCGAAGCCCTGCAGCGGCTCCCAGAACATATCCAGCGGCAGCGACGCACTCAGCTCCAGGCCCTGCAGCATGCCACCCTGGCCGTTATACGGCGCGGTGAAGTTGCCGGTGGTCTGGGCCGGAGGCTGGCCCGGCTGCGGCGTGTAGCCGGCGACGAAGCTGGAGAAGTCGTAGTTGTCGTTGGTCTGCGTGTAGATGTAGCTGCGCAGGTCCTTGTAGAAGTAGGCGGCAGCCACGTAGGCCTTGGTGCCGAAGTACTTCTCGTAGGAGATGTCGAACGCATTGGCCTTCCACGGATCCAGGTTCGGGTTGCCGCCGGAGCCGCCGGGCTTGCCGGTGGCCGAGTCGACGCCGAATTCCAGCGAAGCGCGAAGCTGGTCGACGCGGGCACGGGCCAGCTGGCGGGCCAGGGCGACGCGCAGCGTCTGGTCGTGATCGAACGAGAACGCCAGGTTCAGGCTTGGCAGCACGTCGGTATAGGTCTTGCCGTCTTCGAACGGTTTGACGTTGCTGCCCGCCGGTGCGGTGCCGTCCCAGTAGTTCGCCTTCGACGACTGGTCGGTGTATTGCACCTGCACGCCAACGTTGCCGCGGACGCCGACCGAACCCCATTCGGTGTCGATGTCGGCCTGCGCGTAAGCGGTGGTGATGCCCTCGTAGACCGTCCATGCCTTGGAAACCAGGTACGACGCATCCGAGTTCGGCGCGAAGGTCATGTAGCGGGCCACGGCGGCCGGCACGTTCCACGACGGGATCTTGCCAACGCCTGCGAAGCCGAGGTCGACCAGGCCGTACTGCAGGTCCGAGGCGATCGCCGTTACGCCCTGCGAGCCGAGGTTGATGTTGCCCTCGGGCTGCGTCTTGTACTTCTCGCGGTCGGTGTAGTTCAGGCCGAACTCGAGGTCCGAGAACCAGCTCAGGGCTTCCGGTGCCGGCAGCGAGGCCACCAGCTTGTAGGACTTCAGCTCGTCCTCGACCTGCGGGACCTTGCCGTAGCCGGAGCCGTAGATCGTGTTGGCCAGGAACAGGTTGTTCGGGTTGGAATAATCCAGGCCCGGCACCATCCACGAGAAGCCGTTGCTGACGTAGTTCAGGTGCAGCGTGTCGAGCTGCGGCGACGGGAAGAGCTGGGTGTTGTTCTCCAGGCTGACTTCATCGCGATTGGCCTTGGAGTAGCCGATGTCGGCGGTGATGCGCGCCTGGCCCCAGTTGAACTCGTTGAGCCAGCCGAACGCCTTGATCTCGTCTTCGCGCTTGTTGTACATGCCGCGCACCAGCGGGTAGAGGCCGCTGGCGGTGCCGCCGGTGAAGGTGCCGTTGTCGTTCACCTGCGCGCCGGTGATGTTGAGGCCAGGCGCGAAACCGCCGTTGTAGTTGCCGAGGTTGACCTCGAACTGGTTGGCGGTGTCGATCTGCTCGGCTTCCGAGTAGAACAGGTCGAGGGTGCTGGTCCAGTCGTTCGACGGACGGTACTGCACCGTGGCCAGCACGCCGTCGCGCTCGACGTCACCGGTGCGGAACAGCGCCTTGATGCCGTCGGAGTAGTAGCTGCCGCCCGGCACGCCCGGACGCTCGTTGGCGTTGGGGCCCGGGTTGTTGACCGTCTTCCACGGCTCGTAGAGGCCGACCTGCTTCTCCAGGATCGGGGTCTCGGTGTGCGAGTAGCCGATCGAGAAGCCGATCGTGTTGTTGGCGAACTGGCCGATGTAGCTGGCGTTGAAGCGGTTGCCGTCGTCGTCGGTGTTGGCCGCCGAGCCCAGCGAGTTCTCCTGGTAGCGGCCGCTGACCGCGACCACCGGCTCGCTGTAGTCCAGCGGGCGCACGGTGCGCATGTCGATGGTGCCGGACAGGCCCTGGCCGACCAGCGAGGCGTCGGGGGTCTTGTAGATCACGACGCCATTGAACAGCTCGGCGGGGTACTGGTCGAACTCGACGCTGCGGTTGTCGCCGGTGCTGACCATCTCTCGGCCGTTGAGCAGCGTGGTGGCGAAGTCGGGCGACAGGCCGCGGACGCTGATGACCTGGGCGCGGCCGGCGACGCGCTGCGCCGAGATGCCGGGCAGGCGCGCGATCGATTCAGCGATGCTGATGTCGGGCAGCTTGCCGATGTCTTCTGCGGAGATGGCTTCGACGATCGAGGTCGATTCCTTCTTCGTGTCGATCGCGCTCTCGATGCCGGCGCGGATGCCGGTGACCGTGACGGTGTCGAGCGTCTTGGCGTCACTGGTGGACGCCGCTTGTTCGGTGCTTTGCGCTTGCGCGCCCGTTGCGATGAGCATCGTCGCCGACGCCAAAGCAACGCTCAGCAGGTTGCGCTTGAGTTGCAACATCTCCCCCCCTCCACTGCATTCGGATTTTGTAGACGGCCCAGGTCCGTCGCGCAGGCGATCGTCGCGGGTCCGGTGCGTGCGGGACGCAGGTCCTGCAACGTAGGCCGATGGTAGACGTAGCCATCGCTGCAAAACTTTCTTTGCATACGTATTCATGGCGGTGGGCCGCCCAGCCGTGACTTTGCAGTCGACGGGCGCGTGGAATAGTGGCCGCCAGCCGCGGCCCGAGCCGCGATCCAGGCCATGGGGAGGCAGGCAATGCAGGCGAACATGACGGGTATCCCCGGGCGGCGCGGGCTGCATGCGCTGGCGCTGGCCTCGCTCTTCGCGACGGCGGGCACGGCGTGCGCGGCCACGCCCGGGCCGCTGCACGTTCCGTCCCCGGACTGGCGCGATCAGGTCATCTACTTCGTGATGACCGACCGCTTCGCCGACGGCGATCCCCGCAACAACGACCAGGGTGCCGGCGAGTACGACCCGTCCAGCAATGCCAAGTACAACGGTGGCGACCTGCGCGGCGTCGAACAGCGCCTGGACTATATCCGCGGCCTTGGCGTCACCGCGGTCTGGGTGACGCCTCCGGTCGCCAACGAGTGGTGGAGTACGCGCAGCCAGTACGGCGGTTACCACGGCTACTGGGCCGAGAACCTGATGGCCGTCGATGCGCACAACGGCAGCCTCGACGACTATCGCTCGCTGTCGCGCAGCCTGCATGGCCGCGGCATGTACCTGGTGCAGGACGTGGTCGTTAACCACATGGGCAACTACTTCACCTATGACGGCGGGTGGAGTGCCGACGATCCGGCCGCGCATTTCCGCCTGAATGCCGATTCCCGCGGACGCACGGCGCCGACGCAGTCTCCGTTCGACCGCAACGATGCGCGCGATCCCGCCCAGCGCACGGAAGCGATCTACCACTGGACGCCGGCCATCACCGACTACAACGATCCGCGCCAGGTGCACGACTACCAGCTGGCGGATCTCGACGATCTGAACACCGAGAACCCGCGCGTACGCGAAGCGTTGCGCCGTTCGTATGGCTACTGGATCCGTGAAGCGGGTGTCGACGCGTTCCGTGTCGACACCGCGTTCTATGTGGCGCCGGAGTACTTCGACGACTTCCTGCATGCCGACGATCCCGCGGCGCCCGGCATCGCACGTGTGGCGGCGAAGACGGGGCGCAGGCAGTTCCATGTGTTCGGCGAAGGCTTCGGGCTCGATCCTGCATTCCAGGACGGCCAGATGCGGCGCATCGATGGCTACATGCGCGACGCTGTCGGGCGTGAGCTGCTGCCGGGCATGATCAATTTCCCGCTGTACGGGAGCTTCGGCGACGTGTTCGCGCGGGGACGGCCGACCGCGGAACTGGGCTGGCGCATCGAGCGCACGATGCAGCTGCATCGCGAGCCGCACCTGATGCCGACCTTCGTCGACAACCACGATGTCGACCGTTTTCTCGCCGGCGGAGACGAAGCCGGATTGCGGCAGGCGCTGCTGGCGATGCTGACGCTGCCCGGCATCCCGACGATCTACTACGGCACCGAGCAGGGCCTGCGCGAACAGCGCGCCGCGATGTTCGCGGCCGGCTACGGCTCCGGAGGACGCGACCATTACGACACGCAGGCACCGCTGTACCGCTACCTGCAACGGGCGATCGCATTGCGTCGCGAGCATCGTGTGTTCTCGCGCGGCACGCCACGCGTTGTCGCACAGGAAGCCACCGGCCCAGGCGCGCTCGCCTGGACCATGCGTCGTGAAGGCGAGACCGCGCTGGTCGCGTTGAACACTGCATCGCACACGGCCCTGCTCGAACCCGTCGATACCGGGCTCGCACCTGGCACGGTGCTGCGTGGCGCGTTCGCGATCGAAGGCAACGCGCCGGAACTGGTCGTCGACGCGCACGGGCGCGTGTCGCTGCCGTTGCCGGCACGGTCCGGATACGCATGGCTTCCCACGCCGGAACGCCGCACCGCCACGGCGCCAGCCAGGGTCGCGCTCGATGCAGCGCTGCCGCGCGACGTGCGCGGCGATTTTGCCGTGAGCGGAGCCGTGCAAGGCGCATCGGTGGTGAAGCTGGTCGTGGACGGCGACATCGATCGCGCCCGCGAGGTGCGTGCCGATGCGCAGGGCCGTTGGCAGGCGCAGGTCGACACCACCGGGATGACCGACGCCGACGTGCCGCACCGTGTCGTCGCGTGGGACCCTTCGAGCGGCGCGGTCTCGGCACCACATGCATTCCGCGTAGCGCGCGAATGGAAGGTGCTGGCCGACGTGAAGGACCCCGATGACGACGACCGCGGCCCTTCCGGCCGCTACGTCTATCCGGCCGCGCCGGAGTGGCACGAGCAGCGGCCGCTGGACCTGAGCCGGATCCGCGTGCTCGGTGCCGGCGGCGCGATGAAGGTCGAGGTCACCACGCGCAGCCGCCTCGCAACCTGGAACCCGCCGAACGGCTTCGACCACATCGCCTACACGCTGTTCGTCGGACTGCCGGACCGCGAGGACGGCGCCACGGTGATGCCGCAGCAGAACGGCACGCTGCCTGATGGCATGCGCTGGCAGCTGCGTGCGCGCGCGCACGGCTGGACCAACGCGCTGTTCGTCCACCGCGGCGCTACCGCGACGGCCGACGGCACCGCGATCACCCCGGCCGCGTCGATCGCGCTGGGGCCCGGCGAGGACACCGTCACCTTCACCTTCCCGGCCAGCGTGCTGGGATCGCGTCGATCGTTATCGGGCGTGCGCGTGGTCGTGAATACCTGGGACTACGACGGCGGCTATCGCGGCCTTACGCCACAGGCCGGTCCGCACACGATCGGAGGCGGCGACGGCAGCCGCGACCCGCTGTGGATGGACGACAGCGGCGTGATCACGCTGCCCTGAGCGGCAGCGCCCTGGGCCTTCGCGCGATGCCGCCACGGCCGCGCTAGAGTGCGCCATGCCCGCCTGCCTGGCGGGGGAGGGGATGGGCCGTGACCGCTTCCCGCCACTTCACTGCGCTGCTGCTGGCCACGGTGCTGGCGCTGCTGGCCGCCGGCTGCGCCCGCCTGCCCCCACGCGGCGAACTGCCGCCGGAGCACGCGTTGCCGGTGACGGAAGGCGCGGCTCTCGATCGCGCCTTCGCACCCGCGCTGCAGCAGCATCCGGGCGAATCCGGGTTCCGGCTGGTGCCCGACGGCGTCGAGGCGTTCGCGCTGCGTGGGCTGTCGGCGCGCGCCGCCGAGCGCAGCCTCGACGTGCAGTACTACATCTGGCACGACGACATCACCGGCTGGGTGCTCGCGCGCGAACTGGTACGCGCGGCTGACCGCGGCGTGCGCGTGCGCCTGCTGCTGGACGACATGGATGCGCGCGCCAACAACTTCGCACTGGCCGGCCTGGATGCGCACCCGAACATCGAGGTGCGGTTGTTCAACCCGTTCGCATCGCGGAAGGGCGCGGCCCGCAAGGGCTGGGAGCTGATGACCGGCTTCTCCCGCATCAATCACCGCATGCACAACAAGGCTTGGATCGCCGACAACCGCCTAGCCGTCACCGGCGGACGCAACATCGGCGACGAGTACTTCTCGGCGAGCGATGAGGTCAACTTCGTCGACACGGATTTCGCCGTCGCCGGTCCTGCGGTGGCCGAACTCAGCGCCGCCTTCGACCGGTACTGGAACTCCGCCGCGGTGTGGCCCGTCGCCGCACTGAGTCCCGAACTGGTCACGCCGGAAACGCTGGCCACGCTGCGTGCACGCGGCGAGGACCATGCGCGGGAGGTCGCCGCGTCGCCGTGGGTGCAGTCGCTGGGAGACAACGAGGCGTTCCAGCGCGTGCGCGAAGGCCGGCTGGAGTTCCAGTGGACGCCGCGCTGGCAGGTGTGGGCCGACGACCCGTTGAAGGCGATGAAGGCGCCCGATCCGATGGCGCGCTCGACGGTGCTGCGCGGCTTCACCCAGGCCATGCAGGAAACCCGTTCGAAGATCACGCTGATCTCGCCGTATTTCGTACCGGGACCGGCGGGCTCCGATGGGCTCGTCGGCGCGGTCCGGCAGGGGCGTCGCGTCTCGATCCTGACCAACTCGCTGGCCGCCAACGACGTCGCGGCCGTGCACGGCGGCTATTCGAAGTACCGCGAGCGGCTGGTCGATGGCGGCGTCGCGTTGTGGGAACTCAAGCCCAGCCCGGCGCAGAGCGCCGACCACAGCCTGTTCGGATCATCCGGCGCGAGCCTGCACACCAAGGCGGCGGTGCTGGACGAGGACACCGTGTTCGTCGGCTCGTTCAACCTCGACCCGCGCTCGGTGTCGCTGAACTGCGAGCAGGGCGTGCTCGCCACGCACCCGGCGCTGGCGACTGAGCTGTCGGCATTGTTCGCCCGCATGACAGACGGCGAGCACGCGTGGCGCGTCGGTCGCGACGCCAACGGCAAGCTGCAATGGAGCGACGGCACGCGCACCGAGCACAGGGACCCGGACGCGAGCACGTCGCGTCGCTTCACTGCCTGGCTGCTGCGCTGGCTGCCGTTCGATGCGCAGTTGTAGGGGCGCGGGCGCTACTTCGACGCGGACGTCCCGAGCAGGAACTGCAGCGGCACCTCGAGCCGGTCGCGCCAGGCGCGTTCGTTGTGCTCGGCGCCCTCAAAGCGGCGGGTGATCCAGTTCCTGCCTTCGACGTAACCGTGCTCGCGCATCACCGCGTCCATGCGCGCCTGGTACGGCGCATAGGCGGCATCCAGCGTGGCGGTGCCGAAGTCGTAGTAGAGGCGATGCGTGGCAGGGTCGGGCAGGTGACCGTCCAGCCAGCCGATCATCAGGCCGTCGCCGACGGGCCAGTGCGTCGACACCGCGCCGACGCCGCCGAACACCTCGGGATACTCCGCTGCAGCGTACAGCGAGATCAGCCCGCCCATGCTCGAACCCATCACGAAGGTGTCGTCGCGGCCGGGCCGGGTCGCATAGGTCGCGTCGATGAAGGGCTTCAGCTCTTCGACGAGGAAGCGCAGGTAAGCATCGGAGCGGATGTCGTCGACCGGCATCGGAGGCACGTTCGCCACGCCTGACGGCAATGCGCTGCCGGGGATCGGCTTGCGCGGCATGTATTCCTGGAACCGCAGCGGCGTGTTCCAGATGCCGACCACGATCGCCTCGCGCACGCGGCCCTCGCCGATCAGTCGCGTCATCGTGCCGTCCACGTCCCAGTCGATGCCGGTGTAGGACAGCGACGGGTCGAACAGATTCTGGCCGTCGTGCATGTAGAGCACCGGATAGCGGCGTGCCGGCACCTTGCCGTAGCTGGGCGGCAGCCACACGTCGACGTTGCGCGCGGCGACATGGCGCGATGGCATGTCCTGCCAGCTCTCGGTGCGCCCGGTGGCGTTGAGTGCCGGGGCGTGCACCGCATAGGCCCAGGTCAGGAACACCGGCAGCATGCGCGCCCAGCCGGCCTGGTTGTGCTCGCCACCCTTGAGTTCGTAGAACGCGACATCGGCGCGCGCAGGACGTGAGCCGTAGTGCAGATCGACGCTGTAGTTCTGCTGGCGCAGTCCCTTCATGCCGCCGCTCTGGCCCACGCGCCAGCCTTCGATCAGGTCGCAGGTGTCGTCGAGCGCATCGTTGATGCCGTCGCCATCGCGATCATCCTTGTCTTCGGCCGTGCCGACCGCGAAGAACCAGCGCGCGCCGTTGCGCGGTTCGCTGCCGTCGACCATGCGCTGCGCCAGCCGCGTGCGCTGCGCGGCATCGGCATCGCTGCGGTCGGACGACAGCCAGAACGACGGCGAGAATGCGCCGGCGCGGCCGAACAGCTCGGGATACTGCCAGCCGAGGTTGAAGGCATTGAGCGCACCCAGCGACCAGCCAAGGATCGCGCGTGCGTCCGGCGTGGTGCGGGTGCGATAGCGCGCATCGACGGCCGGCACCAGCGTGTGCGCGACCCACTCGGAATAGGCCTGTGCCTGCGTACCGACCGGTCCGTACTTCGTCTGCGCCACGATCGCGTGGCCGGCCTTGCGGTCGGACAGACCGTAGGCGCCCATGCGGTCCTTGGGCATGTCGATCGCGACCACGATCGGCGGCCGGATCGTGCCGGAGGCTGTCAGGCGATCCAGCGTGCCGGCCAGGTCCACTGCCTCGCGGTCCTGGCCGTCATTGAGGTACAGCACCGGATAGCGCTGGTCGCCCTGCGCGTAATCCGGCGGGAGGTACACGGTCGCGCGCATGCCTTCGGGTGCGAATGCGGTCGCCGCGAAGGTCATCGCCTCGGTGCGATAGGCGGCAGGCGATTCCTTCGCCGCAGGTGTCGCGGCGGCGGGAGTGGACGCATGCACCGTCGTGCCCGCGAACAGCGCGGCCGTCAGCAGCGGGGCGGTGAACAAGAAGCGAGCGCGGTTCATCCGGTTTCCTGTGTGTGGTGCAGTCACTCGACGACAAATACGACCGCGGTGCGCGCCGGCACGGTGAAACGGCCGGCGCCTGGTTCGTAACGGGCCTCGCGCGCGCGCCGGTCGGCACCCTCGCGCAGCGCAGGATGCAGTTCGTAGTGCTTGCCCGCCTGTGCAGGAAGGGACAGTGACTGCGGGGTCGTGCCGGCGTTGATCAGGTAGATCGCTTCCCGATACACGGCGTCGGGCATGCCGCTGCCGTCGAGGTGTCCGGCGATCATCACCGGATTCTGGCCCGGGCCAGCGTCGGGGAAGCTCAAACGTTGCCGGATCTCCTCGGCGGTGCCCAGGCGGAACAGCGGCGAACTGGCGCGGATGCGCAGCCAGTCGCGAAAGCCGTCGCGCATGAAGGCGATCTCGCGCGGCGATGGCTTGATCGACGCGTCGGCCAGGCGCGGCTTGATCAGCGCGTAGTCCGCGGCGTTGTCGGTGCGCGGCGGCGCGCCGGTGCCGAAGTGGTTGTCGCGGTAGCTCCAGTCGAGCCGGTTGAACCAGTCGCCGGAGTCGTAGCTGTTGCGGTCCATCGACTTGGAGCGCAGCGTGTCGATGCCGGCGTGGAAGTAGGCGATGCCCTGGCTCAACGCGGTGACGGCCGCGCCCAGCAACTGCACGCGCGCGCGATCCTCGCGGCTCGTGTCCGGCGGGAGCTTGAAGGCATTAAGGTCGAACAGCGTCTGGTTGTCGTGGTTCTCGACGTAGTTGACGACCTCCGACGGCTGGCTTGCGTAGCCCGCCGGCTGGCCCTTGTAGTCGACCGCCGACAGCGGCAAGGTGCGGTCGTCGCTGGCCGTCATCGTGTAGTCGCGCAACGTGCCCGCCAATCCCACGCGCACGAGGTCGGCGGCGTGCATCCGTTCGCTGGCCGGCCGCACGGACTCGGCCAGACCGTTGAGCCAGCCCTGCGCGGATACCAGTGCATCGCCGTGGTCGCCCGGGCTGCCGCCGCGCAACGCATCACGCGCACGGTCGCTGAACGTGCCGATGCCGCTGCCGTTCAACGAGGCCTGCGAGGCCTGGACGAAGCGTGCGCCGTCGGCGACCTCGCCGAAGTTCCAGCCCTCGCCGATCAGTTGCACGTCGCGGTCCGTCGCGGCGTCCACGGCACGGTCCAGCGCCTCCATCACCGCACGCGGCTGGTGGCCCATCAGATCGAAGCGGAACGAGTCGATGCCGTACTCGCGTGCCCACAGCACGGTCGAGTCGATCATCAGCTTGCCCATCATCGCGTGTTCGGTCGCGGTGTTAGCGCAGCAGGTCGAGCGCTCGACCGCGCCGCGTGCGTCCAGCCGGTGGTAGTAGCCGGGGACGATGCGGTCCAGCACCGACCACGGATGGCGGCCAGATGCGGTCATGTGGTTGTAGACCACGTCCATGCCCACGCGCAGACCCGTCTGGTGCAACGCCATCACCATCTTGCGGAACTCGATGACGCGGCGCGCGCCATCGGACGCGTCGCTTGCGTAGCTGCCTTCCGGCGCGTTGAAGTGGAACGGCTCGTAGCCCCAGTTGAAGCAGTCCCGCGCCGCCACCGCCATCACCGCGTCCTGCTGCGCCTCGCTGTCGGCGGCGGTGCGGGGCATGTCGGGCACGGCGCAACCGGTCTCGGGCACGCCCGCGAAATCGAACACCGGCAGCAGGTGTACGTCGGTCAGTCCGGCCTGCGCGAGCGCGCGCAGATGGCGCATGCCCGCCGAATCGCGCTCGGCAAAGGCGAGATACTTGCCGCGGTTGGCGGCGCTGACGGTCGCGTCGTCGCGCGAGAAGTCGCGCACATGCAGTTCGTAGATGACGGCATCGGTCGGCTTGCGCTCCGTGCCCGGCGCGTGGTCCGTATCCCAGCCTTCGGGCTTCAGCGCGGCGCTGGACAGATCGCCAACGTAGCTGCGCGCCGAATCGGTGGTCAGGCTGATCGAGTACGGATCGGTGACGCGGTTGCGGACGATGCCGGCGCCGGGCGCGTACACATCGACCAGGTAAGCGTAGTAGCGGCCGGACAAGTCGAGCGGCCTCGAGGCCGACCACGCGCCGGTGTCGTCGTCGCGCTGCAGTGGAATCCGGGCCGATGCCACGCCTGCGTCACCGCGCTCGAACAGGCACACTGACACGTCCTGCGCCGTCGGTGCCCACAAGCGGAACGTGGTGCGGTCGGCGGTCACCGTCGCGCCGAGGTCGTCGATGCCGGAAGCATCGGCGTAGAGATCGTCCAGCGCGCCGGGCAGCTGTGTCGCCGTGGCATCGAGCACGCGGCCCGCGGCGTCCTCGTGGACCAGCACCAGCTGGCCGGTGAGCAGCGATGGCAATCGCGCGACGCCGGCTTCATCCAGGGAGAGCACGGGGCCCGGTGCGACGAAACGGAAACGTTCGGCCAGCGCCTTCGGCAAGTCGCCGGCATGCGGCCGCAGCGTCAGTGCACCGTCGGCGCCGGCCACGCGCTGGCCGGGTTGGGCCATGATCTTGCCGATGGCCGAGTGGTACAGGCGATAACGGCCCGACGGATGTGAACCCTGCGGCTGCGGCCACTGCAGCAGGCTCCGGTCGAGCCAGTAGGCGCGCGCATCCTGCGGCGTGGCCTCTGCCGGCGCAGCGTGCAGGACCGTCTGGTAGTCGCCCTCGCACGCCTTGAGATTCTCAGCGTCGCCTGCCTGCGCCGAGAGCGACGCGACGAACAATACGAGCGGAGCGGCGCGAGCGAGGCGATGCATCACAGGCACCGGCCGGCCATTATCCGAGCCTGGCGTAGAACACCGCGTGCGCCGGCAGCTGCAATGCGTTACCGGTGATCTCGCCGGAGACCAGGCCGTGATCGGTCAGTGGCGAGACCGCAGGCAGCTCCGACGGCAGCGTCCACCGCACCGGCTGCGCCGACAGGTTGAACACGGCCAGCAGCGTTTCGTCGCGCTCGCTGCGGACGAACGCCAGCACCGGTTCGGGTGCGTCGAGGAAGCGGATGTTGCCCAGCACCAGCGCTGGATGCTGCTTGCGCCAGCGCAGCAGGTGGCGCACACCATTGAGCACCGAATCCGGCTGCGCATCCTGCACGTGCACGCTGAGCGCCTGGTGCGACTCCGCGACCGGCAGCCACGGCGTGCCGCTGCTGAAGCCCGACTGCGCGTCGCCGCTCCACGGCATCGGCGTGCGGCAGCCGTCGCGGCCCTTGAAGTTCGGCCAGAACGCGATGCCATACGGGTCCTGCAGCGCTTCGAACGGGACGTCGGCCTCGGGCAGCCCGAGTTCCTCGCCCTGGTATAGGCATACCGAGCCACGCAGCGAGCACACCAGCGCGACCAGCTGCCTGGCCAGGCTTTCCGCATTCGCCGCATCGCTGCCCCAGCGCGTCACCGCGCGGCGCACGTCGTGGTTGGAGATCGCCCAGCACGGCCAGCCGGCCGTCATCTTCGCTTCGAGGTCCTCGACCGTGCCGCGGATGTAGGCTGCGCTGCGGTCGTCGGTCAGCAGCTCGAAGCTGTAGCCCATGTGCAGGCGCTGGTCGTTGACGTACTCGGCCATCGTCGCCAGCGAATCCTCCGAGGAGATCTCGCCGAGCGTGGTGGCATCGGGATAGCGGTCCAGCAGCGCGCGCAGGTCCTCGAGGAACGCCAGGTTCTCGGGCTGCGTGTTGTTGTGGTGGTGGTATTGGAACGCGTACGGGTTGTCGGCGCTGAAGCCGCGCCCGGTGCGCAGTTCCGCAGGCTTGGGCGGGTTGTCGCGCAGCTGCGCGTCGTGGAAGCAGAAGTTGATCGCGTCCAGGCGCAGGCCATCGACGCCACGGTCCAGCCAGAACTTCACGTTGTCCAGCGTCGCCTCGCGCACGGCCGGGTTGTGGAAGTTCAGGTCCGGCTGCGAAGCGAGGAAGTTGTGCAGGAAGTACTGGCCGCGGCGCGGCTCCCACTGCCAGGCCACGCCGCCGAAGATCGACAGCCAGTTGTTGGGCGGCGTGCCGTCGTCGCGCGCATCGGCCCACACGTACCAGTCGGCCTTGTCGTTCTCGCGGCTCTCGCGGCTTTCCTTGAACCAGGCGTGGTCGATCGACGTATGGCTCAGCACCTGGTCGATCATCACGCGGATGCCGAGCGAGTGCGCCTTGGCGAGCAGGCGGTCGAAGTCGTCCAGCGTGCCGAACAGCGGGTCGACGTCGCGGTAGTCGGCGATGTCGTAGCCGAAGTCGGCCATCGGCGACTTGAAGAACGGCGAGATCCAGATGGCGTCCACGCCGAGACTGGCGACGTAGTCGAGCCGGGCGATGATGCCGGGCAGGTCGCCGACGCCGTCGCCGTTGGTATCCAGGAAGCTGCGCGGATAGATCTGGTAGATCACCGCACCACGCCACCACCGAGCCATCGTCATCCTGTCCCCGCATCACGCCAGTCGTGTGGGCGCCGCTCCGGCGCGCCACGAGGGCGCCACTATTCCACGTCGCACCGCCGCCGCACATTGCCCGTCCGGGGTGGCTGGCGATGAATACGTATGCAGCCGAAATTGTGCAACCGCACCGCCGACTACCATGACGGCTCGTCGCAGGGGTGGGGGCTTCATGCAGGTGAGCCAGGCCGAGCGGCCGACGAGCAGTCCCGCCGGCGGCGGGTGCGGCGGCCCGGCACATGCATCGCTATCGGCCTCGGGAGCACCCGGGGTGGCGTCCCGGCGTCCCGTCATCGTGTTGGCGATGTCCTGCGCATTGGCCTGCGCGCAGTTTATTTCCGTCGCGCGGGCGGCAGGCCCGGCGCCCGCATGGCAGCACTCGCTGGAATGGCGCGGCCAGACCGCCCGCATGGACGAGCTGCCGGACGGTGGCTACCGGTTGCAGCATCCGGGCGGCGAGCGCCGGATCGCGGCGCAGCCGCTGGCCAGCGACACCGCCAGCGTGATGTTCGACGGCCTGTTCGCAGTGGCGCAGGCGGAACTGGACGAGGCCCGGGTCGCATCGATCACCGACGGTGCGTTCGACAGCGGCCAGCCGATCCCGTGCCCGTGTTTCGAGACCGGCGAGAAATGGCGCTACGTCTGGACGCGCGACGTGTCCTACGCGATCGACCTCGCGCTGGCGCGGCTCGACCCGCAACGCGCCCGCGCCTCGCTGCGTTTCAAGCTGTCGGAAACGCGCGCGGGGACGAAGGGCCTGTACGTCGCGCAGGACACCGGTTCCGGCGGCAGCTGGCCGATCAGCAGCGACCGCGTGGTCTGGTTCCTGGCCGCGCAGCACCTGATCGATGGCAACGACGACGACAGCCGCCGCTTCGCCGGCGAGGTCTGGCGCGCGCTGACCGACACGCTGGCACAGGACCGCCGCTACGTCTTCGACGAGGCGATGGGCCTCTATCGCGGCGAGACCTCGTTCCTCGACTGGCGCGAACAGTCGTATCCACGCTGGACCGCGAACGATGTCGGCTTCATCGCGCAGTCGTTCGCGCTGTCCACCAACGTGCTGCAGTACCGCGCGCTGCGGCTGGCCGAGCGGCTCGCCCGCGAACGCGGTGATGCCCGGGCGGAGCAGTACGCGAAGCAGGCGCAGGACCTGGGCGCGACAATCGAACGCCGCTTCTGGCGCGAGGACCGCGGCCTGTACATGAGCTACATCGGAACGGCTGCGCATCCGGTGCCGTTCGAGGCCTACGACCTGCTCGGCCTGTCGCTGCTGGTCGACAGCGGCATCGCCCCGCGCGAACGCGCGCTTCGGGCGCTGTCGCGCTATCCGGCGCTCGACAGCGGCAGCCCGGTGATCTGGCCACAGCAGCCCGATACCGCGATCTACCACAACCGCGCAAGCTGGCCGTTCGTCAGCGCCTATTCGCTGCGGGCGGCGCGTGCGACCGGACATGCGCCGCGCATCGCACACGAGATCCGCGCGTTGATGCGCGGTGCCGCGCTGGCCGGCTCGAACATGGAAAACTTCGAGTTGACCACGCAGG
The DNA here is from genome assembly GCF_015453285.1 of Lysobacter niastensis. GTDB lineage: Bacteria > Pseudomonadota > Gammaproteobacteria > Xanthomonadales > Xanthomonadaceae > Lysobacter_J > Lysobacter_J niastensis. The sequence goes on from NZ_JADLZT010000008.1 coordinate 87,992, forward strand.
CGGTGCACGTCGACGACGGCGCGCTCAGTGGTCCGGTAGTCAATTCGCCGCGCCAGCTGTGGTCGGTAGCCGGTTACCTCGACATGGTCATCGAGGGCGTATTCGGGGTGATGCCGGACGGCCGCATCGAGCCGAAGCTGCCGGTCGAGCTGGTGCCGGTGCTGTTCGGCGATCGCGAAACCATTTCGCTGCAATTGGCGAACCGGCGCATCACGCTGCGGCGTCCGCGCGAACTGTCGGGCGACCTGCTGGTGGCGAAGTCGATGCACACCGAAGGCGACAGCACGGCGGTGCAGCTCGTCGCCGCCAGGAGCGCCGACGGTACGCTGGCGAGCGACGCGGCCGCGTTCGCGCCGGCCTCGCCCGAAGCGCCGCGCGTCGACGCGGACGGCGCGCAGTGGAAGATCGCGCTGCCGGCGCGGACACGCCTGTACGTGGACGGCGCGCGCCAGGCCGATGCCGGCGAGGCGAGAACGGTGGAGGTGCCGCGAGGCGACGTCGAGCAGTGCTTCAGCCTGACGCGCGTCGATGCGAACGGGCTGGAGTCGCTGCACGGCCCCACGCGGTGCACCGGTGATGAAATCACCGTCGCTGGCGAGTGGCCGCGCCGCTGGATCGCGCCGCACGACGGCCGCTACGCCGTGCGCGCGGACTTCCTCAACCCGCATGGGCCGATCAACACCGGCATCACCGCCGCGGTGAAGTGGCTGGACGTGCAGTGCACCGGCCAGCCCGCGCAGGGCGGCGTGCTGGTGATGCCGCACGGACAGGCGCGGCAACGCTCCAGCGCGGTCACCTTCCGTGCCGCCGCAGGCGCAGAATGCCGGTTCGGGCTGCGCGACGGATTCAACATGAGCTACCTCAGCCACAACGCCCATTACACCGGCGGCAGCGGCGGCCAGTCGGGACCGCTGAACGCGGCCGACGTGGGCGCGCTGCACGTGGTGGCGCTCGCCCCGACCCCAGACACTCCGTCCGACACCCTCGCGAAGGACGCAAGCAAGCAAACCGCAACCCTCGCGGAGAACCGCACGCAATGAGCACCACCAAACCGACGCTGTCGTTCTGGCAGATCTGGAACATGTGTTTCGGCTTCCTCGGCATCCAGTTCGGATTCGCCCTGCAGAACGCCAATGTCAGCCGCATCTTTCAGACGCTCGGCGCGAGCATGGACGACATCCCGGTACTGTGGATCGCCGCGCCGCTGACCGGCCTGATCGTGCAGCCGATCGTCGGTTACCTGTCCGACCGCACGTGGACGGGCCTCGGCCGGCGTCGTCCGTATTTCCTGGTCGGCGCGGTGCTCGCCACGCTGGCGCTGTTCGCGATGCCGAACTCGCCGACGCTGTGGATCGCCGCCGGCCTGCTGTGGGTGCTCGACGCCTCGATCAACATCTCGATGGAACCGTTCCGCGCCTTCGTCGGCGACCAGCTGCCGACCCAGCAGCGCGCCAGCGGCTACGCGATGCAGAGTTTCTTCATCGGCGTCGGCTCGGTGATTGCGAGCCTGCTGCCATGGCTGCTGGCCAAGGCCGGCGTCGGCAACACCGCCGGTCCGGGCGAAGTGCCCGACACGGTGCGCTACGCGTTCTATTTTGGCGGTGCGGTGCTGCTCGGCGCGGTCGGCTGGACCGTGCTGCGCACGCGCGAATATCCGCCCGAAGTCCTGCGCGCCCACGACACGCTGCCGCGTGCGCCGCAGCGTCCGCTCGACGTGGCGCGTGCCCGCCGCAACGGCCTTGTCTGGCTGGCGGCCGGCGCGGCCGGTGCGTTCGCGGTGATGCAACTCGGCCTCGACAAGCAGCTCTACATCCTCGCCGGCCTGCTGGCGGCCTACGGCCTGGCGCTGGTCGTGGTCGGCTGGGTGCGTCGCGACAGCGCGTTCGCCCACATCATCAACGACCTGCACGACATGCCGGCCGAGATGCGCAAGCTGGCGGTGGTGCAGTTCTTCTCGTGGTTCGCGCTGTTCGCGATGTGGATCTACACCACCGCGGCGGTGACCGAAGTGCACTTCCGCAGCACCGACACCTCATCGGCCGCCTACAACGACGGTGCCAACTGGGTCGGCGTCCTGTTCGCCGCGTATAACGGCTTCGCCGCGCTGGCGGCGATCGTGATCCCGTGGATGGTGCGTCGCATCGGCCTGCGCATGAGCCACCTGGTCAATGCCACGCTCGGTGGCCTCGGCCTGCTGTCGTTCCTGCTGATCCGCGACCCGCAGTGGCTGCTGCTGTCGATGGTCGGCGTCGGCTTCGCGTGGGCGTCGATCCTGTCGCTGCCGTACGCGCTGCTGTCGGACAGCGTTCCGGCGGAGAAGATGGGCGTTTTCATGGGCATCTTCAATTTCTTCATCGTGATCCCGCAGCTGGTCGCGGCCAGCCTGCTCGGCTTCCTGCTGAAGACGTTCTTCGGCGGCCATCCGATCCAGGCGCTGGCGATCGGCGGCATCAGCCTGATAGTCGCCGGCCTGTGCGTGCTGCGCGTGCGCGAGCCGGGCGCGGCCGTCGCCACGTCGGCGGTACATTGAGGAGCCGGCCATGATGCGATCGAACATGGCCCGCGCCATCCGCGTGTCGCTGGCTTCCGTGCCCCTGCTCGTGGCGACCACGGCGCAGGCCGCCACGCCGGACATCTACGGCACGCTCGAACCCTTCGCCAGCGAAGCGGTGTACTTCGTCGTCACCGACCGCTTCGTCAATGGCGATACGTCCAACGACCAGCGCGAGCAGGGCGGAGCGGATCCGGCGCGTCGTACGTTCGACCGCCGCATTCCGGGGCCCAACGGCGAGAGCGACAACATCGGCTACCTCGGTGGCGATTTCAAAGGCGTGCTCGACAACGCCGGCTACATCCGCGGCATGGGCTTCACGTCGGTGTGGGTCACGCCGATCGTCGATCAGCCCGATGAAGCCTTCACCGGCGGCAAGCCCGCCAGCTGGGGCAGCTTCTGGACCGACCAGGGCAAGACCGGTTACCACGGCTACTGGGGCGTCAATTTCTACAAGCTCGACGAACACCTTCCGAGCCCGGGCCTGGACTTCGGCGGGTTCACGAAGGCGATGCAGGGGCAGGGCCTTAAGGTCGTGCTCGACATCGTCGGCAACCACGGCTCGCCGTCGTTCACGATGCCGGTGGATCAGCCGAAGTTCGGTGAGGTCTACGACGCGAACGGGGCGCTGCTCGCCGATCACCAGAACCTGCCGCCGGACCAACTCGATCCCCAGCACAACCCGCTGCACGCGTTCTTCCACACCACGCCCGAGATCGCCGAGCTGTCGAACTTCGACGACACCAATCCGGCGGTGATGGACTACCTGGCCGGCGCCTACGCGCAATGGCTGGACCAGGGCGCTGCCGCGCTGCGCATCGACACCATCGGCTGGATGCCGCACGCATTCTGGAAGGAGTTCGCGCGCCGCATGCGCGAACGCCGTCCGGGCCTTTTCATGTTCGGCGAGAACTTCGACTACCACCCCGACAAGATCGCGCCGCACACCTGGGCGGAGAACGGCGGCATCAGCGTGCTCGACTTCCCGCTGAAGGAGCGCATGGGCGAGGTGTTCGGGCGCGGCAAGGACGGCAAGCAGGCTGGCTACGAACGCCTGGAAGGCCGTCTCTACCTGCGCGGCGGCCCGTACGCCAATCCGTACGACCTGATGACCTTCTACGACAACCATGACATGCCGCGCCTGGATGCCAGCGACGCCGGCTTCATCGACGCGCACAACTGGTTGTTCACCGCGCGCGGCATCCCGGTGGTCTATTACGGCTCCGAAGTCGGCTTCATGCGTGGCCGCGCCGAGCATGCCGGCAACCGCAACTACTTCGGCCAGGAGCGCGTCGACGGCGCTGCCGGAAACCCGATCCACGACAGCCTGGCGCGTATCGCCAAGGTTCGTGCCGCGTCACCGGCGCTGCAGCGCGGCGTGCAGCTGGACGTGCTGATGAAGGGCGACCGCGCTGCGTTCTACCGCGTGTACCAGCACGACGGCGTCGCGCAGACCGCACTGGTGCTGCTCAACAAGGGCGATGCGCCGGCCGCGTTCGAAGTGAAGCGCTGGCTGCAGGCGGGCCAATGGCGCGCGGCGCTCGGTGGCGGCGAGATCGCCGTTGGCGAGAAGGGGCGCCTCGATGCGACCGTGCCGGCGCACGGCGTCGAGGTCTACTTGCTGGATGCGCCAGTGACGCGTGCCGACCTGCTGCGCGAGTCGAGCAAGTCGATGGCGGCGGGGCGGGGGCGCTGAAGGACTGCAGTAGTGTCACCCGTTCGCTCTGAGCGTAGGCCCAAAGGGCCGAAGTCGAAGGGGCGTACGGACCGATCGACGCCCGTTTAATCCTTCGACTCCGCGCTGCGCGCTACGCTCAGGACGAACGGTGATGGGGAGGGCGGAAGGGCGTGGCAATGAGAGGCGCGTTGAGCTGAAAAGGCGCTCATCAAGCCCCGCTCGAACGCCGCACCACTAGCGACGCCGGCAGCGTGATGCTCTCGGTCGCCTCGCCGTGCACCTGGCGCAGCAGCGTTTCCACGAGCAGTTCGCCGGCGCGCTTGGTGTCCTGGAACACGGTGGTCAGCGGCGGGCTCGCGAAGCGCGCCATCGGGATGTCGTCGAACCCGACTACGGCGATGTCTTCCGGCACGCGCAGGCCGGCTTCGGCGAACGCGCGCAGGGCGCCGATCGCGATCAGGTCGCTGGCGGCGAACACCGCATCGAACTCGCCGCCGCGCGCCAGCAGTTCGCGCGCCGCGGTGTAGCCGTCTTCCTCGAAGCTCTCGGCGTCGACCTGAAGGATTGCCTCCATCGCGCCGCCGACCTCGCGCAGCGCCGCGTCGCAGCCGCGGAAGCGGTCGAAGAACTCGGGGCAGTGGCTGGAAGCGCCGCCGAGGAAGGCGATGCGGCGACGCCCGAGGCTCACCAGGTGCTCGCCGGCCAGGCGGCCGCCGTTGAAGTTGTCGCAGCCGATCGACACGCCGGGCTGGTCCGACAACACCGCGCCCCAGCGCACGAAGCGCGTGCCCTGTTCGACCAGCTTCTCCAGCTTTCCCTCGTAAGCGAGGTAGTCGCCGTAGCCGAGCAGGATCAGGCCGTCGGCCTTCATGCTGTCCTCGTAGTCGGCATGCCAGTCGTCGGACAGCTGCTGGAACGAGATCAGCAGGTCCTGGCTTTCGCGCGCGCAGGCACGGGTGATCGAGCCCACCATCGACAGGAAGAACGGGTTGATGTGCGACTCGTCCGGCGTCGGGTCCTCGAACAGCAGCAGCGCCAGCGTGCCGGAGCGCTGCGTGCGCAGGCTGGACGCATGGCGGTCGACCTTGTAGTTGAGCTCGCGCACCAGCGCCTCGACCCGCTTGCGGGTTTCGGCGTTGACCAGCGGACTGCCCCGGAGCACGCGCGACACCGTGGCCTGCGAGACGCCCGCGCGGTGCGCGATGTCCATCGAGGTCGCCTTGAGTTTCTTGCGTGAGCGCATGCGGACTTGCGGAGCGGTAGACCGGGGCTGGCAGTGTAGTGAGCGCCTGCACGCCGCGCATGTGGCAGCGCCGCACAGGTGCGCATTCATCCGCGGCTGCGCATCCGCTTCAGAGCGGAAGGTTCAGGCCGGCAGCTGGAACAGGCGGCCGATCAGCGAGGCCGCGGCCATCGCCAGCGCGCCCCAGAACACCACCCGCAAGGCGCCGCGACCCACGGCCGCGCCGCCGGCCCGTGCCGCAAGCGCGCCCGAGAGGCACAGGCCCAGCAGCGTCGCGGCGATGGTCGTCGCCTCGACCCGCGCCGCCGGAGCCAGCACGGCGGCGGCCATCGGCAGCAGCGCGCCGGTGGCGAACGCGCCGGCCGATGCCAGCGCCGCCTGCACCGGGCGCGCACGCAGCGTGTCGGTGATGCCCAGCTCGTCTCGGGCATGGCTGCCCAGCGCGTCGTGCGCGGTGAGCTGCGCGGCAACCTGGCGCGCGAGGTCGGGGTCCAGGCCTCGGCGGACGTAGATGACGGTGAGCTCGAAGAGCTCGCTTTCCGGATCCTCGGCCAGCTCGCGCCGCTCCTTGGCGAGGTCGGCGTGCTCGGTGTCGGCCTGCGACTGCACCGACACGTACTCGCCCGCAGCCATCGACATCGCCCCGGCGACCAGGCCAGCGATGCCGCTGGTGAGCACCGCGCCCTGGCTGGCGCCGCTGGCGGCGACACCGACCACCAGGCCGGCGATCGACACGATGCCGTCATTGGCGCCGAGCACGGCAGCACGCAGCCAGCCCGCGCGATCGGATCGGTGGTGTTCGGCGTGCCGGCTTCGCATCGGTCCTTCCTGCTTTCGAACAAGGGGGTGCCGGTGTCGTCACGATTCCCGGTGCGGGCACCAGTAGCGCGGCCAGACTACAGCGTTGCAGCGTGGAGGTTGTTCGGAAACGGCCGGGGACTACACTGGACGGGTATTGCTATTGCAGGCGGCGGCCGCATATCGCAGACCGGCTTCCTCCTAGCCACTCCCCCACGAGGTGCGCGTGTCCGGTCCCAGTCAGGTCAAGGATGTCCCCATCACTGCCGGCGCCGAGGGGCGCGCGCAGCTGATCGATTTTCTCGGTTCCGGCGTGCGTGCGCCGCAGGACTGGAAGATCGGTACCGAGCACGAGAAGTTCGGATTCCGCACCGATGATCTGCGTCCGCCCACGTTCGACGGCGAGCGCGGCATCGAGGCGTTGCTCAAGGGCCTGACCCAGTTCGGCTGGGCGCCGGTCGAAGAGAACGGGAGAGTCATCGCGCTGAGCCGCGACAACGCCGCGGTCTCGCTGGAACCGGCCGGCCAGCTGGAACTGTCCGGCGCGCCGCTGGCGACGCTGCACGACACCTGCTGCGAGGCATCCACCCACCTGAAGGAAGTGCGCGCGGTCGCCGAACCGATGGGGCTGGGTTTCCTCGGCATGGGCTTCCAGCCCAAGTGGCGCCGCGACGAGATGCCGTGGATGCCCAAGGGCCGCTACAAGATCATGCGCGAGTACATGCCGAAGGTCGGCTCGCTCGGCCTGGACATGATGACCCGCACCAGCACTGTGCAGGTCAATCTCGATGTCGCTTCCGAAGCCGACATGGTCAAGAAGTTTCGCGTGTCGCTGGCCCTGCAGTCGGTCGCGACGGCGCTGTTCGCCGATTCGCCGTTCACCGAGGGCGAGCCCAACGGCTTCCTCAGCTACCGGTCGCACATCTGGACCGACACCGATCCGAACCGCACCGGCCTGCTCGACTTCGTGTTCGAGGACGGCTTCGGCTACGAGCGTTACGTCGATTACCTGCTCGACGTGCCGATGTACTTCGTCTACCGCGACGGAAAGTACATCGACGCCAGCGGCCAGTCGTTCCGCGCTTTCCTCGACGGCAAGCTGCCGGCCTATCCGGACCAGCTGCCGTCGATCAAGGACTGGGCCGACCACAGCACCACCGCGTTCCCGGAAGTGCGGCTGAAGAAGTACCTGGAAATGCGCGGCGCCGACTCCGGCCCGTGGAACCGCATCTGCGCGCTGTCGGCGTTCTGGGTGGGCCTGCTGTACGACCAGACCGCGCTGGATGCGGCATGGGACCTGGTCAAGGACTTCTCGCTGGAGGAATTGCACGCGCTGCGCAACGGCGTGCCGCGGCAGGCGCTGAAGCTGCCGTTCCGCAACGGCACCGTGCTCGACATCGCGCGCCGCGCGCTGGAGATCTCCGCGCATGGCCTCAAGGCCCGCGACCGTCGCAACCGCAACGGCGCCGACGAGTCGATTTACCTGTCGCCACTGATGGAGTTCGCCGAAGCCGGCATCACCCCGGCCGAGCGCAAGCTGGAACTCTTCCACGGCACCTGGGGCGGCAGCGTCGATCCGGTGTTCACCGAGTACGCGTACTGACGGCGTGTCCGACGAGCCCGGTCAGTCGCCGATGAAGTCGGTATAGGCGAAGCGTCCGTCGCGCAGCACCGTCTCGCCGCGACGGACCTGGAGCGGTTCATTGAACATCGGGCCGGCGGCGGCGAGGGTGTGGAACTCGCCGCGCTCGCCGCAGGGGTCCACGCCGGCGGGCAGGTCGCGCAGCAGCGCCGCATCGAAGGCCCGTCCGGCGAACGCGTCGCCCAGCTGCGTGGTGTCGACGCAGCACAGCCAGGCGCGCAGGCCGCCGTCGATCATCTCGCGCGCCAGCTGTGTCGTGTCGGAGCCGAACAGCGGGTAGTGCGGCGTCCAGCCCAGCTGCGCGCAGAGTGCGTCGCGGTACGCCCGGATGTCCTCCAGGAACAGGTCGCCGAAGGCGATGTCGCGCAGGCCGGGGAATCGGCTGCGCGCGTCCTCCAGACCCTGGGCGAACACCCGCTCGTAGGTGTCGTTATCGGCGCGCTGCGGCATCCAGGCTTCGATCACGGGAATACCGGCGGCGCGGGCCTGTGCCTGCAGCACATCGCGACGGATGCCCTGCATCGCGACGCGGTCATAGCCTTCGGTGAGCGTGGTCAGCAGTCCGACGACTTCGACGTCGTCGCGCTGGCGCAGCGCGTGCAGGGTCCAGGCGGCGTCCTTGCCGCCGCTCCAGGAAAGCAGGATCGGGGTGCGTGTCATGGGAGGAAGCATGCGGCATTCCTCGGCACCCTGACAGAACTGTCGCGGCGACTGCCGTCACCTCCAGTCCACGCTCCGTCCATCCTTCGACTCCGCTTCGCTACGCTCAGGACGAACGGTGTTGGTTTCCGGACTCATCCCATGCGAAGCAGTGTCTATCCCCACCGTTCGTCCTGAGCGTAGGCGCGCAGCGCCGGAGTCGAAGGATGAATGGTCTGGAGTTCTTCAGTCACGTAAGGCTGTCTCCAAGTGTTTGAGCGAAGGGAAGTGAGAGGACGCGTAGCGACCCTCCTCTCATTCCCCACACTCGCTGCACCCTCAGAACCGCGACGCCGCCAGCTTCACGTCCGCCCACTGCCATGCAGCTGCCTGCCTGCGGTCGCTTTCCGCCGCGGCGTCGCTCTGCTTCATCGCGCGCTGCGCTTGTGCCTGCCCGTACAGCGACCAGCCGTTCTCGGGGTACTTGACGAGGTCTTCGGCGTAGACGGTTGCGGCTTCCTTGGCGCGGCCGGCGTCGAGCAGCGCGGCACCGAGGTATGGACGCACCGGCAACGGCCAGTCCGGCGGTTCGTTGTAACTGAGCAGGTCCTCGGCAGCGGCGGCCTTGCGCAGCGAGGCGATGCCGTCCTTGCGGTTGCCGCTGGCCAGCTGCAGTTCGCCGCGCAGCATTTCCTCGGCGACGTCGAGCACCTTGTCGGCGGTATTGATGTCGAAGAACGCCACCTTCTGCAGGCCCGGTTCGGTCGCGAGTTTGCGCAGCGCGTCGAGCTCGGCCTGCGCGTCCTTCGTCTTGCCGGTGCGCACGTAGGCCATGCCGCGCGCGAAGTGCCAGATCGCGGTCGGGTAGGGCTGCGGCGCCGGCGCCTGTTCCTGCGCGAGGATCGCGTCCCACTCGCCGAAGCGCGCCTGTGCGAACAGCGGCGCCACGACGAACTGCTGCATGAAGGCCATCTCGTCCAGTTTGGCCATGTCGGCGCGCTGCGCGGTCTGGCGCGCGGCCTCCAGCGCCAGCGTGCGTGAGCCGTGCAGGGCGGCGGTCATCGCCGCGAAGTGCCAGTTGTGCGGCACGTAGCCGAGCGGATAGACGCCGTTGCTGCCGCGGCACACGGCGAGGAAGTCCTTGTCGGCCGTGCTCGCTGCGAAATTGGTCAGCGTGGCGTCGTGGTAGCGGCCGGTGCGGATGTAGATGTGCGCGGGCATGTGCACCAGGTGGCCGGAGCCCGGCGCGAGCGAGGCCAGCTTGTCGGCGTAGGGTTCGGCGCGCTGCGGCGTCTGCGACGCTTCCACCGCGTGGATGTAGTAATGCGCCGCGCCGATATGGTTGGGATTGCGTGCAAGCACGCGCTCAAGTGCCGCTACCAGCTCGTTGGTGTACTGCGTGGGCTGGCCGTCAGGCGTCCAGTACGCCCACGGCGACAGGTCCATCAGCGCTTCGGCGTAGAGCGTGGCGATGTCGTCGTCTTCGGGGAAACGCTTCGCGGCGTCCGCCATCGCCTTCGCGTAGGCCTCGTCCAGCGGCTTGCGATCCTCGGGAGCGGGCGTCGCATAGCGCTTGGCCAGCGCCTCGATCAGCGCACGGTCGGCAGGGCGCACCTTGCCGGAAAGCTGCATCGCGCGTGAGGCGAGCGAGGTGGCGTCGGCCGCGAGTTCCGGCGCCATCGGCAGGTTGATGTTGGGACCCAGCACCAGCGCCTCGCCCCAGGCGCACATCGCGCACTTGGGATCGAGTCGCGAGGCTTCCGCGAACGCGCGGCGGGCCGTCTCGTGGTTGAAGCCGTACGCAAGCCGCAGCCCCTGGTCGAAATAACGCTGCGCGGCCGGCACGTCGGTATCGATCTCGCGATGCAGGTTGCCGAAGGTCTCGAACAGCGGCGGGCCGGGCGTGGCGGTCGCCTCTTCGCGGACCGGCGCGGCGGAATCGCAGGAAGACAACGCGAGGACCAGCATCAGGGGCAGCGTGAGCGGACGGAGCATGGCGGATTCCGATGGCGGTGGGCGGTGGCGGCCGGCGGGGAGGGGAACGAAAGCCAAGGGGGTACAACGCCAAGCGTACCCCCGTCCGGTCGCGTGATCGTTGCTCCTGTAACCGTCGCCGGAAAATGTTGCAGTGCGGTAGGCTCGCGGAATGAGCGCCCCCCGCGAGCCCGCCGTAGAGCCTGCCGAAGAACCGTTGCGCGTGGTCGAGTTCGCGCCGACCGACGCGTTGTTGCGCGAGGACGTCAAGGCCGTAGGTGCCCTCGTCGGCGAGATCCTGGCCGAACAGCGCGGGCCGCAATTCCTCGAAGCCGTCGAGCGCCTGCGCCGCGCCGCGATCCGGCGCCGCGAGAGCGACGCACCGGCATCGGAACTGGCGCAGGCACTGGCCGGCATCGAACTGGAGCAGGCCGGCGACCTGGTGCGCGCGTTCGCGACCTATTTCCAGGCGGTCAACGTCGCCGAGCGCGTGCACCGCATCCGCCGACGCCGCGACTACGAGCGCAGCGGCGCCGGCGCACAGCCGGGCAGCCTGCGCGAGGTGCTGGCGACGCTGGTCACGCAGGGCGTGAGCCTGGAAGAACTGGCGACGCTGCTGCCGCGGCTGCGCATCGAGCCGGTGTTCACCGCGCACCCGACCGAAGCGGTGCGGCGCGCGCTGCTCGACAAGGAACGGCAGATCGTCACCTGCCTGATCGAGGACATCGATCGCGGCCGCACGCCGTACGAGCGCCGCGCCGACCACGAGCGCATCCGCCTGGCGCTGACCGCGAGCTGGCAGACCGCCGAGGCCTCGCCAGTGAAGCCAAGCGTCGCCGACGAGTTCGAGCACGTCAGCTATTACCTGTCGGAAGTGCTGTACCGCGTGCTGCCGGTGTTCTACGAGTTGTTCGAGGACGCGTTGCAGCAGGCGTACGGCGAAGCCGCCGCGGTGCCGGCCGTGCTCGGCTTCGGCACCTGGGTCGGCGGCGACATGGACGGCAATCCGAACGTCGGTGCCGACACGATCGCCGCGACGCTGGCCGGCCAGCGCGCGCTGGTGCTGGCGGCGTACCGGCGCGACATCGCCTCGCTCGGCGAACTGCTGAGCCAGTCGGTGAATCGCGTCGGCGTGTCGGACGAAGTACTCGCGCGCATCGAGGAATACCGCTACCTGCTGCCGCGTGCCGCTTCGACGCTGAAGCCGCGCCACGCCGACATGCCCTATCGCAATCTGTTGACGCTCATCGCCGCCCGCCTGCAGGCCACGTCCGACGACCACGTCAACGGCTATCCGGATGCATCCGCCTTCCTCGCCGATGTGCTCGCGATCGAACGCAGCCTGGCCGCGCACCATGGCGAGCATGCGGGTGGCTTCGCCGTGCGGCGCCTGCGCCGGCGACTGGAGTGCTTCGGTTTCCACCTCGCCAGTCTCGACCTGCGCCAGGACTCGGGCACGCACGACGCGGCGCTGGCCGAACTGCTCGGCGATGCGCAATGGGACACCCGTAGTCACGAGGACCGCGCTGAACGCCTGCACGCGCTGCTCGACGGCAGCGCGCCGGCGCCGAGCACCGGCAACGGCACCGCACGGCCGACGCTCGACGTGTTCCGCGCGGTGTCGCGCCTGCGCATGCGTTACGGTGCGCGCGCCTTCGGCCCGTACATCGTCAGCATGAGCCGCAGCGCAGCGGACGCGCTGGCGGTGCTGGCGCTGGCGCGAATCGCCGGCTGCGTCGACGACGACGGCCGCGTGCCTCTGGACGTGGCGCCGCTGTTCGAGACCGTCGACGATCTCGACGCCGCCGTCGATTCGCTGCGCGCGCTGTTCGCCGATCCGGTCTATCGCCGCCACCTGGCCTCGCGCGGCGATCGCCAGGTCGTGATGCTCGGCTATTCCGACAGTGCCAAGGACGGCGGCCTCGTGGCCTCGCGCTGGGCGCTGCAGCAGACCCAGGTCGCGCTGACCCAGCTCGCCGCCGAAAGCGGCGTGCGCATCGCCTTCTTCCACGGCCGCGGCGGTTCGATCAGCCGCGGTGGCGGCAAGACCGAGCGCGCGGTGATCGCCGCGCCACGCGGCTCGGTCGACGGCTTCTTGCGCCTGACCGAGCAGGGCGAGGTGATCCACCGCAAGTACGGCATCCGCGCGATCGCGCTGCGCAACCTCGAGCAGTCCACCGGCGCGGTGCTGCGCGCGACGCTGCGACCGCGCCCGCCGGAAGTGCGCGAGGAGCGCTGGCGCGCGATCGCTGCCGAACTGGCCGCGCAGGCGCGCGCGCGCTACCGCGCACTGGTGCACGACCATCCGGATTTCCCCGCGTACTTCCGCGCCGCCACGCCCATCGACGTGATCGAGCGACTGCGCATCGGTTCCCGCCCAAGCAAGCGCGCCACCGATACGGGCCAGACCTCGTTGCCCGGAATCGGTTCGCTGCGCGCGATCCCGTGGGTGTTCGCGTGGGCGCAGAATCGCGCCGGTTTGACTGCGTGGTATGGCGTCGGCACCGCGCTGGAAGCCGCGCTGCAGCGCCACGGCCGCGACGCGCTGGCGGAAATGGCGCGCGACTGGGCGTTCTTCGGCACGCTGATCGACGACGTCGAGATGGTGCTGGCCAAGTCCGACCCGGGGATCTTCGAGCGCTACTCGCTGCTGGCGGGCGAACTGCACGAGCGCTTCCATCCGGGCATCGCCGCCGAGTTCGAACGCACGCGCGCCGCGGTGCTGGCGATCAAGGGCAGCGACGAACTGCTGGCCGGCGACTACCGCCTGCGCCAGTCGATCCGCCTGCGCAATCCGTACGTGGACCCGATCAGCCTGCTGCAGGTCGACCTGCTTGCCCGCTGGCGCGCCGCCGGCCGCCCCGACGACGCGCTGTTGCAGGCGCTGGTGGCGACGGTCAACGGCATTTCGGCGGGGATACAGAACACCGGTTGAGGGCGCATCATCGGCGCCGATGCTGATCCGATTCGCCACCCTGGACATGGACTCCGACTCCGGTCGCCCGAGTGGCGTGCTGGTGGCTGCCCATGCACTGCGTGACGAGGCCGATCTGGCTGCCCATGAGCACGAAGCGCTTTACTCGGCCTTGCGCTGGTTCAACGAACAGTTGCCAGTGCCCTCGGCGCTCGACGAGCCTGAGCATCGGCGTGCCATCTCGTGGTTCAAGCCCGCCGCCGTCGAGGCGATCCGGCGGATGTGGCATCTGAAGGACCTACTCGACCTCCACGGGCATCACGTCCAGGTGTTCCGAACGGCTGATCCGGGGACGGTCCTCTATGAGGACGAGTGGCAGGTGGTCGCCAAGCCACGGAGAGGCCAGCGCTTCTGAACCCACAGGCCGGAACGCGCAAACCTTCTCCCGCCCCGCTTAACGCTTCGCTGGCTACCATGCCCTCCTGTCCAGGGATCCGGGAGCCACCTCCGTGAAATCGCGTGCCGCCGTAGCGTTCGAAGCGGGCAAGCCGCTGCAGATCGTCGAGATCGATGTCGCCCCGCCGAAAGCCGGCGAAGTGCTGGTGAAGATCACCCACACCGGCGTCTGCCACACCGACGCTTTCACGCTCAGCGGCGACGACCCGGAAGGCCTGTTCCCGGCCGTGCTCGGCCATGAAGGTGGCGGCGTCGTCGTCGAGGTCGGCGAGGGCGTCACCAGCGTGAAGCCCGGCGACCACGTGATCCCGCTGTACACGGCCGAATGCGGCAAGTGCAAGTTCTGCCTGTCCGGCAAGACCAACCTGTGCCAGGCGGTGCGCGCCACCCAGGGCAAAGGAGTGATGCCCGACGGCACCTCGCGCTTCTCCTACAACGGCCAGCCGCTGTACCACTACATGGGCACCAGCACCTTCAGCGAGTACACCGTCGTCGCCGAGGTGTCGTTGGCGAAGATCAATCCGCAGGCGCCGCTGGAGAAGGTCTGCCTGCTCGGCTGCGGCGTGACCACCGGCATCGGCGCCACGCGCAACGCGGCCAAGGTGCAGGAAGGCGACAGCGTCGCCGTGTTCGGCCTCGGCGGCATCGGCCTGGCCGTCATCCAGGGCGCGCGCCAGGCCAAGGCGGGCCGGATCGTCGCCGTCGATACGAATCCGGGCAAGTTCGAGCTGGCGATGCAGATGGGCGCGACCGACTGCGTGAACCCCAAGGACCACGACAAGCCGGTCCAGGACGTCATCGTCGCGATGACCGACGGCGGCGTGGACTGGAGCTTCGAGTGCATCGGCAACGTCGAGGTCATGCGCTCGGCGCTGGAGTGCTGCCACAAGGGCTGGGGCGAGAGCGTGATCATCGGCGTCGCCGGCGCCGGCCAGGAAATCCGCACCAGACCATTTCAGCTGGTGACCGGCCGGGTCTGGCGCGGCACGGCGTTCGGTGGCGTGAAGGGACGCACGCAGCTGCCCGGGATGGTGGAACAGGCGATGTCCGGCGAGATCCAGCTCGATCCCTTCATCACCCACACGCTGCCACTGGAGCGTATCAACGAGGCCTTCGACCTGATGCACGAAGGCAAGTCGATCCGCACCGTGATCCATTTCTGAGTGGTCCATTTCTGAGCGCGGCGCCGGCCTCCGCCGGCCGTGCATCGACCGGAGGTGTGCGATGGCCATTGCGATTCATCCGTCCGTGGACAACGGCATCGCGCCTGGGCGCGACGATTTCGCAGGAGGCACGCTGTCGTGCAAATGCGCGCAGTCGCCGGTGAAGGTGAAATTGTCGGCGCAGACACTGCACAACCATGCCTGCGGCTGCACCAAGTGCTGGAAGCCGCCGGGTGCGCTGTTCGCGGTGATCGCGGTGGTGCCACGCGACAAGGTCGAGGTGGTCGAGAACGGCGACAAGCTCGCCATCGTCGACGACAAGGCGACGATCCAGCGCCACGCCTGCAAGGACTGCGGGGTGCACCTGTTCGGCCGCATCGAGAACAAGGATCACGCCTTCTACGGTCTCGACTTCGTGCACACGGAGTTGTCGAAGGAGGCGGGCTGGTCGCCGCCGGGTTTCGCCGCATTCGTCTCGTCGATCATCGAATCCGGAGCCGACCCGGCCAACATGGGCGCGGTCCGCTCGCGACTGCGCGAACTCGGGCTGGAACCATACGACTGCCTGTCGCCGACGCTGATGGACGCGATGTCCACGCACGCGGCGAAGCGGTCCGGCGTGCTGAAGGGCTGATGCAGGGCAAACAGGGATACTGATGGAGCGGATCGAGGAACACGCCTGCCATGGCGGGCGCCAGCAAGTGTGGAAGCACGCGTCGGAGACGCTGTCCTGCGAGATGCGCCTGGGCGTCTATCTGCCGCCGCAGACCGAACGTGCGGCCTGCGCGGTGCTGTACTGGCTGAGCGGGCTGACCTGCACCGAGCAGAACTTCATTACCAAGGCCGGCGCACAGCGTTACGCCGCCGAGCACGGCCTGATCCTGGTCGCGCCCGACACCAGTCCGCGCGGCCCGGGCGTGGCCGACGCCGAGGGCTACGACATCGGCCTCGGCGCGGGCTTCTATGTCGACGCGACGCAATCGCCGTGGTCGTTGCAATACCGGATGCACGAGTACGTGACGCAGGAACTGCCCGCGCTGGTCGAAACGTTCTTCCCCACGACGCAGACGCGCTCGATCAGCGGCCACTCGATGGGCGGTCACGGCGCGCTGGTCGCGGCATTGCGCAACCCGGGCCGTTACCGCAGCGTGTCGGCGTTCTCGCCGATCGTCGCGCCGTCGCAGGTGCCGTGGGGACAAAAGGCATTCACGCAGTATCTCGGCAGCGACACCGCTGCGTGGAAGGAGTGGGACACGGTCGAACTCGTGCGTGACGCATCCGAACGGCTGCCGCTGCTGATCGACCAGGGCGAGGCCGACGAGTTCCTCGACCCGCAGCTGCGTCCCGACCTCCTGCGCCGCGCCTGCGCCGATGCAGGACATCCGCTGCACCTGCGCATGCGCGCCGGCTACGACCACAGCTACTACTTCATCGCCAGCTTCATCGGCGAGCACATCGCCCACCACGCCGCGGCGCTGCGCGGCTGATTGCGGAGTTAGCGCCCATGACAGTTCTCCGGAGCGTCCTTGCAATTGCCTTCCTGACCGGCTCTTTCCGGGCGGCAGCCTGTCCCACTGAGCCTCCCAGCTTTGCGCAGGTTCAAACCGCAACGTTTGTTGCTTTCGGTCGTGCGGTTAGTAGTGACTGGGACAAGCCAACCGAACGCCTGTTGGTTCGAGTGGCCGTTACGGACGTTCGTAAAGGCAACGCGCTCGATATGTTGGTGGCGACGTCTCCGTGCCGGGTACCCATCAAAAAGGATGAGGCCGTTGTGGTCCTTCAGATCCAAAGCAAGTTTCTCGTATATCCGGCGGAGTTCTACACGAACGTGCTTGGCCACCCTTGAGCAGACGGCCGCTGACAGTTCAGCCGGAGCCGCGTCGCGGCTGCCAACGGGTTAACCCGTTGACGCAATCCCACATGAATTCACGAATCTGACTGCGCACGCGTTCGGTGTGCATGGCACGAACCGTGCCGCAGTCGACAGTTTCCACGCTCATCGCGCACCGATCATCGCGCCCTGCATCGGTTTCCACGCCGCTGCTCGCGATGCAGGGACGTGTCGACGGGTCATCCAGACCACGCCGCGGCTTCCCGAAAGGAAGGCCGGCGCCGGCCGGAGCGCCGGTTCCGACTCCTTCTTCGGTAGCCGCACTTCATGACTTCATCCCGCGCGTTCCGCCTTGCCGGGCGTCTGTCAGCTCGCATCGTCCTTTCCCTGCTGATCGCGTGCGCGACCGCGCAGGTGGCTCGTGCCCAGGTGCCGAGCACCGGCGAGCAGAAGACGGCCGTGCTGCTGGTCAACTTCCAGGACGATACTTCGCAAACGATCAGCCGGGACGCCGCGCATGCGCTGGTGTTCGGGCAGGTGAGCGACTTCTACTGGGAGGCCTCGTATCAGAAGGCCTTCCTCAGTGGCGATACGTACGGCTGGTACACGATTCCGGTCAGCAAGACGGTTTGCGATACCGACTTGTTTGCGCGCGAGGCCGACCGTGCCGCCGCTGCGGCCGGTGTGGACCTGTCCGGTTACGACCGTCTGATCTATTTGATGCCCGACAACGTCTGCACGATCGCCGGCTACAACTCGGGCCCGCTGGTGACGCCGACGCGCATCTGGATGCTCAGCAACAACCTGACCGCGCGCGTCATCGCACACGAACTCGGGCACACCTTCGGCGGCCTCGGGCATTCCATGTCGGTGGACTGCGGTGCCACTTCGATCGGCAGCGGCTGCAAGCTGGAAGAGTACGGCGACCCGGCCGACACGATGGGCGCAGGGACGACGCCGCATTTCAATGCCGTGCTGAAGGAAACACTGGGCTGGATCGGTGCCGCGGGCCAACCGGCGGTGACGACGGTGACCTCCAGCGGCAGCTACACATTGGCGCCGTTCGAGACCACCACGGGCATCAAGGCGCTGAAGATCCAGACCGGCGTGGATGCGTCGACCGGATATCCGAGCTATTACTACATCGAATATCGCCAACCGATCGGCTTCGATGCGGTGCTGGGGACGGTCGGCAACCTGACTTCGGGTGTGCAGGTGCGCACCGGCGGCACCGAGCAGGCTTCGGTAATGCTGGACATGACGCCGGACAGCGCACCGACGTCGTCGTACAACGACATCCGCGACGGTGCTCTGACCGTTGGCAGGAGCTTCACCGACACAGGCGCCGGTATCACCATGACGTTGCGCTCAGCCGACGCGAATGGAGCGGTGGTCGACGTTGCCCTCGCAGGCTCGCCCGGCCCTGGCACCTGCGTGCGCGCCGCGCCGGCGATGTCGTTGAGCGCGACTTCCGGCGCCGTCGCCGCGGGCACCACGAAGAACTACACGCTCAGCCTCTCCAACCGGGACAGCGGTGGCTGTACCGCAACGCGGTTCGACCTGGCGCGCAGCGTCCCGGCTGGCTGGACCGGTGCTCTCGCCGCCACCAGCTTGACGGTGAGCCCGGGGGCCAGCGCCACCACGACGCTGGCGGTGACCTCGGCGGCCACTGTGGCTGCAGGTGACTATGGCGTCGCTGCCGCCAGCGCCAGCAGCGTGGGCAGCGCGCATACCGCCAGTGCATCGGCGGTCTATACCGTGTCCGTGCCAGTTGCGCTGCCGCTCAGCGAAACCCTCGCCACCGACAAGAGCAGCTACGCCCGGGGCGAGTCCGTGCAGATGAGCGCGCGCGTCACGAGCAACGGCACCGCAGTGTCTGGTGCGACGGTCCGCTTCGTCGTGAAGTTGCCCGGTGGAGGCAGCAGCACGCTGACGGGCACCAGCGGCAGCGACGGCTACGCCCGTTCGGTCTTCAAGACCGGCAAGGGCAAGTCGTCTGCAGGCCAGTACCTGGTGCAGGCAGACGCCAGCTACAGCGGAGCCTCGACGACGGCAAGCGCCGCCTTCAGCGTCCGCTGAAGCCCGGAAAGGAAAAGGCGGCGGAAATTGGTTTCCGCCGCCTCTGCTGTCCGCCGGGGGTGGCCCGGCGGACAGCGGGTGGAGCATCGAAGTTGTTTTACTACGGATCGCAGTCCGGGCAGGTCGGGCACAGCTTGCACGTGGCGCTCGCCGGGAGGGCATTAGCCGTCGCGTTGTTCTGCTTGCCGTGGCCAGAAGCAGTGACGGTGTCCGTGTAGGTGACCAGGCCCGGTTCGGTCTCGTCATTGTCCGGAGCCGTCGGTGTGTAGCACCTGGACACGACATACGAACCCAGCGGGTCAAGGGTCAGGCCACCGGCAGGCAGCAGACTGCCCATCTGGTCGTCATCCCAACTGTCGATCACCATCTTCTGGTTGCTCGTGGTGCTGCTGATGGTGACATCGACGCACACCTGCGGAGCGAACCCGTTGTTCGGATCCAGTACGACCGAGTCGTCGCCTGGCTCGAATTCCGTGTTCGGATTCTCATTCGTGCCCGGGTCGCCCTGGCAGAACTTCGTCAGCTTCAGCCCGGTGTCGAACTCCGCTAGACAGACATTGGCCTGTGCTTGCGTCTCCAGGTCGGTGTCGACGACGTCGGTGTCGCCCCCGTCGGTCGCGCTTGATTCGACTGTCACTCCGTTGACGAACGCATTCACGTCGGTGATGCATAGCATCGTGATCGTCATCGAATCATGGGCGTCCAGCCGATCTGCCACGGCAACGAACGTCTCGTTGTCCGGGAACAGGATTCCGGTTCCCACGGTCGGGGTCCCAACGCCATCACCGGTGATCGCGGTGATCGAGCAGACCTTGTCGGTGTCGACCTTGTCATCACGCAGCGCGACGTCGTAAAGGGTGCCAAAGCCATCGTTGGTGATGGTGACCGTGTGCTTGGTCTGGAAGGTCTCGTCGTCGGGGTCGAACACCGGGCTGACGCCAGCCTCGGCATTGCAGACCTTCTCAACGTCGACCGAGCACAGGTCGAAGTCGCCGAGAGCGAAGTCCTTCAGTTCCGCGGTTTCCGAGTGCGAGCTGCGGGTTTCGGCCATGAAGCTGGAGAAGCATACCTCGCCGACCAGCGCGGTGACATCGATGCCGGCCTCGAAGAAGCTCTCGTTCGGGAAGTTGTTGTTGGTTCCCGACTTCGGCGTGTAAGCCCACGGAGACGGCTGAGTCGACTCGTTGGTGATCGCGCAGGCCGTGTCGTCGTCGGTGCAGACTTCAGCGCCGTTCGAGGAGTCGAACTTGATTTCCTCCAGGGCACCGAAATCGCCACCGCTGCCGACCCACTTGAAGATCTGCACCTCGCTGCTGGAGCCGCCTGAGACGAAGTCCACCTGCACCAGGATGTCGCCCTCCTCGTGTTCGCCTGAGAAAGTGCCTACTCCTCCGGCGCCAGGCGCTTTCAAGCCGACGTTGCTCTTGAAGAACCAGAAGCCCAATGCGGCGTCGCCGTTGTTGGCGAAGCGGTCCGCACCGAAATAGATGACCAGGTGACTGTGCGTGCCTGCCGGATGGTTCGGGAAGTCGCCTCCAGGGAAACCGGGCACTTCGTACGCCTTGGCGTAGGCGTTGGTGATGTTGTCCTTGTCCGGCGTGACCTTGGAGGCCTTGTACTCCCATGTACCGATCAGGTCGATGTCCTTGTTGCTGCCTTGCCAGGCAGATAGCTCCTTGCCGCCCGCTAGAGTTGCGCCGTCTGCGACGAAGGTTTCGCCGTCACCGGCCACGGGTGTGCCGCGGGTGGTGGGATAAGGCGTGGGTAGATTGAAGACATTGTTCCAGTCGTCATCGCTGGTGGTCTTGGTCGGATCGCCGTCAAGTTCGAATGGGGACGCGGGTTGTTCGTGAACGGCCAATGCAGTGGACAACAGGGCGCTGGCACCGATGACGGCACCCAGGGCTGTGCCCAGGGCGGCGACGGGCCAATTGGCGCGCTTTCGAGGTTCCTTTTCGATTGCCATGGCTGTGCTCCAAAGGGGGAGGGATGCGCACAGCCGGTGGGCAGGCGGTCTGCGGCGCCGCAAGCGTGCGCCCGGTTCAGGGATGTCGAAATCGCTCGGAAGGGGCGGTGGCCCCGGGGGGGGTGACTTTTGGCCGGGTGAGGCGGGGTGATCCGTTTCAGTCAACAGCGGCGTTATCAGGGGCGCCGGTAACAGGCCTTGACTGAGGGGTGCCCCACCATGACCACGATGCCGGTGCTGGCTATCGGCAGCGACCGCAACTGGAGAGCCCGACTCGACCGGATCCTGTCCGGCCGGGGCGAGGTGTCATGGCTCGGGTCCCGCGGGCCCGGCGAGCCAGGGCGCGGGCCCAATCCTTCATTGCTGTTGCTGGACGGAGACGACCCGCGGGTGGAGCGGGAACTGCAGCGGCTGCACGTGCCGATGCCGCAGCGGCTCTACTTCTTCCATCAGCCGGACGTCGCGTCGCTGCGCGACTGCGTCCATGCCGGCGCCGCCGGCTGCCTGGACAAGGAAGCCTCGCCCGAGACCGTGCTGCGCGCGATCCGTTCGGTCGGCTCCGGCCTGTTCGCGGTCGATCCGGCACTGCTGATGCAGGCGATGTCGGGGCCGCAGGAGCCCGAACCGGCCGCGCCCGAGAATCCGCCGGGCAACTGGTCGCAACTGACCGAACGGCAGCGCGAGATCGTGCGCTGGGCGGCGCAGGGCCTGAGCAACAAGCAGATCGCCCGTCATCTCGGCATCAGCCCGGAAACGGTCAAGAGCCACCTGCACCACGTGTTCGAGCGTGCCGGCGTCAGCGGTCGCATGGCGCTGCTGGCGATGCGCTGGGCCGAGGAGGCCGGGCACGACCACCTCGACGCGCACGAGGGCAATGGTGGCGAGTCGTCGGGCAACGGCGCCAATGGAGCGAACGGAAGCGGCGGCTCAGGCCGACGTGACGTCGCGTAATTCCCAGGCACTGCCTGCCAGCAGGCGCAGGCGCTGCTTGAGGACGTTGCCGGGGATGCTGGTGGTCACCACCAGGTCGATGTGCAGGTCTTTCTGCGCGCCTTGAACCGTGGCGCCCGGATCGGTCGCGCCCAGCGTGGGATCGACCGCGTCGGGATCGTCCTGCATCGCGCGCCAGCGCTCGAACAGCGCGGTGCCCTGCAATGCGTCTTCCAGCTGCTCGGCGAATCCTTCCGCACTGACCGCGGTGAACGACAGCGACGGCTCGCTGCCGCGCGCGCGTTTCGCATCGGGAAGGCTGATGTAGAAGCGGGTGGCCATGGCGGGGACTCGTGGTCGGATGGGCTGGAGTCTAGGCGCGGCGGCATCGGGCTGTCGTGAAGCGGCCCGGAGGCTTTCAGGGCCCGCTCATCCTTCCGATGCGCGAGCGGACAAGGCCCCTTACGCCGAGAACTTCTGCCCTTCCGCGGCGAAGCCCACCACCAGCGCGCCTTTGCCGACGTTGACCATGCCGGTCAGGCTCATCACGCTTTCGAACAGCTCGATGTTGTGCGCCTGGCAGGTCGCGCGCAGTGCGTCGTAGCCGGGCAGCGCGCGCATCGAGGCGAGTTCGCCGCCATAGCTCAGGCACAGCGTCGGTGTCAGCAGCTCGCCACGGGTGATGCGCTGCGCGACGTGGCCGAACAGCTTCTCGACGGCCGGGTTGAAGCCCTTGATCTTCGCCACCGGGCCGGTCTCGCCGCGGTTGCAGTGCAGGACCGGCTTGATGTCCAGCGCGCTGCCCAGCGCGGCGCTGAGAAAACCGACGCTGCGGTCGCCCTTGGCGCGGCCGCGGTTGCGGATGTAGTAGAGGTCCGGTGGCACCAGGTAACCGTGCGTATGCAGGGCCAGGTGCTCCAGCCGCGCGCGGATCTTCGGCGCGCCTTCGCCGGCGGCGCGCAGGCGGATCGCTTCCACGGCGGTGACGCCCTGTGCGGCGAACAGGTTCTGCGTATCGACCACGCGCAGCGCGAACGGCGTGTCATGGCCCGCGGCGGCGCGCACCGGGCGGTAGTCGTTGAGGATCGAGAAGCTGGCCTGGGTGGCGTTGTCGTGGATCGGACTGCGCGTCTTCGTGATCGTCATGCAGAACACGTAGTCGTAGTCGATCACCAGCCGTCCCAGGAACAGATCGTGGATCTGCTGCACGGTGAAGGGCATGGTCTCGGCTTCGTGGCCGCGCTCGGCGACGTGCGAGTTGAGGAACTCCAGCGTCGCCTGCTCGTCGCGGTGGTCGGCCAGGACGGCATCGCCGATGCGCACCGTGATCGGCAGGATCGTCACCTCGTGCTGCTGCAGGTATTCCAGCGGCAGGTCGCACGCCGAGTCGGCGACTAGTCCAATGCGCATGTATCCCCCCCGGGTTCTGGCGCTGAAGCGTCTTTTGTGACGGGGAGCATACCTTCCCGCGCCTTGCGGCGTGCGCTGCAGCGCAGCGAAACGTTCAGCCGCGGCGCTGCAGGCCTACCGGCAGCTGCGATGCGTGCTGCATGCCGGGGTCGTCCAGCAGGCTGGGATCGCGCAGCGCCGCGAGCGCGAACTCATGCGCGTCGTTGCCCCAGAACATCTGCCCGTCGAAGGCCAGCGTCGGCACGCCGTACACGCCGGCGGCGATCGCTGCGTCGGTGTTTTCGCGCAGCGCGGCCTTGGTCTCCGGTGCGACCAGCGCTTCGGCCGGGACGTTCAAGGCCACCAGCAGCGGTGCCAGCGCCTCGATGCTGTCGCCGGCGCGGCCCTGCGCCCAGATCCAGTCGAACACCGAGTCCACCGCTTCGACGGTGCTGCCGGCGGCAATCGCCAGGCGCAGTGCCGCCAGCGGATTGAACGGATGCGCCGGCGGGAAGCGCAGCGTCACGCCTTCCTGCCGGGCCTGCCACAGCACGTGGCGGTAGGTGAACTCGCGCTTGCCCGGGATCTCGGCCGGTCCTTTCTGCCCGACCGCATCGAGCACGCCGGCGAACACGACCGGCACCAGCGTGATGTCATGGTCGGGCAGCAGCGCCTTCACCTTCTGCCAGTGCAGATAGGAGAACGGCGAGATGAAATCGAAGTACCAGGTCAGGTGCATCGCCCCGCCCATCAATGCCAGGCGCCGAGGATCAGGCCGTACAGGCAGAACTGCAGGATGTGGTAGCCGGCGTCGATCGTCCACAGCTTGAGGCTGCGCTGCGCGAACGCGTAGTTGATGCCGAAGCTGGTGGCGACGAAGAACAGGCCGACGGTGAAGCCGGCGCCGAAGCCGTCAGCAGCGGATGCCTCGCGACCGAGGAACACGGCGAAGATCAGCGCCGCCAGGAAGCTGCAGACGAACGCGGTGGCGAAGATGCGTGCCGGATGGCGCGGCGCGGTGTCGGGGTCGACACCGGCCTCCTGGCACCAGGCCTTCTTGAACAGCGGCCCGTACCAGATACCACCGAGCACGAATGCGGACACCGCGGCGGCGATCACCGCCAGCCAGTTAAGGTCGATCGGGGGCATGCTCAACATCGGGAAGAGGCTCCGGGCCTGGGCGCTGTGATGTGGGCCACATGGTGGCGGATTCGGCGGGGTGCGGTCGAGCCTTGCCTCGGGGGGCTTCGCAGGCCCCTCACTCTTCGACCTTCGACAGGCTCAGGACAGGGCCCGGCGCGCGCACCCAGAAACGACGATGCCGCCACCCGGAGGCGACGGCATCGTCATGGTGCGTCAGGTGCTGGCGTACTACCGCGCTGCTGGCACCGTGTACGCGCGCGGCAAGCCGCCGCTGCTTTCCGCCGCCGGCGCAGGCGACAGGTAGCGGTCGCGCAGTTCCGTCTGGCGGCTGCGCATCGGGATCGCGCGGCCATCCATCCACACCTGCAGTGCGACCGAGCTGACCTCGAGCGGATCGCCGCTCCACAACACCAGGTCGGCGCGCTTGCCCGGGGCGATGCTGCCGAAGCGGTCGGCGACGCCGAACGCCTCGGCCGGCACGCGGGTCAGGCCGGCCAGGCCGTCGGCCCACGGCAGGCCCGCAGCGACCGCGTTGCCGGCCAGCTGGCGCACCTTGCGCGCGTTGTGCGAGGCGTCGCCCGACTGAGTGAAGCCGACCTGCACGCCGGCGGCACGCAGCCGTGCGGCGTTCTCCATGGTCGAGCCGATGCGGTCGAAATCGCCCGGGAGGTTGGACAGCGGATCGACGAACACCGGCACCTTCGCCTGCGCCAGCTGCGGTGCCAGCTGCCAGGCCTCGGCGCCGCCCGCGATCGCGATGCGCACGTTGTGGCGCGCCGACCAGCGCAGCAGCTGGCGGATGTCGGCGGCACGATGCACCGACACCACCACGCGGCTGCCACCGCCCAGGTACTTCGCCAGCGCGGCACGGCCGGCCGGCGTCAGCAGCGCGGCGTGCGAGTCCGGCGCGATGCGGCCACGCACCTCGTCGATCAGCTGGTCGAGGATCATCCACTGCGCCGCACGCGAGTTGCCGGTCAGGCCGGCGGCGTCGCTGCCGAGCTTGATGAAGAGCTCGCGCGGGCCGACCGGATCGGCGCTGCCGTCCAGCCGCACCACGCCGCCCTGGCCGGCGACGATCGAGCCGCCACTGCCGCTGTCGGCGCCGAGCAGGGTCCAGCCGATGCCTTCGATGCGCGTCACCGGAATCAGCACCGACGCCGGGTTGTAGGCGAGGGTCACGTCGAACTCGGGACGGACCGTCATCTCCTTGGTACTGGCGCCGAGCGTCAGCGATTCATCGACGGTGGCCTTCTCGCCGGACACTTCCTCCAGGCCGATCTCGGTGATGCCGCCGAACAGCGTCGGCGTCAGCGCGCGGCCCTGCGCGTCGACGACCTGCGCGTTGGCGGGCGCGGACAGGCCGGTGCCGACCGCGCGGATGGTGCCGCCGCTGACCAGCACGTCGGCGTTCTGCAGCGTGCCCTGCGCGCCGGCGGTGTGGACCGTGGCATTGCGGATCAGCAGCTCCTGGGCGTTGGCGCCGAGGGCGAGCAGCGATAGCGTCGCCGCGGCAAGACGGGTGAGGACGGGGCGCATCACAGCACACCTCCCTGCGCCGCGGCTTCCTGGCCGAGCATGAAGTCCGACACCGGCTGGTGCGTGCGGTCGTTGCGGTCGAACACCAATGCGCCGTCGACGTACACGCGTTCGGCCTTGGCGTAGACGCTGAAGGGCGTGCCGTTCCACATCACCACGTCGGCCATCTTGCCGGGCTCCAGCGTGCCGGTGCGGTCGAGGATGCCCAGCGCCTTGGCCGGGTTCTGCGTCAGCCAGCGGATCGCGCGTTCCGGCGGAATGTCGATGCCGGCGAGCTTCGAATGCGCCATCACCTTCGCCGCCTCCTGGTTGAGGCGCTGGATGCCCTCCTCCGAATCCGAATGCACGATCGCGCAGCTGTTGGCGGGACGATCGACGATGGCGATGTTCTCCTGGATGCCGTCGAAGGCCTCCATCTTGAAGCCCCACCAGTCGGCCCACAGCGCGCCGCACACGCCGTCGGCGGCCAGGCGGTCGGCGATCTTGTAGGCCTCCACGCCGTGGTGGAACGCGGCGACCTTGAAGCCGAACTCCTTGGCGAGGTCGAGCATCGTCGTCATCTCGTCGGCGCGGTAGCAGTGGATGTGCACCTGGATGTCGCCGTTGATCGCGCCGGCCAGCGTGTCGAGCTTGAGGTCGCGCTTGCCGCCGGTGTCCTTTTCGCTGTCGGCGCCGTTGCCGCTCGACGAGCCCTGCCACCAGCGTTTCTTCTTGGGCTGCTGGTTCTTCGGAGCGTTCTTGCGGATGTACTCGCTGGCGTCGATGAACGCCGCGCGGTAGCCGGCGACGTTTGCCATGCGCGTCGACGGGCCGCCCTTCTGGCCGTACACGCGCTTGGGGTTCTCGCCGCAGGCCATCTTCAGGCCCCACGGCGCACCCGGGAACTTCATCGCCTGATAGCTCGTCGCCGGCACGTTCTTGAGCGTCACGCCGCGGCCGCCGATCAGGTTGGCCGAGCCGGGCAGGATCTGCAGCGTGGTGATGCCACCGGCCATCGCCGCGGCGAAGCCCGGGTCCTGCGGCCACACCGAATGTTCGGCCCACACGTTCGGCGTGGTCGGCGCGGTCGATTCGTTGCCGTCGCTGTGCGCGCTGACGCCCGGGCTCGGATACACGCCCAGATGCGAATGCACGTCGATGATGCCCGGCGTGACCCACTTGCCGGTGCCGTCGACGCGGGTGGCGTTGGCCGGCGCCTGCAGGGCGCTGCCGACCGCGACAACCTTGCCGTCCTGCAACAGCACGTCGGCATCGTCCAGGCGCTGGCCGGTGCCGGTCAGCACGGTGGCGTGCTGGATCAGCACGGGCGCGGAGGCGAGCGGACGGTAGGTGCTGGGGTAAGGGTCCTGCACGAAGCGGGACCGCGCGGTCGTGCCGGAATCTTCCGGCGTGGCGGCCTGGGCAAGGCCGATGGACAGCACCGCGGCCAGCGCGGTGGCAAGAGTTCGATACATGGTTTCCCCGGAGTTGGCTGGACGCCAGACCCCCACCGTAGCCGCGGTCACAGGTTCGTGCCAAGCCTGACGTTGGTCATGGCCCGGCGTGACACAATGCACGGAGCCAACGACACGACAAAACAAGCAAAAAAAGAGGAGAAACTCCCGATGAAAGACAAAGAGCAGATCGTCGACAACTGGCTGCCGCGCTACACCGGCGTGCCGCTGGACCAGTTCGGCGAACACATCCTGCTGACCAACTTTGGCGGCTACCTGCACACCTTCGCCCGCCTGACCGGCGCCGAAGTGGTCGGACTCGACCGGCCGATGCCCAGCGCCACCGCCGACGGCATCACGATGATCAACTTCGGCATGGGCAGCCCCAATGCCGCGACGATGATGGACCTGCTCAGCGCGATCATGCCCAAGGCGGTGCTGTTCCTGGGCAAATGCGGCGGGCTCAAGCGCAAGAACCTGCTCGGCGACCTGATCCTGCCGATCGCCGCGATCCGCGGCGAAGGCACCAGCGACGACTACCTGCCGCCGCAGGTGCCGGCGTTGCCCGCGTTCGCACTGCAGCGTGCGGTGTCGACGATGATCCGCGACCTCGGCCACGACTACTGGACCGGTACCGTCTACACGACCAACCGCCGCGTCTGGGAACACGACGAAGCCTTCAAGGAGCGCCTGCGCACGATGCGCTGCATGGCCATCGACATGGAGACGGCCACCATCTTCGCCGCCGGTTTCGCCAACCACATTCCGTCGGGCGCGCTGCTGCTGGTGTCGGACCAGCCGATGATCCCGGAAGGCGTGAAGACCGAGGCCTCGGACGCGCGCGTCAGCGCGGAGTTCGTCGATCGCCACATCAACATCGGCATCGAGGCGCTCAAGCTGATCCGCCGCCACGGCAAGTCGGTGAAGCACCTGCGCTTCGACGAGTAAGCGGCGCGATCCGGTACCGCGGTCGCAATCGTTGAAACGGAGCGCGGGTAATCTCCGCGCTCCACTCACCAGGACCGTTCGCGATGCCCACCAAGACCTACGCCGGAAGCTGCCACTGCGGCGCCGTCCATTTCGAGGCCGACATCGACTTCAGTCACGGCACCGGCCGCTGCAACTGCTCGATCTGTGCGAAGACGCGCAACTGGGGTGTGGTCATCAAGCCCGATTCGTTCCGCCTGCACAGCCGCGCCGACGCCACGACCGACTACCAGTTCAAGGCGGGCTCCTCCGTGCACTGGCCGTTCTGCAGGACCTGCGGCGTGCGCCCGTATGGCCTGGGCGACATTCCGGAAGTCGGCGGCAAGTTCGTGTCGGTCAACATCGCCTGCCTGGACAACATCACGCCCGAGGAACTCGCCACGGTGCCGGTGCGCTTTGCCGATGGACGCCACGACAACTGGTGGAATCCGCCGGCGGTGACCAGCTACCTCTGAGGAGGCCCCGGGGCGATGGCCGGCACGTGAGCGCCGGCCGCGCACGGCATCGCAGTGTCTGCGACGCGGGCAAGGCACACTGTCCGTCTGAAGCGAGGAGGGGGTCGGCCATGGACAAGTTCATCTACCTGCTGGCCGGCGCCATGCTGACCTGGCTGTTCTACTTCCTGCAGCGACGGGTCGAGCGCCGCGGCGCGGTCGAGGCGATCGAACGCAACCAGAAGCTGCTCGACCTCAAGCAGGGCCTCGACAGCAGCAACACCAACCTCGACGACCTGCGTCGCCTCGAGCAGCGCCTGATCGGCAAGGCCGAAACCGCGGCGCGTATCGCCGACAGCTATTTCACCCGGGCCGAGGAAGTCGCTCGCCACAGCGGCGACGACGGCCTGACCCAGCACGACATGAACCAGCAGGCGATCGACGAGTTCCGTCTCGCCGACGCACGTCTGCAGGTCGTGGTGGCCCACCTGCGCACCCAGCTCGACGGCGAGACGCTGGCGATCTTCGACGAGACGCAGCACGCCTGGTTCGATTTCCGCAATCGTTACGCCCGCTTCGTCTCGCAGTCCTATTCCGCCGGCGCGATCCGTCCGCTGATCCACGCGGTGACGATGGAGAGCATCACCGAACTGTGGATCAACGAACTGGAAACGCAGCTGGCCGACGAGTCGGTGTGATGGATGGGTACCTTCTCCCGCACGTGGGAGGAGGGGATTGGACTGCGTTACGCTGATATCTGATTCGTCACGCAATGACCTTCATGCACACGACCGCGCGCGACATCGTCGATTTCTGGCACCACGCTGGCTACGAGCGCTGGTTCGCACGCGACGAAGTCTTCGATGCGCGCTGCCGCGAGCTGCTCGACGCGCACCACCGCGCCGCTCGCCGCGAGCTGGAACACTGGATGGACGATGCCGAGGGCGCGCTGGCGCTGGTATTACTGCTCGACCAGATTCCGCGCAATGCGTTCCGTGGCAGCGGCCATGCCTACGCGACCGATTCGCTGGCGCTCCACTACGCGGACCGCGCGCTGGCCCTGGGCTATGACCGCGAGGTGGACGAGGTGCTGCGCGTGTTCCTGATGATGCCGTTCGAGCATTCCGAATCGCTCGAGGACCAGGACCGCAGCGTCGCGCTGTGCGGCGCGTTCGAAGGCGAGCAGGGCAGGGAATACCTGGACTACGCCGAGCGCCATCGCGACGTGATCCGTCGCTTCGGCCGGTTCCCGCACCGCAACCACGTGCTGGGCCGTGCCAGCACGCCGGAAGAGCAGGAATACCTGGACAACGGTGGCGGCTTCACCTGAGCGGTAACGCAACCTGGCCCTGAAACGACGAACCCGCGGTTGAGCCGCGGGTTCGCTTTGTCTGCTGCGCGGGATCCGATCAGTAGCGCGGCAGGTTCGGGTCGACGTCGGCCCAGGCATCGATGCCGCCGGTGACGTTGTAGACCTCGCGGAAACCGAGTCCGCGGAAATGCTCGGCTGCCTGCTGGCTGCGGCCGCCGTGGTGGCACAGGAACGCCAGCGCGGTGTCCTTCGGCAATGCTTCCAGCGCGCCGGTGCCGGCGTCCATGGTGTCGAAGGCGACCGGAGCGGCGGCCATCGCGCGCTCGTCGGCCGGGCGCACATCGACCAGGCGCAGCGTGCCGGCGCGAACGCGCGCGTCGGCTTCGGCCGGCGTGATCGCGCGCACTGCAGGCGGTGCATGCGGGTTGTGTACGACCA
This sequence comes from Lysobacter niastensis, assembly GCF_015453285.1. Taxonomy (GTDB): domain Bacteria; phylum Pseudomonadota; class Gammaproteobacteria; order Xanthomonadales; family Xanthomonadaceae; genus Lysobacter_J; species Lysobacter_J niastensis. The sequence goes on from NZ_JADLZT010000008.1 coordinate 118,531, forward strand.
GGCCGCGGCCGCGCTCGTCGTCGACCCAGTCGATGCTGATGCCGTCGGCGCGGCGTGCCTGCAGCCAGTCGGTCTGCACGCGCACGCCGTCGATCTCGACCGCCACTGCGTTGGTGTCGACCGGCGCCAGCTGCAGACGCGCGTTGTGGCGTGCGTCGATGTCGAGCTGCACGGCGTAGCCGTCACCGGCGTTGGCGATCGCGCCGCGCAGCATTTCCAGCGCGGCCGGGCTGATGGTCAGCTGCGGCGGGCTGCGATCCGGCGCCGGCAGGCCGAGCACGCTGTGCAGCTCGCCGCTGCCGGCCATCTGCTCGACGATGTCGCTGCCGCCGACCAGTTCGCCATCGATGTACAGCTGCGGGATCGTCGGCCAGTTGCCGTACTGCTTGATGCCCTCGCGGATCTCAGCGTCGGCCAGCACGTTGACGTGGGCATAGCCCTGCGGCAGCAGCGCGTTCAGCACGCCGGAAGCCTTGGCCGAGAAGCCGCACTGCGGCGCGTCCGGCGCGCCCTTCATGAACAGCACGACGCGGTTGGATTGCAGCAGGGTTTCGATGCGCGAACGCAGCGCGGGGTCGAGGGACATGTCGGACTACCTGGTGGGAACGTGATGCAGATGGGGGCGGGCAGTCTACGCCGCAAGGTACGATGGGGGATGAATTTGCCGGTTGTTTCGCCTTCCTTTCACCGTCCGCCGCGCCATCCGTACGCCTGGGCCTGGGTCTTCACCGCATCGCAGCTGCTGGTCGTCGGCCTGTGGTGGCGCTGGGGCTGGCCGGCCGGCCTGCCGGCCATGGTGGCCAGCCACCTGACGGTGATCTGGGCGACGCTGCATCCCCGCTCGCAACTGCTGGCGCCGGCGCTGAGCCGCCTGCCGGTGGCCGACCGGGCGGTCTGGCTGACCATCGACGATGGTCCGTCCGCCGACACGCGGGCGATGCTGGACCTGCTCGATGCGCATGGCGCGCGCGCCACGTTCTTCCTGGTCGGCGAACGGGCATCGGCGCAGCCGGAGCTGGTGCGCGAAATCGTGCGTCGCGGCCACGGCATCGGCCAGCACAGCCACACCCACCCGCAGGCCTGGTTCTGGGCATTGCCCCCGCGCGCGATGCGGGCGCAGATCGACGCTGCACAGGCCGCGTTGACCGCTATCACCGGCACGGCGCCTCGCTGGTTCCGCGCCGTGGTCGGCATGAGCAACCCGTTCGTCGCGTCCGCGCTGAAGCGGCATGGCCTGGCGCGCGTGGCGTGGTCCGCGCGCGGCTTCGATGGCGTGCGTTGCGAACCCGAGCAGGTGGTGGATCGCATCGAGCGCGACCTTGCGCCCGGTGCGATCGTGCTGGCGCACGAAGGCGCGGCGCACGGACGCAACGTGGAGACGCTGTCGCTGCTGCTGGAGCGGCTGCGTGCGCTGGGTTATCGCTGCGTGGTGCCGGACGGGGATGCGAGTGTGCCGGAGCCTTCCGCCGGAAGCGCGGGCGAGGACATTCAACGCCGTAGAGAGGTCGAATCCGGCATCGCGACCCACTGAAGTGGGCCGCAAGGTCCGGGCTAGTGGTTCTGTGATGGGTGCAGGGCCACGATGGCCCACAGACCCAGCACCGCCAGGAAGTTGACCGTAAAGACGACGCCCCGCAGCCGGACGTTGCTGGTCAGTATCTGAACCAGGCTATGCAGTACCCGTCCAAGGACGAAGATCCAGGCCAGCACAAGCGAGAGCTGGCTTGTGCCGGACTGAAGCAGCACCAGGCACGCCGCGTAGAAGAGCAGGGGCCATTCGAACTGGTTCGAGAGATTCGCGCTGATGCGAGGCTCGAACCTCGCCCAGGGATTGCTGCCGTCGGAGCGCCGGCCGATGCCCCAGATCGCCGGGGCGCGAGCAAACGTGAGCAACGCATACAGGAAAGCAGCCAGAGCAACATGTGCTGCCATGGGAGCGATCAGGGGATGCGGCATGGAGATTCCTGACTCGGGATGCGTCCTGCGGCCATGAAGCCAGGTTGACCGCGTCGTTCAGCGCGACAGCAGGGTGCGCGCCACAGGCAATGCCTGCTGCGTCCACAGCGTGTACATCGCCGCCGACGGATGCAGGCCGTCTTCGGCGAGCATTTCGGTTTCGGCGCCGTGTTCGCGCGAGGCAGGCGTGATGTCGACGAAGGCAACGCCGCGTGCGTCGCACACCGAGAGCGCCGCAGCGTTGTAGGCGTCCAGTTCGGCGGCGATGGTCTCCGGCTTCTGCTGCGTGGTCTTCACGAACGGCGTCACGCCCCAGTCGGGGATCGACAGCACCAGCACGCGGTCGGCGCGGCCGCGTGCGTAGCGGATCGCGCGCTGCAGCAGCGTGTCGAACTCGCCGCGATAGCCCACCGCGCTGCGCAGGCGGTACTGGTTGTTGACGCCGATCAGCAGGCTGACGAAATCCCATTCGCCGAGCGGCTCGGCACCGTCGATGCCCCAGGTCAGCTCGTCGGTGGTCCAGCCGGTGGTGGCGATGATGCGCGGATCGGACAACGCGATGCCTTCCTCGCGCAGTGCGTGCGCCAGCTGTACCGGCCAGCGCCCGGCCTCGGGTACGCCTTCGCCGATCGTGTAGCTGTCGCCAAGGGCGAGGTAGGACAACGCGGGTGCGGGAGCGCTCGCCATGGCGTCAGGCCACCGCTTGCGACTGACCGCGGTCGGCGTAACGGTCGAGCAGGCGTTCGATGCGACGGAACACTTCGCGCAGGTCGTCCGGTTGCGGCAACAGCGTCACGCGGAAGTGATTGCGGTAGGGCACGTTGAAGCTGGAACCCGGCACCACCAGCACGTCTTCGGTTTCGAGCAGTTCCAGCGCGAAACGGTGGTCGTCGAAGCCCTGCGCCGCAGCGCCGGTCACGGCCGGGAACGCGTACAGCGCACCGGCCGGCGCGACGAGTTCCAGGTGCCGGCTCGCAGCAACGCTCTCGGTCACCGCCCGGCGAGCCTCGTACAGGCGGCCGCCGGGTGCGCACAACGGCGCGATGGTGTCTTCGCCATGCAGTGCGGCGTCGATCGCGAACTGGCCCGGCACGTTGGCGCACAAGCGCAGCGCGCCGAGCAGGTCCATCGCGTGGTGCAGGTTGCCGCTGGCGACCGGATCGCCCGAAAGCACCGCCCAGCCGACGCGCCAGCCGCAGGCGCGGTGCACCTTGCTCAGGCCGCCGAACGACAGGCACGGCAGGTCGCCGGCGATCGGTGCGACCGGCGTGAACTGCGCGCCGTCGTAGAGGATCGAGTCGTAGATCTCGTCGGCCATCAGCAGCAGCTTGTGGCGTGCGGCAATGGCGACGATCTTTTCGATCAGCTCGCGCGGGTATGCGGCGCCGGTCGGGTTGTTGGGGTTGATCAGCACGATCGCACGGGTGCGGCTGGACACCAGCTGCGCGATCTCGTCCGGGTCGGGCAGGAAGCCGTTCTCCGGCAGGCAGCGGTAATAGACCGGGCGGCCGTCGTTGAGGATGGTCGCCGCGCTCCACAACGGATAATCGGGCGAGGGCAGCAGCACTTCATCGCCGGGATTGAGCAGCGCCCGCAGCGACAGGTCGATCAGCTCGCTGACGCCATTGCCGACGAACACCCGTTCCGGGCTGGCATTGGGCGTACCGCGCTGCTTGTGGAAGGCGGCGATCGCCTCACGCGCGGCCGGCAGGCCCTGCTGGTGGGTGTAGGGGTCGGTATCGGCGATGCGGTCGGCGATCGCGCGCTGCAGGTGCTCCGGCGCGCGGAACCCGAACGCGCCCGGGTTGCCGATGTTGAGCTTGATCAGCTTGCGGCCCTGGGCCTCCAACTCGCGGGCTCGCCGGGCCAGTTCTCCGCGGATTTCGTAGCGGACTTCGGACAGGCGTTCACGGGTCTTCACGGGGGGCAGGGACATCGCAGCAGGAGAGGTGGGGGTGGACCGCCAGACTAGCCAAAAAAACGCATGAACGGCACTGCGGGCACGCCCGATCCGAGGCCGATCCGCGACCGCGTACTGCGCCACGCAGGGCGGCCGAAGGTAGAATCCGGGCATGCCAACCCCCGCCACTGACTTTTGACTTCCACGCACGCCGCCCTGCAGGCGATCGGCTGGCCCCTCGCGGCCGATGAGGCGCGGCCGGCGACGACCGATTGGCAGCAGGCCTGGCGTGACCTGATGGCCACGCACCCGAAGGCCAGCCCGGCGCGGGTGGTGGAACAGCATCGCAGCGGCTACATCGTCTCCGACGGCCCCGACCAGAGCTTTCCGGTCGAATCGCTGCCCGAGTGGCAGCGCCCGCCCGGCTTCCGCAAAGGCACGGTGACCATCGACCAGCGCCCCGGCGTCGGCGACTGGGTGCTGGTCGAGGGGCGCAAGGCCGTGGCCCTGTTGCCGCGTCACAGCACAATCAAGCGTGCCGCCGCCGGCGAGCACTACCAGCAGCAGCTGATTGCGGCCAACGTCGACACGGTGTTCGTCGTCTGCGGCCTGGACGCCGACTTCAATCCGCGCCGCATCGAACGCTACCTGCTGCTGGTGCGCGGCGGCGGTGTCGAGCCGGTGGTGGTGCTGACCAAGGCCGACCAGGCGCAGGACGTCACCGACGCGCTCGCCTCCCTGGTCGAACTGGCCGCGCAGGACGTGGCCGTGCGCGCAGTCAACGCCAAGGACGCCGAGAGCATCCTGGTGCTGGCGCCGTGGCTGCAGCCCGGTCGCACCGCGGTGCTGGTCGGCAGCTCCGGCGCCGGCAAGTCGACGCTGACCAACACGCTGCTTGGCATCGAGAAGATGAAGACCAGCGCCGTGCGCGAGCACGACTCGCGCGGCCGCCACACCACCACGCACCGCGCGCTGATCCCGCTGCCGTCGGGCGCCTGCCTGATCGATACGCCCGGCATGCGCGAGCTGAAGCCGACCGGCGAGGAAGACGTCGCCGAGAACTTCAGCGACGTCGAAGCGCTGGCCGATCAGTGCAAGTTCCGCGATTGCCACCACGAGCGCGAGCCGGGCTGCGCCGTGCGCGGTGCGATCGAGGCGGGCAAGCTCGACCCGCAGCGCTTCGCCAATTACCTGAAGCTGCGCGACGAGGTTGCCGGTGCCGCCAACAAGCTCGCCAACCGGCGCGCGCAGAAGGCCGACGAGAAAGTGCAGGGCAAGGCGCTCAACAAGCGCCTGGACGAGAAGTACGGGCGCCATTGAGGCGCATGGACGGTAACGCGGCGTAACCGGTACGGCGCGTCATCTGCGGCGTCATTCCCTCCTTCAACCCACGGTTCGTCGAAGGGGCGAAGCCGATGCCTGCCGTTCGTCCTGAGCGTAGGCGCATAGCGCCGGAGTCGAAGGGCGGACGCGTTGGAGCTTTGCCGGGCACGCGCAGTCCTTCAATTTGTGCGCCGCGGCCCGGGTGCACCCCGGCAATGGACTACACTCGCGCACGGCATGAACAGAATGTCGAACGCCCTCTCGCAGGAGGTCGCCCACCATGCAGCGCTCGACTCGCGCATGGTCGCGGCCGTGCGCGACGTCCGCGTGCTGGCGCTGGCAAGCTGGCCGGCCGGGCTGGAGGTGCAGTTCCTGGCCGACTACGCCCGCGGCGTCGTGAAGCTCCCGCAGGTCGAATATCCCAAGCTCGATCTCGCCGAGGTTCGCAGCGAGCTTGACGCCATCGCGAAAGCCGCCGACGAGCAACATCCGCTCGGCCAGTACGTGGCCGAATCGGCGCGCAGTTGGGCGGTCGCCGCGGCGCTGTGCGAATCGCTGGGCACCGACGCCGTCACCGATTACTCGATCCAGTTGTTCGGTCATCCCGGCCAGGCCCTGCCCGGCGACGGTCCGAGCACGCTGGAGGCGGCGCACCATTTCATTTCCATCGCCGACGAGCTCGACCACGAGCTGCTGTCGCCCGCCGAGCACGTCACCATCTCCGCGACCGCGTTGCAGCTGCAATTGCAGCGCGAGCTCGACGACTACTTCGACGGCCGCGTGATCGAGGTCGAACTCGATCCCGACCTGATCGCCAAGGCCGCGGCCGGCGCGACCCGCATCCGTCTGCGCCACGGCGCCGCCTTCAGCGATTACGACCGTCACCAGTTGCTGCAGCATGAAGCGTTCGTGCATTCGCTGACCGCGCTCAACGGACGCGACCAGCACATCCTGCCCAGCCTCGCGCTGTCATCGCCCCGGGTCACCGTGACGCAGGAAGGGCTGGCGACCTTCGCCGAGCAGATCACCGGCAGCATCGACATCGGCCGCATGAAGCGCATCAGCCTGCGCATCGAAGCGGTGCAGATGGCGCTGGACGGCGCCGACTTCGTCGAGGTGTTTCGCTATTTCCTGAAGTCAGGGCAATCGCCGGAGGACAGTTTCGCCTCGGCGCAGCGCATCTTCCGCGGCGTGCCTACCTGCGGCGGCAGCGCCTTCACCAAGGACACGGTGTACCTGCGCGGCCTGGTCAGCGTGCACACGTTCTTCCGCTGGGCGCTGCACCAGCAGAAGCTGGGACTGTGCCGGCAGTTGTTCGCCGGCAAGATGACGCTGGGCGACGTGCAGCGCTTCGAGCCGCTGGTCGCCGAAGGCGTGATCAAGCCCGCGCGCTGGCTGCCGCGCTGGATCGCGCGCGCGAACGGACTGGCCGGCATGCTGGCGTTCTCGCTGTTCGCCAACCGCATCCGCCTGGCCAGCATCGCCGAGGATTGCTTCAGCGATATCTGACCCGTACGGCGAAATCGTGATGGAAGCAAAATCCCGTTCGTCCTGAGCGTAGGCGCGCAGCGCCGGAGTCGAAGGATGAGCGGATGGGGTGCATAACGCCTCACTTGTCCATGCGGACGCCATCAAGTGTTCGTCACCCGTCCACCCCTCGACTCCGCTTCGCTACGCTCAGGGCGAACGGTGAAGATTGGTCGGGGAGGGCCTGCGCGCAGGTTGCCGTCACTCCAACCGCCGCAGCGCCCCATCCTTCTCGATTACATAGTCGGCATCCTCGCTGCCGCCGACCAGGCGCACGCGTTCGCCGATGGGGACGCCGGCGTAGCTGGGGATCCCAAGCGACAGGCGCAGATAGATCCAGTGCTGGCCCGCATCGGCGGCGCGTATTCGTACCGGGTGTCCTTCGGCGCGCGCGACCGCGTCGGCCATCGCCGGCGAGAACACCGCCTGCAGTTCGCCGACCTCGTGCATCCGCCGCATGACGTTGACGCCGTGCCACAGGCTCAGCACGGCGGCGATGCCCAGCGCTATCCGTCCGCGACGGTCGCTCCTGGCCCACACTGCCGCCGCCAGCCCCGCGATCGCAGCGGCGAAGCCGTAGCCGTACTGGTTGGCCGACTCCGCGAGGATCAGCACCGGCCCCAGCGCTGCGGCACCGACCAGCAGGAAGGCGGCGAGCCAGCGCGAGCCGGCACGCCAGAACGTCCAGGCGACCGCCAGCCAGACCAGGCCGGCGACCCACAGGCGGGCGTCGCCCGCGCCTTTCTCCAGCAGGCCGGTGATGCCGAGGCGGGTCGGGATCGACGGATACAGCTGGTACTCGAGCCAGCGCAGCGGCGCGTAGGCGAAGCTCCAGCCGTAGTTGGCAGCCTCGCGCGGGGAAAACAGGATCACGCCAAGGCGCAGCGACAGGTAGATCGCGACCGGCACCATCGCGCCGGCCGTGGCCATCGCCCAGCTCCGGCGCCGGCCCAGCAACAGCCAGCCGAGGGCGGCCAGCCCCGGGATCACGATCGCGGACTCCTTCGCCAGCAGCCCGATCGCCGTCAGTACGGCGGCACCCGCGAAGGTCAGCACGGCGCCGCGCTCGCGCTGGGCCAGCAGGCCGGTCGCCAGCGCGCAGCCGGTCCAGATCAGGTCGCCGATCGTGCCGACCCAGCCGTGGGTGTGCATCGCGAACGGGCTCAAAGCGAAGCCCAGCGCACCGCACAGGGCCGAAGTGGCGCCCAGCCCGAAGCGGCGCAGCAACCATGCCAGCAGGGCCGCATTGAGGCCGCCCCAGGCCACGATCACGACATGGAAAGCCTGCGGCCGGGCGAACAATGCCTCCGACAGCCACAGCCACAGCGAGAAGGTCAGCGGCCGGTACTGGAACATCTGCAGGTCGGTCCACAGCTGATCCCGCGGCATCAGGTGGGCGTCGTGGCCGGCGAAGGCGGCCCACTGCAGCTCGTCGTGGCTGAAATAGCCTGGATTGAGGATCAATGGCAGCTGCGCGAGCAGCACACAGGCCAGCGTGGTGGCGGCGAGCATCCATGGAGCCGGCATCCATGTCGACGGGGCCCAGTGCGGCCGGAAGCTCGAGCGCATTCGTGTCCCCACCCTGCAGGAGAGGTTGCATTCTGCGCAACGCGTCGCGCCCCGGCCATACCGTGGCGTCCTCGGGCTTCACGTTAAGCGGCTAGAATCGGCGGCCCATCCGTGGTTTTCGCCCGAAATGTCCGATACCCCGTCCAGCACCGATCTCAAGCAGGCCGCGCTCGATTACCACCGCATGAGCCCGCCGGGCAAGATCAAGGTCTCGGCGACCAAGCCGATGGTCACCCAGCGCGATCTGGCCCTGGCGTATTCGCCGGGCGTGGCCTTCGCCTGCGAGGCGATCGTCGAGGACCCCAGGACCGCCAGCGAGCTCACGGCGCGCGGCAACCTGGTCGCGGTGATCAGCAACGGCACCGCCGTGCTCGGCCTGGGCGACATCGGCCCGCTGGCCGGCAAGCCGGTGATGGAAGGCAAGGGCGTGCTGTTCCAGAAGTTCGCCGGCATCGACGTGTTCGACATCGAGATCGACGAGCGCGACCCGGACAAGCTGGTCGACATCATCGCCAGCCTCGAACCGACCTTCGGCGGCATCAACCTCGAGGACATCAAGGCGCCGGAGTGCTTCATCGTCGAGCGCAAGCTGCGCGAGCGGATGAACATCCCGGTCTTCCACGACGACCAGCACGGCACCGCGATCATCGTCGGTGCCGCCGTGCTCAACGCGCTGGAAGTGGTCGGAAAGAAGATCGAGGACGTGAAGCTCGCCACGTCCGGCGCCGGCGCCGCCGGCATCGCCTGCCTCGACATGCTGGTCGCGCTGGGCATGAAGCCGGAGAACATCCTCGCGGTCGACCGCGACGGCGTGCTCTACACCGGCCGCGGCCACATGGACCCGGACAAGCAGCGCTACGCGCGCGACACCGCCAAGCGCACGCTCGCCGAAATCATGGATGGCGCCGACGTGTTCCTCGGCCTGTCCGCCGGCGGCGTGCTGAAGCCGGAGATGGTCGCCACGATGGCCGACAAGCCGATCATCCTGGCGCTGGCGAATCCCTATCCGGAAATCCTCCCGGAAGACGCCAAGAAGGTGCGTCCGGACTGCATCATCGCGACCGGCCGTTCGGACTACCCGAACCAGGTCAACAACGCGTTGTGCTTCCCGTACATCTTCCGCGGCGCGCTCGACGTCGGCGCGACCGGCATCAACGAGGAGATGAAGCTGGCCTGCGTGCGCGCGATCGCGCACCTGGCGCGCATGGAATCCTCCGATCTCGGCGCGGCCTACGGCGGCGACGTGCCGACCTTCGGCCCCGACTACCTGATCCCGCGTCCGTTCGACCCGCGCCTGCTGGTGATGCTGGCGCCGGCCGTGGCCAAGGCCGCGACGGACTCGGGCGTGGCGACCCGTCCGATCGAGGACATGCCCGCCTACATCGAGAAGCTGAGCCAGTACGTCTATCGCACCGGCCTGCTGATGAAGCCGGTCTACGACCGTGCCCGCAGCGACCTCAAGCGCGTCGTCTACGCCGAAGGCGAGGAAGAGACCGTGCTGCGCGCCGTGCAGACGGTGATCGACGAGAAGCTCGCGTTCCCGATCCTGATCGGCCGCCCGGAGGTGATCGGGGCACGCATTACGCGCCTCGGCCTGCGCATGCGCGAAGGCGTCGATTACGAACTGACCAACATCAACTCCGACCCGCGCTTCGACGACTACTGGCAGCAGTACCACGCGCTGACCGAGCGTCGCGGCGTGTCGCCGGCCGCGGCCAAGAACCTGCTGCGCTCGCGCCCGACGCTGATCGCCGCGCTGATGGTCGAGCGCGGCGAAGCCGACGCGATGATCTGCGGCCTGGTCGGCCGCTTCCACAAGAAGCTCGGCTACCTGCGCAGCGTGTTCGACTTCGACCCGGGCGTGTCCGGCACGGCCGCGATGACCGGCGTGATCAACGAGCAGGGCGTGTGGTTCTTCCTCGACACGCACGTGCAGTGCGATCCGCCGGCCGAGCAGATCGCCGAGGCGACGCTGCAGGCGACGTACCGCATGAAGCTCTTCGGCATCGAGCCGAAGGTCGCGCTGCTGTCGCACTCCAACTTCGGCAGCCACGACAACGCGTCGGCGGCGAAGATGCGCAAGGTCTACCAGATCATCAAGGAGCGCATGCCGAAGCTGGAAATGGACGGCGAAATGCAGGCAGACACCGCGTGGGACGAGGAGCTGCGCCACCGCATCTTCCCGAACACCACGCTGAAGGGCCGTCCGAACCTGTTCGTGATGCCGAACCTCGACGCCGCCAACATCACCTACAACATGATCCGGGTGATGACCGACGGCGTCGCGATCGGCCCGATCCTGATGGGCCTGGACAAGCCCGCGCACATCCTGACCCCGGCCTCGACCGCACGCCGCGTGGTCAACATGACCGCGATCGCCGCGGTGGACGCGCAGATCCGCGCTCGTAGCTGAGAGCGGCCCTCACCCTGACCCTCTCCCGCATGCGGGAGAGGGGACTAGAAGCAAGGCAAAGAAAAAGGACTCCCGAGGGTCACCCCTCTCCCGCCTGCGGGAGAGGGGCAGGGGTGAGGGCTGGCGCCGGGAAATTACTCGTCCTCGTCCGCCCCACGCAGCACCTTGCGCTGCATCGCGTCGAGATAGGCGTCGGCTTCCTCGGTCGAGGTGAAGATCTCGTTGAGCGGGACCGCCTTCACCACGTCGAACACTTTCTTGATCTGCGGCTGCGGGTTCAGCACCAGTACCTTGCCGTTGCGCGATGCCAGCGCCTTGCGCGCCTTGAAGATCGAGCGCACGCCGGCGGAGCTGATGTATTCCAGCGACGCCAGGTCCAGCACCAGCGACTGGATGTTCGAGGCCAGCACCGGCGCCAGGCGCCGGTCCAGTTCGTCGTAGCTGTGCGTGTCGAGGCGGCCGCCCAGCGCGATCCGCTGGTTGCCGTTTAGGGCGGGATCGATGCGGATCTGCAGGTCCATGGCGGTGAGTTCCTCGTAACGGCTCAGGCTGCGCGCAGCACCACGCGCAGGACGTTGTAGGGTTCGTCGCGCTCGTAGCTGACGGCTTCGGCGATCTCGCGGATCAGGTGCACGCCCAGCCCGCCGATCGGCCGGTCGAGGATGCACGCCTCCAGGTCGGGCATGGGTTGCGACAGCGGATCGAACGGCTTGCCGGTGTCGCGGAACTCGACATGCAGGCGGTTTCCGTGGCGCGCGATGTCGACCACGATCTGCTTCTGTCCATCGCGCGAGGCTTCCTCGACGCCGTGGTCCATCGCGTTGCAGACCACTTCTTCGGCGATCAGCTGCATGTCGTCGCGCACTTCCGGTGCGACGCGGTGTTCGGCGAGTGCGCGGTCGATCGCCGTGAGCAGTTCGCCCAGGTGTTCGCGCTGGTGTGGGACTTCGATCCGTAGCTGCATCATTCGCCTCCGTCGGTGTCCGTGGCCAAGCATAGTGCCAATACGGTGATGTCATCCGATTGTGGCGCCGCGCCGCTGAACCGGTGCGCGGCCGACACCAGCGCCTGGCGCAACGCACCCGGGTCGCTACCCGGTTGCAGCGCATCCATCAGCCGTTGCGTGCCGAATGCCTGCTGGCCGCCGTCGAACGCTTCGGTGATGCCGTCGGTGTAGGCCACCAGTGCGTCGCCCGGTTCGAGTCGGCCGCGCCACACCGGATAGTGCTCCTCGATGTCGATGCCGAGCGGGCCCGCCGCCTCGACCGCCAGGAACTCGCGGCTGCCGTCGGCGCGCAGCAGCACCGGCGGCTCGTGCGCGGCGCTCGCCAGCCGCAGCTCGCCGTCATCGACGTTGATGCGCCCGCACAGCACGGTCGCGAACATGCAGGTGTCGTTGCCATCGGCCAGGCGCGTCGCGGCCGTGCGCAGCGCGTCTTCCACCGAGCCGCCGCGGCTGGTGGCCACTTCCAGCACCGTCATCGCCCGCGCCATGAACAGTGCCGCCGGAACGCCCTTGTCGGACACATCGCCGATCGCGAACCACAGTCGGCGTCCGTCGCGCACGAAGAACGTGTAGAAGTCGCCGCCCACCGCCTTGGCCGGTTCCAGCATCGCGTGCGCGCGCAGTACGCGGCCGTTGCCGCGCAGCACCGGCGGCTCCGGCAGCATCGCCAGCTGGATGTCGCGCGCGATCGACAGCTCGCTTTCCAGCTTCTGCCGCGCCGCGCCCATCTGCTCGATGCGACGCAGTTGTTCCTTGATCGAACCGCGCGCATGGTCGAACGCGCGCGCCAGCAGCCCCACCTCGTCGCGGCGCAGCGTGTGCGGCACGGGCGCCTCGTAGTTGGCTTCTGACAGGTGTGTTGCGGACGCAGCCAGTTGCTGCACCGGTTTACCGATCCGCCCGGCCAGTCGCCGCATCAGCAGCATGCACAACCCGGCGAGCAGCAGGCCGGTCGCGCCCAGCGCCATCAGCAGGCGATTGAGGCGCGCGATGATCAGCCGATACGACTGCGACACCACCACGGTCCAGCCGGTCTCGCCGACCGGCTCGACGACGCTGAAGCGCTTCTCGCCGCTGGACGCGTCGATGTGCACCAGTTGCAGATGGCGGCGTTCGCGCACCGCTTCAACCGCGGGCAGCAGGTCGCTGCGTCCGGCCAGCCGGACGAAGCGCTCCATGGTCATTTCGCGGGCGACGGTCACGTCCGGGTTGAACGCGATCATCCCGCCCGGCGCGACCAGACTCGCGCGCCAGCCGGGCAGGTAGGCGACCGTCTGCAGGCTGTCGGTCAGCGCGGTCAGCGGCAGGTCCAGGCTGACCATCCCGGCGCCCTGCGGCAGCGGCTTGTTGTAGGTAACCATCCAGCGGTTGCCGGCGGTCTCGCTGAAGTAAGGCTCGGACCACCAGCCCCGCGCGCTGTGCAACGTGCGTTCGTACCAGGGCTTGCTGCGGTAGTCGTAGTCCTCGGCGACGAAGTCGCGGTCGGCGCGGCCGTCCACGTGCACGTAATGGGCGTACGGGGTTCCGCCGGCGACGCGCGGTTCCAGCGCCAGCAACCCGCCGGCGCAGCCCGGTGTCGCCTTGACCAGCGAGCGCAGGGTGCTGGTCAGCGCCGCGGGATCCAGTCCGGAATGCGCCGCGAGGTCCGACAGGCCATCAGTGCTCACCGTGACCGCGAGCATCGTCGCATCGAGTTGCTCGGCGGCCTGCTGCGCGTTGGCCATCGTGTCCAGGCGCGCGTCGCGGTCGACCTGCTGTCGCAGGTACCAGGCCACGCCGCCGACCATCAGGCACACCAGCAACACGCCGACCATGCCCGACCACAGCGCGATCCGCGTCCGCAGGCTGTCGCGCTTGCGCACGCGATCAACCGGTCCCAGCGGCAGCGCCTCCAGTCGAGTGGCCATGGCCCGTCTTCCCATCCCCTGCGCCGCCCCAGCGCCCGATCATTAGTACGGACGGCGTGAAGGAAACGGAACGGCCGCGGATCAGGCCCCGCGGCCCCAGGGCGAGACGGGCTCGCGGCTGCTGACCCTCCGTTCGTCCTGAGCGTAGGCCGTAGGCCGGAGTCGAAGGATGAGCGGGCGGCAGAGCGTACTGTCGCTTTGCCATGCGAGTCGGGCGCCGAAGTGTTTCCGCACCCGTCCACCCTTCGACTCCGCTTCGCTACGCTCAGGACGAACGGTGAGGGTTGGTCTGGGTGGTGATGAGGCCCACCTAATCCCGTTCGTCCTGAGCGTAGGCGCGCAGCGCCGGAGTCGAAGGATGGTCGGGCTGGAGTGCGCGTACTGCTCTCGCTTGGAGCCTCAACGCGGCCCCCAGCCCAGCCCCACGCTCAGCGTGCGGCCCGCACCCGGCTCGAAATAACGCTCGTTGGCCTCGTTGACGATGACCGAGCCCACGAAGTCGCGGTCGAACACGTTGTCCACGCGCACGAACCCGTGCCAGCCCGATCCCGGCACGCGCCACTGCAGGCGCAGCGCGAACTGCGCGTAGCCGGGCGCGGCCTCGGTGTTGCGGTCGTCGGTGTCGATGTCGTCGCTGGCGCGCATCTCCACCGCCGCATCGAACGCGCCGCTGCCGGCCGCCCAGGCCAGTTCGGCGTAGCCGTTCGCGCGAGGGATGCCCGGCACGCGGTTGCCCGCCGCCACCGTGCGCGTCACCGGCACGCCACCGACGACGACGCCGTAGCTGAAAGGCGTAGTGAAACGCGCACGCAGCAGGTTGGCGGTGGCCACGTACGACCAGCGTTCGCCGAACGCGCCCTCGATGCCGCCCTCGATGCCCTCGCGACGCGTACGCCCGGCGTTGGCGAAGCTGGCGCGGCCGCCGCGATTGTCGGCCGGAACGATCTCGTCCTCGCCGTCGATGCGATACACGGCGACGCTGGCTTCGAGTCCGTCGCGCCGCCAGCGCGCACCGACTTCCGCGCTGTCGAAGCGCGCCGCACGCAGGTCGTTGAAACCGGCGCTGCCGTCGGGCCGGTACGACAGTTCGGTCACCGTCGGTGTCTCGAAGCCGCGGCCGAGGCTCGCGAACATCTCGCCCGAATCGAACGCACGCGACACGCCCAGCGACGCCGCGGTCTCGCGGTAATCGAGCGTGCCGCTGTCGTCGCCGTTGCCGGGCGCGATGTAGTGGTCGTGCGATTCGAAGTCGATGCGCGCGTGGCGCACCGCCGCCAGCGCGTTCCATTGTTCGGCGAAACGCCAGCCGCCGCTGACGAACGCCTCGCGGTCGTCGATGCGGTTGTCCTCGTCGCGGCGCAACCGGCCACGCACGCCGAGCACGGTGTCGGCCGGCGTGGTGCCGACGAAGTTCTCGTAGCCGCGACGGTCTTCGTCCAGGCGTCCCGCTTCCACGCCCACCGCCAGCGCGCCGCGCGTGAACTCCCAGCGATGCCCGGCCTCGATCCCCGCCGAACGCCGGCCCAGGTCGATCACGCCACCGGCACTGGTCGGCGCGCGCTGTGCCGCCACCGGTACCGCGAGGAATTGCACGACGTCGCGATCGATGCCGTAGCCGCCCAGCCAGTACGCGCGGCCCGGTGCATAGGTGTCGTCCCAGCGCACGCCGGCCTGCGCGTTGTCGATCTTCTTGCGCGTGTCGAACAACAGCGCCGCTGGATCGGTGCCGTGCGGCTCACGTTCCCATTGCGCGCGCGTCAGGCCGAGCGGGTCGTCGGTGTACGGCTGCGACAACCCGCCCGCGACCAGGCGCAGACGCCGGTCCGCATCCGGCGACCACTGCGCGACGGCATCGAGTTGCGAGCGTTCGGCGGCGCTGTGCGGGCGCTCGCCGTCGGTGACGAAGCGGCTGCCCAACGCCTGCCAGCGCCAGTCGGCGTCGCTGCTCGCGCCTTCGATGCCGGCCTGCGCGCGGTGCGTGCCGTGCTCGCCGATCCAGCCGTCGGCGCGCACGCCGGTGGGGCCGTCGAGCACGGTCTCGGCGACGATCGCGCCGCCGGCCGCGTTGCCGTACTGCAACGCCAGCGGCCCGCGCAGCACCTCGATGCGATCGAGCGAGCCGAGCGGGAAGTTCGCCGCCTGGCCCTGGCCGTCCAGCGCCGACGACGGAATGCCGTCCACGATCAGCCGGATGCCGCGGATGCCGAATGTCGAGCGCGCACCGAAGCCGCGACTCTGGATCTGCAGGTCCTGCGCGTAGTTCTGCCGGTCCAGCACACCGATGCCGGGCACGCGCACCAGCGTTTCCGCCAACGACACCTGCCGTTGCCCGGCCCGCAGCGTCTCGCCATCGATCACGCTGACCGCGCCGGGAAAATCCGCCAGCGCCTGCCGCACGCCCGACACCTGCACGGTATCGAGCGTGGTCGCGTCTTCGCGCTGCTGCGCAGGCAGCGCGGCAGCGTGCAGGACGAGGGCGGCCGCGAGGCCGCGGCGGAGGGTGGGGGAGGTCATCGCGGCATAGACAACCACAGGTCGGGCGGCGCGCCTACCCGCAACTCCGTCCCCTATACCGAACTTGGGAGGCGCCCCCTTCGAAGCTACGAACCTCTCCCACTCCCCAGAGAACGTCCCCTCTCCCGCTTGCGGGAGAGGGCTAGGGTGAGGGCGCTTTTGACTTTGCGATCAGGCGTCGAAGAGCACCCTCACCCCAACCCTCTCCCGAAAGCGGGAGAGGGGGCGGTTCCCAAGACGTTGCGGGCTCCCAACCATCCACCCCCGCACGTCCCCCCATGTCCACACGACATCAGCCCGAATACCTTGCAAACGTTGCCAACTGGGCCGCCCACAGGGTCGGACGACCCGTCCTTCGCTGTTAGAATCGGGGCTCTAATCCCCGCCCCACAACGAGGCGCGGCCACGGGGCCGCGATGTAAATGACTTCTCTCCACGCCGTCATCCACGACCTGCTTCAGAACGACCCGGACCCGACCGAGACCCGCGAGTGGATCGAGTCCGTCCAGGCCGTCATCGAGCGCGAAGGCGCGCAGCGCGCCCATCAGCTGCTCGAGGGCATGGTCGAGGTCACGCGCCGCGCCGGCGCGCATCTTCCGTTCTCGCCGACCACCGAATACGTCAACACCATTCCCGCGCACCTGGAGGCAAAGAGCCCCGGCGACCACGCGATGGAATGGCGCATCCGTTCGATCCTGCGCTGGAACGCGCTGGCCATGGTCGTGCGCGCCAACCGCAAGCCCGGTGACCTCGGCGGCCACATCGCCAGCTTCGCGTCGGCGGCCACGCTCTATGACGTCGGTTTCAACCACTTCTGGCGCGGCCCGGAAGGCGACCACCCCGGCGACATCATCGGCGTGCAGGGCCACAGCTCGCCCGGCATCTACGCGCGCTCGTTCCTCGAAGGCCGCATCAGCGAATCGCAGCTCGACCACTTCCGCATGGAAGTCGACGGCCGCGGCATCAGCTCCTACCCGCACCCGTGGCTGATGCCGGACTACTGGCAGGTCGCCACCGTGTCGATGGGCCTGGGCCCGCTCGCCGCCATCTACCAGGCGCGCAACTGGAAGTACCTGGAAGGCCGCGGCCTGATGCCGAAGACCGACCGCAAGGTCTGGGCGTTCCTCGGCGACGGCGAAACCGACGAGCCCGAGAGCCTGGGCGCGATCTCGGTCGCCGGCCGCGAAGGCCTCGACAACCTGGTCTTCGTCATCAACTGCAACCTGCAGCGCCTCGACGGTCCGGTGCGCGGCAACGGCAAGATCATCCAGGAGCTGGAAGGCCAGTTCCGCGGCGCCGGCTGGAACGTCATCAAGACGATCTGGGGCAGCTACTGGGATCCGCTCCTCGCGCGCGACACCACCGGCAAGCTGCGCCAGCTGATGATGGAAACCGTCGACGGCGAGTACCAGAACTGCAAGGCCTTCGGCGGCGCGTACACGCGCGAGCACTTCTTCAACAAGTACCCCGAGACCGCGCAGCTCGTCGCCAACCTCAGCGATGACGACATCTGGCGCCTCAACCGCGGCGGCCACGATCCGCACAAGGTCTACGCGGCGTACCACGAAGCGGTGAACACCAAGGGCATGCCCACCGTCATCCTGGCCAAGACGGTCAAGGGCTACGGCATGGGCGCGGCCGGCGAGTCGCTCAACCCGACCCACCAGACCAAGAAGCTCGACGACGAAGCCGTGCGCCTGTTCCGCGACCGCTTCAACATCCCGGTCACCGACGCGCAGCTGGCCGAAGGCAAGGTGCCGTTCTTCCACCCGGGCGAGAAGTCGCCGGAAGTGGAATACATGATGGAGCGCCGCAAGGCGCTCGGCGGCTTCCTGCCGCAGCGCCGCCGCAAGGCCAGCACCTCGCTCGAAGCGCCCAAGCTGGAAGTCTTCGACCGCCTGCTCAAGTCCAGCGGCGACCGCGAGATCAGCACCACGATGTCGTTCGTGCAGGCGCTCAACATCATCCTGCGCGACAAGCAGGTCGGCCCGCGCTGCGTGCCGATCGTCGCCGATGAGGCGCGCACGTTCGGCATGGAAGGCCTGTTCCGCCAGCTCGGCATCTACGCGCCGCAAGGCCAGAAGTACAAGCCGGTCGACCGCGACCAGCTGATGTACTACCGCGAGGACGAGGCCGGCCAGGTGCTGGAAGAAGGCATCACCGAAGCAGGCGCGTTCTCCAGCTGGATGGCCGCGGCCACCAGCTACAGCACCAACGACCTGCAGATGCTGCCGTTCTACATCTTCTATTCGATGTTCGGCTTCCAGCGCATCGGCGACAGCGCCTGGCAGGCAGCGGACATGCGCTCGCGCGGCTTCCTGCTCGGCGCCACCGCCGGCCGCACCACCATTAATGGTGAGGGCCTGCAGCACGAGGACGGCCACAGCCACCTGCTGGCCAGCGCCATCCCCAACTGCCGCGCCTACGACCCGACGTTCGGTTTCGAAGTGGCCGTCATCCTGCAGCACGGCATGCAGCGCATGCTCACCGAGCAGGTGGACGAGTACTACTACATGACCGTGATGAACGAGAACTACACCCACCCGGACATGCCGGAAGGTGCAGCCGAGGGCATCATCAAGGGCATGTACCTGCTGAAGGACGCCGGCAAGCCGAAGAAGGGCGAACTGCGCGTGCAGCTGCTCGGCTCCGGCACCATCCTGCGCGAAGCCATCGCCGCGGCGGAAATGCTCGACAAGGATTTCGGCGTCACCGCCGACATCTGGTCCTGCCCCAGCTTCACCGAGTTGGCGCGCGACGGCGAAGACGCCATCCGCCACAACCGCCTCAACCCGGAAGGCACGCAGCGCAAGCCCTACGTCACCACGCTGCTGGAAGGCCGCCAGGGCCCGGCGATCGCCGCGACCGATTACGTGCGCGCCTTCTCCAACCAGATCCGCGAGTTCGTGCCGATGAAGTACACGGCGCTGGGCACCGACGGCTTCGGCCGCTCGGATACCCGCGCCAACCTGCGCCGCCACTTCGAAGTGGACCGCAACTACATCGCCCACGCCGCGATTGCCGCGCTGGCCGCGGAAGGCAAGATGACGGCGAAGGACGTCGCCCGCGCGATCAAGCAGTACAAGATCGACGGAGAGAAACCGAACCCGCTGGGCGCGTGATGCTTCATGCCCCCTCTCCCGTTTACGGCGCCCGAAGGGTGTCCAGAGGTGAGAGGGTTGGGGAGAGGGAAAGGCGGCCGCGAGGGCGCCTTTTCTTTTCTGGTTCCCACCTTCCTGCCTGCAACGTGCATCAATGAGCCAGTCCCCGTTTCTGCATGAGCTCCGCCTGTTGCTGGGCATCGAGCGCAACACCACCCGGCATGGCGAGAAGTGGATCTCCGGCGTTGGCGCGGCGATAGGCATCCTGGCCGTCTGGTGGCTGACGCGCTGGTCTTTGGGCGATGCCGCCACGCCGGCCGGCGTGTTGATGATCAGCTCGATGGGCGCTTCGGCCGTGCTGCTTTTCGCCGTGCCGCACGGCGCCTTGTCGCAGCCCTGGGCCGTGATTGGCGGGCATCTGGTCTCGGCCGCGATAGGAGTCACCTGCCAGCGCCTGCTACCGGGCCACGCCTGGACCGCGGCGTTGGCCGTCGGCCTGGCGGTGGGCGCCATGTACTACCTGCGCTGCATCCACCCGCCCGGCGGTGCGACGGCGCTGACCGCTGTCATCGGCGGTCCGGACATCCACGCCCTGGGTTACCACTACCTGCTGGTGCCTGTGCTGGTGAACGTGCTGGCCATCCTGGCGATGGCCGTGGCGTTCAATGCCGCGTTTGCGTGGCGCCGCTATCCCGCGCACCTGCACCGTCGCCAACAGCCTTCCCGCATCACCCAGCCCGCGCAGCGCCAGTTCGAGTTGACCCAGGAGGACTTCTCCGCCGCCATGGAGCAGCTCAACTCCTATGTAGACATCACGACCGAGAACCTGACCGAATTGCTGGAACTGGCCAAGCAGCACGCCGAGCGCAACATCACCCACCCCGATGCCATCGTGCCCGGCCGCTACTACAGCAACGGCAAGCTGGGCCGGTTGTGGAGCGTGCGGCAGTTGCAGGCGGGAGTTGCACACGTTCCCGGCACCGGCGCGGGCACAGCCCCGTTGCGCTATCACGTGGTCGCTGGCGATCAGGCAGGGCAGTCCGGCAGCAGCGGCGCGGACGAATTCCGGCAGTGGGCGCGCTTCGAAGTCGTGCCCCAGGACAATGGCCGCTGGGTCAAGGCGGATTAGGGCAAGGAAGGAAGGCTGCCAGGGGGCGGTGCTACCGATACGTGCGCGCCTTCTCCAACCAGGGTCCGCGAGTGCGTGCCGATGAAGTCCACGGCGCTGGGCACCGACGGCTTCGGCCGTTCGGACACCAGCGCCAAACTGCGCCGCCACTTCGAAGTGGACCGCAGCTACATCGCCCACGCCGCCATCGCGGCTCTGGCCGCGGAAGGCAAGATGACGGCCAAGGGTGTCGCCCGAGCGATCAAGCAGTACAAGATCGACGGAGAGAAGCCGAACCCGATTGGGGCTTAAGTCGCCAACACCCCCGCGCTCGCGGGAACCATCTCCTCTCCCGCTCGCGGGAGAGAGCTAGGGTCAGGGCAAGAAGGCGGCCGAGAGGCCGCCTTCGTCGTTCCAATCAATCGCTACGGTCCTTGGCGCTAAGGCAGTTAGATAGAACTAGGACTCGATACAGCCGATGTCCAGACAAGTCGCCGGTCCGAGCCTGGCGCTGGTCTAGATCTTGCACATGGACCCCACCGAGGCGCGCACACGATCGCTGAGAAGTGTGATCTGTTGGACATACTTGAATCTCCCGAATAGCATCCGGACAGGGGGGAGTTTGGTCCGGCTGGGTCGACGGGCGAACATGTCTCGCCACTGTCCTTCCCCCTAGGGACGAAGCCGCAACTGGCGGCAACACAGGGTTACGGGGGATTTGGATGGATCGATGTGTTTCTTTGCTTGCCGAGGCAGGCAACGTGCAGCGCGTGGCAATCCTGTGGGGTGCTCGATGAATCCGCAGATCGAGCAGTTCGTAAAGGAAATCAGGCAGAGGTTGCCTGCACATGGATCACCCGAGTCTGCTGCCAATGAGCTGCGCAGCTTCATCGTGAGTGTGACCGGGACGTTCTCGCCCGAAATGGAATCAAACCTTGCCGAGGCGCTCGGTCAAGTGCAGAGCACGCTGCAGAAGGTTGAGATTCTTAGGCGAAACTCGCTTACCAAAACGCGCGACGACTGGTATCCGGGTCCTGCAGCTACTGATCAGCACTGGCCGGCTTTGCAAGGCTACCTGCGGAACGCCAAGAATTGGGATCACGAGTCGATCGGCGTCATTGACGAGAGTTCCAGCGAAGTCGTGTCCCTCCTGGCCAATCCGGCGGAAGAACAGTTCCGCTGCAGAGGTCTTGTCGTAGGGTATGTCCAGTCCGGCAAGACGGCGAACATGACTGCCGTGATCGCAAAGGCGGTCGATGCGGGTTACAACCTGATCGTGCTGCTCGGCGGAGTGACGAACAAACTGAGGGCGCAGACCCAGCGGCGTCTGCTCAGCGACATTGTGGAGCGCCATCGCCATATGTGGCAGCTCTACACGACCGTCGATGACGACGGCGATTTCGCTAGGCCGCCCAACGGTCAGTTCACGATGCCGGTGACTGGTCGCGCCCAGCTCGTCGTGATGAAGAAGTGGACATCTAGGCTGAATGCATTTCTGCAGACAGTGGAGCGCACTCCGCCGACTGTTCTGAGGTCACTCAAGACGCTGATCATCGACGACGAGTGCGACCAAGCATCCGTCAACTCTTCGTCGAAAGAGCATGACATGACGAGCATCAACGAGGCGATCAGGAAGATCATTCGGGCCCTGCCAGCAGTCTCATATGTGGGCTACACCGCAACGCCATTCGCGAACGTCTTCATCAACCCATTTCCGCACAACAAGGACGAGCTGGACGATCTGTACCCGGAGGATTTCATTACTGACTTGCCGAGACCGAAGGACTATTTCGGAGCGAGGGAAGTCTTCGGCTTTGACCCGGTCGATGCGGCCAATGACGAAGGGGCATCGGCCGGGCGCGACATGATCAGGATCATCCTCGCTGATGAAGTGGCAAAGGTGCGTCCTGCCAGCAACAAGGATCGCGGAACCTTCATGCCGGCAATAGCCAAGGAACTGGAGCGGGCGCTGCTCTGGTTCCTAATTACGAGCGCACTCCGGCGGCGGCGCGGTCAAGCAGGGTCCCATATGACCATGCTTGTGCACACATCTCCCAACGTCAATCAGCACACCCGCATGGCGGAATCGATCCGCGCGTGGCTTACCCTGCATGCTGACGCGATCAGGAACGCGAGCGGCGGCGCTTGGGATCTTCTCAAGGAGGTCTGGGCACTCGAAACCGACCGCGTCCCGCTTGAAGGGAAGGATGAGAACTCGCTGGATCCCGATGGGCTGCTGCCTTGGTTGAAGGAGGTGCTCGGCAAGCTGGAAGTGGCCGTAGAGAATGGCGAAAGCGTTGAGCGGCTCAATTATGCGGACGAGGCCAAGACCTATATTGTCGTCGGCGGCTCGGTCCTGGCTCGTGGCTTGACCTTGGAAGGCTTGTGCGTTTCCTACTTCCTCCGCACCTCGCAGCAGTACGACACCCTGCTTCAGATGGGGCGCTGGTTTGGGTTCCGTCATGGCTACTCTGAGCTGCCTAGGCTCTGGGTGACGCAGGATCTTGTGTCGAACTTTCGTGCACTGGCACGGATCGAGGAGGAGATTCGGGAGGACATCGCCTTCTATCGCGAACGCAAGGCATCTCCCCTCGAGTTTGCAGTAAAGGTTCGCCAGATTCCCGGGCTGGCCATCACGTCAGCCGCCAAGATGCGGCACGCATACAGGACAAGCATCAGCTTCGAGGGCAAGCACGTTCAGACGATACGCTTCGACCATCGAAAGGATGGCATCGTGTCTTCCAACTGGTCGGCAGCGAGTCGCTTCATTGATGAGGCAAAGGCGAAGGGGAAGTTCGACCACGAACGCGGTGTTTTCGAGGCCGTCCCCTTGGCCTCTGTCCGAAAGTTCCTGCTGGATTTCCAGATCTCCGATCAGCACCTGGACCTGAAGCAGGACATGCTCCTGAGCTACCTGGATAAGGCCGCTGCAGGCCTTGGCTTTTGGAACGTGGCGGTTGTTGGGCCGGAGAGGGGACAGGCTTCTAGCCGGGCACTCGGTTTCTTGGGCAACGTCCCGACCAACAGGCGATCGAGATTGGCGGAGTCAGGGGAGTACGCCGACATCAAGGCTTTGATGTCGATGCGGGACATCCTGGTGGATGCGGACGATTCGCGCGTGAGCCCTGGCGATAAGTGGAAGGATCTGAAGGGCCGGAGGCCCCAAGTGCCTCTGCTGCTGCTCTATCCCATCGAAGCGGAGTCGAAGCCCTCGGCACCGACCATTTCAAAAGACGGACGCCCCACTCGTGTTGCACTCGATGCCGTCGATGACCTGATCGGCTTCGGCATCGTATTTCCGGGTGCACTCGACAGGTCGGGTGGCTACTACTCGGTAGAACTGGACGTCCCCACGCCTGAGCAACTTGAGGATGATGGCAGTCAGGGAGACGAGAATGGTTGAGCGGCCTATCGAGCGCTGGGCGAGGCTGCGAGCCTCGGGGGCTGGTGACGGTGCAGTGGAAGTTCCAAGCCTCTCTTCGCTTGTCGAAACCGGCTACGGTCCGATCAGGTTCGCGGTTGGTCCCAGCGGTGAGCCACGCCTGATGGTGCCCTGCGGAACCGGTGTATCACTGAAGTCGGAAGCATCGAACGGCAAGCTGGCTGTCACCGTGTCCAAGTACGACGTCGATGGTCGCAAGACGCTCTTCATCGACGTAATGTGCGTTGAGCGGGCACTGGACACGGTATTCGCGGAGCTTGCCGACGAGATTGTTCACCGGGTATCCACGGGGCAAGGGCCGGTGGCTGCCGTGGAGGGGACAATCGCTGATTTCCGTGATCTCTTACGTGATGCTCAGACACAAACGGTTAAAGATCCGCAGATCGTGGGGCTGTTGGGCGAGCTCCTCGTACTTCGGTGGCTCGTGGAGTCCTCTCCGCATGCGATCGAAGCGTGGACCGGACCATACGATCAGAGGCACGACTTCCGTCGGCGGGAGCACGCGATCGAGGTCAAGACATCTACCCGCGCCGACACCACGTCCGTGACAATCAGCAGCTGTGAGCAGCTCTCGGAGCCAGCAGGGGGGACTCTCTCGCTCGTCCATCTGAATGTGGAGCGCGCCGATGGCGGCGAGCTCTCCGTCTCCAGTTTAAGCAATGAGATCATTGCAGCGGGCGTTGCGCAGCATGCCCTTGGAAGGGCGCTCGCCGAGATGGGGTGTCTCGATCCGAATGCGGCCGAATGGAACAGAGTTTCCTACGCCTTGGAGAAAGCCAGCGGCTATCGGGTTGGTCCGGGCTTCCCCAGGATCACGTCGACCCAGTTCCCGGGAGGAGTTATGCCGGAAGGAATCGAGTCTATCGTCTACGTGGTCGACCTGAAGGTCGCCCGACAATTTCAACTCTCGGAACTTGAGTTGAAGGCTGCTTTCTCGAGGATGGCATCGTGAGAGGGCTCGAGCTTTACAGTGAACCCTTCGCAAAGACAGGCAACATGGCGGCAGAGGGTTTCAAGCGTCTCTTGGGTCGGCCGACGCTGGGTCTTCTGCAGACGTTGATAAGGGAGGGTATCCAGAACGTGCTGGATGCGTCCCATGGGGCCGAAGGCCCTAAGGTCCTGATTCGTCTGCGCACGCTTACAGCAGAGCAACGGAAGGCCCTTTCTGAAGGAGTTTTGGTAGAGAGACCGCGCGGCGACTCGACGCGTGCAGACATCGACGCAGCGCTGTCCAAGTCGGACCTTCGTGTTCTTGAGCTCTGCGATTTCGGAACCGAGGGCCTTTCAGGTCCAACGAGGGCCGATGCACCACACGATGGAGAGGAGCCTCTCAACTTCGTTAACTTCCTCCGTAACGTCGGCGCGGCGAGAGATACACACCACGGCGGCGGTACCTACGGGTACGGAAAGAGCTCGTTGTACGCGATAAGCAGCTGTTCCACGATCGTCGTCGACAGTCAGACTCGCTGCGCCAATCACGCCGAGCGCCGACTCATGGCCTGTCATCTTGGCGCCGCGTTCGACGCTACGGGAAGCGATGGCGAGCGTCGGCGGTACACCGGCCGCCATTGGTGGGGGATCCGGGACGGTGTCGATTCGGTTGATCCTGCTACCGATGAAAGGGCAGCTGCGCTGTCCGAAGAGCTAGGGATGTTCCCCAGGGGGCGTGCTCAGACGGGCACCTCCATCCTGATCATTGATCCGCTGTTGGGAGACGACGCTTCCCAGTCGGCGATTGAAGACATCGTCGAAACCGTGCTGTGGAACTTCTGGCCCAGAATGGTCTCGTCTACGCCACAAGCAAGAAGGCTCACAGTGGAAGTGGAGCTTGAAGGCGAAAGCGTTCCTGTGCCGAGTCCCGAGGAATTTCCACCGCTGGACCTCTTTGCCTCGGCGATGTCGGAGCACCGAGCCAAGGGAGCTGATCTTCAGTCAATTGTGTGCGGCAACGCCAGGAAGCAGCTCGGCAATCTCGTCCGAAAGAATGGGCTGCGTGCAGAGCGACGCTGGCCGGCCACAAGGGAGGGGTCGTTGATTCCAAAGCAGGCCAGTCATATCGCGCTGATGCGGCCTGTCGAGCTGGTGGTCAAGTACATCGAGGGGGATCCGCTTCCGGACCGCCGCTTCGACTGGGCTGGTGTCTTCATCTGTTCGGATAGTGACGAGATCGAGGAGGCATTTGCACTTGCGGAACCTCCTGCACACGACGACTGGATTCCTGACAACCTTCCGAAAGGGAACGCAAAGACATTCGTCCGCGTTGCTCTGAGACGACTTAATGAGATCGCTCGGCCGCCGAGCAGTCACGCGCTACCCGCCACAGCATCAGTTGAAGCTGGCCCGTCCCTGGCGGCGACTGCCGCCAGGATGGGAGCGTTCCTGGATGCTGTATCCGCCACGGGGCCGGGTAGGCCACCACGCAAGCCTGGCGCTGTATTGCCTCGGAAGTCGCTTGCCGTTTCAGCGCCGAAGTTCGAGGGATTGCAGCTAGATGCTGCAGGTCGACCCTTGGCCAAGTTCAGTGCGGAGCTGCACAACGATGGGTCGGACGCGAACCTGCATTTGATTGTTGCCCCCTACCTGGTGGTTGATGGGGGCTCTACAGATGCAGCCGACCTGCCTGAAGGGTTCGAGTTGAATGTTTCGCAGATCCTGCTGGGCGGCCTGAGAAAGGCCGTGGAAGGTCCCTGGATCAAGGTCGGGCGAGACGGTGGAACGGTCGAGATGCTTGTGCCCACTGTAAAAGAAGCCGCCGTCGGCGTGAGGCTCCAACTCAAATCCGGGAGGCCTGAATGAGTTCTCGGATTGCATTTCCGTTCCTAGTTCTGCCCGATGGTGTTGTCTCCTTCGGAGGATGGATGATCGGGGATCCCGGGGCTCCGTTGGCTGCGGCAGGGGCCTTGCTGGAGAACTGGGACTACGCCCGGGATCTTGAGGTTGGGGCTTCTGTAACGATTGACTGGGCTGCTGCTGCCGCTGCGTTGCAGCTTCCGATTTCCGCGCTCAAGCTCAAGCTGTGCCTTATCGCAGGTACCGGCACGGGCAACCTGCCCCGCAGACAGGACCGTCTTTGCGAAAGGGTTGTCGATAGCTCCATCCGAGAATCCCATCTTTCAGCGGTTGTCTTGGGTAGCAATCTGTCGGGCCGGTTGCGGCTTTCCCTGGTGGTAACTCTCGTTGCCCCATGTGAAGGTGGCACAGTGCTTTCCCCCCAGGTTCAGGGGGCTCGCTTGTGGCAATCGCGACAGGACATCCTGATCGAAGATGGAGGCGATTCCCGCTTTCCTCTGGAGACTGCGAGTTTCACCGAAATATTCAAAGGGAAACCGCACGAGAACGCGCCTTGGTATCTGCACTGGACGCCCGGCGTGCTTCAGGCGGATTTCTCCGCATGCGTCAGGCTCTATGTGAACTCGGACCGACCTGACGTTCTTGCGCGCTTTGTCGAAGGTGACGCCCCCACTCTTCAGGCGATCTTGGGGGATGTTGTGTCGCAGATGGTGGAATCCGTGATTGCTAAAGAAGATGCCGCTGAGCTCTTGGCAGAGTGTGGGGAAGGCTCTGTTGGGCAGCAGGTTCAGCAATGGCTCGACTTCGCATTCCCAAGCCAGGAAGTCGGGAGCATCAAAGCCCTATGCGATCAGAAGCCGGGCACATTCCGGGCCGCGATCCTTGCCGCAATGGAGACGAAGGGGTCTCAACAATGAGCATTCTGTTGATGCCTCGCCTCACCTCGCTCGGCGTGTCGGCGGTTCTGGAGTCGGCGGGCTCGGTGGCGCCGACGCCGGAGGGGGCGAAAGCAATTCTGGAAGACGGCGCGTCGATGCGGTCCTTTGCCGCCAGTGGCGGCAATCGCGCGGAAGAACTTGCGTGGAACGTTGGGGCGGCCTTAAGGGAAATCGCCATCAATTCGGGGTTTCCCGGGAACCCCAGTCAGGTGGCTCGCTCGAAGTTCGACCGTGAGGCAGCCATCTACCTGGCTGCTCATCCGGACCTCGCAACCGGAGAAGCCTTGCGGGACGACGTGTGGGCGTACATCGCGACTATCGTGGTTCCCGATCTTGTCGCATGGCGGTTCCCCGACCGCGGGCAGCACCGGTTTGAGGGCGGCGTTCGCAACGCGCTCCAGCGCTTGTGGTCCAGAGGGACTGTTCTGGATCGAGGGGAGCATCACGTTGCTCGATGGGGGCTCGTTCAGGAGTTGAGCGAGGACGCTGCCGTCCAGATATTCGAGCGCGCATCAATCGCCGGAAACAGGCCGCTCGCCGTCGCGTTGGCGGAGTGCTGGGTGCGAATGGCTGGCAAGATCGGGCGCGGGAATATGGAGGATGTCATGCGGAGGGCTACCAAGCTGATCAGGCTCCGAAACGAGATTGTGGATCTCGCTGGCCTTCCTGCCGCGGAACTGGACACCTTGGTGGCTTCGAGCTTCGACTTGGCCTGGGAGTCGATCAGCGCTGACTCGCTTACGGCCTGTTGACAATTCCAGGGTTCGTGCGATCCTGGAGCTGAGGCCGTCCGGCCTCATTTTTCGTGCTCGCGTTCCGAATATGCAAATACCCGTAGTCGACATTTTTGCCGGTCCTGGCGGGCTGGGTGAGGGTTTCTCAGCCTTTGTGCCAAAGCCCTCGTCGCAGGCTGCCCCTTTCCGAATTGCTATTTCGGCTGAGATGGAAAGCAATGCAGCGAGGACGCTTCGCTTGCGCGCGTTCTTCAGGCAATTCGCACCAGGTGAGGCGCCGGCGAGCTATTACGATTACGTGGCTGGGCGTACCGGCCAGCCTTGGACCGATGCGACGGAAGCGCAATGGGTCGCGGCAGGGGAAGAGGCGCGGCAGTTGACATTGGGTGTTCCGGACCATGATGCGTTCCTCCGCGAAAGAATTCGCCCCGTCGCTCAACGTGATCAGCCCTGGGTTCTTATTGGTGGTCCACCGTGCCAGGCGTACTCGCTTGTCGGCAGGTCCAGGAACTTGGGCAAGGCCGGATACAAGGCCGAAGAGGATCACCGCCATTTCCTTTACACGCACTACCTGAAGATCCTGAAGGAATTCAGGCCCGCGGCGTTCGTAATGGAGAACGTCAAGGGCATCCTTTCGTCCAAGGTCGGTGGTGAGTTGATGTTCCCTCGGATTCTCGAGGACTTGCATCAACCTGGTGGTCGGAATGGGCCGAGATACCAGATCGTTCCGTTGGTCATTTCGAATCACGACTCCGACAAAGATGTGGCGGGAAAGCGCTTCATCCTTCGAGCCGAGGAGTTGGGCGTTCCCCAAGCAAGGCATCGCGTGGTGCTTCTCGGATTGATCGAGGGCATCGACCCGGCCAAAGGCAAGCGCCTTGTTCCACTCAGTGAGCGATTCGGCGTTTCCGACGTCATCGACGGTCTTCCGAAGCTTCGCAGTGGCGTTACAGACCGTGAGGTCGGAAGTTGGTGCGAATTCGCAGAGTACGTGCTGGAAAAGGCGCGCGACGCATCCAACGACGAAGCTGTCGCCGCCAAGCTGGAGAAGTTTGCCGCGAGCGTGAAAAAGCGCGACCCGGGAATGGGGGGGCGCTGGATTAAGGGAGCGACTGACGGGGATAGAGTTCCCGATCACCTGAGGTCGTGGCTGATCGACCCGAGGCTGGATGGCGTTCTGAACCACGAGGTGCGAGAGCACATGGCTTCGGACCTGAAACGCTATGCCTTCGCGTCGGCATTTGCGCGAGTTCATGGGCATTCTCCCCGTGGGGCGAAAGAGTTTCCCTCAGCCCTCTATCCAAAGCACAAGAACTGGAAGAGTGGAAAATTTGTTGACCGCTTCAAGGTCCAGCTGTCCGGTGCACCGAGCTCGACGGTAACAAGCCATCTCTGCAAGGATGGGCACTACTTCATTCATCACGACCCGAGTCAGCTTCGCAGCCTGTCTGTTCGCGAGGCCGCACGCCTCCAGACTTTCCCAGACAACTATTTCTTCGAGGGATCTCGCGGAGCGCAGTTCAAGCAGGTGGGTAACGCCGTACCTCCCTGGATGGCTCGGCAGATTGCGGGCGTCGTGCACTCGTATCTGAAGCCTTGATCCTCAATCTGGAACTTCGATCGATCTTTGGTTGGAAGTTATGAAGTCGACCACGCGACCAATCGCGTGATCGCTATTGGACCTCAGCGCGCACTCCCAGACGACGGCAACCCGCCATCCCAGATCGCGAAGCTTCTCTTCGTTCGCATGGTCTCTGACCTTGTTGGCTGCGATCTTCGCCACCCAGAAATCTGTTCTGGTGGCAGGGACAGTCGCGAAGCGGCACCCGTGGTGGCCGTGCCAGAAGCAGCCATGAACGAAAACGGCCACTTTGTGGCGCGGAAGAGCCAAATCTGGCCGTCCCGGAAGGTCTCGTGGCGATAGCCGATAGCGAAACCCCAGGCGGTGGAGAAATCTTCGGACGAGCATCTCCGGCTTTGTATTGCGAGACCGGATCGACGCCATCATCCGGGATCGGACTTCGGGGGAGACTACGTCTGCCATCCGAACAGGTCCCAACGTATTCCGACAGATATCACAATCATACGCACTGCACGGCTGCCAGGTAGGTCCGATCCCATTGGCAGAGTACGAATCCGCTTCGCTCTTGCGGGAGCCTATTGGGGTGGGGCGGCCATCATGTAGTGCCGATCACTGTTTCAGTTCCGATCTGCGATCGCGGCCGAATGCATGGAGCTCCAAGCCCCACTCGCCGAGCAAATAGCTCCATCGCCCGAGCTCTGAGCTCCATCGTCGGAGCAAATAGTCACAGTTGCCGAGCAGATTGCTCGGACGTCCGAGCACCTGAGCTCCATCGCCCGAGCAAATAGTCACGGATGCCGAGCTCTGAGCTCGGGCGGTGGTGAAAGTTTCACCACGCGCCGAGCAAAAAGCCCGGCGCGCGGAGTGGGGGAGCTCCACGCGCCGGGCTCGAACAGTCAACGCGCCTGTCGGGGTGGCTCCCGCGAGGCGTTACAGAGGGCCTTGCCTCTACGCGGAGACCGGGTCGGCCGGCTTTTCCGACGGCGACGGTGCGCTCCGGTTGAAACGCCCTGACAGATCACGGCGGGCGGCTTTCAGGGCTTCGTTCTTGCCGGCCACCTTCAGCAGGGCGTAACCCTCCAGCGAACAGGCGATCACGTCGCTGCCCAAGGCCAGCACGGTGTCGTCCAGGCGTTCCACCTGCTGCTTCAGTTGCAGCAGGCGCGGACGCAGCAGGTCGAGTGCGGCCAAGTCGCCCATCGCCATGCCCACGTTGACCGTACCGGGCACGATCTGCGGGTTCGCGGCGAGCACTGCGAGCGTTTGACGACAGAACACTTCGGACTTCTCGCCCATCTTGGTCAGCTCGCGCCGCTGCTGCGGCTGCAGTGCCAGCATCTGCGCGAAGATCGCGCGCAACGTGGCGATGGCGGCGTCGAGTTCGGCAACCTGCGGGTCCGTCAGATTCACTTGGATGAGGTTTTGCATAGCGGTTTCCTTGCGTCCTTTTAGCGAGTCCGGATGTGCCGGACGGTCCTTGCTCCGCCGCGATCCGTGCGGACGGTTGCTGCATGCCGACGGGTCGGCGAGGGAGCGGGGCCAGTGTGGATGCAGTGCGCGACTGTGACACCGGCGATCCACGCAAATGTGCCTTGACGTGCTCGCAGTGCCGGTAGCAGATTCGCTTGCAAGGAGCGTCGAAACTCCGACACATGGCGGTACCCACCTCCGAAAGACCGGTGGGTTTTTTGTGCCCGTACTGCGGGTGCGCCGACGCTGAAAGTCTCTGCGTCGGGAGGGCGGCTAATACAACACCCGCAAGGGGAATACGCCCGCCGACCATGTGCGGTTTCGAACCTCCCGACACCTTGCGTCGCGTCCGCGACGCAAGCCGGCAAGGCTGCCTGGAGAATCGAGATGCGAAAGGATCATCGCACCAACCCCGCCACGCCCAAGGCCAACGCGCCGATGGGCTACGTGCTCCCCGAAGACGCCCACCTGGCCCTGGTCCAGACCCGCGACCACCTGCGCCTGCTCGCGCGCCTCACCGAACCACGCACCGACACCGGTGCGGACGAGCTGCCGCTATGTCCGCTCGCGCTGGCCCACTGCTTCGATCGGTTGGCTCGGGATCTGGACGAGGTGGTGGGGGCGGCAGTGTGGGGCTAGACCTGTGGCGCAAGCACGGCTCCAGCAATGCCTCGTAAAGGAGACGTAGGAGGCGAGCTGAAGAAGCTGTTAGCCGAACAGGTCGTTGAGGACGGAGCGTCCAAGGAGGCTATGCAGAAAGAGCCGGAGATTGATCGCTCGGACTGGGCCGGGCTGATCTTATGGCCGCTGCTGACCAGCGGCAGGCGATGTCCGCTCACGGCCAAAAGCAGAGATTCCGCCAACCTCTAGGCCGAGGTCAGATCGGCTCCGACACCTTCCAGGTTCCGTTCATGATCGGTCTCTGCCGTCGGCGCAGGCGCATCGGAGCTCGACTCGCTAGCTAGTACGAGCGACAAGGGCTTGAACTTCATTCCTTCTAAAATGCGGGATTGCGAATGTCTGGTCATAGCTCGCCCACAGGACATGATCGATAACCGTCCACCTCGATCCCGCTAGCGCCAGGATCAGTTCTTCCTTTGCGAGAGATCGGTGCTCCTCAGTGTCGTATCCGTTATAGCGGAGCGTCGCAACAAGAACTTCTGGAGACTCAAGAATGCCAATTGCAGGATCATCTGGAAGTGGAGCCTCGCCGGCGTCAAGATGATTCGAGAGGAAGAATGCAACCGTCCATCCATCCTGATTCGGCTGCTTACGCAGCGGGATTGGGAACATCCTGAACTCGCCAGTCGTTTGGAAGATCGGCGAGGTCATCTCCATCTTCTCTCGACTCTCATTGTCGCCATGTATGTAGTCGGCCAGCTTCTCTCGGGCCGCTCCCACAGCTGCGTCGTGGCCTCCTTCCGCGAAGACATGAGCAAGCAATGCCGGCGCGTATCGCCTGATCTCCACGTGCCCAACGATGCCTTCCATGTGATACGCAGGCTCGGAACCGAGACGAATGCCGAAGAATCCTGGTATCGATCTAAGGGTGTCGGTTAACAATGGTTTAGTTGTGCCGTTCATAACGTCTCTCCAGCACGTGTTCTTGCTCGTGATGTCTCTCTTGGCCGGGAACGGCCTTGTGATGGACGTTGTCGCAGAAGACTCAAGCGGCGGCGGAAAGTCCCGACTCTTGTCCGCCAATGCGCCGCAGTGGTGCTCCCGCGTCACCGCAGGAAGCGCTCCAGCCCGTTGTAGCGTTGACGCCATGCACGCATTGACCTTGCGCTAAGGCTGCTATCGATCGAGAAATGCTTGGCGTCCCTGATATCCGAAGCCATCAGGAACATCAGAGATGCGGACTGCTTGCCTATCCGCGCATCGATAAGCGACATCGCCTTGATATCAGCAAGCAGCTGCTCAAGCGTCAACTCTTG
Source organism: Lysobacter niastensis (assembly GCF_015453285.1). Classification (GTDB taxonomy): domain Bacteria; phylum Pseudomonadota; class Gammaproteobacteria; order Xanthomonadales; family Xanthomonadaceae; genus Lysobacter_J; species Lysobacter_J niastensis. The sequence continues at coordinate 151,748 of NZ_JADLZT010000008.1, forward strand.
CTCCTTTGTGAACCAAGCAAGACCGCTTCGCAGACGCATGGACACCCGGTCGAAGAGGTTCGGATTCGCAACACTCTTAGGCACAAGGCTGGGCATCCCTTCGTTCTCAGCCCGCTGCGTCGCGAACTCGTCTTCGTCGTCGCAAGCCGGCTGAGCCAGGTACAGGGAAATTCGTTCTGAGACTTGAGTAGTCATGGGACCTCTCCCGAACGGCATCGAGTAGGTTGCCCCCCACTCGTCGATACCTGTCAACTTTCAACGCACGGCATGGGATCAATAGTGCCCATACTGAACGTGCATGTTATTGGGAAGGTCGACAACTTACCCTCTGTCGGCCGACAGCAGGGATTGGTGATGCGGCATGAAGGGGATGCGGCGCCGAGTGGCCGTTACAACCGGCGCCTTAGTGCCATATGATCATGCGCCAGTTGCCGTTATCCAGTCGTGACTGAGTATAGGAAATAGCGGGGCTTCGCCCATCATCCCGCATCTCACCAACCATAGAGCGCCAATGTCGTGAGTGCCGCAATGCCCGTGATAGCCGTGAACCAGTACGCGGCCAACATGAGGGTCCGGTAGCGACCGCAGTAACGAATGCCATCTCCATCCAAGCTGTCCAAATACTCACGGTGGTGCAGATAGAGCATCGTGCTGCGCGCACTCAATACAGTCCTGTCTCGCCAAATGATGGGCTGCTCGGCATGCAGCCATTGCTGTGGATGCCGCACCTTCAATCGATGCAGAAATGCAAGCCATATCACGGTTTCTGCCGCGATCGCGGCTGCAAACAACAAACTCGCGATGGTGGTGAACTGGTTCATGAGGATCTAGAGGACGCGGGAGGAACCCCAAGCGGACGTTTGAAGAAGAGCCTAACTAGGCGAGCGGTCAAGGTGCTTTGTCACCTCGTCGAGGCTCGGCTCTCCGCTCCGGCTTGTGGTCCCGGCTCGTATCGCGCTCGTTGTCATCGTCTGGCGGCGCCCGTTGACCAGGCTGATCCGCGCGGCTTTCAGGTTTGCGCAGCTCGCCGCGTGCCATTTTTGCTTCGCTTTCATGGCCATGCAGTGTGCTCATCTGCTTTGGTCCTGAATCAGTATCGGTTGGACGCTTAGGCGTCGGGCAAACGGCGGCGTCAGGCTGCTCGGTTACGCGAGTGCCGTTACGTTGAAGACCCCGCTTCCAGAAACACGAGTCCCCGTCGGCAGCAAGTATTCGCCTTTTCTCATTAGCGCAGGATGAGGGCGAATGCCGCGCTTCGACGAACAATGCACTTTCGCTGAGGAAGCGATTTGTTCAGGCCAAGCGGCACTAGAGGGAGCAAGCAAGATCATCGTCCCGGTCGGAGGTCCTTGGGGTAACCTCCGAATGGCGCCGTAGCTTCGGCGTCGAGCTGCCGTTCTCGGCGACCCACGAGAACTTGATGGGAGCAGGAAGCATGCTCGTCTGCTCGTCGTGAGCGGGCACGATCCCGTGGCGCCAGCGGCAATGCACAATGTCAGGTGACCACCCTCCCATGAAGCGTGGTCCAGATAACATCTAAGTAACAACGCAAGGCGCACTCTCCCTTGGCACTACGACGCAATGTCGTAACGGCCACTCAGCCGCGCTGCACTTCCCCCCCATTTCTCCGCACTGAGCCTCGCGTCCCTGCCACCGGCAGGGGCCACGGCTTCGGCCGCTTTCGATTTCGCAACCGCGAATCACACTCCAAAGGCAATCTTATGAACACCATGACCAATACCCCCAGCACCAAGAACCTCGTCGATACCGCCGCCGCCAACGGGTCGTTCAAGACCTTCGGCAAGGCCATCGAACGCGCCGGCATGAACGAAACCCTGCGTGGCACGGGCCCGTTCACCGTCTTTGCCCCGACCGATGCCGCGTTCGACAAGTTGCCGGTCGGGAAGTTGGAGAATCTTTTCAAGCCCGAGAACAAGGAAGAACTTGTTTCGCTGCTTAACTACCACGTCGTCAATGGCCGCAAGCTCGTAGCCGACATCGGCAAATGGGATACGGCCAAGACGGTCAATGGCCAGTCCGCTCCGATCAAGATGACCGACGACAAGGTCAGCATCGACGGCGCGCTGGTCACCTCGGCCGACATCGGCTCGAGTAACGGCGTCATCCACGGCATCGACAAGGTCAACATCCCGACCAAGCTGTAATGATGTTGCGGTGAGCTAGAAAGAACGGCGGGGCTATTGCTCCGCCGTTTTTTCTGGCGCGGGGCTAGCGACTGCCGTACTTCAACGACCGCTTCCGGCCACAAGCGGACTTCACCATGCCGTCACTCCTGCGGGGGCATGAAGCGATATTTCCGGCCGCCTGTGTCCAGGCTGAGCGCGGCGGCCGGCACCATTGCCGCCGCATTGCCGGCCGCGGTGTTCGTCTAGTGTCACTCTTCAGGGGAAATGCCATGCGCTCGCTGCATATTGCCGTCGCTACATTCGTGTCGAGTACGCTGCTTCTCGCCAGCTGCCAGCGCACGGAGACACCGCCCCCATCCACTGCCTCGCCCACGAAGGCCGCGCTCGCGGAAACGGTCTCGCCAACCCAGGTGCCGCCACCGACCTCCGCCGCTGACATCGCCGGCACGCCACCCGGGACGGTGATGACGCCGGGGTATATCGAAACCGTGGGCCGGATGATCTACGTGTAGGGCTGGCCACTGGTGAACCATTACAACCGTGCGCTTGCCCTAGCGGATCTGCCCGAACCGGGCCGTAACGGCGGCGTGTTGCCAGTGGCGCCTCCGGGGTCCATCAGCATGCTGACCGACTATATCCAGGCCGACCAGAAGTTCGTGACCTGTCCGAATCAGGACACCGTCTACGGTGCCGGTTACCAGCACGTCGATACGCAGCCGGTCGTCATTCAGGTGCCGGACTTCGGGGACCGGTTCTTCGTCTATCAAATGGCCGACTCGCGCACGGAATCGTTCTGCTCCATCGGCAAGCAGTACGGCACCAAACCCGGGTTCTATCTCTTAGTCGGACCGAACTGGAAGGGAGAAGTGCCCAAGGGCATCAACGCCGTGTGTCGCGCATCGACCGACCTGATCGCCGTGCTGCCGCGCGTCTTTATGGATGACACCCCCGAAGACCGTGAGGCGGTGCGGCCCCTGGTGAACCAGGTCGTTCTGTACCCGCTGGATCAGTTTGACGGGAAACTGAAGACGAAGGATTGGTCGAAGACGCCCGTGTTCCCGGCTCCGAAAGTCGAAGGCGGGGGCGAGATCAAGTTTGTCGTGCCCGAAAAGTTCTTCGACCAGCTTCCCACCGTGATGCAAGGCGTGCCGCCGTTGCCCGGCGAGGAGGCGTTGTACTCGACCGCCCGCTCGGTACTGGACGCGGCAGCGAAGGATCCGAAGATCAAGGAACAACTGGTGCGCATCGCCGTGGCGACCGAGAAGGATGTGATCGCACCGTTGTTCGACTTCCGCAACAACGGCCGCCCTGTCGGCAACGGTTGGACTTCGCCGTCCAACGGCGCGAAGTGGGGCTTCGATTACCTGTCGCGCACGGCGTCGGCAAAGTCGAACATCTACGACAATGCGCCCAATGAAACGCGCTACATCTACACCGACGTCGACTCGAACGGCGGCCGGCTGACCGGCGCGGGCGGAAACGCCTACACCGTCACCTTCGCCAAGGGACAGACGCCGCCGGTGAAGGGCTTCTGGTCGCTGACGTTGTACAACAAGCACCACCTGTTCGAACCCAACGCGCTCAACCGCTTCGGCGTGGGCACCAAGAACAAGGACCTAAAGCTCGGTGACGATGGCTCGTTGACGCTGTACATCCAACATGCGTCACCCGGTCCCGACAAGCAAAGCAACTGGTTGCCGGCACCGGCAGACGAGTTCTCGCTCTATATCCGTGCGTATTGGCCGGACGCTCCGATCACGGAAGGCAGTTGGATGCCGCCAGCAGTAACCAAGGTCCACTAACTCGAGCGTAATGTCCGCTTTGGGTCGTTAGCAGACATCTCCGATGCTTGCTCGATGTGATGTCATTTGAAATCTTCGAATGACTTGATCACGAAGCAACGCCGACGCCGACGCCGACGCCGACGCTGACGCTGACGCCAGCGCTCAGTCGCCACCCCGCACATTCACGCAAGCGAACCCGGTGTGAAGCCGCACGCGCCTCGTGTGCCGCCACATCCAACTCGCGACTGTGGCGACACCTCTGACCTTGTGAGACTGCTGTTGGTCGGCTATGCGAGGCGCTGCGTCGGCCTGGGTCAGGGAGCACCAGCGGTAGAGCTTCCGTCGGTCGCCGGCGTCGCTGCGGGTGTCGGCAACATGCCCAGTTGTTTCATCAACCCCCAGCGAATCGGCGCATGTCCATTCTTCAGCGATTCGCCCATCAGCCACTCGGAACAGCGTCGTGCCCGTGACTTGCACTGCGCGACCGGTGGCCGGAACGCCGTTGCCGGCGCCAGTGTTGGTACCGCGCGCCGTCCAGCGCACCGCCACCAGATCGCGCTCAGCCACTTGTTTATCGACCGTGATCTTCAGATCCGGAAACGCCTCGCGCCATCCCCGGGCTTCGGCCATGCCATGGGCATGGGTGAAGGTTGCCCTGCCGCCGTGGCCAACGAAGTCCGCACTGTACGGCACCTCGAATCGACCCTGATTGAGACCTTCCTCGTACACCCTGCGGGTGATCGACTTGTTGAGCTCCACGGACTCAGCGCGAACGCCGTCGGACGCATTGGCCCCACACGGCATTACGCCGGTGAGAGCGACGATGGTTGCCACTGCGGACAGCAGGATGTTGTACGTTTTCATGGCCAGCTCCGTAACGCGGAAGTGCGTGTTGCGGATCATGGGCCGTCGTACGGACGCTCGCGTGCCCTTGGGGGCAGGCGGACGCGGCGGTGGGAGGAGTGGGGGCTGCGCAGGGACGAGAGCGTGTCATGCATCGGCGCAAACGCGCGGAGGAGCGCGGTGCCATGCCTGGCTCGCCCAGAAAGCGAGTGGTGCGGAGAACAGCGATCAGCCAAGCAACTCGTCGAGCACCGCCCGATAGCGGCGGCTGCCGTTTACCTGCGCGCCAGTCTTGAGGAGAACGACGAAGTCTCCATTGAACATTGGCTGCACTTCGCGAATCTGGGCAATGCTGACGAATGCCGCTCGCGATACCCGGATGAAACGTTGTGGGTCCAGGCGGGACTCGAGGCTGGCCATCGTCTCGCGCATCCGGTGCTGTTTCGCGCCCGTGTGGATCTCGACGTAATTTCCTGCGGCGACAATGCGATCGACCTCGTCGATGTCGACCAATCGAACGCGACCCTCGGAGCGGATGGCGAGTCGCGCGGGGTAACGCTGCAGTTCTCCTCGGTCGATCGACATCAAGGCCTCGGAAACGCGGCGGATGAAGCCGTCATCGGGATGGGCCAGGTGGGAACGAGCGCGCTGCAGTGCACGGCGAAAGCGTTCCGGATCGATCGGCTTCAGCACGTAGTCGAGCGCTTGCGCATCGAACGCTCGCACGGCGTGTTGATCGAATGCGGTCACGAATACGACCGCTGGCATGCGGTTGCCACCGATGGCTTCAATGACGGCGAACCCATCGAGTTCGGGCATCTGCACATCGAGGAAGACGAGGTCGGGCGAAAGCGCGCTGATCGCCGAGATCGCAGCTTCGCCGTCACCGCACTCTTCGACGACTTCGATGTCCGGCTCCTGCTGCAGCAGCCGCAATATCCCGCGGCGGGCGACCGGTTCATCGTCAACGATCAGTACGCGGATGGTCATGTGACAGTGCGCCAAGGTAGCTCGATCTCGGCGATGACGCCGCCGGCGTCGGAATTTCGCACGTCGATGCGTTGCCTGTCCGCATACAGCAAGCGCAACCGCGCCCTGGTGTTGGCCAGGCCGACGCGTTCGGTCGCCGCAGGTGGTAGACCTCGGCCGTCATCGACAACGCGCAGCAGGAGGGAGTCGCCCTGCCGGTCCGCGTTGATTTCCACTCGCCCCGGTCCGGCGCGCGTGGCCAGCCCATGGCGCAGCGCGTTCTCGACCAGGGGTTGGAGGATCAGGTTCGGAACCCGCGCTTCGAGCACCTGATCAGGAATGAGGATCTGGTAGCTCAGGCGCTCGCCGAAGCGGGCCTGCTCGATCTCGAGATAGTTCTCGAGAAAGCCAATCTCTTCGCCGAGCGTCACCTCATGCGCGTCGGTGCTGTCGAGCGAGCGGCGCAGCAACGCGCTGAGTTGCAGGAGGATCCGATCTGCCGAGTCGACATTCTCGTGCATCAGCACCGAGATCGTGTTGAGGGCGTTGAAAAGGAAGTGTGGCTGCAGCTGGGTGCGCAATGTCTGCAGGCGGGCATCGGCCAGCTGCGCTTCGAGGCGGAGTTGCCGACGATCCTTTTCCCGCGCGGCCCGCACGAGTCGCTCCACATGTGCCGCGGCGACGATCAGCCAATACACCGGGAGGTTCAGCAGAAGCGTCGTGCTGAGCAGCCGGCTGAAGGTGCCGAGCCAGGTGGGTTCGACCTGGGTTGCGCCGATGACGGGCGCCGCCAGCGCGAAGAGCGCCAGGTTGACCAGGGCGCAGGTCGCCGAAGCGACGCCGTGCACCGCAAGCGCGCCAAGGAGGCGCGGTCGCTGCAGCGGCAACCGCGCCTCGAGTCGCAGCGCGATCGGCGTGAGGGCCGCCCAGACCGCGGCCCAGACGAGCCAGATGGCACTGGCACGTGCCCACGCCAACGGTTCGCCGCGCACCTGTGCAGCAAACCAGGCCTGCCCGGCGAAGAGCATCGCGACCAGCGTCCACGCCGCCAGAATGGCGACGCCCCGGCGACCGATTCCGGACCCGGTCTCCACCACCGGTCGCGCCCCTTCGCGCTCTTCTCTAGCGAGCTGTGCCATCGGCCGGGCTGCCTCCAGTCGCCGACCCCGTCGCCGGCGTTGGCAGCATACCCAACTGCTTCATCAGCCCGGGCCGGGAGTGACGACCGGGGGCCGCGGTGTGGTGAGTGGAGGCTGCAGCCGGATAGGACTCGTTGTTGGAGCGCGCGTTCGAAGAGGCGTCGCGGTGGCATCTCCTATGCGGTGTGTCTTGCGTGCAACACGCCAGCTCGCACATTCACACAAGCGAACCCGGCGTGAAGCTCCGAACGCATCGCATGCGGCCCGGAACCTGCATGGCCGGATGCCTCGGGCACACCCGTTCGCGTTATCGACATGACCGTCGAAACGCCTTCGGTGCGCGTGCAGCCATGGGGTCTCCCATCGATACGCGCGCACGCATCGCCACTGGGTTCCGCATCGTGATGCGGCGGCGTGCCGGCTTGCGCGTGGGTCTGCGCCTGCTCGCCGCGCTGGCGATCGCCTGTGCGAGCACGGGTGCCTGGGCGTGCGACGAACACAAGACGCAGGCTGGCGGAAAGAGCGCCCAGATCCTCGTGCCGGGCGTGATCGGCGACTCCGAGCGGCTCGCCATCGAATGCCTGCGCCGATACGGCTATACGCCGAAGCTCGGTGGCGTCATCCAGTCGGATCGTCCCGAGGGCACCGTGGCGCGGACGGTGCCCGCCGAAGGCACCACGCCGGTGGGGAAGTCCCGGCTCGCCGTCGTGGTGGAGTACTGGGTGTCGGCCGGTGCGACGGGGTACGACCCACAGGCAACGAACGCAGCAGCCCTGGCAGAAGAAGCGGCCTCTCGAAGGGATTCAACGAAAGAGACGCGCACCGTCCGCGTTCCGGACCTGCAGGGGCGATCGCTCTCCTCGGCGAAGAGCCGGTTGAAGTTCAGCCGCCTGGTGCCGGGCGAAGTCTCGTGGCACGCGCGCGGCGCCAAGGCGGGGCGCGTGCTCGAGCAGGTGCCCGCCGCGGGAACGCGGGTCCCGCTGCGCACGCGCGTGGATCTGGTGGTGTCGAACGGCGGGCAGGCCGCACTCGTCCCCGATGTCGTGGGCAAAGAGGAGATGAGCGCCATCGGAACGCTCTCGTCCAACGGTCTGAACGCAACCAGGCAGGGGCGCATCGACTCGCCGCGGCCAGCGGGGACCGTGCTTCGGACCGTTCCGTCCGCGGGATCGGAGGCGCCCTCCGGTGCCGTGACTTACTGGGTGGCATCGGGCCGGAACGTCGTCCCGGACCTGCGCGGCAAGACGCGCGCGGAGGCGACGCAGGCGCTTCGTGCGTCCGGATTCGCGATCGGCAATGCGCCGCCGCGGTTCGATGACGGCAAGCCGAACCGCGTCGTCGAACAGAAGCCCGAGGCAGGCGCGGTCGTTACCCTCAGCGCGCCGGTGTCGGTGTCGCTCGGCAAACCGCGAACGGTGCCCAAGGTCGTCGGCATGCTGGAGCGCGATGCGCGCAAAGCCCTCGCGGCCGCGGGGCTGAAGGGCGCGAGGGTTGGCGCGGACACCGTGTCGTCGCAAGGCGCGCGCGTGGTGTCTTTGGAACCGCGCGCGGGGATGCGGGTGAAGAAGAACGCCACGGTGCGGTACACGTTGGCGCAGCCTGCCATCGCGGGTACGGATACAGTCGGTCCAGATCAGGCCATTCCCGATGCAGGAGCAACGTCATCCGCATCAGCTGCGCCCACCAACGAGGTCACGCCGCAACGCAATGACGATGCGTTTGCGAACTACGACCGCGCGCTGGCTGCGGACAACTCCAGCATTCCGACGGACGAGGGCGCACAGCGCGCCCCGGTGGTGACCCTCGACACTCCGCCGACCCGAGAGAACGTCGCACCGGTTCGCGACGACGTTCCGCCAGCTCGCGAAGCCATTGCACCCACTGCCGACACCGGCACGGACGTAGGGAAGCCAACATCTGACTTCCTGCAGGACGCCATCGCGCTCGTGCAGCGCGGCTGGCGGGTCATCGCCGGCTCGACCACCCTGGCGCTGGTGCTCGCGGGCGTCTGGTGGACGCAGCTGCGCAGCTGGCCATGGCATTGGCCGCCGCCGCGCCCGCGCACGAATGTTCGGCTCAAGCCCGCCGAACCGCCATGGCCGATGATGAGTCCGCTGGATCACGATCCATCGATGGACGTGCGCATCCGCGTGGCCCTGGCGCAGGGCGAGACGACTTTCGATACAGCGCTTCCGTTGCTCGACACGGAGATCCGACATGGCTGACGCGAATCGTATGGCGGGCGGCAACGACGTGGTTGCCGACAGCCCCAGGACGCTGCGCGAACTGCTTCCGCGCGAGCTCGATGGGCTGGAGACGGTCATCGAGGACGGCCTGAGGAAGGAAGCCAACGGCAACCTGTCGACGCTCGTGTGGCGCTTCGTGCGCGCCAGTGCCGCCGAGGACGTGAGCAAGGCGCTCGACGCCGATGTCTGGCCGGTGTTGGCCCACGCCTGGGCGAAGGCAAAGGAACTGCACACCTATGCCGACAGCTCGCCGGACGAAACGCGCGTCGTCCATCTCGGCAATCACGACTTCATGACGGCCGTGCATCCCGAATTGACGGTGGACATCGGCGCGCCGCCCTATCCGCCGCCGCTGGTCTTCACACTGGAGATCGCAGCGCACATCGACGCCGCCACGCTGCGCATCCGGCAAGGACGCATCGTCGCCCTGGAGTCCGCCGACGCCTGGGTCTACGCGCAGTTGAAGTACGGCAACGAACCCCTGCACAAGAAGGAATCCCCCGTGCTCAGGCTGCCGGCCGAGTGGACGTTCGAACCCGGGGTGCCGATCGAGCCCCAGCATGCGCAGCAGGCGGGCGAGCGGGCTGCGTAGCCCGGAGAAGTGGCTAGATGAGATTCCCTGTCTAGAGTGGGCCTAGTTGGCCCGCTCAAACACTGCCCCGCGGAACCCGAATACAACGTGAGACCACTCGATGTCGGCTATCGGCCAGAAGCGGACATCTGTACCGGGCGTGGAGCGGCAACACGTCGAAGCTCAGGACGCAGGTATGGCTTCCGGAAACTTCCAGGTGCCGTCGAGGATGGCCTGCTTCGGGCGGTAGAGCCGCACCCAGTAGCTCCAGCCTTTCACGATCGGCAGGCAGTTCGGCACCTTGCCGTCACAGCCACCGAACTGGATGGTGACCGAACCGTCGGCTGCTTTCTTTGCGGTGACGTCGTTGACCGAATATGCGTCCAGATCGTTCTTGTGGAAGTAGCCATCCGGCCCGTACACGCTGACCGACCAGAAGGCATCGACCGGAACACCTGGCTTGATCTTAATCGTGTGCACTGTCTTCCCGTCGTTCTTCGGCGGCACGACCGTCAGGTAGAGCGCGTCCTTCTCGTTGTTTCCGCCCCAGCCGCTGGCGGCACCGATCAAGTGTTTCTCCGGGTCCACCTTCCCTCTCGGACCAAACATCCCGCGGCTGTCGGTCAATGTCGCAGCACGCTGGATCAGCTGTGCACGGACACTGTCTTGGCTCGCCGAATCCCAGTCGGGGACGTCCCAGGAACCTGTACCGGCCTGCTCCACCTTGACCTGATCCTGTAACGCGTGCGCTGACTTCATGTCCACCGGATCGTTCGGATCGGCAAAAGTCCGAACGCCGATCAGCACATACCGCGTTTCGGCGTCGCCCTTCGAAACGGTGAATGTCGCCGGTGCGTACACCGTCTTCAGCGCGTACTCGTCCTGGTCGATCACCAGGGCCGACATGAAGCGCTTGCCCGGATCCGGCAACGTGACCGTTACCGGGCCTGCTTCGAGGTCGAAAACTCCAGGCGAATACAGCGTGTCACGATTCGATCGGATCACCGACTGGTTGTCGATCGGCATCAACTCGCGGAGGATCCCGAGCTTGCCGATGCCACTCCCCGCGACCCGATTGCCGAAATACTTGTCGCTCTCTGCGCGGACGAAGTTCTCTTCGGTCACCAGTGTCGGCTGCGAAGCAGAGGCCGACGTTGGTATCCCAGCATCCGCCGGCTGAGACGTGCCCGACGCCGCCGGCTCGGAAGGGGCCACGGAATCGGTCGGCTTCTGGCACCCTGCGGCCGCCACGACGATGCAGGCGACGAAGGCCGCGCACACGTGCGTTGCATTGTTTCGGGCATTCATAAGGCCACCTTCTCGATGTGGGGAAGCACCATGCCTCGACGAAGAGCAGCAGTCTTGGTCTGGTCGCGTTTATCGGGTGTGAGGAGGGTCGGAAGCTGCCGTTTGCCGCATCATTCAAATGTTGGTCATGCTGTCGGGGGCTGATCGACTTCAGGCCGGTTCACCGAGCATCTTTGCCGTCGTGCGCAGCTAGCAAAGCATCAGTCGCAAATACCTGGCTCGGCTTCTTGGCGAGTCGTAGGGTCATTACCAAGGCTTGCGCAGCGAGGCTCGTTGTTGAAAATGGCCGTGCCCCTCCGCGGTGCTCAAGTGGGCGCTCGACCTAACTACCCAGCAAGATCGTCACGCCAGGAGCTCCACCCGCATGGACGCCAACCCCACCGTTTCCGCTCGCCCGCGCGATCCGCGCTTCCTGATGCTGTGGCCGCTGCTGCTGGGCCTGGCCACGTTCTTCGCGCTGGGCGGTGCAGGCATCCTCGCGCCGGGCAATGTCGGCTGGCTGGCGCATAGCGATCTTGCGCAGAGCTATCTCGGTTGGGCGTTCTATCGCGATGCGCCGTGGTCGTGGCCGCTGGGGGCCAACCCGGCCTACGGGTTGGAGATCGGATCGTCGGTCTACTACTCCGATTCGATACCGGTGCTGGCGATCTTCTTCAAGGCGCTGGCCGCCTGGCTGCCCGCGCCGTTCCAGTATTTCGGCTTGTGGGTGATGGCGTGCTTGGTGCTGCAGGCGTGGTTCGCGTGGAAGCTGGCCGGGCTGGCGTCGCGCGATGTGTGGTTCCGCACCGTCGCCGTGCTGCTGCTGGTGACCGCGCTGCCGATGCTCAACCGCATCGGCGGGCACATGGCGCTGGTCGGGCACTGGACCATCCTCGCCGGTCTGTACCTGTGCCTGCGACCGCATCGGGATCGACAGGTGTTCTGGTGGGCGCTGCTCATCGCCGGTGCGATGGCGATGCATGCGTATCTGTTCGTGCTGGTCGGCGTGCTGTGGGTCGCCGACCTCGCGCATCGTCATTGGGAAGATCGCCGCACGATGCCGCGCGGCGCCAAGGCCGGTCTGCTGAAGGAGTCCGGCATCGTGATCGGTGCGGCGCTGGCATCGGCCTGGGTGTCCGGACTGTTCATGGTGTCCGGGCGCGGCATGCGCGCGCAGGGTTTCGGCCATTACAAGATGAACCTGCTGGCGCCGTTCGACAGCGCAGGCTGGTCCGCGTTGGGGCTGCACTTCCAGACGGCGGCGGGTGAGTACGAGGGTTTCAACTATCTCGGCGCCGGCGTAATGCTGCTCGCAGCACTCGCGCTGCTGCTGTTCGTGATCAAGCGCGCGGATCACCGCTGGACGACGCGCAACACTGTGCTGCTCGCGATGGCGTCGGCATTGACCTTGTTGGCCATGACCCACGTCATCGGTATCGGCGGTGCGCAGTTGCATCTGCCGTTGCCGGCCAAGCTGGTGGACAAGCTGCAGGGCCTGCCGGTGCAGGCCACCGGACGCCTGTTCTGGGCGGTGTATTACCTGATCGTCGTGGCGGCGCTGTTCGCCCTCGCGCGCACGCTCAAGCCGATGCCGCTGCGTCTGGTGCTGCTGGCGATGCTGATGTTGCAGGCCATCGATCTGTATCCGGGTCTCGCGCGGTTGCGCCAGTCGAACCTGTCGCGCGCGGAGGCGACGCTGCCGACGGAACTGCGTTCGCCGTTCTGGGCGCAGGCCGCCGAGCGGTATCGCCACGTGCGTCGCCTGCCGACCAAAGCACTGGCCCCGGGCTGGGAGCCGGTCGCGTTCTTCGCCCAGCAGCACGGTATGGGGACCGACATGGTCCAGGTGGCGCGGCTGGACGTGAAGCCGTTCTGGCAACTGGAGCAGCGCAAGCGCGCGCGCCTGTTCGAGGGCGATCCGGAACCCGACTCGCTCTACCTGCTCACCAACGACACGCTTGACCTCGCGCGCGCCGCACTCGTCGATCCGCGCGATGCGCTGTTCCGCCTCGATGGCCAGATCGTGCTCGCGCCCGACTGGGGCACCGCATTACCGGCCGGTGCCGAGAACCTGCGCAGTGGCGATGCGGTTCGCGATGCCGGGCCCTATCAATTGCCGTATCGCGCGGACTTCCGCCAGGGCAGCCAGGCGCGCAGCCTGCTGGGCGCCGATGGCGAGCGCATTGACGCCGCGCAGCACTACATTCCCATGCACGGCGCCACGCTCTATGTGCCTGCAGATGCGGACACGACGGCGACGCTGCATGCCACGTTCGAACTGCAGGCGTTGCCGCCGATGCCCCCATCGGCGCGCCTCAACGTGCGCATGGACGGCCGGGAGATCGCGCGAGCCATGCCCGACGCCGACGGTCGTTATCGCGTGTCCGTCGACGTTTCGCCTGCGCGCAACCCTGCTCACTTCCGCCGCCTGGACCTGCACTTCGACCTGCCGCCGGCGTCGGAGAAGCAGTTGCGGAAATGGAAGGTGGGCGTGGCGGCGATGGAGGTCAGCGCGGTCGCGCCATGACGGCAGCCGCGGCCCTCACGACCGAGCGCCTGAATGCGTTGGGCTGGCCGGCCGGTCGTCCAGTTCGCTTGTCCTCCGTCACAGATGCGGCAGACGCCGGTGATCCGGGCTTGATCCCCGGCGCGCCCTGACGCAAAAAGGACGTCTGTCGTCCGGCCTAGCCGGGCGTTGATTGGCCGAACGTGCGGGGCAGTATGCAAGACAGGAGCGGGACTATTCGGGTGTGGCCCGTCGCGATGGCGGGTGCTGCCGTGCTGGTGGTCGTCGGTGTACTCATTTATCGCGTGGCGTCAGTGCCGGTTCCGGATGCGGCGCGACCGGTATCCAAGGCCGCGCCGACGATCGAAGCCCCCTCAGCCGCTTCCACCGTCGAGTCGGTGCCCGTCGAGGCTCCCATCGCCGTTCCCACCCCGGAGCAATCGCGTGAAGCGTCCTGGCGCGCGGCGCGGGAGGAGGCCATCCGCGTGCAGCAGGAACTGCGCGCACAGGAGTTGGCGCGCAAGTCCGCTGAGCAGGTACAGGCGAAAAGCGTGCGTTGCATCGAAGGGCAGCGCATGAAGCGCGTCGAGAACGGCTGGGTGCAAGCGGGCCACTGCTGACCGCCGGGCGGCGTGGCGCATTGCGGGCCACGCTTTTTTAACGACGCGATGCGCGGTGACTCCACTGCGCATGGAACGCTCATTCCCACGGCTCGCGGCGGCGGCCGGGCATTGGAGTCCGTGCGGGCGGCCCCATCTGGTAGGTACGTTCCCCTTCCTCCCCCCGGAGCCGTCCATGAGCGAGTACCGCAAGACCCCCGACGCCATCGCCCGGCTGACCCCGGAGCAATACCGTGTCACCCAGGAAGGCGCCACCGAGCGCCCGGGCACCGGTGAGTACCTGCACACGACCGAACCCGGCATCTATGTGGACATCGTGTCCGGTGAGCCGCTGTTCGCCTCGTCGGCGAAGTTCGACTCCGGCTGCGGCTGGCCCAGCTTCACCAAGCCGATCGAGCCGACCAACGTCAACGAGCTGCGCGACACTTCGCACGGCATGATCCGCACCGAGGTGCGGTCGGCAAACGGCGACAGCCATCTGGGTCATGTGTTCACCGACGGTCCGCGCGATCGCGGCGGGCTGCGTTACTGCATCAACTCGGCGTCGTTGCGCTTCGTTCCGCGCGACCAGATGGAAGCTGCCGGCTACGGCGCCTGGATCGGCCAGGTGGAGGACGTGCGATGAGCAGTGCAAATGCGGGACTGGAGCGCGCCATCCTTGCAGGCGGCTGCTTCTGGGGCATGCAGGACCTGATACGGCGCATGGACGGCGTGGTGTCCACGCGCGTGGGCTACAGCGGCGGCGACGTGCGCAACGCCACGTATCGCAACCATGGCACGCACGCGGAAGCGGTGGAGATCGTGTTCGATCCTGCGCGGATCAGCTATCGCGACCTGCTGGAGTTCTTCTTCCAGATCCACGACCCGTCCACGCAGAACCGGCAGGGTAACGACATCGGCACGTCGTACCGCTCGGCGATCTTCTACACGACGCCCGAGCAGCAGCGCGTCGCGCTGGACACCATCGCCGACGTCGACGCGTCAGGTCTGTGGCCGGGCAAGGCCGTCACCGAAGTGACGGCGGCAGGCGACTTCTGGGAAGCCGAACCCGAGCACCAGGACTACCTGCAGCACTATCCCACCGGCTACACCTGCCACTTCGTGCGTCCGGACTGGAAGCTGCCGCGGCGCAAGGCCGGTTGAGCCGAAGAAGCCGGGCTCCGTGCCCGGCTTCCTGTCGCTGACGCTTGCCGCCTGGATGGGCGGCACCGGAGGCCGTGCTAGATTTCAGCCGGGGACTTTAACCACATAGGGATGTTGTGGCTTTCATCCGTTGCCCGGACTGCGGGCTGCAAGTCAGCGATCTTGCCATCTCGTGCGTTTCCTGCGGCCGGCCCATGGCGCAACAGGCGGAGCCCGCAAACGCCGGCTCGCCCGAATCGATGGATACAGGCGGCGCATGGTTCCTTCATGTGCTGGATGGGCGACGGCTCGGTCCGCTGACGATCGACGAGGTTCGCGCGTACTACACCTCGGGCATGGTCCGTGCGCAGGACCGCGTGATCGGCCCAGGAATGTCCGGGCCCATACCGGCTCCCGAGGTGGCCGCATTGCTGCAGGTGCGCGCGCCGGTGGACACCTCGCCGCAATTGCGGGCGCCGCCGCTGATTCCCACCGCCGCGTCTTCCGCGCCGCCGGCCGAGGCCGCGACCACTGCGCAAGCACCGCATGCGCCCAGTGCCGGCGGCATGTCGCCGGCCGTGCCGCCATCGCCTCAGGCCTTCCGTCCGGCGAGCAGGTTCGACATGGCCGAGGCTCCACCCGGGCTCGGCTGGCGCTTCGCGTTGCTGTGGCTGGCGGTGCTGTTCGTCGTGCAGATGTCTTCGCTGCCTGTCGGCGCATTGGGCGCGACGCATTCGCTGCGTGCGTTCATAGCAGCGTCGTTGCTGCGCTTCCTTTCGGTCGCGGCCGGATGCACCGCTGTCGTCATGTTGCTGAGCCGGCTGTTGCGAGGCCGCTGGGCGGACGCGAAGGATGCGCTGCTCGCGATGACGTTGGTTTTCGCGGTGTTGTTCGGCAATCGCTTCCTGCAACCGCCGCCGCGCGCGGCGTCCGGGAACGTGCAGGCTGCATCGGAGGCGTCTGGCCAGGCAGGCCGTTTCTCCGTCGTCGGGGAACTGTCCCGCGCACAAGCGCCGTCCCAGGCGCAACTCCAGGCACCATCGGCGAGCACCGTCGCCGCTCCGGCCGCACGCATCAAGCGGGATTGGTTCGGAGAGGGAAAGATCCTGGGCGCAAAGGGCGACTGGGAGGCCGTGTTGAAGCTCGCGACCGAATGGACGATTGCGGAGCCGGACGAACCGGCCGCCTGGTCGATGCAGGGGCTTGCCTACGATGAACTCGGGCAGCCGCACCAAGCCATCAAGGCTTACAAATACGCGCTGCACCTGGACCCGGAGTCCGCCATCACCTGGGACAACCTGGGGTGTGTGTACGAGCACCTTGGGCAGCACCAGGATGCGATCAACGCGCACTCGAAGGCGCTGCAGCTGGACCCGAGGTTTCCCAGTCCCTGGAACAACATCGGCGTCGTGCATGCCAGGACGAGCCAGAACGCCGATGCGATCGACGCGTTCAAGAAAGCCGTCGAGCTCGATCCCTCGTTCGTGAAGGCCTGGAACAATCTCGGCTCGATGTATCGCGACATCGGCCGCTATTCCGATGCTGCCGCGACCTACCGCCAGGCATTGCAAGTGGAGCCGGGCAATGCCAACGCCACCGACGGGCTCAGCGATGCGCTTGCGATGGAACAGCGTGCTTCGGGCGGCAGCTAGGAATAGCGCTTTGGAGGGGGGCAGAAGAGCTCCGTCACTGCGCGGCCCAGGAGCGAACGGCGACCCGATTTCTGGATAATGTGTCGGACCGCCCCGGGTGTTGTCGCAGGAGCCGCCATGTCCCTCCGTACTTCCGCGATTGTTCCCTTGCTAGCCCTGGCGCTGAGTGCCGCCCACGCCGCACCGCCCCAGACGCTGCGCGTTGACATCCAGCACGGCGGCGACGCCAAGGGCGAGCACTACGCACTGGAGCGCGTGGTGGTGGAGCCGTTGCCGTGGCCGGGCAATCCGGCGCGGCCGATCGACGCCACCAACCGCGGTACGCAGAAATTCGAAGTCATCGATCCGGACAGCGGCCGCGTTCTGTATTCGCGCGGCTATAGCACCGTCTTCGGCGAGTGGCAGACCACCGACGAGGCGAAGGAGATGCAGCGCAGCTTCCAGGAGTCGCTGCGCTTCCCGATGCCGGCGAAACCGGTGCTGGTGAAGGTGTACAACCGCGATGCCGGCAATGGCTTCGCATCGCAATGGTCGGTGCGGGTGGACCCGCAGGCGCTGGACGTGGAGCGCGCCTCGCGGCCGGCCCCGGCCAAGCCGATCGCGATCCGCCACAACGGAGACCCGGCCCACAAGGTCGACCTGCTGCTGCTCGGCGACGGTTACACCGCAGGTGAGATGAAGAAGTTCGAGGCACGTGCGCGTGCGCTGGCCGACCGGCTTTTCGCTGTGTCGCCATTCAAGGAGCGCGCGGCCGACTTCAACGTCTGGGCGCTGGCGTTGCCGGTGCCCGAGTCCGGTGTCAGCCGGCCGTCCACCGGCGTGCATCACGTGTCCGCGACCGGTGCGCGCTACGACATCTTCGGCAGCGAACGTTACGTGCTGACGCTCGACAACCGCGCGTTCCGCGAAGCGGCCCAGTACGCGCCGTACGACGCGGTCGAGATCATGGTGAACGGCGAGACCTATGGCGGCGGTGGCATCTTCAACCAGTTCAGCACGGTGGCGGCCGACAACGACTGGCGCGACTACGTGTTCGTGCACGAGTTTGGCCACCACTTCGCGGGTCTGGCCGACGAGTACTACACCTCGCCGGTCGAATACGCCGCCGTCGACACGCCGCGCGTCGAACCGTGGGAGCCCAACGTCACCGCGCTCCTCGATCCCCGCCACCTGAAGTGGCAGGACCGCGTGACCGCGGCAACGCCGGTTCCGACGCCGTGGCCGAAAGCGCAGTTCGAGGCGCACCAGCGCGATGTCCAGGCACGCCGCAAGCAGCTGCGCGCCGATCGCAGGCCGGAGGCGGAGATGAGCGCGCTGTTCCGCGAGGAACAGGCGTACTCCGATGCGCTGTTCGCCGAGGCCCCGCAGCGCAATGCGATCGGTGCCTTCCAGGGCGCCAACTACTCGGCGACCGGCTACTACCGCCCGCAGATGCAATGCATGATGTTCACCCGCGCCGACGCGTTCTGCGACGTCTGCGCACACGCGATCGACCAGATCATCGATCTGTACAGCGCGGAGAATTGAGCCGGCATGCATGGCTTCATGCTCCCCCGCCTTTTTCCGGCGTCCTCTTGACGTCGAACTGACCGGCGTCGCGCTATACGTCAGCGCACGGCCGCGGCAGGAGAAGGGCATGCGCAGGATCCTCATGGCGATGGGCTCGCTGTTCGTCGGTGTAGCGTGCGTGCCTGTCTCCGCGCAGCAGGTGACCGGAGCGCATGACGTGCTGCAGGGCCACTGGACCGCGACGCAGGCTGTACGCGATGGGCAGGCGGCCGGCGACGTCGTCGGGCATCGGATCACCTTCGAAGGTGATCGCTTCCGCATCGAGTCCGGCGAGGGCAAGCCGCTGCACGAAGGAACGTTCCTCGACGATCGCCACGCGGTTCCGTCGTCGATCGACTTCACGCATGCGCAAGGCACGCTGAAGGGCAAGACGTGGCGGGGCATCTACGCTGTCGAAGGCGACACGCTGAAGGTGTGCGACAACGCTCCCGACCTCGCCAGGCCGCGACCGGCGGCATTCGAGGCCTGCACCCGGACGGGTTATGTGCTGATCACGTTCCGGCGCGCCCGCTGACCATCAGAAAGAGGTGTTGTCTCCGTAGATCGCATAGCGACCGATGCGTCCCACCTTCGCCACGGCCGCCTGCACGTCTTTCCGCGCGAGCAGCGCCTCGCGCGCTGCCCGCGCATCGACGTCGCCGGGAAGCGGCTCGGGCAGGAGGTAGCCCTGCAGCCATTCCAGCATGCCGCCGCGATCCTCGGGCGAGGCGAGCTGCCTCATGACCTGGCCCGCGGCTTCGTCGAGTTCGCCTGCGCGGAGCAGGGCTTCGAGATAGACGGCCTGCCCGTCGTCGCGGTGATCGCGCAGGTAGGCGAGCGCGCGGCGTGCATCACGTGTCCGTCCGCTCTGCCGTGCGGCGCAGAGCCGTACGTTGTTCTCCACCATGCGGCCGAAGCCGCTGATCGCATCGCCTGCCTTGTCGATGGCCTGCAGGGCATCGACGGGCCGATCGAGGCTGCAATAGAGCGTGCCCAGGTTGAGGGCCTGGCTCACGTTGACGCCGCCATCCTCGGTGAGCTGGCTGGCCCGGACCATCTCGGCCAGCGCTTCGTCGTCGCGGCCCAGTCGCCGCAGCGCCATGGCCCGGTTGTTCATCACCCACACCTGCTCTTCGATGTCCTTGAAGGCCGGCGCGTCGACCGGCGCCTCGGCAACGGCGGCCAGGGACCGGTCGGCCAACGCGACGGCCTCCTCGTGCATGCCGACGGTCAGCAGCGCATACGTCAACTGCATGCGCAGCTCGAGGTTGTCGGGCTGCAGGCCGGTCTGCTGATGCAGCTCCTCTACTCTCCGCTGCGCAGCGAGGAGCGGGTCGAAGGCCGAGGCGTCGGCGTCGATGGCTGCGTCGAAGCGCATGTCGCTGCGCAGTCGCACCAGGTCCAGCGGGTCGTCGATGCGCCGGACCGCCGCGCGAACGCCGTCCATGTCGCCGCGCTCGGCGCGGGCCACGGCCAGGCTGTACCAGGCGGCGCTGTCGCCGCCTCCGGTCGTCTTCCAGTTGGCGTCGAACAGCGCCTGCAGCAGTTTCAGCCGCACCGGCGAATCGAAGTCGAGCGAATTGCGCAGGCGGTGGATGTGGCTTTCATCGACGTTGGGCAGCAGCTGCGGCCAGCGTTCGATGACCTCGGTGAAGGCCGTGGCGGCCTCCTCGACGCGATCCAGGTCGTACTCCAGGTACGACAATCGATACCAGTCGTCGGGATCGGAGTCGGCATAGCTGGTGGCGAGACGGTACAGGTCGCGGGCGCGTTCGGTCTTATCGAGTTTGACCGCCATCCAACCCGCCGTGGACAACGCGGTGCGCTGCTCGCTATCGGATAGGAGCGCGAACATCGGGTCGGCGAATACCTCGGCGAAGGCCTGGTCGGCGTTGCGATAGTTCTCTTCGCGCGCCATCGCATGCGCGGACGCGAGGCGCTGGCGGAAGAACCGGGAGCGCATGTCGGCGTCGCCGCCCGTATTGTTCGATGTCGTCGATGTCGTCGATGTCGTCGATGTGGCCGGGGCGTTGTCCGCCCATGCACGGGCCGGACCGATGCCCGCACAGGCCAGGCCGATCGCGAACGCCAGAGCGCCGTATCCCTTCATGCCGCCCCCATCCTGGACGCCCCTCCCCACGGGAGGCGTTGTACGAAGTGTGTCGCGGGCAGGGCGTACTGTCGATGGCACCGCACGGGATGCGGGCGGAGGTCGTCCTGGCGCGTCATCCCGCCCGCGGGATGCTCACTCCCTGTTTGCCGGCCTACTCCGCGCCGCCGGCGTCACCAGATCATTCCCTGCCGCTGGCGTCCCAGACCCATCTCATGCCGGGCGCCGGCGTTCATTCACTCCCCCAAGTCAGGTAATCCCCATGAGCAAGCTCGCAGGAAAAGTGGCCGTCGTGACCGGTGCGTCCAAGGGCATCGGCGCCGCCATCGCCACCGCATTGGCCGCCGAAGGCGCGGCCGTCGTCGTCAACTACGCCTCCAGTCAGGAGGCGGCCGACAAGGTCGTCGCGGGCATCACCGCTTCTGGTGGCAAGGCCATCGCCGTGCGCGGCGACGTGTCGAAGCAGGCCGAGGCGCAGGCCATCATCGATACCGCCGTGAAGCAGTTCGGCCGGCTCGACATCCTCGTCAACAACTCCGGCGTCTACCAGTTCGCCCCGCTGGAGGAGATCACCGAAGACGACTTCCATCGCCACTTCAACATCAACGTGCTCGGCCTGTTGCTGACCACGCAGGCGGCGGCCAAGCACATGGGCGAAGGCGGAAGCGTGATCAACATCGGCTCGCTGGTGACGCGCATCGTGCCGCCGGGCAGCGCGGTCTACACGGGCACCAAGGGCGCGGTCGACGCCATCACCGGCGTGCTCTCGCGTGAGCTTGGTCCGCGCAAGATCCGCGTAAACGCCATCAACCCCGGCATGGTCGAAACCGAAGGCACGCACGCCGCGGGCTTCATCGGTTCGGACTTCCACTCCAGCGCCGCCGCGCAGACGCCGCTGGGCCGCATCGGCCAACCGGGCGACATCGCTTCGATCGCGGTGTTCCTCGCGTCCGATGACGCCGGCTGGCTCACCGGCGAGCAGCTGTTCGCCGCGGGCGGCGCGCGCTGACGCAACAGGGCGGGGCGAAGGCATCTGTCTTCGCCTCGCCGCGGGAGCGATGCGGCCCGCGAGGGTCAGATCTCCCCGAGGATCCGCTGCTGCTCGCGGTCGAAGGTCGCCTGGTCGATCAGGCCGTCGGTCATCAGCTGGCGCAGGCGGGCAAGGCGCTCTTCCAACGGGCCCTTGCCCGTCGCCGGCAGTGACGCCTTGCCCTGCAGGCCGTCGTGGATCGCGGCAACCGCGAACACGCGGTCGAAGATCATCTGATAGAGCTCGGCATATCGGTACTTGTAGCTCTTCCAGCCTTTCGTCTGCGGCATCAGGTCCATGCCGGCGAAATCCTCCGTCGCCAGCAGCTTCTTCTGCGCGTCGAACACCGAAACGGTGATGTCGTACTTGAACGACGGACGGAAGCCGCCGAAGTCGAAGCGCCAGTCACGCAGGTTGACGACCATGGCCAGGCCGTCAGTGGCTAATGGCATGGCGTGCATGCCGGTGTCCACCGACGAACCTATCGGCGTGACGTGATAGACAGGCTTGAATCCGGCCGTGGCGAACCCGAGCCGCAGCCGCTCGCCGAGGTAGGCCGACATGGTGCTGCCGTCATGGGTGCCGTGGCTGATCGGGATGCCATAGAGCTCGCGCGAGACACCCTCGAAATCCTCGCGCTTGTCGCCGTTGAGCACGTAAGGCCGGTTGTCGATCACTGTCAGGCCGATGGGCTGGGCCGCGGCCGACGTAATCGGCACCCGCATCGCGGTGCCCTCGGCCGTCAACTTGACCGCCATGGCGGCCGGTGAGGCGATGGCCAGCGCGAATGTCAGCGCGAGCGCGTAGCTGGAACGCATGGATACCCTCCCCGTGGGTATGTGTGGCGGACCGAATGATAAGTCGGAGTTTCGCCTATCCGTGCTGGCGGGTGCCCATCCGCTTGCCGCCATCCCCGCGAACGCATACGGTTAGCCGTCGCGCGTTCATGGGGATGGGCGCGCACCCAGACAGCCGGGGACGACCATGGTCAGTCGCAAGGGATGGGCCGCGCTCGGCGTGGCCTTCGGGCTCAGCGCGTGCGGGGGCATGGGCAAGTCCGCGGAAGAGCGTATCGGCGATGCAATGCCGCCGGGCAGCGAGGTGCTGGCCGCCAAGGCGCGGCTTGATGCGCTGGGACGACAGCAAGGCGTCGACCTGCGCACCATCGAAACCGAGTACCAGGCGCGGCTGACGAATCGCGTCGTCGACTGCGCGCACGGCTACCGGCCGTCGATGTTCTCCAGCAGTGAACGCATCCGCACGGCGCTGACCGACAAGGACTGCTTCACCCGCACCGATGCAGCGCTGCACGACTGGATCATGTATCGCCGCATCGGTGCACTGCTGTCGGCGCCGCCGCTGCGGCCGCTGCCAAAGACGACGCCGGCGATGATCGTCGCCGCCGACCGCATCCAGGGCGCTACTTTCGCCGAGCGTGCAGGCGTCGCCGTGTTCGAGCTGTCCAGGCGCTTCCAGGTCGTCGACATCGCCAGCCGCGCCACGATCAGCGAGGGTGAGACAGACGGATCGCCGCCCGTGTCGGTATCGCCCAACGGCCGGTTGTTCGTGGCGGGGCAGGGCAGCGACGCACAGGTGCGCGATGCCGCGACCGGCGAGGCACTGGCGACGTTCACGGGCGTGCGGCCCTACCAGTTCCACTGGGTCCACGACACCGGCGCGATCTTCTGGCCGCGTCGTCCCGCCGAGGACGGCGGGCGCACGCGGATGGAACCGGTGTACCTGGATTTCACCAGTGGCCGGGAAACGCGCATCCCGATGACCGGCATGGAGGTGGACCGCGTCGTGCCCGTTCCGGGCCAGGCCGCTCGGTTCGCGGTGTTCCTCAACAACCGCGTCGGCACTGTGCAACTTCGCCAGGCAGCGCAGGGCTGGGACGCGCAACTGCTGTCCGAGAGCGTGCTGTCCACCAACGGTTGGGATCGAGGTGCCGCGTTGACCGCGGACGGCCGCACGTTCTTCGGCACGCGCGAGTCGCTGCAACTGGTATCGCTCGACGCGATGCTGTCGCGCACGGTGACGCTGAAGCCGCTGCGCCTGGTGGCTGCGGTGGCGACCCCGGACCCGGACCAGGTATTGGTGCGCGGCTTTTTCGAAGGCGCGCCCGACATGGGGTACGAGGACTACGTGTATTCGATCGGCCAGCGCACGCTGGCGAAAGTCGAGCGCGATCGACAGCAGTCGGGCTGGATCATCTACATCCCCGCACTACAAAGAAACGCTGTCGTCGACGGCAGCAGGATCGCGCTGCTCGAGCGCCTTCCCGTGGCGCTGGCGGCCGATGTCGATCCGTATCTCGAACAGCGGGCGCAGGAGCTCGCCGACATGGTCAAAGCGCGTCGCAACGTGATGCTGGGTGCGACGCAGCAGGCGCCGAACTGAATGACCGATTGAACGGAAGCGTCATGCATGCAGCGTAGGATGGATGCCCGCGACGCGACGGCCTCCACCACCATGCGATACCCGCTGGTCATCTTCGACTTCGACGGCACGCTGGCCGACTCATTTCCGTTCTTCCTGCAGGCGCAATACGCGCTGGCGGAGCGGCACGGGTTCGCGCCGATCGCCAGCGATCGCGTGGATGCCTTGCGTCGCCTCGGAACGCGCGAGCTGATGCGCGAGCTGAACGTGCCGGCGTGGAAGCTGCCGATCGTCGCCACGGACTTCATCCGGGCGATGCGCGAAGCGCCGCCGGTGCCGCTGTTTCCGGGTGTCGCGCAAGCGCTGGCGCATCTGCACGAAGGCGGCGTGCGCCTGGCGATCCTGACGTCCAACTCGGTGGACAACGTCCGCCGCGTGCTCGGCGAAGAGCTTGCGGGGACGATCGAACTGTTCGACGGCGGCGCCCACATGCTCGGCAAGCACAGCCGCCTCGCGCGCCTGATCCGACGCGCGGGTGCCGAACGTTCGCAGGCGGTCTACGTCGGCGACCAGCTCAGCGACCACGAAGCCGCGCGCCGCGCCGGGATCGCCTTCGCTGCGGTCGGATGGGGGTACACCCATGCCGACTCACTGCGCGCAGCCAATCCCGAGGAATTCCTGGCCGAGGTTGCCGAGCTGCGGCGGTTCGCCGGCGGCTGACACTCCGCTCCGGTGGATGCGGGTGTCGGCGGACTCAGCCGCCACCCTCGGCGTCCGGCGGGGGCGGAGGATCGGGCGGCTGGCAGAGGGCGCACGTACCGCCCCAGTGGTCGTCGTCCGCCTGGGCCAGCGTGCGCTCGATATAGCCCTGCCGACTACGCATCAGCGTGTCGTTGCGAGCGCCGTAGCGCACGGCGGCCTCGTACAGCACGGCCGCATTCTCGATTGGGCCACCCGCCAGGTTCAGTGTCGCCCAGTCCTGCAGCAGGTTGGCGACGATGGGGTCGGTGGGGCGGACGAACTGCAGGCGTTCGTGCAACTGGTAGCTCAGCGCGACATGCAGTTGCCACGCAGTCACCGGCTTGCCGTCGTTGCCGGGCGGCATGGCCTTGGGCATGGGCGGAACCAGTGCCGGTTCAAAGGCGACGCCGGCCACCGAATGGCCCTTGAGGTAAGCACGGTCGCTGGCGATCGCGAGCTTGGCCTGCAGGATGCGTGCGTGCAGCCACTCCGTACCCAGGTGCTCATTGCGGTTACGCTGGATGCCGATGCGGATCCAGCGCAAGGCGACGGCATCGTGACCGGCAAGCTCCAGGGCGGTGCCCAGGTTCGCGGCGGTCTCGTGGTGGCCGGGGAAGCGCCGTTCGACGAAGAGGAAATGGCGCACGGCCGCGGCGTACTGGCCCTGGTAGATCAGCAGCACCCCGAGGTCGGTCAGGTGGGCGAAGTCCGGCTTGGCGCGGGCGTTCGCGATGGTCTGCCGGGCCTCCCTGTTCCAGGAGTCGCGCCGGTCCTGTCCGAACGTCCAGTCGGCGAACTCCTGCCCCACGAACCACTCCGGTTCGAACCGCCGTCCCGTGTTGTCGGTGGCCACCGTGTTGATGCAGGCCATGGCCGCAGGCGCGAATCCGAGCAGCATCGCGCAGGCCAAACTCCGTATGCGCATCAAGGTCCCCGGCTGATCCGCCGTCCCCACGGCGTCGACCGAGTGTGCGGGCAATGCACCACGGGTGTCGATGCTGGCGGCGGCCGCTCGCTCACCGCCCGGCCGTTGGTGAGGGCAGGCGGCAGGCGGCCCGTGACGAGCCCGTCTGCGCCGGTCTTTCCAGGAGAACGGCCATGACCATCCGCGGCAGCTGCCTGTGCGGCACCGTGCGCTACCAGATCGAAGGGCCGTTCGCGGGGGCCGGCCATTGCCATTGTTCGATGTGCCAGAAGGCGCACGGGGCGGCGTTTGCGACCTGGGGGTTCGTCGACCCGGAGGATTTCCGCTGGAAGGCCGGCAAGGCCGCCGTCACCGCCTATCCGTCGTCGCCGGGACGCGAGCGGCTGTTCTGCAGCAAGTGCGGCTCGCCGGTTGCCGCGATGCACAACGGCAAGGTCTCGGAGGTGGTGCTCGGATCGGTGGACGGCGACCCGGGAGTGCGGCCGCGCGAGCACATCTTCATGGAGTCAAATGCGTGCTGGCACACGATCACGGACGAACTGCCGCAGTTCGAGCGCTGGCCCCCGGGATTGGGGCCGATGTGAACGTGCCGGACGCGATACGCGCGGCTCACCTGGCGGCAGCGTCGCGCTTGGTCAGTGGCCGGGCGGCGAGGCGGCCGCGCTCGCAGTCGTCCAGCCGGTACGCCAGGTAGCGGTCGTACAAGGTCGTGTACACGTTGTGCAGTCCGAGCTCGATGCGAAACGGCGTGCGCGGATTGCGATCGAACAACCGGACGATGTGGAACGCCACCGGCTTGATGCCCTGGCGATGCACGTAGACACGGAAGCCGCGATAGAACGGTTCGTCCAGCAGCGCATCCAGCTGCGCGACGGCCACCTTGGCATTGTCAGGCAGTGCGGCTCGCAGTGTCGGATCTCGCTCATAAAGCAGGCGCTCGAAATAGCGGTACGGTCGCGGCGCGGGCACCGCCGCGACGATCTGCCGGGCAAGCAGCCAGGCATCGTGGTTGACGCGGTTGTAGTGTTCGAAGCCGGCGTGCTCCCGCAATGCGGCAGCGGCCTCGGCGCTGACGTCGTAGACGACGAAGTTCTCGGCCTGGTTGTTGATGTCGTCCAGCGTGCTTTCGTCCAGCACGTGGAAGATGAAGCCAGGTACGCCCATGAAGGCCTGGCGGCCTAGCGCAGACGCGGCAACCGCACGGCCGTCTCGCGCATAGGTGCCTGCGGAGCTGCCGAGCAGGATGCTGCGCGTTGGCCGTATGCGCATGAAGGTGCCGATGACGATCTCGTCCGCGTCGAACGCCTCGTCGAATGCGGCCATGCCATACAGCTCCGCCTGGGCGGCGTACTGGGCGATCTGCCGACCGACGCCGCACTCGGCGCGGATGCTGCCGTCGTAGAAGCCGGCAATCGCCTCCGAGTTGCGGCCGCGCGGAATGTAGCCGCGACCGAACCACGCGATCGGCTGCCAGCCATCGCGAGCCGCGCCGCCCGCGCCGAAGCCGATCCAGCCGGTTTGCAGCGCGGTGAAGCGGAAGCCGTCGTTGCCGGCAAGGCGATCGGCCGCGCGTCGTGTCGCGTCGCCCAGCGCGAAGCCATAAGCGCACCGCGTCGCCGGATGCAGCATCAGCGACTTCATCATCCTGTCGCGTGCGACGGCGTCGAGGTCAACGGGCATCCGCACGACCAGGTCGCCGGCAGCGTGCGCTTCGTCGAGGCTGGCGCGATCGCAGGGCGTGCCGCCGTGGATCTCGATGGCATCGACTGCGGCCGACTGGAAACGCCAGCCCAGGTCGGACAGCAGCTGCGAGCGACACGACGTTGCACCGTCCGGAGGCGTTGCCGAGGCGCTGGCACTGGCCAGCAGCGCGGCGCACGCAACCCGCAGCAAGCGGCCGCGGAACAACGGGCGGCGGGCACGCGATGTCATCCGGGCACTCCACGGTGCGGTGCCCCGAGCCTACGCCCGGGACACTCTGTGAAATGTGTGCAGCCGGTGTGCCCGGTGTCAGCTCAGTGGCGCATCGGCGCCC
Source organism: Lysobacter niastensis (assembly GCF_015453285.1). Classification (GTDB taxonomy): domain Bacteria; phylum Pseudomonadota; class Gammaproteobacteria; order Xanthomonadales; family Xanthomonadaceae; genus Lysobacter_J; species Lysobacter_J niastensis. Next base: position 179,402 of record NZ_JADLZT010000008.1, read on the forward strand.
TGGTCTCGGCGCGGTGTGCAGCCGGGGCCGACACCTCCTCCATCACGTCGGCGATGGCGCGGCGCTTGCCGGACAGCGCGACGTCGGCGGTGGCGACGATGCCGATCAGGTGGCCGCGATCGTCGACCACCGGAACGCGACGGATCTGCGCTTCTTCCATCATGTGGACGCAGTCGGTCAGCGTGGTCTTGGTGCTGACGGTCTTGGCTGGCGAGGTCATCGCATCCGCGGCGGTGCCTGTAGCGGGATTGCCGCCATTGGCGATGACGCGAACGACGATGTCGCGGTCGGTAATGACGCCCAGCGGTCGGCCTTCGGCATCGACGACGGGAATCTGGCCACAGTCGTTCGACAGCATCATCGCCGCCACTTCGGGCAGTGGCGTATCGACGTGGCAGCTGACCGGATCGCGCGTCATCACGGTTTCGATGGAAGCCATGGCATTGCCTTCTTCTTCGGGGGATGCATCGACGTTATCCGCACGTGTGTTATGGCATTGCCAATTCGATGCAGACGTTGACGTGGCAGTGATGAATCCGGCTATTCGCTTAACGAAAACGTTAGGCGTGTATCAACGATCACGAGGTGAGCCATCACCGTGCCATTCGGCATGGCCCAATAAACTACGCGCGCCTTAGGGAGGAATGGGAGTTCAGACGAGGACCGCTCAGACGAGTACCTGATCATCCTTAAGGTGAAGCAGATCCCACGATCTGTCATCGAACCGCTGGCCGGCTCCGTCGGCCGGCGGTTTTGTTTGCGCGCGGCAAAGCGCGCGAATCGCATTCATCCGTGCCGGCGTTCAAGGCAACGCGGGCATCTCGGACGCGGCGCGCGCCGCATCGACCACGCGCAACACGTCCGCTCCGCCGAGCGTGCCCGCGGGCTTGGCCTGCACGACCTTCCACGGCTGGAACAGCAGGTTCGGACTGCACACGCGCACGTAGGTGGGGCGAGTGGCATCGACCGTCAGCTGCAGGGGCATGCCGAACGCGAGGTCGCCGATGCGCGCGGTCAGTTCGTGGCGGGCGGGTGTCGCCCGGGTCACGATGGCGGCGTCATGGCCGAGTTCGGCGATGCGCTCGCCGTCGAGCAGGATGTCGACCGTGCCGTGCGCGCAGCTGCGTCCGGGCATGTACACGTGAATCAGTCCGTAGGCATGGGTTCCCGGAGGCGACGCCGCCAGCAGCGATCCTTTGATCCGGGCGTGCCATTTGCGCGCCTGCTCGCTGGCGGTATCCCATGCGGATCGCTTTTCCAGCAGATGGGTCAGCACGCGCCCGTCGTCCGCGTAGGCCACCATCAGGCTGTAGTTGCGGTAATCGTCGTTCTCGCCAGTCGATGCGGAAGGCAGGGCATAGATCCACAGGTCGCCGCTGGTACGCCACGACCACACCGCGACGTTGATGTCGCGCAGGTCCAGCGTCGGTGGGCCGAACTTGGCGCGTGCCTGTGCCAGGGTCGCGCCGTCGTCGTAAAGGAACGAGGCCTGGTCCGGAGTCGCCGGCAGGCCCTGCGCAGCCTTCTGCCGCGTCGGCACGTAGATGCACGCGGACAGCATCAGGCAGACGGCGAGCAGGGCCGGGCGTTGCATGCGGGGTGTTCATTCGACGAAGGAGCCTCCCGGTCAACGCATCGCGCGAAAGGCGCAGGCCATGGCGTGTTATCCCGAAGTCATGGGGACTCATGGCCGGTGGACACGCCGGGCGCATTGGCCGGATGCTTCTCCGCATCGCCCGTTCGGGCAGGGGGCTGCCATGCTGTACCGGTTATTCCCGGCACGCGCCGACAACGGATTCCGCGGCCATGTGCTCGCGCTGTGGCTGTTCGTGCCGATAGTGCTGATGAAGCTGGCGATCAGCCTGCTGCACATCCTGTCCGCCGACGGCGGCGCGCAGTCGATATCCACGATGCCGCTCGACACCTATCCACCGGGAGCGGCACAGAACATCGTCGGACTGATGGCGCGCATGGGACTGGAGCAATGGCTGCTCGCCCTGGTGTCACTCGTCGTGCTGCTCCGCTACCGGGCACTGTTGCCGCTGATGTACCTGCTGCTGGTGCTGCACTACGCCGCCCACCATGTCATCGCCGCGATGAAGCCCCTGGCGCTGGCGGGCACGTCGGGCGCGGGCACGCCGGCGCTGGTGATCGCGGCGGCGGGTTTCGCCGGCCTGGTGTTGTCGCTGACCGGCAAGGGCTATCGCAGGCCCGGGTGATGCCGCATCACCCGGCGCCGGTGCGCACGTGGAACCCCAGGGCGCCGGCGACCAGGCGCAGCGCCTCGTCGTCGTGCTGGCGCGTGATCCAACCGGCATGGTCCTCGCTACCGGTTTCCCACGTCCACAGGGTGTAGTGGTACTCGCGCAGGCGGTCGTAAGCGCGGTTGATCAGCGAGGGAACTTCGACGTCGTCGAGGTCTTCGTCGTCGTCCAGGTCCCATTCGATGTGCAGGTTGAAGCGCGCGGCCAGTTCGTCGAGGCTGTCGATCAGCGCGTGCGGATCGTCCTCGGCGACGAAGAAGCCCGCCTTCCAGTCGATCGCATCGCGCAGCAGCCAGACCGGATCGCCCTCTTCGCCGGCATTGGACTGGGCATCCTGATAGGCGGCGAACTGCTGCATCGCGGAGTCCTCGTCGCCGGGATTGATCAGCAGCAGCAACTGCCAGACCAGCGCTTCCTGCGCGGCCTCCTCATCGACGTCGGACTCGTGGCCGAAGGTGTGGTCGAAGTTGTCGTCGGGGTCGAACTCGGGCGTGGCCATGGCGGCACCGCGGCATGCAGGGGATGCATAGGATAGGCCCGTGCGGCGCGCATGGCGCGAGTACTAGAAAGGGGCCCCGTGAAGGGGCCCCTCGAGAACCGGAAGCGAGCCGGTCCGCGCGAGCGGACAGGCGCATGCTCAGTAGCCCAGTGCCTCGGTGATCAGTCCGGAGGCGACATCGACCAGCAGGTAACGGTCGTCCATCGGGCGCACCCAGCGGTAGCCGGCCGGCGGTGCGTGCAGGCGGTAGACGCGGTAGTCGTCGACGTAATAGCGCGGCTCGATATACGCGATCGGGATGCGTTCGCCACGCTTCCAGGCCTGCTTCTCCCAGCCCTTGTGCTTGCCGTTGTCGTGACCCTTGTGGTCCTGGGCGTGCGCGGGCTTGTCCTTGTCGCCAGCCAGGGCCGGCGTCGCCGCGAATGCGATGGCGGCGAGCGGGATCGCGAGCAGTACAGCCTTCTTCGATGTGGTCTTCTTCATGAAGCCTCCTTCCTGCGGGCACGTTGTGCGGGCGACGGGAACGTATCGCCGCCGCGGTGAACGCGCCGGCACAATCGCCTGAACGCTGAGCAACGGTTCAGTTGGTGCCCGCTTCGAACATCCCCGCCTGTGTGAAGAACTGCCGGAGGCGTTGCATGGAGGGAGGCGTGAAGAACGGGCAATCGTTGTGCCCGCATTCCAGTGGCACCAGCGTGGCGTCGGGGGCGGCCTTCAGCAGGATTTCGCTGTGGCGGTATGGAATGACCTCGTCGCTGCGGCCATGGAAGATCAGCACGGGCCGCCGGAAGCCGCGCAGCCGCGCGACGTTGTCGTAACGATCGCGCGCGATGAAGGCCGGCGCACCCAGTGAACGAGCGAAGTCATCGATCGAGGCGAATGGCGCCAGCAGCACCAGTGCGCGCACGGGGCGTTGCCGGCTCAACGCGGAGGCTGGGCCGGTTCCGATCGAACGGCCGATCGCCGCGATGCGCGCAGGATCGACATCGGGCCGCCGCGCGAGCCAGTCGTAGCCCGCGCGCGCGGCTTCGTCCAGCGATTCCTGCGAGGGGCTACCGGCGCTGCCGGCGTAGCCGGGGTACTCGATCGCCAACACGTGCACGCCCATCGCGGTGAGGGGTTCGAGCATGTGGAGGCTGTCGTCGACGAACTCGGCGTTGCCGTGGAAGTACAGCACCGCCGGTGCGCGACGGCGGTCGGTGCGGGCCGGCAGCAGGACACCCTGCACGTTGCCGAACGAAGCCGGGATCAGCACGGTTTCCGAGCGCTCGGGCGGGGTCAGGCCCACGCCGAATGCATCCGTCGTGGAACCCGGAAACATGACCGAGCGCTGCTGCAGGAACAGCAAGGCGAGATAGCAGACGTAGACGGCGATGGCTGCGCCGACGATGAGCATGAGGCCGCGAAGCATGGGGTGGCCCTGCGAGTGCGGATGGCGGCATCGTATCGCCGCCCGGTGGACAGAGCCATGCCGCGGCATCAGCCGGCCGCTACGGCCAACGCCGCCACGCCACCAGCGCCACCATCGTCATCAGCACCGCGGCCACGAACGGCACCAGCGGGCTTTCGCCGCGCGCGGCCGTGGTCGCGACATTCCACGTATTCCAGCCGGCGCCTGCGGCCAGCGCCGCGATGCACAGCCACTTCGCGATGCCGGATTGTTCCGTGCCGGTGTGGCGTGCCGGGTCCGGGTCGCGATTCGTATGCCGGTTGGCGTGCCTGTCCATGGCCATGCTCCCTGGAGCGTCGATGCCAGTTCATCATAGCTCTACGTAGATCGTAGATGGCAAGAGGGATCGCCGCAGGGTGCACCCGCGCCGCGACCGCCCGCCTGTGCCGCCAACGTTCGATCAGGAGCCCGGTTCGCCCGGGACCCCAGACAACCTCCGGAGCCGACATGAGCACGCCCACTCCCGCCAGGATCATGCAGGTCGGCATGGGCTTCTGGCCCGCCAAGGTATTGCTGGCGGCGGTGGAGCTGGGCGTGTTCACGACGCTCGGCAGCCGCGCGCTGACCGGTGCCGAACTGCAGCAGGCCCTGTCGCTGCATCCGCGCGCCAACCCGGATTTCTTCGACGCGCTGCTGGCGCTGGGGTTCCTCGAACGCGACGGCGACGGCCCCGGCGCCCGCTACCGCAACACCGCCGAGACCGCGCTGTTCCTCGACCGCAGCAGCCCGCAGTTCCTGGGCGGATTCCTGGAAATGGCCAACGCGCGGCTGTACCCGTTCTGGGGCGACCTCGGCGAGGCGCTGCGCACCGGGCAGCCGCAGAACGAGGTCAAGCACTCCGGCGCGCCGATGTTCGCCGAGCTTTACAGCAAGCCGGAGCGGCTCGAACAGTTCATGGACGCGATGACTGGCATCTCCGCCGGCAACTTCCAGTCCTTCGCCGAGAAGTTCGACTTCTCGCGCTACCAGACGCTGTGCGACGTCGGCGGCGCCACCGGCCAGCTGTCGATGATCGTGGCTCGCGCGCACCCGCACATGCGCTGCATCTCCGGCGACCTGCCGGAGGTCACGGCGATTGCCACGCGCAAGATCGCCGAGGCGGGATTGAGCGATCGCGTCAGCGCACAACCGGTGGACTTCTTCGCTGCGCCGTTGCCGAAGGCCGACGTGATCACGATGGGCATGATCCTCCACGACTGGAACCTGGAGAAGAAGCGTCACCTGATCCGCGCCGCCTTTGATGCGCTGCCGCCGGGAGGGGCCTTCGTCGTCGTCGAGAACCTGATCGACGACGCACGCCGCGAGAATGCGTTCGGCCTGATGATGTCGCTCAACATGCTGATCGAGTTCGGCGACGCGTTCGACTTCACCGGCGCGGACTTCGACCGCTGGTGCCGCGAAGCCGGCTTCAGCCGTACCGAGGTGATACCGCTCGGTGGCCCGGCAAGCGCGGGCGTGGCCTACAAGTAGCACAGACGACCGGTGCGCTCCCACTCCTCCGCGAGCAGATCGCCGGTCTCAAGGCTTGGACGACATCACCGCGTGGGGATCGTGCTGGATCGCCGCTAGCGTCCGGCGCGGACTTCGCCGATGCGCTGCTGCAGGTAGGCGTACCACTCGCCCTGGACGCGTTCGACCGGACCAATCAGACGTTCGAAATCGTCAAGCGAACCGCCGCGTGCAATCAGCTGGCGGTAGGCCGCTGCGTAGTGGCCATCGCGGTACTCGAACAGGAAGTGGGTCAGGCTCCAGTAGCCGATGTAGTGCGGGTTCACGCTGCGGCCGATGTCGCCACGGCGGCTGGTGATGATTTCATGCAGCGACAGGATCCGGCCCTTGCGCAGGTCGTCCTGCAGGTCGCCGCTGAGTGCCAGTTCCGGCAGCCACCAGATGGGATAGGCGCCGACGTCGATGGTGCCGGGCTTCAGCACGCCATTCTCGATGCGACTCGCGCCGAAGTAGCTGGCCAGGCCTTCGTCGATCCACACCGCACGGGGGAAGCCTGCAAGTTCGCGATTGAGCTGGTGCGTCGCCTCGTGCAGCATCCAGTGGTAAGGATTCGCGCCATCGGCGTAATAGGCGTGGCAGACCGGCTGCAGGTAATACGCCTCGGCCCACGGACTGCTGCGGCTGCGCGACTGGAACTCGGCGCGGTCGCGATAGAGCACCAGCTGCAGACCGGTCGCACCGGCATTGGGCGGGATCGCGTCGCGGAAGAACGCCGAATACGCGTCGTGCAGATGCTCCACCGCGGCGGCCACCTGTGCGGTCTGCGCGCGGGTGGCGGTCGATGTGATCGCGTAATGCGCGGTACGCAACATCTGCGAGGATCGTGCGCGCCCCGAATCGGGAGACGCTGCAGCCGGCGCGGCGCGTGCTGTCGAGCCATCGCGGCTATCCCCGCGTGCATCGCGTGCACCCGGCCAATGCAGGCCGAAGTAAGCCGTCGTACCGGCCAGCAACGCAAGCAGCAGGGGTGTCTTGTGCCTCATGCGCACGGAGCTTACGCGCTGCCGAGCAACTCCAGCAGTGCCCGCCGCCGCTTCGGCGACAGCCGGGCAAACAGATCGATCAGCTTGCGCTGATCTGCGCTGGCGTAGGGGAACGGCGCGGCCTCGCGCACGGAAAGTCCGTCCAGCACCATGGCGCCGCGTCCGGTGATCAGCCATTCGATGGCGACGCCGGTCTGCGTGGCCAAGGCGATGATGCGTTCCAGTTCGGGCAGTGCGAGTCCGCCAAGCCATTTGCGTGAGGTTTCGCGGCTGACGTCGTGCTGGCAGGCGAGCGCGGTGGTTCTCCCGCGGCCCTTGGTGAAGCCAACATGGTCCAGCGCCTGGTTGAGGCGGCGCGCGAAAGCAGCGTGCGTCGTCGGCATTCAATCCCCGTCGGCCAATGAAAAAAAAGCGCAGGCCATTGTTGCGTTGGGCTCGCTAGCAACGGGCCAAATTTCGATGGTTGACAGAGCCAAATTATAGGGTGGCATACCATCATGCAAGTCGACTGCGTCGACTGTTGATGGAGTCACACATGCGAAAGGAAACGCGTGTAACACATGGCGTCGCGAACGGCGCATCGGGTTACCTGCTCACCGAGAATGCGCACCTCGAATTGCTACAGGTGCGCGATCAGTTGCGATTGCTGGCCCGGCTCACCGAGCCCGTTGCCTCAGGCGACGCCGCAGAACTCGCGCTGTCGCCGCTGGCGCTGGCGCATTGCTTCGAGCGCCTCGCCATCGACCTGGATGGCGTCATCGACGCCGCGCGCTGGCGGCGGCCATCGCAATGAATTGACTGCGTCCGCATTACGCTTGCCTGCGGTATCTGAACGGCAAGGAGAGGCAGCATGGCGTCGATACGACGGGAAATCCGCGTGGCGGCTGAACCGGCGAGCGTGTGGGATGCGCTGCGCGACGTCGGCCGCTTGCACGAACGGCTGGTGCAGGGCTTCGTCACCGATTGCCGCCTCGAAGGCGACGTGCGCGAGGTGACGTTCGCCAACGGCATGACCGTGCGCGAGCTGATCGTGGACGTTGATGACGAGCATCGGCGCGTGGCGTGGTCGGTGCTGGGCGAGCCTTTCCGTCACCACAACGCGTCGGTTCAGGCCTTCACCGAAGATGGCGGAACGCGGCTGGTCTGGATCGCGGACCTCTTGCCCAACGAGCTTAAACCGCAGATCGACGCGATGGTCGAGCAGGCTATGGTGGCGATGAAACGCACGCTGGAGCGCAACGCCGGAAATGTCTGACTTTCATAGGCCGGCTCGCGTTGACGCGTCGTAGCCAGGCCTGTGGTTAGTCTCGCAGCTGGAGGTGCCCGCATGATCCATGACGCCCTGCGCGAGAGTCACGAACGCCAGCGCTCGCTGTGCCGCAGGCTGCTGCGCACGCAGCCGCACGACCAGCGCCGCATCGACCTGTTCCGCGAGTTGCGCATCGAACTGGCTGCTCACGAGGCGGCGGAAGAGCGCTTCCTGTACGTGCCGATGCTGATGGACGATCGCGGCCTGAACTCGTCGCGCCATGCCCTGCACGAGCACCACGAGATCGACGAGCTGGTCGAGAAGCTGCGCGAAGGACGGCCTGGCGATCGCGGCTGGATGAACACTGCAAAGGCCTTGTCCAAGCAGGTGCACCACCACCTGCGCGAGGAGGAAAGCAAGTTCTTCCAGATGTCGGGCAAGATCCTCAGCGCCACACAGAAGCAGCGGCTGGGCCGCAAGTACCTCGCCGACTACCACAGCATGCACCGCAAGCTCAGTGCGGACGGCGACTGACGCGCTGTCGCGTCAACTCGACCAGCGTTCGGCCAGTGCGCGCAGTACGGCGGCGCCATCGCCGCGCCAGGCGCTGCCGTGCATGCACGCCAGTGTCGTGGGCTTGGTTTGAGCCAGTTTTTCGAGCAGCGCGCCGGCGTGTGGCGTGTGCGAGAAGTAGTCCATCGCCATGCGGAACGCTTCCGCCGGTTCCAGGACATCGCTTTCGGTGACCGGGACGCGTCCGGCGCCGGGCTGCGTGAGCAGGTCGCCGCACATCAGCGTGCGGGTGCTGTCCTCGCTGATGAAGCCGCACTCCCAGCCGTGCGGCAGGTGCGGCGCATCATGCCAGCGCACGGTGTGGCGGCCCAGGGTCACGGCTTCGCCGTCGCCCAGAGCGCGCGGCGCCCGGTCGGCGAGATCGGAGATCGATACGAGCGCTGCCACGCTTCCGCACAGCGGCGCGGCGTGCGGTGCGGCGGCCAGCCATTGGTTCAGTGCGCCACATTCGTCGGCTTCCACATGGGAGAACGCCACGTGCCGCAGCCGCGTCACCGGTATCACGTGCGCCATGGCTTCGCTGACGAGCGGGAACAGCTGGCGCAGGCCGGTGTGGAACAGCAGCGGCTCGTCGTCGACGATCAGGTACTGGTTGAACGAGAAGCCGACGTCGCCCGGCAGCGCCACCGGCGTGTTGATGCGGAAGATGCCGTCGGCGATCTCGTGGACGTTGGTGCCGGACTGCGTGTTGGTGATGGTCATGAAAGGACTCGCACGGTCACTTGGTCACTGTTTCGGCGGGCGCTGGAATAGGAGGTCCGCGACGCGCAACCGCGGCGCCTCGCGCACCATGCCGTCCTGGCGGCGCATTGCCGCGTTGGCCGCGATGCGCTGTCGCCAGGCAGGGGTGACCATCGGTTCCGGCGCGAGTGCCTGCGCGGCAATCGTGCCTGCAGAAGCCGCGCCCACGACAGTCGCAGCTGGAGCCGGGCCGGTCGCCGACACGGCCGGAGCCGCGAAAACGTCGGTACGGTTGTTGGTGTCGCCGCTGCTGGTCTTCACGTAGAACGGCACGAACACGTTGCCGCGGCTCCGCAGTGCCTGGTAGTCGCCGAGGAAGTAGCCGCCGGCATTGGGCGCGGTATCCAGGTCGAACACATTGGCAACGCGGGTTTCGACCCAGTTGACGCCACCGTCGATCGAGCGCGCGAGCCAGTATTCGGTCTGCAGCACGTTCGTGTCGGTCGTGTTGGCGCGAAGGTCGTAGTAGGTGACGCCGAGCGTGCCGTTGGCCAACACGTGCACGCTAGGCGTGAAGGCCTGCGTGGTGGTGACGGTGTTGTTCACGCGCACCGGTGCCGACCAGGTCAGGCCATCGTCGGTCGAGCGCGACAGCGCGATGGCGTCGACCGCGCCCGCGCTGAAACGCGCGTCCTGCCAGACCACGTAGATGTCACCGTTGCGCGGGTCCACCGCCGCCTGCGGCAGCAGCGAGCCGTCGCGGATCAGCGTGCCGGTGTCGGGGTCGCGGGCGCCGATCGCCAGCTGGTCTGCGACGCGCACCGGGGCCGACCAGTTGAGCCCGCGGTTGGTCGAGCGGATGACCGCCACCGACGCATTCTGGTTGGCGCCGGTGCCGTCGAGCTGGGTGAACACGTTGACCAGCGTGCCGTCGGGAGTCACGACGATCAGGTTGCCGATGGTCTGGCTGTTCGTGCCCGGGTCGTAGATCGCGCGTGCCGGTTCCCAGCTGAAGCCGCCGTTGGTGGTGCGGCTGAAGTACGTTGGCCCGCCAGCGTCGTTGGCCAGCAGGCGATCCCATACCGCGTACACGAAATCGGAGTCGACGGGATCGGCGGTGATCGTGTTCTTGTCGTTGAAGAATCCGGCGCCGTCCTGGATCAGCGTCGTTGGCGTGCTCCAGACGTTGCCGCCATCGGCCGAGCGGACGACGAGCATCGCGTTGACCGAGCCCGGTGAGAACGACGCGCCGGTGGTGGACAGGGCCATCGCATACGCCACGCCGTTGGGCGAGATCGTCACCCACGGGTCGGTGACGCGGGCATAGTCGCCGCCGTTGGTGGCGTTGCCCCCGCCGCAGCGGGACACGCGCAACGGCTGGCGCTCCCAGCTGACGCCGCCGTCACGCGATACGCCGGCGACGATGCCGCGTGCCGAACCGTTCGACCAGCGGTCCTGCTGCCACACGCCGATCATGCGGTTGGGGTCGCGCGGATCGACCGCCAGGTGCGGCTCGACCTCGGCGCCAATGAAGACCGTGCCGTTGACGGTCTGTCCGTCGCAACTGGTGCCGAACGGTGACACGGTGGCCGAGGCGCGGTACTCGGGATCGACCTGCGGCAACGGCGGCGGGGGTG
>NZ_JADLZT010000009.1 GCF_015453285.1 Lysobacter niastensis
GAGGGGGGTGGGGGGAACAGGCGCAGGCGGGGTGGTCGGCGCATCCTGGCTGCACCCCGCGAGCGGGAACTGCAACGCAAGAGCGCTTAAGCCGCTGCTGACGAGCAGGGCCCGTCGCAGCTGGTCGACCTTTCCGTTGGGGGTGAGTGACGACGAGGTCATGGTGAGCTCTAGACTGCGGAAACGTGGATGCGGGAGCACGAGGCTTCACGACTTGGGAGGGGGGGGTAGCCCGCCGATCGCCCAGCCATGCGCGAGATGGCTTTCGCGCTAGGCAACGCAGACACGTCGCAGACTTGATGTCCTTTCGGAAGCACGTGGCTTCGTTGCGATCGACGAACTAAGGGGGCGCCTCGGCGGGCAATAAGTCAATGCGATTCCAAGGCGGCGGGAACGCAGTTCGCAACAGCAGGCAAGCCCGACGCAAGAGCGCGAAACTCGGCGGCAAACAGGGTGGAGTTCTCAGCCCTTCGTCTTCGGTGGCATGAGGTCGGCGAACTCCTGCCGCGTGATTGGGTGGCCGTTTATCATCTCGAACACCTGCTTCGAGCGACCTAAGGTATCCAGCAAGGACCGGGGGCCCTCGAATGGACGGCCACCGATATGCCAACCATCGGTGTGCAGCTCTTCGATCAGAACCCACACCACCTCACGAAAGGCCTCAGAGCCTTCGCACTTCACCATCACGTCGGTGATCTGCCTGGCCATGTCGTGCTTCTGCTCAGGCGAGAAGACTCCATCTACAAGTTTGATGTTGACGAACGGCATGATCGGTACTCCGCAAGTGGGGGGCTGCATGTCAAGTGGCCATGCGCCAAGCAAGCAGACGCGCGCCAGCGATGGCGGTCAATACGACTCGGGCCTCCGGCGGTCTAACCCCGCAATCTTGAAAAGGACCAGCGCAACCATGCGCAACTGCGCGCCCAACGTCGCGCATAGACTCGGTAGCGAAAGATGAGACGCGTCGCGCACGACACGTGGAACATGCTCGATGCGCGCGACCGCTCATCTCCGTAACTACGGAGGTCACCATGCGCGCTATTGCACCGCCGGCCTCGCTCTTCGGTGCCGTACTCGGGATCGTTGGCTTGGGCGCGAGTTGGCGGGCAGCTGCCGTGCTGTGGAATGTGCCAACCACCATTGGCGAATCCATCATGGTTGCCGGCGCGATCGTATGGGCGATCCTGGCCATGAGTTATCTACTCAAGTGGCTGCTCCAGCGCGAAGAGGCGTTAGCCGAACTGCGTCATCCGATCCAGTGCTGTTACATCTCACTGGTGCCGGCTACGACCACGTTGATGGGCCTTGTCCTCGCGCCCCATTACCGCGGTACTGCAGTCGTGCTCTGGATCGTAGGCACCGTCTGTCAGATCGGCTTCGCGGCATACCGCGCCGGCGGCCTGTGGCGCGGTGGCCTGAACATTGAAGCGGTGACTCCGATCCTCTTCCTGCCATCCGTGGCCGCAAACCTCATCAGCTCGATTGTCGCGGGCGTGCTTGGCTTGACCTCGTGGGGCTTGCTGTTCTTCGGGATGGGCTTCTTCAGCTGGATCGTTATCGAGTCCGCGATCGTGTTTAGGCTATGGACTGCAGCGCCGTTGCCGATGCCGTTGAGGCCGGCGTTAGGCATTCACATGGCCCCGCCAGTCGTTGCATCGGTGGCGTACTTGGTCAATACCGACGGACCGGCGGATCTGTTCGTTCAAGCCATGTGGGGCTACGGCTTGCTGCAATTGGTAATGCTCGCGCGACTGCTGCCTTGGGTCAGCGACCAGCCTTTCTCCGTTTCCTACTGGGGCTACAGCTTTGGCGTCACCGCCATCTCGACAGGCGCGCTGCAGATGGCGTCACGCGGCGGAAGCGAGGCAATCAGCGTCTTGGCACCGCTGGTCTTTGTCATCAGCAACGCCGCCATCGCGGCGCTGGGAGTTGGGACGTTGACTCGGATCGTACAGGGGCGATTGCTGCCGCCGCGTCTGACGGGCGAGCGGACCGTGAAGGAGGCGCCGCCGTGACCCGGTACCACCGCGCAACAGCCAACAAGACTCCACAGGATCGTGGCATGGGCGCGCCGCGGAGGGCGGGCTCAGGCCGCCTCTTCGTGGTGCGTGCGACGAAACGCGCCAGGCGCCAGTCCCGTCTCGCGCTTGAAGACGCGGCTGAAAGCGGCGACCGACTCGTAGCCAACGCGTTCTGCCACCTCGGAGATCGAAAAGTTGCGTTGCTGCAGCAAGCGCACCGCACGGTGCACGCGCCAAGCGGTCAGGTACTCGAGCGGGGCCTGACCCACAACCGACTTGAACCGGGACGCGAACGCCGAGCGGGACATCCCTGCAATGCGCGCCAAACTCTCGACAGTCCAGTCGCCCGCAAAGTTCGCGTGCATCGCTTCAAGGCTGAGCGCCAGTTGTCGGTCCGAAAGAGCGGCAAGCCAGCCTCGCGCCAGTTCGTGGGGCTGAGCCGAGTAGGCGCGGAGGGCGTGCACGAACAGCAGCTCGAACAATCGGCTGACCACGGCTTCCGAGCCCAGCCCTGGACGCTCCGTCTCCAGAGCCAGCAGTTCAAGGACCGACTGGAAAGCAAGGCTGCGCGACTGATCGAGCTTCAAGTGGAGCAGCTTGGGAAGCACGCTCAGCAGCGGCCGTACTTCGTCGGTGTCAACGTCAAAGAAGCCGCTGACAAAGGTCGTGAGCGGGCCACCACCTCCCACCTCGATCCGATTGCCCACGCGCAGCTTCTCGACCTCGACGCAATCGATCGTCTGCGAAGCCTCGTCATCGAACATCCGGTAGGGATCGGCGTCAAACATGATGAACACGTCGCCACCGCACAGCCGGATCGGTTCGGGATGCGAGGACGTTGTCAGCACGGCCGACCCGCGCACGACCAGCACGAACTTCACCACCGGGTCGCCCCGCGAGGCCCAACCCCATGGCGCCGTGGCGTCCAGGCGCGTGAACTGCGCCCCGCGAATGTTCATTCCAGCGATTACGTCAGACAGAGGGTCCATGCGCCACCTTGGACGATCAGGCAAAAGATTCGGACGCAAAGTTCTAGATCATCCACAAAACCAACCATAGCATGGACGACAACGAGGTGAGTCCATGAATAGCGCAATCGAACAGGTAAGGCTGAACAAGGCGAGGTACTGCCGTTTCCTCGACACCAAGCAGTGGGAGGCGTTCGCCGCATTGTTCGTCGCAGACGCGAAGGCCTCGGTCTTCGATCCAGAGGGTGGGCTGATCGCCGAGTTCCAGATGGCAGGCGCATTCGTCAATGCCGCCCGGCAGTTCCTGGAGGGCGCCCGATCCATTCACCAAGTGCACAACGACGAACTCGAATTGGTCTCGGAAGACGAGATCAGCGCGATCTGGTCCATGGAGGACTACATCGTCTTCCCCTTTGCATCCAAGGGCGAACCCATAAGCGTGCACGGCTACGGCCACTACAACGAGCGCTGGGTCCGTAAGGACGGGGTGTGGCGGATTTCAAAGCTTGAACTTCGACGCACCATTCTCGAGCTCACCCCCTCAATCGACTAAGAAGCAGTACCCATGAACGACACCCCGATCCGCGTCGGCATCATCGGCGTCCACCCTGATCAGGGGTGGGCAAGCACGGCGCACCTCCCTGCGCTGAAGGCGCTCCCGCAGTACCACGTGCAAGCGCTAAGTCACCACGACGCATCCATTGCAAAGACCGCAGCGGAGAAGTTCGCGGTTCCTCTGCACTTCGATTCCAGCTTGGCCCTCGTCGAGCACCCCGAGGTTGACCTCGTAGTTGTCTCGGTCAAAGTCCCGCGCCACCGCGCGTTGATCATGCAAGCCCTCAACGCTGGCAAAGCGGTCTTCTCCGAGTGGCCACTCGGCGTCGACCTGGCCGAAGCGCAGATGCTGCACGAGGTCGCGACATCGAAAGGGCTGGCGTCGTCCATTGGCTTGCAGACGCGATCCGCTCCGGCGTTCGCGTATGTGCGCGACTTGATTGCGTCCGGCTACGTGGGCGAAGTGTTATCCGCCACCATGATCGGGTCGGGCATCATCTGGGGCGACGCCATGAGCGAGGGATATGCCTACACCCTGGATCCACTCAATGGCGCAGCGATGGTGAACGTGCCGTTCGCCCACTCGATCGATGGGCTGCTGCACGTCCTCAACGCACGTTTCGAGACCGTTAACGGCCTGCTAAGCAACGCCCGCCGGACAGTTCGGATGACCGAGACGGGCGTCGAGCGCCCGCTGTCCGTTCCCGACCAGATCCAGGTGGTGGGACGCTTGACCAACGGGGCGAACCTCACGGCGCACTTCCGCGGTGGCTTGTCGCGAGGGACCAATTTCCATGTCGAGATCAACGGTACTCAAGGCGATTTGGTCATCACCAGCCCGGTGGGCTATGTCGGCATCGGGGGCACCCGTCTGATGGGCGCGCGCCTGGACGAGGCGCTGCACGAGCTTGAGATCCCGGATAACTACGACCTCTACCGCGAAGTCGGCATGCCGGCGCAGAGCATTGCCATCGGCTACGCGCGGCTGGCTACGGATTTGCGCAAGGGCACCCGCCTCAGCCCGACCTTTGCAGATGCCGTTGAGTTGCACCGGCTGATCACCGCGGTTGAACACAGCGAAGGTGCGCAACAGCGCCTCTAACTTGCGTTGGCGCACTACAAACTTACCGAGCTCTGAATATGAAAGCCATTGCGATGTCATCCCCCGGCGGCATTGAAGTGCTGACCCTGATCGACGCTGCGGAACCGCGAGCCGGCATGGGGCAAGTCCTCGTGGAAGTCGCGGCCGCGGGCGTGAACTTCATGGACACCGGTGTGCGACGCGGCCAGTTTTGGACCGAGATGCCCAACCCCAAAGTCCTGGGGGTCGAAGGCGCGGGGCGAATCCTGGAGGTCGGTCCCGGCGTCGACGACCTGCAGCCCGGCCAGCGGGTCGCATGGGTATACGCCCCCGGAAGCTACGCCGAACGCTTGGTCATCCCAGCGAGCGCAGTCGTCCCGATTCCCGATGGCATCGATGATCGCACGGCCGCGTCATTGATGATGCAAGGCATCACCGCCAGCCACTTCGCAACCGAGTTTTACCCGATACAGCCCGGCGACATCGCGCTCGTGCATGCCGCTGCTGGCGGCGTCGGCCTGTTGTTGACCCAGATCATCAAACTGCGTGGTGGTCGCGTAATCGGCCGGGTGTCGCACCGGGACAAGGTCGCAACGGCTCAAGCCGCCGGCGCGGATCACGTGATCGTGGACGTTGAAGGCTGTTTCGCCGAAGAGGTGATGCGATTGACTCAGGGCGAAGGCGTGAACGTTGTCTACGACGGCTCAGGGCCAACCACCTTCGAGGGCTCGCTCGCGTCATTGCGCCGCAATGGCACGTTCTGCTGGTTTGGCCCAGTATTAGGTCCGCCAGCGGATTTCGATCTCACGAGCCTGCCACGCAGCATCAAGATCGGCTACGCCGTATTCTTCGATCACGTGCCAACGCCAGGGCTACTTCGCGCGCGTGCGGCGCAACTGTTCGACTGGGTCTTGGACGGGAAGTTGCGGGTATATGTCGGTGCTACGTATCCCCTCGCCGCAGCGGCGCAGGCCCACCTCGATATCGAGGGTCGCCGCACCACCGGAAAGTCGCTCTTGATGCCCGCAACGGGCCGCTCGGACGCGCCTGCCTGATCGGAGCGACACGTGTCTTGGGCGCGCCCCGCCGTACACGGCCCGGTTCGCCGATTCCAAACCCTCTACGTAGGAGATTGTCATGAACACCATCATTCCTTCTTCCATGCTCGCATCCGTGCAGGACGTCGAAGGCGAGGCGCTGCAGGTGCGCCTTGTCGCTGCCCCGACCTTGGAGGCGGGCCAGGTACTGGTGCGGGTGCAGGCCGTCGGGCTTAATCCCCTCGATACCAAAATCCGTGCTGGCAAAGCCGCGCATGCGCAACATCCGCTGCCGGCCATCCTCGGCATCGATATGGCGGGCGTAGTCGTAGCCGTCGGCCCAGGCGTAGAGGGGTTCGCGGCTGACGACGAGGTCTTTGGCATGACCGGCGGCGTAGGCGGCGTGCAAGGTGCACTCGCTCAGTTTGCAGTCGTCGATCCGGCCTTGCTCGCGCATCGCCCCAAGTCCCTCACCGCGCGCGAGGCGGCGGCGCTCCCCCTCGTGTTCATCACTGCTTGGGAAGGGTTGGTGGACCGCGCCCGGGTCGCACCGGGAAAGACCGTCCTCATTCACGGCGGTGCGGGCGGCATCGGGCACGTGGCGGTCCAGATCGCCAAGGCCCACGGTGCGACTGTGTTTGCGACAGCGAACGCCGCGCAGCGGGCTTACGTCGAAAGCCTGGGCGCCACGTTTATCGACTACCAGCAAGAGTCGGTGGAGGAATACGTTGCGCGGTACACCGACGGCGAAGGCTTCGACATCATCTTCGATACTGTGGGTGGCGCGATCCTGGACAACTCCTTCAAGGCGGCACGCCGCTACCACGGTCACGTCGTCAGCGCGCTGGGGTGGGGTACGCACTCCATCGCGCCGCTGTCCTTTCGTGGTGCGACGTACTCCGGCGTCTTTACCTTGATGCCATTGTTGAGCGGTCGCGATCGGGCGCATCACGGAGACATCATGCGCGAGGCGTCGCGCCTGGCAGACGCCGGACAGCTGCGTCCTCGTGTGGACCCCAATCGCTTCAGCCTGAATACTGCCGAAGAGGCTTACCAGTACGTCGAATCCGGCGACACGGCCGGCAAAGTGGTGGTCGAGGTGGAATAGCGGTCGTTGGCACACCGAATGTCAAGTCGCACCCGTAAAGCGATCTGGATGCATGGTGGCAACCGGCGTGGTCGCCACCATGCCCCACGCGGCTTACGACTCGGAGATCATGACGAACCCTTGCTGGACGAGCTCCGTCGTTCTCGCCATCGCATCAGTATTGATCTGGACGCCTTTCAGCGTGTCCGCATTCGTCCAGCCGTGTGCCTGCGCCGTGGCACCACACAACTCAATTCGCGCGCCGCGATCTATCAGGTTTACCAGTAAGCCCTTATAGGGATTCCCGGTATCGATATTGCGATCGCTGTTGTATGACTGGTCGTGCAGGGTCACGTGACCTGCGTTCGTGTGGAAGACGGCGACCACCTGCGCAGAAGCATTCCATGCGCCAACATCGTCCATGAGCAACTTGAGATGGAACAGCGCCGCGGGCAAATCCCCCTCGAAAGACAGAGACGCGATGCTGAAGACGTTCTTTACCCGCGCCAGCTTGACGGGGACATCAATGCGAAGTTCGTTGGTTTCCATGGTCAGGCTCCGGGAGATGGTGAACCCAGCGGCCGTGCCACGTGACGCAGAAGGCAACACGGAGTGGGTTTGTGCAGGAAGCGCCTGCCATCAAGACGAGTCAATGCCGCAACATGGTTTCGGTGCTTCGGTCAGCAATTACAAGAAAGCACTGCGCAATGCTGCGAAACCTTGTTTGAGCTGGTGCTACATCATTGACCTGCCCTGATGCGACGATGAAGTGGCGCCAAGTCCGGAACCAAATAGTGCGAGAAAGCTGCATTAGTTGTACGTTAGAGAGGCCATCAAGATGTTCACGACTCCATTTGGTTTTCAGTCCACCGCCGCACAGGTTCTGGAAGGCGTCGACCTTGCAGGCAAGCGTGCCATCGTCACCGGCGCGTCGTCCGGTATTGGCGTAGAGACGGCGAGGGCACTCGCCCGCGCGGGTGCCGAGGTCACGTTGGCGGTGCGCGACGTCGAGTCAGGACACCGTGTCGTGGCGCAGATACGCCAGGCCATAGGCGACGGGCAGCTTCAAGTGCGTCCGCTGGACCTGTCCGATCTCAACACTGTTCGTGAGTTCACCGACAGTTGGATGGGGCCACTGCACATCCTGGTGAACAACGCCGGCATCATGGCCACGCCGACGCTAGTACGCGGTGCCGACGGTTGGGAGGGGCAAATGGCGACCAACTTCCTTGGCCACTTTGCCCTGACGATGGGCTTGAAGGATTCCTTGGCTGACGCAGGCAATGCGCGCGTTGTGTGCCTAAGTTCTAGCGCGCATCTGCTGGCACCCGTGATCTTCGACGATCCACACTTCAACTTCGTTCAGTACGACCCGCTCGTCGCCTATGGGCAATCAAAGACCGCATGCGCGTTGCTGGCCGTCGGAATCACGCATCTGTGGCGCGGCAAATACGGGATCAACGCCAACGCCGTGAACCCGGGAGCGATCGCGACCAATCTGCAGAAGCACACGGGTGGACTGAAGACACCGGAGAGCCGCCGAAAGACGGTTGAGCAGGGCGCCGCGACCACGACCCTCCTGGCGGGATCTCCGTTGCTCAGTGAGACGAGTGGCCTCTACTTCGAGGACGGCAACGAGGCTCCACCCGTTCTGGCGAGGCCAGATGACTTCCGCGGCGTGGCCCCTTACGCACTTGATGCCGGAAACGCCGAAAGACTGTGGCGGCTGGGGTCGAGCGTGGTGTCGGGAGGATGACAACGCCTAGGCAGAACCCGGCCGAGGCCTCGGCCGGGTTCTCTTGGCGAGTCGGTGCGAGACGTGGCTCGTCGTTGGGCAATCGCAAGCGCGGCAGCCCACTTTCTTTCTAGTGAGGCTTGTTAGCGTCGATAACCGGGCCTTATCGGCAGTGGCCATCCCGCTAGGCCAACTGTTCGGTCCAAGTCTTTCGATATTGGCGTGCGTTCGCCCTTGGTCGAATAGCCCACCCTGGCTAAGGGTGAGTTGGTATACCTATGGGTACAGTAATTAAAAAGTGGGTTTCTGAGGACTACGCACGCCGAAAATCGGGCGGTGTCGGCGCCCCCGCAGACGCCACCCCTTTAGGAAGGACCCAAGACCAGGGGGCGGACCGATCGGCTATCGTCTGCAACACCAACCAGGGGACTTCGATGGGAATTCCGGCCGACCAATGCGTAGCGCTACTGCGTGACGCTCTTAGCAATAGACCGACCGACCCCTGGTCGGACGAGGCAGCAGCGTGGTTTGCCGAGGTGGCTGGCATCATCAACGCCCACGACGGTGTTCTCGGCATGCCGTTTCAGATGCTGATCCCGCGCGTAACAAACCGACACTCGGGTGGGCCGACCGCCGCTAACCTCACATTGAACGCACAGACGGAGTTCGTCACTAGGGCAAAGAGCGCGCTAACGCAGCTTCAGCTCGTAACCAACACGTTCACAACACGCCAACTTGGAGCGGGTGCGGTACATGACTACTTCGAAGAAGTCCGCCAGTTGATTGCGGGAGCGACGCGCGAAGTGCTGTTCATCGACCCCTATATCGATACCACCTTCGTTACGCGTTACCTGCCACAGATTCCGTCAGGTATTAGAGTTCGGCTGCTTACAGCAGAGCGACAAGCCGCCGCCCTTCGCGAATCTCTGAACCTGTATCAGCAACAGCATGGCACCGCTGTCGAGCTGCGTGTGATGCCCGATCGGTCATTGCATGACCGACACCTGGTCGTCGATGCCCGCGACGTGTACCAGTCCGGTGCGTCATTCAAGGACGGCGCGAGGAACGCCGCGACATCCATCAATCAGATTGTCGATGTAGCCGCAGACCTCATCCGCGCCCATGATGCGAATTGGACGGCCGCCACCGTAGTCGCCTAGCCAGGCCTGTCCGTTTTGTGTCCGTCGTCCGGTTGCCTATAGGCAAACCGGACAAAACGGACGCGGCAAATCGGGCAAACAGGACGCAAAGCGGGAACAAACCGGACGCAAACCGGACGCTGGGTTTCACAGCGCGCGGACGTAATCTCCATATTCGATGGCAATCTTTCCAGCGGTTTGAAGCGTACTGCGCAGGTCGTAGAACCGCTTCCGGTCGATGTCCTCGCCTGCAAGCCTGGCGCGCCATTCGTCAAGCTTCACGCGAGCGCCGTTCGGATCGTGCCCGCTGCGCTCCAGTCGCTGGCGGCGCTCGGCTTCCAGTTCCGCCAAGATTTGCAAGGCGACTGTCTGATGGCGACCGCGGCCAGCCTTACCGGCCTTCGCTGCAGGAACATAGGAAACGCCACTAAGGGCAACGCTATGCAACGGCTGCCCGTCGTCATCCCGGATCGGAAGCTCTACGCGATCCATGCGAAACGCGACTGGCTCGGGTTGCTCAGCGTCCTTCATCTTCGTGGCCTCGATGCGGACAAGGCCGTTTTCGTCCTTTGTGACCGAATACTCGGCGTCCAGCGCGCCCTTCAGTGCGGTTGAACCACGCGCGCGGGTCTTGTCGGCATGGCCCGAGTGGTGAACGATCATGACGCACGCGCGAAACCGCGTGCGGAGGTATTCGTCGAGGTTGGCAACGAATGCGCCCATGTCCTGCGCGCTGTTTTCATCGGCGCCGCCGAAATTGCGGGCCAAAGTGTCGATTACAATGAGGGCCGGGGCTTGCCCACTCGTCTTAGCCAGTTCCTCGACAGCTTCGGAAACCGCTTTGGCCGCAGCCATATCGAACAGGCGAGCAGGTCGCAGGCTCACGAACAGCGGAGCGCCCTTCAAAGAAACCCCGTTGTGTACCTCCCAACCGGCGAAGCGCCGCGCCAATCCGTTGTGACCCTCACCGGCGATATAGAACACGGGGCCCGGGGTCGTGCGGCGGCCATGCCAAGACGTACCCGTGGCGACGCAGCAGGCCAGATCGATGGCTGCGAATGACTTACCGCAGCCAGGGTCGCCGAACATCAACGCCAGGGAATCGGTTTCAACGTAGTCGCGCACCAGCCAGGTAATGGGCTTGATGTTCTCTCCGATCAAGTCGCCGACGCGACAAAAGGCGAAGGATCGCGCCCCAGCAGCGTCATGAGCGGCAGTGATCTGTTGTTCGTTCCGGAGCAACTCCCGTACAACTTCGATCCCATCACGGATGTACAGGTCGTTCACGTCTGCGCCGTCGGGCAGGTCACTGGGCAGCTCAATCCACGTGCAGCCCAAGCGTTCGGCATCCGCTTCGCGGGCCGACTCCTTTCCGCGGTCGGCCACCAGCACGAGACGCGACGCACGGGAGCGCACTGCGGCGGCAACGCGTGACGTGTTTCCCGACCCAAACGTCACCACGGCCGGGGCGCCAGTCGCTTCGTGAACTGTCCATGCGGCTCCGATGCCCTCTACGATATAGGCAGGTGAATCAGTGTTCAGATCGCCCACGACGTAGAGCGTGCCTGCCATAGTCGCGCCCGACAGGTTCAGTTTTTTGCCCGGTGTCGGAGGGATGAATTGAATGCTCTGCAACAGCCCATCGGTTGTACGCGCTGGGATCATCAGCCAACCGTCGATCGCCTCCCCAGCAATCCGCAGTCGGCCGCGATACACCCGCAGCCCACCAGGGTCGCCACTTTTGCGGACGATGTAGCCATGTTCGGCCGTTGCGGGCTCGGCAGCGTCCCACAGTCGGAACGGATCAGGCGTAGGCGTGCGGGCCACCTTCCTCGCTGATTCCTGGTGTGATTGCGGCGGAGTAGACGCCAGCGGTGCCGAGCGCTCATCCCATCCATTTTCCCGCGCCAGGTGGAAGAGGGTGGCGGGTTTGATGCCGCCGCCCCTGCGCCAACTCTCCCACCGGGTGCGGGTGTCGCGCTCGCCCTTGTAACGATCGCCGCCGTGGCTACTCCATGAATTGAATGCTTCGAAATCTACCCCCGCCGCTTTTGCGGCCATACCGGCTTTCAGCCAGACCTCTCCGCTGCAGTCCGGTGGTATTGCGTGCAGGGCCGACAGCGCCCGAGCACATTCCATGTTGTCGCGAAGCACGGCGCTCATGCGGTCCTCTTCCTCTCAAGGGCGCGCATGTCGGCGAGCATCATCGCAGCGTCCAGTTCATCGAAGTCGAACTGCGAGTAAGGGTAACGGCGAGCCTCTTGCGCCAATGACCTTGCGGCAGCCTCCGGATCGAGGTGATTCCGTATTGCGGCCACAATCACACGCTGTGCTGCAAGGAGGCGCTGCCCGTTCAATGCACCCAGGGTCGGAAAATCAAATTCATCCTCCGGGAGCATGAATTCGAGGAAACGCAAGAACTCGCGTCCCGGATTCATCCTGTGCCGACGCGGAATGCAAGTCACACGCGGCTTTCGAGCCCAGCAAGGCGGATGGTCGATCACGATTGAGCTAGGGTGTTCGTCGTGCTCGGTGGCAAAAGAGGTGAAACTTTCTGTCACATTCCCGTCAAGGCATGGGGTATGGGTGGTATTGGAAGTCATGCAACACGCATCCTCAGGCGCGACTCGGCGATGCGCGATTGGATCCAGGCCTCTACATCGGCAGAAACCCAGCCCGCGGCGCGGGGGCCAATCTTTACCTGCTTTGGGAATGTCCCCTTCGCCATGTGATCGTAGATCGTGGCGCGGGGAAGGCCGGTCATTTCTGACACGACCGGCAAGCGAATAATCTTGATCTGTTCTGACACGCTGACACCCTGTTTCTAGTGGATGGGGCCAGTGTGGAAGGGCGTCTAACTGAAATCCTCTCGCGGGATTTCCGCGCGACTTGGAGGGCGGCGGGGGCTAATGACCGCCTGTAAGTCTTTGATTTTCAGAAGCCGAGTGCAGGAAGCTTAGCGATTCCGGCCTTAACTTCAGAGGGCAGGAGAGAGGCGTAGTGCTTGCGCGTAATGCGACTGTCGCTGTGCCCAAGAGCCTTCGCTACGAGCTCGATGTCCTTCGTGGCCACCAGCAGAAGCTTGCCGTAGGTCGCGCGCGTGGTCTTGAAGGTGACTTCTTCGAGCTGCGCTGCTCGCACTGCCGTGGCCATCGGCTTAGCCGCATCGGACCGCGCCCAGATAGCGCCACTCTCCCTGACAAATATCGGATCATTTTTTTGGCGGCCAGCCGTCAAAGCGTCAAACAGAGCGACGCCCTCTGGCGTGAGGGGCTGAGTCAGCGTCTTATAGGTCTTGGACTGCCGAATGGTTACGGTTCCATGGGCAGCGTCGAAATCCCGCACGCGCATCGTGCAAAGTTCGCCGTAACGGGCACCAGTCATGAGTGCTCCCTGCAGCAGGGTTCGCAGGTCAGCCGGGGCAGCGCCCAACAGTCGCGTTATCTCGTCCTTGTCGAGCATCCGCGGTACTGGATCATCGCCCAGGGCGAAGGGGGACACATTTCGCCACCAATCCGCCATATCGTCGGGCAACCCGTCGTGCTGGCGTGCCCATGTGAGGGCGGCCTTCGCCATCGTGAGAATACGGTTCGCGGTCGCACGCCGGCTGCGGACCTGTTCGGGATCGGTTGTGTCGAACTCTTGGATCCGGCCGCGTACGGTCGGAGCCAAAGTCGCCATGCCTGCATGCCACTTCCGCATTGCCTTGGCATCCAGGGCGGTTACCAGCCTGGCGCCAATGTCCTTGCGTGCGTGACGCTCCCAAACTTGCTTTGACATTTGGGCGGTGGACGAGGGCATCACACGGTTGAAGCGTCCGCCAGGCGTAACCTGGCGCTGCTCTATGTAGACGTCGAAAACTTGATTCAGCGTTAGCCCATCGGAGTAATGGCGGGGAAGGGGTTTGCGATCCTCCAATTGCATGGTCGTCGCCAGCTTCACAGCCTGAGCGTAGGACAGCACGATGGTTCCGTCGGCCTTGATCCCGTCGTCGGGGGTTCCGATTCGCTGCTTTCGATAGGCGCCTGCCACCCGTTGGCGCACGAACCATGAAACGTCCCGAGCACCTTTGGCGTAGCCGATGGCCGTGCCCGGAACCAATTCGACCCAGTAGGGCTCGCGGCGCACATGAAGTCGATTGCGAGCCTCTGCGCTCGATATCCGCACGCCGCTCTGGCGGCTACTTACGGGCTTTCTAGCCATTGGTGAATCCCCCGATCTTGCGGCCGCCGCCACCGGGGCGGCGTTCCCACTACTGCGGTAAAGTGCGGTAACTTACCGACCTAGATGCCATTGGACGCTACCGTACAATAAGTAGGACAAAAATCAATAGCATCAAATGGTTAGGTATTCACGGGTGTGAATATTCTGACGCAATTGAACAGCTAATGACACCCTTTCACGGTAGCGACCGGGGTTCGAATCCCCGTGGGGACGCCAATTAGATCAAACACTTAGGGCTGCCGAGAGGCGGCCCTAAGTGTTTTTCGAAGTCGTAATTGATCGCCCGATAGGCAACCGGTAGGCAAGTTTCTCGCCCGAGGCGGCCGCGAGGATCGGCTTGCCGCATGAACGACCTCGGCATAACCCAGTCGTTCTTCGAGATACACACGTGATTGGTGCGGCGACACAGGAACGCATACAGGTCAGTCATCTTCAGCGCGGCCGCAATGAGGATGGTCGCGAAAGCCAGCACTCCGCATCAGTGCGGTACCACATGGGCGAGTCGGCGACGTTGCCATGACGTGCGCATCGAACTCGCTGCTGTTCCAGGGCGCCACGTGCAGATAATCCCGACTCATCGCCGCTAGGGTTACGGTTGAGGGCCTGTTCTGCATCGCTCAGCGCCGACTTGTCGACACCACGCGTTTCGCCAGGGCCGTGACGAATGCATCCAATTGCGCCTTCGACCTGCCGCTCGGATAAGAAGGCGTTTCGATGAAGCGTACAGTGCCTACCAGGCGAAACTGACCTCGAAGCCTGCATAGTTGCTGTCGCTGCCGCCGGCATTGCGCAGCACTTCGGCAACGGCGTAGTGAACCAGCTCGGCTGCAATCGAGACGTTGCGGCTCAACGTCCATTCGGCCTTGAGCTGCGCATAGGTGCCTGTCCTGCGCTTGGGTTGTCCGGCGGTCGCGGCGACTGGGACATTCGGTTGCAGATAAACCGCGTCAGACGTGCGCTGGCGCCAGAGCATGCCGAACGCCGCCGTGGTCTCCAGGCCAACGAAAGGCTCAATTGTGATCGACGGCTTGAGCTGAATCAGGTTGACATACCCGGTATAGCCGGCGAGCGAGAAGGAGTAGGAACCGTTCGGGAACAGGGGATTGAACGTCTCGATGCGGCCATCACCGCTGCGCCGGTCGCCGGAAGCTGAGTCGGCCTGGATGCCCAGGCGCGGCGACCAGGGTTGCTGCGTGAACGTGTAGCCAGCGCGGCCCGCCAGCGCCCACGCCTGGACCTCCGCGTCACCCACAGAGCCCTGCTGGAGCATGCCTTCGACATCCCAGTCCCATGACGCGGCAGACCCCGCGAAGCGCACATCGATCACGTCCCGGCGTTCGCGTCCCGACCCGTCCGGGTAGTCGGCACCGTCGGCGGCGTACCTCGCATAGAAGGAGCTGAGGGAGCGGTCCTCAAGACCATGGTGCTCGGCCCGTAGGAGGTCGAAGCGTAGGTGGCGATTGGATTGATCATCGAACGATTCGTCCGCACGGTACTGGACCGGCTGGCTGATGAACCCGCTCACCTCCCAGTCGTCCCGCTCATAGCGCAGCAACGCCGCATCGAAGGACTGGCGGACGTTGGGGCCATCGCGAAGACTGAGAAAGCGCTGCTGTTCGAAGGCGAAATCCTGGCGCCCCAGACGGGCCATCAACGTGCCGCCGCCCAGCGCAACTTTGTATGCGACGAAAGCATTGCGGAGGTCCAGTGGATTGCGGTCGGTTGGCGAAGGATCGGCCTTGCTGATCGACCTGACATCCTCGACCTGCACGAAAAGCCGCCAATGCGCGTTGAAGTTGACGTCGGCGTGCATCTGCAGGCGCTGCAGAAGATAGGAATCTGGCATGGCGCGCGTGCCGAATCCTGGCGCGTCGTTGCTCTCCAGACGCTCACGCCCATTTGCGCCCAGCGATACAAAGCTGCGCGGATCATCGGCGATCAACGGCAGGTACTTGAGCCGATCCAGGGGGCGCGTACGCAATGCCGGATCCGAGAGCGCCGACCAGTCCTCCTGCCATCGGTTGCTGCGAAGCTCGGGGCGCTCTGGCGGATGGACGGTCTGTGCAGCCGTCCCATCGTCGGTGTGCGCCCGGGCAGTGACCAGCAGCATCGCGACAACGACGCCACAAGCGAATGGTCGGGCGCGTCCAACGGGGGCGCGTATCACTATCTTACCCAGGTGGCGAAGACACGCCCGGTTGCGCTGCGAGCAGATGCCGCACGACGGGCGGGGACGACCCGCGGTGATACGCAATCGCCTCCCGCTGCAGGTCAGCATCGGCCTTCGAGACACGATGATGCTGACGCATATGCTCGGCCCATGATTCGACCAGGAACCACTCGACAATCTGCTCCGGGTTGGCGGCGTCCTCGGTAACGCCCCAAAGATAGGCCCCGTCGCGGCGACGCCCCTCCGACAACCTGCGTAGCACCTGCAAGAATGCCGCCTGCTGCTCCACGGGCACCTGGTACTCGATCTGCACCATCACCGGGCCACGGTCGTTGGCCACAGGGGTGGCAAGTAGGGGTTGGGGCCAATGGTTCGAGGGCTCCAGGTCGGCCTCGCCGCTGGGCAAGCGGACGCGGTGGAACGCGACTCCGGTGATCGCAAGGCCGACGCCACCAATCAACAGTGCTTGCGGTACGCCGACGGTCTGGGCAACCAAGCCCCAACCGAAACTGCCTGCGGCCATGGCGCCGTTGAACACCATCAGATAGATCGCCAACCCGCGGCCGCGCACCCAGTTCGGCAGTACCGACTGTGCCACGCCGCTCAATGTCGTCAGCGCCGTGATCCAACCGGTGCCGAGTACGAGCAGCAGCGCCACCGCGGCCCACCTCGGTGGCGCGAGCGCCAGGCAGCCAATGACGATTGCGGCGCACAGGGAGGCGGCGAGCAGCAACCGATCCGAATCTAGGCGCTGCCGCAACGCGGGTAACAGGAACGCACCGGCAATCGCGCCGGCGCCCACGGCGCCAAGGAGCACGCCGTAGAAGCCCGCGGAGCCTTCCAGCATCTGCCGGGCAACGAGCGGCAGTAGCGCCCATACGCAACTGGCGAACAGGAAGAACACCGCCGCACGCAGGAGGACGACGTGCAACTGCCGGCTGGTCCGCGCGTAACGCAGTCCGGCGCGAAAGGCACTGAGGAACTGCTCGTCTAGATCGCTCGCTGGCGCCTGCGGACGACGCCACCACAGCAGTGCGGCGATGACGAGGAGATAGCTGGCAACGTCCGCGCCGTAAGCCGCCGCCGCGCCGAACCCGGCCAGGAGCAGGCCGCCGACGGCTGGGCCAATGGCCCGCGCGATGTTCACGCCCAGCGAGTTCAGCGTGACGGCGCTGCGCAGCGACTCGCGCGGTACGAGTTCGGGCACGATCGCTTGCCAAGCCGGCATTGCCAGCGCGGTGCCGACGCCTCCAAGGAACGTCAGTGCCACCAGGTAGCTGATCGTCATTGACTTCGTCGCGGCCAGCAGAAGCAACGAGCCGCTGACCAGGAGCAGCAATATCTGGGCGGAGATCAGGAAGCGGCGGCGATCGAGGATGTCGGTGAGTACGCCCGCCGGGATCGCCAACAGGAAGATCGGCAGCGTCGCCGCAGTCTGGATCAGCGCGACCATCGCAGGGCTGGGCGAAAGGTCGGTGACCAGCCATGAGCTGGCGACATCGCGCATGAAAGAGCCGGTGTTGCCCACCACCGTTGCGGTCCATAGCACAGCGAAGGTGGCGTGGCGAAGCGGCGCGAAGGCGCCCCCGGAATTGGCTCGGCCAGCGTCGGACGGTGTGGAGGGCACGGCTGCGTCCTTTATGCCGCTGCCGGCGCACGCAGGTCGTGCCAAGCGATCAGCACGAACGCGCCGACGAGGCCCAGATGCTCGAAGAACGCATTCATTACCATCATCTGCTCCGGTGGCTGCATCTCCCAGAACCGATTCGCCACAAACGTGGCGCCGATCGTGAAAGCGGCGAGTATCAGCGCGCCCAGCCACCGCCACCAGCCGATGAGGATCATCAGCCCCGCGCCCAGCTCGACGGCTATCGTCATGATCGCCAGCGGTGTCGCCGGCGCGAGCCCGAAGTGCTGCATCTCGGCAATCGCGCCTGGGAAGTTGAGCAGCTTGACCAGTCCGCCCTGCAGGTAGGCAGAGCAGATAGCCAGCAGGGCCACCCAGTGCAGCCATCGTGCAGCGAACAGGTTCACGAACCAACGGGGAGCTCGGCTACTGGCAGGCGCATTCATCGTCGGTGACTCCGGGTCTGATCAAACAGCCCAGCACGCGCATCCCAGCGCGCCCCAGAAGCTCTTTGGATCTGCTACCGGGACGCTGTTTGCCCACGCCATGGCATGCCCGTGGCCGTGCACCTGGCAACGTTTGGAACATCCGCACGAGGCCACCGACTCCTGAAGCGCTGTACGTGACGCGGTCGCCTTGCCCCACGCCGCGTAGCCGCCGTAGGTGCGTACCGGCGACCAGTCGGGCATCGCCGGCGGCGGTGGTGTGTCGTGGGCGACGAAGGGTCCGGCCGCGTAGACGATGCGGCCACCGGTAACCGTCAGCAGCGAGGTGATCTGCGTGATCTCATCCTCCGGGCAACTGTAGAAGTCGCGATCCGGCACCATGAGATCGGCGAGCTGGCCCGCCTGGATGCGTCCCTTCTTGCCCTCTTCGTTGGAAAACCAGGTGACGTTCTCGGTCCACATTCGCAGAGCGTCATCACGGCTGAGGCAGTTGCGCCGCGGATAGAGCGACATGCCGGCGACGGTACGCCCCGTAGTCAGCCAGGCCAGCGATACCCAGGGGTTGTACGACGCCACCCGGGTTGCGTCGGTGCCAGCCGAGACCCTTACGCCGGAGGCGAGGATGCGCGCCACAGGCGGCGTGGCTTCTGCCGCTGCCTTCCCGTAGCGCTCGACGAAGAACTCGCCCTGGTAGGCCATGCGGTGCTGCACGGCGATGCCGCCGCCGAGCGCAGCAACGCGTTCGATCGACTTGTCCGAGATGGTCTCGGCATGGTCGAAGAACCAGTGGAGGTCGCCGAAGGGGATCTCCTTGTTGACTCGTTCGAAGACGTCGAGCGCGCGACTGATCGTCTCGTCGTAGGTCGCATGCATGCGCCAGGGCCAGCGGTTCTGCACAAGGATCCGCACCACCGATTCCAGGTCGTCCTCCATCGTGTCAGGCAGGTCCGGGCGTGGCTCGCGAAAGTCCTCGAAGTCGGCGGCCGAGAACACCAGCATCTCGCCGGCACCGTTATGGCGGAAGTAGTCGTCTCCCTGCTGGTACTTCGAAGTGGCCGTCCACTTGAGGAAGTCGTCTTTCTCCTGCTTCGGCTTCTGTGTGAACAAGTTGTAGGCCAGACGGATGGTCAGCTGGTCTTTCTCGGCTAGCTGACGGATCACTTCGTAGTCTTCCGGATAGTTCTGGAATCCGCCGCCGGCGTCGATGACGCTGGTCACGCCCAGGCGGTTGAGTTCGCGCATGAAGTGGCGCGTCGAATTGAGCTGGTACTCGATCGGAAGCTTGGGCCCCTTGGCCAGCGTGGCGTAGAGGATGTTGGCATTCGGCTTGGCCAAGAGCAGACCGGTTGGGTTCCCACTGGCGTCGCGCGTGATCTGGCCACCCGGGGGTTCCGGAGTGTCGCGGGTGTATCCGACCGCCCGCAATGCTGCGGCGTTGAGCAATGCGCGGTCATACAAGTGCAGGATGAAAACAGGCGTGTCCGGCGCGATCGCGTTGAGTTCTGCAATCGTCGGCAGGCGCCTTTCTGCGAACTGCTGCTCAGTGAAGCCTCCTACCACACGCACCCACTGCGGCGGTGGCGTCACCGCCACTTGTTGCTTCAGCATGGCCATGGCGTCGGCGAGGCTACGTACGCCGTCCCAGCGCAACTCCAGGTTGAAGTTGAGCCCGCCCCGAATGACATGCGTGTGGTTGTCACACAGGCCTGGCAACGCTTGGCGGCCGTGGAGATCGATCACCTTCGTGCCTGGTCCGACCAGAGCGAGGATCTCGCGGTCATCTCCAACATGGGTAAATCGCCCATCCTTGATCGCCACAGCGGTCACGTTTGGCCTGGCGCGATTTAGCGTGGTGAACTTCCCGCCGTGGAGGATCAGATCAGGCATCGCTGGAGCTCCTGACGCAGGTAGTGCCAATAGGGAGGTCGCGGCGACAGCGGTACCCAAGAAGGCGCGGCGACCCTTGTCCACATCGCTTCCTGACCGACCGGAGCTCATGACAGCGGTGGATCCTTCCGCGGCTCGTCCGACTGTTTGCACTTGGGCAGTTCACCAAACATGTGCGGCTTCACCTGATCCTGCACCCATGCCGCCGACCGGGTCTCCGGCTTCAGGAAATTCTTGACCAGCGGCGGTATCTGCTCGCCGACCAGGATGCCTAGCAGTCCGACCAGCGCGATCACCGGCGGCGCCGGCGAGCGCACGTTGAGAAGTGCATAGATGATGCCCACCAGCAGTCCGGCGGCGAGCGAGAGTAGATAGGGCTTCATCGGGTACCTCCGCTGATGGGAAGGGCGGCGGCACGTCGCGGGGGTAACGATCGTGCGGCCGCCTCAGGAAGCGCCTGGGACGATTCGCTACGCCTGAATGAACGTCAGCACGCCTGGGAGGAGGCCGGTCAGTGCCCGCCCTCCTGGCCGCCGAACATCGTCTTCGCGTACTGAATGCCTATGCCGTAGCCGCCGGCCAGCTCGCGGGCGATACCGGTCGTCAGTGCATAGGTCTCTCCACGGGCCCAGTCGCGTTGCAGTTCGAGCATGTATTGAAGACTGGTCATCGGACGCGCACCGGCTTGGATCATCCGCGCCACGGCACGCTCATGCGCTTCGTCCGAGACGTCGCCACAGGCGTCGGTGATGACATACGTCTCGAAACCTTGATCGATCGCCGAGAGCACGGGTCCGACAATGCACACACTGGTCCATAGGCCAGCGAAGACCAGCCGGGCCTTGCCGATCTCGTTGACCCGATTGGTGATCTGGGAGTCTTCCCAGGCATTCATGCTGGTGCGGTCGTACACCGGCCCACTACTGAATGTCTCGGTAATCTCCGGAAACAGTGGTCCCGAGAAGCTTTTCTCGGCGACGGTCGTGACGATGCTGGAAACGCCGAAGCCAACGGCCGCCTTGGATACCAGGGCGGTATTGGTGCGCAGGGAGCCAATGTCGATGGACCGGACGGCGAACGCCATCTGCGACTGGTGATCGATCAGGATCAGGGTGTGATCCTTGGGAGTGAGCAGAGTCTTGCCGGGGGTGGGAGAGGCCTTAGTCATGGCATTGCTCCAGAAGAAGAGGGGATTTCGGCTACATCGTCATGTCACTGCGCGCAGGGTCTGCATCTGCTGAACCAATGGTCGCCCTTAATTTTGCGGCTACCAAAGAGTGAGGGTGTGAAGGGCAGGGAGTGCCTAAGCAACCCGCTACTACGAGCGCGCCAGATCAATCTTTGAGCTGACGCATGATGGTTGCGAGATCGGCCACTTCCCAGTGCTCGCCAAGCAAACCAGCCCCAACTCGGTAGAGCTGGAAGGCCATGGCATCGATCCGGTTTCCAGTTGCATTGAGGCCCAACGCGGCGTAGTCGCCATGCTCCGGTGCGGCGCAAAAGTCAGCTGATCCGGCAGCGCACGACGGCATATGCGCGGAGGCCGACGTGTAATAGAGGCCCGACAAACTGTCGAGCCTCCGGAGACCGCGCTACAGAGCGTAGTCCTTTCGCATTGTGCGCTGCGCCTGAGCCTGCCTTACAAGTCAATGCGAAGCGCGCTTTGTCTTTTCCGCTTGCGTTACCTTCTTGGCTGCGGCATCGATGACGTCCGCAACCACTCGTGGCTGCGTCATATAGACGGCGTGGCTGGCTGGCGTGTACGTGATCTTTGCGCCGATGCGGGTGGCCATGTGCACCAGCATCGCCTGGTCGAAGGCTTTATCTTCGGTCGCGATCACTGCCCAACTGGGCTTGGTGCGCCATGCCGCGTGCGTTAGCGGCGTCCCGAAGACCGACATGTTGATCGGCACCTGCGAGTCGCGCATGAACGCCGCGTCTGCGTCGCTGGCATCGTGAGCAAAGCCGGCTTTGAACTTCTGCAAGTCCAAATAGCCAAAGCCGTCCTTGTGAGTGTCGATCACGAACTCTGGCGTCGCGGCAAATCCCTGGTACTGCTGAGCAGTTGTTTCTCCGGCATCCGGCGCCAGCGCTGAAACATAGACCAGGCCCGCGGCCTTGGGATGGACGCCCGCCTCAGTGATGACAGTACCGCCCCACGAGTGACCCACCAGAATCGCGGGTCCATCCTGGCGATCGAGGACGCGTGTCGTGGCGGCGACGTCGTCCGCGAGCGAGGTCAGCGGGTTCTGCACCATGGTCACGTGATAGCCGCGTCGAGTCAGATCGTCGTAGACGCCACGCCAGCCTGAGCCATCGGCAAAGGCACCATGGACCAGCACTACATTCTTTACCGGGCTGGTGGCAGCTGGATCGGGCTTGGCCGCCTTAGATTCGGCAGCATGGGCAGCAACGGGTAGGGCAACCGCGACCAGCAGGGTGGTCAGTGAGCGGGCGAGCAACGAGTTCATGGCGTTATCTCCGGGGAGGGGTGGCGTGTCGCGATAATCGTTATCGCGATAATTACAAGCTAGGCCGGCCCGGGGTTGGTTGTCAAGATATTCTTTATCGTGATAACTTTTAACGACTCGATCTACCAAGGACTAGGGTCCAGGAGCAGGCCATGGCATCGAAAGCACCCTTTCCGTTGGACGAACAGCTGTGCTTCTCCTTGTACGGGGCCAGCATTGCGATTACCCGTGCTTACAAGCCGCTGCTGGATGAGCTCGGCCTGACCTATCCGCAGTACCTCGCCCTCAGCGCGCTGTGGGAAGCCGACGGCCTGACGGTGAGTGGCATTGGCGCGCGTTTGGCGCTCGAGCCAAGCACTATCACGCCGCTGGTCAAGCGGCTGGAGACCGCCGGACTGGTGGAGCGCCAGCGCAGCGCCCACGACGAACGCCAAGTGCACGTGCAGCTGACTCAGTCCGGTCGCGAACTGCGCTCACGCACACGATGCTTGGCGGAACTGCTCGCGGACCGCTCGGGCATGGCGTCGAAAGAACTGATCGAACTGAACCGACAGGTCCAGCGACTGCGCGACGCGATGTCGGTTCCTCAAGAACAGGAGTAAGGCTCTCAGGCACGCTGGTGGGTATGCGGGACGGGCCCCCACAACCCGGTCATCAGGCTGTTGGGCGAGTACTCCTTGAACATCAGTCGCCTGCGCAATGCGCCACGGCGACGAATCGCGTGCTCGACGCGCACACTCCACAAGCGTTCCGCGCCCTGCAACGCGTTGATGCGGTCGGAATCGAAGTCGATGCTGGCGGCGCCCGTCACCTGCAGGACGTCGCCGCGACGGAAGTCGATGAACAACAGGCCGGCGCGGCCGGTGGCGAGTATGTTGCCGAGCG
Source organism: Lysobacter niastensis (assembly GCF_015453285.1). GTDB lineage: Bacteria > Pseudomonadota > Gammaproteobacteria > Xanthomonadales > Xanthomonadaceae > Lysobacter_J > Lysobacter_J niastensis. The sequence goes on from NZ_JADLZT010000009.1 coordinate 23,334, forward strand.
TGTTGAAGAACCGATTACCGGAGAAGTCGGGAATCGTCAGGAGATTGCCCTCGACGCGCACGAAGCCGGCGCGGCCGCCGCGGTGCGACATGTCGACCTGGCGACCCAATGCGTCGGGATCGGCGTAGGTCGCGACGAAGAATGTATCAGCCGCTGCGATCAGCGCGGCCGCTTCCGCGTCCAGCACATCGAGCGCCTCCACCGCGCCGGCGGGCGTAGGTTCGCGCAAGGACGATACCGCCTCGCGCGTCTGGATGTACTGGGGACAATTACCGTACGACTGTTCGACCTCGACTGAAAACCCGGTGCGGTCGACTGCCACGACGTGGCCGTTCATACGGTTCCTGCGCCGCGTATGGAACTCCAGGCCGAGCATCCCGATCGGCGTGCCTGCTACCAGCAACGTGCCCATCGGATCGCCGATATCGGGCAGGCCGCCGACGGCCAGGTGCGCGGCATCCGGCGAACGAATGAAGCCAGGTTCGCCTTCGACGATGCTCGCCCACGGCTGCCCATCTCCATCGACTGCACCCACGAAGATGTCCGGAAGTTTGGTGAACAGCTCACGGTGCTGGTCCGGCATGAAGTCGCGGATGACCTTGGGCCCGATCACCTCCATGCGTTCGCTTACGCCGAGGCGGTCGTGTATCTCGCGTTCGCCGCGGTGCCACGGCGAGGGTGGGTGTTCGGTCGGCATGATGACCTCGCGGCGACGGCGTGATGCCCTTTGACCCGAGACTAGGCCTTTACGCGCGATGGCGCCATGACACTTCGGGCAATGCTGCGTTGCAGGAACTGAATCCGTCGAGTCCGCTATCTGGCCGATAGCAGAGGTGCCCTATCGTTGGATCACGCGGTCAACTGATTCTCGTAGTAAGGACGGAACTGCCGAAAGGCGGCCCTTCCTGCTTTTGCGCGCCACGTCCGGTCGGGGTCGGGAACGCGGCGAGCCCTCCCTGGCTCGCCGGTTTCATGAAGGGCCGTTCAGAACCAGACGCGCACGCCGGCCACTACCCGGGTGTCGCGCGCGTCCTCACCTTCCTCACGACGGAAGTCCGCGGTGTCGCCGAAACTGCGCTCGTGCACGATGCCGATGTATGGCGCGAAGCGTCGCGTGACCTCGTAACGGAGCCGTAGTCCGGCTTCGACGCTCGCCAGTCCGGAACCAATCCCGCGTTGCGGGTCGTCCTTCCCGTAGAAGTCGGCTTCGATCAGCGGCTGCAGGATGAGGCGACTGGTGAGCAGCAGCTCGTATTCCGCTTCCAGATTCAACGCCGAGTGCCCTGACTCGCCGAGATAGGCGGTTGCCTGTACCTCGAACTTGTACGGCGCGAGTCCTTGCACACCCACCGCGAGCCAGTCGCGCGATGCGCCCGGCTTGAAGTCGTGGCGGACACCGGCGACAACATCCCACCAGGGCGACACGCTTCGCCCGTAGAAAGCCTCGAGATTCGCCGCTTCGGTGTGGCTGTCGACGCGTTCGCCTTCCGAACGCAACCACAGGCGATTGAGGTCCGAGCCAATCCAGCCCTGGGCCTCCCAGGCCTGGCCGCTGCCATGATCGGCGTCCCAGGCTTCGAGGCGGTTGAAAGCCACGTAGGTGTTGAGCTCCTTCGCGTGCTGCATGTGGTGCTGCAGCGGCGGAAAGGCAGCCGCACGGTCGGCATCCGTGACGGGAGGTACGGGCGTCTTCGGTTCGGCCGGCGACGGCATGTCATGGCCCATCGCGGAATGGTCCATCGCGCCGTGATCCATCGAGCCATGATCGATTGGCTTGGGCGCCTCCGCGTCGTTGCTTTCCTCGGCGCCTTGCTGCTGGTGCGACGAATGCTGATCTTCCTGTTGCGCAGGAGGCTGTGTCGCACCGTGATGCGAGTGGTCCTGCGCGTGCGCGTTGCCAGTCAGCGAGAGGATGATCGCGAACGCGAGTCCGCCGAACGGAGTGGAGTGACGGCCTGTCATTCTTCGACCCTCACTTCCCGCATCATGCCCGCTTCCATGTGGTAGAGCAGATGGCAGTGGTAAGCCCAACGTCCCAGCGCATCGGCTCGGACGCGGTAGCTGCGACGCGTGCCAGGCGGCATGTCGACGGTGTGCTTGCGCAGGTGGAAATTGCCGTGCTCGTCCTCGAGGTCGCTCCACAGGCCATGCAGGTGGATCGGGTGCGTCATCATCGTGTCGTTGACCAGCACGATGCGCATGCGCTCGCCGTAGTTGAGACGAACCGGTTCCGCGTCCATGAACTTCTGGCCGTTGAACGACCAGGCGAACTTTTCCATGTGTCCGGTGAGGTGCAATTCGATCTCGCGGCTCGGCTCGCGGCCGTCCGGATCGTCGAACAGGCTCTTCATCGCGCTGTAGGTGAGCACGGTGCGGCCGTTGCCCCGCAGGCCGATGCCGGGGTCGTCCAGCTTCGGGCTGACGGCGCTCGACTGCATGTCGACCAGCGGGTTGTTGGTTTCGCTGGCTGGATGGTTCGGCATCGCGCCACCGCCATGATCCATCTGGCCCATGTTGGCGCCGCACCCGCCCTCCATGCCTTTCATGCCCATGCTGGCACCGCAGCCGCCTTCCATCCCCTTCATTCCGCCGCTGCCATGGTCCATGCCGCCGTGGCCCATGTCGTCCATCGTCAGGATCGGCCGCGGATCCGGCGCGGGAAGCGGTGCTTCGAGCCCCTGGCGAACGGCCAGCGTGCCGCGGGCATGGCCGGTGCGCCCCATGTCCTGGGCGAAGATCGTGTAGGCGTCCTGGCCGCTGGGCTCGACGATCACGTCGAAGGTTTCCGCCACTGCGATGCGGAACTCGTCCACGGTCACCGGATGGATGTATTGCCCATCGGCCGCCACCACCGTCATCTTCAGGCCGGGAATGCGCACGTCGAAATACGTCATTGCCGAGCCGTTGATGAAGCGGAGCAGGACTTTCTCGCCGCTGCGGAACAAGCCGGTCCAGTTGCCCGCGGGTGCCGTGCCATTGAGCAGGTAGGTGTAGGTGTGGGCGTTGATGTCTGAAATGTCGGTCGGCGTCATCCGCATGCGCCCCCACATGCCGCGGTCCTGCAGCGTGGCCGACAGCCCGTCGCGGTTCGCGTCGCGCACGAAATCGCCGACGGTGCGTTTGTAGAAGTTGTCGTGCTCCGACATCTTCTTCATGCGCCGGAACAGCGCCGCCGGATCCAGATCTGTCCAGTCCGACAGCAGCACGACGTGCTCGCGGTCGTAACGGTACGGAGGCGGTTGGCTCGGATCAATCACGATCGCGCCGTACAGGCCCGCCTGTTCCTGGAACATCGAATGGCTGTGGTACCAGTACGTGCCGGACTGGCGGATGTCGAAGCGGTAGGTGAAGGTCTCGCCGGGGTGGATGCCGTCGAAACTCAGGCCCGGCACGCCGTCCATGTTGGCGGGCAGCAGGAGGCCATGCCAATGGATGGAACTTGGCAGACCCAGGCGGTTGGCCACGCGCAGCGTCACCGCGTCGCCTTCGCGCCAGCGCAGCACGGGGCCGGGAATCGATCCGTTGACGGTGATGGCGGGACGCGTGCTTCCGGTGAAATTGACCGGTGCCGCACCGATCGAAAGATCGAACTGGGTACCGGTCAGCGTCTGCGGTGAAACGGCCAGTCCGGCCGTGGCGAAAGCGGGCTGGCGCCACAGGCCGGCACCGGCGGCAATCCCGCCGACTGCCAGGCCGGTGACGAAGCGGCGTCGCGATGGCTGGAAGCCGTTCGCTCGCCGCAGGAAATCAGAAGACATGCATGACTCCGTAGTGCGCGAATAAGCACGGAGAACGGTGCCGGGCGGCAGCCGATGCTCCTCGGATGAAGCGTCGCCTGGGCGACGGGATCAACCGATCGGAGGCCTGATCAGGTCCGCCAGCGCGGGCGCCGAATGTCCGGCGGCGACGCGGCTTGCCTGCACGGCATGCAGTTCGACAGAAACGTCGGCCAAGGCCTCCGGCATCGCCAGCGAGGCGTGCTGCAGGCAATCGCAGGCACACAGCGAAGCCTCGCAACAGTCGGGGCCACCATGCTTGGCGGGTGCGGCATGCGGAGAGGCCTCCTGCGCCACATGCATGGACGCAAGGCCACCTTGCTCCATGGAATGGCATGGCGGTGCAGCCGGGTGCGCGGCCGCGCTGGCCGCTTGCACGGCCGTGGCCATATGCGATACCTGCATTTCCGTGGACGCAAACGCGTAACCCCAGCCATTGAGCATCAGGCTGAAGCACAGCAGCAATCGCAGCAGGAAGGCGGGAAAGCGCATCACGCTACTTTACCGCGCCCTCGTGCAGGCACGCGAGGCGTGCCGTGAACCCCGGTTCATCCGGCCAGCGAGGACGCGATGCGGATCTCGCCGGTAAGCGCCTTGTGCATCGGGCAGGCATTGGCGATCTGCAGCAGCCGCTGGCGCTGGGTGTCGTCAAGTTCACCGCGCAGGTGGATCTGGCGGGTGATGTCGGTACCCCCGTTCACGGGCTCGCCCTCGGGGTTGAAGCGAAGCTCGACCTCGACACCGGTCAGCGGCCAGTGCTTGCGTGCGGCGTACATCTGCAGCGTGATGACGGTGCACGCGCCCAGGCTCGACAGCAACAGTTGTGAGGGGGTGGGGCCGGTATCGCCGCCACCCAGTTCGGCGGGTTCGTCCGCAGGCCACCGGTGACCATGGTCGTCAGTAAGGGCAACGGAGTAGGGAGCAGTGCCGCTGATGGCGCGGACAGTGGGGATGTCCATCGGGTTCCTTGTAGCTCGGAAGAGCCGCCAGTGTAAGGGTCGCGGCTCGCTGCCCGCAGGGCAGGGAGGGCCAGGGTATGCGGCCAGCCGTGCAGATCTTCCGACGAGCCGTTGCGGGCCTGGACAGGCGTTGGCGTAGCATCCCGGTATCTGCGTCGTTCCGACTGACTGCCCATGGCCATTGCCGCATCGCATCCGCTGGACCTGCCGCGCCAGCACCTGTTCTGGGTGCTGCATCTGAGCGGCTGGATGGCCTATTTCGGGCTGGGCTACCTGTCGGCGATGGCACACGGCAAGCCATCGGGCTACTGGATAGTTCCACTCACCGCGGCCTGCACCGGTGCCGTGGTAACGCTCGGGCTGCGCTTCCTGCTCCGCGCCTGCTGGGGCCTGACGCCGAAGAAGTTGATGGCGGTCATGGTGCTGCCGATCCTGGCCAGTTCGGCGCTGATGGACCTGACCACGCGTGCCGTGCTGATCGAGTTCTGCGACACCTGCGTGCCGGGCAACCGGGCCGCGTTCGTGGCTTACGCTTTGAGCTACATCTACGTGGTGTTGGCCTGGGTCGGTCTGTACCTGGGCATCAAGTATTACCGGCAGTTCCAGGACGAAACCCGACGGGCGCTCGCGGCCCGCACGATGGCGCACCAGGCGCAGCTGAAGATGCTGCGCTACCAGCTGAATCCGCATTTCCTGTTCAACACCCTCAATGCCATTTCGACGCTGATCCTCGATCGCGACAACGCCACCGCCAACCGCATGGTGCAGGGGCTGTCGGCATTCCTTCGGCATTCGCTCGACAACGATCCGATGCAGCGCGTCACCCTTCGCCAGGAGTTGGACGCGCTGACGCTCTATCTCGACATCGAGAAGATTCGCTTCGCCGAGCGCCTGCGCATCGAGACCAGCATCGACGAGGACTGCTGGCGTGCGCTGCTGCCGAGCCTGCTGCTGCAGCCGCTGGTGGAGAATGCGATCAAGTACGCCGTCGCCAAGCAGGTGGCCGGCGGCCTGCTGCGCATCGAAGCGCAGCGGGAAGGCGGTCAGCTGGTACTGCGCGTGATCGACGACGGTCCGGGTTGCCAGTGCCTGGAAGGCGACCAGATGCCCGCCGGCAAGGGCGTGGGCCTGCGCAACACGCGCGAGCGCCTGCATGTGCTGTATGGCGAGGCCAGCGGGTTCTCGGTGCGCAATCGCGAGCGAGGCATCGCGGTCACGCTGCGGCTGCCGTTCGAAACCTCGCAGACCGTCGGAGAATGACCATGGACAAGGCGGTGACGGGCGAAACGGGACATGCCATTCGCTCCGGAGTCGTACGGCTGCGCGCGTTGGTGGTCGACGACGAGCCGCTGGCGCGGCGAGGCCTGGAGATCCGCCTGGGTGAACATCCGGACATCGAGATCGTCGGCCAGTATGGCGATGGCGCATCGGCCATCGCGGGCCTGCGCGAACACCGCCCGGACCTGATGTTCCTCGACGTGCAGATGCCAGGCATGGATGGGTTCGAGACACTGCGCCACATCCCTGCCGACGAGATGCCACTGGTCGTGTTTGTCACCGCATACGACCATTACGCGATCCGCGCGTTCGAGGCATCGGCGACCGACTACCTGCTCAAGCCAGTCGACGAGACCCGGCTGCACCAGGCGCTCGCCCGCGTGCGCCTGGCCCATTCGCAGCGTGAGGCCAGCGGGCATTGCGCGCATCTGCTCGGCCTCCTCGGCGAATTGAGCGGGAAGCCCTTGCTCGAACTGGACGAGGCACTGCGCCCAGATGCCATCGAACAACTGCGCCGTGACGAGAAGCTCGCCGTGCGCGATGGTGGGCGCACGGTGCGCGTGGATCTGGCCAGCATCCGCTGGATCGACGCGGCGGGCGACTACATGTGCATCCACACCGACCAGGAAACGCTGGTGCTGCGCGCCACCATGCGCGACCTGGAGAAACAACTCGACCCGCAACGCTTTCCGCGTATCCACCGCTCCACGATCGTGAATGCGCGTCGCGTGGTGGAACTGCGTCCGCACACCAATGGTGAGGGCTACCTGCGGCTCGACTGCGGGCAGGAGCTCAAGCTCTCGCGCAGCCATCGCGACAAACTGGCGTTGATGCTGTAGCCGCGTGATCGCGGCGTGACGACAACGGTTCGTCGCGCTGCCTGCACCATTGGCCGCAACCCGGCCGGCGAGGTGACTTCCGGGCCATATCGGTGATCGCCGCCAGGCGCATCGTGCGCTCCGCCCCCAAGCGCGGAACGCCCAATGAAGCTCACCGAAGCCTCGCTTCGCAACCCTGCCGCCATCGCCGTGGTCGTGGCCATGGCCTGTGCGTTTGGCCTGATGAGCCTGCTCAAGCTGCCATTGCAGCTGTTCCCCGACATTGAGCGGCCGCAGATGTCGATCCAGACCGGATGGCGCGCCGCATCGCCGCAGGAAATGGAGTCGGAGATCGTCGAACCCATCGAGGCGGTGATGCAGGGCCTGCCAGGCCTGGAGGAGATCGCTTCCAACGTCAACGCCGGCAACAGCTGGATCAACCTGACGTTCGCCGTCGGCAGCGACATGGACGCGATGCTGGTCGAAGTGCTGTCGCGCATGAACCGCCTGCAGCCATTGCCCCGCGATGCCACACCACCCGTGGTGCAGGCAGGTGCCGACAATGCCAACAACTCGCTGACCTATTTCTTCGTGCAGAAACTGCCCGGCACGCGCGGCGACATCCTCGACTACCGGCAGATGATCGAGGACCGCATCGTGCCGCGCCTTTCGGCGGTGGACGGCGTCGCCGGCGTGGAAGTCAACGGAGGCGCGCCGGAAGAACTGACCATCACGCTGAACCTGGAACGCGCGGCCGCGCTCGGAATCCAGATTCCGGACGTGGCGGCGGTGGCTGCGCGCGCGACCGACGTGTCTGGCGGCGTGGTCGAAACCGGCCGTCGCGAATACGTGCTGCGCTTCGCCGGACGTTATTCCCCCGAGGCGCTTGGCAACCTGATCCTGGCCTGGCGCGACGGCCGCCCGGTGCGTCTGGGCGATGTCGCGACAGTGGAAGTGAAACGGCCCGAGCAGCGATTCTTCGCCTACCAGAACGGCAACCCTGCCATCGGCCTGCGCATCCTGCGCGAGAGCGGCGCCAACGTGCTGGACACGCTGGAGGAAGTGAAGCAGGTCGTCGCCGACGTGCGCGAGAAGGAGCTGCGTCCGCGCGGTCTCGACATCGCGCAGAGCTTCGACGCCTCGGTGTTCATCAATCGCGCCATCGGCCTGCTGTCGGGCAGCCTGTTCGCCGGCGTGTTGCTGGCGGTGGGTTGCCTGTGGTGGTTCCTGCGCGACGTGCGGGCGACCGCGCTGATCGCCTGTGCAATCCCGATCTCGCTGCTCGCCACATTCATCGTGCTGCAGCTGACGGGCCGCAGCCTCAACGTCATTTCGCTGGCAGGCCTGGCCTTCGCGGTCGGCATGGTGATGGACGCCGCCGTCGTGGTGGCCGAGAACATCGTGCGGCTGCGGGAAGAGGGCATGCCGGCACACCAGGCGGCGCTGGAAGGCACGCGCCAGGTGGGCGGTGCGCTTGTCGCTTCGACGATCACGACCGTGGCGGTGTTCCTGCCGGTGATCTTCATGGACGACGTCGAAGGACAGCTGTTCGCCGACCTCGCACTGACCATTTCGATCGCGGTCGGCATCTCGTTGCTGGTGGCCGTGACCGTGCTTCCAGCCGCCGCCGGCAGCTGGCTGCGTGGTCGCCGGGATTCTCAGGAGAAGCACCGGTACTGGTCGCACATCAGCGACTGGGCGCTGCGCACGACGACGGGACGCAAGCGCCAGTGGGCGTGGGTGATGGCGCTGGTCGTCGCACCGGCGCTGCTGGCGCTGCTGCTGATGCCCAAGATCGACTACCTGCCGCCCGTGAAGCGCGCCGCAGTCGATGCCGTCTTCAACTTTCCGCCGGGCATGAGCCCGGAGCGCGTCAACCACGAGATCGTGCCGACGATCCTGCAGCGCATGCGCCCCTACATGGACGGCGAGAAGGCGCCGCAGCTGAGCAACTGGTACGTCAACATCTGGCCGGGCGGCGGCACGATCGGTGCGCGCGTGGTGAACCCCGATGACATCGGTGAACTCGAGCGCATCGTTCGCGACGAGATCGTCGTGGGATTCCCGGACACCCGGGCGTTCGCCAGCGAAGGCGAGCTGTTCGGAAGCTTCGGCGGATCCGCCCGCGCCATCGCCATCCACCTGCAGCACTCCGACGGCGAGGCATTGGCACGCGCCGCCGAAGCCGGACGCAAACTGCTGGCCGAGCGCTTCCCCGGCGCAAACGTGCAGGCCTGGCCCAATACCGATGCGGGGACGCCGGAACTGCGCGTCAATCCCGATGATCGCCGCCTCGCCGAAGTCGGCTGGCGCCGTCCTGATCTCGGCACCGTGGTGCGCACGCTTGGCGACGGCCAATGGCTGGGCGAGCACTTCGATGGCGATCGCCGTCTCGCGATCATCCTGCGCAGCAATCGCGAGGACGGATTCGAACGTCTTGGCGCCGCGCCGCTGGCCACGCCTCAGGGCGGCGTGCTGAGCCTGGGAGAACTGGCGCAGGTGGACACCGTGCTCGCCCCGAACCAGTTGCGTCGCATCGACCGGCGCCGCACCGTGACGCTGACCGTCGATCCACCCGCTGCCATGTCGCTGGAAGAAGCGCTGGGCATCGTCGATAACGATGTGGTGCCCGCCCTGCGCCAGGGGCTTCCGGCCGATGCCGATGTGCGTGTCTCCGGCAGTGCCGACCGGCTGGGCGAAGTCGTCGGCAGCATGGGGCTGAATTTCGCGATGGCGCTGGTCGTGCTGTTCATGCTGATGGCGGCGATGTTCCGCTCGCTGCGCGACAGTGCCTTCGTCATGGCGTCGCTGCCGATGGCAGTGCTCGGTGGCGTGTTGGGCCTGCGAGCGCTCGATCTGGCGGTCGGGCAGACGCTCGACCTGTTGTCGATGATCGGTTTCATCATGCTTCTTGGCATGGTGATCAACAACGCCATCCTGCTGGTCGCGCAGACGCGCGAAGTGCAGGCCGCGGGCGCCAGCCTCGACGATGCGTTGAAGCAGGCGCTCGACCAGCGGCTGCGTCCCATCCTGATCGCGGCGCTGACAGGCGTGCTCGGCGCGCTGCCGATGGCAATCAACCCCGGTCCCGGCGCGGTGATCTACCGCGGTCTGGCAGCCGTGTCGGTGGGTGGCGTCGCGCTCAGCCTGCTGTTCACCGTGGTGCTGGTCCCGGCGCTGTTGCGCCTGGCCGAGTCGCGCCGCCGCGCAGCGCCTGCTGCCGAAGCGCCTGCTGCTGAAGTGGATCCCGCGACTCCACTCGTTGCCGCCATTTCTTCCTGATTCGTTCCTCCCCCCGGAGATAGCCATGCGCACCTTGCACAAGACCCTGCTGGCGACGGCCTTGGCCGTCATCGCTGCCGTACCCTTCATCGATCTCGATGCCGATGCCAGTGCGCCGGACAAGCCCGAGATGCCGCCGGCCGTGGTCAGCGTCGCGCAGGCGGTTCGCACCGAACTTGCACCGCGGCACTGGGCGCCGGGCAGCGTGATCAGCCGCCAGGACGCGCACGTGGCGAGCGAGCAGGGCGGTCGCGTGGTTCGCGTGGCTGAGGTGGGGCAGAAGGTGAGGGCAGGCGACGCGTTGGCCGTGCTGGACGACACCACGTTGCGGCTGCGCGAGCAGGAAGCGCAGGCGGACATCGGCCGAATCCAGGCGCAGTTGGAACTGGCGACGCGCCAGGAGCAGCGCTACGCACAACTTGCCGCGCAGCAGAACATCGCCCGCGCCCAGTACGAGCAGCTGCGTGCCGACCGCGACACGCTGGTGCAGGATCGTGCACGCGCGCAGGCGCTGTTGGCCCAGACGCGGCATCAGCGCTCGCAGATGACGGTGCGTGCGCCGTTCGATGGCGTCGTGGCCGAGCGCGAAGTGCAACTGGGTGAATACCTCACCGTCGGCGATCCCGTCGCGCGTGTGGTCGATACCGCCTCGCAGGAGGTGCGTGTGCGCGCACCGGTGGATCTCGGGCGTCACCTCGCCGTGGGCACGCCGGTCGTGGTCCGCACCGGTGGCAGCGAGCAGCCGCATCCGGTCAGTGCCCTGGTGCCGGTTGGCGACGAAGCCTCGCGTCAGCTGGAACTCCGGATTGCCATGTCCGCCAACGAGCTTCCGGTCGGCAGCGCAGTGGACGTGGGCATGCCGAGCGGGGCGGCGCGCAACGTGGTCGCGGTACCGCGCGACGCGGTGGTGATTCGTCCGGAAGGCGATTTCGTTTGGCGTGTCGACGGCCAGGGCAGGGCAGAGCGGCTGGCCGTCGACACGGGGGCCGAGGTCGGCGAACTGGTCGAAGTCACCGGCGGCGTGCGTGCCGGTGATCGTCTGATCGTGCGCGGCGGTGAACGCGTCGAAGCAGGGCAGCCCGTCGTCGTGCAGGACCCTGCGCGCGCGACCGCTGCGCGGTGAGTCAAGGAGTCCCGGTATGAAAGCGTGGATGTTGTGTGCGCTGTTCGTGGCCGCTGTCGGCGGCACGCAGGCCGTGGCCGCGCCCCGGGCGGACCGGGGGCAGGCCCTGGGGTACGCCGCGAAGCTGCGCAGCTTCGTGGAAGGCGACTGGATGGCGCGGCGTTACCGGCTGGTCGCGACGATGTCGGTCGGCAGCCAATGCTTCACTGTCTCAGCGGAGGGCCAAGCCCGGACACTGGTCGATGCGTTGGATGTCCGCTGGTGCACAGGGCGCACAGATACATTGAACGGCAAGGCGTCGCAGCCGCCGCATCTCGCGAGCCTGCAGGTCAGCACCCGCTTGTTGCCGCAGGCCGCCACGCAGCGGTCAACGTGCTGAGCCGGGGGTGCTGATCGTCGAACGACATCGGCCCCGCATCACGCGGGGCCGATGAGTCGTGAAACCGATAGCCAGCGTTTACTTGCGCAGGAACGTCAGCAGGTCCTGGTTGAGGCGATCCTTGTGCGTGTCGGTCAGGCCGTGCGGCGCGCCCGGATAGACGATCAACTGCGCACCCTTGATCAGCTTCGCCGAGGAGCGGCCGGCGGCGTCGATCGGCACCACCTGGTCGTCGTCGCCATGGATCACCAGCGTCGGCACGTCGAACTTCTTCAGGTCCTCGCGGAAGTCGGTGGCGGAGAACGCCGCGATTGAGTCGTAGGTGTTCTTGTGGCCGCCCTGCATGCCCTGCGCCCAGAACGACTGGATCAGGCCCTGCGAAGGCTTGGCGCCCGGACGGTTGAAGCCGTAGAACGGGCCCGAGGCGATGTCGAGGTACAGCTGCGAGCGGTTCTCGATCGACGCCTTGCGCAGGCCGTCGAACACCTCGATCGGCAGGCCGCCCGGATTGCTTGCGGTCTTCAGCATCAGCGGCGGAACCGCGGAGACCAGCACCGCCTTCTTGACCCGGCTCGTGCCGTGGCGGCCGATGTAGCGCGCCACTTCGCCGCCACCGGTGGAGAAGCCGACCAGCGTGACGTCCTTGAGGTCGAGCGTCTCGATCACCGCCGCGAGGTCGTCGGCATAGTGGTCCATGTCGTTGCCGTCCCACGGCTGGCTGGAGCGGCCATGGCCGCGACGGTCGTGGGCGACGACGCGGTAGCCCTGCGATGCGAGGAACAGCATCTGGGATTCCCAGCTGTCCGAGCTCAGCGGCCAGCCGTGGCTGAAGGTGACGACCGGGCCGTTACGCGGGCCCCAGTCCTTGTAGTAGAGCTGCACGCCGTCCCGGGTGGTGATGTAGCTGGAGGTCTGTTGGATGCCGACGTTGGAGGCGGCAGCCGGCGCCTGCGACGGGGCGGCGTTGGCGTTGAACGACAGGGCGAGGGCGAGGGCGCTCAGGGCCAGCGTGCGGGTCAGAACGTTCATGGGATGCTCCGGATTCCTGTGGGGGTTGGGTTGGGGAGGTGCGCTCCCCGCAGGAACTACTTTGCGCGCTCGCCCAATACGGTTGGTGGCGTATAGTTCTGAAAACATGATCAGGAGTATCGAGATGGCTGACCGCCTCGAATCCCTGCTGGCCCGATTCTCGATCCGCGCGCAGATGTTCCATTCCGGAAACCTATGCGGAATCAATGACATGGCGCCAGATGGCGACAGCGGCCAGCTGCACCTGATCAAGCAGGGCACGGTGGACGTCAGCCACGGCGGCAAGGTCGAGCTGCGGATCGCCACGCCCAGCCTGCTGATGTATCCCCGGCCGCTGCCGCACCGTTTCCTGATGGACAGCGACACCGGTGCCGACCTGACCTGCGCCCACCTGCGCTTCGAGGGCGGAAGTGCCAGTCCGATCGCCGCGACGTTGCCAGCGTTCGTGTGCCTGCCGCTCGAACAGGTGCCGGGCCTCGACAGCGTGCTGTCGCTGCTGTTCGCCGAAGCCTTCTCGCAGAACTGCGGACGCGCCGCGTTGCTGGATCGGTTGTTCGAGGTCGTCCTGATCCAGGTCCTGCGCCACCTGATGGACAGCGGCCAGACCCAGGTCGGCATGCTCGCAGGCCTGGCGGACCCGAGGTTGCGGCGCGCGATTGTCGCCATGCACGAACAGCCCGCGGAGGAATGGAGCCTGGAAGCGTTAGCTGCCCGTGCGGGCATGTCGCGCAGCGTCTTCGCAAATTCATTCCGCGACACTGTGGGCTGCACGCCGGGCGTCTACCTGCAGCGCTGGCGCGTGTCGCTCGTGCAGCAATCGTTGCGCCAGGGCCGCGCACTCAAGCTGATCGCCGACGACGTCGGCTACGGCAGCGAAGCCGCGTTGTCGCGTGCCTTCAAGGCACACACGGGGAGTTCGCCGCGGGAGTGGAAGAGGCTGCAGCTGCTGCACGAAACGCAAGCCGCAACATGAAGGCGAGGGCATGCAGGCAGCGATGAAGGTCCTGCCGTCGATTCATCATCGATCGCGAGTGAATACCAAAGCGGCACTGCCGCACATTCATATGTGACATTTCACATGACTGCGCCTCGCCGCAAGCAGCGCCGGCCTCGTTCTCGCGCGCAGCGATAAATGTGACTCACTTTCCCGGGGGAGGCTGCCGATACCCACACTGAGCGATCGGCAGGCGTGCCCGCGCCCACGCGGCGACACCCAGCGATCACCGGTTCTGCACGGACAGCGCGCTCACTCATCGCAAGGATCAAGCGCGATTTCGCCTCCTGCACGAAACCGAAGGAAACACAATGAAAGCGTTGATTGATCTGTATCAGAACATGAGCCTGCGAAAGCGCCTGATGCTGGGGTTTCTCGTGCCGGTGGCGCTGCTGGTTGTCATTGGTCAGTCGAGCGTCATCGCGCTGCGGCACGCGCGACGCGGACTTGAGACCGTCTATCTCGACCGCGTGGTGCCGCTACGCGGCTTGAAGGCCATCGCGGATGGATATGCGGTCGACGTGATCGACGTCGTCAACAAGTGCAACGGCGGGCTGACCGACGCGGCAGATTCGCGTCATCGCCTGACGGACGCACGGCAGCGCATCCATGAGCAGTGGTCCTTGTTCCTGGCCACCGAACTCACCTCGGAAGAAGTGCGGCTGTCGAAGGAAGCCGAGTCCCGGTTCACGGCGGCCAACGCCGACGTCGACAAAGTCGTGGCATATCTCGGAACCGTCGAAGGGCCATGCGCTGGGAAGCTGGCACAGTTCGACGGAGCGCTGTACCGGACGGTCGACCCTATCGGCGAAACCATAGCCAAACTGATCGACCTGCAACTGCGGGAAGCCAAGCGCGAATACGACGTCGCAGGCCAACGCTACTGGACGATGCTGTGGTGGATCGTGTCGCTTGCAGCGCTGTCGGCGTTGGGTGCCGGCATCACGGGGTGGTTCATTGCACGCGGTTTGATCGGTCAGCTCGGCGGGGAGCCTTCCTATGCCATCAGGATGGTGCGGCGCATTGCCCAGGGAGACCTCAGCCAAGACATCGACGTGGCCTCGCAGAAGCCTTCGCTGCTGGGTGACATGCGCAGCATGCAGGACCAACTGCGCGCATTTATCGATGCGCAGACCGCCATGTCGGTGCAGCACAAACGTGGCGAAGTGGACACCCGGATGGACGCCCAACGATTCCCCGGGACGTTTGGCGAGATGGCAGCGTCGTTGAACAGCCTCGTGGACGTGCACACGCAGGTGAGCGCACGCGTGGTGGATCTGATGGGGCAGTACGCGGTAGGGGACCTCAGTCGGGACATGGACGCGTTGCCGGGAAAGCTGTCTGCCATCAGCGACGCAATGGCCACCGCCAAGGCGAACCTGGTCGCGGTCAACCGCGATATCGAGCGCCTGGTGAATGCCGCCGCGTGCGGGGACTTCACCGCCCGCGGCGACGCCGACGACTATCAGTTTGCTTTCCGCGCGATGGTGGAAGGACTCAACCGGCTGATGCATGCGGCCGATTCGGGGCTTCGCGACGTGGGCGGCGTGCTCGAGGCGTTGGCCGCCGGCGACCTGTCTCGCCAGCTCGACGGCCAGTATCAAGGCGCGTTCGGCAGCCTGGCGGCCAGCGTCAACGCTACCGCGCGGCAACTGGGCGCTATCGTCACCGGCATCCAGGCCGCAACCGGCGCAATACACGCAGCATCCAGCGAGATTGCAGCCGGCAATGACGACCTGTCTGCACGCACGGAGCAGCAGGCGGCGTCGCTGGAAGAGACGGCAGCATCGATGGAAGAGTTGACCTCGACGGTGCGGCAGAACGCGGAGAACGCCCGTCAGGCTAGCCGGGCCGCGGAAAGCGCCTCGGAAGTCGCGACGAAGGCGGGCAGCGCGATGACGAACGTGGTGTCGACCATGAACGACATCCATGCCGCCTCGCGCACGGTCGTCGACATCATCACGGTGATCGACGGGATCGCATTCCAGACCAATATCCTCGCCCTCAATGCGGCTGTCGAAGCGGCGCGAGCCGGAACCCAGGGCCGCGGGTTCGCCGTGGTCGCCACGGAAGTCCGGGAACTCGCGAAACGGTCGGCCGCAGCTGCCAAGCAGATCAAGGAACTGATCGAGGCGTCTGCGGAAAAGGTGTCGACCGGAGCCAGGCTGGTCAACGAAACCGGCAGCACCATGGCCCAGGTGGTCGATGCGGTGCGGCGCGTGTCCGACCTGGTGGCAGACATTTCATCCGCGTCCGCGGAGCAAAGCGTGGGCATCGAACAGGTGACACAGGCCATCACGCACATGGATCAGAACACGCAGCAGAACGCGGCCCTGATCGAGGAAGCCACGTCGGCGGCGCGATCGCTCGAGGAGCAAGCCAATGGGCTGAGCAAGGCCGTCAGCACTTTCAAACTGGCTCGCGACGATGCCAATGATCGCGGTGCGCAGCGTGGCGTAACGTTGCTGGCGGATCACGATGCCGGGACGCGTAAGCATCGCTTGGTACCGGTTGGGGTATAGGGCTACAACATGGCCGTCGTTTGGCCGTCATCCGATCCGGATGGCGGCTTCCGTCCGAACCAGCTAGGGGCGGAGGCCATTGCGATGGCCGCCCCGTAACACTCGGGGTATTACATAATATGCATTATGCGAAGTTACATCTTGGCCCTTGGGGGGCGTCACCCTCGCGGCTTGCCTCCTGCTTCGGGCTCTTTCCCGCCTAAAGGAACGACCCGATGGAACGCCCCCCGTGCTGGTCAGAGGCTTCCGGCATCACCTTGGCTTGTGATTCAGGCGCAGGCGCCGAGTGCGCTACTCGCCTGCGGCTGCGTTGCATCGCGCTCGCCCAACGCCCAGTCCGCAGCCCGCAACGCTTGCAACTGCATGGTGTCGAACAACGGAACGTCGACGTCGGAAGGCGACACCAGCATCGAGATCTCGGTGCACCCCAGCACGACAGCCTCCGCCCCCTGGTCCGCCAGCCGCGCGATCACCTGTTGATATCGTTCGCGAGACTCCGGGACGATCCGACCGACGCACAGCTCATCAAAAATGATCCGGTGCACCGCCTTGCGGTCATCCTCGCCGGGCGTGAGGACTTTCAGTCCATGGTGGCGTTCCAGTCGCTCGCGATAGAAGTCCTGCTCCATCGTGAAGCGAGTGCCGAGAAGGCCCACCGTGGAATGGCCCGCATCCTTGACCGCGGCTGCGGTGGCATCGGCTATGTGCAGTAGCGGAATGGCGATTGCCGATTCGATCTCGTCCGCCACAACGTGCATCGTGTTGGTGCAGACAACGACACAATCCGCGCCCGCGGATTCCAGTGTCCTGGCGGATCGGGCCAACATCGTCCCGGCGGCGGCCCAATCTCCTGCGCGTTGCAATCGGGCGATCTGCTCGAAATCCACGCTGTACAGAAGCAGCCTGGCTGAATGCAGGCCACCGAGTCGATCCCGCACAGCTTCATTGATGAGGCGGTAGTACGAAGCGGTGGACTCCCAACTCATCCCACCCAACAGTCCGACGGTTTTCATCAGGCCCCATGTTCACGAAGATACCCGCGATCCATAGTGCTGGAGCCATTGCAGCTCGTCCTTGAGCTGGATCAATTCGGCCGCAGGTAAGGGTTGTAGGCGGGGCCATACCTGGCGAACTTCATGCAGGTGGCCGTCTCCATCGTGTGTAGCGTCCCCTGCTCCGTCATGCAGTGCACCCTTCCCTGCCCTCCAAACCGGATGACATGCAGGCACGTAGCCGACGTAGTCGCTTGAGGCCCGGGTTCCATTCGGTCAGTGGCTAACCGGCACCGCCTGCGCCAGCCATCCCCAGCTTCTTCTCAAGAAGCACGGCGTCAAGCACGCCACGGTAGTAGCCAGGCACGCGGCCACGAACCCTATAGCCTTGTCGCTGATAGAAGCCGATGGCACCTGGATTGTCGGCCCTGGCCTCGATGCTGATTCTCTCGAGCCCGGCCGTCAGAGCGCACTGCTCGAGCCACGAGAGGACATGTCTGCCCAATCCCCTGCGGCGTTGGTGTGGCTGCACCCCAAGAAGGACAAGGTGTGCGGCCGTATCTCCATAGTCCATGATTCCGAATCCAAGCAGGCATCCGCTTTCATGGACTACAGCCACGTTCGTGGTCCTGGACCGGATAGCCTTTTGGATCCTGCTTGGCGGGTAGCTCCAGCCAAGTCCGAGTTCGATGGAGTCGCGCGATAGTTCGGCGATGGCACGAGCATCGCTTAGGGTCGCGAGCCGAACTGGCGGTATTGCCAACACAGTTCGGTCATCGTACACCGACGACAGGCTGAAGCCGCGACACTCGATACGCGCCAAGACTTGGCCCGTGCCGACCGGCGGTCATCCAATCCATGTGGGGTGACGCAGCCCGGGTTTTCTCGGGACAATGGGCATCCTCCTGATGCTCCGTGCTTCCATGCTCCCATTGCGCCTGGCACTGATATCCCTGCTGATCGCGGCCAACACCGTGCTGCATGTGGTGCCACTGCTGTCGATAGCGGTGGTGAAGGCCCTACTGCCGTCCAATCGGCTGCGGCTTGCCAGCAATCCGCTGCTCACCGGTCTGGCGGAAAGCTGGATCGGGGTGAACAACTGGATGATGGACCGCTTCACCCGCACCCGCGTCAGCCTGCAGGAAGATGCACCGCTGCAGGCCGACGGCCACTATCTGGTGCTGGCCAATCACCAGAGTTGGGTCGACATCCTGGTGTTGCAGAAGGTGTTCAATCGGCGCATTCCGCTTCTGCGCTTCTTCCTGAAACGGCAGTTGTTCTGGGTGCCACTACTGGGGCTGGCGTGGTGGGCGTTGGATTTTCCGTTCATGGGCCGATACACGCGCAAGCAAATCGCGCGCCACCCCGAGTTGGCCATGCGCGACATCGAAGCCACACGCCGAGCCTGTGAAAAGTTCCGCGCGATCCCGGTCGCGATCATGAACTTCGTGGAGGGAACACGCTTCACGCCCGCGAAGCACGCGACCCAGGGCGCGCCGTACCGGTACCTGCTCAAGCCGAAGTCCGGCGGCGTAGCGTTTGTGTTGGACGCGATGGGCAAGGGCTTGCACGCGCTCCTGGACGTGACTATCGCCTATCCCGGCGGCAGACCCTCGATGATGGACTTGCTGGCCGACCGCATTCCCGAGGTCCGGGTGCATGTGCGCCAGCGCCCGATCCCCGAAGAGTTGCTGCATGGCGACTACCAGGACGACCGCGCGTTTCGGGCGCGTTTCCAGCAATGGATGAACGGCCTGTGGTGGGAGAAGGACGAGGACATGACACGCCTGCTGCCGGACTAAGGGCTGAGGCATGAGGCCCGTGCTCAGCGTGCGAGGCGCGTGCCCCCGGATTGGTTGCGTCCAGCCACCAACAGCCGGTCGACCGGTTACTTCGCGGCGACGACCCGTGCGCCCGCCAGGATCATGCGGACCATGTGCGTCAGCTGTTCGATGAGTTCGGCGTCCTTTTCCGGCGGCGAGTCCATGGCCGTGGCGCCCATCGCGAACACCAGGCGGGTGATCGCCTTGGCGACCAGTGCCGGTTCGTGCAGCGTCACGTGGCCGGCGGCGTACAGGCGCACCAGGTCGATGCGCAACTCTTCCTCGAAGAACGTCAGTTCGCGATCCACTGCACGCTTGAACGCGTCCGAACCCACGGTGCCTTCGCGCAACAGGACATGCAGCAACTTGTCGTCGGCGCGCACCTGCTCCACGAACGCTTCGACCGAGCCGCGAACGATGCTGTGGTCGGTTGCCGCGCGGTGGCGCGCCGCGCCGACGATCCTGCGCAACGATTGTCCTGCCAGATCGATCAGCGCCACGGCGAGTTCGTCGATGTCGCGGAACTGGCGATAGAAACTGTTGGGGGCGATCCCGGCTTCGCGCGCGACCTCGCGCAGGCTGAGGCTGGAGACACTGCGGTGCGGCCCGATCAGTCTCAGGGCTGCCGCCAGGAGGTCGTCCCGGGAAATCGAGGCCTTGCGCCCTGAGGCGGTGTCGGCGGAGGCAGGGGGCTGAGTCACGGCGATCGTCATGGGGTGGAAGACCCGGGCGCTGAATCATATCGGCCAGCATTAATATACACGTGTATACACGTATGTATTCTCGTGTGTATAGTGCGGTCATGAGCGCCGCCCCCACTCCTTCGCTCCGCCCGCCGGGCCGGCTGAAGCGCATGCTTCGGCCGCTGGTGAGTCCGGAAGTCTTTGATTTCTGGGCCTCCAAGGTCGATCCGGCCTGGTCCTGGGACCGCCCGCTGGCCCGGATCGTGGCACGCCGGGTCGAGTCCATCGATGCAGTCACCCTGCTGTTGCAACCCAACCGTCACTGGGGCGGCATCCGGCCTGGCCAGCACATCAACCTCAGTGCCGAGATCGAAGGCACCCGGGTTACGCGCAGTTACAGCCTGAGCGACACCCGCCGGGCGGATGGCAGCATCGCGGTCACCGTGAAGGCGATCGAAGGCGGCAAGCTGAGCCAGCATCTGTGCCGCGAAGCAAAGGTCGGAGACGTACTCGACCTGGGCCAGGCCTTCGGCGAGATGGTCCTGCCCGATGCCGTGGAAGGCGCCTGGCTGTTCCTCGCTGCCGGCAGTGGCATCACCCCGCTGATTGCCATGACCCGCGAACTGGCCGCACGCGGCATGCCGGCACCGCTGACACTGCTTTACTGGGCGCGCACCCGCGACGAACACTGCTTCGTCGACGAACTGCGCGACCTGGCCGCCCAGCACCCCGATTTCCGCGTGCACTTCATCCTGACACGCGACACCGCGACAGCCGCGGACGAATGCGAAGGCCGAATCAGCGATTCGCAACTTTCGGCGCTGGTGCCGGACCTGCCGACGCGCCGAATCCATGCCTGCGGCCCGGGCGGCTTCGTCGACGGCGCGCGCACGCTGGTGGCGTCGCGCGCGCAGTCCTTCCAGGCAGAAGCGTTCACGCCGCTGCCGCGCGTGATCGAGGACAGCGGCACCGTGCAGGTGACGCTGGCGGCGAGCCGCCGGACGCTCACGCTGCCGCGCGGCCAGTCGTTGCTGAAGGCCCTGGAAGCCGAGGGGCTCAAGCCCGCCTCCGGTTGCCGCATGGGCATCTGCAATACCTGCGCCTGTGGCAAGCGCTCCGGCACGACCCGGCACCTCCATACCGGCGACGTGCAACACGAGCCAGTGTCCGCCCTTCGGCTGTGCGTCAACAGCGCGACCAGCGATCTCGTACTTGAACTGTGATCCCGACATGAGCCTGCCCAGGAAGAGTACGCCCCCCCGGAACCGCGCGCTGTCCGCAGACGAGCTCGACCGCTTTGCCGTCGAACTCGATGGCGTGCGCGCACGCACCGTCGCCACCCTTGGCCAGCGCGATGCCGACTACATCCGCGCCATCGTCAAGGCGGTGCGCTACACCGGCTTCGCGGGGCGACTGTTGCTGATGGCCGGGGCGATCGGCGGCGCGTTCGTGCCGGCCGTGCTGGTGCCCGCGTGGATCGCAGGTGTGCTGCTGCTGGCGCTGTCCAAGATCCTCGAGAACATGGAGCTTGGCCACAACGTCATGCACGGTCAGTACGACTGGATGCGCGATCCGCACCTGGACGGCAAGACCTACGAATGGGACATCGCCGGTACCGGCGACAACTGGCGCAAGACGCACAACTTCAAGCATCACACCTACACCAACGTGCGCGGCATGGACGATGACATCGGCTACGGCCTGCTGCGCATCTTCCCCGAGCAGCGCTGGAAGCCGTTCTATCTCCTCCAGCCGGTCATCGCGGTGATCTTCGCGCTGCTGTTCGAGTGGGGCGTGGCGATCCAGGACCTGCGGCTGGGCCGCTGGTTGTTCGGCAAGACCAGCAACGCGCAGATGCGCAAGCTGTTCCGTCCGGTCGGCCGCAAGATGGCGCGACAGGTGCTGAAAGACTATGTGCTGTTCCCGCTGCTGGCCGGCCCGTTCTTCCTGCCGGTGCTGCTGGGCAACGTGGTGGCCAACGTCCTGCGCAACCTGTGGACCTACACGATCATCTTCTGCGGTCATTTCACCGCGGACGTGGAGACGTTCTCGAAGGACTCGATAAAAGGCGAGTCGCGCGGCCATTGGTACCTGCGCCAGCTCCGCGGTTCCTCGAACCTCACCGGCGGCAAGCTGATGGACCTGATGTCGGGCAACCTCAGCCACCAGATCGAGCACCATTTCTATCCCGATGTCCCGGCCAACCGCTATGCCGCGATGGCCGTGGAGGTGCGCGAGATCTGCGAGCGCTACGGACAGCTCTACAACACCGGCTCGCTGCCGCGGCAGTTCGGGCAGGTGATCTGGCGCATCCTGCGCCACGCCTTGCCCAGCCGGCCGGTGGCGCGAAAGACGCGGTTGCTGCATTCGGCGTCCTGAGCGCTGCGAACAGCGAATCGGGCATCGACCCCGAATGCCTCGGGACGTCGATCTGTAAAAACGCGCGCCGCGCGCTTCGGGCGGGCGCTACGACTTGGCTTCCCTGTAGGCCTTGGCGAAGTATTCCAGGGCGGTACGCGTCTTGGTTTCCTGCGCGCCCTTAGGGTCCAGGCCGAGCTGCTTCAGGTGCTGGTCGAATTCCTCGTGGGCGCGGGGCGCCTCGTCCGGCGGCACCTTGATCGAGGCCTCGACCAGGTCATCGCCGTTGGGGAGCCGCCACTCCTCGATGGTCAGCTGATAGGGAAAGCCCTTGTGCTTCAGCTTCCAGCGCAGCACGCGGATGGGGCCCATGACGCGGAGCTCCTCGAAATCGAACTTCCCTTGGTAGAACTCGCCCAGGAAGCGTTCCTGGTCGCTGGAGAACAGCTTGGCGATGGCCCGCTCGCCCTTGGCGACCTCCTCGATCTCGTCGCGCTGCTGCACGACGGTGTGGGAGGCGGAGCACACCACGCGATTGCCGACGCAGTCTGCCTCCAGCTTGAAGCCTTCCGTTCGGCGCCACTCCTCGGCGATGGCGTCCGCCTTCACCGGTCGGAACTTCACGGTGGAATCGTCGTCATCGCCCTTGACGAGCCGGGCACGCAGGGCGACGCCAGCCTTGAACAGGTCGAGACGCGGCGTGTCGTAGAAGTAGATGACGCGGACCTCCGCCGTGTCTTCGTCGACCTCCATCGCGCGCGCCGCACGCAGCTCCTGGTCGGGTCGGATCGTTACTTTGACCTCGACGGCATCCATCTCTGCCAGCGGATGGGCACCCGTGCGCTGGGTCTTCGGGGTCGCGGGGGTTCTCGGGCTCGACCTGCTCATTACGACCTCCTTGCGGGATCGGCCAGGCTTTCCTCGTGGCGGGGTCCGTGCATACCTGCTGGATCACGGCAGCGCCAGCCCGCGCCAGCATCCGGATTGTCCTACGGGGCGCGCCGCGCGCACCTGCCGGTTGTCCGAAACTAATCCCGGTGCTCGTGCTCAGCATCGGCGGACAAGCCGAGTCCCATGCCGACACCGGCGGCCCCGCCCATGCCGGCCATGCCGGCCTTGTCGCCGCCCTGCTTCGCTTCAGCGCTAGCGCCGCCTTCGCCTTTATCTCTTGCGGGTGATGATGGGCGACTGGGACCTTGCGGCGGAATGAGGAGGTCGCCTGGCACCGGGTCCAGGTCGAGCACGCTGCGGATGAAATTGCGCAATGAGACCACCAGTTCATGCGTGTACACGGGGCGGCCAGCCGCCAGCTCGGCGGCGGCATGCGCGGCCAGCCTGACCTGCTCGTCGGTCCCGAGCAGCAAGACGTCGGACAACGCACTCTCGACGGCGTGGCGCTTGCGCCGCGATCGCTCGGTGCGCGGCCATTCGGCAAGCCGCGACATCCCAGGCTCCACGCCACCAGGCTGGCTGCCGCGTTGCAGGTCGCTCAAAAGAATCGGATCGACCGCCAGGTTGCCGGTAAAGGAGCCTCCCAGGACCTTGTAGGCGGCGATGAGCGTGCGCAGGCGCTCGTTGATCTGCCGATTCTCGCGTTCGCGCCGGTGCTGGACGGTCTGCATCAGCGCCAACCGGATACCCACGCCGATCAGCGTGACCAACGCCAGCCCGATCATCGTGGACAGCAAAGTCTTCCAGGAATTGAAGTCAAGACCGCGCATGCAGGCTCCTGGGACGCCGACATCGACGTGATGCGGTCAGGCGCCACAGCGAAACGTACTGCATCGACGCGCAGGACGATGTGCATGCCCAGCATTCGCACCGGACGGGTAAGGCCGAAGGCCGCACCCGGGACTGTCTCGCCGTAGACGACAGCCCCGGGTGCGCTTCGCTTACCCGGGCTACGTGGGCTTTACGTGCCGGCCTGCCCGGCCATCCAGCGTCCGCTTTGGATCGAAAGCGGACGCTCGCTGAAGGCTCTCCGCCTCGCTCCTTTGCACTCACTTGGCGTACCGCCGATAAGCCCAGGTTATCGCCGCGTCAGTAGCGAGAAGAGTTCATCACAGCCGGGGCTTCCCGGAAGGCCAGTGCCATCCACGCCAACACGGTCGCGATCGCGAGGGCCACGAGCCCCATGCCGGCCCAGGCTTGATCGCCCAGGAGATAGGTGCTGCACAGACGCTCCGGCGCCTGCTGGTAGAGCGCGCCGGCCGCTCCGGTCATCCACGCCCAGTTCAAGACGAAGAACGATTGGACGGCGGGGCGTGCTTCACGAAGCGAGATGCGGGTGAGCCAGCCGGCCGCCAGCAGCGAACAGACCTTCAGCCATCCCACGAATGGATTCAGCACGGCGGCATCGAGCGACAACGGCAGCATCCAGAATGCCGAGACCACCATGGACATCGTCAGACCCGTCAGGCCACTGGCGTTGACCTGGCGCAACCAGGACGGTCCTTTTCCCGTTCCCGGCGTGGCGGCCCACGCGCCGATCGCGAACAGCAGCGGCAGTTCGACGACCATGTGGGTCACCATCTTCTGCTCAAGCCAAGGCTGGAGCAGCGCGATCCCAGTCAGTGCCGCTCCAGGCGCGATGGCCTTCCCGACCGCATGCCAGCGCGAGCGCATCATGGCGACCGGACCCGTGCCGCAATTCGAACGAACGCCAGGTCTGCGGCATCGGGGTCGAGCGCATCGAACAGACGCCCGCGCCTGTCGACAAGAAACAGCGCGCCGTTGTGCGTGTACCCGCCAGCGCCGTCGGGAAGGACGACTACTCCAAAGGCATTGAGGAGACTGGCGAGGTCGGACGAATCCGCCACGGTGGCGATAGTCCAATGCCCCGGGTCGGCCTTTACGCGACGCGCGTACTGCGCCAATTCGTCGGGTGTGTCCCGGGCCGGGTCGAAGCTGATGGTCAGCAGGCCGACCTGCCCCTCGATGTCCGCATCGCGCAGCTTGGCTTGCAGGTATGCCTCGCCTGACGCAGTCAGGAGGCACAGCGTTGTGCATTGTGTGTAGACCAGCGACACGACCGTGTACGGCCGCTTGGCGGCAATCTGCCTGAGGTCCACGTTCTGGCCATGGCTGTCGAGCAGTCGGATTGGGGGCAGATCACGCGGCGACTCCGCCAGTACGCGCTGCCGCGCCTGATCGCTCGTGACGGCGTGGAATCCATGCGTGATGACATGGAGGCCGCATACCGTTGCGATCGCGACTGCGGCGACGGCCATCCAGGTGGGCAGCATCCGTCGTGTTCTGCTCACTGCCCTGCCCCGCGTTCCGCCATCAGCTCTTTTGTGGTCCATGGCGGGCGACGATCGACCGTCCGGCTACGCACGGCAGCAACGTCCGCTTCGGTCACCGGCGGCGCGTCATTACCCCACGACCCGCGGACGTGGGTGAGTACGTCGGCCACTTCGCGGTCGCTCAGATGCGAGAAGCCTGGCATCAGTCCCGAGTAGCCGATGCCGTTCACGTCGACAGGGCCGCTCAGACCGTGCAGCGTGATGGCGATGAGGCGATCGGGATCGCCATTTGCCCACGGCGATCCGGCAAGCGGTGGAAAGACCGGAAACCGCCCTTCGCCCTGGCTCTGGTGGCAACTCGCACACGAGCTCGCGTACAACCGCGCCGGCGACCGTGTCGCATCGACAACGGCAGCCCGTACGGGCGCAGACGCCTGAAGCCGGGTCAGATCCTTCGCCGGGTTTGTCCGCATCCACGGAAGAACCGCCCAGACAGCCAATCCGAGCGAAAGACTCCAAAGCGTCAAACGGTGGTCACGCATGAAAAAGGTTGACCGAGGTCAGGCGGTCATCCGGCTCGCGCGGTCGGCGCAGCGGTGGACGACTGCTTCGCTTCGGGCGTGCTCGAACTTCCCAGTCCGGGCTTCTGTGAAGCGATGTAGTAGACCGCCCAGGTCAGCAAGAGCGCGACCAGCACGAGGAAGATCTTCGGAATCGGTCGATGGAGCTCCTGCGGATCCGGGTGCTCCTGGTCGCGGCCAGCGGGTGGTTCATGGTTCTTCATCAGTTCACTCCACTCCCCTCGCCTTCGCGGATGGCCATGGCCTGCTCCTTCGCTTGGGCGGCGTTGCCGGCTTCCACGACCTCGTACTTCCGGCGCATCGCTTTCAGGTAAGCGACCAGGTCTTCCGCGTCACGCGTTGGCACGATCTTGCGCCCGGGAGGCGTGGCCGTCTTCGGCAATGGCACCGTGTATTGCCCCGGCCGGACTTCGGCGTCGACGATCGATTCAAAAAGGAACGGATATGCCGGCATCACGCTCGCCGGCACATAGGCCCGCGGTTGGTACAGATGTCCGTAGTGCCAGTCCTGCGACGGGATGCGATCGCCCACGTTGAACAGGTCGGGGCCTGTGCGCATGGTGCCGAGCAGTGTCGGCCGGTCGTAGAAATAGTCCGCAGCGACCGATGGACGTCCCCAACCGCGGGATGCATCGGCGCGACCGGCGCCGGTGGCGCTGGGCTGCTGCGTATGGCACGCCATACAGCCGTTGGAGATATAGATCTGGCGGCCGCGCAGCTCCTGGTCCGTATAGGGTTTGAGTCCCTTCGGCGGCGGCACGTCCTTGAGCTGCAGGAAGGGGGCCGCAATCATTGCTGCCGTGGCGAGCGCGAGGGTCAGCATCGCACCACCGACAAGTTTGACTTCGTTTTCCATCTCAGTGCGTCGCGGTCAGAGGGGTCGGATCGTGCGAGGTACTGCGCGCTGCGGTGGCGACGACCTGACGCTGCCTTTCGGCAGCCTTGAGTGCCAGAAAGAAGTGCACGGCGAACACGAAGTGCCCAAGCGTCATCAGCGAGCCGCCCACGCTGCGTCCGATCAGCCAGGGATGGGTCACTTTCACCGACTCGATGAAAGGCTTGGCTGCATCCAGCAAGGACAGTCCCTGCAGGACGCCGCCGATGCTGAGCATCACGATGTAGGTCGCGAAGCCGGCCACGACCAGCCAGAAATGGAGGGAGATCAACGCGGGCTTGGGCCACTTGACGTCAAGGACTCGCGGCACGGCGAAGTACATGCCGCCGAAGAGCACCATCGACACGAACCCGTACAGGCCGATGTGGGCATGGGCGACGGTGAAGTGCGTGAAATGGGTGATCGAGTTGAGCGAGCGCAGTGCTTCGAAGGACCCTTGCACCGAGGCAACCGTGTACATCATGGCACCGAACACGACGAAGCGAAGCGTGTGCGAGCGCTTGAGCGTGGCGAAGTATCCTTTCAGCGTCAGGTGCTGGTTGATCGAGAACGCCAGCACCGGGATCAGCATCATCACGCTCTGCACGATCGAAAGCGTGACCAGCCATTCGGGGATCGGTCCGCCGATCAGATGGTGGGCGCCGACCTGGCCATAGAAGAACGCAAGCGTCCAGAAGCCCAGCAGCGAAAGGTTGTATGACTGCACCGGACGGCCGATCACCTTGGGCAGGAAGTAGTAGACGCAGGCGAGCGACAACGGCGTGTAGAACAGACCGAGCACGTTGTGCCCGTACCACCAGTTCATCGTCGCCTGCTCCACGCCGAAGTGCAGGCCCGGGATGTTGGCCACGATGTACAGGATCGGGAACCAGAACAACGCGGCGCCCATGTACCAGACCGAGACATACAGGTGGTGCACCCGACGTTGGCGCAGCATGAACACCATCGGTAAGCCGATCATCATCCCGCCAATGGCGAACAGCGTGCCGATGTACCAGGGAATCTCGAGCCATTCCATGCCCGTGCTGAGTCCGTTGGCGAGGCCGACGATGCCGGTGACGAGGCCCGCGTTCCAGATGAGCGCACCGGTGATGATGAGGCGCGGAAACTGCAGCGGCGTGCGCAGAAGGCGCGGCAGCAGCCAGACGACCAGGCCCAGCAGGCCCATCGGCGCCCAGCCGTAAGCCACAACGTTCAGATGAATGGTGCGCAATCGCCCGAAGGTGAGCCATGACTGGTCCACCAGCAGGTCGGGCACATGAAGTTTGATGGAGCTCAGCAATCCGGCCGCCGAGCCCACCAGCAACCACACCACCGCGAAGGTGAACAACACGAACACTGGAACCGCCGTGGCCCGGTCCGCGGTTGCACGGTCGCGCAGTTCGGCCTGCTGTGCGGCGTCACGGGGCTCGAGGCGCGAGATGCCGTTTGCGGGGTCATCGAAGCGGCCGATCTCTTCCGGGGCGAAGATCACGCCGGCGCCGCTGGATTCCTGATCGAAGAGTCCCTTGCGCAGGGACCAGATGAAAGCGAACAGGCCGCCAATCGAAAGGAGGAACGTGGCGAGCAATAAAGCGGTGGGGTTCATTTGGTTACTCGGTGTACCCGGACCTTTCAAGGCGCGGCGCAGCGTACGCCTGCGCTATCGGGTTAGTAAGGCGCAGATGACCTCGTCGAAAACCGGATCAGTTCGCCGATCAGAACGCACGCTCGGAGACGCCATCGGCGCCGGCACGCGCAGCGCGGGCGCCTCGCAGCAACATTTCGGAGCCTCATTCTTCCGTGGTGTGGAAGAAAGCATTTCGCCGTGCGCTCTTTCTGCGACTGATCGACGCGAGTAGCTTCGAATCGCAGGCCACTCGCCGAACGAGCGTGCTTGCCGACACTCTCCTGAGGAAGCTTCATGAACATCCCCCGCACTCACGTCCTGCGCGAAGCGCGCAGCCAAAGAAACCCGCCTGCAATCCGCATCGGGGGCTCGCCATGAATGCTCTCCTGGCCAATGTCATCGATGCCCATGGCGGGCTGACTCGCTGGAAGCGGCATGACGCCCTTTCCGCCACGATTGTTACAGGCGGCGGATTCTGGCCCCTCAAGGGACTCCTCCAGGATCCGACGCCCCGGACGGTCCGGGTATCACTCCATGAGGAGCGTGCTTCGGTCGCCCCGTTTGGAAGACCAGAGTGGAAAACCGCGTTCACGGCGGATCGCGTTGCCATCGAAACCGTCGACGGCGAGGTGGTTCGGGAACGCCTGGACCCGAGAGGGGCGTTCGAAGGTCATGGCATGACCACGCCGTGGGATCCGCTTCACCGCGCCTACTTCAGTGGATACGCGATGTGGACATATCTGTCCGCACCCTTCTCCTTGGCCATGCCGGGTTTCGAGGCCGAGGAGATCGACCCGTGGAAAGACGGCGATGAAACATGGCGCGGCCTGCGCATGAGCTTTCCAGGCCACATCGCCAGCCACAGTGCGCGGCAGGACTTCTACTTCGGCCCCGACTTCCTGCTGCGCAGGCATGACTACCAGGTCGACGTTGCCGGTGGCTTTGGCGCCGTGCAGTACGTCCACGATATCGTCGACGTGGATGGGCTGAAGTTTCCGAGCCGGCGCCGGGTGTATCTACGTGGACCCGATCTGCATCCGGTGCGTGATCTGCTGATGGTCTCGATCGATCTGAGTCGCTTCCGCCTGGAGTGAAAGGCGTCTCCCGCCGAGATCCGAGTCGAGCAGCCTTACGAGCCGTAGAAGAACTGCTCGTGCACGATCTTGCCGTCGCGAACGCGATACACGCAGATTTCGTTGATCTGTGAGCGACCCATGCCCTTGAAGGTCGCATCCACTGTCATCGCGACGCTGAACCAGTCACCCGCGATCACCGGGTCGCTGCAGCCGGCGCTGTGGACCTCCTCGACGCCCTCTGCGAACTTGCGGCTCTTCTCGAATATGGCCGGAAGGCCCGTGGCATTGCCGAGCGATCCCGCCGGGGCCCACGGCGGTTCGATGCTGATGGCGTCTTGTGCATACAGTTCGCGCTGCGCCTGTTCGTACTGCGCGGCGCGGCACAACTCGACCAGGCGCTTGGCTACAGATTCGATGTTCATTGTGATGGCCATGACGGGATGGTTGGAAAGCATGCAACGGGCGATAGCAGTGGCACAAAGGCATCGACCGGTTCGTCGAACCGCCAGACAGTCTTGATTATCGTGCTGCGCCAATAGCTCCCGTGTTGCATCACCCGGGAGGGTGATCATCGGTGATGTCGCGCTCGCGAAAGATGCTTTAGCACTGCCCGACGGCCACATTTCTTCCAGAACACGAAAGACAGACCGCCGAACAGCGCGGATTTTCTTGTGTGCCCCGGGCTCCTAGATTGCCTGGGTCGGCGCCACTGGCCCGATCAGCACACGCCAAGCGAGTTTCCGCGCTCCATCCAGAACAGGTTCATCTCCATGCCAATGATCGACGCATTCATCCCGGAACATGCCCTCACTCCTGACGCGGAAGCGCGCCTTCTCAAGGAGCTGACCGATATCCTCATCAGAGCAGAAGGCTACGATCCGGGTAGTTCAAATGCACAACGGATCTCCGTGCTTCACCTGCATCGCCCCGCAGCAGTCTTCGTCGGAGGCGAGCCTTCAAAGTTGCCGCGCTACCGCATCATCCCGTTTGCGCCCGAAGGCCAGTACACCGACGAATCGCGTGCGACCGTTGTCAGGGAAATCACCGAGGCGGTCGCTCGTGCCGAGAACACGCCTTTCGATGAGATCGCGCCCCGCGTATGGGTCTTTCCGACAGAAGTTCCCGACGGCCAATGGGGTGCTAAGGGAATCATTCTCCGGCTACCCGATATTCACGCCATGCTCGCCGGGGAAGACAGGCGGAGCGAAGGCGAGGAACGGCTCGCGCGACGGCGCAGCGAAAAGGCGCTGGGCCTGGGAATAGTTCGAGCGACCGACAAGTGAGCGTGCGCGTCGATGGGCAGACGATATGCAACACGTCAGCGCCACATCGTCATCACAGCCCTCGACGGCAAACCTGATCTATCCTAGCCAGCGCCTCGTTACGCAGAGACTGCGCGCATTCTCTGGACTTCGCGATTCAGAGACTAAGAGAGAAGCTTGGCTGACCACGGTCAGAGGCTGTCTCGAGGGCAGGCCCCCAAGGAGCCCAACCCTCTGAGATGAGCTTCAGTAATCCCAGTCGCTCGGTACAAAACGAAACGCGTCACCGGCGACCGCCACCCGGCCCAGGGATGGGAACGGTAAGTGACAGGCCACCACCGGCTCACCGGTTGCCGCCAGTTCCTGCATGAGACGGACCCGGACACGAACCGCCTCTTCGGGGTCGTGGTCGAAAGCGTTATGCCACTCTGGATGATCGAAGTGATCCGGAAACACGGAGTCCCCGAGGCACGTCAGCCGCTCGCCGCCGGACGCAAGGCGGACCACGCTGTGCCCGGGGGTGTGGCCTCCGGTGCGACGCACGACCACCCCCGGCGCCACCTCGTGCTCCGCCTCGAATGGACGAAGCTGGCTGCGGTACTTTTCCACGAACCGCTCTTCGGCCGAGCGGAGCACGTCCGGAAACCCGCCGAAAGTGTTGCGGGAGAAATCGGGCGACGCCCAGAACTCGAGCTCGGCGGCCGCCACGTGGATCGGCACGCCAGGACGCAGCCGCCCCCCCAGTCCGTCGGCAAGCAGCCCTCCAACGTGGTCCACGTGCAGGTGGGTAATCACCACGTCGGTCACGGATGAGGGATCGATGCCGGCGGCGTCCAATCGCGAGGCCAACCGTCCAACTCCCGGGGAGTCAGGGAACTCCGCCCCTACCCCAGAGTCGATGAGTACGGTCCGCCCGCCGCTACGCACCACGACCACGTTCAGTGGCCACTTGTACGCGTCTGGAGACTGAAATCTGTCGCGCAGCCATGCCGCCAGATCCGACGGGGCGGCATTGGTGGCCAACGTCTCGGCTGGCAGTGAAAACACTCCATCGCTGATCACCAGCACTTCAATATCGCCGACTCGCAGCGCGTAACGGGAAGGGACCAGATCATCGGGCCGGCTAACGGAACGCGCGGTGGTATTCACGAAAGACATGAGGAAATCTCCACGACTAGCGCCCGACCGGCCGGGCCAAACCAGTCGGACGCTGGCTGCTGTTTGCCGTTGAGCACCCAGGGTTGCCGGGTGCGCTTCACGGCAGAAGGCCCTATGGACCGAGCATGGTTAGCTTCACCAGACGCATCAAGGCCTCCTGCCCTGTTCATTGATTCCTGGCGTGAACCACGGTGCGGTCAACACCGGTCCTACCGGAATGGCCTGATCGAACAATACGCTGCGGGTGTGCTCGCTCGCCTTCTTAGTTAACGCATGACATACCCAATCGTAAGCCACGCAATCGAGTCACGTCCGCGAGATGCCGTGCCATTGATCGACGTGCGTGCTGGCATGCTCTCTGGATACACCGCTGGTGCTGCCTCGCCTAGAGAGCCGAACAAGGCACCACGATGAATGCGATGACCCAGGTTCCGGTGGACCGCCTCAGTTCACTGCCATCGAGCTTCTCGGCCAGTTACTCGGGCGTCATGGCATTCATCGCAGTGGCACACGAAGGCAGCTTCGCGCGAGCGTCCGATCGCCTGGGGGTCGGCCGTTCGGCGGTAAGTCGAAGCATCCAGAAACTGGAGAGTCAACTGGGCACACGTCTGTTCTCACGAACCACGCGTTCCACCACGCTCACCACCGAAGGCGAACGGTTCTTCGAGAACTGCCTGCCCGGTGTTGATCGCATCCTGCAGGCTCTGGAGGAAATGCGCGACTTGCGCGATGGCCCACCGCGCGGGCAACTTCGGATCAGTTCGCCGCACGGCTTCGGACGCAAGGTCCTGGCTCCACTGATGAACGAGTTCCGCAAGCTCTATCCGGAGATCGCCATCGAGCTGATGCTGGACGAACGGGTGGTCGACTTGACGGCCGACCGCGTCGACGTGGCCTTCCGCGACGGCCGGCTGAGCGACTGTCAGGTGATCGCCAAGCAGTTGATTCCCAGGCAGATGCTCGTCTGCGCGTCGCCCGCTTACGCACGCCGGTATGGGCTGCCCGCCACCATCGAAGACCTGAAGTCGCACACGTGCATCAACCGGAGGCTGCCTAACGGTCGGCTGTTGTGCTGGGATTTCAAGGTCAATGGCCTCGCACACCCCGTCACGCCGCAAGGCGATATCGTGCTCAACGATGACGACCTGATGATGAGCGCCGTGCGGAACGGTCGCGGGCTGGCGCAGCTACCGGAGTTCCAGGTCTCCGAAGCGTTGCGAAAAGGTGAGTTGGTGACCTGTCTCTGCGAGTTCGCAGCCGACGATCAGGGACATTACCTGTGCTACTTGAGCCGGCGGCAACTGCCCAAGCGCATTCGTGTCTTCATCGACTACATCACCACCCGCGTCCGCGCCTTGAATCTGGCTTGCGTGACGGAAATGGCCCGCTTCCACACAAGCCGGGCGCACGATGCGGATGCACCGAACGCTAGCGATGGAATCACAGGCTGAAGCTCGTATCCGTGCATGGTTCGAATGTCGTGCATTCGGGCCAATGCCTAGGTGCAGGCGATGATCAGCTCCTGGCATCGCCAGAGTTAACGCAGACTCTGCGCGTAGCCCGAGCCTGCGGACCCCAGCCAGCCGCGCATCGCCTGAGCAGCGCGATACCTGACAACCTTGACCCACGATCCACGACACATATGAACACACTGCCCTCCTCCACGGACCTCCTGGACAAGTACTACGGCGATGAAGCGCAAGCGCTCTTCACCAGCCGCGTTCGCGTGACCTCGGGCGAGGCTGGGCACGGATGGTTCTCCGGTCTCGTCAGGTCGGATGACGGTGCGCTTGACCTGAACCTGCGCCTGCACAGCGCACTCGGTGGCCCGGGCGGCGGCACCAATCCGGAGCAACTGCTCGCGGCCAGCTATGCCGCCTGTTTCCACGGCGCCTTGTCGCTGCTGGCAAACCGCGCCGGCGTCGCGCTCACGGAATTGACCGTCGATGCCGCGGTGACGCTCGCCCGCGACCCGATTGATGGGCTCTACCTGCTGTCGGCCGACATTCGGGCAAACCTCCCCGGTCTTGATCGCGCGCTTGCCGCGCAACTGGTGCGCAACACTGAGCGCTTCTGCCCCTTCGCGAAGATGTTCCGACATGGCATCGATCACGTGGTGGCGGTCACGACCGAATCGGAAGCGGGGTCGTCGCACTTCGGACAAGATCACGCCTAACCTCGTCTCACCTATTTCAAGCCATCCACGCATACGGCATTCCGTCGTCGATGCATGAAGCGAGAGGACTGTTGCATCCCTCCCCGGGGCGGCTTACTCGCGTCGGCGTGGCTTAGGGGCACCACCGAGGCCGCAACCGAGGCGACCCCACAGTTCGCCATCGCCTTCAGAACGCGTGACTGACGGTGAGGCTGCCAAAGACTGGCGTCTCCTGCTGCCCGTCGAACTCACGCGTGCCGTGGTATCGGGCTAGCGCGAACTTCCATCGGTGCCGCATTAGCACCACGCCGTATCCGAGGTTCGCGACAACGTGGCGCTTGTCGACGCTGGGACTGTCACGCCAGGTATTTCCGTCCAGGGTGATGTCCAGGAGTACCCAGCGCGTATCAAAAGTCACGAACAGATGCGCGCCGGGTACGTACTGACTCCGCGCATCGCGCGTCGGTGCCGTGTTTTCGCCGGCTGGACGCATCGGAGTGCTTCCGAAGTCGTCCGGAAGGTTCACGCCGAAGCGGAACTCCGCGCCGGTATTGAGGTAGGTCGCCAGGTTGCCAAAGCTACCGCCGTAGTGGGCGATGGTGTCCCATCCCCAGCCTCCTACGCCGTTATCGGTGGAGAAGCGGCGCATGCGTTCGTGGACGAGGCGGAAGACCAACTCGTTCTCCAGCTGGTTGCCCCAGCCCCGGAACTTGTCTGCACCAATGAGCTGATGCACGCCGTTCTGGGCTTGCTTGCCCATCGCCGCCGGCCCGACGATGCCGACCTGCAGCTGCGTGGTGCGCAGCTGGTCGCCTTCGCGTGCGTTGTAGCCAGATCCCATCACCAACACGCCGGCATACGGGCGGTCATCTTCTATCAGTTCGCTGCGACTGAAGTCGGTCGGCGTGTAGATCCTATGCGTTAAGGTCGAGATCATGTTGAGCTGGTCGAACGATTTCGGATGCAACACGCCCAGGTAGCGGTTCGCCAACTTGGCGAGGCGCGGGATGCAAGGATCGTCTGTGTAGTCGCGCAGGTTGGGCGATACCAGCGTCAGCTGCACGCCATTGGTATAGCCCTGGTCCTGCCCGCCGGCCATGTCATTGTCGACACGAAGGTTGATGATCGGACGAGGGCGACCGCTGGTGCACGCTTCGCGCCCTTGCGCCTGGGCAGGTAAGAAAAGACAAAGCGAGAGCGCAGCGGCTGTCTGCAGCCACTTGGCGACGGGATCAGAATGCATACGTTCCGACTATGAAGTCCCGGCTTGTTTGAGCTACGGCCGAAACCTGTCTTGGATAGGTGCTTCTTGCCCGCCGTATCGTCGAGGTGCTGATCGGTTAGGCGGAGGGGGACGCTGAGCCGACATAGGAGGCTGTGCACGACGGCAAGTGCACTCACTTACAGCTGCCTCGACGAACGACACCCGTCGGTACCTATTCCGGCGGACAAGAAGCATTGACGCTTTACTCAGCCCTGATCACCCAGGTCAACATCGGAATCCAAGGCTCAAGGCTGAGAGGACAGGCGACAGGTTAGGTTTACCCTCGTGCCATGGGTAGCCCCAGTGCGGGATGCATTGTGTTGTCCGGCGCGCAATAGAAGAGACCGGCGTTTCGCTGATTGGTATCCCGTCGTTGCCATCGCGGGATCCACCCTCTGATGCATTTCAGTCAACAGCCTGCACACATCGTTGTGGCTACAGCCGCCACTCCCGACCTCCTAGGATCCGGGTCTGTCGAAACGGCTGAACAGAGCGATGGCTACAGACAACATCACGACAGCGCCGGAGCATGTGAGCAGGCGGAATGAGATCGTGCAAAACGTGGCAGACGCGCTTCGGGACAGCCACGGCGCAACAAGCATTGGTGCACTCCTTGCGAGCGCCTCTGTTTCACGGGAGGAAGTCGAACGCGAACTCGGAAGCAACGAGGCGCTCATATCCGCCGTCGCGGAGACCATCGCGCAGCGGCTCATGGTGCCCCTCACCGAGCCTCCGACCGAAGCGTCATTCATCCGTCAGCTTGTCGAATTCTCCCGACGCGCGACGCATGAATATTCTGGCCTGCGGGTGAAGCGTCTCTATCGGATCCTGGTGGCCGATACCACCCACGAGCCCGCGATCAAGGGTGCGGTCTACAGGCACGGACCGGAGCTGGTTCGCAGGGAACTGGCCCGCTTTTTCGCATCAGCACAGTCGGCCGGCGTCAGGCTGGGAGTCGACAGCTCTCTGCTTGCCACCTACTTCATGGCGTTTCTGAGGAGCTATTGGG
Source organism: Lysobacter niastensis (assembly GCF_015453285.1). GTDB lineage: Bacteria > Pseudomonadota > Gammaproteobacteria > Xanthomonadales > Xanthomonadaceae > Lysobacter_J > Lysobacter_J niastensis. The sequence continues at coordinate 59,604 of NZ_JADLZT010000009.1, forward strand.
ACCTCTCGGACATGTCAGGAGCGACAACTGGTGCCCCCAGCGATCACGAAATCGGCAAGCTCGTCGAGGTGTTCTTTTCAGGTGTTCAGGCGGAGACGAAGGATGCTTAGGTCCCTCGCCAGGACATTCGCCGACGATTCCGGTCTGTCCGCCATCGGCCGGCCATTCGTGCGCAAGACCGTTCCTATCGCCTGCACACCGAGGACAGAAACGATCGAAACAAACGCCAACGGCTCTCCATTGTCGATTCCACCCGCAACCTGGCTCATCTGTTTCGTGCCGGGATTGCGACATCAATGGTGGCACCGGTTCGCCGATACCAGGCACAAACATGTGTTCGCCCTGAGACCGCTCGGCGATGGCACATGGCTATTGGTAGAACCCTGGTGGACGCGAATGATGGTGAGCGTGCTGACACTGGACGAAGCCGTGAGATTCCTGCGATGGGGCGCCATGGGCGACATCCTGAGGGTGCGCGAGTCGATTCCGGGGCGCGGCAGCCAGTTCCGGGGTTGGGCGAACTGCAGCGTGCTCGTGTCGTTCCTGCTCGGTCGGTCCTATTGGACCTGGACACCCAACGGCCTATACCGGAAGCTGCTGGCAGAACCCGACGTCAAAGCGTTGGACTTGGCCTGCTTCCTGAAGACTCACCTCCTGGAGGAAGTGGGCAAGCACGAAAACGTTGCCCTGAAGGCGATCCCGGCACGGCGCCATGAACAGCTCGAGGAAGTGCTGCTCGAGCTTGGGACGGCCCTCGTTACGGCAATGGTGTCCCCCCCTGCCGTCGGGCTGCACAAGGCCGCAATCTCCGAATGTGTCCGCTTCGATCGCGCTGTCGCTGCCTACTGGGCATCCGGTCCCGAGCGGGCCGCAGCGCGCATCCGGAAAATCTTGCTCGATGCAAGGCAACGAGGTGAGATCGGCTTCGACGATTGCAGGACCGCCGCGCGTCGGTTCCTGGCCATGCTGCAGGGCAACTTTCACATGGAGATTGTCTTTGGCCTTCGCGCTGCACCCTGCGCGAAGGAGGTCCGCGACCATGTCACGTTCGCCGTTGCCGTCTTTCTGCGCGGCGCGCATCCGCCAGGCGCGTCCAGGGAGAACACCACGCGTTGTCGATCGCTCACCGATGGCAACGCAGCACCCGTCGCTCAAGGGCTGATCCGCGAAGTCGGCGAGTCGATTCGTGAGATCGTGCGCGGCGACGACTGGGAATCGGTGGCGGACTGGGCCGAGACGGTGTGGAGTGACTATGTAGCCTGCACGGGACTCACCTGGGAGCAGGCCTCGGGACGCATCCGTCGGGCATGGGAGTCCTGTAGCGCAGCGAGTTCTTGCTCCTCCCCGGGATGATCCCGCTTCGCAAGCTGCCGCCCATCACGGCAGCTTGCGAGCGGCCCATCACCGCGCCAAGCCTCCGGGGCTGAGAGCGATGCGATGAGCGCACCACGTTCCTTCGCTGGGTGGGGACCATGGATGGCCACAAGTTCGAGAGCTTGGAGGTGATCGTGGACGACGAGCAGGGCCTGATTGTGGAGCGTACTATTGCTCTACGACCGTATCCGGCTCTGAAGCTGTTCCGCGACGCCATGTATGAACGCCTCAAGGACAAGCTGCCGCCCGATGTTTGGGACTATCCGGCCGAGGCTTGAGCTCCCGGTGTTGCGGTACTGCAGCAGCATCTCTTGAGGATGCCGATGATGTTGTCCCAATCCTTGCAGCACTACTGGAGCGGCGAGTTTCTCGTCGCCAATGGCCTCATCGGCCTGAACCTGCTCGGCGCGCTGTTGCTGGGCATGCTCGTGGGCTACGAACGTTCCTACCAAGGCCGGGCAGCCGGCATGCGCACCTATGGCCTGGTATGCATGGCATCCACCGCCCTGATCGTGTTCTTGGGATATGCACCGTTGTGGTATGGGGGTTCGGGTGCTCCGGCCTCCGTCGACCCTACGCGCGTAGTGCAGGGCATCGTCACCGGAATAGGTTTTCTCTGCGCAGGCGTGATCATGAAGGATGGCCTGAGTATCCGGGGCCTGACTACAGCGGCTTCCATCTGGGCAGTTTCTGCCGTAGGCATACTGCTCGGTGTCGGCTTCTATGCCGCCGCCCTTCTACTCGCCCTGCTGTGCGCGCTCTCCATGTCGCTGCTGCACCGCCTTGAAGCACGCCTGCCGGGACGCGCCACGCTGGACATCACGGTGACCTTCCGCCAAGACTTCAAGCCCGATCTGGAGGCAGTGGCAAAGCTTGCCCACGCGCGGGGCTACCAGGTCCTGCGCGACAGTCTGTCCATCACGTTCGCCGACAACCAGCCCGTGTGGCGCTTTGCTGCCGTAGCCATAGAAAGATCCAGGGCCCTGTCCCCTGCGATGCTCGCCCAAGAACTTTCTGTTTCCGTGGGCATCGCCAGATTCAGCATCACGCCCGTTCGTAGCTGAGGACAGAACCTACGGAGCTTGATTTGCGCTGGCTCGCTGATCGATTCCCGGCCATGCCCATGGCAGTCACACCAGCAGGCAGTTCGTTGTAGACGCGACCAACGCCTTCGAGGTTTCTTCGTTTAGGCCACTCGCCATCGCGTGCTCCCAGAATCGCCGCTTCGATCGCATGAAAGCTTGTTACAGCAGTCCCAGCTGAGTGGCTTTCAGCGTCGCGGCGGCACGGGTTGAGCAGTCCAGCTTGCGGAATACGCTCTCAACATGTGTGCGCACGGTGCTGGGACTGATGGACAGCTTCTGCGCGACTTGCTTGTTGCTCGCGCCCAAGCTGATCCAGCGCAGGATCTCGCGCTCGCGTTCCGAGAGCAGACCGGCCGATGGTGTGGCCGACGACTTGGCAGTCGTCGACCGCGGCTTGTCGACCAGGGCGCGAACGGCGTCGAGGTCGTAGCGTCCCGCGGCGGCCTCAGCCTTGAGCATGTCGCCTGCGGCAGCCTCAGAGTACGCCTCGCGCCAAGGGCGCGCGGCTCGCAGCGCTACAAGCGCCGCTGCCGCGGCGAGGATGCGCCCCTCCACGGGGAAGTTGGCGTCCTTCGCTTCGCGGAAGTAGCCGGAGCCATCTGGCCGCTCGTACGCGTACGACGCGACTTCCGCCTCGCCGGCGAGCGAGCCGATCTGCCGCGCCGCCCGGCCAGTCCAGTACGGCGCCAAGCGAACGCGCTCCCACGACGATTCTGCGAGGCGGCCCGGTGTGTCCCAGACCATGTTGGGCACTGACGCTCGCCCCATGCCGTGTATTAGCGCAGCGCGATACAGCCGCTGCTGACGCATTTCGTCCAGGCCGAGCTGACGCGCTGCATTGCGCGCCAGTTGGGCAACCTGTCGTGAGTATCCGGTCATCCAGGGCAACTTGAGATCGATCACGTCTGCCAGTATCTCCAGCGACGTCGTGCGGTCGGCAAAGTTCGCGTCCAGTGAGCAAGCGCCACTCAGCGTCGGATCGTTGTCGAGCGCCGCGAGCCATTGCCGGGCGTGCGCCAGCACTACATCGGCGAGTTCGCGCGGATACAGCACCTCGGCACGCTCGCCGATGAGACGGCACGCCTGATCGAAGCCATAGAGCCGGTTGAAGATGTCGAGGTCGCCGGCCAACGAGGCCATGTAGACGGCCATCGGAACCTGGTCGCCGCGCAGGCCATCCGGCGCGCCCGTTCCGTCTTGGCTTTCGAACAGATGACGCAACGCAAACTCGGTGTCGTCGTCGAGGCCCAGCTGCCCCGCGATGTCGCCCGATACTTCGCAGTGGATGCGCGACAGCGAAAGGAACGCCGATCCCTTGTTACGGGTGCCGGAACGAAAGCTGCTCCCGGAGGACTGCATGGCAAGCAGTGCCTTGCGTCCACTCACGTCATCTCCGAACAACTGGGCGAACTCCGGCGCGTTCGCCGTGCAGCCGGACCAGCGCAACAGCGCGACCGCCATGGCGCGTGAGCACGCCGCCTTGCTTGCACCCGATTCATGGGCAAGCTGCCCGGTAATCCAGGCGGCGCGTGGCGAGTGATCGGTGGGCTGCCCCATGGCGAGATCACCGACGAATGCCAGCGACCGGATCACGTCCAGCAAGGGGACGGAGGAATCGTCCACGGCCTTCATTACCTCTGCACGGGGTGGAGGGGAAGTCTATCCCCGCCCTTCCCGCTCGGGCCTCGGTCATTCAACCGATGGTGCGCGCGAGGGCCCGACGGCAATCTGCGCCACAAGGCTGGATCGCCAGCCCTCCGCCGAAAGACCGACCCGCCCACTACCCGCTCCTCTGGAGAATCCCATGAAACTGAAGTCGCTAGCGCTCGCTGCGGTTGCTGCCCTGTCCCTGGCCTCCACCGCTTATGCCGCCAAGCCCACCCAGGCCTCGAAGCCCGTCAAGAACGTCGTGCTCGTCCACGGCGGTTTCGTCGACGGGTCGGGCTGGCAGAAGGTCTACAACATCCTCAAGAAGGACGGTTACAACGTCAGCATCGTCCAGAACCCCACCAGTTCGCTCGCGGACGATGTCGCCGTCACCAAGCGCGTCATTGCCCAGCAGGATGGCCCGGTCGTGCTGGTGGGACATTCCTACGGCGGCGTGGTGATCTCCGAAGCCGGCACCGATCCGAAGGTCGAGCGACTGGTCTACATCGCCGCCTTCGCGCCTGACGCCGGCGAGTCGGTGCAGACGCTGATCGCCAATCCGCCGCCGGGTGCACCGCAGCCGCCGATCCTGCCGCCGCAGGACGGGTTCCTGGCGCTTGATCGCGCGAAGTTCGCTGCTTCGTTTGCAGGCGACCTTCCGGCCGAAGAGGCAGAGTTCATGGCTGCGTCGCAGGTGCCGTGGGGCGTCGAGGCCCTCGCAGGCAAGGTCACCGTGCCGGCATGGAAGTCGAAGCCGAGCTGGTACCTCGTGGCCACCGACGACCGCATGATCCCGCCACCGGCTCAGCAGTCGATGGCCAAGCGTGCGGGTGCGACGGTTGCCGAAGCGGCAGGCAGCCACGCTATCTACGTGTCCCAGCCTGAGGCCGTCGCCCAGCTGATCGAACGCGCGGCCCAGGGCAAGAAGTAAAGCACCGCGCTTCGAGCCGACCCAGCGCCCCGCATTTGCGGGGCGCTACGTTGCGATGGGCGGTCGCATCGTCCCGGACTCTATGAAGCGCTGGTGCCACGACAGTGCCTCGCCCAGCAGGTGCGGTGTGTGTTTGCCATAGCTTTCCCGGCATGCGCGATCGAAGTAGTCCTGAAGCGCAGGGCGGTACGCGGGATGCGAACACGACGCGATGATGCTCCGGGCTCGCTGCTTCGGTGACAGGCCCCGCAGGTCGGCAAGCCCCTGCTCCGTCACAACCACCATGACGTCGTGTTCGGTGTGATCCACATGGCTTGCCATGGGGACGATGGTCGAGATGGCGCCGTCCTTTGCGGTACTCGGAGCCATGAACACCGACAGGTAGGCGTTGCGTGCGAAGTCGCCGCTGCCACCGATTCCGTTCATGATGCGGCTGCCGGCCACGTGCGTGGAGTTGACGTTGCCGTAGATGTCGGCCTCGATCATGCCGTTCATCGCGATGCAGCCCAACCGCCGGATTAGCTCGGGATGATTGGATATCTCCTGCGGGCGCAGCACGATCCGCTCGCGGTAGTACTCGACGCGGGACAGGAACTCGCTGAGGCCGGAGGGGCTCAGCGCGAATGAAGTCGCCGATGCCATCCGCAGCACGCCGGTCCCGATCAGGTTCAGCATCGCGTCCTGTATGACCTCGGTGTACGCGGTCAGGTCCCGGTAGCCGGACCCGCCCAGGCCGTCGAGCACGGCATTGGCGATGTTGCCCACGCCGGACTGCAACGGCAGCAGGTTCTTCGCAAGACGCCCGCGTCTGACCTCGTGCGCCAGGAACTCCAGCAGGTGTCCGGCGATCTGCTTCGATTCTGCGTCCGGCGCCGCGAAGGGCGAGTTCCGGTCCGGGGCATCGACCTCGACCACCGCGATCACTTTGGCGGGATCACATCGAAGGTAGGGCTCGCCGATTCGATCATCCGGATGGAGCAGCGGGATCGGCTTTCGATTCGGCGGCAATGCGGTGCCGTAGTAGACATCGTGCATGCCCTTCAGTTCGGCGGGCTGCCATCGATTGACCTCGAGGATGACCTGCCCAGCCTGCTCGAGCCAGGTCTTGTTGTTGCCGATCGACGAGGAAGGCACAAGGCGGCCCTCCTCGTCGATATCGGTCACCTCGACTACCGCGATATCGATGTTCCCGAAATACCCGAACCATGTGTGCTGGGCGACATGGCTGAGGTGCATGTCGATGTATTCAAGCTCGCCCTCGTTGATCCGGGCTCGCAGCGTGGGATCGGACTGGTATGGCAATCGAAGCTCGATTCCGCGCGCACGCGCGAGCTCGCCATCGAGCTCTGGCGCGGTGGAAGCGCCGGTGAGGACGCGGATGCGGAACTCGTCGCCCGAGTCATTGGCCTGCTGGATGCGCGCAGCGAGCGCCTTCGGCACGGCTTTCGGGTAGCCGGCGCCCGTGAACCCGCTCATGGCCACGGTCATGCCAGGGCGGATCAACGCGGCGGCCTCTTCTGCCGACATGCGCTTCTCGCGCAGCGCTTCGTTGCGGATACGCTCGCTCATGCGCGCCTCATTTTTACCTGGCTTCTTCGCGTATTTCCGCGACCGGCCTAGGCCGCCATGTCGAGGACGATGCGGCCTTCGATCTCGCCTTTGCGCATGCGGTCGAAGATGTCGTTGATGTTCTCCAGCTTGTCGGCGGCAACGGTCGCGGCGACCTTGCCCTGAGCGGCGAACTCCAGCGATTCCTGCAAGTCCAGACGGGTACCGACGATCGAGCCGCGCACCGTTATGCCGTTGAGCACCATGCCGAAGATGTCCAGCGGGAAGCTGCCCGGCGGCAGGCCCACCAGCGACATCGTGCCGCGACGCCGCAACATTCCCAGCGCCTGCTCGAAGGCTTTCGGCGACACCGCGGTGACCAGCGCGCCATGCGCACCGCCGATCTCCTGCTTCAGGAACTGGGCTGGATCGGTGTTGAGTGCATTGACCGTGACGGTGGCGCCCAGGCGCCGCGCCAGGTCGAGCTTGTCGTCATCCACGTCCACCGCGGCCACGTTCAGCCCCATCGCCTTCGCATACTGCACCGCCATGTGGCCCAGGCCGCCAATGCCGGAGATGACCACCCAGTCGCCGGGGCGGGTGTCGGTCATCTTCAGGCCTTTATAGACAGTGACGCCGGCGCACAGCACCGGCGCGATCTCGACAAAACCAATGTCCTTCGGCAGGTGGCCAACGTAGCCGGCGTTGGCTAACACGTACTGCGCAAAGCCGCCGTTGACCGAATAGCCGGTGTTGCGCTGTTGCTCGCACAACGTCTCCCAGCCCCCCAGGCAGTGTTCGCAGAAACCACAGGCCGAATACAGCCACGGAATGCCGACGCGGTCGCCTTCCTTGACGTGGCTGACGTTGGTGCCGACGGCGACCACGTGGCCCACGCCCTCGTGGCCGGGGATGAAAGGCGGCGACGGCTTCACCGGCCAGTCGCCCTCGGCCGCGTGCAGGTCGGTGTGGCACACGCCGCAGGCCTCGATCTTCACCAATACGTCGCCGGGTCCGGGCCGCGGCACGGGAACTTCCTCGATCGCCAGAGGCTGGCCGAACGCACGCACCACCGCGGCCTTCATGGTTCTGTCCATCGCTCGATCTCCTTCGGGGGAAGGTCGGCACCGGCCACCCTACTCCGTGGCCCCTTGCCTGCCGTTGCCTTGAGCGCAACCCGGGTCAGTCGTATCCCCAGACCTTGAGCTGGGCCGACTGCGCTTTGCCAAGGATCTTGTATTGGACGGTCACCGACTGCAGGCGGGCCTTCATCCCCGGAGCATTCGCCGGTGCCGTTTGTCCTCCGGCCTTGATGACACCGACATTCCGCTTCGTGTCGTCGCGGCGGTTGTCCCAGTGCAGGACGAGCGACGTGACCTCCACGTCAGCGCCTTCTACGGAGATCTTCACCTGCTTGATGTTCTTGTCCCACATGCCACCGGTGCTTTTGATTTCAGTGCTCGGGTCGGCGGCCTTCAGCGTCTGTTCGCCGAGCACGAACCATTGGTCCGCCGCAATCGCGATGCCCATGAAGGAAACGGATGCGACCACGAGCGAAGCCATCAAGGTGCGAATGTTCGATTTCATCGACATCTCCTGATTCCAGTGACTGCCGCTGACGCCCTTCGGGAGAGCAGCGGGTGCTGTCCCCGTATATCCATCGCTGCGTTAACGCCGCGTCGGAATCACGGGTGGTGGGTCGGTTACAGAAGGTCGGCTGCGTAGTGCGGCCAATGGATTGCTCATCCATGCCAGGCGGTATCGCATTGCCAGCGGGCGTCATGACACTAGCCGTTGTAGGTGATGAGCACCGTTCCCGGATCGCCGTCAGTGGTACGCGGTTGCCCCGCGCGTGTTCGGGATTGATTCGACCCGATATTTCTGCAATATTGGAAATATGGAAACGAAAGCCGCAATCGACGCCTTGAGCGCCTTGAGCCATGAATCCCGACTGGGCGCGTTCCGGCACCTGGTGCAGGCCGGTCCCGACGGACTGGCGGTCGGCGAACTCCGCGAGCGCCTCGATATCCCGCCGGCGACGTTGACCGCGCACCTCAACGTGTTGCGCGCCGCCGACCTCGTGCACGACCAGCGAGAGGGCCGCGTGATCCGCGTGCGCGCCAACTACGCGCAAATGAATGCCCTGCTCTCCTACCTGACCGAGAACTGCTGCGAGGGGGCGTCGTGCGACGTCGCTGCCGCATGCACGCCGCGCAAAGCGGCGTCCTGAAGATAAGCAATCACCATCCGGGATGACGATGAAACGTGTTCTTTTTGTCTGCGTGGAGAACTCCAACCGCAGCCAGATGGCGGAGGCCTTCGCGCGCATGCACGGTGGCGATGCCATCGAGTCGCTCAGCGCCGGTTCGCGGCCATCGGGCCGGATCAACTCCAAGGCGATCCGATTCATGTCGGAACTGGGATACGACCTGACCACGCACAGTTCGAAGTCGCTCGACCAGGTCGACGGCGAGTTCGATGCCGTGATCACGATGGGCTGCGGCGACAACTGTCCGTGGGTGCCCGCGAAGCGCCGCGAGGATTGGGCCCTGCCCGACCCCCGCGACATGGACGACGATGGCTATCGCGCAGTGCGCGACGAGATCTCGTCGCGGGTGCAAGCGTTGCTGGCGACGCTGTGATGCCGTTGGCGCGCCGGCTGCTTGCCGAATTCGTGGGCACGGCCCTGCTGCTGGCCACGGTGGTCGGCTCGGGAATCATGGGCGTCGCGCTGTCGGGCGGCAATGACGGCATCGCGTTGCTGGCCAATGCCGCCGCGACCGCCGGTGCGCTGTACGTGCTGATCGTGTTGTTCGGGCCCGTCTCTGGTGCGCATTTCAATCCCGTCGTGACGCTGGCGATGCGCATGCGTGGCGAGATCGGCAAGCGCGAAGCCATCGCCTATGTCGTGGTCCAGGCAGTGGCTGCGATCGCGGGCGTGTTGCTGGCGCACGGGATGTTCGACCTGCCGCTGCTGCAGCCGGGCACGCACGCGCGCACCGGCATGGCGCAATGGCTCAGTGAGGCCGTCGCCACGTTCGGACTGCTGCTGACGATCCTGCTGGGAATGCGCCATCGCCCGGCGGCGGTGCCGGCACTGGTAGCCGCGTACATCTTCGCCGCGTACTGGTTCACCGCCAGCACATCGTTCGCCAATCCCGCAGTCACGCTGGCCCGCTCGCTGACGCAGACCTTCGCCGGCATACGGCCTGTCGACGTGCCGGGTTTCGTGCTGGCGCAAGTGCTCGGCATGCTGGCCGGATACGCGATCGCCACGCTGCTCGCGCCGGATGCACGCACGCAACCGGGCGAGGAACCGCCTGCAGTGTCAGCGAAGGATCCTGCCTAGCGGCAGTGCCTATTCCTCGAGGGTGAATCCAACCTTCAAGGTGACCTGCCAGTGAGCGACCTTCCCGTTCTCGACGTGGCCGCGCGTGCCCGTCACTTCGAACCAGCGGATATCGCGGACCGTCTTGGAGGCGCGCTCGATCGCCGTGCGAATGGCGTCGTCGCAGCCGGTGGGCGATGAACCGGTGAGTTCCAGCGTTTTGTAGACGTGATGGGTCATGGTCCTGATCTCCGTGTGTTGGGGCCAGCCGGCGCGTTTGATCGGAAGGCCGGCGGGTTGCCCTCGCCGGCCTCTGGTTGCATCTGGTCAGTGGTTACTTGGCTGGAGCGCTGCCCGGCGGGAAGTCCGCGAACATCTTGTCGATCCCGGCCTGGACCGTGGCGTTGATCTTCTCCTGCGAGCTCGGAATGGTGTCCGAGGCCGTGCCACGCCAGATCGCCTGTTTGGTCTTCGTGTCGAACATGTCGACCACCAGCGTGCCGACGTTGTACGTCCTCACCGTCGTGGTGGCGCTGCCCATGCCCCAGCCACCGCCCCAGCGATAACCGCCCCAGGCGGGACCGCTGTAAAACGTGTCGAGGGTCTGCTGCTGTTGCGTGGCCACGTGTGCGGCGACACCGACATCGGCGTTCGGCGACTGCGTCCAGCCCTTGGACTGCAACTTCGCATCGATGGCCGCAACGATGCGCTGCTGGGCCAGCGGCGATGCGCCTTCCGGCTTGGACAACCAGGTGTAGGTGCGGTAATTGCCGAACTGCGCGCTCGGATCGTGGTCGGTGTTGACCGTCGGCGAACTGGCGCAGCCGGCCAGCACCGCCGTGAGTACGAGGCCTAGAGCAAGAGATTTCATGGAGCCTCCCTGGAATGTCGTGGGTGGATTTCGCGCGGGACGCAGGTCCTGCCGCCGCAGTTCGCGCCTGACTCGCGGTCTAGTGGATAACGCGGAATGCAGGGCGAAATAGCCCCCGGTGGCGTGAAGCACGCGTGAAGCAAGTCGCCGTCTTCCGCGAGCGGATTCCCCTTGTTCCCGGCACCGCTCAGAACGAGATCGGGACGCGCGCCGTCAGGGTCAGGTCCGGCGTATCGCGAGTCAGGCCGGCGCCCACCGCTACGTTGAGCGACACCTTGTCGTTGAAGCGGTAGGTGCCGCCGAGCAACAACGTGCCAAGCGTGAGCCGCACGGCGCCTGGTGCGTCCTGCCCGTTCTGTTCGGCCGGCGCGATGACACTCTGGTCGTAGCCGATGCTGATCGATGCCTTCTCGTTGAGCGCCAGGCCAAGGCCGAGATTGATTCCCCAGATGTCGCCCGCCTTCACGTCGCCGATCGATTCCTTCACCCCGTCGACCAGTGTCCGCGTGACGTTGTCGCGTTCGAAGTTGTAGAGATAGCTGAAGCTGCCGAAGAACACGACCGGGTCGGACGGATACAGCCAGGTCACGCCGGTCTGCATCGATTCGAAACCGGTACCGGTCGGCAGTTCCACAGGAAGTCCGGTGCCGGTCGTGTTGGCGACGCAGCGCGTGATGCAGTCGGTGACGACCTCGAACAGGTCCTTGCCGGTGCGGCTCTTGTAGCGCAGCCAGCCGATGTAGAACGCCTTGTCAGGGCCGCCGCGGTTGATCTGGTAACGGGCCGTTGCCTCGACGTCGCCCAGGCCATGCCCGTCGGCGGTGAATACGTTGTCGACCGCGGTGCCGGTGAAGATCTCGCGGCTGACGGTATCGCCGTTGAGATAAACGTACGGCACCTTCGCTTCGAGTTCGAAGCGGTTGGTGAAGCCGTAGCGGCCGGTGATCGTCGCGATGCCCGACGTGGTCTTGACCTGGCGCACGTCGATCAGGCCGATCAGCAGGGCTGGAATGATCGTGAAGCCGACCAGCGCGACGCGGTCGTTCGACGAATAGCCGTATTGCAACGACGGTTCGAGGATGAACTTGCCTTTCGGCGTCAGCACGCCCGGCTGATCGAAGATCTGCGCGACTTCAGGGGGACGCGAGGCTTCCACCGGCGCTTGGCCGACGGGTTGCGGCTTGTCCTGCTGCGCGATGTTGCGTACCACCGCGGGCGAGCCCTGCTGGCCCACCGCAGGCACCACCGCGACGGGGGCCGCGCCCGCGCCACGCTCGGCATCCAGGCGCTCATCGTTCAGTGCCTGCTGCAGCTGCTGCACGCTCTGTTCCTGCTGCGCCAGCGCCTGGCGCAGCTCCTCGAGGCGCCGCGTCTGTGCGTTGATCTCGCGCTGCATGGCATCGAGCCGGTCGCCGCTGGCCGAAGGCGGCGGTGGCGAGGACGGCTCCTGCGCGTGGACCACCCCGGCCGTGGCGAGCCACAGGCAGGAAACCAGAGTCAGGGGACGAGTCATCGGCGAGGTCTTCATGCGATGTCCTTCGTGAAGAGAACGCGCTGCGATTCGGATTCAGGGTAGCCGCGTGGCGGTGACGATGGCGTCGCGCATCGCCGCCTGTGCGCTCATCTCCTGGAAGAGGCCGAGCGTATCGACCCCGATGTTCAAGGTCGTGACGGCCCGAATATCCTGACCGTCGAGGGTGTTCTGGATGACGACGCCCTGCAGGCCGCCCGCAGGCTCGAAATGGTTGCCCGGACCGATCTGGATCAGCATGCCTTCCTTGAACCGGGCCAGTTCGGTGGCCTGCTCCGTCGTCATGCGGGCGATGTCGGGAATGTTCACGCGCGTAGTCGCGAGCAGTTCGCCGTTGACCATGACGACGCGTTCGATGCCGAAGGAAAGCGTCATGCCGGAGGGTGTGTCGAAACCGCCTCGCAGCGAATCGAGCCGCTCGGGATCGACCGGCTTCCATTCCGGCCCGAATCCGGAATCCGGAAGCTCCTGCCCTGCACCGGCCATGGGCAACATGGCGGCAGCCAGCAGCAGTACAACGGCGATCGTTCGCGGCGTGTCCATGTCCGGCTGCTCAGATGTCGCCCGGCCTGCGCCTGGGCGTGACGATGTTGTAGAGGCTGTCGCGCGCGATGCCGACATCCAGCGGCGCCGGCGGCGCGGTGCCCCAGTCGCGCGGCTGGTTGAAGCGCGCCAGTTCGCGGCGGTTATGCACGACGAACAGCACGCGGTTGTCCCACAGCTTCTCGAACCGCGACAACGGCATGGCTCGGGTGCCACGCGCAGGATCGCCGAGCAGCACGCGTCCGTTGCGCAGTCCTTTGACCACCACGAAATGGCGATATCCGCGGTCGTTGAGCAGAACGATCGCCGGCACGCCTTCTTCCGCCAGCTTGTGCACCGGCAATTCGAAGCCGTCGGCGGCAAACCCGTGGGACTGCAGGTAGCGCCGGATGTCGAGCAGTGAAAATCCTTCGCGTCTTATCTTGGCCTGGTCGCCATTGGCGTACATCTGCGTGAAGACATCCACCTCGGAGACCGGAATCCCGTACTGGTAGGTCAGCAGCGTGGCCGTGGCCGCCGAGCCGCAACTGAAGTCGTACTGCTGCGGCACCGTGGTGCGGAAGCGTGCCTCCTTCACGCTGACGACGCGGACGCGGTAATCGCCACCGGGCGGCACCCGCACATCCACCGTTCCCGCGTGCACGGACGCGCTGGCGAGCGCCAGCGCCACCAGCATGTGCAGGAGCCTGCGCGCGCGCGTCATGGCGAAGGCGGCGGTGCGAACTGCACGTTGACGATCATCGCGTTCTGGATCAACACGTTCGCACCGGTGTTCTGGATCACCGTGGAGATGCCATTCGCGTTGGCGAACGATCCCGCATCGACATTGTTGTGGCCGGTGACGACGTGGTCGGCGGTGTTGTCCTGCACGTTGCCGTTCACCAGGATGTCGTTCTCGACGGTGTCGGCACCGCCGCGCAGCGATTCGAGTGCTTCGAGTGCGATTGGATTTCCCAGCCCTGCATCCGCGGAAACCAGCGCTCCCGACGATGCTCCTTCAGTGTCGATCCCAGGCGGCTGCAGCCATGCCGGATCACCAGGTTCGGCCGCAAACGCGACTCCCGAGGGAATCGCCAGTGCGAAGAAAAACGCGCTGAGTATTGTGTGATGAGCTCGCATGGTCATGCTCCTTCGCCATGCGTTCCCGGTGCGCGTGCGGTCACCCGCGCGGAAAGCTCCCTGCCGGCGGAGGCTCCGGCAGGGAGTTCCAACACGCGCACGACATGCCACAGGCGAACGCCCGTGGCATGTCGAGGGAGCGCGTTTATGGGCCTACGGTCAGGTTGGCCTGCACGGTGACACCCTGCTGGATCAGGGAGGCGATGCCGCTGTTCTGCGCCGCCACCATGATGCCGGCCGCCGACTGCCCAACGCTGGTCATGCTGCTGGACATGTCGAAGGTGCCTGCGTCGTTCGCCACCGATCCACCGGATCCACCCGATCCGCCGGTGCCGTCGCCGCCATTGCCGCCGGTGCCGTCGCCGCCAGTCCCGCCGGCGCCGTCGCCACCGTTGCCACCGGTCGAGGCCAGTGTGCCGCCTGCGCCGCCGCTGGAGGCGCTATTGCCACCTGTCGCGCTGCCACCGGTCCCACCGGAACCGGAGCCGCCATCACCCGCGGTCGCGGCGACTGAGCCGCCACTGCCTGCGGTCGACGTGCTCGCTCCTGCCGTGGCCGAGGCGGACCCCGTCGACCCCGCACCGCCAGTGCCGGACCCGGCACCGCCTGTGGAGTCGCCTTCCTCGCTTTCTGACGATGCCCCGCCTGCGCCGGCCGCTGCGCCGCCAAGCGCAACATCGGCCGCAATCGCGGCGCCGCCATCACCGGATGCATCACCGCCGTCGGCCCCCGTGCCGCCGGCACCACCGCCGGCACCACCATCGCCGCTGTCGCCGGTGCCGCCGCTGGCCAGGCCGCCGTCACCGGAGGCCGACCCGCCATAGCCACCGCTGGCGCTGCCATCACCGCCGGCGCCGCCGTCCCCGCCACCGCCCGCACCTGCGTTGCCCGATCCACCGGACCCGGCATTGCCAGCACCGCCGGCCGCGCCATTGGCACTGCCGTTGTTGGTAGCGATGTTGCCGATGTTGGTGACGCTCAGCCCTGTCACGGATCCTTCAAGCGTGGTCGAAGCCACGATGGAAGAATTGCTGGTGTTGAACGTTGACGTGGCTGTCGCTGTTCCGCCGTTGTTCGCGGCAGCAGCACCGTTATCGGCAGCGTTATCGCCGGTGCTGTTGTCGGAGTTGTCGCTGTTATCGGAGTTGTCGCTGTTGTCGGAATTGTCCGCGGCGGTAAAGGTGTCATCACCTTCGCCGCCATCACCGTTGGTCTGCTGTGCCCAGGCCTGGCTGCCGAACCCAAGGCCAATGAGCACTGCCGTTGTGATCAAGCTTCTACGAATGCGCATTTGTTTTCTCCTTTTGCACCGCGACGTCCCGGGGGAGGCATCGGTCGGTGCACTGGTATCCACGCAACTGCGATGCCAACGACTCTTCACGGGCGCTAAGCGGTTGTTTGGAAAGACAAACGGCAGCTGACGCAAAGCGTCAGTACGGCATTCAGCAGCGTTCGGTACGCCGCATGCGCGTGCTTGTTTCAGAATCGATAACGTGCCCATGCGCTGACTGGGCGCGTGGGCAGTGGCACTCGCGTGCAAGTGATTGATGCTGCTGGCCGGAAAGGGACGAAGCCCGATTCAGTCCGACGTTACGCAGGTGAAACGAAGTCTTTCCCTGCCCTATTACATCGGGTGCACCCGGTTGTGCTTTCAACCGTTTGCAGCAGTGTGCTGATGCAACTTATGCGTTGCGGGAGGGTAACGCTTTGAGTTTCTGAACAATCATGCCTCATCACCACTCACGCCAACGTCACCTCGTGCCGCGTCGCGAGCGGAGCGTAGGCGGTCGAGCTTTTCCTTGAGCTTGATCTCCAGGCCGCGGCCCACGGGCTCGTAATACACGCGCTCGCCCATCGCATCCGGAAAGCCAGTCTGGCCGAGTGCGACACCACCTTCTGCATCATGGTCGTACTGATAGCCCTTGGAATACCCAAGCTGCTTCATCAGTCGCGTCGGTGCATTGCGCAGATGCAGCGGCACATCCTGGGTGCCGTACTCGCGGACATCGCGTCGAGCAGCGTTGTAGGCGTTGTAGGCGGCATTGGACTTCGCCGTGCTGGCCAGGTAGATCGTCAGCTGAGCAAGCGCCAGCTCGCCCTCGGGACTGCCGAGACGGTCAAAGGTGTCCCATGCGTCGATCGCCATCTGCAGGGCGCGAGGGTCGGCCAAGCCGATGTCCTCGACCGCCATGCGGGTGAGGCGTCGCGCCAGGTAATGCGGATCGCAACCGCCGTCGAGCATCCGCGCCAGCCAGTACACCGCGGCATCGGGATTGGAGCTGCGAACGGACTTGTGCAGCGCCGATATCTGGTCGTAGAACTGCTCGCCACCCTTGTCGAAGCGGCGCGTACGATCCGCGAGCACCTGCGCGAGCGTCGCGGCGGTGATCTCTCCGTCCTCGCCTTCGGCCAGCTCCGCGGCGATTTCGAGCAGCGTCAACCCGCGGCGCACGTCGCCGTCGGCAGCGCGGGCGATCTCGGCCAGCGATTCGTCGGCCACGCGCAGGCCACGCGTCCCGAGTCCGCGTTCCTCGTCGGCCAGTGCCAGCCTGAGGGCGGACTGGATGTCGTCGGCGGACACCGCCTCCATGACGTGCACGCGGCAGCGCGACAGCAATGCCGAATTGAGTTCGAACGAGGGGTTCTCGGTGGTCGCACCGATGAAGATGATCGTGCCGCGCTCGATGTGCGGCAGGAACGCATCCTGTTGCGTCTTGTTGAAGCGGTGGACCTCGTCGACGAACAGCACGGTGCGCACGCCCTCGGCGAAGCGCTGAGCCGCCTCGGCCAGCACCTGTCGAACCTCGGGCAAGCCGGACAGCACCGCCGAGATGGCCTGGAACTCCGCGTGCGCGTACCTGGCCAGCAGCAATGCCAGCGTGGTCTTCCCGCAACCGGGCGGCCCCCACAGCACCATCGAATGCACGCGCCCCGATTCGATCGCACGGCGCAGCGCCGACTTCGGCGCCAGCAGTCGGCGCTGCCCGACCATCTCGTCGAGGGTGCGCGGCCGCATGCGCTCGGCGAGCGGCCGCAAGGCGTCGTTATCGACGCTCAGCAGGTCGTTGTCGGGGACGTTGCGGCGGGATCGGCTCACATGCCGATTCTAGCTTGCAGGCAAAGCCCCACGGCGCGACCGAAGGCTCAACCCTCGCCGCCGATCACGTCCACGCCCTTGGGCGGGGTGTACTTGAACTTGTCGGGTGCGAAAGCGGGATTGCGCTTCCAGTCGCTGAAACCGATCTCGGTCTTCTGGCCCAGCACATCGACCACCTGCATGCGCACCAGGCCGCCCTTCCCGAATCCAAGCAGCGCGCTGCGGAAGCTTGCGTCGTCCTGCTTCTTCGGCGTCAGCTGCAGCCAGTTGAGCCCATCGCGCGCGCCGACGTCCTTGACGTTGAACTGCGCGTCGAGCTTGCCCGGATCGATCAGCGCGGACAGCGGGCTGTTCTGCTCTTCGATACCTTGCGGGCGCACGGTGACCTGCTGCAGGTCGGGGTCGTAGACCCATACCTTCTTGCCGTCGGCGACGATCAGTTGCGGGTACGGCTTGGTGTACTCCCACCGGAACAGGCGAGGCGCCGACAGCGCCACCTGGCCGGTGGAGTTTTCCTTGAGCTTGCCCTGCGGGTCGAACACCTTCTGGGTAAAGCGGCCATCCAGGCCCTTCAGTCCCTGGGTGAAGGCGTTGAGGTCGTCGCGCGCACCGGCCCAGGCCGGCAGGGTCAACAACAGCGCGGCCAGAGCGCCGGCTATACGGAATGCACGCATGGAAAACTCCAATCGATCGTTGGCGGCGAGTGTGCCGCGCATTGGCTGAACAGGCTTGTAGCCCGCCCTATTTCGGTGGCGGCGGTGCCAGCACGCTGCGGTCGCCGTTGTGTTCCGGCGCAGTGACTATCCCCGCGGCTTCCATCGCCTCGATCAGGCGCGCTGCGCGGTTGTAGCCGATCTTGAGGCGACGCTGCACGCCCGAGATCGAGGCGCGCCGCGTTTCGGTGACGATGCGCACGGCTTCGTCGTAGAGCGGATCGGACTCGTCGCCGCCACCACCCGATTCCGGCAGGCCGGTTGCGCCCACCACGACGCCATCGCCCAGTGCCTGCACTTCGTCGAGCACGCCCTCGATGTAATCGGGGCCGCCGCCGACCTGCTTGAGATGCTCGACGACGCGATGCACTTCCTCGTCGCTGACGAAGGCGCCGTGCACGCGCTCCGGCATCGCCGTGCCGGGCGGCAGGTACAGCATGTCGCCGTGGCCGAGCAGCGTTTCCGCGCCGGACTGGTCGAGGATGGTGCGGGAGTCGATCTTGCTCGACACCTGGAATGCGATGCGCGTGGGGATGTTGGCCTTGATCAGGCCGGTGATCACGTCGACCGACGGACGCTGCGTGGCCAGGATCAGATGGATGCCGGCGGCGCGCGCCTTCTGCGCCAGTCGCGCGATCAGCTCTTCGACCTTCTTGCCGACGATCATCATCATGTCGGCGAATTCGTCGATGAAGATGACGATGAACGGCAGCGTTTCCAGTGGACGCGGAGCCTCACCGAGTTCCGCGTTCGGCTTGAACAGCGGGTCCATCATCGGCTGACCCGCCTCTTCGGCGTCCTTCACTTTCTTGTTGAAGCCGGCCAGGTTGCGCACGCCCACCGCCGACATCAGCTTGTAGCGCCGCTCCATCTCCGCCACGCACCAGCGCAAGCCGTTGGCGGCTTCCTTCATGTCGGTCACGACCGGCGCCAGCAGATGCGGAATGCCCTGGTAGACCGAGAGCTCCAGCATCTTCGGGTCGATCATCAGCATCCGCAGGTCCTTCGCGGAAGCCTTGTACAGCAGCGACAGCACCATCGCGTTGACCGCGACGGACTTGCCCGAACCGGTGGTGCCGGCGACCAGCAGATGCGGCATGCGCGCCAGGTCGGCCACGGTTGGACGGCCGGCGATGTCCTTGCCCAGCGCCAGTGTCAGCGGGCTGGTGGACTTGTCGTATTCCTTCGAACGCAGCAGCTCGGACAGGAAGATCATCTCGCGCGAGGTGTTCGGCGTTTCCAGGCCGATCACCGACTTGCCCGGGATCACGTCGACGACGCGCACCGACTTCACCGACAGGCCGCGCGCGATGTCCTTGTCGAGCGAGCTGATCTGGCTGACCTTCACGCCCGGCGCGGGTTCCAGCTCGAAGCGCGTGATCACGGGGCCGGGATAGGCACCGACCACCTGCGCATCGATGCGGAAATCCTTGAGCTTGAACTCGATCTGCCGCGACAGCGTCTCCAGCGTCTCTTCGCTGTAGCCCTTGGGTTGCGGCTTGGGGTCGTCGAGTAGCGCCAGCGGCGGAATGCCGGTGCCGTCGCCGGTGTGGAACAGCGGGATCTGCGTTTCGCGCTTGGCGCGGTCGCTCTTCTCGACGACCGGCGCCGGTGGCGGCTCGATCCTGACCGGCGCACGCTTGGCGCGCAGCTCGGTGTCGACCTTGCGTGCTTCTTCGCGTTCCTCGCGGAACGCGCGCGTCTGCTGCCACTCGGTGGCCTGCTGGCTGCCGCGGCGGAACACCTTGCTCAGCAGCGGACCCAGCGCCAGCGTCCACTGGCCAATCTTGTCCATCACCGTCAGCCAGGACAGGCCGGTGGCGAGCGTGACCGAGATCAGCAGCAGCGCGAGCAGGAACAGGTTGCCGCCCACCGGGCCGAAGCCGCTATAGAGCGACTTGCCGACGAGCTGACCGAGGATGCCGCCGCTGCGGGCCGAGAAGTCGGCGGCGGGGCCGACGCGCAGTTCCAGCAGGCCGGTGGCCGACACCAGGAATCCGACGATGCCGACCAGACGCAGCGCGGGACCGAGGTCGACGTCTCCATCGCCATCGCTGTCCATGCCGAACAGCGCGATCCAGGCGATTGCGCCCAGCATCAGCGGCAGCAGGAAGGCGACGTAGCCGCACAGGTACAGCAGCACGTCGGCGGTCCAGGCCCCTACCCGGCCACCGACGTTGTGGAGCGGCGCGGTGATCGAACCGGAATGCGACCAGCCCGGGTCCTGGGGCGAGAAGGTGACGAGACTCGCCAGCAGATACAGCAGCAGCGGCGCGATCAGGATCAGCGCGATGTCGCGCATCAGCCGCTGACGGCGCGGCGACGGCGGGAGTTTCTCCGCCTTGAGTTTCTTCCGGCTTGCCGCGGGTGCCTGCGCCACCGTGATGTTCTGCCTCAGCTACTTACCGTTAGTTATTGAATATACGGCGAAACCCTGCCAGATGACAGGGTTTCGGCGTACATCACATTACCAGCCCCACACGGCTCGTCCTACCCAGCCCCCTGAGTCAGGGGGCGATCCGTGCCGAAGGCGCGAATGGGGGGTACGAAGAGCGTGGCAGGGCCCAAGGTTTGCACGGCAAACCTTGGGGTAATCCCTGGCGAGGACTGGATTACAGCTGCATGCCCTGCAGGGCCGGGTGCACCAGCTTGCCGCCCTCGACATTGATGCCGCGGACCAGCGCCTGGTTCTCGCGCCAGTTGCCCGAAGCCAGCTTGTTGACCCACGGCAGGATCGCCGCGCAGATCGCCTGCGAGCTGGTCTGCGGCACGGCGCCCGGCATGTTGGTCACGCAGAAGTGGGTCACGCCCTCTTCAACGTAGGTCGGCTCCTTCCAGGTGGTCGGACGCGAGGTTTCGAAGCAGCCGCCCTGGTCGATCGAGATGTCGACGACGACGCTGCCCGGCTCCATCGCCTTGAGCATGTCGCGGGTCAGCACGTGCGGAGCCTTGGCGCCCGTCACCAGCACCGCGCCGACGACCAGGTCGGCCGAGGCGACTTCGCGCGCGACGACGTCGGCATACGGGTACAGCGTGGTGACGTTGTTGCCCAGGGCCATCATCTCGTCCATGCGGTCCTGGCGCATTTCGAACACGACCACGTTCGAGCCGCCGGCTGCGGCCAGTTGCGCCGAGGCGCTACCCGCCTTGCCGGCGCCGAACACGACGACCTTGCCGCGCTCGGTCGACGGCAGGCCGCCGAGCAGCTTGCCCTTGCCGCCTTCCGGCTGGTGCAGCAGGTGCGTACCGACCTGCACGGCGATCTTGCCGGCGATGACCGACATCGGAGCCAGCAGCGGCAGGTCGCCGTTCGGCAGTTCGACGGTCTCGAACGCCACGCCGGTCAGGCCGATGTCGAGCAGCTTCTTGGTCAGCACGGGCTCTGCGGCCAGGTGCAGGTAGCAGAACAGCAGGTGATCCTTGCGCAGGTGCTTGAGGTCGCCTTCGATCGGCTCCTTCACCTTCACGATCAGCTCGCCCTTCTCGTACAGCGACGCCGCATCGGGGGCGATCTTCACGCCAAGCTGCGTGTACTGCTCGTCCTTGAAGCCAGACTTGATGCCTGCATCCTTCTCGATCCAGACCTCATGGCCACGCTTGACCAGGTCGCCGGCCGCGGCCGGAACGAGCGCAACGCGCCCTTCAAGAGTCTTGGTTTCCTTGGGAACGCCGATCCGCATATCTCTACCTTCAGGATTTTGTGAGGCCCGCGCCGAGCACGGGCCTGTGTGGGGGGATTTGAAGCAAAAAACGCCGCATCGGCGGCGCGTCCCTGCCATTTTCTCCCAGTCGTGTCGTGGGCCTCACGGCGCAGTGCAACATTGCGTCCGGCCGTGCGCCTTGTTTTGCCCGGGTGCCGCCGCCAAGCTATGGCATCGACCTTCCGTCAACACGCCTGCGTATGGCGGAAACGCCATGCGCAGAAGCGCTCACAACAGCCCGCGATTATACCCATGACCCCATCCAAGCACTCCCGCGTCATCATCCTCGGCTCCGGTCCGGCCGGTTGGACCGCCGCCGTGTACGCCGCGCGCGCCAACCTCAAGCCACTGGTGATCACCGGCCTGCAGATGGGTGGCCAGCTGATGACCACGACCGAGGTCGACAACTGGCCCGGCGACGCGCATGGCCTGCTGGGGCCCGACCTGATGGCGCGCATGCAGGCGCATGCGGAGCGCTTCGATACCGAGGTCGTGTTCGACCACATCCACAGCGCCGACCTGTCGCAGCGTCCATTCAGGCTGACGGGCGACAGCGGTGAATACACCGCCGATGCGCTGATCCTTGCCACGGGTGCGACCGCCAAGTACCTCGGTCTGCCCTCGGAGGAGACATTCAAGGGTCGCGGCGTCTCCGCCTGCGCGACGTGCGACGGCTTCTTCTACAAGGACCAGGACGTGGCGGTGATCGGCGGCGGCAACACCGCGGTCGAGGAAGCGCTGTACCTGTCCAACATCGCGCGCAAGGTCTACCTCGTGCATCGCCGCGACACACTGCGCGCCGAGAAGATCATGCAGGACAAGCTGTTCGCGAAGATCCAGACCGGCAAGATCGAACCCGTGTGGCATCACCAGGTCGACGAAGTGCTCGGCAACGATGCCGGAGTTACTGGCTTGCGCGTGAAATCCGTGCAGGACGGTTCGACGCGCGAACTGTCGATCCATGGCCTCTTCGTCGCTATCGGCCACACGCCGAACACGTCGCTGTTCGAAGGCCAGCTGGAAATGAAGAACGGCTACCTCGTCATCAAGACCGGTCTCGAAGGCAATTCCACGCAGACTTCGGTCCAGGGCGTGTTCGCCGCCGGTGACGTCGCCGACCAGGTCTATCGCCAGGCCATCACGTCGGCCGGCTTCGGTTGCATGGCCGCACTCGACGCCGAGAAGTTCCTCGACAAGGAAGGTTGAGGCGGGAACGCACCTTCGTGGAAATCCGCGCCAACCTGCAGGACAACCTGCCCAGCAGCGACCTGGCGCGGATCCACGATTACCTGTCCCGCGAGTCCTACTGGGCCGCGGGCATCCCGCTCGACACGCTGCACCGCGCCCTGCGGCACTCGATCTGCTACGGCGGCTACCTCAACGGCGAACTCATCGCCTTCGCCCGTTCGATCACGGACCAGGCGACGTTCGCCTATCTTGCCGACGTGTTCGTACTCGAGCCGCATCGCGGCTACGGCCATGGCCGCGCGATCGTGGCCGCCCTCATGGCGGACGAACGGCTGCAAGGACTGCGTCGCTGGCATCTGGTGACGAGGGACATGCAGAAGCTCTATGCCGGACTGGATTTCACGGAGCTGACCCAGCCCGAGCTACATATGCAGAAGCACGATCCCGACGTCTACCGACGCGGCTGACATGGCAACTGCGCGCATCGTCGAATCGCTCGCGGAGATACCGGCCGGAGCCTGGGATGCACTGCACGACGGCCGTAATCCTTTCATCACCCATGCCTTCCTCTCCGGCCTGGAGCAACACGGCTGCCTGCGCGAACGCTGGGGCTGGACGCCTCGCCATCTCACGCTGTGGGAAGGCGACGACCTGATCGCCGCGGCCCCCGCATACCTGAAGGAGAACTCGCACGGCGAGTTCGTGTTCGATCATGCGTGGGCGCATGCCTATGCGCAGCATGGACTCGACTATTTCCCCAAGTGGCTGTGCGCCGTGCCCTACTCGCCGGTAACCGGTCCTCGCCTGCTGGCGCGCGATGGCAGTCACCGCAGGGCATTGGCGGATGTCATGACCGGCCTGTGCGAGCGCAACGGCCTGTCGTCGGTGCACGTCAATTTCCACGACGACGAGGACGAAGCGGCATTCGACGACGAATGGCTGGCGCGCATCGACGTGCAATACCACTGGCGCAACGATCGCGGCTGGAAGAGCTTCGACGATTACCTGGCGGCGTTCGACCACAAACATCGCAAGAACATCCGTCAGGAGCGCGCCAAGGCGGCCCGCGCCGGCATCGGGTTCCGCATCGTCGACGGCGCCCAGGCCACGGAAGAAGATCTCGCCGCCATGCACGGGTTCTATCTCGAGACGTTTGCCGCGTACGGCAACCATCCGGCGCTGACCCTCGAGTTCCTGCAGCACCTGGCCGCGACGATGCCATCGGCGCTGGTGCTGTTTCTGGCAATGCGCGATGGCCAGCCGATCGCCGGCGCCCTGTGCCTGCGCGGCGGCGATACCCTGTACGGCCGCTATTGGGGTGCTAGCGAGACCCTGCCCGGCCTGCACTTCGAGACCTGCTATTACCAGGGCGTGGAGTACTGCCTGCGCCATGGCCTCACCCGCTTCGAACCCGGCGCACAGGGCGAGCACAAGCTGGCACGTGGTTTCATGCCCGCCATCGTGCGCAGCCGCCACTGGATCGCCCACGAAGGATTCCGTGCCGCGCTGAAGATCTGGTGCGCCCAGGAATCGGCATCGATCCGACAGTACGCGGCCACGTTGTCCGCGCACTCGCCATTCAAGGCATCGGCATGAGTGCGATGCCCACCCTGCTCTCGCCAGACCCGGCGTCTCCATTTCCGCCGGTGGAACAGGCGCTGCGCCATCCCGACGGCTTGC
Organism: Lysobacter niastensis; assembly: GCF_015453285.1. GTDB lineage: Bacteria > Pseudomonadota > Gammaproteobacteria > Xanthomonadales > Xanthomonadaceae > Lysobacter_J > Lysobacter_J niastensis. Next base: position 83,960 of record NZ_JADLZT010000009.1, read on the forward strand.
TCGCCGTCGGAGGCGATCTGTCGCCGACGCGCCTGCTCAATGCCTACCGGCACGGCATCTTTCCCTGGTACTCCAGAGGCCAGCCGATCCTCTGGTGGAGTCCCGACCCGCGCGCCGTATTCCGTACTGACGGCGTCCTTCTTGGCTCCCGGTTCCGCCGCAGGCTGCGCAGCAGCGACTGGGTAGTCCGTGCCGACACCGCCTTCGCCGAAGTGATCGACGCCTGCGCGCACACGCCGAGACCGGGGCAGCGCGGTACCTGGATCACGAAGGAAATGATTGCCGCCTACATGCGCATGCATGCCCTCGGCCATGCGCACTCCTTCGAGGTGCTCTCGGGGAACCGGCTGGTCGGCGGGATCTACGGCGTCGCGGTGGGGCGGGTATTTTTTGGCGAGAGCATGTTCAGCGTCGAATCGGGTGGCTCCAAGGTCGCGCTGGCGGCCCTCGCCCGCCATCTGCACGAGTGGGGCTGGCCGCTGGTCGACGCCCAGGTTGAGAACGAGCACCTGATGAGCCTTGGCGCGGAGCTCTGGCCGCGGCACCGCTTCAAGGGCGCGGTGGAAACGCTGGGTGCCCAGCCCGGATTGCCGGGGCCGTGGGCGGATCGCGTCGGCGACTGGCCCGCCCACCGGCTCGCGGAGGCCGCGGGCGGGGGCCCGTAAAGGGCGGGTTAACCGATTTTTTGCACCCGAGGCACCCGCATGGCAAAATGCTGGGCTTCGTCCCTCGCCTTATTCCAAGGTCAGGGCACACAGAGATTCCAGGAACCTCATGGCAAAAGACGATGTGATCGAATTCGAGGGCACGGTGGCGGAAACCCTTCCGAACACCATGTTCCGGGTGCGCCTCGAAAACGGGCACGAAATCATTGCCCACATCTCCGGCCGCATGCGGAAGAACTACATCCGCATCCTGACCGGCGATAAGGTGAAGGTCGAGATGACCCCCTACGACCTGACCAAGGGTCGCATCACTTACCGCATGAAGTAACAGCAGTAAGTCATTGACGAAAAAGGCGGCCATCGGCCGCCTTTTTGTTTGCCGCTACTACCGGGAGGCTCGCCGCCTCCCGGCCGCATGGATTAGACCGTGGCCGGCAACAGCTTCTCGGGCTCGGCCTGGGCTTCCACGACCAGTTCGTCGTCCTTGACGTCGACGGTGACCCGGCCGCCGCCGACCAGCTTGCCAAACAGCAGCTCGTCCGCGAGCGGGCGCTTGATCTTGTCCTGGATCAGGCGCGCCATCGGGCGGGCACCCATCAGCGGGTCGAAGCCGTGCTGGGCCAGCCAGTCGCGGGCGGTCGGCGTCGCCGTGAGCGTGACGTTCTTCTCGTGCAGCTGCGCCTCCAGCTCGATCAGGAACTTGTCGACCACGCGCAGGATGTGCTCCATGCCCAGCGCCTGGAACTGCACCACCGCGTCCAGACGGTTGCGGAACTCGGGGCTGAAGCTGCGGCGGATCACTTCCATCGCATCGGTCGAGTGGTCCTGACGGGTGAAGCCGATCGTGCGCCGCGACGCCTGGGCGGCACCGGCATTCGTCGTCATCACCAGGATCACGTTCTTGAAGTTGGCTTCGCGGCCGTTGGTGTCGGTCAGGATGCCGCGGTCCATTACCTGCAGCAGGATGTTGAAGATGTCCGGGTGGGCCTTCTCCACCTCATCCAGCAGCAGCACGCAGTGCGGCGTCTTGACGATCTTCTCGGTCAGCAGGCCGCCCTGGTCGAAGCCGACGTAGCCCGGAGGCGCGCCGATCAGGCGGGACACCGAATGCGGCTCCATGTACTCGGACATGTCGAAGCGGACCAGCTCGATGCCGAGCTGCAGCGCGAGCTGCTTGGTCACCTCGGTCTTGCCCACGCCGGTCGGGCCGGCGAACAGGAAGTTGCCGATAGGCTTGTCGGGATTGGCCAGGCCGGAGCGCGCGAGCTTGATCGCAGAGGTCAGCGTCTCGATCGCCGGATCCTGGCCGAAGATGACCATCTTCAGGTTGCGCTCGAGGTTCTTCAGCACGTCCTTGTCGCTGGCCGATACCTGCTTGGCCGGGATGCGCGCCATCTTGGCGACGATCGTCTCGATCTCCTCGACATCGATCAGGCTCTTGCGCACGCCTTCGGCCAGCAGGCGCTGGCGCGCACCCGCTTCGTCGATCACGTCGATGGCCTTGTCCGGCAGCAGGCGGTCGCCGATGTGCTTGACCGACAGGTCGACAGCGGCATGCAGCGCCTCGTCGGCGTAGGTCACGCCGTGATGCGCCTCGTACTTCGGCTTCAGTCCTACCAGGATCTCGTAAGCCTCGCCCACCGTCGGTTCGACGATGTCGATCTTCTGGAAGCGGCGAGCCAGTGCCCGGTCCTTTTCGAAGATGCCGCGGTATTCCTGGAACGTCGTCGAACCGATGCAGCGCAACTCGCCCGACGCCAGGGCCGGCTTGATCAGGTTGGACGCGTCCATCGTGCCGCCACTCGCACTGCCGGCGCCGATGATGGTGTGGATCTCGTCGATGAAGAGGATCGAATCTGGCAAGCGCTTGAGCTGGGTCAGCACCGCCTTCAGGCGCTTCTCGAAGTCGCCGCGGTACTTGGTGCCGGCCACGAGCGCGCCGAGGTCGAGCGCGTAGATGGTCGCGTCGGCCAGCACCTCCGGCACGTCGCCGTCGACGATGCGCTTGGCGAGGCCTTCGGCGATCGCGGTCTTGCCGACGCCGGCCTCGCCGACGTACAGCGGATTGTTCTTGCGGCGGCGGCACAGGACCTGGATGGTCCGCTCGACTTCGTCGGCGCGGCCGACCAGCGGATCGATCCGGCCTTCGCGCGCGAGCTGGTTGAGGTTGACCGCGAACTCGGCCAGCGCATCGGAGCGGCCTTCGCCCTCGCCCCCCTCGCCCCGCGCCTCGCCCTCCTCGGCATGGTGGCTGCCGTTGTCCTCGGCACCGTGCTTGGCGATACCGTGGGAGATGTAGTTCACGACATCGAGGCGGGCAACGTCCTGCTGGTTGAGGAAGTACACCGCGTGCGAATCCTTCTCGCCAAAGATGGCCACCAGCACATTGGCACCGGTGACTTCCTTCTTGCCGGACGACTGCACGTGATAGACCGCCCGCTGCAGCACGCGCTGGAAACCGAGCGTGGGCTGGGTATCGCGATCGACGTCCTCGGGCAATACCGAGACCGAGGTGGCGATGGCCTGCTCGAGGTCGCTGCGCAGGCGCGCCAGGTCTGCACCGCAGGCCTTGAGGACCGCTTCGGCTGACGGGTTATCGAGCAGGGCCAGCAGCAGGTGCTCGACCGTCATGTACTCGTGGCGCGCCTCGCGGGCACGCTTGTAACACTGGCCGATGCTGTATTCGAGATCCTTGCTGAACATGGGGCTGAAGCCTCCGGAAAGCTACTGCTGTCCTAGATGGGGACGCGCACCGGCATTTCCATGCCGACCCTCATTGGACCTGCGGGGACGGCACCGGTTCCTCTGCTCACTGACAAGGACGTCGTCAGCGATGGATTTAGGCCTTTTCCATCGTGCACAGCAAGGGGTGCTGGTGGAGCCTTGAAAATTCGTTCACCTGGGCGACCTTGGATTCGGCCACCTCACGGGTGAAGACCCCGCAGACGCCGCGGCCGCGGGTATGCACGTGAAGCATGATCTGCGTGGCCTTCTCGGCGTTCATGGTGAAGAAGCGCATCAGCACCTCGACCACGAAGTCCATGGGGGTGTAGTCGTCGTTCAGCAGCAGGACGGAGTACAGGGGTGGCCGGGCGACCTCCGGCTTGCCGGTTTCAACCAATACGCCGTGGTTATGTTCTGGGTTGTTCTGTTTTGCCATGGGTGAATTATAGGGTGCACGGTCCGGACGGGTCGTGGACGGCCGTGCGCGGCGCTGCAACAATGCGGGATGTTTCGTTTGGGCTGGATCATGCGCCTGCGTTTGCTGCTCACCCCTCCGCTGCTGGCCACCGCCCTGCTTCCTTTCGCCGCAGTGGCTGCGGAAGACGCCATGTCGGCCGGAACACAGCGTTCTGCCGGCGCAGCCACCACCATCGCGCAGCAACTGGACTCGCTGGGCTACAGGTACGAGCGCGACAAGACGGGCGACTATCAGCTGACCTTCCGGCTCGATGACGAGCGCACCCAGCTCGTCTACGTCCTTGCCGGCGTCGAGGAGTTCGGCACCCACCGCATCCGGGAAATATGGGCCCCGGCATACCGGGCACCCGATGGCGGGATCCCCGCAGATGTCGCCAACCGGCTGCTCGAAGACAGCCAGTCGAGCAAACTCGGCAGTTGGGTCAAACAGGGCGACATGGCGGTCTTCGTCGTGAAGATTCCGGCCGACGCTTCCACGCAGCAGCTCGACGACGCGATCGATGCGGCCACGCGCAGCGCCGACCAGATGGAAGCCGCATTGACCCCGGACAAGGACGAGTTCTGAGATGAGCTATCGGGAAGGACGTTTCTGGCAGCCCGACGTCACCGTCGCGACGGTGGTGGTCGACGGCGGACGCCTGTTGATGGTCGAGGAGTCGGTCGGCGGCCGCCTGGTGCTGAACCAGCCTGCGGGCCATCTCGAACCCGACGAAACACTGATCGAGGCTGCGCTTCGCGAGACCCGCGAGGAAACGGGCTGGGAGGTGCGGCTGACCGCCTTCGTCGGTGCCTACCAGTGGAAGGCGCCACTCAACGGCGACGGCACGGGCGGCCGTCACTACCTGCGCTTCGCGTTTGCCGCCGAGCCACTCCATCACGACCCTGCACGCCCGCTCGACGAGGGAATCGTCCAGGCGCTGTGGATGACGCCGAGCGAGCTCCAGGCCGCCCAGGCGCGGCACCGCAGCCCTCTGGTGTGGCGCGTGGCAGCGGACTTCCTGGCCGGACGCCGGCAGCCGCTGGAGCTGATCCAGCACCTGCCATGAAGCCCGTACCCGCCGTGAGCGCATCCCGGCCATGACATCGCCGCGCACCATCGTCGGCATGTCCGGGGGCGTCGACTCGTCCGTTGCGGCGTTGCGGCTGCGCGACGCCGGCGAGCCGATCGCCGGCCTTTTCATGCAGAACTGGGCCGACGACGGAAGCGGCGACTGCCGCGCCGAGGACGACCGCCGCGATGCCGTCGCGGTCAGCGGCAGACTCGGCATTCCGATCCATTTCCGCGACTTCTCGCAGGCGTACTGGGACGGCGTGTTCGAACACTTCCTCGCCGAGTATGCAGCCGGCCGCACGCCCAACCCGGATGTGCTGTGCAACCGCGAGATCAAGTTCAAATACTTCCTTGATGCGGCTCATCAGCTTGGCGCGCAGTTCATTGCGACCGGCCATTACGCGCGCGTCGCCGAGGTGGGCGGTCGCCATCGGCTGCTGCGTGCAGTCGACCGCAGCAAGGACCAGAGCTACTTCCTGCACCAGCTCGGCCAGGCGCAGCTGGCATCGACGAAGTTCCCGCTCGGCGAACTGCTCAAGCGCGACGTGCGGCAGATGGCGCTTGAAGCCGGCCTGCCCACCGCAGCCAAGAAGGACTCCACCGGCATCTGCTTCATCGGTGAGCGCGACTTCCGTGAGTTCCTCGGGCGTTACCTGCCTGCCCGTCAGGGCGAGATGCGGACGCCCGACGGCCATGCGATCGGCCAGCACCCCGGCGTGTTCTACTTCACGCTGGGACAGCGCGAAGGTCTGAACATCGGCGGCGTGCGCGGCTTCGAGGCGGCGCCGTGGTACGTGGTCGGCAAGGATGTCGCGCGCAATGTGCTGTATGTCGACCAGGGGGCGGACAGCCCGTGGTTGCAATCGGAGATGCTCTGGTCGGAGACCGCCCATTGGATCGACGGCGCGCCGCCGGCGGCCCGGTTCTCCTGCACCGCACAGACCCGCTACCGCCAGGCCGACGAAACCTGTGAAGTGACGGTCCAGGACGATGGACGACTGGAAGTCCGCTTCTCCCGCCCCCAACGTGCAGTCACGCCCGGACAGTCGCTGGTCCTCTACGACGGCGAGGTCTGCCTTGGCGGCGCCGTGATCGCGGCCACCGACGCTCCGTTGGAACTGCGTCTGCGGAACGACGCAGCGTAAAAACCCGATTCGAACCACCCGATCCATTGGGCGTTCCGCACGGAAGCGCCACCACTTCAGGCAGAGCATGAACGACAAGCGAGTCAACCCGATGCACGAGCGCACCCTGGCGCTGGCCGGGCTGGTCCAGGCACTGGCCCAGGTGCGCCGCGTCGCGGACACCGGCCAGGCCAATGCCGCCATTCTGACCACGGCGATGGACTCGGTGTTCCGGATCGATGCCTCGTCACCCGCCGACGTTTACGGCGGCATCGAGGCGCTGCGCCCCGGCTTGACGCTGCTGCGCGACTACTTCGGCAACCAGGCACGCGACGAGCAGTTGCCGCGCCTCGCGTTAGCCGTGCTCCAACTGGAACGCCGCTTCGTCCGCGAGGATGCGATGGCGGAGCGGGTGCAGGCCGGTATCCGCGCACAGTCCGGCGAGGCCCTGCGCCTCGGCAGCAGCCACCCCGACGTCCTGGCCACCCTTGGCAGCCTGTATTCGGAAACACTCAGCCACCTGCGCCCGCGCGTCCTCGTGCAGGGCAATCCGCACTACCTCGGGCAAGCCACCGTCGTTTCGGAAGTCCGCGCGATCCTGCTCGCCGCCGTTCGTTCGGCGGTGTTGTGGCGCCAGCTGGGCGGCAGCCTTTGGGACCTGGTCCTGCGACGTCGCGACATGCTTGCCGCGATCCAGGGCCACCTGGGCTGAGGTCGCCCAGCAATCTCGCTCAGCCGGAGAACGCTCCCGGCCAACCGCTGCCACCGCTCTGGGCCCATGCCCACGCAACGGCTGCAATCAGCGCCAGTGCGAGCATCCAACGCAACGTCTGTTCGACCCGGTCCCGGGTTTTGTGCGTCTTCATGTTGTCCCCCCTGCAGCGTGCATCTAACGCCAGTACACATTGCAAGTCTGCGATTACTGTCACGCACTGAGCGCACGACGTCGGCCATCGCGCAGGACGATGACAACGAACACAAAAAAAAACCCCGGCCAGGCCGGGGTTTTTGTTGCCGCCGATTCAGAATCGAATGATTCGGAGCCGGCGTTCAAGAGTGAAACATCCCTGCATGATTCAGGATCGCAACATCACGCAGCGACCGTATCCGCGACCTGCTTGTAGTCCTCGATCTGGTCGAAGTTCATGTAGCGGTAGATCTCGGCGCCCTTGGCGTTGATCACGCCGATATCCGCCATGTACTCCTCACGCGTCGGGATGCGACCCAGGCGCGAGCAGATCGCAGCGAGCTCCGCCGAGCCCAGGTACACGTTGGTGTTGCGGCCGAGGCGGTTCGGGAAGTTGCGGGTGCTGGTCGAGAACACCGTCGCGCCCTCGCGCGCCTGCGCCTGGTTGCCCATGCACAGCGAGCAGCCCGGCATCTCCATGCGCGCGCCGGCGGTGCCGAACGTGCCGTAGTGGCCTTCCTTGGTCAGCTCGGAAGCATCCATCTTGGTCGGCGGCGCGACCCACAGTCGCGTCGGGATGTCGCGCTTGCCTTCCAGCAGCTTGGCGGCGGCACGGAAGTGGCCGATGTTGGTCATGCACGAGCCGATGAACACTTCGTCGATGACCGCGCCGGCGACGTCGGACAGCGTCTTCACATCGTCCGGATCGTTCGGGCAGGCCAGGATCGGCTCGACGATTTCGTTGAGGTCGATCTCGATGACCGCGGCGTACTCCGCGTCGGCATCGCCTTCCAGCAACTGCGGGTTGGCCAGCCAGGCTTCCATCGCCTTGATGCGGCGCGCCAGCGAGCGCGGATCGGCATAACCCTCGGCGATCATCCACTTCAGCAGCGTGATGTTGCTGGTGAGGTATTCGATGATCGGTGCCTGGTCGAGCTTGACCGTGCAGCCTGCGGCCGAACGCTCGGCCGAGGCGTCGGACAGTTCGAACGCCTGCTCCACCTTCAGCTGCGGCAGGCCTTCGATTTCGAGGATGCGGCCGGAGAAGATGTTCTTCTTGCCCTGCTTGGCGACGGTCAGCAGGCCCTGCTTGATGGCAGCCAGCGGGATCGCGTTGACGAGATCGCGCAGGGTCACGCCCGGCTGCATCTCGCCCTTGAAGCGCACCAGCACCGACTCCGGCATGTCCAGCGGCATCACGCCGGTGGCCGCGGCGAACGCGACCAGGCCGGAGCCGGCCGGGAACGAGATGCCCACCGGGAAGCGGGTGTGCGAGTCGCCGCCGGTACCCACGGTGTCGGGCAGCAGCATGCGGTTGAGCCAAGAGTGAATGACGCCGTCGCCCGGACGCAGCGAAATGCCGCCACGGTTGGAGATGAACTCCGGCAGCGTGTGGTGCGTTTTCACGTCCACCGGCTTCGGATAGGCGGCCGTGTGGCAGAACGACTGCATGACGAGGTCGGCCGAGAAGCCCAGGCAAGCCAGGTCCTTCAGCTCGTCGCGGGTCATCGGGCCGGTCGTATCCTGCGAGCCGACCGAGGTCATCTTCGGCTCGCAATAGGTACCCGGGCGCACGCCCTCACCTTCCGGCAGACCGCAGGCGCGGCCGACCATCTTCTGCGCGAGCGAGTAGCCCTTGCCGGTGTCGGCCGGGTTCTGCGGCAGGCGGAACAGCGTCGACGGCGCCAGGCCCAGGGCCTCGCGCGCCTTGGCGGTCAGGCCACGGCCGACGATCAGCGGAATGCGGCCGCCAGCACGGACTTCATCCAGCAGCACGTCGGACTTCAGCGCGAACTCGGCGATCACTTCGCCATTCTTCAGCGCCTTGCCGTCGTACGGACGCAGCTCGACGACGTCGCCCATGTTCATCTGCGACACGTCCAGTTCGATCGGCAGTGCGCCGGCGTCTTCCATCGTGTTGTAGAAGATCGGGGCGATCTTGGAGCCCAGGCACACGCCGCCGAAGCGCTTGTTCGGAATGAACGGAATGTCCTCGCCGGTGAACCACAGCACCGAGTTGGTGGCGGACTTGCGCGAGGAACCGGTGCCGACCACGTCGCCGACGTAAGCGACGAGATGGCCCTTGGCCTTCAGCGACTCGATGAAGGCGACCGGGCCGCGCTTGCCGTCCTCTTCCGGCTCGATGCCGTCGCGCTTGTTCTTGAGCATCGCCAGCGCGTGCAGCGGGATGTCCGGGCGCGTGGTCGCGTCGGGGGCCGGCGACAGGTCGTCGGTGTTGGTTTCGCCGGTCACCTTGAAGACGGTGATGGTCAGGCTCTCCGGCACTTCCGGACGGCTGGTGAACCACTCGGCATCCGCCCAGCTCTGCAGCACGGCCTTGGCGTTGGCATTGCCCTGCCCGGCCTTCTCCTGCACGTCGTGGAAGGCGTCGAACATCAGCAGGGTCTTCTTCAGCGCATCGGCGGCGATCGCGCCAACGGCGTCGTCGTCGAGCAGCTCGACCAGCGGATGGATGTTGTAACCGCCGAGCATGGTGCCGAGCAGTTCGGTCGCGCGCTCACGGCTGATCAGCGCGTTCTTCTCGGTGCCGAAGGCGACCGCAGCCAGGTAGGAGGCCTTGACCTTGGCAGCGTCGTCGACGCCGGCCGGCACGCGGTTGGTGATGAGATCGACCAGGAATGCTTCTTCGCCTGCCGGCGGGTTCTTCAGCAGCTCGATGACATCAGCGGTCTGCTGGGCGGTCAGCGGCAGCGGCGGAATGCCCAGCGCGGCGCGCTCGGCAACGTGTTGGCGGTAGCTGGAGAGCATGAAGATTCCCGTCGAAGTGAAGCGGAGAGACACCGAACCGCACTGCACTACCGCCGGCGAGGTATCGCTATCCGGCGTGCAGCGGGTTTGGCAGGGAGTTGCCAGTGCGCGGGAGCCCCCTGAAGGGCGTCCCGACAACCGCGTATTTTGCCCGGAATGGCGTTTTCGGGCAATGCGCATTCACCCGTTTCACCTAACTCCGGCAAGGGTTTACGCGCGCCCGTGGAACGTTCCGGGCCGATACTGGACCAAGGTCTGCACGCTACCTGAATACGATGGAGCGATAATCGCCGGACCGCGCCACGGAACTCCGCGGCGCCCGCCATCGAGCCCGCCGCGCCCCCGTCCGCGGAGAGCACGCCAGCCACATTGCACAGGAGCCATCCCCCATGTCCGACTCCTTCTCCACGCGCCGCCAGCTCGACGTCAACGGACGCCGCCTCACTTACTACAGCCTGCCGGCCCTGGGTGAGCGCTTCGACATCAGCAAGCTGCCGTACTCGATGAAGATCCTCCTCGAGAACCTGCTGCGCCACGAAGACGGCGGAATGACGGTAGGTCGCGAGCACATCGAGGCGGTCGCACAGTGGGACGCCGCGAAGGAGCCCGACACCGAGATCGCCTTCATGCCGGCGCGCGTGGTGCTGCAGGACTTCACCGGCGTGCCGTGCGTGGTCGACTTGGCGGCGATGCGCGATGCGGTGACGCGCCTGGGCGGCAGCCCGAAGCAGATCAACCCGCTGATTCCCTCCGAACTCGTGATCGACCACTCGGTGCAGGTCGACGTGTTCGGACGGGCGGACGCACTCGACCTCAACGGCAAGATCGAGTTCGAACGCAACAAGGAGCGCTACAGCTTCCTGCGCTGGGGCCAGAAGGCATTCGACAACTTTAAGGTGGTACCGCCGAACACCGGCATCGTGCATCAGGTGAACCTGGAACATCTGGCCCGCGTCGTCGTTGAGCGCGAAGTCGAAGGAACGCTGCTGGCGTTCCCCGACACCGTGTTCGGCACCGACAGCCACACCACGATGATCAACGGCATCGGCGTGCTCGGCTGGGGCGTGGGCGGCATCGAGGCCGAGGCGGCCATGCTCGGCCAGCCGTCCTCCATGCTGATTCCACAAGTGGTTGGCTTCAAGCTCACCGGCAGACTGCCCGAGGGCTCCACCGCCACCGACCTGGTGCTGACCGTCACGCAGATGCTTCGTGCGTTGGGCGTGGTCGGCAAGTTCGTCGAGTTCTACGGCGACGGCCTGCAGCACCTGCCACTGGCCGACCGCGCCACGATCGCCAACATGGCGCCGGAGTACGGCGCGACCTGCGGCATCTTCCCCATCGACGCCGAAGCGCTGAACTACCTGCGGCTTTCCGGTCGCAGCAGCGAGCAGATCGCGCTGGTCGAGGCCTATGCCAAGGCGCAGGGACTGTGGCACGAGCCCAACTCCCCACATGCCACCTACTCCGCCACGCTGGCGCTGGACCTGGGCGACGTGAAGCCTTCACTCGCCGGCCCCAAGCGTCCGCAGGACCGCGTGCTGCTGGAAGGCGTGCAGGAGAACTTCCACAAGAACCTCGAAGGCCTGACCGCCAACCGCAAGCCGCGCAAGGAATCGCTGGAGCGCCTGGCCGGCGAAGGCGGCGCGCAGCCGCAGGCCGAACACCTCGCCGCGAAGCCGCGCTCCAAGATCCGCATCCAGGACCAGGATGCCGACCTGACCGACGGCTCGGTCGTCATCGCCGCGATCACCTCGTGCACCAACACCTCCAATCCCGCGGTGATGCTCGGCGCCGGACTGGTCGCGCGCAACGCGGTCAAGCTGGGGCTGAAGGCCAAGCCGTGGGTGAAGACCTCACTCGGGCCGGGCTCGCTGGTGGTGACCGACTACCTCAAGAAGGCCGGCGTGCTCGAGGACCTGGAGAAGCTCGGCTTCTACGTCGTCGGCTACGGCTGCACCACATGCATCGGCAACTCGGGCCCGCTGCCCGACGAAGTGTCCAAGGGCATCGCCGAGAACGAACTGGTGGTCGCCTCGGTGCTTTCCGGCAATCGCAACTTCGAAGGCCGCGTGCATCCCGAGGTCAAGATGAACTACCTGGCCTCGCCGCCGCTGGTGGTGGCGTACGCACTGGCAGGCACGGTCGACATCGACCTCACCAGCGAACCAGTCGGCCACACGGCAGACGGGAAAGACGTGTACCTGCGCGACCTCTGGCCGAGCAACAAGGAGATCGGCGACATCATCTCCGCGACCGTCGGACCGGAACTGTTCGCCCAGAACTACGCCGACGTGTTCAAGGGCGATACGCGCTGGAACCGGATCGCATCACCGGAAGGCGAGTCGTTCCATTGGGAGGGTTCTTCGACCTACATCAAGAACCCGCCCTATTTCGACGGCATGACCATGCACGTGGGGTCCATCCAGGACGTGGAGAACGCACGCGTGATGGGCGTGTTCGGCGACTCGATCACCACCGACCACATCTCCCCGGCGGGCAACATCAAGAAGGATTCGCCGGCCGGACGGTTCCTGATCGAGCGCGGAGTGCAACCGGTCGACTTCAACAGCTACGGCAGCCGCCGCGGCAACGACGATGTGATGGTGCGCGGCACCTTCGCCAACATCCGCATCAAGAACCTGATGCTGGGCGGCGAGGAAGGCGGCAACACGATCTACCACGGCCCGCACGGAGCCACCGAGAAGATGTCGATCTACGACGCGGCGATGCGTTACAAGGCCGACGGCGTACCGCTGGTGGTGTTTGCGGGCAAGGAATACGGCACCGGTTCCTCGCGCGACTGGGCGGCCAAGGGCACCAACCTGCTGGGCGTGAAGGCGGTGGTCGCAGAGAGCTTCGAACGGATCCACCGCTCCAACCTGGTCGGCATGGGCGTGCTGCCGCTGCAGTTCAAGGATGGAGAGAACGCGCAGAAGCTGGGGCTCGACGGCTCGGAAACGATCAGTGTCACCGGCCTGCAGGACGGCGCCGCCAAAACCGCCCTAGTCGTGGCGACGCGCGCCGACGGCAGCTCCAGGGAGTTCGAGGTCAAGGTGTTGCTGCTTACGCCCAAGGAAGTGGAGTACTTCCGCCACGGCGGCATCCTGCATTACGTGCTGCGCCAGCTCGCCTCGAAGAAAGCTTGACCGCTCCGGGACGGGCGTAAGCCCCGCCCGCCGCATTGCGGCGGGCGTTCGGAACGGCCGCGCGGCAGTGCCACGCAAGCGGCCGTCCCTCACCCACCACGGCGGCATCCTGCATTACGTGCTGCGCCAACTCGCCTCGAAGAAAGCTTGATCGCTCCGGGACGGACGGAAGCCCTGCCCGCCGCATTGCGGCGGGCGTTCGGAACGGCCGCGCGGCAGTGCCGCGCAAGCGGCCGTCCCTCACCCACCACGGCGGCATCCTGCATTACGTGCTGCGCCAGCTCGCCTCGAGAAAGGCCGCCTGACGGCACCGGATCGAGCGGAAGCCCCGCCCTCGCGCATCGCGCGAGGGCGTTCGCCAGGCGCGCGCTATCGGGCAGGCCCGAGCGCCGGTGTCCAGCGAATGCTGGTCAGATGCCAGTCGCCGTCTTCCGCGCCAGCCGCTCTCGATCTCGTAGAGCTGCGCGGAATCCGGCAGGAATCGGCCCGACCCGCCGGTCAGGGCTGCGGTGAACCTCACCGTGGCGTGCCCATCTCGCAGCACGATCTCCTGCGGTCCTGCCCGCACGCCGACGTCCCGGTGCTGCAGGAACAGGACCTGCGCCATGCGCCGTGCCTGCTCCCGGTCGAGGCCATCCGGACCGACGAAGTCCTTGGCGAGGTAGCCCTGCAACGCCCCTGGGTCTCGTTGCTCAACGCTCGCCTGCAGCCCGGCAAGCGTCTCGCGCAGCCGCTGCTCAGGCGGGGTTCGCGCGCATCCCGCGAGCACGAGCCCGAACAGGGCCAACGCCAGCGCAAACGAAACCGCCCTGGTGCCCGTTGAAGATTTCCGCATGCGTTCCTCCGCGACGAAGGGCGCATGCTGACATGGATTTCCGCCGCGGTCCGTGCACCTCGCCTGCCCCTGGGCCGCCTTGCCAGCCCCTAGTGCCTATGCTCCAATCCGGGAAAGACCGTACGCCTGCGCATTTGGCAGTGCGGCGATCACCGCGGCATGACAGAGGGGAGCGCGATGAGTTTTGAACGTCCGTGGCTTGCGCAGTATCCGGCCGGCGTACCGGCCCAGATCGATGTCGACGAGTATCCATCCATTGTGTCGGTTCTCGAGAACGCGATCGGCAAGTACCGCGACCGTCCCGCCTTCGCCAACCTCGGCAAGGTCCTGACGTATGCCGAGGCGGACCGCCTGAGCGCCCAGTTCGCGGCCTACCTGCTGGGCGAGCTCAAGCTGAAGAAGGGCGATCGCGTCGCGATCATGATGCCCAACTGTCTGCAGTACCCGATCGCGACGTTCGGCATCCTGCGTGCCGGCCTGACCGTGGTGAACACCAACCCGATGTACACGGCACGCGAGCTGAAGCATCAGCTCGTCGACTCCGGCGCCAGCGCGCTGCTCGTCCTCGACAACTTCGGCCACACCGTCCAGGAAGTCATCGCCGACACGCAGGTCAAGCAGGTCATTACCACCGGTCTGGGCGACATGCTCGGCATGCCGAAGGGCGCCATCGTTAACTTCGTCCTGAAGTACGTGAAGAAGATGGTGCCGGACTACAACATCGCCGGCACGATCCGCTTCAAGGACGCGCTGACGCTCGGCCAGATGCACAAGCTGCCCGAGATCGAGATCGGCCCGGAGGACATCGCGTTCCTGCAGTACACCGGTGGCACCACGGGCGTGGCCAAGGGCGCGATGCTGACTCATCGCAACCTCGTCGCGAACATGCAGCAGGCCTCGGCGTGGATCGGCACCAACGTGAAGTACGGTGAGGAAATCATCATCACCGCGCTGCCGCTGTACCACATCTTCGCGTTGACGGCGAACGGCCTGGTCTTCATGAAGTTCGGCGGCCTCAACTACATGATCACCAACCCGCGCGACATGCCCGGGTTCGTGAAGGAACTGAAGAAGGTTCCCTTCACCGCGATCACCGGCGTCAACACGCTGTTCAACGGCCTGCTCAACACGCCCGGCTTCGACCAGATCGATTTCTCGCGCCTGCACCTGACGCTTGGCGGCGGTATGGCAGTGCAGCGTTCGGTTGCCGAGCGCTGGAAGCAGGCCACCGGCACCACGCTGGTCGAGGCCTACGGCCTGACCGAGACTTCGCCCGCGGCCTGCATCAATCCGATGGACCTGGCCGACTACAATGGCGCCATCGGCCTGCCGATCCCCTCGACCGACGCCTGCCTGAAGGACGAGAACGGCAACACGCTGACCGGCATCGGCGAGGTCGGTGAGCTGTGCATCAAGGGCCCGCAGGTGATGAAGGGCTACTGGCGCCGCCCCGAGGAAACCGCCAACGTCCTCGACGCCGACGGCTGGCTGCATACGGGCGACATGGCCCGTATGGATGAAAACGGCTTCTTCTACATCGTCGACCGCAAGAAGGACATGATCCTGGTCTCGGGCTTCAACGTGTACCCGAACGAGGTCGAGGACGTCATCGCGATGATGCCGGGCGTGCTGGAAGTGGCCGCGGTCGGCGTGGCCGACGACAAATCCGGCGAGGCGGTCAAGGTCGTGATTGTCAAGAAGGACCCGGCGTTGACCGCCGAGCAGGTCAAAGCCCACGCCCGCGAGCACCTGACCGGCTACAAGCACCCGCGCTACGTCGAGTTCCGGACCGAGTTGCCGAAGACCAATGTCGGCAAGATCCTGCGCCGCGAGCTTCGCGACAACCCTGCCGGCGCTTGAGGTTCCACCCGGCAAACCGCCCCGAAAGCCCCTCCTCCGGAGGGGCTTTTCCTTTGCGGCCTTGAAAGCGGGTGTAGCATCGAAATGTGGGCCACATCACGCCGTCCGCCACGCCCACCCCTTCCTGCCTGCGGGCGGCACAGCCGGGGACTGTCAAATGAGCACCATCGAGAAGCTGCACCGCACGCGTAACTATTCGACCCTGCGCGTCGAGTCTGATCCTGCGGGCGATACACATTGGATGTATATGCACGACGACATCGGTCATGGGGTCCGGCCGTGTTTCCGTACCGAACTCATGGACGACATGTGGAGCTTCCTCTCGTCGATCACGCTGCGCGAAAGCCAGCGCCAGCCTGGCCGACTGCGTCACGTGGTCCTCGGTTCCGCAGCCTCCGCCGCTTTTAACCTCGGCGGCGACCTTGACCTGTTCTCGAAGCTGATCCGCTCGAACAACCGCGAACAACTGCTCGCCTATGCGCGCCGCTGCATCGACGGCGTCTACCACCTGCACAACGGCCTCGGCGGCGACGTTCGCACGATCGCGCTGGTCCAGGGCGATGCGCTGGGCGGCGGTCTCGAGCTCGCACTGTCGTGCCACACGATCGTCGCCGAAGAAGGCGTGGACATGGGCCTTCCGGAGGTGCTGTTCGGCCTGTTCCCGGGCATGGGCGCCTATTCGTTCCTGTGCAAGCGCGTCTCGCCGCAGCAGGCCGAAAAGCTGATCCTCGAAGGCACGATCCTCACCAGCGACGAAATGCACCGCATGGGCATCGTCGACGTGCTCGTGCCCAAGGGCGAGGGCGAGGCCGCCGTGCAGGAACTGATCCGCCAGCAGCAGCGTTCGCCGTACGCGCATCTGGCCATGAACGCCGTGCGCGGCATTGCCCAGCCGGTCGGCTACGACGAACTGATGGGCATCACCGAAGTGTGGGTCGATACCGCACTGGCATTGGGTGAGAAGTCGCTGCGCACGATGGAACGGATCGTCAAGGCACAATCGCGTCGTTCGGCCATGGCCGCCTGATGGGTCCGCGCGGGCCGGTCTCCGGCCCGCCCCTCAGGAAGAGCGCTCGTCGCCGCCGCGGGCCTTGCGTGCCCGTTCGCGCGCTTCGAGCGCCGCCTTGCCCTGTGCCAGGCGTTCGTTCAGGCCACCCAGGCGCTGCCGCCATTCGCGTGCGACCTGCCAGTCCGGCAGGCGCATCAGCTCGCCGCTGACGGCAGCGAGCTTGATCAGGCCGAGGTTGCTCGACACGCCCTTGAGCGCATGCGCCTGTTCGCGCACCCGCTCCCAATCTTCCCGCTCGCCCGCTTCCATTAGCGCGGTGACGCAGCCGTCGGCGTCGCGCAGGCATTGCGCGATGAACTCGCGTTCGAAGCCATCGCCCATACCCAGCGCGCCCAGTTCGTCGAGAACCGACGGATCGAACGTGCCATCGCTGACCGGCAAGTCGCTGCGCGCCGTGGAGACTATCGGCGCGGCACTGCGTCCCTTCGACGCGATTTCGGCCAGCGTGTCCAGCAGGCGCGTGGTCGACACCGGCTTCGCCATGAAGGCGCGCGCTCCGGCCTGCTCGCAGGCACCGATCGATTCGGGCGTGACGTCGGCGCTCAGCACGATGACCGGAGTCCTGCGGCTGCTGCCCGCCTCCATCACCCGCAATTGCTTGAGCAGGTCCAGGCCGCTCACGCCTGGCATGTGCAGGTCGGCGATCACGGCGTCGTAATCCGAGGCCTCAATGGCGTTGAGCACTTCTTCACCGCCGTCCACGCAGACCGCGCGGTGTCCCGCCTTCTGCAGCAGCCGCTGCAGCACCATGCGGTTGGCGGCGTGGTCGTCGGCGACCAGGATCTGCAGGCTGCGCACGCGTGCGCGATGGCGCAGGAACGGGTCGGAGAAGGCAATGACGTTCTCAGGCCCCTCGCCCGCTGCGGCCAGCGTAGCCGGCTTGTCCGACGCCGCGGGCCTGACGGCCGGTTCCGGGCGTTGTTCGGCGCGCTGGAAGGGCAACTCGACCCAGAAGCGGCTGCCACGCTGCTCGGTGCTCTCGAAACCGATGCTGCCGCCCATGGCCTCGGTGAGGCCCTTGGCGATCGTCGTGCCCAGGCCCGTACCGCCATAGCGCCGGGCCAGGCTGACGTCGGCCTGCTCGAACGCCTCGAACAGACGCGTCTGCACCGACATCGGGATGCCGATGCCGGTATCGGTGACGGTGAAGCGCAGGCGGACGCGGTCGTGCTCCTGGCGGGCGATAGCCACGTCCAGGCGGACCGAACCATGGTCGGTGAACTTCACCGCATTGCCGGCCAGGTTGATCAGCACCTGGCGCAGGTGCACCACGTCGCCGAGCAGTCGTTCCGGCACGTCGCCGGCCACCTGTATGTCGTAGCGCAGCTGCTTCGCCCTGGCCTGCGGCTGCAGGATCAGCCCGATGCCCTGCACCAGCTCACGCGGCGAGAACTCCACCATGTTGAGCTTGAGCTTGCCCGCCTCGATGGCGGAGATGTCCAGCACGTCCTCGACCAGGGCCAGCAGGCTGCGCGTGGACGCCTGGATCGTGTTGAGGCATTCGCGCTGTTCAGCATCCAGCCGCGTGGTGGCCAGCAGCTCGGACATGCCGGCCAGGCCGTTGAGCGGCGTGCGGAACTCGTGGCTCATGTTGGCCAGGAACCGGCTCTTGGCCTCGTTGGCGCGGCGCGCCTCGTCGGTCGCGCGCGTCAGTGCGCGCAGCAGGCCGGACAGGTAGAACGGAATCGCGACCAGGCCGATCAGCAGACCGACCGCGAGCACGCGGTTGCGGATCCAGTAGTCGTTGAGCTCGATGACGGCGCCGAAGCTGATGAAAGCCATCGCGACGGCGCCGTTGAGATAGTTGTTGCCGTAACGCAGGCCGTTGCCGACCGTCACCCACATCAGGATCACGTAGACCCACGCGAGCGGCTCGCCCATGTGGACCATGGCCAGTCCCATCAGGCCGTAATCCGACAACATGCCGATGACGCGCCGCACGTGCGACTTGCCCGGCGAGGCGAAGATCCAGACGATCAGCACCATGCCGACGGTGAAGCCGAACTCCACCATGTGCAGGACGTTGGCGTACTCCGCGCGAGGCAGGTTGCCGCCGGCGCCGCGCACCAGCATGTAGATGAGCACCACCAGCAGCACGGCGATGCGGACGAACGCCTGGCCGTGTTCGCTGTCCCCGCGCTGGGCCAGCGTGTGGCGCATCCAGGACAGGGCCTGTTTCATGGAGCCTATTCCATACCCGGACGGGTCGATCCGGCTGAATAGCGCTGGCAGATCTCCTCCAGCCGGACCCGGCCGCGGATCAACGCGTCGACACAGCGCGGATCGAACAACCGGCCGCGCTGCGCGTACAGGTAGCCCAGGGCCGCATCCATGTCCCAGGCCTTCTTGTACGGGCGCGGCGAAAGCAGCGCGTCGAACACGTCGGCCACCGCCACGATCCGCGCTTCCAGCGGGATTTCCTCGCCAACCAGCCCGTCCGGATAGCCGCTGCCGTCGTAACGCTCGTGGTGGCGCAGCGCGATCACCGCGCCGGCCTGGATGAAGCGGTTCTGGCTGCCACTGAGCAGCTCGTGCCCGATCCGGGGATGGCGCCGCATCACCGCGGTCTCTTCCTCGGTCAACGGGCCGGCCTTCATCAGCACGGCATCGGGAATCGCGATCTTGCCGATGTCGTGCAGCGGCGCGGACATCTCGATCATCCGCACTTCGTCTTCGAACATGCCGAGCTGTTCGGCGATCAGTCCGGCGACGTGCGCCATGCGTTCGAGGTAGGCGCTGGTGCCGGTGTCGCGGTACTCGATCGCGCGGGCCAGTCGCGACAGCGTCTCGCGCTCGCGTTCCTCGACCTCGTGCATGCTCGACAGCAGGCGTTGTTCCAGCGACAGCGCACGCTGCTTCACGTTCTCGGACTGCTGGCGCAACTGCAGCAGGTTGCGGCAACGCGCGCGCAGTTCGCGCGGGCGCACCGGCTTGACCAGGAAGTCGATGACGCCTGCATCGAGCGCCGCCTGGCGAACCGGTTCGTCGCCGACCACGGTCACCAGGATGATCGGAATGTCGCGATGCAACGGCAGGCGGCGGAAACGCCGGGCGAACTCGAGGCCGTCGATGCCCGGCATGCGGTAGTCGAGCAGCAGCAGGTCCGGCTGGTTCGATTCGCACCATGACAGCGCATTGCCGGGCTCGCCGAAGTCGTGCACGGCAAGCTCGGGCGCGATGTCCTCGATGATGTGGCGCAGCATCGTGCGCGCCGAGGTTTGATCATCGACGATGACTACGTTCACGCTTGCATCCGCATGGGGGCCACCCCCTCAGTGGCTTCTGGCAGCAGGATACCCTGCCTTACCGTCGCTGGGGGACGATCCAGCCCGGCAGCCCCTCAGCCGCCAGTCTCGGGGCGCATGTACGGGAACAGCAGCACGTCTCGGATGGAGGCCGAGCCGGTCATGAGCATGACCAGGCGGTCGATGCCGATGCCCAGGCCACCGGTCGGCGGCAGGCCCACTTCCAGCGCCCGGATGTAGTCGGCGTCGAAGTGCATGGCCTCGTCGTCGCCGCCCTCCTTCGCCGCCACCTGCGCCTGGAATCGCGCGGCCTGGTCTTCCGGGTCGTTCAACTCGGAGAAGCCGTTTGCGATTTCCTTGCCGTTGATGAACAGCTCGAAGCGGTCGGTCAGCTGCGGGTCGTGGTCGTTGGCGCGTGCCAGCGGGCTGACCTCGACGGGGTGGTCGGTGATGAAAGTCGGCTGGATGAGGGTGTGCTCGACAGTCTTCTCGAAGATCTCGAGCAGCAGCTTGCCCCAGCCGTAGGACGCCTTGACCGGCAGCTTCAGTCGGGCGCAATGCGCGCGCATCTTCTCGATGTCGCGCAGGTCCTCGCGCCGGATCTCCGGGTTGTGCTCGAGCACCGCGTCCGTCATCGACCAGCGGCGGAACGCCGGGCCCACGTCGATGTCGTTGCCCTCCCACTGTACCCGGGTCGTACCGAGCACATCCTGGGCGACGTCGCGGATCACGCCCTCGGTCAGGTCCATGATCTCGTTGTACGTGGCATAGGCCTCGTACAGCTCGAGCATCGTGAACTCGGGGTTGTGCCGCGTCGACACGCCCTCGTTGCGGAAGTTGCGGTTGATCTCGTAGACACGCTCGAGGCCACCCACGGTCAGGCGCTTGAGGTACAACTCCGGCGCGACGCGCAGGTAGAGGTCCAGGCCCAGCGCGTTGTGATGGGTCTGGAACGGCTTGGCCGCGGCGCCGCCGGGGATGTAATGCATCATCGGCGTCTCGACTTCGAGAAAACGCCGCGAGTCGAGCCACGCGCGCATGGCGCGGATGATCTTGGAACGCTTGACGAAGACCTCGCGCGATTCAGGCGTGACGATCAGATCCACGTAGCGCTGGCGATAGCGCTGCTCGACGTCGGCCATGCCGTGGAACTTGTCCGGCAGCGGACGCAGCGCCTTGGTGAGCAGGCGCAGCGATCCGGCCTTGACCGACAACTCGCCCGTGCGCGTGCGCGTGAGTTCGCCCTCGACCGACACGATGTCGCCCAGGTCCAGTTCCTTGAAGACCTCGTAGGCATCGCCGAGGAGGTCCTTCTTCAGCCACAGCTGGATGCGCCCCGACTCGTCCTGGATCTGTGCGAAACCCGCCTTGCCCATGTCGCGCTTCAGCAGCACGCGGCCCGCCAGCGAAACACGGTGTCCCTTGCCCTCCAGCGCCTCCGCCGTCCACTGCTCCGCATCGGCATAGGCCGACTGCAGGTCACCGGCGTAGTCGGCACGACGGAAATCGTTCGGGAACGCCACGCCCTGCCCGCGCAACGCCGTGAGTTTGGCGCGACGCTCGGCGATCAGGTGGTTCTCGTCGATGGGCGTCGTGGCGGGCGTTTGTTCGGTCATGGTCGTGGTGGGTTCGGTGGGTCGTCATCCCCGCAAGCGCGGGGATCCAGTGTCTTAGGTACTGCGCTCGGAAGCAAAGGCGCCTGGTCCCCGCCTTCGCGGGGATGAAAGGGGCAGCAGCCTCAAATAGCGTCGGCGCGTTTCGAACCGGCTTCCAGGCCGGATTTCAGGCTGGCCTCGACAAACTCGTCGAGATCGCCGTCGAGCACCTTCTGCGTGTCGCTGCGCTCGATGCCGGTGCGCAGGTCCTTGATGCGGCTCTGGTCCAGCACGTAGTTGCGGATCTGGCTGCCCCAGCCGATGTCGGACTTGGTCGCCTCGACCGCGTCGCGCTCGGCGTTGCGCTTCTGGATTTCCAGTTCGTAGAGCTTGGCGGCCAGCATCTTCATCGCGTTGTCGCGGTTCTGGTGCTGGCTGCGTCCGGTCTGGCAGGCCACGACGATTCCGGTCGGCACGTGGGTGATACGTACCGCCGACTCCGTCTTGTTGACGTGCTGGCCACCGGCACCAGAGGAGCGGTAGACGTCCGTGCGCAGGTCGGCCGGGTTGATGTCGATGTCGATATTGTCATCAACTTCCGGCGATACGAACACCGAGGTGAAACTGGTATGGCGACGGTTGTCGGAGTCGAACGGCGATTTGCGCACCAGGCGATGCACGCCGGTCTCGGTCTTGAGCCAGCCGTAGGCGAAGTCGCCCTCGACCCGCAACGTGGCCGATTTGATGCCGGCGACGTCGCCGCCGCTGACTTCCATCAGCTCGGTCTTCCAGCCGCGCGATTCGCACCAGCGCAGGTACATGCGCAGCAGGATCTCGGCCCAGTCCTGGGCCTCCGTACCGCCGGCGCCCGCCTGGATGTCGACGAAGGCATTGGACGGGTCCATCTTGCCGGAGAACATGCGGCGGAATTCGAGCTTCTCGACTTCCTTGGCGTAGCGCTCGACGTCTTCGACCACGGCCAGCGCGGTGGACTCGTCATCCTCCATCTCGGCCAGTTCCAGCAGTTCGCCGGCGCCGACCAGGCCATCGGTGAGGTTGCGGATGCCGTCGACCACCTTCTCCAGCGAGGAACGCTCACGCCCCAGACCCTGGGCACGCTCGGAGTCGTTCCAGATGTCGGGGCTTTCGAGTTCGCGGTTTACTTCTTCGAGACGTTCGACTTTGGCGTCGTAGTCAAAGGTACCCCCTGAGCGCATCCAGCCGGCCACGGAGGTCGGCGATGCGCTGGCGGGCGGGATTGAGTTCGATCATGTCCGGTGTGATGGCTCAAGGAAACCGGAGAGTCTAACAAACCGTCCGCAACAGCGCCCCGCCCTTGCCTTTGGTCAGCCGAACTTGAACAGCCCCGGCCGCCAGCCGCCCGTATAGCTGGTGCTTGGAGCGCCATAGCCGCTGCTGCTGCCATAACCGGTGCCGAAGCCGGAACCGGCTTCGCGGCCACCACGGCGCCGACGCATGCGTTCCTGCAGTTCCTCGCGGCGGCTGTCCAGCCAGTCGGCGCGACCGACGGCTTCGGGCTTCAGTCCGCGCCGTTCGGCCTCGCCCTGACGGTATTCGATGAAATCGGCGTAGGCGTCGATCTCGTGGCGCAACTCGCGTGCGCACAGCTCGATCATGATCGCGTCGTCGAGGAAACCCAGCACCGGCACGTGGTCCGGGATGGCATCGCCCGGCACCGAGAAATAGGTGAGCGCCGAACGCACATGCTGTGCATCGTCCTCCGACAGCGCCCACCCTTCGTCGCGGATCATCGCGATCAGCGTGTCCAGCATCAGCAGGCGGTCCTTCACGAACTGCGGCGGGTTGCTCTTCTGCGCCGTTTCCAGCAGTTCGATGGCGCCCTGCACGACTTCCTGGTTGGACTTGCCTTCGGCCATGTCCCGCGCCTTGCCCATGGCGCGACTGAAGTGCTCGAGATCCTTGTCGGTCAGCTCAAAGTTGATGGTCAGTGGCATGACGCGCGGCTCCGGGACGGGGAATCCATTCAGCCTAGGTCCGCGCTCGTTGAATTCGCGTCAACGCCGCCGCTGTCAGCAGGGCTCGCGATGGGTCACCACCAGTTGCACCGCGGCGCCGCCGCGATAGTCGTCGGGCTCCAGCCGGTAGGCGATACGGACCCGTCCGGGCGGCGCCTCGCCCGTCCAGCCACCAAATTCGATGGCGTTGAGGCGCAGGCCCGCGTAGCCCAGTTCCAGCTTCAGGTGGCGCTCGCCGACCACGCGCCAGCCCAGCACCGCGAACTCGCCGTCGAACTGCGGCTCGGGGAATCCCTGCCCCCACGGCCCGCCATCGCGCAGCGCCTCGGCGCTGGCACGGTCGAACTCGCCCGCGGCCAGCTCACCGTCGCTCAGCACGTCGGCCTGCAGCAGCTCTGGAGTCAGCGCGGCCGCCGCGACCTGGCGGAAGGCTTCGGCGAAGGCTGGAAACGCCTCGGCGGCCAAGGACATGCCGGCCGCCATCGCATGACCGCCGAAGCGCTCGATCAGCTCCGGATGGCGTGCAGCCACGTCGGCCAGGGCATCGCGAATGTGGAAGCCGGGGATCGAGCGCGCCGAACCGCGCAGCACCTGGCTGCCGGGCTCCGCCGGCGCGAACGCGATCACTGGCCGGTGCAGCCGCTCTTTCATCTTCGACGCGACCAGGCCAACCACGCCCGGGTGCCATTCCGGATCGAACAGGCAAACGGCGGCCGGAGCGGCGCCGTCGGCCAGGGCCACCCGCGACAGGGCCAGTTCGGCCTCGTCGGTCATCTGCTGCTGCACTGCCCGGCGCTCGCCGTTGATCTCGTTGAGCGTCGCGGCGATGTCGCGGGCCTGGCCGAAATCGTCGGTCAGCAGGCACTCGATGCCGAGCGCCATGTCTTCCAGGCGCCCGGCAGCATTGAGCCGAGGCCCGATCGCATAGCCGATGTCGCTGGCGGACAGGCGCCGCGCATCGCGCTGCGAGACTTCGATCAGCGCACGCAGGCCAGCGCAGCCCTGACCCGCGCGCAGCCGGCGCAATCCCGCCGCGACCAGGGCGCGGTTGTTGGCGTCCAGCGGAACCAGATCGGCCACCGTGCCGACGGCGACCAGGTCCAGCAGCACCGACAGGTCCGGCCCGGCATCGCCAAACGCGCCCTTTTCGCGCAGTCGGCGTCGCAACGCCAACAGCACGTAGAACATCACGCCGACGCCGGCCAATACCTTGCTCGGGAATCGGTCACCGCGCAGGTTCGGATCGACGATGGCATCGGCTGGCGGCAACTGTTCGCCCGGCAGGTGGTGATCGGTCACCAGCACCTGCCAGCCAAGCGCCTTGGCGGCCGCGATACCGGCGTGGCAGGCGATACCGTGATCGACGGTTACCAGCAGGTCCGGTTTCAGCGCGGCCAACTCATCGACCAGTGCCGGCGACAGACCGTAGCCATGAACGATGCGGTTGGGCACCGCGTGCGACACGCGCCGCGCACCGAGCATGCGCAGACCGCGCACGCCGACGGCGCAGGCGGTAGCGCCATCACAATCGAAATCGCCGACGACGACGATATGCCGATCCTGCGCGATGGCCTCGATCAGCAACGCCGTGGCGTCGTCGAGACCGCCCAGTTCGTCCGGTGGAAGAAGATTCGCCAGTCTCGGCTGCGCCTGTTCGATGCTGGTCGCACCACGCGCGGCGTACAACCGGCGTAGCAGCGCAGGCATGCCTTCGGGCCACTGCCCCTGGTCGCCGGCTTCGCGCCGCCGCAGCCTCGCGAGCGGTTTCATGCGCCATCACCTTCGGTGGCAGTCGCGGTTGCATTCACGAAGGAACGCAAGGGCCGGCGCCAGAACCGCCAGCGCTGGCTCCGGTTCACGCGATAGAGCGCGCCGTCGCCGAAATCGAAATGGAGGTCGTCGGTCTCGCGGCGGTCCATCGACGCAAGTGCGGGCGCGAACCAGTCGCGCTCCAGCACCGAGAGGTCGCGCGCATCGCGCAGGTCGAACACCGCATCGCCAGCGGCCTTACGCCATTGCACGGGGCGCGGCGTGGCGCTCGCTTTCGTCAGCGATGCCAGCGCTGCAACGGCCTCGTCGTCGCTTGCGACCTCGCTGAAACGGGTCGTCACGTGGTCCGGCAGCTTGCCGGCGCCCCAGAACCACAGCGAGTTGACGGGTGCCTGCCCTGCCGCCACGCGCCGCGCGTTGAGCGGATGGTTGTGCAGCACCACCTGTGCCTCGCTGAGCAGCGCACGCCAGCGTCGGCCCTGCTCGCCTTCCGGCAGGTGGTCGAACAGATCGGCGCCGAGCGCCTGCTCGGGCGGCACGAAATCGGGCAGCTTCGCGCCCTCGGGCATACGCAGGTACCAGCGCGATGGATCCGGTGCGTCGATTGGAAACCCGGTGTCGCCGAACAGCGGCTTCAACGGCCGCAACAGCGCATCGGCATCGGTCGCGCTCAATCCCAACGCGCGGCCGTACGAAAGCAACCGCGCGCCGTTGATGTCGGGCTGGATGTAGGCCGGATCCGCGCGCAGCCACGTCGCATGCGCGGCGTCACCCGCATCGCGCTGGCGTGCCGCAGCCGCGACAGGCCAACCGCGCGGCAACACGTCGAGCACGCGAGCAAGCTGCTCGCCGTCGCGATGGGCGAAATCGGCGCGGGCCAATGCGCGACCCGTCGCCTCGGACAGTCGTTGCCCGCCGAAACGCGATCGGGCCGGCAGGAGCAGCGTGGCGGACGCCATGGCTCAGCCGTTGTAACTGACGCCGACGATCTCGTACTCGCGAATGCCGCCGGGCGCCTCGATGGTGATGCTGTCGCCCTCGTGCTTGCCGATCAGTGCCCGCGCCACCGGCGACGAAATCGCGATCAGGCCCTGCTTGATGTCGGCCTCGAGGTCGCCCACGATCTGGTAGGTCCGCTCTTCCTCGCTCTCCATGTCGGCCAGGTCGACCGTCGCGCCGAACACGACGCGCGATCCTGCGTTGAGCGAAGACACATCGATGACCTGGGCATGCGACAGCTCGGCTTCGAGCTGCTTGATCCGGCCTTCGATGAAGCCCTGTTGCTCACGTGCAGCGTGGTACTCGGCGTTCTCCTTGAGGTCGCCGTGCGCACGCGCTTCGGCGATCGCGTTGATCACCGCCGGGCGCTTGACCGACTTCAGCTCTTCCAGTTCGGCGCGCAGACGCTGCGCGCCCTTCATGGTTATGGGTGCTCGCATTGCAATACATCCTCGTGCCGGCATGGGCCAGCGCAAATCATCTCGGGTACGGCCGACCCTCCGCCTTGAAGGCACGGGGCCGACACTCAGGTCGGATTGTGCACGGAAGCCGGCAAGCCGTCATTCCCGTCCGGGGAATGACGGCACGCTGGGCGGGCTTCAGGCGGCGACGCCGGCCTTCGTGCCCTGCACTTCCGCATGCAACTCCTGCAACGACCAGACCGGGCCGGTGCCGCGGTAGTCGAGCGAGTTGACCAGCGCACGCGCGCCACTGACGGTCGTCGAGTACGTCACGCGGTGCTGCAGCGCCTCGCGGCGGATCGAGAACGAGTCGTTGATGGCCTGGCGGCCTTCGGTCGTGTTGACGATGTAGACGATCTCGCCGTTCTTGATCAGGTCGACGACGTGCGGACGGCCTTCGGTCACCTTGTTGATGCGTTCGCAGGCCAGGCCCTGGGCGGTCAGGAAGGCATGCGTGCCTTCGGTCGCCACCAGCGCGTAACCGCGCTTGACCAGGTCCTGCGCCACCGACAGCACGCGGGTCTTGTCCGGATCGCGCACCGAGATGAACACCTTGCCGCCCTGCGGCAACGCCTTGATGCCGCCGGCTTCCTGCGCACGCGCCATCGCCGCGCCGAAGTTGCGGCCGACGCCCATGACCTCACCGGTCGAACGCATTTCCGGGCCGAGGATCGGGTCGACGCCCTGGAACTTGGCGAACGGGAAGATCGCTTCCTTGACCGAGTAGTAGTCGGGAATGATCTCTTCGGTCGCACCCTGGGCAGCCAGGGTCTGGCCGACCATGCAGCGCGCCGCGATCTTGGCCAGCGCCATGCCGGTGGCCTTCGACACAAACGGCACCGTGCGCGACGCGCGCGGGTTCACTTCGATCAGGTAGATCGTTTCCTTCCCGTGCTCGTCGAAGGTGATCGCGAACTGCGTGTTCATCAGGCCGACGACCTTCAGCGAGGTCGCCAGGGCCTTCACCTGCACACGCAGCTTTTCCTGGATCGCGGGCGTCAGCGAGTACGGCGGCAGCGAGCACGAGGAGTCGCCGGAGTGCACGCCGGCTTCCTCGATGTGCTCCATCACGCCGCCGATCAGCACGTTGCCATCCTTGTCGGCGATGACGTCGACGTCGACCTCGACTGCGTTGTCGAGGAAGCGGTCAAGCAGCACCGGCGAATCGTTCGATACCTTCACCGCGTCGCGGATGTAGCGCTGCAGGTCGGAATCGCCGTGCACGATCTCCATCGCGCGGCCGCCGAGCACATAGCTCGGACGCACCACCAGCGGGTAACCGATCTGCGAAGCGAGCAGCATGGCTTCTTCCGGGTTGCGCGCAGTGCGATTCAGCGGCTGCGCCAGGCCCAGGTCCTGCACCAGCTTCTGGAAGCGCTCGCGGTCTTCCGCCAGATCGATGCTGTCCGGCGTCGTGCCGACGATCGGCACGCCATTGGCCTCGAGCGCGCGCGCCAGCTTCAGCGGCGTCTGGCCACCGTACTGGACGATCACGCCCTTCGGCTTCTCGAGGTCGGCGATCTCCAGCACGTCCTCGAGCGTCAGCGGCTCGAAGTACAGGCGGTCTGAGGTGTCGTAATCGGTCGAGACGGTCTCCGGGTTGCAGTTGACCATGATGGTCTCGTACCCGTCCTCGCGCAGCGCCAGCGCGGCGTGCACGCAGCAGTAGTCGAACTCGATGCCCTGACCG
Source organism: Lysobacter niastensis (assembly GCF_015453285.1). Taxonomy (GTDB): domain Bacteria; phylum Pseudomonadota; class Gammaproteobacteria; order Xanthomonadales; family Xanthomonadaceae; genus Lysobacter_J; species Lysobacter_J niastensis. The sequence goes on from NZ_JADLZT010000009.1 coordinate 112,344, forward strand.
ATGCGGTTGGGACCGCCACCGAGCACGATGATCTTGTCGCGGTTGCTCGGATTGGCCTCGCACTCGTCCTCGTAGGTCGAGTACATGTAGGCGGTGGACGTCGCGAACTCGGCGGCGCAGCTGTCCACGCGCTTGTACACCGGGCGCACGCCGAAGGCGCGGCGCAGCGTGCGCACGGCCGTTTCATCGGTGCCGGTCAACTGGGCCAGGCGCGCGTCCGAGAAACCCATGCGCTTGAGCAGGCGCATGCGCGGCTTGTCGAGCGCGGACAGACCGTCCTCGGCCACGGCCTTTTCTGCCGCGATGATCTCCTCGATCTGATCAAGGAACCACGGGTCGACGAACGACAGCGCGTGCACGTCCTCCACGGTCATGCCGGCGCGGAAAGCGTCGCCGATGTGGAACATGCGCTCCGGGCCCGGCTCCTTCAGTTCGCGCTTGAGCTTGGTCAAGCCTTCTTCGCTGCCAAGGTCGAGGCCGGTCGGGTCGAGGCCGACCTTGCCCGTCTCCAGGCCGCGCAGGGCCTTCTGCAGCGACTCCTGGAAGGTGCGGCCCATCGCCATCACCTCGCCCACCGACTTCATCTGCGTGGTGAGGCGGGCGTCGGCCTGCGGGAACTTCTCGAAGGCGAAACGCGGGATCTTCGTGACGACGTAGTCGATGGTCGGCTCGAACGAGGCCGGGGTCGCGCCGCCGGTGATCTCGTTGCGCAGCTCGTCCAGCGTGTAGCCGACGGCCAGCTTCGCGGCGATCTTGGCGATCGGGAAGCCCGTGGCCTTCGACGCCAGCGCCGAGGAGCGCGACACGCGCGGGTTCATCTCGATGACGACGACGCGGCCGTTCGTGGCGTTGATGCCGAACTGCACGTTGGAGCCACCGGTGTCGACGCCGATCTTGCGCAGCACGGCGATCGAGGCGTCGCGCAGGCGCTGGTATTCCTTGTCGGTCAGGGTCTGCGCCGGGGCGACGGTGATCGAGTCACCGGTGTGCACGCCCATCGCGTCGAAGTTCTCGATCGAGCAGACGATGATGCAGTTGTCCGCCTTGTCGCGGACAACCTCCATCTCGAACTCCTTCCAGCCCAGCACCGATTCCTCGACCAGCACTTCGGTGGTCGGCGACAGTTCGAGGCCGCGGTTGACGATTTCGATCAGCTCTTCGCGGTTGTACGCGATGCCGCCGCCGCTGCCGCCGAGGGTGAACGACGGACGGATGATGGTTGGGTAACCCACGCGGGTCTGGATATCGAGCGCTTCTTCCAGCGTGTGCGCGACTTCGGCCTTCGGGCACTCCAGCCCGATCTCCTTCATCGCGACGCGGAACAACTCGCGGTCCTCGGCCATGCGGATCGCCTCACGCGAGGCGCCGATCAGCTCGACGTTGTACTTCTCGAGCACGCCATTGTCGGCCAGGTCGAGCGCGCAGTTGAGCGCGGTCTGGCCGCCCATGGTCGGCAGCAGCACATCCGGCTTTTCCTTGGCGATGATCTTCTCGACCGTCTGCCAGTTGATCGGCTCGATGTACACGGCGTCGGCCATGTTCGGGTCGGTCATGATCGTGGCCGGGTTGCTGTTGACCAGCACCACGCGGTAGCCCTCGTCGCGCAGGGCCTTGCACGCCTGTGCGCCGGAGTAGTCGAACTCGCAGGCCTGGCCGATCACGATCGGGCCGGCGCCGATGATCAGGACGGTTTTGATATCGGTGCGCTTTGGCATGTCAGCGGTTCTCCATCAGCGCAACGAAGCGGTCGAAGAGTGGGGATACATCGTGCGGGCCAGGACTCGCTTCCGGGTGACCCTGGAAGCTGAAGGCCGGCGCATCGGTCAGGGCGATGCCCTGGTTGCTGCCGTCGAACAGCGAGCGGTGCGTCACGCGCACGTTGCCCGGCAGCGTGGCCTCGTCGACCGCGAAGCCGTGGTTCTGCGAGGTGATCATCACGCGGCCGCTGTCGAGGTCCTGCACCGGGTGGTTGGCACCGTGGTGGCCGAACTTCATCTTCAGCGTCTTCGCGCCCGAGGCCAGGCCAAGCAGCTGGTGGCCCAGGCAGATGCCGAAGGTCGGGATCTTCGCGGCGATGAACTCGCGGATCGCGGCGATCGCGTAATCGCAGGGTTCCGGGTCGCCGGGTCCGTTGGACAGGAACACGCCATCGGGCTTCAGCGCGAACACGTCGGCGGCCGGGGTCTGGGCCGGCACCACCGTCAGACGGCAGCCGCGCTCGGCGAGCATGCGCAGGATGTTGTGCTTGACGCCGTAGTCGTAGGCCACGACATGGAACTTCGGTTCGGCGTGCACGAACTCGTTGCGATCCAGGTCAAGCTGGCCGTCGCGCCACTCGTAGCGCTCGCGCGTGCAGACTTCCTTGGCCAGGTCCATGCCCTTCAGGCCCGGGAACTTGCGCGCGGCTTCCAGCGCCTTGGCGACGTCGATCTCGCCAGCCATCAGCGCGCCGTTCTGGGCGCCGCGATCGCGCAGCAGGCGGGTCAGCTTGCGGGTGTCGATGTCGGCGATGGCGACGATGCCGCGGGCCTTGAGCCACTCCGGCAGCGAAACCTGACTGCGCCAGCTGCTCGGGCGGCGCGGCACGTCGCGCACGATCAGGCCGGCGGCCCAAGCCTGCTTGGCTTCGTCGTCCTGGTCGGTGCAGCCGGTGTTGCCGACATGCGGATAGGTCAGGGTCACCAGCTGGCGGGCGTACGAGGGATCGGTGAGGATCTCCTGGTAGCCGGTGATGGCGGTGTTGAATACGACTTCGCCGACCGAAAGGCCGGGCGCGCCTACGGAAACGCCCTCGAAGATGGTGCCGTCTTCGAGTGCGAGGATTGCGGGATGGGTCACGGGGGTCGCCTTTGCTGCCGGGGGGTGCTGACCCCTTCCTTGTCGCGCAGACCCCGGAAAAACCGGGTTGCAGCAAAACGCGGACGCGGTGCGGGACCGGTCCGTCGAAAAGGGGTTCAGGCGAGCAGCGATTCTAGCGGGGAGACCGGGGTAACGCCAGCCTCAATTCAGCCTTTTTGGGCCGGATGAGGCCACGTGTTCAGGACAGCAGGTCCCGCAAACGGTAGCTGCCGGGCGCCCTGCGGGCGAGCCTGACTGCGGCATGCAGCGCGCCACGCGCGAAGATGTCGCGGTTGGTAGCTCGGTGATTGAGCTCGATACGCTCGCCCAGTGTGGTGAACTGGACAAAGTGCTCGCCGACGATGTCGCCGGCTCGCAGCGACTGGTAGCGAGGTTGCGCCCCGCCCTGCTCCGCGCTGGCGCCCAATGCGAGCGCCGTTCCGGAGGGCGCGTCCTTCTTGTGCACGTGGTGCGATTCGACGATGTCGCAGTCCCAGCCCGGCAGCGCGGCGGCCGCCCGTTCGACCAGCTCGCTGAGCACCGCCACGCCGAGGCTGAAGTTCGCCGCCCACAACAGCGGGATGCGCGTCGATGCGGCTGCCATCGCATCGCGCTGCGCGACCTCCAGTCCGGTAGTGCCGGACACCAGCGCGGCGCCGCGTTCGGCGCAGAGCTGCAGGATCGCGTCGAAACCCTCGGGCAGGCTGAAATCGATCGCTGCATCGAACTCGGGCGCGCCCGCCAACTCGGACACGGCGAAATGCGCGACCCCCTCGACCACGCGTTGTGCCGGCTGCGAGCGGGAAACGGCCGCTACGACGACGATATCGTCGCGCTCCTCGGCGAGGCGCAGCAGCGCCTGGCCCATGCGCCCGGAGGCGCCGTGGATGAGGATTCGGATGGGCTGAGGGGCTTCGTTCATGCGCGAAGGCTAATCGCGCACGCCGCAGCCGACAAGTTCACGCATCCGGCGTGCACGCGTCGCATCGTTGCAACCCCTTCACTTCGCGATCAGGCGATACCGACCGCCGCGACTTCGGCTTCCTTCTTCAGGCGCCCCAGCACCTGGTGCATCGCATCCTCGAAGACGTTGTCGCCTTCGCGCAACTGCACGCGGCCGAGTTTCGCCAGCGCCGCCAATTCTTCCGCGGAAGCCACCAGCAGGCGGATGCCGCGACGGTTGACGAACAGTAGCCTCGCGGAAATCGGGCTGACCCATGAGACCTTGGCGGGCTCCGTACGACCGGTTTCCGACGTCAGCTGCACCCAGGTGCCCACCTGCAACGCGCGCATGCGCTCGGCCATGACCGGGTCGTAATCGAGACGATCGTTGCCTCCCACCACCGACAACAGCGGCTCGGGCGGCGCCACCGCGTCCGTCTGCATGGGACGCTCGGGCAGTTGCGCTGCGCTGGCGGACGCATCGTCGCCGGCCACCAGCTGCTCGAGCGTGCGTTGCATGGTTCCCAGTGCACTGTCGGCGGAATCGCCGATGCAACCGGAACTCGCCATGATGGTCTGCAGCACGGCGCGATCCACCGCGGGCTGACGTTCCAACGGGACGCCCAGCTCCGCCATGTCGTAGGCCGCCAACAGGCCCGCAACGGCGTGCAGCGCTTCGCCGTAGCGCGGCGATTCCCTGCCTTCGCGCAGGATCACCTGGGTCAGGTGATGGCCTACGAAATGCGTCACGAAATCGTCGAGCGCCGGCGGCAGGCGGCGGTCGCCGCGGCAGTTTTGCAGGTCTGCGTTGGCATCGGCACGCGCCTGCTCCAGCCGCTCGCGGCCGCGCTGAGATTCGGCGGCGCGTTTCTCGGCAAGCTCCACGCGCTTGCGGTGCTGCGCCATGAAGGCGCGCAACTCACCCTCGAGCGTGTCGAAGATCGCGATGTCTTCGTTGAACTCGGTGACGAGGCGATCGATCGTGGCATCGACGCGATCGAGAAGCTCGCGCTCCTGCGGCCCATCGCCGTGGTTGCCTTCGCAGGCTTCGGCGACCGCATTGAGCAGGCGCCTTGCCGGATGTCCCTTGTACAGGAACATGCGCCGATCCTTCACTGCCACCTTCACGTAGGGCACCAGCAGGCGGCCGATCTTGCGGCGTACGTCCGGCTCGAAATCCCTTTCGTCCAGCAGTACGTCGAACAGCATGCCGACCAGATCGAGCGCGTCTTCGTCCGGATTCGAAAGCAGTACCCGCTCGCCTCCGAGGCCGAGCCGGCGCGCGCTGGACAACACCTCGCTGCGAAGCTGCTCGGCCAGGGACTGGCGGCTGTCGCCGATGGCCATGTCCAGGCTGCGCGGCGGATCGTTCTGCAGCAGCGAGAGCACCGACATCATCTCGACTTCGCGCAGGCGCGGGGCATCCGCGGCCACGGGCGCGGCGGGCGAGCCGGTGACGCGCGTGCGCCAGGACTGCAGCAGTCCGACGAGGCTGGAGAAGAGGGTCTGATCGCCTGCGGCCGGCGCCGCATCCGAGGCGGCATGGGCTTCGACCGGAGCTCCGTGCGCGGCCGGCGCGGGAGCGGGCGCAGGCGGTGCAACAGGCGTCACCGGGTCCAGTCGCGGCAGCACGCCGGCCGCGGCGAGGCGCTCGTTGGCGCGGTCGTAGACCGTCTTGAGTGTGTTGCCGAGTTCGCGCTCGAAGAACTTGAAGAGCGCGATGTGGACGCTCGGGGGCAGTTCGGTACCGATCACCGAGCCACGCATGGCGACGGCGATCGATGCCGGGCTGACCGGGTTGTCGGCGGGCGTGATCGCGGGGCGTTCCAGCAACACCGCGAGCCGCGCTTCCAGGCGCTTCAGCGCCTGGCTGTGCAGTCGGGTCAGCCCGTCGATCATCTGCTCGTCGGCCAACTGCTGTTCGAGCGTGTCCTCGTCGACCAGGCTGAGCTCGACGGAGCCCGCCTTCATGGTCGGCAGCAGGCCGGAAGCGCGCCGGAACCCGTCGATCATGCCGCGTTCGAAGCGCTGCGCCAGCTGCGGCCGGACCCGGCGCAGGTCGCGCAGGGCCGTGAGCTCCGCCCCCTCGCCGCCCGTGCTGCTGCGGTCGAACAGGTAGTCGTCGACGCGGCGCAGGGCCGACTCTAGTGCGGGGACGAGCTGTTCGAGGGATATCTGCTGCAGTCCGGAGAGCAGCAGGCTTGGATCCCGTGCCCCCAGCGTCGGCGATTCTTGCAGGGTAATGGTCATGAGCGGCGCGCAGTACGTCCGCGGTCATGGTAGCGAGGAGGCCCCGCAGTAATGATTGATGGCCGTCAAGGTTGCCTTGCCGACCATCCGCCGCAAATGCGCCGTTCGTCGCCCCAGGATGTCACCCGGTGGTGACGCAATGCGTCACCCTCCGCGAATCACGACGTCATGCGATCCCAGAATCCCTTGACGCCGTCGAGGAACGTCGACGAGCGCGGCGAATGACGGCGCGCACCGTCACCGACGAACGTCGCCTCGAACTTCTCCAGAAGGTCTCGCTGTTCAGGGGTGAGGTTGACCGGCGTTTCCACCACGACACGGCAATAGAGGTCACCCGGTGCGCGGCTGCGCACCGACTTGACGCCCTTGTCGCGCAGGCGGAACAGCTTTCCGCTCTGGGTCTCGGACGGGATGCGCAGTTCGACCTCGCCACCCAGCGTGGGCACGCGGATGACGTCACCCAGTGCGGCCTGGGATATGCGGACCGGCACTTCGCAATGCAGGTCGTCGCCGTCGCGCTGGAAGATATCGTGCTCGCGCACACGCACTTCGACATAGAGATCGCCCGGTGGTGAGCCGGCCGGACCGGCCTCGCCTTCGCCCGCCAGCCGGATGCGGTCGCCGTTGTCGACGCCGGCCGGGATCTTGACCTGCAGCGTCTTGGTGCGCTCGACACGCCCCTGTCCATGGCAATCGCTGCACGGGTTCTGGATGGTCTTGCCGCGCCCGCCGCAATGCGGGCAGGCCTGCTGCATCGAGAAGATGCCGCGCTGGAATCGCACCTGGCCACGGCCGTGGCAGGTGTCGCAGGTTTCGAGCTTGCCATCTGCCGAGCCGCTGCCGTGGCAGGTATCGCACTCGTCGAGCGTGGGGATCTCGATCTGCTTCTCGATGCCACCGACCGCCTCTTCCAGGGACAGCTCCATGACGTAACCGATGTCGGCGCCGCGGCGCGGACCGCGTGCGGCACCGCCACCGAAGATGTTGCCGAAGATGTCGCCGAAGATGTCGCCCATGTCGGCGTAGCCGCCGCCACCGCCCATGCCGTGCTCGAACGCGGCATGGCCGTGCTGGTCGTAGGCGCGGCGCTTGCCGTTGTCGGAAAGGACCTCGTAGGCCTCCTTGCATTCCTTGAACGAGGCCTCGGCGGCCGCATCGCCCGGGTTGCGGTCGGGGTGGTACTTCATCGCGCAGCGGCGATAGGCCTTCTTCAGGTCTTCTTCGCTGGCGTCGCGGGCAACGCCCAGGACTTCGTAGTAATCGCGCTTGCTCATGGAGCCTGGATTCGGGATGCGGTGTTCGGAAAGGGAACGATGTCGGGATGGAAAAACGGGATCCGGATGATCTCATCCGGATCCCGCATTCCTGGTCCGAATCCCGTGCTTACTTCTTGTCGTCCTTGACTTCGGTGAACTCGGCATCGACGACGTCGTCGGCCTTGCCACCGCTGGCGGCGCCCGCTGCGCCGGCACCGGCATCGGCGCCCGGCTGGCCGGCCGAGGCTGCGGCGAACAGCGACTGCGCGGCCTCCTCCAGCGCACGCGACTTGGCCTCGATCTGGGCCTTGTCGTCGCCGCGCATCGCGGTCTCGAGTTCGGCGATCGCACCTTCAGCGCGGCCGATCACGTCGCCCGACACCTTGTCGCCGCTGTCCTTGATCGCGCCGCGCGCCGTGTGGATCAACGCGTCGGCGTGGTTGCGGGCCTGCACCAGCTCGTGGAACTTCTGGTCTTCCTCGCGGTGCGACTCGGCGTCGGCGACCATCTTGGCGATCTCGTCCTCGGACAGGCCCGAGCCGGCCTTGATCTCGACCTTCTGCTCCTTGCCGGTCTTCTTGTCCTTGGCCGACACGTGCAGGATGCCGTTGGCGTCGATGTCGAAGGACACCTCGATCTGCGGCATGCCGCGCGGCGACGCGTCGATGCCGGTCAGGTCGAAGCGGGCCAGCGACTTGTTGTAACGGGCCTGCTCGCGCTCACCCTGCAGCACGTGCACGGTCACGGCCGACTGGTTGTCCTCGGCGGTGGAGAACACCTGCGAGGCCTTGGTCGGGATCGTGGTGTTCTTCTCGATGATCTTGGTCATCACGCCGCCCAGGGTCTCGATGCCCAGGCTCAGCGGGGTCACGTCGAGCAGCAGCACATCCTTGACGTCGCCCTGCAGCACGCCGCCCTGGATCGCCGCGCCGACAGCCACGGCCTCGTCCGGGTTGACGTCCTTGCGCGGCTCCTTGCCGAAGAACTCGGTGACTGCCTGCTGCACCTTCGGCATGCGGGTCTGGCCACCGACCAGGATCACCTCGCTGATGTCGCTGGCACGCTGGCCGGCGTCGTTAAGCGCGATGCGGCACGGCTCGATCGTCCGCTTGATCAGGTCCTCGACCAGCGACTCGAGCTTGGCGCGGGTGAGCTTGATGTTCAGGTGCTTCGGGCCCGAGGCATCCGCCGTCACGTACGGCAGGTTCACTTCGGTCTGCTGGGCGCTGGACAGTTCGATCTTGGCGCGCTCGGCCGCGTCCTTCAGGCGCTGCAGGGCCAGCGGATCCTTGCGCAGGTCGATGCCCTGGTCCTTGTTGAACTCATCGACGAGATAGTCGATGACGCGCTTGTCGAAGTCCTCGCCACCGAGGAAGGTGTCGCCGTTGGTCGACAGCACCTCGACCTGCATCTCGCCGTCGACCGAAGCGATCTCGATGATGGACACGTCGAAGGTGCCGCCGCCGAGGTCGTACACGGCGACCTTGCGGTCTCCGCCCTTCTTGTCCATGCCGTAGGCCAGCGCGGCCGCGGTCGGCTCGTTGATGATGCGCTTGACGTCGAGACCGGCGATCTTGCCGGCGTCCTTGGTCGCCTGGCGCTGGCTGTCGTTGAAGTACGCCGGCACGGTGATGACCGCCTCGGTGACGGTCTCGCCGAGATACGCCTCGGCGGTCTTCTTCATCTTGGCCAGCACTTCGGCCGAGATCTGCTGCGGCGCCATCTTCTTGCTGTCCGCGGTTTCGACCCAGGCGTCGCCGTTCTCGTGCTGCGTGATCTTGTACGGAACCAGGCCGATGTCCTTCTGGACCTCGGCGTCGGTGAACTTGCGGCCGATCAGGCGCTTCACCGCATAGAAGGTGTTCTTCGGATTGGTGACGGCCTGGCGCTTGGCCGAGGCGCCGACCAGCACTTCGCCGTCCTTGGTGAACGCCACGATCGAAGGCGTGGTGCGGTCGCCTTCGGAGTTCTCGATGACGCGCGCCTTGCCGCCTTCCATGATCGCCACGCACGAGTTCGTCGTGCCGAGGTCGATGCCGATGATCTTGCCCATGATGCTGCTCCCTCTCTGATGCTTGAATTCGTTGGGGCGGCCGTGCCGCCGATGTCCGCTATCTGGGGGGCCTTCGCCCCGGGTTCAAGGCGGTGAAGCCCAAGGGCGTCAGTCGTGCCTGGCGACCACGACCAGCGCCGGACGCAGCAGGCGCTCGTTCAGCAGCCAGCCCTTCTGGAAGACCTGGACCACGTCGCCCGGCGCGTGGGTCGCGCTTTCGACCATGCTCATCGCCTGATGATGCTCGGGGTTGAACGGCTGGCCGACCGGATCGACCGCGACCAGGCCGTTGTCGCCGGCAACTTTCATCAGCTGCTTCAGGGTCAGCTCCATGCCCTCGCGCAGGTGCTGGGCCGTGTCGGCCTGCACGGCCAGACCGGCTTCCAGGCTGTCGATCACCGGCAATAGTCCACCGAGCAGGCGCTCGTTGGCGAACTTGCGCGCCATCTCGACGTCGCGGGCCATGCGCTTGCGCTGGTTTTCGAGGTCGGCGCGTTCGCGCAGCGATTCCTCGCGCAGTTGCGTCAACTCGGCCTGGGCAGCTTCGAGCTGGGCTGCGAGCGTGGTGCCGGCATCGGTCTCTGCCACGCCGGGGGTGTCGTTCTGGTCGATATTGGTCATGCCTGCTCCGTCCCTGCGCCGAATGCGCGAAAACTGCGCCTGATGCGCAACAGGGCAGCAATGGGGCCGCCGGACGGGGTTTCAAGCCGATCTGGATGTGCCGGCCATCGAGGCCGGCCGGTGCGACCGGTAGTTGCTACTCGGAGTGGATCGCCGCCCCCAGGGCATCGGCGGCGGCCTGCACCACCGGGATCACGTGTTCATAAGCCATGCGGCTGGGCCCGATCACCCCGAGCACGCCCAGCACCTGACCGCCGGCCCCGTAGGGAGCCGTGACCAGCGACATGCCTTCCAATGGCGCCAGGCCGGTCTCCTCGCCGATGAAGATGCGCACGCCCGGCGCCTGCACCGTGCGCTCTAGCAACTGCAGGATTTCGCGCTTGCGGGCAAAGGCCTCGAACAGCTCGCGCAGCCGGTCTAGGTCGGACAGGTCCTGCACGCCGATCAGGCGGGTCTGGCCGGCCAGGACCATGTCGTCCTGCCCGGGCGTCAGCAACTGCTCGGCCAGTTCGACCGATTGCGTCAGCAGCCGCTGCATCTCGCTCTGGGCGCTCCTCAAGTCATGCAGCAGCGTGGCGCGGATGTCGGCCAGCGTGCGTCCGGCGAAATGGGCGTTCAGGTAATTGGCGACGCGCTCGAGCTCGCTGGCCTCGTAGGGACGACGCACCTGCAGGATCCGGTTCTGCACGTCGTTGTCGGCGAACACCAGGATCGCCAGCACGCGCTGGGTATCCAGCGGCACGAAGTCGATGCGGCGGAACGCGAACTGCTCGCGCTTCGGCACGCTGACCACGCCGACGAAATGGGTCATCGCCGACAGCAGCTCCGACGCACTGCCGAGCAGCGCCTGCGTGCCGGAGCCGGCCGGCAGTTCATGGCGCAGGCGCGCGACCTCGCTATCGGGTAGCGGCCGCACCTGCAGCAGCGAGTCGACAAACAGCCGATAGCCCTGGGCGGTCGGGATGCGGCCGGCCGAACTGTGGGGCGCGCTCAGCAACCCGGCGTCCTCCAGGTCGGCGAGGATGTTGCGGACGGTCGCCGAGCTGACGTCCAGACCGGAATAGCGCACCAGGGTCTGGGAGCCCACCGGCTCACCGCTATGGATGTAGCGTCCGATCAGAGTGCGCAGCAACTGGCGCGCGCGGGGGTCGAGGGAGGGATCGGAGGACCGGCGATTCATGCCTGCGGTATAAGCCGCCGCCGCCGCAGGATGCAAGCGATGCCGTCACGTTGTTCATACAGGCATGGTTCGTACAGGCATGGACCGGCCACCACACCCGGTCTCAGGCCGCGAGACGCGAAGCGACTATCAAGCCGCCACCAACACAAGGCACAATCGCGACCCGATGCTCGCGCACCTTTCCCTCAAGCACTTTGCCGTCGTCAGCGCCGCCGAACTGAGCTTCGGTCCCGGCCTGACAGTCATTTCCGGTGAGACCGGCGCCGGCAAGTCGTTGCTGGTCGACGCCCTCGGCCTGATCTCGGGACTGCGCGCCGACAGCGGCGTGGTCCGGCACGGCGCCGACCGGGCCGAACTGGTCGCCGAGTTCACCCTCGATGACGTACCGCAGGCACGTGCCTGGCTGCACGAGAACGAGCTGGACGAGGAAGAGGCCTGCCAGATCCGCCGGGTGATCCGCGCCGACGGCGGGTCCCGTGCCTGGGTCAACGGCCGCCCGGTGACGCTGGGCCAGCTCGCGGAGCTGGCCGCGCAGCTGGTCGAGATCCACGGCCAGCACGAACACCAGGCCCTGCTCTCCAGAACCAGCCAGCTGGCGCTGCTCGATGCGTTCGGACGCACCGAAGCCGAGCGCCGGCAGGTCGAGTCCGCCGCTGCCCTCTGGGCCGCGCTGCTCGCGGAGCGCGATGCCCTGCAGGAACGCGGCGACGTCTCCGACCGCATCGACTGGCTGCAGCACCAGCACGGCGAGCTCGACCGCGAGGCGCTGGAACCCGATGCCATCGCCCGCCTCCAGGCCGACCATCGCCGTCACGCCCATGCCGCCGGACTGATCGCCGCCTGCGACAACGCTTTCGCCCGTCTGGGCGGCGAAGAGGGTCCGTCCCTTTCGCGCAGCCTGCAGCAGGTGCGCGGTGAACTGCAGCGCGTGGCCGAGCACGAGCCGCAGCTCAACGACGTCGATGCCATGCTCGACAACGCCGCCATCCAGATCGACGAAGCGCTGGCCCTGCTCGACCGCGTGCGCAGCGACCTCGACCTTGACCCGTCCGCCTTCGACGCCATCGAACGCCAGCTCGGTCGAGTCCACGAACTCGCGCGCAAGCATCGCGTGACGCCGGAGCAGCTCGCGGCGCAGCGCGACGCCATCGCCGCCGAACTGGAAACCCTGCGCAGCGCCGGGGTGCGCCTCGGACGCCTGGAAGGCGAAATCGCCGAAGCCCGCCAGGCCTGGCGTGAGGCGGCGGACGTACTCGGCCACGCGCGCCGCGAAGCCGCCGCTCGCCTCGCCTCCGGGACCACCGCCCTGATCGCCGAACTGGGCATGGGCGGCGGCCGCTTCGACGTGGCGATCGAGCCGCTCGAAGCAGATCGCCCTGACCCGCAGGGCGGCGAGCGCGTCGAGTTCCTGGTCGCGGCCAATCCCGGCCAGCCGGCGCGTGCGCTGCGCAAGGTGGCCTCCGGTGGTGAACTGTCGCGCATCTCGCTGGCGATCGAAGTCGCCGCACTCGGACTGGATGCAGTGCCGACGATGGTGTTCGACGAAGTCGATACCGGCATCGGCGGCGCCGTCGCCGAGATCGTCGGCCAGAAGCTGCGCGCACTCGGCGCCAGCCGTCAGGTGCTGTGCGTGACCCATCTTCCGCAGGTCGCCGCGCAGGGCCATTCGCACTACCGCGTCAGCAAGACCGCCAGCGAGGGCGTGACCCAGAGCGCGGTGCAGTCGCTCGACGCGAAGCAGCGCGAGGAGGAACTGGCGCGGATGCTCGGTGGCGTCGAACTGACCCGCGAGGCGCGCGCCGCGGCCAAGCGTCTGCTGGCCGACGTGGACTAGCCGCAGCCCGGCAACTCGATCATCCCGCGCGCTGCGGCGCGTTCATCGACGTCGTCGCGGATGCTTTATCGCGGCGCCTTCTTGCGCACGTAGAGCACCAGCGAGTGCTCTTCGATCTGGTAGCCGTGCTTCTCGGCGATCTTGCGCTGCAGCTCCTCGATCTCGGTGCTCTCGAACTCGATGATCTTGCCGGTGTCGATGTCGACCATGTGGTCGTGGTGATGACCACGGTCCAGCTCGTACACGGACTGGCCACCCTCGAAGTTGTGCTTGAGCACCAGCCCGGCGGCCTCGAACTGCGTCAGCACGCGATACACGGTGGCCAGGCCGATGTCTTCGCCGTGCTCGAGCAGGTGCCGATAGATGTCCTCGGCCGTCATGTGGCGCGGCTTGGACTGCTCCAGCAGGTCCAGGATGCGCAGGCGCGGGTGCGTGACCTTGAGTCCGGCCTTGCGCAGGTCTTCAGATTCCATCGGGGCTCCCTGCTCTTGGGCTGATGCGGTTTCGGACGGGCAACCGAGGCCTCGGGGCCGAACACCTGGTGAACGCGGTCCAGCCGGTGGCGGCGGTTCCTGCGCTTCGTGGGCTTGGCCTTCAGTGTATCATCGGCCCGTTAATCTCCCATCCGCGGTCGCGCCATCCGATGCCCAAGCACTCGATGCACAAGCTCCTGCTCGTCATTTCCGTCGCCCTGATGACCGCGGGCTGCGGCATCCTCTACCGCCAGCCGATCTACCAGGGCAACCTGCTGGAAAAGGCCAACATCGACCAGTTGCAGACGGGCATGAGCAAGCAGCAGGTCTCGTTGCTGCTGGGCACGCCTTCGATCTCCGACCCGTTCCACCACGACCGCTGGGACTACACGTCCACGCAGCGCATCGGCCGCGTCGGCAAGACCGAGAAGAAGAACCTGACGCTGTGGTTCGAGGGCGATGCCCTGGCCAAGTGGGAAGGCGACTACTTCCCGGAGCAGGACGAAGAGATCGCCAACTCCGCCTACAAGCAGTTCGGCCGCAACCTGCCGAAGGAAAAGGACAAGCGCCGCGGGCGCTGAGTCCGGCAACGATTCACCCGGTTTTGCCACCGCGCCGGGATTCGGCGCGCCGGCGGCGTGCGTCCTTGGGGTCTGCCTGCAGCGGACGTAGCAGTTCGACCCGGTCGCCGTCCGCCAGTAGCGACTGCAGGGTGGCCTTCACGCCGAACACGGCATAGCCCGTCGTTTCCACATCATCGGCCCAGCCAGCCTCGCGCAATGCGTCGGCCAGGCTGGCGCCGTCGCGCAGTTCCACTTCCGCCCGCTCGAAGCGTCGCGGCCAGGCGCGAAGCAGCTCGACCCTCACCCGCCGCCCCCGTTCGCGGGGTCGCGGTCGGCGACACGGACGAAGTCGTCGACCATGCGGTCGGCCAGCGCCTGGAAACCCAGTGCCATCGCCGGTCCCAGCAGCTTCACTGACGGCTCGAAATCGAGCGTCAGGGTCACCTTGCACGCTGACTCGTCCAGCGAATGGAACTGCCAACGGCCGCTGAGGCTGCGGAACGGGCCGTCGACCAGCTTCAGGTCGATGTGGTGCGGCGGCACCAGCGTGTTCTCGGTGGTGAACCAGGTGCGCAGCGCCCCCAGGCCCAGGTCCAGTCGCGCCACCATGCGCAACTCGCCGGACTCGATCACCTCGGCCTTGTCGCACCAGTCGAAGCGTCGCGGATAGGCCGCGATGTCGTTGACCAGCGCGAACATGCGCGCGGCGGAGTGTTCAACCAGGGCGGAACGGCGGATGGTCGGCATGGTCGTGGGCCGGGTTCGCGAGTTGCCCGGCAATCAGGGACAATAGCGCGATGGCGAAGAACTCGAGCAACAAGGCCGGCAAGGATAAAGGAAAGGGCGCCGCCGGCGGCACCATCGCGTTGAACAAGCGCGCGCGCCACGAATACCACCTGGAGGAGCGCTACGAGGCCGGCCTGGCACTGCAGGGCTGGGAGCTCAAGGCGATTCGCGCCGGGCGCGCCAACATCGGCGACAGCTATGCCGTGGTCCTGCATGGCGAGATCTTCCTGATCGGCTCGCAGATCACCCCGCTGATCTCGGCCTCGACCCACGTCGTCGCCGACGACCGGCGCTCGCGCAAGCTGCTGCTGCACCGGCATGAGATCGACAACCTGATCGGTCGCGTCCAGCGCGACGGTTACACCATCGTGCTGACCGCGCTCTACTGGAAGGGCAGCAAGGTCAAGGCCGAGGTGGCCCTCGCCAAGGGCAAGCAGGCCCACGACAAGCGCGAGGCCAGCAAGGATCGCGACTGGGCTCGCGAAAAGCAGCGCCTGCTGCGCCGGCACAACAAGGACGCCTGAGCCAGACTGGGCTAATGCCTGCCCTCGCCGGGCAAGGTGAAATAGAACGCGGCACCCTCGCCTTCCGCGCCCTCGGCGCGGATCATGCCGCCATGCCGCTCGACGATCCGCTTCACCGAGGCCAGGCCGATGCCGTGGCCTGCGAACTGGCCCTCGCTGTGCAGGCGCTGGAAAGGCCGGAACAGCTTGTCGACGTACTTCTGCGCGAAGCCCGCGCCGTTGTCCCTGACGAAGAACTCGAACGTACCTTCCGCATCCTCCTCCACCCCGAACTCGATACGCGCATCGGCGCACTCACGGGTGAACTTCCACGCATTGCCGATCAGGTTGCCCAGCAGGTTTCGCAACAGCGCAGCGTCGCCAACCACTTGCAGGCCGGGCGCGATGACGGTTTCCACGGAACGCGGACTGTCGCCCATTCGCAGTTCCTCGACGATTTCGCCGGCCATGCGGCTCAGGTCGACACGCTCCAGTTTCAGCTCGCTACGGCTCAGTCGCGACATCTTCAGCAGCGCATCGATCAGCTCGCCCATTCGCGACGCCGCGCGCCGTACCCGTGAGAGGTAGCCGCGTCCGGTATCGTCCAGCGAAGACTCGTACCGCTCTGCAAGCGTGCGGCTGAAGCCATCGATCGCCCGCAACGGCGCACGCAGGTCGTGCGAGATGCTGTACGCAAACGCCTCCAGCTCCTGGTTTGCCTGGCTCAGTTCGCGCGTGCGCATCGCCACGCGCGCCTCCAGCGTGCGGTTGAGCGCGTGCACGCGCGCCTCCGCGCGCAGGCGCTCGGTGACGTCTTCCACCTGTACCAGGCCGACGATGTCCTGCCCCACGTTGCCCGGGACCGGCGCATAGGTCAGCTGGGCATGGCGCGGCATGCCTCCTTCGCGATGCAGGCGGCGCGTGGTCCGGTGCACGCCGTGACTGTCCGTACTGCCCCCAGCACCGCCAAGCCCGGGCTCGTCATCTTCGAACAGGCTGTCGAAACGTTCGCCGATCAGGTCCTTCGGTTCGCGCCCGACGATGGCGCCCAGCGAAGGATTCGCCTCGACGATGGCGCCGTCGCTGCCCAGCAGCGCCTTGCCGATCGCCGAATACTGCATGGCGACGCGGAAACGCTGTTCGCTGCGCCGGTAGTCCTCGGTCATGCGCATCGCGATGGTGTGGGCGCGCGATTCGGTATGCGCGAGGACCAGTGCGATGCCGTAGAGCAGCAGGCACGCGAACAACCCGAGCGCAAGCAGGTTCTCCAGCGTCTGCAGCCGCGGCGCGGCCTCGGCCAGGGGTGGCGACTCGTACTCGATTCGCCAGCTGCGCCCGTACTGCTCCAGCGCCGCGCTGTGGACGAACGCTGGCTTGCCGCCGCGCAGATGACTCGAAAACAGCAGGCGTTCGACGCCGTCGCCACTGTCGTAGATCCGGAAGCGCGTCTGCCGGAAGTCGCTGCCCAGGGCACCTTCCAGATACGGCTCGAGTCGGATCGGCACGTAGCTCCAACCCTGGATCGCCTTGCGCCGGGCCAGGCGTGTGGCCGGTACACCGCCCCCCTCGTAGACGGGCAGGAACAGCAGCATGCCGACCTTCTGCTCGCCGACATCCTGGATCAGTTCGACCGGCCCCGACAATCGCGGTTGGCCGCTATCCAGCGCAGCTTCCATTGCCGCGCGCCGGACCGACTCCGAATACATGTCGAAGCCAATCGCCGCCACGTTCTCTTCGCTTCGCGGCGCGAGATACAGGATCGGCCCATACACCGGCCGTAACCCGTGCGGCCTGACTTCCAGCAGGCCGTAACCGGACCGGCGCCATTGCAGTTGCAGGTCATCGAGGCCGGCGCTGGGGACGTAGCCAGCGAATCCCAGGCCGACCATGCCTGGAAAGCGCGGCTGGATGCGCATGCTTTCGACAAACGCCTGCCATTGCGCGGCCGTCGGGCGCGCGACCGAAGCAAACAGAGAAGCACCGCCGCGCGCGACCAGTTCGTAGTCGATCATCGGCTGCTCCAGGCGCGAGGTGATCTCGTTGGCCCGGGCAACGAACTCGCTCTGGGCGGTAACGAACTCGCGCTCACGAGCACCGTTCCACGCCATGAACACCAGGATCAGCGCACCGATCAGAACGACGAGCGCCAGCAGGTAGCCGCGGCGCGGCTCGAGCTCGGCCAGCTCACTGGCGTGTGAGGCGTTGGGATCGTCGGCGGCATCCATCCGGGGCAAGCATACCTGCGACCGCGGAGGTGAATGGAGACCCGGCCGTGGCGCCCGACACCTTGAGTCACTGGCCGACGGCCCTATACTGATCGGGCTAGCGAGCGTTATTCCCGGGGGTGCACTGGCTTCGACGGGGGTCGCGAAATCGCCTGGCGCATGCCGAGGGGGTAGCTTTCCTCGTAAATCCAGCTGCAAAACTCATAGTTGCCAACGACGACAACTACGCACTGGCCGCTTAAGGCCTAAGCCCCGAAACTGCTTGTGTCCGTGCTCGCAGCGTAGGGTCATTATCACGGAATCGCTGGGGATGGCTGCCTGTCAGTCTCCGGTTAACCCAAAGCAGGCTGGTCCCTGGATGCGCTTTGCGCGCCGTGCTGTCCGGGGGCGAGATCTAACGGAGCGCTAAGCATGTAGTGCCGGGGATGGAGTGCCTTCGGACGGGGGTTCGATTCCCCCCACCTCCACCATCTTCAGAAGCCCGCCTCACGGCGGGCTTTTTCTTTTCCGCGTCCCCAGCACGCGCTTCCGTGTGCAACAGCCCTTCCAGCCATGCGACTGCGCGGATCCTTGCGCAGTGGCTGTCGTTGCCCGCGTACACATTGTGATGTGCGTCTCATTTTGTGTTTGGCAATGAACATCGGATCTGAACGAGCCGGACCTGAATTGGGCGTTTTTCCCGGGTTATTCGCCGCAGTTCCGAATATGTGACGCGTCACGCAATACGAAATCCAGCCGATTCCTAGGATGCGCCCCTGGCTCGACACGGGAGTGAGCCACGCCATCGAACTCACCCTAGGAACTGCTCATGTCGATTGTTGTTTCCCGTCGCACCCTCACCCAGTCCATCCTCTCGCTGCTGATCGTGCCGGCAGGATTCGCTGTGGGCTCCGCCCAGGCCGCTGACTTCTTCGTTCGCACCGACGGCGGTGACGCCACGCAATGTAACGGCAAGGCTGACGCTCCCTATTCCGGCAGCGGCACCGGCCAGAACTGCGCGTGGAAGCATCCTTATTTCGCGCTGCCGAACAGCGGCACGCCGCGTATCGCCGGCGGCGACACGCTGTACATCGGTTCCGGTGAGTACATGATCGGCTACGGCGCGCCCGGCATGGGCGGCGGCTGTGCGACCGGCGACAAGAGCGCGTGCTCGCTCAGCAAGATCCCCAGCGGCGCGAGCGCCACTGCCAAGACCCGCATCCTCGGCAAGGGCGCGACCGCGCCGAAGCTGTGGGGCGCCGGCGGCACCTGGAGCGTGCTGAACCTCAACGGCAGCAACAACGTCGAGATCGGTAACCTCGAAATCACCGACAAGGACCAGTGCATCAAGGGCCACAGCAACGCTGCGGCCAAGTGCGCCACCACCGGCAACTGGGCCTCGATCGGCCTGTCCGCCAGCGCCTCCAGCAACGTCTACCTGCACGACCTCAACATCCATGGCCTGGGCCTGCACGGCGTCAACGCCGGCGGTCTCGCCAACTGGACGATGGAGCGCGTCAAGATCAACGCCAACGGCTGGGCCGGCTGGGACGGCAACGTCGGCGAATCGTCGAGCAGCAACAGCGGCCAGATGATCCTGCGCCAGGTCGAAATCGCCTACAACGGTTGCGGTGAGAACCCGTCGACCGGCGAGAAGGTCAACTGCTGGGGCCAGAAGGCCGGCGGTTACGGCGACGGTCTGGGCACCTACTACACCGGCGGCCAGTGGCTGATCGAGGACTCCGACGTCCACCACAACACGTCCGACGGCGTCGACCTGCTGTACCTCGACGGCAAGGCCGGCACCACGCTGACCGTGCGTCGCCTGCACTCGTACGCCAATGCCGGCAACCAGCTCAAGACCAACGGCAACGCGACGATCGAGAACTCGGTCCTGACCGGCTACTGCAGCTACTACAGCGGCAAGGGCTTCATGCAGGCCGGCGACCAGTGCCGCGCCAACGGCAACGCGCTGTCGATCTCGATGGTGGACGGCAACGTGGTGAACGTGCGTCACAACACGATCGTCAGCGAAGGCCAGGGTGCGATCATGAACACCGGCGGTTCGGCTTCCGCGAAGCTGAACATCCAGAACAACGCCATCATCGGCAAGCCGTACTACCTGGCGGCCGTCGCCGGCACCAACGTGCAGTCGATCGGTCACATCGTCTACAACAGCACGGCCACGGTGAGCTACGCCGGCAACCTGTTCTACAACGTCAAGAACAGCCAGTGCCCGTCCGGCAGCGTCTGCCAGGATCCGAAGCTGACCAACACGAACCTCGCCTCGTTCGACGCGCAGCCGCTCGCCGGCAGCCCGGTGATCGACAAGGTTCCGGTCATCAGCGGCGTGACCAGCGACTTCGTGCTGGCTCCGCGTCCGTCGGGTGCCCAGGCCGACATCGGTGCTTATGAAGTCCAGGCCGGTGGCACCACTCCGCCGCCGACCAATCCGACCCCGCCGCCGGTCGATCCGACCCCGGCCCCGGTCTGCACGCGCGCCACGCCGTCCGTCAGTCTGTCGGGTTCGACGGCCGCCGTTGCCGCCGGCTCCGCGGTCACGTACACGGTCAACGTCAAGAACAACGATAGCGCCGCCTGCGCCAACACCAGCTTCGCCCTGGCCCGCACGGTTCCGGCCGGTTGGACCGGCACGCTGTCGGCTGGCAGCGTCTCGCTGGCTCCGGGTGCCTCGGGTTCGGCCACGCTGCAGGTGACCTCGTCGGCCACGGCCGCCGCGGGTGGCTACGGCATCGGCACCGGCGTCAGCAGCGCGGCGGGCTCTGCCCACACCGCCAGCGCCTCGGCCACCTACACGGTTGCCGCGCCGGCTGCTCCGGCTCCGACGACGCTGACCGAGACGCTGACTCCCAGCCAGTCGGTCTACAACGCCGGCACCAAGGTTGCGATGACGGCGCGCGTGCTCAAGGCGGGTGTTGCGGTCAAGGGCGCGAGCGTCCGCTTCGAGGCGGTCAAGCCTGACGGCGTCACCAAGATTGCCGGCACCGTCATCACCGACGCCAGCGGCTACGCCAAGTGGAGCTTCGTGAGCGGCACCGGTCCGAGCTCGATCGGCAGCTACAAGGCCAAGTCCGTCGCCACCAGCGGCACCGCGACGGTGACGGCCAGCACGACCTTCCAGGTCAAGTAAGCGTCACAATCCTCGGAGTGCCCGGGAGACCGGGCACTCTTTCCTTTGAAGGCGGCCGCAGAGCTGCATCACGGAGACAGGGGATCCATGCACGACGAGACAGAGGAAGAAGAGCGTCAGGAAGAAGTGACGACGGCGCGGCGGGGACGCCGTGCACTGTACGGAGAAGCACTGACACCCGCGCAGCGGGCCGCGCGTTACCGCAAGCGCAAGCAGCAGCGCATGGGAGCGGCGATGGAAAACCTCGCCGACGCCAGCGATGCGCATCTGCTGGAACTGCTCTACCACCACCTGGCAGGCGAAAGTACGACAACGCCCAGTGCCATCGTGGCCCAGGTGTTGATGGAGTTGTTGAGGCGGTATCCGGACGATTGAACAGTGCCGGCATTCTCGCCTGAAGAAAAAGCCCGCCATTCGGCGGGCTTTTTCTTTTGTTGCGGCCCCGCGATGGAGCAGCAAGTCCGGAGCTTCTGTGCGCTATCTGCCTTCTTCGTGTCCCTGAGATTCTCCCTCGGCGCCCTCTTCCTGCGTGGGTGAAGGCGCCAGTGCCGACTGCGCCTCCGGCGAAACACTACGCAGGTGCACGTCCTGCTGCGGATAGGGAATCTCAATCCCGGCACCCACCAGGCTCGCGTAGACGCGGGACACCAGGTCGCTACGGATGTCGACCGAATTGTCGAAGTCGTACGTCCAGGCGCGCACGGTGAAGTTCAGTGCGCTCGCGCCCAGTCCGGTGAACAACACCACCGGCGCCGGCTCCTTGGCGACGCCGTGGGTAGCGTCGGCCGCTGCCTTCAACAGCGCAGCGACCTGTGCAGGCTCCGATCCATAGGCGACGCCCACGTCGACGTCGAGGCGGCGGTTGCGATCCAGCAGCGTCCAGTTCACGACCTTCTCGGACAACAGCGTGCCGTTGGGCACGATGACGTCGGCGCCCTCGAAGGTCTTGATCGTGGTCGCGCGCATGCCGATGTCGCGGACCCGTCCGGTCGTACCGGTGATGTCGACCACGTCGCCCGGCTGGATCGGCCGCTCGAACATGAGGATCAGTCCGGATACGAAGTTGTTGACGACGTTCTGCAGGCCGAAGCCGATGCCGACACCCAGCGCGCCGAACACGAACGCCAGCTGGCTCACCTTGAACCCGGCCGCCGACAGCGCCACCACCAGCCCCAGCAGCAGCAACGCGTAGTAGGTCAGTGACGCGACACTGTTGCCGACACCGCGCGGCAGAGCCATCTTCGTCAACAAGTGCTCCTGCAGCAGGTAGCGCACCGTCTTGGCCGCCCAGAACGCGATCAGCACCGACACCGCGAATACCAGGACGTGGCCGAGGCTGATCGAGATCTCGCCGAACCGGAACGTATGCTTCAGCGCCCCCTCGGCCAGCGCGTACGCCGGACGGAAGATGCGGAACCGGTTCATCGCGAAGGCCAGCCACATGATGACCGCGGCGGCGGTGAGCAGGCGAGCGAACAACTGCAGCAATGGCAGGCCGTCGCTGGGTCCGATCCGGAACCGGTGCACGCCGCGCTGCACGAGCACCCAGTGCAGGATCGCCAGGAAAACGGTGACGGCCGAATGCAGCACCAGGCCGAAATAGCCGCTGTCGATGATGCCGCTGGTCAACATCTCCGCGAGAGAGACATTGCCCAGAATGTTCGAGGCCGCGGAGATCGCCAGCAAACCCATACTGCCCCAGGCGGCGACATGGATGACCTTGCCTATCCTCCCTGCCAGTCCCGAGTAGCTGGCCTTGCGCGAACGCCACAACAGCCAGAGCGTCAGCAGCATCGCCAGCAAGGTCAGCCCCAGGTGGTAGGAGCGATAGAAGAAGCCGTTGGCAAGGAAGAGGAAGCCGAGCCGCTCGAGCAGATACAGGCCAGCGGCGACGTACGGCCACGGGCCAAGCAGGCGACTGCTTTCCGGAGGCATCAATCGCAGCACAGGCACCAGCGCGACCAGCATCGCGATTTGGTGCAGCAGCAGCGGCGCATCCGGCTCGAATACCAGCACGCCCATCATCGACAGCAGCAACCAGGTCGAAACCGGCCGCCGCAACACCTTGTCGGCCGCCGCGAAACGCGGGTCGGCCACGGAGGCCTCCGCGCGCCGGCTGCGGTAGCCGAGCCACAACAGCAGCGGCAGCAGCAACAGTTGGAACAGGTTGAGCACGCGCGTGTTGCCCAGGTTGGCGGCGCTGTATTCCCGCAGGAACCCGAGCTCGATCTTCATGCCCGAGACGAGGGATTCGAGCGCACCCTGCCCGACCGCGCTCCGGCTGGTGTCGGCCCACAGCGGCGGGGCATCGATGCGGACCAGCCGGCTGTCGATGTAGTCGATGGCGAGGGCCACGACTTTCAATCCTGCCTGGATCCGCGAATCGATCGAGTTTGCGCGCCGGCCGAGGGCGATCTGCTGCGCCAGTGGCGTCGACAGGGCCTGTTCGGCAGCCTTGAGTTGGGTCACCAGCGAATCCACGCGGGCCGACAGCGCTGCCGGCATGTCGCCACGCGCCGCAATCGCCTGCGTCGCCTCCCAATCGGCGCGGCGGTGCGCGAGATCGTCGGCATCCACCGCATACGGCGCGGTGGCATCGCGCATGTCCTTCTGCCAGCGCGAGAACTGCCTGGCGTCAAACTTCCAATGGCGTTCCAGGCTCTCCAGCCGCATCACCGGCAGGGTGCGCAGCTCGTCGCCGCGGAACAGCTTCGCCTTCGTTTCGACCGAACGGGCAATCGCCTCCAGCCGCGGCGACAGCGATGCGGTCGGGTCCGCGGACGAAGCGCGCAGCACCACTTCCTCGGCGAAGCGCTCGTCACTGTCGGCGCGGGAGGGAATGTCCGCGACCGGGATGGCTGCTGGCCCCTTCGCTTCCGCATCGCCGGGGCTCGCGGCCACCTGCGCGGATGCGGAATGACTGGCGAGCGCGAGCGCGGCGCAGAAGATCCAGGCCAGCCATCCGAACCGAACGAGCATGAACGCCTCCGTCAGAACCTGACGCCGCGAGTCTAGGTCATGCAGTCAGGCGCGCATAAGACGCCCCCGCCTCGACCATCTCTGGCTATAACGAAAAAAACCCGCCAATCGGCGGGCTTTTCCAGGTACTGCCGGGCATCAGTCTCCGCGTTTGGCGCGGGCGAATGCGTGGGCCAGGGCGTTGTTGGCGGGAGCCGGTGCCGGCTTGGCTGCCGCAAAGCCACGACCCGGGTCGCGCGGACCTCGTCCATCGCGCTGCCCGCCACGCGCGTCACGCTCATCGCGCGAGGGACGCGGCGCGGGCGCCGCATCGTCCAGCCGGCGCGTCAGGGCGATGCGCTTGCGCGGGATGTCCACCTCGATCACGCGCACCTTGACCACGTCGCCGGCCTTCACGACCTCACGCGGGTCCTTCACGTACTTGTCCGACAGCGCCGAGATGTGGACCAGGCCATCCTGGTGCACGCCGATGTCGACGAAGGCGCCGAACGCGGCGACGTTGCTGACCACGCCCTCGAGGATCATGCCGACCTTGAGGTCCTTGATGTCCTCCACGCCGTCGGCGAAACGCGCCGCCTTGAACTCCGGACGCGGGTCGCGGCCGGGCTTCTCCAGCTCCTTCAGGATGTCGCGCACGGTCGGCACGCCGAACTTCTCATCGGTGAACTGCTCGGCCTTCAAGCCGCGCAGCAACGGCGCGTCGCCGATGACCTGCTTCACTTCGCGGCCGCACTGCTTGAGGATGCGCTCGACCACCGGATACGCCTCCGGGTGCACCGAAGACGCGTCCAGCGGCTGGTCGCCGTCGGCGATGCGCAGGAAGCCGGCGCACTGCTCGAAAGTCTTGTCGCCCAGTCGCGGCACTTTCAGCAGTTCCTTGCGGCTTCTGAAAGCGCCGTTCTGGTCGCGGTAGACCACGATGTTCTCGGCCACGGTCGACGACAGGCCCGACACGCGCGTCAACAAGGCGGCCGACGCGGTGTTGACGTCCACGCCCACCGCGTTCACGCAGTCCTCGACCTTGGCGTTGAGCGCGCGCGCCAGGCGGAACTGGTCGACGTCGTGCTGGTACTGACCGACACCAATCGCCTTGGGCTCGATCTTGACCAGTTCTGCCAGCGGGTCCTGCAGGCGGCGCGCGATCGACACGGCGCCACGCAACGACACGTCCAGGCCTGGAAATTCCTTGGCCGCGAACTCCGAGGCCGAGTACACCGATGCGCCCGCCTCGCTCACCACGATCTTCTGCATCTTCTGTTCGGGCGCGAGCTTGATCAGGTCGCCGGCCAGCTTGTCGGTCTCGCGCGAGGCCGTGCCGTTGCCGATCGCGATCAGCTCGACCTGGTGCTTGGCGCACAGCGCGCGCAGCACCATCAGCGACTGGTCCCACTGCCGCTTGGGCTCGTGCGGGTAGATCGTCGCGGTATCGACCAGCTTGCCGGTACGGTCGACGACCGCGACCTTGACGCCCGTGCGCAAACCCGGATCGAGGCCGAGCACGGCCTTCGAACCGGCCGGCGCGGCCAGTAGCAGATCCTTGAGGTTGTCGCCGAACACGTCGATCGCCTCGGCCTCGGCCTTTTCACGCGCCTGCGCGAACAGGTCCAACAACAGGTGCAGATGCAGCTTGGCCTTCCAGGTCAGGCGGCAGCTGTCGAGCAGCCATTTGTCCGCCGGACGCCCCTTGGCCTGGATGCCGGCATGCACCGCCACGCGCCCTTCGGCCAGCAGGTGACCAGCTTCGGCATCACTGCCCGGGTCGAGGTCGAGGAACAGGAACTCCTCGCGGCGGCCGCGGAACAACGCCAACAGGCGGTGCGACGGAATCTTCGCCAGCGATTCGGCGTGGTCGAAGTAGTCGCGGTACTTCGCGCCTTCGTTTTCCTTGCCCTCGGCAACCCGGGCACGGATCACGCCGACTTCGTGCAGCCAGGTGCGCAACTCGCCGACCAACTGCGCGTCCTCGCCCCAGCGCTCCATCAGGATCGCGCGAGCGCCATCGAGAGCGGCCTTGGCATCGGCCACGCCCTTCTCTGCGTCGACGAAGCTGGCGGCGAATTCTTCCGGCACGAGCATCGGATCGGCGACCAGCCCGTCGGCCAGCGGCTCCAGGCCGGCTTCGCGCGCGATCTGCGCACGCGTGCGGCGCTTGGGCTTGTACGGTAGGTACAGGTCTTCCAGGCGCGCCTTGCTGTCGGCGGCCTCGATGTCGGCACGCAGTTCGCCGGTGAGCTTGCCCTGCTCCTCGATGCTGGCCAACACGGCGGCGCGACGGTCTTCCAGTTCGCGCAGGTAGGTCAGGCGCACCTCGAGGTTGCGCAGCTGCGTGTCGTCGAGCCCGCCGGTGACTTCCTTGCGGTAGCGCGCGATGAACGGCACGGTCGCGCCTTCGTCGAGCAGCGCGATGGCGGCGAGGGACTGGGCGGGCTGGGCGCCGATCTCGTCGGCGATGAGGCGGGCGATCTTGTCGGCGATCTGCCGCGCGGACTTGCTGGCGTTGTCTTGCATTGCTTCCGGTCGTCTGCCCCCGGAATGCGGGGGATGCCGCGATTGTGGCAACGCCGGAGCGTTCGCGGAACCCGTTGACAGATGGGTTTTTCGGCCGGTCGGACCCGAAAAAGAAACGGGCCGCATGGCGGCCCGTTTCGACGATGCGGTAACCCGTGCTCTTACGACTGGATTGGCACCAGCGTGATCTCGACGCGGCGGTTCTGCGCACGGCCGGCTTCGGAATCGTTGCTGGCCACCGGACGTCCTTCGCCTGCACCGACGATGATGAAGCGCTCCCGGTTCAGGCCGCGGCTCATCAGGTAGTTGCCGACGGCGGCAGCGCGGCGCTCGGAGAGGGCCTGGTTGTACGCATCGGTGCCAACGCTGTCGGTGTGGCCGGCGACCTCGACGATGGTCTGGTTGTATTCCTGCAGCGTGCGGGCGACGTCGTCCAGCACCGGGAAGAACTCGGGCTTCAGGGCCGACTTGTCGAAGTCGAAAGTGATGCCGCTGGGCATGTTCAGCGTGATGTTGTCGCCCTGGCGCACGACGTCGACGCCGGTGCCGGCCATCTGTTCGCGCAGCTCACGCTCCTGGCGGTCCTGGTAGTTGCCGATCGCGGCACCGGTAAGACCACCTACGCCCGCGCCGACGAGAGCGCGCTGGCGACGTTCGGTGGCGTCGTCGCCACTCAGCAGGCCCGCCGCGACACCGGCCAGCGCACCGATGATGGCGCCCTTGCTGGTCTTGCTCATGCCCTGCTGCTGTTGCGGCGCCTGCTGCTGTTGCGGGTAGGTCTGACCCTGCGGCGGATAGGGCTGGCCCTGCGGCGGGTACGGCTGCGGTTGCTGCTGGCCGTAGTAACCATTGCTGCCGGTCGCGCAGCCGGCCAGCGTCGCGGTCATCGCCGCGATCGCGAACATCATCTTGATCTGTGCCTTCATATCGATCCTTGTGGGGGAGAGCCTGAACAGGGTTCCAAGCTAACCACGTCCGGAACGATTGCAGGTGACGGGAACCTGACCGGATGGTCGTTCGTCGATGCACATCACTCCGGCATCAAGGCCGCCGCGAGTCCGGCATCGAGCCGTTCGTTCCAGTCGCCCATCAGCGCCAGGTACAGCAGCTTGTCGAACTCGGCACCGAAGCGGCCGATCACTGCATCCGGATCGGGAATCAGCTTCGCATCGGCGATGAGACCGAAATGCACGCGACCGTTGTAACTGAGGATCGAAATGCCGACGCCGATCGAACCGGTCTGCGGCACCCAGAACATCATTTCGCGCAGCTGGCAGCCGGCCAGATACAGCGGCTGTTGCGGACCGGGCACGTTGGTCGCCACCGCCGTCGCCTTGCGGCTGAAAAGGTCGAGCGCCAGTCCCTGGACTTGCGACGGCGCCATGCCCAACGCAGCAAGAAGCCCATAAGCAACAACAGCTTGCCTTGAGTTCTTCAAGTCTTGCATGCACTGCGTTATCCGCTCGAGCCGGCGAATCGGATTGCCCTCGCCGACTGGCAGGTCGAGGAACACCAGCCCGAAGTGGTTACCCAGCTTCTTGGCATGTTCGAGCGGCCGCAGGTTGACCGGCACCGTCGCGCGAAGCGTCACGCCGTCGACATCCTCGCCGCGTTCCATCATGTAATGCCGCAGCGCGCCTGCGGCGGTCGCCATCAGGACGTCATTGACCGTGCAGTCGCAGGCGCGGCCGACGGCCTTGACCTCTTCCAGATCGAGCGGCTCGGCCCACGCCACGCGCTTGCTCGCACCAAGGCGGCCGCGCAACAGCGACGGCGGATCGTCCGGCAGCGTGAGCGCATGCAGCAGTTCGCGCGCGATCTCACTGCCCTCCTTCGCCAGCACGCCCGCCAGGCCAGGATCGCGATAGAGATCCATGCCCTTCTCGACGACCTTGCTGCCCAACTGCATGTAACGGTCGACGGCTCCCACGCGACGGGCGACATCGGCGTGATCCTGCTTGAGCCACGCACGCGGCAGTTCCTCGTCCTTGCCTGGCTCCGGCGAGGTGTCGGTCAGCGACAACAGCACCTGTACCAGCGCGATGCCGTCGGCATAGCTGTGGTGGATGCGCGCGACCAGCGCCGAACCACCGTCGTAGCGCTCGACAAGATGGAACTGCCACAGCGGGCGGTTATGGCTCAGCGGGGTCGAAGCGAGCTGGCTGACGAAGCGCTCGAGCGCACGCTTGCCGCCGCGGCCGGGCAAGGCCGCCAGTTGCACGTGCCAGTCGAGATCGAAGTTCTCGTCGGTCTGCCACGACGCGCCGGCCGGCGTGTCGACGGCCTTCTGGCGGAACCGGCGGTAGGCCAGGAAGCGCTGCTTGACCACCTTGCGCAGACGTTCGAGCGACATCGGCTCGGCAAACATCAGCACGCCGGTGATCATCATCGGATTGGTCGGCCGCTCCATGCGCAGCCAGGCGGTGTCCACCCTTGTCATTGCTTCGCGTCGCGTCGTCCTCGCGCGACGTGCGCGTTTGCCTTGCGCTTCTGCCGTGGCCATGCGCCCTCCCAAGCGTCGCGACGAGTGAATCACGCAGGCCGGAACAGCGTCAACGCGCTCCGCATGCACTGCGCCGGAATGCCAGGGGCCGTCGACGCAACGTGAAGGAAAAGAGCGGCCAGAGTTCGATTGCGAACGCAGGGCAAAGAAAAGGCCCGGAGTGACCGGGCCTTTCCTCCCCCCGCTTCTCCATCCCCTTCAAAGCGGTGCATGTTCGATGGCGCCGCGCCTTACGCACGTACCGTGCCGACTCGGACAGCGCGGCGGACGCTAGCACAGCCCTCCCCGGCACTCTTGTCGCCGCCTTCACACGCAGCGCCCGGCAAAAATCTCGCGCAGAGCGCTGTGGTTCAAGCTTTGACAGGCATGTGCGCCGACACGCACGCCCCGCCGGCCGCCTGCCGGTACCGACAGGCGGCCTGAAAACGTCGCCGGATGGTCGTGATTCGGACCCCGCCTAATCGCCGCGCAATTGCCGATAACGCTGCAATGCGGCCTCGCGTCCGGCCGCCAGATCGACGACCGGATGGGGTGGATACGCCGGTGCCAACCGCCGCAGCTCACCGGGTTCACGCCATGGCGCCAGCCGCAGGGGCAGCGGCAGATTCGCCAGTTCGGGCACCCAGCGCGCGATGTAGCGCCCTTGCCCATCGAACTTCTCGGCCTGGGTGAGCGGATTGAAAACACGGAAGTACGGCGCGGCATCGGCACCCGTGCCGGCCACCCATTGCCATCCCATCGTGTTGTTCGCCAGGTCGGCATCGACCAGCGTGTCCCAGAACCAGCGCGCTCCGTGTCGCCAGTGATAGCCGAGGTGTTTGGTCAGGTAGCTCGCCACGACCATGCGCACGCGGTTGTGCATCCAGCCGGTGCTCCATAGTTCGCGCATGCCGGCATCGACGATCGGCACTCCGGTGCGGCCCTGCTGCCAGGCTTCCAGTGTCGCTGGCGACACGCGGGCCCAGTCGAAACCATCGAAGCGCGAATTGAAGTTCTGCTCCGTCGTATGCGGGAAGTGATGCAGCAGGTGATGAGCGAACTCGCGCCAGCCCAGTTCGCGCAATGCCGCATCGATATCTTGGCCATTGGCGCCACCGCGTTGCGCCTCCAGTGCCGCAGCGACGCGCCACGGCGCGATCTCGCCGAAGTGCAGGTGCGGCGACAGCCGCGAGGTGCCGGCCCGATCGGGAAAGTCGCGCTGTTCGCCATAACCGCGCAGCGCTCCTTCGAGGAAGGTTTCGAGCGCTTCGTGCGCGCCGGCTTCGCCCGGCTCCCATGCCTCCCAGAAGCCGCGGTCCCAACCGCGCGACGGCTGCAACTTCAGCGCTGCCAGTGGGACGCCTTCCGGTCCTTCCCTCCAGGGCGGAATCGCCTTGGGCGCATCAACTCCCGGCGCGAGCCGCCATGCCGCCAGCGCGGCCCGCCAGAACGGCGTGAACACCTTGAAGGGATCGCCCTGCTTCGTCCGCAACATCCATGGCTCGAACAGCAGCGCGGCATTGAAGCTCTCCGCGCGCAGGCCCTGTCCGCGAAGCTGTTGCTTGATGCGGGTGTCGCGGCGCTCATAGGCCGGTTCGTATCGACGGTTCCAGAACACCGCCTCGGCACCGGTAGCGGCGACCAGCGACTGCAAGGTGGGCAAACTCGGGCCAACGAAGTGGCGCAGGCGGGAGCCGTGCTTGCGCAGCGCGGTATCCAGCGCCGCCAGCGATCGATGGCGCCAGGCATCGCTCGCCGCTCCGGGCCGCCAGTCGCCGGCCTCGTCGGGCGCATGGATGTGGATAGGAATTGGGACGTAGCCGCCTTCGATGGCGGCCATCAGGGCCGGGTTGTCCGCCAGGCGCAGGTCGTTGCGGAACCAGACCAGCGCGGGCGGCGACGTATCCGCAGCGGTTCCTGACATCGCCTGCTCCCTTGGGTCGACGCCCCAGTATGCCGCCAATGAATGCGGCAACCGGCGTCTGGCTCAGCGCTCCGCCGATCCGCCCCGGTACTCGCGCGGAATGCGATCGTTGAGTCCGACCAGTATCTCGTAGGGAATGATGCCGGCCCGCTGCGCGAGCGCTTCTGCGGTGATGGCGTCATCTCCCTGCGAGCCGATCAACACCACTTCGTCTTCGTTGAAGGCGCTGTCCTGGCCGATGTCGACCATGAACTGATCCATGCAGACGCGTCCGACAATGGAATAGCGATGACCGCGGATCAGCACTTCGCCACGCGAGGACAACGCCCGCGGGTAGCCGTCTCCGTAGCCGATCGGGATCGTCACCACGCGCGTGTCATGTTCGGGCGCCCAGGTCGCCCCATAGCTGACCGGATGGCCGGCCTTGACGACCTTGAAGTACACGACCTGCGACGCCAGCGACATCACCGGCTTCACCTCGATGGTGCGCAGCGACGCCGGATCCGGCTGGACGCCGTACAGCACGATGCCGGGACGGACCATGTCGAGCCACGTCGCGGGGAAGTGCAGCACGCCACCGGAATTGGCGAGATGCCGGATCGGCATCGGCGCGCCGAGGCGCTCGATGTGCGAGCAGGCGTCGAAGAACCGCTCCAACTGCTGCAGTGTCATCGGAGAGTTGGGATCGTCCGAGCACGCCAGGTGCGAGTAGATGCCCTTCAGCACGCACCAGGGCGATGCCACCGCCGCTTCCACGAACGCACGCGAGGAGTAGCTGTGCACGCCGATGCGTTCCATGCCGGTGTCGATCTTCAGGTGGATCACCGCCTTGCGGCCCAGCGCCTGCGCCGCCGCTTCGACCTGGCGCAGCTTGTCGAGCGAGGACACCGTGATCTCGAGGTCGTGCAGGATGAACTGCGCGACCTGGGGTCCGAAAATGCCTCCGAGCACCAGCACGGGCGCCGTCACCCCGGCATTGCGCAGTGCGATGCCCTCTTCGACGAAGGCCACGCCCAACTGCTCGACGCCCTGCGCCTGCAGGTGCAGCGCGACCGGCACCAGCCCGTGCCCATAGGCGTTGGCCTTGACGATGCCCATCACCGGCACGCCAACGTGCGCGCGGATGCTGCGCAGGTTGAAGGCCAGGTGGTCCAGATCGACCACGATGCGGGTGGGCCGCTCGCTGGCGGCGGGAGGCATGCCTGGTGAGTGGTGCACGTCGTTCCCGAGGGTGATACGCGGGCACCAATTCTAAGCGGGGCTGCGCGTCATATGGCGCAGGCCATGACGCCCGCGATCATCCGCGGTGCGTGCGGCGCAGGGGACCTTCAGTGGCGGGGAGCCGCTACGGATCGCACCGGCGTTCGGTGACCGTCTCGGTCTTGTTCTGGTTGTTTTCCTGGATCTTGCGGCCGGCGTAGCCGCCACCCACGGCACCGGCCACGGTGGCGATCTTCTTGCCGCTGCCGCCGCCGACCTGGTTGCCGAGGAGACCACCCGCCACCGCGCCAAGTGCGGTGCCGGCGACCTTGTGTTCGTCCTTGACCTCCTTCGGGCGCTCCACCTGCACGTCGTAGCAGTGAGGCTCCTTCGCGGTCTTGGAGCTGCTGGTCTTGGAGGACGTTGTCTTGGTGCTTGAGGACGTGCTCTGTCCGCCGGCGTAGGCCGCGCCGGCAAGCGCGATGGCCACCGCCATCACGATGCAGGATGGAATGAGGATGCGCATGGCGATGCTCCCGGGGAGGATTGCTCCACCCTGCGCCCGCTTTGGTTATCGCCGCGTCAAGCCTTTCCGACCATCAATCCGGACCACGCGTACTACTCGAAGCTGCCCACCGAGTCGTGCGACAGGTTGTCGAAACGTGTGTATTCGCCGAAGAACTTGAGCTTGCACGACCCGGTCGGACCGCTACGCTGCTTGCCGATGATGACTTCGGCCAGCCCCTTGTCGGGCGAGTTTTCCTTGTTGTAATAGTCGTCGCGGTAGATGAACACGATCATGTCCGCGTCCTGCTCGATGGCGCCCGATTCGCGCAGGTCGGCCATGACCGGACGCTTGTCGGTGCGCGTTTCCAGCGAGCGGTTGAGCTGCGACAGCGCAATCACCGGCACCTGCAGTTCCTTGGCCAGGCCCTTCAGAGAGCGCGAGATCTCCGAGATTTCGGTCGCGCGATTCTCGCTGTTGCCGGGCACCGACATCAGCTGCAGGTAGTCGATGACGATCAGGCCCAGGCCGTGCTCGCGCTTGAGGCGGCGCGCCTTGGAGGAGAGCTTGACCGGCGACAGGCCGGGCTCGTCGTCGATGAAGATCTTGACCTCGCGCAGCTGGCGGATCGCGCCGGTGACGCGGCTCCAGTCCTCGTCCTCGAGCTGGCCGGTACGCAGGCGCTGCGCGTTGACGCGGCCCACCGACGAGATCAAGCGCATGGCCAGCTGGCTGGCCGACATTTCCATCGAGAACACCGCCACCGGCAGCTTGCTGCGAAATGCGGCGTGCTCGGCCATGTTCAGCGCCAGCGTGGTCTTACCCATCGCCGGGCGCGCCGCCAGGATGATCAGGTCGGTCTTCTGCAGGCCGGCGGTCATCATGTCGAACTCGGTGTAGCCGGTCGGCAGGCCGGTGATCCCGCCGCCATTGGCGTAACGGGTCTGCAGCATGTCGAAGGCTTCCGACAGCGCCTTGGTGACCGGCGTGAAGTCGGTCTTGCCCGAGGTGTTGGCCTGGGCAATGGCCAGCACCTGACGCTCGGCTTCCTCGAGGATCTCGCTGCTGTCGCGGCCGTCGGGCTGGAAGCCGTCGTTGACGATGCCAGTGCCTACGTCGATCAGCTGGCGCAGCGTCGCCTTGTCGCGGACGATCTCGGCGTAGGCCACGATGTTGGCCGCCGAGGGCGTGGTGCTGGCCAGCTCGATCAGGTAAGCGCCGCCGGCGACCTGCTCGATCAGGCCCTGCGATTCGAACCATTCGCCCAGCGTCACGGCGTCGAACGGACGCGCCTTTTCCGCCAGCTCGCGGATCGCGCGGTAGATCAGCTGATGGTCGCGCCGATAGAAGTCCTGCTCGTTGAGCTGGTCGGCGATACGGTCATAGGCCTCCGGCGCCAGCATCAGGCCGCCCAGGACAGCCTGCTCGGCCTCGATCGACTGCGGCGGCACGCGCAGCTGGTCCAACCGCTGTTCGGTCCGGTTGTCGAAACGCTTGTCGCGATCGCCACGAAACCCAGGTCGCGCGCTCATCTCGTTACCGTTCCCCTCGCCGTCTGCGCGGCTTTCGCGGTGTGTTTGAATGGTGCAGGGTTGGCATCGTAGTCACCGGCGCGACTCCCATCCACGGATAAGTCTGTGGATATCGCGTGGATTACTGACGCGCTGGATGGCATGCCGGCGTCTCAGCGGTTGAGATACCCGCCAAACCCGTATGGAAACAAGGGGCGCGATGCGGCGCGCATTACCGGAAAAACAAAGGGCGCCTTGCGGCGCGCATCCCAAGAAAGACAAAGGGCGCCTTGCGGCGCCCCTTGCGTGTTCCTTGCGGAACCTCGTCTTAGGCGACTTCGCCCACGACGATGACCTTGATCTTGGCTTCGGTATCGGCGTGCAGGTGCACAACGATCTCGTACTCGCCGGTGCGGCGCAGCGGGCCTTCGCCCAGCACGACTTCCGACTTCTCGACCTTGTGGCCGGCCTGGGTCAGCGCCTCGGCGATGTCGCGCGGCGTGATCGAGCCGTACAGCTTGCCCTCGGTCGAAGCGTTCGCGGTGATGGTCACCTCGACGCCTTCCAGGTCGGCCTTGCGGGCTTCGGCACCGTCATGGGCAGCCTTGGCCTTGGCTTCGTACTCGGCGCGGCGCGCTTCGAACTCGGCCAGGTTGGTCGGGGTGGCCGGAACGGCCTTGCCGAACGGGACCAGGAAGTTGCGGCCGTAGCCCGGCTTGACGTTGACCTTGTCGCCGAGCTTGCCGAGGTTCTGCACGTTCTGCAGGAGGATCAGTTGCATGGTATTGCTCCGTATTCGTTAGCGAGGCTTGGCCCCGCAGCGGGTTGCGCTGTCCGAAGACACGCGATGCTTTCCTCACCCATGCCCTGTCCCGGATGCGGGACAGGGGGACAAGGCGTTTCCTCCCTGGGGAGGAAACGGCATCGCCTTAGGCGTTGTGGTTGTCGGTGTACGGGATCAGGGCCAGGAAACGGGCGCGCTTGACGGCCGTGGCCAGCTGGCGCTGGTACTTCGACTTGGTACCGGTCACGCGGCTCGGCACGATCTTGCCGGTCTCGGTGAGGTACTGGCGCAGGGTGTTGAGATCCTTGTAATCGATCTCCTTGACACCCTCGGCGGTGAACTTGCAGAACTTGCGGCGGCGGAAGAACTTGGACATGGGGGCAATCCTTAGGCGGCTTCGATGCTGTCGTCGGCGGAATCGGCAGTGCCAACGGCACTGTCGCTATCGTCGTCACGGCGGCGACGCTCGCCGCGCTCGGGCTTGTCGCCCTTCTCATCCTTGAACTTCATGATGAGCGACTGCTCGGTATCGGCCGCATCGCGCTTCATGACGAGGTGACGCAGCACGGCGTCGTTGAAGCGGAAACCGTCGACCAGCTCGTTCAGCACGTTCTGGCTGCACTCGATGTTGAGCAGGACGTAATGGGCCTTGACCAGGTTCTCGATCGGGTAGGCCAGCTGACGGCGGCCCCAGTCTTCGAGACGGTGGATCTTGCCTTCGCCGCTTTCGATCAAGCTCTTGTAGCGCTCGATCATGGCCGGCACCTGCTCGCTCTGGTCCGGATGGACCAGGAACACGACTTCGTAATGACGCATGGTTGTTTCCTTGTGGATGATGGCCGCGCGACTGCGTTGAAACCGCGCGAACCGGATCAGCCCCCCGCCACCCGTACTGGGCGCGGTAGAGCAAGGTCTCCCTGGCTGACGCCGCGGGAGCCGGAAATTATGGCGGATTCAACGGCTTGGACGCAAATCGCGTTGCCAGGGGCCTATGCGCGGGCGGCAGCCGTTCATCCGGGCCGCCCCTCGAGACCGGTCAGGCGCCGCTCGGCGCCTGCTGCCTGGCCGCGATCCAGGCATCGATATGGGCCTCCAGCGCCTTCAACGGCACCGATCCGGTCTCCAGCACCGCATCGTTGAACTCTCGCAGGTCGAACCGGTCGCCGAGCTGTTTCGCGGCTTTCTCACGGAGTTCCGAGATTTTCAGCTGCCCGATCTTGTAGGCCAGCGCCTGGCCCGGCCAGCCGATATAGCGGTCGATCTCGTTGACCACGTCCTGGCGGGTCTTGGGCGAGTTGTCCATGAAGTACTCGATCGCCCGGTCCCGGCTCCAGCCCTTGCTGTGCATGCCGGTGTCGACCACCAGCCGCACGGCGCGCCACATGTCGTAAGCCAACTGGCCCATGCGGTCGTACGGATCGTCGTAGAGGCCCATGTCGGAGCCGAGGCGCTCGGCGTACAGGCCCCAGCCTTCGCCGTAGGCGACGAAGTACCCGACACGCCGGAACATCGGCACGTCCGGCAGCTCCATGCCCCGCGCGAACTGGAAGTGATGGCCCGGCACGGCCTCGTGCAGCGACAGCGCCATCATCTCCCACTTCGGGCGCACTTCCGGCTTGTAGAGATTGACGTAGTAGAAGCCCGCACGCGTCCCATCCACGGCACCGGGCTGGTAGTACGCGGTGGTGGTGTCCGGCGCGATGTTGTCGGGGATCGCCCGCACGCCGTAAGGCAGGCGCGGGATCGTTTTGAAGGCCTTCACGAGTTGCGGGTCGATCCGCTTGGAGATCGCTTCGTACGCCGTGAACAGTTCCTCCGGCGTCTTGTAGAAGAACTTCGGATCGGTGCGCAGGTACTGGAAGAACTCCGCCAGCGAGCCCTTGAAACCGACCTCGACCTTGATCTTCTCCATCTCGGCGCGGATGCGCGCCACTTCCTTCAGGCCGATCTGGTGGATCTGGTCGGCGGTCAGGTCGGTGGTGGTGAAGTAGCCGGCGACGAAGTCGTAGTAGGCCTTGCCATCCGGCAGGTCGATCGCTGCGATCGAGGTCCGGGTCCTGGGCAGGTATTCCTTCGCGAAGAACTCGCCGAACTGGCGGTAGGCCGGGACGATCTTCGTGGCGATGACCTGCCGGGCCTCGCCCTGCAAGGCTGCCCGCTCGGACTCGGGCACCGCGTCCGGGAAACGGGTGAAGGGTTTGTAGAACGGGCTCAGGGCCGGATCGTCGACGATCTGCGCCTGGATCTGCGCGGGCACGCGCTCCATCAACACGCGTGGCGGCGTGTTGCCCGCGGCCACGCCCTCGCGCATCAGCGCTTGGGTCTGCTCGATGGCGACAGGCAGCGCGTTCATGCGCGCCAGCCAGTCGCGATAGTCCTTGGTGGTCGCGAACGGCAACAACTCGGTGATGCCCTCGGCATTCTGGATGCCGCCGCGCTGGCTGACCGGACGCAGGTATTCGCGGAACTTCTGCCGCTCGACGGCCTTCTCCAGGTCCCATACGAACACGTCGTAATGGAGCTGATCGGAGGCCGACAGCGCCTTGCGATCGATCGAGCGTGCGCGCTGCAGGGCCTTCCGGTCGGCGTCCATGCGCGACTGGATCGCGGCCGTGCTCATGTCGGTCCAGCGGTCGTTGTAGCGCTTGTCGCCGCGGTAGCTGGCCTCTTCCGGGCTCTCGCGCATGCCGCGCTCCCATTCGTCATCGAACAGGCGGTAGAGCTCGGTGGTGGCGGCATTGCGGGCCGGCTGGGCCAGCGCCGCGGCAGGTGCCTGGGCATGCACACCAGGCGACACGGACAGGCTGGCGGCGATCGCCGCGGCAAGCAGGACTGGACGGAGCATGCGGATTTCCCCTGGATCAGCGGCCGAGTCTAGCCGGGCCTGATCGGGATACCGCATGGGGAAGCGGGTGGACCTGAGCAGCCGGCTGGCCGCCAGAGTCAAGCGGAGCGCGGACGCCGCGGATCTCAGGCCGCGTCGGCCTTGGTGGTGAAGCTCTCGCCGCAGCCACACTCGGCGGTGACGTTGGGGTTGCGGAACAGGAACTGCTCGCCCAGGCGCTGCTTGACCAGGTCGATGGTGGTGCCATCCACCAGCGGCAGGCTCAGGGCATCGACGAAGATGCGCACGCCCTCCTGCTCGAACACGGTGTCGCCCGCGTGCTGCTCATGCGCCAAGTCGGCCTTGTACTGCCACCCCGAGCAGCCGGTCCGGGTCACGCCAAAGCGCAGGCCCAGCGCACCCGGGGTCTCGACGAGATAGCGCTGGACGCGGTCGAGGGCCGCGGGAGCAAGGGTGACGGACATGGGGTCTCCAGACTCGGGAAGGCACGCGCTGGGCGCATGGCGGACCGATTATACGAGTCGGTGGCGTAACGGCAGCGGGACAAAGCTTCCCACGAGGAGCCTTGCGGCCCGGGCTGGGCCACGCCTCGCAAGCGCCTGCAATCAACCGTTAAACTCCGCCTTCTCCATATCGGCCCGAAGCGGCAAGGATTCAAGAGCATGACGGTGGTCAGCGTCGAGCACGCACTCGCAGGCAAGATGCCTGCCGGCGGCGAAGTCACGGTCCGTGGTTGGGTGCGCACCCGCCGCGACTCCAAGGCCGGCCTGAGCTTCGTCAATGTCAGCGACGGCTCCTGCTTCGCGCCGATCCAGGTCGTCGCGCCAAGCTCGCTGTCCAACTACGAGTCCGAGGTGAAGCGCCTGACCGCCGGTTGCGCCGTGATCGCGACCGGCACGCTGGTAGCCTCGCAGGGCCAGGGCCAGTCGTTCGAGATCCAGGCCAGCTCGATCGAAGTGGTCGGCTGGGTCGAGGACCCGGAAACCTATCCGATCCAGCCCAAGGCGCACTCGCTGGAGTTCCTGCGCGAGGTCGCCCACCTGCGCCCGCGCACGAACCTGTTTGGCGCGGTCACGCGCATCCGCGACTGCCTGGCCAAGGCGGCGCACCGCTATTTCCACGAGAACGGCTTCTACTGGATCAGTACGCCGATCATCACCACCTCCGACGCCGAAGGCGCCGGCCAGATGTTCCGCGTCTCGACGCTGGACGCGGCCAACCTGCCGCGCGACGCCAAGGGTGGGGTCGACTTCGGCCGCGATTTCTTCGGCAAGGAAACCTTCCTGACGGTGTCCGGCCAGCTCAACGTCGAGGGCTACGCGCTGGCGCTGAGCAAGGTCTACACCTTCGGCCCGACCTTCCGCGCCGAGAACAGCAACACCACGCGCCACCTCGCCGAGTTCTGGATGATCGAACCGGAAATCGCCTTCGCCGACCTGGCCGAGGACGCGCGCGTCGCCGAGGAATTCCTGAAGTACATGTTCCGCGCCGTGCTCAACGAACGCGCCGACGACATGGCCTTCATCGCCGAGCGCGTGCAGCCCGACGCGATCACGCGACTGGAGTCGTTCGTCAACGCGCCGTTCGAGCGCATCGAGTACACCGACGCGATCAAGCTGCTGCAGAAGTCGAACAAGAAGTTCGAGTTCCCGGTGGAATGGGGCCTGGACCTGCAGACCGAACACGAGCGCTGGCTGACCGAGGAACACGTCGGCCGCCCGGTCGTGGTGACCAACTATCCCGAGCACATCAAGTCCTTCTACATGCGCCTGAACGACGACGGCAAGACCGTCGCGGCGATGGACGTGCTGGCCCCGGGCATCGGCGAGATCATCGGCGGCAGCCAGCGCGAGGAACGCATCGACATGCTCGACGCGCGCATCGCGCAGTTCGGTCTGGATCCGGCCCACTACGAGTGGTACCGCGACTTCCGCCGCTACGGCACGGTGCCGCACGCCGGCTTCGGTCTCGGCTTCGAGCGCCTGGTGGTCTACGTCTGCGGCCTGTCCAACATC
Organism: Lysobacter niastensis; assembly: GCF_015453285.1. GTDB lineage: Bacteria > Pseudomonadota > Gammaproteobacteria > Xanthomonadales > Xanthomonadaceae > Lysobacter_J > Lysobacter_J niastensis. Next base: position 151,751 of record NZ_JADLZT010000009.1, read on the forward strand.
CGCGACGCGATCCCCTTCCCGCGCGCCCCGGGCCATGCAGAGTTCTAAGCGGTGATCCTGTTCTTCGCACTGCTGTTCGTCGCCATCGCCATTGCCGGCTTCTGCGCGTTCGTGATTTTCTGGCCGCTCTCGCTGGTGCATATCCGCGACCGTCATCCGGCCCTGCAGCATTCGCTTGGCGAAGGCGCGTTCGCGCGTCCGTCGGCCTGGGGCTGGCTGCTGCGGCGCGGCTATCTGGTCGCGAATGACGACAATCTCAACGGCCTGGCCAATCCCGCGCGGATCTCGCTGCTGACGATCATCGCCGGGCTGGCCTGCGCCTTCCTGCTTTGGCTGCTGTCGACGGTGGTGGCATGAACACGAATGACCAATGGTGGCTGGCGACGCTCGGCCGGACGGTGATCTGGGCGCGCCTGCGGGTGCTCGAGGCCGGCACGGCGGAAGTCCTGGACAGCGATGGCGTCACCCAGCCGTATGACAGCGAGGACACGGCACGCGCCGCGCTGATGGACGCCGAGTTCGTCGCGCTGGACGGCATCGACGACGGCGACGCGCAGGACCGAGGCTTCGCGCTCGACGAACTCGTTCCGCCGGGCGGCAGCGACGAGCAGTTGCGCGCGCAGATGGTGCAGAAGCTGCCATCGCGGCACTGAGCCGGACTCCATGTACCTGCCGCGCGCCTTCGCCGAGTCCGACCTGGCCGCACTCGACCGGCTCGCGGCGCAGGACAGTTTCATCACGCTGATCACCGTCCACGACGGTGCACCGACCGTCAACCACCTACCGGTGCTGTATCGCCGCGACGGCGACCGGGTCGAACTGATCGGCCACTGGGCCCGGCCCAATCCGCAGGCGCGCCATGCCGGTGCGGCAACGGCGATCTTCCACGGCCCGCATGCGTATGTTTCGCCTGGCTGGTATCCGGACAAGGAAGAAGCAGCCCGCGTTCCCACCTGGAACTACGCGGTGGCGCACCTGCACGGCTCGCTTGAAACCTTCGACGATGAGGCATCGCTGGCCGCCGTCGTCGACGGTCTCACCCGGCAACACGAAGCCGCCGTCGCAGGCGACTGGCGCTTCGAGTTCGAGCGCGACGACCACCGCCGCCAACTGCGCGGGATCATCGGCTTCCGCCTGGTCGCTGAGCGCATCGAGCTGAAGTTCAAGCTCAACCAGAACCACCCGTCGGCCAATCGCGAAGCCGTCGCCGACCGGCTCGCACGGCAGCAGCGCGACGACAGCCGCGACGTCGCCGCGCTGATGCGCGAGCGCAATACATCCCCTACAGGAGACTGAACCATGGATCTCGACCTGACCGGCAAGCACGCCCTCGTTTGCGGCGCGAGCCAAGGCATCGGCCTGGCCGCCGCTCGCGCGCTGGCCGAACTCGGCGCCGACGTGACCCTGCTGGCGCGACGCGAGGAAGTGCTTCGCGACCTCGCCGGCGGTCTGCCCGCGCGCGCTGGACAGGTGCATGGCTGGATCTCGGCCGACAGTGCCGACACCGGCGCGTTGCGAGCCAAGGTCGAGGCACTGGTGGCCGCCAAGCCGGTGCACATCCTGGTCAACAACAGCGGCGGCCCGCCGCCGGGCACCGTGCATGGCGCCCAGATCCCTGCGTTCGAAGCCGCTTACCGCCAGCACCTCATCGCCAACCATGTCCTCGCCGAGGCGGTCATTCCCGGCATGGAGCGCGACGGCTACGGCCGCATCGTCAACGTCATCTCCACGTCGGTGAAGGAGCCCTTGCAGGGCCTGGGCGTGTCCAACACCACGCGCTGGGCGGTGGCGAGCTGGGCCAAGACGCTGGCCACCGAGGTCGCCGCGAAGGGCATCACTGTCAACAACGTGCTGCCGGGTTCCACCGAGACGCCGCGCATCGAGCAGATCATCGGCAACACCGCCAGCAAGACCGGGCGCAGCCGCGAGGAAGTGTTCGAGAAGATGGTCGGCGAGATCCCGATGCGCCGCTTCGCCCGTCCCGAGGAGACGGCCGCGGCGATCGCGTTCCTGTGCTCGCCGGCTGCGTCGTACATCACCGGCGTAAACCTGCCGGTGGACGGCGGGCGCACGCGGTCGCTGTAGTCCTTCGACATCGGCGCTGGCGCGCCTGCGCTCACGACGAGCGGCGAAGGGTCGCGGCGGCAAAAACATACGTGCGGGCACGGGCCGCCACGGCTGCTAAGCTAGGCTGATGCGTCTCAATCACTTCATCGCCGGTGAATCCCGCGAGCCCGCATCGGGCCGCTGGATCGAAGTTTTCGACCCCGCGAATGGCAAGCCGTTCGCCGAGGTCGCGCAGGGAAATGCGCAGGATGTCGAGGCGGCAGTGGCCGCCGCCGAAGCCGCCCTGCCCGCCTGGTCGGCGCTGCCCAACAGCGAACGCGCGCAGTGGCTGGAAAAACTCGCCACTGCGCTTGAAGCGCGCCTCGACGATTTTGCCCACGCCGAATCGCGCGACGGCGGCAAGCCGATCAAGCTCGCACGCGAAGCCGAGATTCCGCGCGCAGTGAGCAACCTGCGCTTCTTCGCGCACGCCGCTACGCAGTTCGCCAGCGAGTCGCACCACGGCCAGGCCGGCCTGAATTACACGTTGCGCCAGCCGCTCGGCGTGGTTGCGACGATCTCGCCGTGGAACCTGCCGCTGTACCTGTTCACGTGGAAGATCGCGCCGGCCCTGGCTGCGGGCAATACCGTGGTCGCAAAGCCTTCCGAAGTCACTCCGGTCACGGCGACGATGCTAGGCGAACTCGCCGCTCAGATCGGCTTCCCGAAGGGCGTGCTCAACATCGTCCACGGTCTCGGCCCGGACGTGGGTGAGCCGCTGGTGGTGCATCCGCGCGTCAAGGCGGTCTCGTTCACCGGCAGCACGCCGGTCGGGCGCCGCATCGCGTCGCTGGCCAGCCCGCTGCTCAAGAAGGTCTCGCTGGAGCTTGGCGGCAAGAATCCGACGCTGGTGTTCGCCGACAGCCAATGGCGCGAACACATCGACACGCTCGTGCGCTCGGCATTCCAGAACTCCGGCCAGATCTGCCTGTGCGGTTCGCGCATCCTGGTCGAACGCCGCATCTACAGCGAGTTCCGCGATGCCCTGGTCGAGCGCGCGAACTCGCTGCGTGTCGGCGACCCGATCGACGAGGACAACCAGCTCGGCCCGCTGGTCTCGCAGGCGCACTTCGACAAGGTCACCGGCGCGCTGCGCCGTGCCCGCGAAGAAGGCGGCCGCGTGCTGTGCGGCGGCCAGGCACTGGACCGCCCCGGCTGGTTCGTCTCGCCCACGGTAATCGAAGGGCTCGGTCCGGATTGCGCGAGCAACCGCGACGAAATCTTTGGACCAGTAGTGACGTTGCAGCCGTTCGACAGCGACGACGAAGCCCTGGCGCTCGCCAATGCCGGCGAATATGGCCTGGCCGCTTCGATCTGGACCCGCGACCTCAATCGCGCCCACCGCCTCGCCGCTCAGCTGCACAGCGGCATGGTCTGGGTGAACACCTGGCTGCAGCGCGACCTGCGCACGCCGTTCGGCGGTGTCGGCGCGTCGGGCCTGGGACGCGAAGGTGGCATGGAGGCCATGCGATTCTTCACCGACGCCAAGAACGTCGGCCTGCACCTGGGATGACGCAATGACCACCGGCCCCCTTGATCTCCTGCTGAAGAACAACCGCGAATGGTCCGAGCGGATCAACCGCGAGGATCCGGACTTCTTCCAGCGCCTGTCCAAGCAGCAGGCACCCGAATATCTGTGGATCGGCTGCTCGGACTCCCGCGTGCCGGCCAACCAGATCATCGACATGGCACCGGGCGAGGTCTTCGTCCACCGCAACATCGCCAACGTCGTCGTCCACACCGACCTCAACTGCCTGTCGGTGATCCAGTTCGCCGTGGACGTGCTCAAGGTGAAGCGCATCCTCGTCGTTGGCCACTACGGCTGCGGCGGCGTGCACGCCTCGCTGCACGGCAAGCGTGTTGGCCTGGCCGACAACTGGCTACGACACGTCACCGACGTCGCCGACAAGCACGGCAATTGCCTGAGCAACGCTGACGAGAGCGAGCGCCACGACCGCCTGTGCGAGCTCAACGTGATCGAACAGGTGCAGAACGTCTGCCTCACCACGATCGTCCGCGACGCCTGGGCGCGCGGTCAGGAGCTGTCGGTGCACGGCTGGGTCTACAGCCTGCGCAACGGCCTGGTCCACGACATGGGCATCAACGTTGACGCCTACGAAGCGTTGGATGGCCTGTACGCGCAGGCCGTGGCCCGCGTCAACGGATACAAGGGAGACTCGCCGCGATGAGCGATGTGATCCGCACCGGAAATGCCCCCCGCCCGGTGGGCCTCTACCCGCATGCCCGTCGCGTCGGCGACCTGCTGTTCCTGTCCGGGATCGGACCGCGCGATGCCGCCAGCAACGCGATCGTGGGCAACGTCCACGACGCACAGGGCTACCTGATCAGCTACGACATCGACGCGCAGTGCCGCGCGGTGTTCGCCAACGTGCGCTCGGTACTGGAAGCCAGCGGCGCGCGCTGGGAGGACCTCGTGGACGTCACTGTCTACCTCACGGACATGGCGCACGACTTCAAGATCTACAACGCCGTGTGGGCCGAATACTTCCCCGATATCGACACGGCGCCCTGCCGGACGACGCTGGGCATCACGTCCCTGCCGACGCCGATCGCGATCGAACTCAAGTGCGTCGCCGTCGTGCGCAACAAACCGGAGTAAGCCCATGCTGCCCGCCCCGCTCAACCTGCAGGCCTGGATCGAGGAACACCGCCATCTGCTCAAGCCGCCTGTCGGCAACAAGGTGGTCTATCTGGGCGACTTCATCGTGATGGTGGTCGGCGGCCCCAACCAGCGCACCGACTACCATTGGGACGAGGGTGCCGAGTGGTTCTACCAGCTCGAAGGCGAGATGGTGCTGCGCATCCAGGAAGATGGAGCGGTCCGCGACATCCCGATCCGCGCCGGCGAGACCTTCCTGCTGCCGCCGCGCGTGCCGCACTCGCCGCAGCGCATGCCCGACTCGGTCGGCCTGGTGATCGAACGCCGGCGCCTGCCGGATGAGCTCGATGGCCTCCTGTGGTTCTGCGAGCAGTGCAACCACAAGCTGTACGAGGAGTTCTTTCCGCTGAAGAACATCGAGACCGATTTTCCGGTCGTGTTCGACCGCTTCTACTCCTCGCGCGAGCACCGCACCTGCAAGGAATGCGGCCACCTGAACCCCGCGCCCGCGAAATACGTGATGCCGGACACCTGAGAGCCTCACGACCGCATGCTGAAGATCGACACCCACGCCCATTACCTCCCGCGCGACTGGCCCAACCTGGCGCGCAAGTACGGCGACGACCGCTTTCCGGTGATTCACCACACCGAGGACGGCCGTCACCGTATCTACAAGGACGGCAAGTTCTTCCGCGAGATCTGGTCCAAGACCTGGGACGCCCAGGAGCGCATCGACGACTACGCCCGTTTCGGCGTGCAGGTGCAGGTCATCAGCACCGTGCCCGTGATGTTCAGCTACTGGGCCAAGCCGCACCATGCGCTGGAGCTGCACCAGGCGCTGAACGAGCACATGGCGGAGACCTGCCGCGACTATCCGCGGCATTACGCGGGGATCGGCACCGTGCCGCTGCAGTCGCCGCGGCTCGCCATCCAGGAGCTGGAGCGCTGCATGGACCAGCTCGGCCTGCAGGGCGTGCAGATCGGCAGCCACATCAACGACTGGAACCTCGACGCGCCGGAGCTGTTCGAGTTCTTCCAGGCGGCGGGCGAACTCGGCGCGGCGATCCTCGTGCACCCGTGGGACATGATGGGTGCGGCCTCGATGCCGAAGTACTGGCTGCCCTGGCTGGTCGGCATGCCGGCCGAGCAGTCGCGTGCGGCCTGCTGCCTAGTGTTCGGCGGCGTGCTGGAGCGGATCCCCAATCTCAAGGTCTGCATGGCCCACGGCGGCGGCAGCTTCCCGTACACGATCGGCCGCATCGAGCACGGCTTCAACATGCGCCCGGACCTGGTGGCCACCGACAATCCGCGCAATCCACGTGAATACCTCAGCCGCATGTACTTCGACTCGTGGGTCGCCGATCCGCGTGCGTTGCAGTACCTGCTCGACACCTGCGGCGTGGACCGCGTGATGCTCGGCACCGACTATCCGTTCCCGCTCGGCGAGCAGGAGCCCGGTTCCGGCATCGCCGCGCTGACGCTGACGTCCGAGCAGCAGTCCCGTCTCTACCACGGCACCGCGCTGGAATGGCTCGGCCTGCCGCTCTCGCGCTTCGCATGAGCGCGAGTGAAGTCCCGCAAAGAGAACTGATTCAGTGACGCACCTCTACTCCGACGACCACGCGCGCGCGCTCGACGCCGCCGACCCGCTGCGCGCCCTGCGCTCGCAGTTCCTCATTCCGCAGCACGATGGCGCCGACCAGGCCTATTTCGTCGGCAACTCGCTCGGCCTGCAGCCGCGCGGCGCACGTGCGCATGTCGAAGAGGTGCTCGACAAATGGGCCTTCGACGCCGTCGAAGGCCATTTCACCGGACAGGCGCAGTGGTTGTCGTACCACGAACTGGTGCGCGAGCCGCTCGCGCGCCTCGTCGGCGCCAAGCCGGTCGAAGTGGTCGCGATGAACACGCTGACCGTCAACCTGCACCTGATGATGGTCAGCTTCTACCGCCCGACCGCGCAGCGTCCGGCGATCCTGATGGAGGCTGGTGCATTCCCGTCGGATCGCCACGCGATGGCCTCGCAGGTCGCCTTCCATGGTTTCGACCCCGCGACCGACCTGATCGAACTCGAGCCTGACGAGCCGAACGGCACGTTCTCGATGGCGGCGATCGAACGCGCCATCGCCGAGCACGGCCCGCGCCTCGCGCTGGTGCTGTGGCCCGGCGTGCAGTACCGCACGGGCCAGGCCTTCGACCTGAAGGAGATCGCGCGACTGGCGCATGCGCAGGGCGCGATGTGCGGTTTCGACCTGGCGCACGGCGTCGGCAACCTCGATCTGGCGCTGCACGACAGCGACGCCGACTTCGCGGTGTGGTGCCACTACAAGTACCTCAACAGCGGTCCGGGCGCCGTCGCCGGCTGCTTCGTGCACGAGCGCCACGCGCGCTCGGATCGGCCGCGTTTCGCCGGCTGGTGGGGACACAACGTCGACACGCGCTTCCGCATGGGCGCCGAGTTCGTGCCGACGCCGGGCGCCGATGGCTGGCAGCTCAGCAACCCGCCGATCCTCGGACTGGCACCGCTGCGCGCATCGCTGGACCTGTTCGACCAGGTGGGCATGCATGCCGTGCGCGCCAAGTCGCTGCAGATCACCGGCTACCTCGAATCGCTGATCCAGCAGCGTCTGGCCGATACGCTGCAGGTGGTCACGCCCGCCGAACCCGAACGCCGGGGCTGCCAGCTCTCGCTGCGCGTGAACGGTGGACGCGAACGTGGCCGTGCGTTGTTCGAATACCTGGCCAGCCGCGGCGTGCTCGGCGACTGGCGCGAACCCGACGTGATCCGCATCTCTCCCGCCCCGCTCTACAACACCTACAGCGACGTGCTGCGTTTCGTGCGCACGGTCGAGGACTGGCGCAATGCCGCATAACCCGCAGGACAGCAACCGCCACATCACCCTGATCGGCGCCGGCCTGGCTGGCGCGGTGCTCGCGACTTTGCTGGCCAGGCGCGGCTGGCAGGTCGATGTCTACGAGAAGCGCGGCGATCCGCGCCTCAAGGGCTATGGAGGTGGCCGCTCGATCAACCTCGCACTGGCCGAACGCGGGCGCCATGCGCTGCGCCTGGCCGGTGCCGACGATGCGGTGATGGCGCAGGCGGTGATGATGCGCGGCCGCATGGTGCACTTCCTTGACGGCCGCACCGACCTCCAGCGCTACGGTCGCGACGACAGCGAGGTCATCTGGTCGGTGCACCGCGGCGAGCTCAACGTCATCCTGCTCGACATCGCCGAGCGCGCCGGTGCCCACCTGCACTTCGACCGCGGCCTGGCGTCGGTCGACTTCGACGCCCGCACCGCCACCTTCACCGATCCACGCGATGGCAGCACGCACACGGCCGGCTTCGTCTCGCTGGTGGGCGCCGACGGTGCCGGTTCGGCGCTGCGCGGCGCGATGGCATCGCAGACCGAACTCGGCGAACGCACCGAGTTCCTCGGCCATTCCTACAAGGAACTGGAGATCCCGCCTGCTGCCGATGGCGGCTTCAGCATCGAACCCAACGCGCTGCACATCTGGCCGCGCGGCCGTTACATGTGCATCGCCCTGCCCAACGACGAGCGCACCTTCACGGTCACGCTGTTCCTGCCCAACGAAGGCGACCCGAGTTTCGCCACGGTGCGCAACGGCGCCGAGGCGCGTGCGCTGTTCGAACGCGACTTCGCCGATGCGGTGCCGCTGATCCCGAACCTGGAGCGCGACTTCGAGCGCAATCCGGCCGGCCTGCTGGCCACGCTGTACCTCGACAGCTGGCACCTGGACGACCGCGCGGTGCTGGTGGGCGACGCCGCGCACGCCATGGTGCCGTTCCACGGCCAGGGCATGAACTGCGCGTTCGAGGATTGCGTCGCGCTCGCAGAGCATTTGGATCGGCAGCCCGATCGTGCCGCTGCGTTTGCCGCATTCCAGGCCGAGCGCCTGCCCAACGCCCGCGCCATCCAGGCGATGGCGCTGGAGAACTACCTCGAAATGCGCGATCGCGTCGACGATGACGACTATTTGTTGCAGCGCGCCCTCGAACGCGCGCTGGCCGAACGTCACCCGGAACGGTTCATGCCGCGCTACTCGATGGTCACGTTCCAGCGCCTGCCCTACGCCACCGCCTACGAGCGTGGCCGCCAGCAGCGCGAACTGCTCGTCGAACTGACCCGCGGTCATCACTCGCTCGACACGCTGGACTGGGCCCAGGTCGACGCGACCGTACATGAGCGTCTTTCGCCCTTGCAGGTGGGCGCATGAGCCTGCGTTCCTGACGGAAGGATTCCATCGCATGCCGGCCAGCTTCCTCTTCTACGACCTGGAAACCTTCGGTGCCGACCCGCGCACGACGCGGATCGCCCAGTTCGCGGCGATCCGCACCGATGCCGAACTGAACCAGATCGAAAAACCGATCAGCATCTTCGTCCAACCGGCCGACGACCTGCTGCCCTCGCCGGCCGCCACGCTGATCACCGGCATCGCCCCGCAGCACGCGCTGCGCGAAGGCATGAGCGAAGCCGCCGCATTCGCGCTGATCTTCGACGAGATGTCGCGAGCGGAAACCTGCAGCCTCGGTTACAACTCGCTGCGCTTCGACGACGAGTTTGTCCGCTACGGCCTGTTCCGCAACTTCTACGATGCCTACGAGCGCGAATGGCGCGGCGGCAACTCCCGCTGGGATCTGCTCGACGTGCTGCGTCTGGCGCACGCGCTGCGTCCGGACGGCATCTGGTGGCCCAAGCGCGAGGACGGCGCGACCTCGTTCAAGCTGGAGCACCTTGCCGAAGCGAACGGGGTGCGCGAGGGCGACGCCCACGAGGCGCTTTCCGACGTGCGGGCGCTGATCGGGTTGGCTCGCAAGCTCAAGTCCGCACAACCGCGGCTGTGGGAGTACGCGCTGCGCCTTCGCGACAAGCGCTTCGCGGCGAGCATGCTCGACGTCGTGGCGATGACGCCGGTGCTGCATGTCTCACAGCGCTTCCCGGCCAGCCGCCTGTGCTCTGCCGCAGTGATTCCAGTCGCGCGCCATCCGCGCATCGACAGCCGCGTGATCGTGTTCGACCTCGACCAGGACCCCGAGGCGCTGCTGCGCATGGACGCGGACGAGATCGCCGATCGCCTGTATACCCCGGCCGCGGACCTGCCCGAAGGCGAACAGCGCATCGCGCTGAAGGAGATCCATCTCAATCGCTGCCCCGCCCTGATCGCCTGGGAGCATCTGCGTGCGCCTGACTTCGAGCGCCTGCGCATCGACCCGGCCCAGGCCGAGCGCCGCGCAGCCATCATCCGCGACGCCGGCCCCGACCTGGTGGAGAAGGCGCGCTGCGTGTTCCGCAGCGATCGCGCCCGGCAGCCGTCGGACGTGGACGCATCGCTCTACGACAGTTTCATCGGCGATGGCGACAAGCGCCTGTTCGCGCAGGTGCGCACCACGCCGCCGCAGGTGCTTGGCCAGCGCGAGTTCGGCTTCCGCGATGCGCGCCTACCGGAACTGCTGTTCCGTTATCGAGCCCGCAACTGGCCGGACACGCTGACCAACGAAGAGCGCGACCGTTGGGACGACTACCGCCGCCAGCGCCTGTGCGGCGAATCCGGGCGTTCCGAGTACAGCTTCGACCGCTTCCATGCCGAAATCGCCGCGCTTCGCGCCGCGCACACGGCCGATGACGGAAAACTCGCCCTGCTCGACCGCCTGGAGGCCTGGGGCCGCGAGATCGGCACCGAGTTGATGGAACCGGCGACCTGAGCCGCCCGCTTTCGATGAGCACGTCTTCATGAGCACGTACTTCAGCGACGCCAGCTTCCGCTTCCTTCGGGGCCTGGCGCGCAACAACGACCGCGAATGGTTCCATGCGCACAAGGGCGACTACGACGCGCACGTGAAGGAACCGTTCCAGCACCTGCTCACCGACCTGCAGCCGGTGTTGCGGCAGGTCAGCGAACACTACCGCTCCGAACCCAAGGGCGTGGGCGGTTCGATGTTCCGCATCCAGCGCGACACCCGCTTCGCCAACGACAAGACGCCGTACAAGTCCTGGCAGGGCGCGCGCCTGTTCCACGAGCGCGGTCGCCAAGTCGAGGCACCGTCGTTCTACCTGCACGTGCAGCCCGGCAACTGCTTCATCGGCGCAGGCCTGTGGCACCCGCAACCGGAGACGCTGCGGCGTGTGCGCCATTTCATCCTCGACAATCCCGGCAGCTGGAAGGCGGCGGCGCACGAGTCGAAGTTCCGCCGCCGCTTCGACCTGGACGACAGCGAGACGCTGACGCGCATGCCGCGTGGATTCCCGGACGACTTCGAGTTCGCGGACGACCTCAAGCGCAAGAACTTCGTCGCGCTTCGCGCCATCGACGACGCAACCATGACCGGGCCGCGGCTGCTGAAGTCGCTGGAGACCGACCTGACGGGACTCGGCCCGTTCACCGACTACCTGTGCGCGGCGCTGGACCTGGAGTTCTGACGCAAGCCGTCACAGCACGGCATCGACTTCGGTCTCGACCAGCCATTCCGGATCGATGAAGCGCACGACCTGGACCACGGTGTTCACCGGCCGGATGGAGCCGAACACTTCGCCGTGGACCTTGCCCACGGCTTCCCAGTCTTCGATCCGCGTCAGCAGCGTGCGCGTGCGGATGACGTTCTCCATGCCGCCGCCGAGCTGCTCGATGGCGAGGCGCGAGATTTCCAGGCAGCGCCGCATCTGGGCGGCCGCATCGCCCACAGCCACGGTTTTGCCGTCCGGCGCCAGCGGGGCGGTACCGGCGACCGAGATGACGTTGCCGATGCGCACTGCGCGGGAAAAACCAAACGCCGGCTCGTACGGGCTGCCGGTCGACACGTTCTGGCGTTCGCTCATGACTGCACTCCGGTCCTGCCCTGGCGGATTCATTCGAGCACGCCGCCGATGAAGCCCGCATCAGGCCTCATAATTCGCGTTCCCCACTCCCAGGGCGCCCGCTTGTCCCCCGCCGACTTCCGCCGCTACGCGCTGTTCTATCTTGGCTATTACGGCGCGCTGGGGGCCTACACACCCTATGTCGGCCGCTGGGTGGCGGCCAACGGTCACAGCGGTTATGTCGTCGGCGCGATGCTGGCGCTGTGGTATGGCGGCCGTATCGTCGCGCCGCCGACCTGGGCGCGGATGAGCGCGCGCAGTCCGTCACCGGGGCACTGGCTGGTAGCCGGATGCGTGTTGTCGCTGCTGGGCTTCGCCGCCTTCGCGGGCTTCGACGCGGGCATGATGCTGTTCGTCACGATGGCCTGGTTCGGTGTGTTCTTCAACGCGGTGATGCCGCAGTTCGAGGCCATGACGCTGTCGGCACTCGGGCAGCGCAACCACGACTACGGCCTCATCCGCATGTGGGGCTCGATCGGTTTCCTGATCGTTGCCGGCACGTACGGCTGGCTGCTGGACCGTCTCGGCAATGACGCGTTCGTGTGGCTCACCCTGCCATGGCTGGCACTGACCGTATTCGCCGCCTGGCTGCATCGCAACGATCGCCCGGCGACCGTGGAAGCTGCGCCGACGAGCGCCGAACCGCTGTGGCGACGCCCGGGGGCGCGTCGGCTCCTGCTCACCGCGATGCTCATGCAGCTCGGTTTCGGGCCGTTCTACGTCTTCTACACGCTGCACCTGCAGGCGCATGGGCATGGCGGCTTCGCCGTCGGCATGCTGTGGGCGATCGGCGTCGTGTGCGAGATCGCGATGTTCTACCTCGCGCCGAGGCTGGTGCAGCGCTTCGGCGCGCACCGCCTGATGACCGCATGCATCCTGGCCACGATGGCGCGCTGGACGATGGTGGCGTTGCTCGGGGATTCGTTTGCCTGGATGGCCGTGGCGCAGACCGGCCATGCGTTGAGCTTCGCCGCATTCCATGCCGGTTGCATGCGGCGCATGGCCGAGTTGTTCCCGGTACGCCGCGACATGGCCGCCGCACAGGGGCTGCTGTACGGCTTCAGCGGCGGCATCGGCGGCGTCGCCGGCGCTGGACTCGCAGCGCTGACATGGCAGGCAGGCGGCGGCGAGCTGGCCTTCCTGTCCGGTGCAGCGATCGGCATCGCGACACTGCTGGCCCACACGTTGGCACTGCGGGCGCCGCGAGCCGCTGCTGCCGAATCCTGAGGTTCCGTGTTTATGCTGTGCCTTCGTCCAACGGAGGCAGTCGAATGAAGCTCGGGATCGCGTTGTTGCTTGCCGCCATGCTGGCTCTGCTCGGCTGGCTGGCGGCCGGACCGTTCATGACGGTCAACGCCATCCGCGAGGCGATCCAGAAGCAGGACTCGGCCGCGCTGTCGGAACACGTCGACTTCCCTGCCCTGCGTAGCAACCTGCGCGCGCAGGCCGAGGACCTGATCGCCCGTCGCGCCGGCTCCGCACAGGACAATCCGATTACCGCGATCGTGCTCGGTGTGGCCAACAGCGCCGCTGGCAGTGCGATCGATGCGCTCGCCACGCCGGCCGGTATCGGTGCGGTACTGGAAGGGCGCGGGCTGTGGCATCGCATCACAGGCGGGGGCATCGGCGGCGACAGCTATTCGCATGCGTCGCCGCCCGACCTGTTGCGCGATGCGAAGTATCGCTTCGAATCGCCTTCGCGCTTTACCGCGACGATCAATGACGCCGACGGCGATCCCGTCGTGTTCGTGCTGCACCGCCATGGGCTGAACTGGAAGCTGGACGATATCCGCATGCCCTGGGGCGATGCGGCCGCGGCGACCGATTGACTCTGTTATCGATAATCGCCTTGTAGGGGTGCACCTGCAGCGATTGCGCCAGCTTCATTCCTCCGGGATTCACCACCCTCTCACGCCGCCGGGGCCAGTCTGTCCGATGGATGCGTGAGCGTCCGCGCGACACGTACCAACGTCGGACGAGGTGACGTTATGAGATTCAAGGCGCTATTGGCGATAGCCGCGATGCTGCCGATCACGGCAGCGCAAGCGGAAGACAAGGTATTCAAGGTCGATCTGGTCAGCACTCAGGAAGTGCCGGCGCTATCGACGGGCGGAAGCGGAGAGTTCAGGGCCCGCATCAGTAACAACGGCAGCGAGATCCAATACGAACTGACGTACGACGGACTGACTGGCAGCCCGACCCAAGCGCATATCCACTTTGGACAGAGGGCCGTCAATGGCGGCATCTCAGCGTTCCTGTGCACGAACCTCGGTAACGCGCCCGCCGGCGTCCAGACACAGGCCTGCCCCGCACAGCCGGGAGTCATCATCGGCACCATTACGACGGCCGATGTGATCGGTCCGGCCGGACAAGGCATTGCAGCGGGCGAACTGGATGAGCTGATCAGCGCGATTCGCGCCGGTGCCGCCTATGTGAATGTGCACACCGCCGCTTTCCCAGGTGGCGAGATCCGCAGCCAGTTGGGCAGCCACCGCCACGATCACTGAGCGTCAGCCGTTGGCGACACCGTGCGGCACATGACCGGCCGCGACATGGTCACGCGCCGAGGCGATGTTGTGCTCGGAATCGTCGAAGAAGATGTCGGCGCCGAATGCTTCCAGGAACGGCCCCTTCGCGCGGCCGCCCAGGAACAGTGCCTCGTCGAGCCGGATATCCCACTCGCGCAGGGTGCGGATGACGCGCTCGTGCGCGGGAATCGAGCGCGCGGTCACCAACGCGGTGCGGATCGGCGCGGCCTGTCCGGTCGGGAACGCCTGCTGCAGGCGATGCAGCGCGTCGAGGAAGCCGCGGAACGGCCCGCCCGAGAGCGGATCGCCGGCATGGCTGCGTTCGTGTTCGGTGAACGCCGCCAGCCCGCCCTGGCGTGACACACGTTCGCCCTCGTCATCGAAGATCACCGCGTCGCCGTCGAATGCGATGCGCAGCTGGTCGTGGCGTTGCTGTGGCGCTTTGGAGGGCAGCAGCGTGGCCGCGGCGACCCCGGCCGCCAGCGCACTGCGGACGTCCTCGGCATTGGCCGACAGGAACAGGTCCGCATTGAACGGCCGGATGTATGGGAACGGCGGCGCGCCATTGCTGAAGGCCGCCCGCTTGATCGCCAGGCCGTGGTGCGCGATCGAGTTGAAGATGCGCAGGCCGCTGTCGGCGGAGTTGCGCGAGATCAGGATCACCTCGACCCGCGGTGCTTCCGACGGCGCGCCGTCGTTGAGCGCAAGCAGTTTGCGCACCAGCGGGAAGGCCACGCCCGGCGCGAGCAGGTCATCCTCGTGCGAGCGCTGGAAGTCCGCATAGGCCTCGATGCCCTCGCGCTCGAACAGCGCATGGCTTTCCTCCATGTCGAACAGGGTCCGGGAGGAGATCGCAACGATCAGGGGGTCGGCATCACGGTCGGGCATGAGGCTATTGTGCCCGGTCCGGCGCCGCGCCGCTGCCAGGTCTGCCGCGTACCGCAACCGCTGTCGCGCTGGCCGTATCGCTGGTAGCAGGTGCCGCCACCGGAACGGCGGCTTGAACGGGGACCCCATGAAGAAGACGCTGTTTGCCACACTGCTGCTCGCCGCCGGTTGCTTCGGCGCACACGCGCAGGACTGCCCGGACCGCTCCGCTTACGCGCCCGCGCGCGAAATCATTGAGGACTGGCAGAAAATCGTCGCGCCGTCAGGGGTGCAGGAGTCCTACAAGACCCGCATCGGCGGCATCGACCAGTGGCTCACCGTTCGCGGCCAGGACCGCGACAACCCGGTCATCCTGTTCGTCCATGGCGGCCCGGCCGCGCCGGTGACGCCGACCCTGTGGCAGTTCCAGCGCCCGCTCGAGGAATACTTCACCGTCGTCGACTGGGACCAGCGCGGCGCAGGCAAGACCTATAACGAAGCCGCACCGGAGTCGGTGGCGGGCACCATCCGCATCTCCCGCTACGTCGACGACGCCATCGAGGTCGCCGAGTACGTGCGCAAGCGGTATGGAAAACGCAAGCTGATCCTGATGGGCCACAGCTGGGGCACGATCGTCAGCATGAAGGCCGCGTTGCAGCGCCCGGACCTGTTCTACGCCTACGTGGGAATCGGCCAGGTCATCAACACGCGCGACAACGAGCGCATCAGCTACGACTACGGGCTGGCGCAGGCCAGGGCCCGCGGCAATGCCGAAGCCGTGAAGGAAATGGAGGCGATCGGCCCGTATCCGGGCAGCACGCCGATCACCCGCGAGCGCATCATCGTCGCCCGCAAGTGGCCTCAGTTCTATGGCGGCCTGACTGCGTTCCGTGAGGATTCGAACTTCTACTACCGCGGTCCGCGCCTGTCGCCCGATTACACGGACAAGGACCGTTGCGCGATCAACCTCGGCAGCGAACTCACCTTGGGTCGCGTGCTGCCGGAGTTCCTGGACGTGGACTTCAAGGGCGTCCACGACTTCCCGATCCCGGTGGTGATGTTCATGGGACGTCACGACTACACAACGCCGTCGGAGCCCACAGAAGCCTGGCTGCAGCGCGTGGCCGCGCCCTACAAGCAGGGCGTCTGGTTCGAGCGCTCGGCGCACATGATTCCGTGGGAGGAGCCGGGCAAGACGCTCGCCAGCCTGTTGCAGTACGTGCGCCCGTTGGCCGACGCCGCGGACGGTGGGGCGAACGGCGGAACTAACGGCCAGTAACCGGACGCGGCTGGTTCGGCTGCGAAGTCGCGTCAGCCGCTGGTGAACTGCTCCGCCAGCATGCGCTCTTCGAGGTTGTGCTCGGGATCGAACAGCAGCGTCACGGTGCGGTCGTGCGATTCGCGGATGGTCACCTCGACCACGTCGCGCACCTCGTGCGAATCGGCGGTCGCACTGACCGGGCGCTTGTAGGGGTCGAGCACGCGGAAGCGCACTTCCGTGTCGGCCTTCAGCACGGCACCGCGCCAGCGTCGCGGACGGAATGCCGCGATCGGCGTCAGTGCGACCACGTTGGCGCCCAGCGGCAGGATCGGGCCGTGTGCGGAGAAGTTGTAGGCGGTGCTGCCCGCCGGTGTCGCCACCAGCACGCCGTCGCAGATCAGCTCGTCCAGGCGCGTCTCGCCGTTGAGGTCGATGCGCAGGTGTGCCGCCTGGCGCGTCTGCCGCAGCATCGAGACCTCGTTGTAGGCCAGTGAGCCCACGGTGGCGCCGGACTCGGTCTGCACGATCATTTCGAGTGGTCGCAGCACCGCGGGTTCGGCCGCGTGCAGGCGCTCCATCAGGGCATCGCCATCGTGATGGTTCATCAGGAAACCGACCGTGCCCAGCTTCATGCCGTATACCGGCTTGCCCAGGCTGCCATGGCGATGCAGCGTCGCCAGCATGAAGCCGTCGCCGCCCAGCGCGACCAGGATGTCGGCGTCGGCGGGTTCGTGCTGGCCATGGCGTGCGACCAGTCCGGCAAGCGCGCGTTGCGCTTCGTCGGCGGGACTGGCGAGGAAGGCGATGCGAGGCGTCGCGGTCATCGGCGGCTCCGGCTGAATGCGCGCAGCATAACCCGGACCGGTTTCAGGATTGGGAAACAACGCGTGACGGCAGCATGGCGCCGCCGCCCCAAAAGCAGTGAGCCCGGCTTTCGCCGGGCCCACCGTGTCGATCAGGCCCCGCTCGAGGCCAGCTGCGCCAGTCGCCGCACCGCCACCGACAAGGTCGGATAGTCGAGCGACTTCTGGGTCAGCAGGTCGGCGAACATCGACTGCGTGAAGCGCAGCGAGGAGTCGTCACGCTTCAGCCAGGCCTCGACCTTGGCGTCGACCGGCTTCTTGCCGCCGTCGCCGAGGATCTGCGAGACCAGCGTCCGCGCCTGCGCGGCCAGTTCGTCGCGCAGCGAACCGCGGGCCAGTGCCTGCCAGCGGCCGTCCACCGGCAGCTGCTCGACCTGCTCGTACAGCCACGGGATGTTCAGCGCCGCGCCGAGCTCGAAGTACGCGCGGGCGACCTCGACCGGCGACAGCTTGCGGGCCTGCGCGATCTCGACGATGTCGCAGCCGAACTCCAGCAGCGGCAGTGCGGCGAGCTGCTCGGCCAGCGATGCCGGCACGCCCTTGCCCTTCCACTCGGCGACGCGCGCGGCATAGGCGTCGCGGCGGGCCGGCGACAGAACGCCCGGCACGGCACCGCGCACGGCCTTCAGGCCGTCGCCGTAACGCGCCATCGCGACGGTGATCTCCGGCATCTTGCCCGGACGCGACAGCAGCCAGCGCGACAGCGAACGCAGCAGGTGCCAGATGACCTGCAGCGCATCGACCTGCACGGACTCGGGCACCTTGCCGTCGAGCGCGTCGATCTGCGCCCACAGGCCGCGCGCATCGACCGCTTCGCGGGCGATGGTGTAGGCCTCGGCGACCTCGGCCGGCGTGCGGCCGGTGTCCTCGGTCATGCGCAGCGTGAAGGTCGCGCCCATGCGGTTGACCATCGAGTTGGTCACCGCGGTGGCGATGATCTCGCGCTTCAGGCGGTGGCCTTCCATCGACTTGGCGTACTTGGCCTGCAGCGGCTGCGGGAAGTAGCGCACCAGTTCCTTCGACAGGTACGGGTCTTCCGGCACGTTGGAGTCGAGCAACTGCTGGAACAGCACGATCTTCGAGTACGACAGCAGCACCGCCAGCTCCGGACGGGTCAGGCCCTGGTCGCGTGCCTTGCGCTCGGCAAGCTCGGCATCCGACGGCAGGAACTCGATCTGCCGGTCGAGCAGGCCCTGCGACTCCAGCGTGCGGATGAAGTGCTGCTTGGAGCCCAGGCGGTGCACGCTCATCCGCTCCATCAGGCTGATGGCCTGGTTCTGGCGGTAGTTGTCGTTGAGCACCAGCTGCGCGACCTCGTCGGTCATGTCGGCCAGCAGCTTGTTGCGCGCCGGCAGCGTCAGCTTCTTCTTCTGCACTTCGCCGTTGAGCAGGATCTTGATGTTCACCTCATGGTCGGAGGTGTCCACGCCGGCGGAGTTGTCGATGAAGTCGGTGTTGAGCAGCACGCCGTGATGGGCGGCCTCGATGCGGCCGAGCTGGGTCATGCCCAGGTTGCCGCCCTCGCCCACCACCTTGCAGCGCAGGTCGCGGCCGTTGACGCGCAGCGCGTTGTTGGCGCGGTCGCCGACATCGGCGTTGGTCTCGCTGCTGGCCTTGACGTAGGTGCCGATGCCGCCGTTCCACAGCAGGTCGACCGGCGCCTTGAGGATGGCGCTGAGCAGTTCGACCGGGCTCAGCGCGGTTACGCCGGCGTCAATGCCGAGCGCGGCCTTGGCTTCGGCCGACAGCGGGATCGACTTGGCCGAGCGCGCGAACACGCCGCCGCCCTTGCTGATCAGCGACTTGTCGTAGTCGTCCCAGCTCGAACGCGGCAGCTTGAACATGCGCTCGCGTTCCTTGAACGTCTTCGCCGTATCCGGGTTCGGATCAATGAAGATGTGGCGGTGGTCGAACGCGGCCACGAGGCGGATGTGCTTGCTCAGCAGCATGCCGTTGCCGAACACGTCGCCCGACATGTCGCCGATGCCGACCACGGTGAAGTCCTGCGACTGGCTGTCGCGGCCCATCGCACGGAAATGGCGCTTGACCGACTCCCAGGCGCCCTTGGCGGTGATGCCCATGCCCTTGTGGTCGTAACCGACCGAGCCACCCGACGCGAACGCGTCATCGAGCCAGAAGCCGTGCGCGCGTGCGATGCCGTTGGCGATGTCGGAGAACGTCGCGGTGCCCTTGTCGGCGGCGACGACGAGGTACGGATCGTCGCCGTCATGGCGGACCACGTTCGAAGGCGGCACGATCTTGCCCTCGACCAGGTTGTCGGTGATGTCGAGCAGGCCGTTGATGAAACGCTTGTAGCAGGCCACGCCTTCGTTGAACCAGGCATCGCGGTTCACCGCCGGATCCGGCAGGTGCTTGCAGAAGAAGCCGCCCTTCGAGCCGACCGGCACGATCACGGTGTTCTTCACCATCTGCGCCTTGACCAGGCCGAGCACTTCGGTGCGGAAGTCCTCGCGGCGATCCGACCAGCGCAGGCCGCCACGGGCGACCGGGCCGAAGCGCAGGTGCACGCCTTCCACGCGCGGGCCGTACACGAAGATCTCGCGGTACGGACGCGGCTTCGGCAGATCCGGCACCTTGCTGGAATCGAACTTGAAGCTGATGTAGTCGGCCGGGCCGCCGTCGGCACGGACGCCATCCTTGTACTGGATGTAGTAGCTGGTGCGCAGCGTGGCGTCGATCACGCCGATGAAGCTGCGCAGGATGCGGTCTTCGTCGAGGCTGGCGACGCGATCGAACAGGCCCTTCAGCGAGGTGCGCGTCGATTCGATCTGTTGCTCGCGCTTGCCGGCGCGGGCATCGATGACCGGCTGCAACGCGGCCAGCGCGGCCTCGTCGCCGCGGGCGAGTGCCTGCAACTGGCGCGTGAAGCTTTCCATGCCGGCCTTGATCTCGGCCTTGCTCTCGCGCCCGGTGGCCGGATCGAACTTGGCTTCGAACAGTTCGACGAGCAGGCGCGCCAGCAGCGGATAGCGGTTGAGCGTTTCCTCGACGTAGGTCTGCGAGAACGGCACGCCGACCTGCAGAAGGTACTTGCAGTAGCCGCGCAGCATCGCGACCTGGCGCCAGGACAGGTTGGCGGTCAGGATCAGGCGGTTGAAGCCGTCATTCTCCGCATTGCCGCGCCAGATCTGGGCGAAGGCTTCCTCGAAGTTCGCATCGAGGCTGGCGATGTCCAGGTTCTGGTCGGCGGTCTCGACCTCGAAGTCCTGGATGAACAGCGGCAGGTCGTTGACCACCAGGCGGTACGGGTGCTCGGTGATCACGCGCAGGCCCATGTTCTCCATCATCGGCAGCGCATCCGACAGCGGGATGTCGTCGTTCTGGCGGTAGAACTTGAAGCGCAGGCCGCCCTCGCCGCGATGCGTGCGGTACAGGCTCAGGCGCAGGTCTTCCGGACCGCTGAGCGCGGCCAGGTGTTCGACGTCGTCGCCGGCGATGCTGGCACCGACCTCTTCGATGTAGCCGACCGGCAGGGCGCGGCCGTAACTGCTGCTCAACGCAAGACCACGCTCCTCGCCATGGCGCGCGACCAGCTGCTCGCGCAGCTCGTCCTGGCGATTACGCACGATCTCGGCCAGCGCGGCTTCGATCTGGGCGTTGTCGATCTCGATCGCCTCGCCCGACTTCGGGCGCACGATCAGGTGCAGCTGCGCCAGCGGCGACTCGCCGCCGAGCGTGACCGAGGAATCGATGTGCTCGCCGTGCAGCACCTTCTTCAGCATGGCCTCGATGCGCAGGCGCACGTCGGTGTTGAAGCGGTCGCGTGGGATGTAGACCAGCACGGAGAAATAACGGCCGTAACGGTCGCGGCGCAGGAACAGCTTGCTGCGCACGCGCTCCTGCAGGCCGAGGATGCCGGTCGCGGTGCGCAGCAGTTCCTCTTCGTTCGCCTGGAACAGCTCGTCGCGCGGCAGCGTCTCCAGGATGTGGCGCAGCGCCTTGCCGCTGTGGCTGTTGGGAGCCAGGCCCGACTGCTGCATCACGTACTCGTGGCGCTGGCGCACCAACGGGATGTCCCACGGGCGACGGTTGTAGGCGCTGGAGGTGTACAGGCCGAGGAAGCGCTCCTCGCGGACCGGCTTGCCCTTGGCGTCGAAGCTCAGCACGCCGATGTAGTCCATGTAGCCCGGACGGTGCACCGTCGCGCGGGCATTGGTCTTGGTCAGGATCAGCGCGTCGACGGAACCGGACTGCGGCATGTAATGCGCCGCCAGCGAGGTCAGCGGGCGCGGCTTGCCGGCGTCCTGGCCCCGCATCAGGCCGAGGCCGCTGCTCTTGACCGCGCTCAGCACCTCTTCGGCGCCCTTGCCCGTGACTTCGTATTCGCGGTAACCGAGGAAGGTGAAGTGGTTGTCGGCGGCCCAGCGCAGGAACTCCTGCGCCTCGCGCTTGCCTTCATCGGTGACCGGCAGCTTGCGCGAGCCGAGGTCTTCGGCGACGGCGAGCATCTTCTCGCGCATCTGCGGCCAGTCACGCACCGAGGCACGCACGTCCTCGAGCACTGCCTCGACCGCCTTGCGGATCTTCGGCATCGCCTCGGCGGGCTGGCGGTCGATCTCCAGGTGCATCAGCGACTCGGGCACGCCCTCGCCGACGTTGACCAGCTTGCCGGACTTGTCGCGCTGGAACTTCACGACCGGATGGCCCAGCACGTGCACGCCGATGCCCTGCTCGGCCAGCGCCATGGTCACCGAATCGACCAGGAACGGCATGTCGTCGTTGGCGACCTGGACGACGGTGTGGGTGGACTCCCAGCCCTCGCTCTTGGCCGTCGGGTTGAACAGGCGCACCAGCGCGGTGCCCGGCTTGCGGGCGCGGGCGAAATCGAGGAAGTCGGTCGCCAGCGAGGCCCAGCCTTCGGCGCTGTGCTGCGGCAGCTCGTCGCTGCTCATGCGCTTGTAGAAGGACTTGATGAAGGCCTCGGCCTCGGCATGGCGCGCCTTCGGCAGGCGCTTGCGCATGGCGGCGAGGATCGGTTCGAGCGAGACGATGCCGTTGTTGGCCTTCGGGGCCGGCGCGGCTTTCGCCGACGCGGCTTTGGCCGTCGACGTCTTGGCGGCGGGCTTGGCTGCAGCGTTACGTTTGGTGCTCATGGGAACGGAATTCCGATGGAATGAGGCCCGCGCGTTCGCGCGGGCCGGGGGAGATACGGTTCAGTACGGATCGAGTGCGGACGAAGCCGGGCGCGATGCTTTGAGCGCATCGCAGGCGCCGTCCCTGCGGTGGTCGGATGGAGGCAAGCCGCCACCGCGGTGCCCAGGGCAGGCGGTAGGGCGTGACGAACCGAAACGTTTCATGGCGTGCTCGAGGAAGCCAGCTTCAGCGCAGGCCCGTTTCGTTGCGGGCGATGACGAGGCGCTGGATCTCGCTGGTGCCTTCGTAGATCTCGGTGATCTTGGCGTCGCGGAAGTAGCGCTCCAGCGGCATTTCCTTGGAGTAACCCATGCCACCGTGGATCTGCACGGCCTGGTGGGTGATCCACATCGCTGCCTCGGAGGCGGTCAGCTTGGCGATGGCCGCCTCGTTGCTGAAGCGGGCGCCGCCCTGCTCGAACTGGCCCTTCTGCCACGCCGCGCGCAGCGTCAGCAGCAGCGCCGCGTCGAGCTTGCACTTCATGTCGGCGATCTTGGCCTGGGTCATCTGGAACGTGCCGATCGCAGCGCCGAAGGCCTTGCGCTCCTTCACGTACTCGATGGTCTTCTCGTAGGCGGCGCGGGCGATGCCAATGGCCTGGCTGGCGATGCCGATGCGGCCGGCGTCCAGCACGCTCATCGCGATCTTGAAGCCCTCGCCTTCCTGGCCCAGCACTTCGTTGGCCTGGGCGACGTAATCGGTGAACTCGATCTCGCAGGTGGCCGAAGCGCGGATGCCGAGCTTCGGCTCGGTCTTGCCGCGGTGGAAGCCGGCCTTGGTGGTGTCGATCATGAACGCGGTGATGCCACGCGCGCCCTTGTCGGCGTCGGTCATCGCGAACAGGACGATGTACTTGGCGACCGGGCCGGAGGTGATCCAGCTCTTCTTGCCGTTGATGACGTAGGTGCCGTCGGCCTGCTTCACCGCCTTGCAGCGCATGGCCGTGGCGTCGGAGCCGGACTGCGGCTCGGTCAGCGCGAACGCGCCGATCTCTCGGCCTTCGGCGATCGCACGGACGTAGAGCTGCTTCTGCTCCTCGGTGCCGAACTTGAGGATGCCGTTGCAGAACAGCGAGTTGTTGACCGACACGATGGTCGAATGGGCGGCGTCGCCCGCGGCGATCTCGACCATGGCCAGCACGTAGCTGATCGGGTCCATGCCGGCACCGCCGTACTCGGCCGGCACCTCGATGCCCATCAGGCCGTTCTCGCCGAGGGTGCGGATGTTCTCTAGCGGGAACTCGCCGGTCTTGTCGTGATGCTCGGCGCTGGGAGCAATCTTTTCCTGGGCGATGCGGCGGGCCACATCCTGGATCATCAACTGCTCTTCGGTGAAACGGAAATCCACGTCGGCACCTCGTAATTGGCATTGGGGCAATTGCAGACCGCGAATTGTAGCCGCGCCGCGTGAATAACCCCACCCCGGCCCCCCCTTGGAAGATGACCCAAAAACCCCCCCCCCCCCCACAAAAAAGCTATAAGTCGAAGGTTTTTTAAAGCAAGCCGAACCATCCCGGGCGGGCCCCCAGTAAGGGTTTGT